>CAWFEM010000010.1:0-198776 GCA_963814905.1 uncultured Alphaproteobacteria bacterium | reverse complement strand
CAACTTTCCCTCCGCCTTAGTATAAGCGTGAAGCGTATCGATAAGCACGCTCATGCGAACGGCAGTGCTGGCGACGTCGCGGTTGATGTCCATGACACCATCGAGGTCTCTGTCCGCCATTTTGTCCTCCATCATGTCTGCGAAGAGAACAATCGCAGAGATGGGAGCCTTAAGGTCGTGCACCAGCACACGCCCGAAGGTTTCCAACGCGTCTCGTTGTTCGGCTATCGTGTGTTGCAGGGCGGCCTTCTCGACTGCGCGGCCAACGACGCGCTCGATCGATTCCGCACTGATGAGCTTTTTGGCGATGTAGTCCGTGGCGCCACGCCGCATCGCGTTCGTAGCGACCATCTCGTCCCCTTGGCCGGTCGAGATGATGATGGACATGTAGGGAAGCCGCTCATGCAATGCGGCAATGCCGCTCAGGCCATCGCCCCCGGGCATCCGGTAGTCGATGATCGCGCAATCGAAGGCTTCTTTATTGCAGGCTTCAAGGGCCTCTTCGATGCTCGCCGTCTCAGTGCATTCACATGAAATTCCAGTCTGCACCAGGGCGCGCATCACCTGCTTTCGATCACCTTCGTCGTCGTCGGCGATCAGGATTTTCACAGCGGCTTGTGCGACCGGCAAATCCATTTCGCTACGACCGCCCATAGATCGCGAAACGGTTTTTACCGCTTTCTTTCGCCATATACATGGCTTCGTCGGCACGCCGAATGGTCGCTTCGATGTTCTGGATTTCGTTGCTCGGCAACGCGATGCCGACACTGCATCCGATGCCGCTGCCGATTTCCAACGATCTCTCAACGATGCGTTCGGCGATTCTTGTTGCCATTTCCTCGATCGACGACGGTGGGGCCGCCAGGCACACGACAAACTCGTCGCCTCCTACGCGCCCGATTATGTCCGCATCCCGCAGCGCGGCGCGGAATATCTTGGCCGCCCGTATCAGCACCGCATCGCCATGACTATGACCGAACCTATCGTTGACTGCCTTGAAGCCGTCGAGGTCGATGAAAAGCATTGCACTCGCCAGATTGTTGCGTGCGCAGTGGGCCCTTAGGATCGCGGCCTGCTCAAGGAACAACGGGCGGCCCGGAAGCCCCGTAAGATGATCGATCCTGGCCTCGTGCGCCCTGATTTCTAGCGCCTTGAAATCTTGTTGGAGTGCGTCGGCGTACTTCCGCAGTTCGTCCTGTTGTTGAGCCGATTTCCGCAGCAAGGCCGTCTTCTCAAGGGCGCTTTCGATGGCGTGCGCGACCGAGGCCGCGCTGATGCGCGCTTTGGCGATGTAATCGGAGGCGCCGCGCTTCATCGCTTCGGTCGCCACCGCCTCGTCTCCCTGGCCGGTCGACATGATGATGGACATATAAGGAAGCCGCTCATGCAAGGCGGCGATGCAGTTCAGTCCATCGCCTCCCGGCATCTGGTAGTCAACGAAGGCACAATCGAAGATCTTGCTATCGCAGGCCTGGAGCGCCTCTTCGATGCTGGCTGTCTCGACGCATTCGCATGAAATTCCGGCCTGTTTCAGAGCGCGCCTGACTTGCTTCCGATCGCCCTCGTCATCGTCGGCGATCAGGATACTCAGCGTATTTTCGGCCTCGCGAGTCATTCCGCCGACGATGGCATTTCAACAATGTGCCAGTAGGATTCTACAAGGCTCGTCAGACTGAGAAAGTCCTGCCCCGCAGTCTCCTTGACGATATAACCGGCGACGTTGAGATTGTAGGCGGCGACCTTGTCCGCGTCGCGCTTGGAGGTCGTGAGCACGAAGACAATGGAACGCTGCAGGTCTTCGTCGGCACGCACGGCTTCGATGAACTGGATGCCGTTCATTCTCGGCATGTTTATATCGACGAGGAGAATATAGGGAGGCGAAATCCTTGCTTTGCTATTCGTTCCCTTCAGCATGTCCATCGCGTCAATGCCGTCGACTGCTCGCACGATCTGGTTGGCGATCTTCATTGTCTTGAAGGCGCGGCGGATGGCCATGGCGTCACCATCGTCATCCTCGACCAATAGAATGTTGAGCGGATTGCTTGCTTTTGCCTTCCTCATTTCACGCCGCCTCGCGTCTATCCTGCCGGTCCTTGGGCCACGTAAAACTGAAGCTGCTCCCCTTGCCTTCCGAAGACTCCATGTTGAGCAGTCCGCCGTACAGCTCGACGTTCTTGCGGACCATCGCCAGCCCCATTCCGCTGCCCTCCACCTGATCCCTCGGCTTCAGGGTCTGGAACATCTTGAAAATCTGGTCGTGAAATTGCGGTGAGATACCGGGACCGTCGTCGCTGACCGTGAAAGTGCGAAATCGCTCGCCATCCTCTACCGATACCTCGATACATCCGTGGCTCTTGTCGTGATGCTTGATGGCGTTGCTGATGAGATTCATCAGGACCTGCTGCAGCGGCATCCGGCCTACCTGGATATCGGCGAAGCCGGGACTTACTTTGACCGTGAAGCCCGCCGGCGGAGAAAGCAGTGCGAGGATGTTGTCCATCAGCGCATCGCCGGTAATCGTTTCGGTATTCCGGTGATCCGTTGAGCGCCCGATCCGCGAGTATTCCAGAAGGTCGTCCAGCAGCTTCTCCATCCGACCGACACGCCCGCGCAGCAACACCATGCTTTCCCGCGTTTCGTCCGTAAGGTGCTCCCGCAGATCCTCCTCCAGCCATTTGGAGGCGTTGTCGATGACGCGCAGCGGCGCCTTCAAGTCGTGCGAAGCAACGTAGGCGAATTCTTCGAGCTCCTCGTTGACGGCCGATAGCTGGGCGGTGCGTTCCGCCACCTTCTCCTCGAGGGTCTTGTTGAACTCTCGGAGTTCCCTCTCCATCCGTCGGCGATCAGAAACGTCGCGCGCGATCTTCGAGGCTCCGACGATCTGTCCTGTTCGGTCGCGGATCGGCGAAACGGTGAGCGATACTTCGATGGCCCGCCCTTCTTTATGCAGGCGAACGGTATCGTAATGATCGACTGTGTTTCCTCGGAGAAGCTGATCGATGATGTATTGCTCTTCGGTGAGCAAAGCTTCGGGAAAGAGCACGCTTAGTGGCTGGCCGATGATTTCGGCGGCGGCATAGCCGAACAGTCGCTCCGCGCCTGCATTCCAGGAGACGACGATGCCGTCGAGGGTGTTGCTGACGATGGCGTCGTCTGAAGATTCAACGATGCTGGCCAGCCGCGCTGCATTCGACTCGGCTCGGCGCAAGGTGATCTCGGTGTTGCGGCGCATGTAAACCAGCGTCGCTGTGGACCAGATCACCCCAATCGTCAGCGCGCGGTTCAGGACCACGATCCAGATGGCGACACCGTTCGGTTCCTTTGCAAAGTAGGCGATGATCGTCAGGAGCGTGGCGAGTGCGGCGAATACGAACGCCGTGTTCGGTCGGGTGAACCACAAGCTGCAGAAGATTAGCGGAACATAGGCGATGCCCATCGCGACGCCTCGCGGTGTGGCCAGATCCGCGATGAGCACCGTATAGCAGAGGAGCCCCGGCACCCACAGCGGTATCCGGGCGACGCGCGTATCCAGGCGATGCCACGCGAGCGCCATCATCCCGGCGCCGAGGCCCATGAAGCCGGCGGCCGTCAGCACCGCCATGTGGGTATAGCTGCCCCAGCTATAGGCGAGCGCAATCCCTTGGACGTGACCCGTCATGCCTTCCGTGCCAAGCGAGAAGACGATGAGGGCCAGGAGTTCCGTTGCTCCGACTCGCCACGACCGCAGCCATTGGTTCCTATTGACCATGCAGACGATGAAAAGGCCGGAGACCGCAAATGCCACCGACGTGTTAGGCGCCATCCTGCCGGGGTATGCGTTCTTCGGATCGATGAAATCCGAAACCAAGAAATCGTCGATGCCGAAACTGAAGCCGGTCAAGTACTCCACGAGCGTCATGCCGCAGAAGATTAGAACCAAGCCACCCGCACTGTAGGCGAGTCGCCGCGAGCCTCGCGACGCAGTCAGGAGACCGACGCCGCTCCCCACAAACATAAGCGCCGTATTGAACTTCATCGCGAAAACACTGGGTATTGTCGCCTCGACCCAGGCCGGGCGAAGCAACCACGCCGCCATCATGCCCACCCCAAGTGCGATAACCGACCACGTAGCAATGCTCACCGTGAGCTGAAGTCCGCGCTCTTGCCGATGACGAGCGCCCACGACCGTATGTTGGACGTGACCAAGTCTTGATTTCGTGATCGTGCGTTCTGACATCGCCGTCCCTTGCTGTCGGGACCTGAGGCGCCAACCCTACGCAATCCGCGCCGTCGGCTGTCCGAACGGAGGAGACAGCCTACGCTCGTCGGCCACTCCGCCCCGTTAACTTAATTCATCGACTTAAGCCCAATGTTGCATCGACGGCGCTGTTGTAACGATACGGGTCTTTTGTGCGCGTGAGGTCGAACCAATGACCGCGCTTGGCGCTCAAGCGAAGTCGAGCCGAGAGCCGCCACGTCTACTTTCGGGCCCTGGCAGTCGTCCTTATTGCGTTCGATCGTGTGGCGGGCGACCTATCTACCCTTCGGCGAGGTCTATGCGATCACCGGCAGCCAGTCGTTCGACTACCGCTTCACCGGGCAGTTTAGGCGCGAAACCGAAGCCCGGCGGGGCGTCTACCGCACCGTGATTTCTGAACTCGTTCGGCGGTTGCATAGCGGGGCGGTGGTCTTCCGCTCTTCGAAGAAGCGACCCGTGCGAATGCCAAGTCGAACCTACCGCTACTCGGCGAAGACCTCTTCAAGCGCCGCACGCATGACTGCGGAGTTGGCGTCAATCCCGGTCCAATACTTGATGCCGAGCACGCCCTGATTGATCAACATGCCGAGACCGTCGAGCACTGTGCAGCCGTGCGCTTCCGCGTTGCGGAGGAAGAGCGTGCGCGGTGGGTTGGGAATGACGTCGGCGACCACCATGCCACGCGTCAGCGTGTTGAGGACGATCTCAGGTTGGGCGGTGATGTCGGGGAAGAGGCCGATCGATGTGGCATTGATGACGATGTCGATATCTTCCGGGACGGCGTATGGACCCGCCCAGGCGACGAACGTGGCCAATGTCCGCGTCTCCTCCCTGAGAAGTTCTTCCAGCGCTTTGCCGCGTCCGATGCTCCGGTTCAGCACGACGATATCTTTGACCCCGGCCAAAGCGAGCTCGACGCCGATCGCGCGCGCCGCGCCGCCGGCGCCGAACAGGACGACGCGTTTTCCTCTTGGGTCGATGACCTCAGTCAGAGATTTGAGGAAGCCCTTTCCGTCAGTGTTTTCGCCAATGAATTGATCGCCGTGTCTGACGGCACAATTGACCGCTCCCATGATCTCGGCCGACTTGCCGAGCCCATCGAGATGGTCGATCACCGCGACCTTGTGGGGCAGCGAGCAATTGAATCCCGCCCATCCCATCGCACGTGCGCCGCGCACCGCATCGCCAAGCCGTTCAGGTGGCACGTCGCAATTGATGTAGCGGGCATTGATGCCGTGATGACGATACGCCGCCTCCATCATGACGACGGTTGGGTTCTCGGCGACTGGCGTCGCGAAGCAGCCCGTAAGGATGCTCAAGAAATTCAACGGCGCCTCCTTTTACAGATGTGACATGGCGCAGTTTGAGCCCGCGCCGCAGTCCATCAGCGCACTCGCCCTCCGCGCAAGATCTCCGCGATCCGCGGGATTGCTATGACGGCGATGAGCAGCGCTCCGATGTAGACGCTCACCACCTGTCCGGGGATGTTGTTGAGCGACATGCCGAAGGTGACGAGACCGAGCACGAAGACGGCGAGCACAACCCCCAGGATCGAGCCGACGCCACCGGCGATCGAGAAGCCGCCAAGGATCACCACCGTGACGATGTCGAGCTCCCAGCCGAACGCGATATTGGAACGCATCGACCCGAGCCGTGCCGTGAGCAGCGCCGCGGCAAGGCCGGATAGAATGCCGGAGAGGACGAAGAGCAGGAACGTCAATCGCGCCACCGGGATGCCCGAGAAGCGCGCCGCCACCGGATTTGAACCGATCGCGAAGAGCTGGCGTCCTACGGCGGTCTTGTGCAGCACGACGCCGAAGACGACGGCGAGTGCCAGGAAGATCAGGAAGGAGAGCGGCACCGGCGGAACCAAGAGCCAGGGAATGCCGGTCTCCTTCATCTTGATGAAATAGCTCTGGCCGAGCTCGAGGTAGTCGGCGGGATATTTCGTCTTCGCCTGATCGCCGAGGATCACCTGCGTGATGCCGCGGAAGAGCGACATCGTGCCGATGGTGACGACGATCGAAGGCAGCCGGACATAGGTGACGAGGAAGCCGTTGAACGCACCGCAGAGCAGCCCGATGAGAAGCGCGACACCGAACAGTCCGAACGGGCCAAATCCCGCCTCGGCCGCATAGCCAATCCCCATAGCCGCGAGCGCGACCATCGCCGCGACCGAGAGGTCGATCTGGCGCACCAGGATGAGAAGCGCCATCGCGAGCGCGATGATCGCCTTTTCCGAGAAGTTGAATGTCGCGTCGGCGAGATTGAACACGTCGAGGAAATACGGCGACACCATCGTGTTCACGACGATCGTGACGACGAGCAGGATCACGAGGATGACTTCCCAGCGGAGCACGACGTCGCGGATCCGCCGCGGCGGCGCGTCGAGGACGTCATAGCGGCTGTCGGGCGCGACGGGAGCGTTCATGCCTTCGCCCCGCGTCCAAGGCGCCGCGCCTCCGGCAGGATGAGCTTGTCCGGACGCTGTTCGGCGCGCGCATTGATGACCACCGCGCCGAGGATCACGGCGCCCGAGATCGCCATCTGCCAGAACGGCGATATCTGGAGCACCGGCAGCGCGGTCATGACGATGCCGAGGAAGAGCGCGCCAAGGAGGGTGCCCGGCACCGTACCGACGCCGCCGCCGATCGAAACACCACCGATCACGCAGGCGGCGATGACGGTGAGCTCGAAGCCGTTGGCGATCTCCGAATAGGCGACGCCATAGCGCGCCACCCAGAGATAGCCGCAGAGGCCCGAAACTGCGCCGGAGATGGCGTAGGCAAGCAGCTCCTGTTTGCTCCTGTCGATGCCGCAATAGCGCGCCGCGACGGGATTGCCGCCGACCGCATAAAGGCTCCGTCCCGGCCGGCTGTAGTTGAGGAAGACGTAGAAGAGGATCGAGACGACGAGCGCAATCCATACCGGCGTCGTCAGGCCAAGAAAAACAGTCTTGGGAAATGCCTGAAAGGCCTCGCCCATTTCGGAAGCGTTCACCTGATCTCCCCCGGCGATGATGATGATCATGCCGCGATAGACGGCGAGCGTGCCAAGCGTGACAACGATCGGCGGGATCCCGAGGAAGGCGATCAGCGAGCCGTTCAGGAGGCCGAGAACCAGTCCGACGGCGACGCCCGCCGCGATCATGAGGACGAGCGGCGTCTCGGGGTGATATTGGCTGATCAGCGCCGCGATCATCCCCGACAGCGCGAGATTGGCGGCGACCGAAAGGTCGATGCCGCGCGTCAGGATGACCACCATCTGCGCCAGCGCCATCATGAAGAGCACCGAAGTCTCGGTGAGGAGGTCGCTGATGTTCCCCCATTCAAGGAAGACAGGCTGGTAGGCTCCGATCGCGCCGACCCCGACCAGGAGGACGATCGCGAGGATCAGCTCGCGATATTTCATCAGCGCGCTCACGCCGCCTCCTTGTGGGCGCCGGTCGCCGCCCCCACGATGCCTTCGGCGCTCCACGCGCCCCGACGAAATTCGTCGACGATGCGCCCTTCCTTCATGACGATGACACGGTCGGCGAGACCCATGACCTCCGGCAGCTCGGAGGAGATGAGGACGACCGCGAGGCCGTCCTCCGCGAGCTCGCCGATGAAATCGTGCACGGCAGCCTTCGAGCCGATGTCGATGCCTTTTGTGGGCTCGTCGAGGATGATCACCTTCGGCTTTGTCGCCAGCCACTTGGCGATGACGACCTTCTGCTGATTGCCGCCGGACAGCTCGCTGACCTTCTGCTCCCAGTTCGCCGCTTTCACCGCGAGGCGCCGGCCGAGCCGGCGCGTCTCCTCCAGCTCCGAGGCGCGCGACAGGAAGAGGCCGCGGACGTGACGAAAGATATCCGCGAGAGTGACGTTCTCGCGGATCCCGAGCGAAAGGATCGCGCCCTGATCCTGCCGGTCCTCCGGCACGTAGGAAATTCCGGCGGCGATCGCATCGGACGGCGCATTGATCGCAAGCGGGGCACCGTTGAGGAGCACTTGCCCTCGCGTCGTGGGCGTGATGCCGAAGAGGCCCTGCATCGCCTCCGTTCGCCCCGCGCCCACGAGGCCGTAGAGGCCGAGGATTTCCCCTTTGCGCAGATCAAAGCCGATATCGGCATATTCGGTGGCGTTGGTGAGGCCCTCGACCTTCAGCACTACGTCGCCGATCGGCACGTCGCGCTTGGGGAACACCTGATCGACCGGTCGGCCGACCATCATGCGCACGAGCTCCGGCGGCGTCACCGAGGCGATCGGTCCCTCGCCCACCTTCTCGCCGTCTCGCAGGCAGACGAAGTCGTCGGCGATGCGGAAAATCTCATCGAACTTGTGGCTGATGAAAACGACCGCATGCCCCTCGCTCTTCAGCTGCTCGACGATGCGGAAGAGATCGTCGATCTCGTTCG
This sequence comes from uncultured Alphaproteobacteria bacterium, assembly GCA_963814905.1. Taxonomy (GTDB): domain Bacteria; phylum Pseudomonadota; class Alphaproteobacteria; order Rhizobiales; family Afifellaceae; genus DASWJZ01. Next base: position 190,140 of record CAWFEM010000010.1, on the reverse strand, counting down.
CCGAAAGTGCTGCGGTCGGCTCGTCCATGATGACGACCTGCGCTTCGTGCGAGAGCGCGCGTGCGATCTCCACCAGATGCTTCTGCGCGACCGATAGGCGGCGCAGGGGATAGGAGGCCGGGATCGGGGCGTCGATCCGCGCCAGGAGCTCGGTCGCCCGCGTCCGCATCTGCTGCCAATCGACCATGCGCGCGCCGCCGACCGGCATGTGGCCCATGAAGATGTTCTCAGCGACCGACAGCTCGTCGAACATCACCGTTTCCTGGTGGATCGCGGCGATCCCGGCGGCCCATGCGTCGCGTGGCGAAGAAAAATGCCTGGCGCCGCCGCCGATGCGGACCTCGCCCGAATCGGGTCGGTAGATGCCGGTCAGGATCTTGACGACCGTCGACTTGCCCGCGCCGTTCTCGCCGATCAGCGCCGTGACGCGCCCGGGATGGAGCGAGAAGCTGACATCATGCAGCGCCCGAACGCCAGGGAAGCTCTTTGAAACGCCGGAAAGGGTGAGGACAGGCTCAGACACGACAGTCCGGCAATGGCAGGTGGTTGCGAGCGATATGGCCGGAAACGAAATCCGGCCATACCGTCATTGTAGTGCGCGAACGCCCAATCAGAAGATCTTCGCGAATTCCTCGACGTTCGATTTGTCGAATACGAAAGGCTCGCCCATGATGCACTCGCCGTCCGCGCCGACGGTGGTCTCGCCCTTCTTGCCCATCGAAAGGGTCGAGCCTTCCGAGGTCGCGGCGCCGTTCAGGATGTCGTTCATGATGAAGGCCGAGGAATAGCCGTACTCGACCGGATTCCAGATCGCGAACGTGTCGCATGCGCCCTTCAGCACGTAATCCTTCATCTCCGAAGGCAGGCCGAGGCCGGTGATGTAGACCTTGCCGACGAGCCCTTCGTCCACGATCGCCTTGGCGCCGGAACGAATGCCGATGGTGGTCGGTGAGATGACGCCCTTCAGATTCGGGTGCGCCTTAACGAGGCCCTGCATCTCGCGATAGCTCTTGTCGTCCTGGTCGTCGCCATAAACGGTGGCGACCAGCGGCATGTCCTTGTATTCCGGCTTCTTCCACTCTTCCTTCATCGCCTCGATCCAGGAGTTCTGGTTGGTCATGGTGGAGGCTGCCGAGAGGATTGCGACTTCGCCCTTTCCGCCGAGCGTCTTGGCGATCATCTGCACCTGTTTGGCGCCGATGAGCGGGGTCGAGGAGGCCGACAGATGCACGAGGCGTCCGGCCGGCGCGATGGCCGAGTCGAAGCTCATCATCTTGATACCGCGCTCCATCGCCTTCTTGCCGACCGGCACAAGCGCGTCGGCATCGTTGGCGGAGACGATGATGCCATCGACCTTCTGCGCAATCTGCGCGTCGATGACCGCGATCTGCTCCTCGGCCGTGGGCTTGGCGGAGGCGGTGTAGATGACCTCGATCCCGCCGATCTCGCCCGCGGCTTCCTTCGCGCCGTTGGCGCAGGCGTCGAAGTAGCTGTTGCCGAGGTTCTTCACGATCAGCGCGATGCGCTTGTTCGCCTGCGCGCTGGCGCGGCCCGAAATGATGGCCGGCGCCGCGAGCGCCAAGCCACTGGCCGCACTGAGCTGCAGGATTCTCCGTCTTGTAAATGTCATGCTATCTCCTCCCTTGGGTGCGTTTGTCACACCACGGCCGGTCCCGCCGGTCCGCTGAACGATTAACAGATGCGCTTCCTGACGCGCCAGGGCGAAGCGCACTCGGCGCGACGCCTGGATGAGGCAAACGTCGCCCTTCGTCCAGCGAGATTTTCTTTCGCGGTTTCCGGCGCGCTCGTCAACGAAACCGCCGCTAATGGGTCAACAGCGGACCCTTACGGTGGAGCGGCTAAGAAGCTGGCCCCGGCGCCACCCTGCAGTCACGAATAGCAAGGGATGGCTGTATTCAGACGAATAGTTCGGGGGCTTGCGACCTCAGATTCGCATCTCGATGCTTTCGACGCGTGGCTCGATCTTCTCGCGCAGCGGCGTCGACATTTCGAGTTTGTAGGCCAGCAGCCAGATGAGGAGGACGCCCACGGCCCACCAGATGACTTGCCACGCCCAAATCGAAGGAATGCCGAAGATCCAAGCAGCCGGGCCGGCGTTTGGCGCGCCGAACAGGTCGGTTCCGATGACGAGGCCGGGTCCGACCGCGAAGAAGAACCAGGCAACGGTGGCCGCCCACGCGACCGGCCGCCAAAATTGAATACCGGGTGACTGGCCGCTCACCTCCCGCAGGAACGAATGGAACGTCATGCGGTGTTCGGCGCCGGCGTGGTCCTGCGTGAGCAGCGAGACGACCAGGCAGACGGCGACATTGCAGGCGATCCCCCAGCCAGCCGCGTGAATCGTCCAAGGCCAGCGACCCCAGGGCAGCTCGACGCCGATGAACTGGGCCAGGGTCGAGCCCAGCTGGTCGGTAAAGACGACCACCACGAGGCCGGCGATCAGCCCTGAGACCGCCGCCCGCCGTGTGATCCAGGGCAGCCAGCAGATTCCTGCCATCGCCGGCAGAAGCTGAAAGCCGGCGGCGAGAGCCAGCGCACCGATCTGAACTTGCGCCCCGGGCGCGAAGGTCGCCGATAGCAGGGCGGCCAGCAAGGTCAGGCCGATGCCGATCCGCCCAAACAGCTTCTGCTGCCGGTCGCTCGCCGCGGGGTTGAGGAAATGCCGGTAGAAGTCGCGCGCGAACATTGTGCCGGTGGCGGACGAATAAAGAGCCGCGGTCGCTTGCGTGGCCGCCACCGCCGCGACGGCCAGAAGGCCCATGAACCAGGGCGCGTGCGCGCCGACGGACTTGATGTAATACGCAAGCAGCCCGGCATCGCGGCCGCCATCGAGGCTTGGAAGGTCTCGCGCCACCATGAGCCCTGCCTGGGCGGCGGCGGAAGACCCGCCCAGGAAGAGCGCGCCCACGCCCCCGATGACTGCGAAGAATACGAGGATGAGGCCGACCGTCGCCCCCGCCGCCCAGACTTGTTGCGGCGCGAAGCCCTTGAGGTCGCGCGTGGCGAAGGCGCAGATGGTGAAGGCCGGCGCCAATTGCAGTCCCATCAGGGCGAAGCTGTAGCTAAGAACCATCGATGCGGTCCAGATGCCGCCGGCCGGCGCTTCGCGGCCGAGGCCGGCAACGAATTGCACGACGCCGGGCGTTTCAAAGTAGGCGTTGTATCCCGCCGCCGACGCTCCCCACGGTCCGACGTTCGACGCGCCAAGCCTGGAGAGCAGGTCGACGAAGTTCCCGAACCCGCCGAGCTTGGCCCAAGCGATGACGCCGATCGCGACGATCGTCGCCGCGAAGAGCAGGCCCTGGAGCAGGCCGACATAGGCGGCCGACCGCATGCCGCCGAGACAGACGTAGAGAAACACCATGGCGGCGAGAAGCCACATGGCGAAGACCCATGGAACGGCTCCATCGGAGAGCACCTGGATCAGGTATCCGGCCGCCGCCAGCTGCATGCCGAGGAAGGGGAGCGCGAAGAGCAGCGCGATCAAGAGCACGATCAGCCGCATAAGCCGTCCCCCGAAATAGTCGGAGAACATCTCAGCCGGCGTGACGTAGCCGAAGCGGCGGCTCAAGACCCATTGGCGCTTCAGGAAGAGAACGCCGGTCAAGGGAATCGTGATCGCGCACAGCGCAAGCGGAGCGATCGCAAACCCGTCGCGGAAGATCATCGCCGGCAGGCCGATCGCGATCCATCCGGTGAATGACATCACGGTCGCGGCAACGACGAACACCCAGGCCGGGAGCTGTCGCTCGGCCAGGAAGAAATCACTGGCCGTGCGCGCCACCCGCGCATTGGTCAGGCCCCAATAGACGCAGTAGGCCGCGTAAAGGGCGAAGAACACGAAGAGCCAGACGAGCCTCTCAGTCATGGCAAACGGCGCTCTTGCGTGTGCAGGCGATGCATCATCGCGTAGGATTCCCGAACGCCGTATTTGATCATGACGTAGATCACGAAGCAGGCAATGATCGCGCTGAACCCGGCGAGGCCGATGACGACGTCGGCTTGGGTGAAAGAAGGGTCAAAGAGCCAGCCGGCGATGAAGCTGAAGACACAGACGGTGAATGTCGTGAGCCCCAGAGCGACCTGAGGACTGCTGAAGCCGACACCGAAAATCCGGTTGATGATGACGTGGGCGATGAACCCGGCGACAAAAGCACCGAAACCGGCGAGGCCGGCTATCGGATCGTCCTGCGAAAAGCCGGACAGCACGAGAGAGAAACCGAAGCTGGCGAAAAACGCCCAATCGGTCATGACCGCCAATCGGTGCTCTGACGGTGCGGAGGCGGTCATGCTTCACTCACTTCACGCACTTCGAGGATCGACGCGCAGCCGCACGGCCGGTGTCCGACGGTTTGCCTTGTCCTGCGTCAACGCCCGCCCGGCGAGGGCTTGCCGTCCTTCTTCTCCACCTTCGACGGCTTGCTGTCGGGCAGGCGAACGCTGAGATCGCTGAGGTCGCTCAGGTTGTTCGGCGACATTCCGACCTCCTTCAGCAGATTGTCGACGAACGGGATCTGCGACCGGTAGCGCAGCGCGGCGTTGACCACGCTCTCGGCCAGGTTGCCCGGCTTTCCGTCGTCTCTCGGAGACCCGCCGTCGCCACCGCCGGAGCCGCCGCCGGGGGGAACACCATTGCTGAAACCCGGGAGACCGTCGACCTGAAGGATCTTGATCGATTCGATCTTCTCCATCGGCCGGACGCTCTCGCGTATGATCGCCGGGAGATTCTCGAACAGCCTCTGGTTCAAGGCGGTGCGCCGGGAGGCGTCCGATCGAAGGTTCTCCGCCTCGTTGAGCTTCCGCTTGCCTTCCGCGTCGACGTCATAGCGGAAGCGGGCCGCCTCCGCCGCGGCCTTGTCGGCTTCGGCGTGATCGACGGCCGCGGCCTTTTCCGCCGCCGCCAGCGACGTGACCTTGATCGCGTTGCGCTCGGCCTGCTGGGAGGCATCGATGAGGTCGATGAACTTGCGCCGCTCGGCGATCTGGCGTTCACGCGCCGATGTGACGCTCTCTTGCGCCTCCACCACGCGCTGGCGAGCCGTTTCGGCCGCGACTTGAGCCTCCGACTGGAGCTTCGACTTCTCGGCAACGGCGATCATCCGTTCCTGCTCTTCGATCTCGATCGAGCGATGGCGCAGGATCTCGAGCCGCTCGGTTTCCTGTTCGCGCCGGATCTTTTCAGATTCGATCGCGAGCTCGAGCTTGATGCGCGCCCTTTCGACAGCCTCGTTCGCCTCGATCTTGGCCTCTTCGATCTCACGCTGACGCTCGGCCTTCTCGCGCTCGACTTCCGCTCGCTGCTGGGCACGCCGCATCTCGACCTCGAGATCCTGCTCGAGGCGGGCGTATTCGCTTTCCTTCTGGATCGTCAGCGCGCGCAGCTCCGCCTCCAGGTTCTTGGCGCGGATCGAGACCATCGATTCCTGTTCAAACTCGTTGCGCTTCTTCTTGCGCTCCTCCAGCTCCTGGGTGAGCCGGGTCCTGTTCTCCGCCTCGTTGATGGCGACCGCGATCGTGCGGTCCTGCTCTTCCATTTCGACCGCGCGGCGGCGCTGAATCTCGAGTCGTTCCGTTTCCTGACCGCGCTGAATGTGCTCTGCATCGATCGCGAGCTCGTGCCTGATCCGCGCCCTGTCGACGGCTTCCTTGGAGCGGATCTGCGCCTCTTCGATGTCGCGTTCTCTCTCCGCCTTCTCAAGCGCCACCTCGGCGCGTTGCTGAGCGCGGCGAACGGACACCTCGCGCTCCTGCTCCAGGCGGGCGTACTCGCCTTCCTTCTCGATCGTCAGGGCGAGCTTTTCGGCCTCCAGATTCTTGGCGCGAATGGCGATGAGCGTGTCTTGCTCGATGTCGTTTCGCTTCTTCTTCCGCGTCTCGATCTCTTCGGTCAGGCGGGTCATGCCTTCCGCGTCGAATGCGTTCGACGGGTTGAAAAGCTTCATGTCCGTCTGATCGAGGTTGGTGAGCGACGCCGCTTCAAGCTCGAGGCCGTTGGCGGTCAGGGAGTTGGCCACCAGCGCCTTGACGTCGCGGATATAGTCGCTGCGATGCTCGTGGATTTCCTCCATCGTCATCGTGGCGGCGACGGCGCCCATCGCATCCACGAAGCGGCCCTGCACCAGATCCTTGAGGCTCTCCGGATCGAGCGTGCGGTTACCCAGTGTGCGGGCGGCGGTCGCCACCGATTCCGCCGTCGGAATGACGCGAACGAAGAATTCGACGTTCACCTCGATGCGCATCCGGTTGCGCGTGATCAGCGATTTCTCGCTCGCCCGGCGCACGTCGATACGCAGCGTGTTCATGCTGACTTCGGTCACGTCGTGCACGATCGGCAGAACCAGCGCACCGCCGCCCATGACGACTTTCTCGCCGCCGAAGCCGGTGCGGACGAACGACAAGTCCTTCGATGAGTGGCGATACAGCCAGTGCAGCAGATAGACGACGATGGCGATTACAATCGTCGCCAGAATGATGATTGCAATAATGTCCGCGCCGTTCATGTCACCGTCCTCCACCCAATCCGCAGCCCTTCGGACGCCACGCGGCGTCCCTGCGGAACTATTTCAACACCCGGGGCCGACATCGCCGGCGCTCCGTACCCTAACTTAGAACCCACGCTCCGCTTCATCGCGAGTGCGCCGAGTCCCGCATCGCCGTCGCGAGGATCGCCAGAACGAAGGCGATCTGGTTCACGAGGTCGGCGAGATTGTAGATGACCATCAGCTCGGCTTCATCAGCGCCGCTGCCGAGGCGCACCACCAGATAGGAGAGCTGATAGAGCGCCCACCCTATGGTGACGATCAAACGCAGCCAGAAGAACCCCGTCTTGACCGGGTCGCTGGCGCTGTGGGCGTTGACCTCGCTCAATCGCCCAAAGAAGATTTCTCCCAGAATGTAGAGCCAGAGGACGAGCCCGATCAGGAAGCCGAGCGCCGGATACATGAGGCCGGCCTCGCCCATGTAGCGCGCCAGGACCATTGCAACCGAAGCGACGAGCAGACGCCAGAAGAGGCCGACGGGAACGGGCGCGACCGACGCGATGAAGAAATAGAGACAGATGACCTGGATCGGAACCGTGACGAGCCAGTCGACATAGCGATAGATGACCGGCATCTGGTGCGACGCGAGCCACACGGGGGTCGCGATCATGTAGTGCATCGTCGCGACGAGGGTGACGAGGCTCGCAAGCGCGACCGATATCTTCCATCGCGGAGACACCCATGCGCCGCCGATGAGGAGCAGGACCGTCGTGGCCGCCATCGCCGCAAGGAGGAGCAGAAACGAGCCGCTGGCGACGTCGGCAGGCTGAATTGACGCGGGGCTCATACGAAGCAGTCTCCCAGAACCGGTTGGCGACGGGCTAAGGCGGCGGACTGCGGCGGTCGTATCGTCCCTGTTGCCTGTGCGATTGTTGGGATGGCCATAGGCGCCCCTGTCTCAGATTTGCGTTCGGATGTGCGGCGAGCGCGCGTAGAGCGCGACCATCGGCAGGATGAGCAGGCCGTAGATGAACTGCTGCCACTCGAATGTCAGTCCGATGCCGACGAGGAAGGAGGTGAGAACCTGGAGAACGAGCACGCCGATGACGGTGAACCCGTAGCCGCCCTGACCGCCGAGCAGCGACGTGCCGCCGATCACGACGGCGGCGAGCGTGGTGAAGAGATAGGGATCGCCGACGCCGATGAAGCCGCCGCCGCTCCAGCCCAGGAGCAGCGACCCGGTGAGCGCGGAGGCGCATCCGCTGACGGTGAAGGCGCCGATCCAGTAGCGGCGCTCGGAAATGGAGACGAGTCGCGCCGACGTCCTGTTGCCGCCGAGCGCGTAGATGAAGCGGCCGTAGACCGAATTCTTCATCCCGAAAATCAACACGATCGCGACGACGATCCAAATGAAAATGACCGGCGGCACGCCGAGGCCGAAAGTCCGCCCGTTCATCGCCGCGAGATTCTTCAGCCAGAACGGAACCTCGCCGAAGACGTTGCCGGCATAGGCCGTGCCGATGCTGGTGATGATCTGAGTGCCGCCGGAGACCGCGAAGCCAACCCCGAGCGTCACGATCAGCGCCTGGCCCTGCAGGCGGAAGCTGAAGACGCCGTTCAGGAAGCCGATTCCGCCGCCGATGAGCAGGATGATCAGAACCGCGATCGGGGAGGGCGTTCCGAGCCCCATCAGATAAAGGAGACCGACATTCGACGATCCGATGATGAATGGAATCGACAGATCGAGACCGCCGAGCAGGGCGACCAGGGTCTGGCCGACAGACGCCAATCCGAGGAACGATGCGAAGACGAGCATCGACTTGATGTTCGCACTTGAGGCGAAGCCCTCGATCTTCAGCGACGCCACGGCGAAGAGTGCGACGAGCACCATCAGGCCGATGAAGGCGCTGCGATTGTCGACGAAGGCCCGGCTGACTCCCGCCGTAACGACCAGTGTCACGCAGAGGACCAGCGCGGTGATGAAGTTCAGCAGCGTGAAGAAACCCGCGACGCTGAGCGAGAGAATGACGTAGCCGACGGCCACGATCAGCAGGCCGGCGAGCACGCCCTTGTTGCGCAGCACGAACCCGCGGATGGCGGCGCGCGCGGAGACCGGGTTTTCGGCGCCCGCCCGGGCCGCTCCGCTTCGCGCGGCGGCATCCGCGGCCCAACGCACGAGAAACGCGTTCCAGACCCAAAGCATCAGCGCGAAGGTCGCCGCCGTATAGAAGATCACGTGCTGCGCCGGCAGGCTTTGCCAGAAGCCGAGACCGGCGCCGACCGCCGCGACAATGGCCGCGATGGCCAATCCCAGCCAACGCAGCGGCCTCAGGATCGGCGCCGTCAATGTTGGATAGAGGGATTGGTCGGCCATTTCGCTCTAGCTCTTCAATTTCCGGCTCTCGAGACGAACGCGCTCGTGTCGATCAGCAGCCACGCCCCGACGATGAGCAAGCCGGCCAGCGCCACGTAGATCAGTGGGGTCATCTCGCGCTTGCCGGCCTGCCACACCAGCAAGCGCAGAGCGATGACGACGGCGATGAGGAGGATCGCCACCTGCGCCACAGCGGTTGCGAAGGGCGAGCGCGCGAAGGTCCCGCTGCCTTCGAACTGTTCGAACACAGAGCCCTGCGCCATGCCGCCGTCGACGCCGGTCGATGCCGTCACACCCGTCGGCGAGGATGGCGCCAAGGCGTCGGCGGCAAGCGTCTCGCCTGCGGACAGAGGCGCCAGACCTGCGTAGTCGAAGGTCGCGTGCAGTGCGACGCCCGTGAACAGCAAGCCCAAGAACGACGAACACGAGCAGCGGCGAAACGTAGCGCAGCCAGCGCTGGAGTCTCGGCAGCAGCACCGTCAGGAGCAGCGAAAGGACCAGGATGGCGCCGTAGGAGAGATCGGTAACGAAGCCCTGAACCTGGCCGAAGTTGAACGTTGCCAGGACGTAGCCGATCAGAAACAGATTCAGTGCGCCGAGGAGCGAGCCGATGACCGTGGCGCGGCCACCGGCGAGGCTGGTGCCGCCGAGCACCAGCGCCGTAACGGAAATGAGGGTGTAGGTGGTGCCCTGTGTCGGGTCGCCGGAGTTGATCAAGGCGGTGAACGCCAACGAGGCGAGCCCGGCGAAGAGGCCGGCGATGACGTGCGCGCCGAGGCGGACGATGCCGATCCGGACGCCGCTCGTATAGGCGGCGCGTTCGTCTGAGCCGACAAGGCGCAAATGGCCGAAAAAGGCCGTGGTTGACAGGAGCAGCCACCCCGCCGTCGCGATCGCGACCATGAAAAGGACCGGTGAAAGGATGGAGGTGCCGGCGCCCCAGGACGACATCCACTCCGGTGCGATGCCGCCGGGTCGCGGCAGGATGACGAGATTGATGCCCGACAGCGCCAGGAACCCGCTGAGCGAGACGATGATCGGCTGCACGCGCACGAAAATGACGATGAGCCCGAAGATAAGCTGGTAGACGACGCCCGTGGCCAGCGCATAGGCGAAAACCGCGATCGGCGAGGTGATCAAGTCCGCCCCGGCGAACTGGATCAGGGTGACGTTGATAAAGCCGATCAGGGGACCAATCGAAAGATCGACCGTAGCGCGGCCGGCAAGCGCGGTCGCCATCAGAGCGTAGGTCGACAGAATCAAGGGCGCGACGACAATCTCGGCGCTGCCGACGCCGGAACTCGTCATGAAGTTCGGGCTCCTGAGCACGGCCACGATCAGGAGTCCGAAGAACAGCAGGATCGGAACAAGCAGAAACGAGTTGAACGAGGTCGCCGACGGTTCTGCGCGCGCTTCACTCATGATCCGTGGCCGTACGCCTCGATCGACTCGACATTCAATTCACGACGGGCATCCTCACCGCGTCGCCGGAGGTTCCAGCTCACCACCGCCTCGATGCGCTGCGGGTCGGCGCGTCCTCCCGGCTCAAGCGAGAATCGCTGCTCGGCCGTCGATCGCGGTCGTATTCGACGATACGATCGAGAACCGGCATCAGATACTTCTTGAAGACCTCGGGGTTCTCGCACATCGGGAAATGGCCGATGCCCTTCATGATGACGACTTCCGCATTGCGGATCTTGTCGGCGGTCTGCTCGGTCATCTCAGGCGTACACGCGAAGTCGTAGACGCCGGTCATCATGATGATCGGCACGCGCCCCGAAATCTTGCGGCAGTGGTCGCGGAAATCGTGGTCGACGCTGTAGAAGTACAAATCGCCCTTGAAGATTCCGGGGCCGCCCTGAGCGTAGTACCACCACGTTTCCCAGCGATATTCGTCGGGGCTTTGCGGAGCCATCAGGCCGAAGACCGATGTGGCGCAGACCTCGCCGCCGTGCATATGCGGATGGTGCAGCGGGTCGATCCACCAGCCTGGAGAGTGGTCGCAGGCTTCGATGGCGATCAGCGCGGTCAGGTCGTTCTCGTAGTCGAGGGCGAGCGGCAGGCAGATGTTGCCGCCCATCGAGCTCCCCATGATCACCGGCTTCTGCAGGTCGAGCGCGTCGCAGAACGCCATGATGAATTCCGCATAGAACTTGGACGTCAGCGTGTATTCCTCTTCCTCCTTGTAGAAATCCTTCGGAGGGATCGACTTGCCGTGGCGCGGCAAATCGAACGCGATGACGCGAAAGTTCTTCGTGATCTCGGTGTCGCAAAGCTGATGGCGGTATTCGCGGCCATCGGTGCCGGCGGTGTGCAGGCAGACGAGCGGAATGCCCTGGCCATTCTCTTCGTAGTAGATTCTGTACTCCGTTCCGGCGTACGGAACGTAGACATAACGCCCAATGATCGGATCGATCTTCGCCATATTAGACGACCTCTTTCACAACGTTCAAAAAGAGATATTCAAGACGGGCGCATCATAGCCAGCATCCACATCAGCGCTCGCACGTTTTGCCAAAAGACCGTCGTGTCCCCCTCGATCTTCAGCTTGCCGTGGAGCGGATGCGCCATGGCCCAGATGTCGTTGTACATGGGGGGCGGAACCGGCTCGACGAACTTGTTCCAGGAACTCGCCGGCGCGCGTAGCGCGAACTGCCACCCCATCAGGTTCGCGTTGATTTCGTCGGCGACCATTTCGATCTTGCCGTTTCTCACGCGGATGTAGAAGTCCTTGTCGTCGATACCGATGACGAAGCTCGCCGTAAAGAATTTGCCTATGACCTTTAGGACCTTGTCTTCATTGACCTTCTTCGCCCAACTGACGATCCAGTCGGTGTCCAGTTGGGTGAGCGTGGAATAGCGGGTCATCGGTGCGGTCTTTCCTGTGTTGTCACGGTCGGTCGGCCCGGCCGCAGGACGAAGAAAGAGGGAGCGAGATCTCGCGCCTCATCCGGGAGTGGGGCGGCTGCGCGGGTGGAGCGGCTGTTCTCATTGCGCTGCTTTCCTAGGCCGCACTCGGCAACGGCATTTTCGCCGGTCCGTAGACACCGACGAGCGTCGCCGTTGTGATCGTTACGGGGATAACCGTGCGCACGAATTCGAGGTAGTCGGCGGCGTCGGCGATCTCCACGCGATCGCTTTTGAGCGCGTAGAGGGTGAAGATATAGCGATGCGCGGAGTCCGGCGGCCAGGGCCCGCCATACCCCCGGCCGTAGCCGGGGATTTGAAACGTGACGAAGTCGCTCGCAAGCTCCATTGCCCCGCGCGGCAGTTGGCCACCGGGACTGATGCCCTCCGGCAGGCCGGTCACGTCGCCTGGAATATTGACAACCATCCAATGGGCGAACGCGCGCGGGAAGTTGAACTCCGCCGGCAGGTCCGGATCGGTAACGGCAAGCGCGAAACTGCGCGCGCCCTCCGGCGCATCGTTCCATTCGAGCGGCGGCGAGATGCTGTCCGCCTCCGCGTAGCGGTCCGGAATGACGTCGCCCGCGCCGAACGCAGGCGAGCGCAGCGTGAAAGGTCTTTCGGCGCGGCGCACAACGTTCCGGCCCGCCCGATCCTCCCAGGTCGCGGCCGCGTCCGGTGTGGCGGCTTCAAACGCCACGTCTTCGCGCACGAGCGCCCGCGGAATGCTCTCCGCCGCGTGCTGCGGCGTCGTCTGACCGAACATCGCCGCCAGGATCCGGTGCGGCTCGATTGCCTCGCCGACCAGTTCCTCGAAAACGCTGCCGTTTCGGAACACCAGGACGCGTGAGCAGAGGCCGACGAGCTCCTCGATCTCGCTCGACATATAGACGGCCGATTTTCCGCTCGCCGCGAACTCCTTCAGATGCTTGTAGAGGTCGGTCTTGGCGCCGATATCGACGCCGCGCGCCGGATCGTTGAGGATCAGGATGTTGGGGCTCTGCGCCAGGGCGCGACCGATCAGCACCTTCTGCTGGTTGCCGCCGCTCAGCGACGTGATCTTGTCGCCGCGATCGCCTAAGCGGATCGACAGCTTTTCGCGCTCCCACTCAAACGAGCCCGACAAAGCGGCCCAATCGATGATCGCCAGCTTCGCGCCACGCGATTTCGAACGGTAGAGCGGCAAGAGCATATTCTCGAATATGCTGAGGTTGGCGAATATCCCTTCGCGCTTGCGGTCCCCCGACAGATAGCAGATGCCGTGGCGAACCGCGTCGGAGAGGCCGTCTATCGCAGTGAAGCCGCCGTAGCCGTGAGACGTCGCGACCATCGGCCCCGAGTGGCTGGCTCTCTGGACGCCGGCCAGGATGCGAACGAATTCGCTCTGGCCCTGCCCGTCGAGGCCTGCGACGCCGAGAATTTCGCCGCGGTAGAGGCGGAAATCGATCTCGCGGCTTCGCGGCCAGACCTTCATTGCGTCGGCCTTCAGAACGACGCCCTCTCTCAGCGTGTCTTGCGGCGCGCTTTGTGGCTTCGCCTGCTCCTCGCTTCGGCCGGCCATCAGCCGCAGCAGGTTCTTCTCGGTGATCTCGTCCTTCTCCAGCACGCCGACGTCGCGGCCGTCGCGCAGCACGGTCACGCGGTCGCTGATGCGGGTCATCTCGGCGATCCGGTGCGTGACGATCAGCACCGCGGAGCCCTCGTCGCGCAATTCGCGTATCTTGGCGAACAGACGCTCGGTGGAATCGAGATCGAGGGCCGCCGAGGACTCGTCGAGGATGAGCACCTTCGGCTTGCGAAGCAGCGCGCGCCCGATCGTGATCCATTGTTTGATGCTGAGCGGAAGCGTGCCGACGAGAACGTCCATGCCGAGATCGAGGCCGGTCAGCTCCGTCATCAGGGATTTGGCCGCCTTGATCTTTGCGCTTGTCGAGAGCGTCTTCGACCAGAGCCGATCGGCGCCGACGTACAGATTGTCGAGGATGGAGCATTCGTCCGCGACGAGGACTTCCTGAAAGACGGTCGCGATCCCGATGGCGCGCGCGTCATAAGGAGAGTTGGGCTTGTGCCCAAGCACATTCACCTGGCCGGCATCGACGGGAAGCACTCCGGAGATCACTTTCGCCAGAGTGCTCTTCCCGCTGCCGTTGCCTCCGAATATTGCGTGAATCTCGCCGAGCGAGGCGTTGAACGAAACGCCGTCGAGCGCCTTCGTCACATCGAACGACTTGCGGACACCGGCGATCGATATACCGCCTGCGGCAAAGGGCGGTGCCGCCGCGCCGCTCCTGGTCGCCGGGCCGCTCGCGGTGGCGGCGTCCGTCATCCGCGCGCCTCCGATCGGCTGTCAGCGGTGTCGTGACGACGCGCAGCCGTGCCGACGCTGCATGCAATCCGTGCGGCGTGTCTGAACGCCGCCCGAACCTCCATTCCGAGGATGGACCGTCCTGACGAGGTCGCAGATGATCCCGGCAACCGATTCCCCCACTCTCAGGCCAATCAGGCGTGGGGCTCTTTAGCGGCCCCTCTGCCTCTCCGAACGAAGGTCGGCCCTTCAGCGAAGGGCCGGCGCGGCCAAGGTCGCGATCAACCGACACCGGAGGAGCCAGACCGGCGCATCCGTCGCGCCGAGCCGGCTCCCAGCAAGGTCGGTTCAGGGCTTGAACTTCTCCGGATCAGCAGGATGCAGGAAGAACTGGTCCAGAAAATCGTTGCTCGCCCAGCGGTCTTTGCCGACTGCGAACCACTTGTCGGATGTCTCGCTGCAGTCTTCACCCAATGCCGCAGCAACATCGTCGTAGCTCAGTTTGGCCGAATTGACCAGAATGGACTGAATCTTCGGTCCCTGGCCCTGCATCGTGCGCATCATGATGTTCCAGGTCAGTTCCATCTCGTCGGCGGGCGGCCAGCTCTGCAGCGCGGTGGTGACATAGTCCGGATGATGCCGCCAATAGCAGAGCGCGCCCAATTCGCCGCCGATCGCGACGGGAACCATGTCCCGGCCGGATTGTTCGAGCGCCCGAAGCACCCCGAGCTCCGCTGCCGATTGCACGGCGATGCCATCGAGTTGGCCGGGATGCGTGGCCAGCCACTTCTGGACTTCCGCCTGTGCGACCTGATCGGTCCACATGCCGGCAATGTCGCCCACGATCTTGACGTCGGCATTGTCGCCGAGCCCTGCCTTGATGCCGCGGTCGATCGAGTCGGACGTGCTCGTCCCGGGGATGCCCTCGACGACGAGAACATTGCCTTTGTCGCCGATCTGGTCGCTCAGCCATTGACCCTGGAGAGCACCCGCAACCACGAAGTTCGTGGAGGAGTTGACGGCGTAGGGCGAGGTCACGTAGCCGACCATGGAGAAGGTCGGAACGCCCTTGTCATAGGCGTATTTCACGGTCTCGTTCAGCGCGGTTGGATTCGAGCAGCAAATGATCAGCGCGTCGACGCCACGGTCGACAAGTTGCCGCATCTGCTGGATCTGCACGGAGTCCTTAAGATTGGACTGCGTGACGATCACTTCCTTGACGAGCCCCAACGCCTGCCATTTTGGGACGAGCTCGTTCAGCAGCTTGTCCATTGCCGCCGCGCGCCACGTGTTGCCGGCGTAGGAGCTGGCGTAGCCGATCGTCCACGGCGGGCCCTTCTTCGGTTTCCAGTCGCGATAGGCGCTCGGTCCGATCGGCTGAGCGGGGTCCAGGAGGTCCGTCGAATAGAGGCGCTGTTGGACGTCCGCCGGCAGCTCATCGACCCCCGCCGCCATGGCGACGCCGGAAAGGCCGAAGACCGCTGCACAAAAAAGTATCACGCTGGTCAACCGTTTCATGTTTCTCTCTCCCTGTCTTTGTCGTTGTGTTCGTAGCGCACCAACACAATCGAAGACGCTTTGCTTCGGTCATCGAGCTGACGTCGAATATTCCCGAAAAAAGCACATTCCACTGCTTTGGGAATTATGCAGATATGCGCGACGTACACCATTCGTATATCCCGAACCGCGCCTTCGCCGTCCTTTAAGGTCGACTTTTTCGCGGTTTCACAACTTTGACGGGCCGGCTAGGCGATGCCGCGCCGTCAACCAAAAAAGCGCGGTGCGTGCTCCGCGTCCGTGAGCGTCCAGACGCGCTGGAATGCTCCGCGCATCTCCTCAGCGGACGCCGCGTGCGAGTAGGCCGCGAGCGCCAGCGCCTTGTCCTCCAGCTCAGGTCGCGACAGCGTATTTCCAGGATCGCCTTTGGGCTCGTCGACCTGGGCAGTCAGCGTTCGACCGTCGGTAGTCTCCACCGTGACCTTTCCGATCCAGCGGGCAGGATAGGCCGCTTCCACGTCGCGGTCGAAAGCCATGCTCACCTTCTTGGCGATGTCGGTCGTTTGACCGTCGCGGAAATGCTCCTCGAAATCGCTCATTCCCGCTTGGTGGCGCGTTGCTATCAGACCGAGCACCGTACCCATCGAGAACTTTGCCTGATGAACGGTCTGCGGATCGACGACCGGGCCGAGCACGTCGATCGCCGCCTGATGCACATGCGCAGTAACGCGCCCGATGCGCTCGGGCGGCAGCGCGTGCGTCTCCACCAACTGCAGCAGTGCGTCGGCGGCGGGATGCGTATGCCGGCAGGAGGCGTGATATTTGAACGACGTCTCGGCGACGGCCCAGCGCTCGCCCAGCCGGTCGATTAGCCTTGCGGGATCGGCGTTCCGCGACATTCCCGCGGCCATGCCCTGCTCGCCTGTCAAAATTCTTTTCGCACCGGTGAATCCGTCCTGCGCCAGATAGGCCGACAGGAGCCCGTCGGCAGACGCTTTGGCGGTGTGCAAGGCCTTGGAATCGGCCGCGTCGCGAAGGAACTCCCAAAGCCCGGCCGCCTGCGTGCCGGCGGAGCCGAACGCGTCGACCATCTGGTGCGGCGAAAGGCGGAGCAGGTGCCCGACGGTCGCGGCCGCAGCCAGCGTTCCCGCGGTCCCGGTCGTATGAAACACCTTGTAGTGCGCCTGGCCGAGGAATTCGCCGACGCGCACGCCGACTTCGTAACCGACGACGGCCGCGGTCAAGAGCTCCTGCCCGGTGCTGCCGATCGACTGCGCGACCGCCAACGCGGGTGGGAACACGACAGTCGCGGGGTGGAACACGGAGCCGTTGTGGACGTCGTCCTGTTCGGCGACGTGCGAGGAGGCGGCGTTGACCATCGCGGCAAACAGCGGCGACGTGCGCCGGCGCGTGATCAGGACTTCGCAGTCGCCTCCGGCCGGACCCATCCGCACGGCGAACCGCTCGATGGCTTCCACCGGCCGCACGCCCTTGCCCGCCAAGGCAGAACCGAGCCAGTCGAGCAGCAGATCCTCGGCGCGGCGTCGCACAGGGTCCGGGATGTCCTCGAACCGCAGCGTCGTGGCGAAGTGCGCCAGGATCTTTCCCGGGTCATCAGTCATCGCGGCAGCCTTTCATGTTGCCGTCCCACGCTCCGCGGCGAGCCGAGACGGCAAGCCGCGGGCGAGGGCGGCGCTCCGCAATCGTCGGGTGAGCGAAGCGGATATCGTCCTTCAGGACTGCGACGGCCTCCATGGCCACCAACCCTTGCGTGTCTTCTGCCCACAATTCGGCGCTCCCCCCATCCCCCGGCCGGCCGTGGATCGAGAACGGTTCGATGTCGGCGAGCGGTCGGATCGCGCGAAAATCGCAGCTGAGGATTTGCGCGGCGGGGGCGTGGCGCCGCAAAAGGTCGAGCAGAAGGTTGGCGGCAAGGCCGCTTTGGACGACATCGCCGGGACGGTCCCCGACGAGGGTTGCGTAAGAACGGTTGCACTGAATTTGACGAGCGTTGAAGCGCGGCGCGGAACGACGAAAGAGCGTCAATTCCTCGGCGTGAAAATGCCGCGACCAAATGGCGCGGGCCCGGGCTCTGCGCAGGGTTTCCGGCGCCGCTGGCGCCGCCCGCTGCCGAAACGCGATGTGCTGGTCCTCCGACAAGGCAACGCCCTCCGCATCGCCAACCTCGTGCCGCATGAGAACGAAGGCAAGCGGGCCGCCATGCCCCGGCTTCTCCGCAATGTCGACGATCGAGGACGTCCGCGAGATTGCATCGCCGACGCGCAACGGACGATGGAACCGCACCCGACTTGCGGTCCACCGGCGTTCCGGCAGCTCAATCGGAGGGAGGAAGGCGCCGCACCCGCCGCCTTCCCATTCCGTCGCGGAATGCGGTTCGGCGCAGAAAAAATAGAGCCAGTGGGCGAGGGGCGGCAACGTATCGCCCACTTCCGGCGCGGGTTCGTCGCGGCTGAGGGCGGCGAAGAGCGCGGCGAGCGGCTCTCGCGCGGCCAGGTCCGACCGGACCTCGATCCGCCCCAGCCACTCTCGCGCCTTGTCGAGATTGATCACTGCACCCCACCGCGTCAGGCAGTCCGCAGCGCCATGCTTGATCTTTCAAGCCCAGTGGATCAATTTGAAAGATATAAACTCTGCCTTAGTGTTATTTGAACAGCGCGCAGGGAAAAGGGGAGACGACATGCTCGACCGCTTCGACCTGTTCGATCTTCGGCTGTTCATCAACATTGCGGAAATGAACAGCCTCACCCGCGGCGCGGCGCTGTCGCACATGTCGCTTCCGGCGGCGAGCACGCGCATCAAGAACCTCGAGGAGAGCCTGGGAGCAAAGCTCCTCTATCGCGCCAGCCATGGCGTTACGTTGACGCCGCCGGGTCAGGCGCTGCTCCATCATGCCTTGCAAGTGCAGAGCCAGATGGAGAACCTCTGCTCCGACCTGCAGGAATACGCGCAGGGCTTGAAGGGGCACATCCGCCTGTTCGCGAACACGACGGCCATCACGGAGTTCCTGCCGAGCGTCTTGAGCCGGTTTCTCGCCGGGCATCGCAATGTGAATGTCGATCTCCGCGAGCGGCTCAGCCCAAGCATCGTACGGGCGGTGAGCGACGGGACCGCCGATATCGGAATCGTCGCCGGCAATGTGCGCACCGAAGGGCTGGAAGTTCTCCCTTACCGGGAGGATCGTCTCATTCTCGTCTGCGCCAAGTCACATGCGCTCCGCCAGCGCAGCTCGATCAGCTTCGAGGATACGCTGGACTTCGATTATGTGTGCCTGCCGGAGGCAAGCGCGATCTATTCCTTCCTCGTGGACGCGGCGAACCACGCCCACAAGCGCCTGAAGCTGCGTATCCAGGTCGGCAATTTCGAAGCCATGTGCCGAATGATCTCGGCCAATGTCGGGATTGGAATTCTGCCGGAATCGTCGGCCCGGCGTCAGGCCAAGATCAGCGACATCCACATTGTGAGGCTCGAAAACAAGTGGGCGCTGCGCGACCTCAAGATTTGTGTGCGAAGCCTCGAGCTTCTGCCGAGCTTCGCCCGCAACCTGGTGGAACTGATTGTCGCGGACGCGCAGGGCGAAGATGAATCTTCGCGCATATCTGCTATCGCATAGCATGATGGGTTGGTGCCGATTTCACGCTTGCCCGCCATGCGCGGTCAACCGATAGTTCAATCGACGCGCGATGAGGCGGCATATGTCGAAGACCGGACAATCCGCGCGGCATGTCTTGCGAAGGGAGGGCGTTCGCCGATGAGGGTCTTCGAGTTCGACAACACCGCCGACTATGACCTGCTCGAGCCGAAGCGGGGCGACGCACTCGCTCGCAAGCGCGCCTGGGACCCGACCCCGACGCGCGATCCGTTGCCCTCCGCCTCGACCTTCCTAAGAGAGCCGCCGGCGACCGACCGGAGCGTCGTCAACGCGCGCAAGAACACGCAGTCGCTGAAGCTGCATGTCCTCGACCTTGGCAAGCTGCGGCTGGACAAGAACTTCATG
This sequence comes from uncultured Alphaproteobacteria bacterium, assembly GCA_963814905.1. GTDB lineage: Bacteria > Pseudomonadota > Alphaproteobacteria > Rhizobiales > Afifellaceae > DASWJZ01. Next base: position 170,542 of record CAWFEM010000010.1, on the reverse strand, counting down.
GTGGCGAATTCCACGATCGCCACGCACAAGAATCCGAATCCGCGCGGCCAGGTCATCGACATTCCGGTCGCGGCGTATTTCATCGAGCATCCCGACGGCAACATTCTTTACGACACCGGCTGCCATCCCGATTGGGGCGGGTCGAACGGGCGTTGGCCGGAACTCCTTCAGGATCTCTTCCCCCATATCGGCGGCGAGGAATGCATGTTGCCGGCACGGCTCGACGCGATGGGGATCGGTCCCGACCAGATCCGGCGCGTGGTCCTCTCGCATCTGCACTGCGATCATGCCGGCTGCGTCGAGTATTTCCGCAAGTCCCAGATCATCGTGCATGAGGACGAGTTCTTGGGCGCATTCCGGCAATATGCGCTGCGCGACGAGACGACGCCCTATGCGATCAAGGATCTCGGCCGGATGATCGACGCCGAATTGCAGTGGCGGGAAATCGGGCGCGACGAGCCTGACCAGAATATCGCCGAGGGCGTGAGGATTTTGAACTTCGGCCCCGGCCATGCGCGCGGCATGCTCGGCCTGCAGGTGTCGCTGCGAAGCCAGTCGGACGTCATGCTCGTTTCAGACGCCTGCTACACCGCCGAGAATTACGGCCCGAAGGCCAGGCAGCCCGGCATCAGCTACGATTCGCTTGGAATCTCGCGCACGGTGAAGCGGATCATGGCGCTGGCCAACGACAGCGGAGCGACCGTCTGGTTCGGCCACGACGCGGAACAGTTCTCGACGGTCCGTAAGGCGAGCGCCGGTGAATTCTACGAATAGGATGCCGGGCGCGCCCGATCCTCACTCGGCGTAGTTCTGCACCACCGTCTTTGTCACGGTGAATTCCTCAAGGGCGAGGAAGCCCTTCTCGCGGCCGTGCCCGCTCTTCTTCACGCCGCCGAACGGCAGTTCGACGCCGCCGCCGGCGCCATAGCAATTGATGAAGACCTGCCCGCTGCGGATTGCTTTCGCCATGCGCGTCTGGCGACCGCCGTCGCGCGTCCACACGGCCGCGACGAGCCCGTAGTCGGTCGCATTGGCGAGGGTGACCGCGTCGGCCTCGTCCTCGAAAGGGAGAACGGAAAGGATCGGCCCGAACACTTCGTCGCGCGCCAAAGTGTTGCTTCTCGGGACCGGGCCAAACAGCGTCGGCGTGACGTAGAATCCGCCGCTCGGCAGATCGTTGGCGAGGCGGCCTTCGGCGAGAACCGGGATGCCGCTGTGCCGCGCTTCTTCGACGAAGCGGTGTACGCGGTCGCGTTGAGCGGCGCTGATCATCGGGCCGCAATCCAGGTTCATTGACGGCGTCCCGACGCGCACCGCGCCGAACGCTTCAACGACCTCGCCGACGAAATCGTCGTAGATACGACGCTCGACGAGCAGTCGGCTTCCGGCCGAGCAGGTCTGGCCGCCGTTCTGCGTGATGGCGCGGACGATGAAGGGAATCGCCTTCTGCCGATCGGCGTCGGCGAAGACGATCTGCGGCGACTTTCCGCCGAGCTCCAGCACGCATTTGATGTGCCGTTCGGCCGCGGCCTTCTGGACGATCGTGCCAACCTCCGGCGAGCCGGTGAAGGTGATGAAGTCGATGTCGCCGTGGGAGGCGAGTGCCGCGCCCGCCTCTTCACCAAGTCCCGTCACGACATTGATCGCGCCGGCCGGCAATCCGGCCTCGTGCGCGATGCCGGCGAGCAGGATCGGCGTAAGACAGGCTTCTTCAGCAGGTTTCAGCACGACCGCGTTCCCCGCCGCCAGCGCCGGCGCCAGCGAGCGGCCGAACATTTGCGCCGGGTAGTTCCACGGCAGGATATGCGCCGTCACGCCATACGGCTCCCGCATCGCCTGTGCGTGGAAACCGTTCTGAAAAGGAATGATCTGGCCGTGCAGCTTGTCGGCGGCACCGCCATAGAATTCGAAGTAGCGCGCCGTGAGCTGCAGATCCGCGCGCGCCTGGCCGATGGGCTTGCCGGTGTCGCGCGCCTCGACCTCCGCCAGTTCCTCCGCGCGCGACGCCACGAGGCCGGCGATCTTCAAGAGAATGCGGCCACGTTCCGCTGCGGAGAGGGCGCCCCACGCGCCCTCGTAGGCAGAGCGCGCCGCGGCAACGGCCAGATCGATGTCGGCCGCGGTTCCGCGGGCGATTTCGTCGAACGTCTCACCCGTGGCCGGATCGACGACCGGCAAAGTCGCGCCGCCGGCCGCTTCCTTCCACGCGCCCTTTATGAACAGCTTCTGCATCGCAATTTTCCTGCTTCTTCTTCTGGCATCCCGAATGCGGCTGGCTACGGGGTCATCACGACGCGGCCGACGATCCGTCCGTTGCGAAGATCCTCAAGCGTCTGTGTCGCGTCCTGCAGATGCCGGCGGCTGATGGGTATCGGCGGAACGGCGCCGGTGCGGACGAGATCGAGGAGCTCCTTCAGTTCCCCGAGGCTCCCCGTGTAGCTGCCTTCGATCGTCACGGCCTTTATCGGAATGAGCGGCAGCGACCACGGTGCGGCCCCGCCGAAGAGACCGACCGAGATCATCTTGCCGCCCTTCGCCAGCGCGTTGAAGGCGAGACCCGCTGTGGCCGGGCTGCCGACCAGATCGATCGCGCACCAGCACGCGCCATCGAAGGCGGCGGCGACTTGCTCCGCCACGTCCGCGGCCGAGCCGTCTACTGCCGCAACCGCACCCGCCTTCAGGGCCGCGGCGCGACGGCTCTCGTCGATGTCGACGACGACCGCGCCTTTCCCGCCCATGGCCTTGAGGATGCTGAGGCACATCAAGCCGAGGCCGCCCGCGCCGATCACCAGAACCAGCTCCTCCTTGATGGCAGAGCCGAGCTTCTTCAGCGCGGAATAGGTCGTCACTCCGGAACATGCGAAGGGCGCAATGGCGACCGGATCGAGGCCGTCGAGCGGCAACAGGTATTTCGAATGGGGAACAAGAACGTGGTCGGAATAGCCACCGTCGCAGTGCACGCCGATACAGCGCGGCTTCATGCAAAGGTTCTCGTAGCCGTTGCGGCACACGCGACATTCACCGCAACCGATCCACGGATAGACGAGGCAGATTTCGCCCACCTTGCGATCGGTCACGTCGGGACCGACGGCAACGATCTCGCCCGCCGTCTCGTGCCCCATGGTCAGCGGCAGCGGGATGCCGCGATCCTTGAGCAGGAGCCGCTTGCCCGCGCCGAGGTCGTATCCGCCTTCCCAGATATGCAGGTCGCTGTGGCAGACGCCGGCGCCTTTGACCTCGATCACGACCTCGCTGCCGGAAGGTTGCGGCGTTGGCAGATCGACTTCCCGAAGCGGCTCACCGAATCCGACGAGCTGATAGCTCTTCATCACGTTCCCTCCCATTCGACGCTGCGCGCATTCACGCGCTTACGGTCGGCCTCTATGAACGGCGGGCCGGCGATGCTTTCCAGCTTGCGTATTGACGCGGGCCAGGTTGAGCCGATCACGCTACATCGTCGTCGCCAAAGCTGAACCCGCTATATCGGCCTATCAGCTATGGTCTAATTGTTATCTTCAGGCCCGGTCCACAGGCCCGCAGCGACAAGCCGCTCCACTTCCTCCCGCACACAGCGAACCACGGCCGTGGTTGCCGGCGTTTTCGGCCGTCGAACGGTTTCGGCGACGATCAGCGTCCGGGTGATCGACGGCGCTACAATTCTGCGGGCCACGAGATGGCCCTGCTCCACTTCGCGGTAGACCCCGCAGAAGGGAAGAATGGTTGCCGCGTCCGCGCTGCGCACCAGATCCTTGATCGTCGCCATGGAATCGAGTTCCAGCACGACGTCGGGTGTCAGGCCCGCCTCCGCGCAGGCGGTGTCGACGAGGATGCGCAGACCATGTGGACGGCTGGGGAGGATCAACGGCATTCGCATTGCGTCCGCCAACGTGATGCTGGGCGGCGGCACGTCGCTCGCGGCCCCCGCGGCGCAACAAAGAAACATGTCCTCCACCAGAAGGTGCTTGCCAACCAGATGGGCGACACGCCCCGGATTGTACAAGACCCCGATATCGAGCCGGCCACCCACCAGCCATTCGCGAACGTCGCCGCTGAAGGCCTCGCTGATCTGGAGACGGATTCCCGGAAAATCCTGCCGCACTCGGTGAAACAAGGGTTCGACAAGGATCAGGCAGACCGACGGCGGCAAGCCGAGAATGACATTTCCCGCCGGTGCGCCCTTGGCGGCCTTCAGCCCTGTCTCCAGCCGGTCCACCTGCTCCAGCAGCGACCTCGCATGCTCGAATACGATCTTGCCGACGTCGTTGAGCTGGGCGCCCCGCCCGGTGCGCCTGAGCAGCGGCGCGCCGCATTCGTTCTCGAGTTGTCGAATGTGTCGGCTCAGGGCCGGCTGCGCGATGCCAAGGTGTCTTGCCCCCAACGTGAAGCTACCGAGTTCGGCGACGGTGACGAAATAACGAAGGCGTTTGAGATCCATGGCTGCAGCCGATCTCTATAACAGAAGCTGCATATCGGATAGCGCTGATTTGCAGCTAGCCGCAATACGTTCCGGCAATTAGTGTGCGCGCAAGCATCACCGATCCGCGCCGGCTCGCAAGAAACAGGAAAGATCAGAATCCGTGACGACGCGCGTGAAGGAGGAGCAGACGCATCGCGAAATCCGCGAGTCCGTCTCTCGCCTGTGCCAGGACTTCCCCGGCGAATATTGGCGCAAGCTCGACCGCGACCGCGTCTATCCCAAAGAGTTCGTCGATACGCTGACCCGAGAGGGCTACCTCTCTGTGTTGATCCCGGAGGAATACGGCGGGTCGGGACTGGGACTCGGCGCGGCGACGGCGATCCTGGAAGAAATCCACCGCGCCGGCTGCAACGGCGGCGCCTGCCACGCGCAGATGTACACGATGGGCACGATCCTTCGGCATGGCAGCGCGGCGCAGAAGGCGGAATATCTGCCGAAGATCGCTTCAGGAGAGCTTCGTCTTCAAGCCTTCGGCGTCACCGAGCCGACGAGCGGCACCGACACGACCCGCATCCGCACCTCGGCCCGGCGCGACGGCGACAGATACATCGTCAACGGCCAGAAGATCTGGATCAGCCGCGCCGAACATTCCGACCTCATGGTGCTTCTCTGCCGCACCACGCCGAGAGACCAGGTGGACAAGCCGACGGACGGCATCACCGTCCTGATCGTCGACATGCGCGACGCTGTCCAGAACGGCCTCACGATCCGCCCGATCCGCACAATGATCAATCATGCGACGACAGAGCTCTTCTTCGACAATGTGCCGGTGCCAGCCGCCAACTTGATCGGCGAGGAAGGCCGCGGGTTCCGCTACATCCTCGACGGGATGAACGCCGAGCGGATCCTGATCGCCGCCGAATGTATCGGCGATGGCCGCTTCTTCACCGAACGCGCGACCGCCTACGCGAAAGACCGCGAGGTGTTCGGGAGGCCGATCGGCCAGAACCAAGGAATCCAATTCCCGATCGCGCGTTCTTACGTTGAGTGCCAGGCCGCCGCGCTGATGGTCGAGCGGGCCGCGCAATTGTTCGACAACGGCGAACCGTGCGGCACGGAGGCGAACATGGCGAAGCTTCTCGCGTCGGAAGCCAGCTGGCATGCGGCGGACATGTGCATTCAAGTCCACGGCGGCTTTGGATTCGCGGAGGAGTTCGACATCGAGCGCAAGTTCCGGGAGACGCGTCTCTATCAAGTCGCGCCGATCTCGACGAACCTGATCCTCGCCCACGTTGGGACACATGTGCTCGGGCTGCCGAGGTCCTATTGATGGGGAAAGGCGCGCTGGACGGAATCCTGGTCGTGGCTCTCGAGCAGGCGGTCGCCGCGCCGTTCTGTACATCGCGGCTGGCTGACGCCGGAGCCCGGGTCATCAAGATCGAGCGGGCGACCGGCGACCTCGCACGGCACTATGACGAGGTCGCGCATGGCGAGAGCGCTTATTTCGTCTGGCTCAATCGCGGCAAGGAATTGATCGTCCTCGACATAAAGGACGCCGAAGACGCGGCCTTGCTTCGAGCGATCCTCCGCAAAGCGGACGTCTTCGTGCAGAATCTCGCTCCCGGCGCGGCGCGGCGCGCAGGCTTCGGCAGCGAAGCGTTGCGGGCAGCAAATCCACGTCTGATCGTCTGCGAGATCACCGGCTACGGCGAGGACGGCCCCTACGCCGCGATGAAGGCCTATGATTTTCTTATTCAATGCGAGACCGGCCTTGCCTCGATCACGGGGGGGCCGGATGCGCCGGGACGAGTCGGGGTGTCGGTGGCCGATATCGGCTGCGGCATGAGCGCCCACGCGGCAATCCTGCAGGCCCTTTACGAGCGCGAGCGCACCGGACACGGTCGCTCGATCTCGGTGTCGCTTTTCGACGGCCTCGCCGACTGGATGGCCGTGCCGCTGATCCACTGGGAGCACAGCGGCGTTGAGCCAAAGCGGGTCGGTCTCCACCATGCGACGATCGCGCCATACGGCGCCTACGCGACGAGCGGAGGCCGGCTGGTAGTGATTGCGGTTCAAACCGAGCCGGAATGGGTGAGCCTGTGCCGAAACGTGCTCGGCAAGCCCGAACTCGCGACCGATCCACGCTTCGCCTCGAACAGTCGAAGGTGCGCCAATCGGGGCGAGCTCGACGCGGAGATCAATGCCGTCCTCTCGCGTTTCGACTACGAGGCGCTGATTGCAGCGCTGCAGTCCGCGCAGATTGCGTTCGGCAGACTCAATTCGGTCGCAGAATTTTCTCGGCATCCGCAATTGCGCCGCGTCGAAGTCGGCACCCCCACCGGACCGGTTTCGATTCCTGCGCCGCCGCAGATCTGGGATGGCGAGACCTTTCGGCCGGGTCCCGCACCGGCGATCGACTCGCACGGCGAGGCCATACGACGCGAGTTCAGCGGCGCCGATGCGTCGGCCCGCGCCGCGGTCGCGGAGCGATAGGACGGAGCCCGCATGACAAACGGCGACCTGCAAGCCTGGGTCGGGCGTTCGGAGGAGAAGGACGACATCGCCGCTCCGGGTCCGCTCAGGCGACTGGCGGCGCTTCTCGACCATGACGATCCGCCCTGGGAGCCGGACGCCGTTCCGCCGCTCGGCCATTGGCTGTTCTTTCTTCCAGAAGCGCGCCAGTCCACCATCGGTGTTGACGGCCATCCGCGGCTCGGCGGCTTCATGCCGCCGCTCGACTTGCCGCGACGCATGTGGGCGGGCGGACGAATTGCGCTGCACGCGCCCATCCGGCTCGGCGCCGCAATGAAGCGCCGCTCGACGATCGCCTCGATCGCGCGCAAGACCGGCTCGTCGGGCGAACTGGTCTTCGTGACCGTCAAGCACGAGATCGTCGCGGATGGAGTCCCGGCGATAACCGAGGAGCAGGACATCGTCTATCGTGCGGCCGCAGGACCGTCGGCCGTGTCCTCCAAGCCCCGCGCCGAGGAGCCACGGCCTGAACCCGATTGGCAGCGGTCGGCCTCTCCCGGTCCGGTCGAGCTCTTCCGCTATTCCGCTCTGACGTTCAACGGACACCGCATCCACTACGATCGGGGCTATGCGCGCGAACAGGAAGGCTATCCGGGGCTCGTCGTCCACGGCCCCTACATCGCGACCTTGTTGATGGACCTCTTTCTGCGTCGGCATCCCGCGGCGCCGGTCGCCGGTTTCTCCTATCGGGCCAAATCGCCGCTCTTCGACGTCGCGCCTTTCGACCTCTGCGCAAAACATGAGGAGGAGGGCGCGCGGCTTTGGGCGCAAACGGAAGGCGGGCCGATTGCGATGGAGGCCGAGATCACGTTGCGGACGCGCGAACCGGACTGACCCCTAACGTCACGAGAGCCTCTTTGTTCGCTCAGTCGGCGTAGAGGCAATTCCTGCGCGCTGGCGTATCGAAGTCGAAGCCAAACGCCTCGATATCGGCGGAGTACCAGTCCGCAACGACCTGGATCGTGCGCGCGTCGTAATAGTCGCGGTAGTCGGCGCCGTGGGATCGGGCGATATGCCCGTCCAAATACCGCGTCTTTCCAGACGACGCAGAAAGCGCGCGCGTGTCGACATTGCGAGGGAGCGTATCCGATCGTCTACCGGACCAGGAACAGGCGATTGTGCCGACTTGAGCGGATCGAGAATCCGATGCCGAGAAGGTGATTGATCAGCGTCTCCGTCGGTTCCTGTCCTACGACCTTTGCATGGGTCTCCAAGACGATCTTCGACACTCCCTGCATCTCAGAACTCGGGAGGAGGTCGCACTCGGCGCCTTCCACATCGACGACCAGGATCGTGGGTTTCCATGCGCCGATGACACCGTCAAATCGGTCGCTGGCGACGGTGATGAATTCCCCCTCAGCGCGGCGAAAAAGGCTCGATGACATCAAGTTGCTGGCGGCGAAGAGTTTCACGTCACCGCCGTCCACCGTGATCGCACGCTGGCGGAAATGGGGATGACAGCCGTTGAGCTCGAAGTTTGTCATCAGCGCCCTGGCGGCCCGAGGTATCGGCTCGTAACAAAGCACGTTTTCCGCGCCGACGACGTGCGCGCAAAGCAGGCTCAGGTAGCCGATGCAACCGCCGAATTCCAGAACGCGGTCATTGCTCTCCAAAGCCTCGTTGAGCAACTCTCGTTCCGGCTCCTCATACACGCCTGACAAGACCCCCGCACGGATCTCCGGCCCGACATTGCGCGCGGAGACGTCCAGCTTCACACCGTGAACCGTGACGATTCTTCCCGCCTTCCAATCCCGGATCAGCCTTCTGACACGCCCTCCAATCTTACGCTTCTTCTTCACCACACTGTGCTTCCTGCTGATGTCCCCCGTACCCCGTGCACCGTAACATAATCCCGATGGCGGCCCGTCCCGAGCGAGGGCGGGCGCTCGTTTTCGGCGTTACCGATCTCAGGGCGCGAAGCCGATCGGTTTCCTTTTCCACGGCAGGAGGTTCTTGAGCCGCCACCTGTGATCCAATCGCTCCGGCTTCCTTCCATCGACGCCGACCAAGCTCGGGAAGCGCGCGCCGTTCTCCGAAATGAGCTGCTCCTGGATGCAGACGGCCGGGACGACTTGATAGCAGCGGAGGTCTCGGGCGGCCTCGGAGCTGTCCGGCCTGAAGAGAAAGAGGTCGGCCGGGCAATGCGTCTCCGGCGGGTAGGCGAGGAGCCGGCGCGCAGCGTCCTTCGTCAGCACGTAGCCGGCGGCGCCCCAGGTTCCCGAATGGACCTCGTAGAGGCGGCGCGCGCGCAGCCCAGGAATGCGCCGCTTGCCGGAGAGGCGCAGCTTGGCGTTGGCCTCGAGCCGCACGAGGTCGGCGTCCTGCGGAATCCAATCGTCAACACGGAGCAATTCCGCCAGGTCGCCGGCGAGCAGGACGTCGTCCTCGAAGACCGCGGCCGCCCGCTCCGTTCCCGCCGCGATCATTTGCCAAATACCGAAATGGCTCAGGAAGATGCCGATCTCGCCGTCGAGCCAGGGGGCTTCCCAACGCGAACGCGCCTTGGCGAAGTCGGCTTTCTCCGCGTCGTCCAGGAGTCGAGCGTCGACTCCCGGGAAGCGCTCGAATTCGACGCCAAGACGCTCGAACTCAGCCGACATGTGCGCCAGCCGATCGGGAGAACGATCGAGATTGATCAGATAGGCCTTCATCGGCGCGTGAGACAGTCGAGGTACTCCGAGCAGATCGCCTCTTCGGAGAACCGTGCCTGCAGCTCCGAGTTTCCCGCCTGGGCAAGGCGGGCCCGCAATGCTTTGTCGTCCCTCAGCCGCGCGATCGCTTCGGCGAGCCGATCGACGTCACCGATCGGCACGAGGAGACCGGTCCGCTCGTCGTCGATCAACCAGGTCGGACCTTCGCTCGCGGTCGCAACGACGGCGCGGCCGGCGGCCCAGGCCTCGAGCACCACATTGGCAAGAGGCTCTTCGCGCGAGGGACAACACAAGACATCGGCAGCCTTGATGAACGGCATGCCGCTCGGCTGCCAGCCCGGAAGCCGCACGCGTTCGGCAATGCCTAAGCGCGAAATGCGGTCGCGAGCGGATTCCAGCTCCTCGCCCTCGCCGATCAGCCAAAGATAAGCGCGATCCACCTTGGCGATTGCCTCGATCAGCGTGTCGAATCCCTTTCGCGGAACGAATCGCCCAAGCGCGACAACGACAAAAGCGTCTTCCGGCGTGGCAAGGACCTTTCGGTCAGCCGGCGGCTGCCGATCGTCGGCCACGAAGTTGCTGATCATACGCGTGCGCTCGGCCGGCCAACCGAGTTCGACGCAGCGGTGAACGACTTCCGGCGTGTTCCCGATGATGCACTCCGCATATTCGAAGGTACCCAGGGCGAGCGGAAAGTCTCCCAGGCGGACAAAAGTCTTGAGGCCCGGCCGCGGTGGCGGAAGCAGACGGGCGGCCGTGTTCATCCAGGCCAGCGCGGCGGTTGCGTGGAAGCGCCGGATGGCAAGATTGACCCGAAGGCGGCGCAGCTGGCGTTTCGGAAATCTGCGCCGGTAGCGGATCTCATGGACGGCACAATGCTCGGCGAGCGCCTCACGCCAGGGCCGGTCGGGCCCAACGAAGGCAATCTGCTCGATGCCGCGCGCCGCAAGCCCTTTGACGAGCCTCAGGAAGAATCGCTCCGAGCCGCCATCCGTGCCGAGATGGATATGGGCGATGCGTGGCGCGGGCTTCTGCTCCATTCCCATCGGCTCGCTAGTGACCGTCGATCCGCTCGTAGTAGCGATGGTGAATTCCCAAAGCACCCCGAAGCGCGCCGGACGCCTTGGCGATCCTTTTCAGGCCGCCGAAATAGACATCTTCGCCCCGTTTGGGGCTGACGATCCGGATAAGGAGCCCGAGAAGCATGGCGAGCGAGCCGACCAGCAATCGCCGCAGGCTCCCCGGCAGAACCCGTATCACCGTATGAAGCCGACCCTCACGCAGCACCGACAGGAAGCTGTGCGCGGTCGCGGCCATGTGAAGACGGCTGATGAGACGGTGGGGAGCCACCCTTGAAGCGGGAATGTCCTCTTCGACAAAGGCATCGGCAACCCAGATCATCTTGGCGCCCAGGGCATTCGCGCGACGGAAGAAATCAAGGTCCTCGTTGCCGAAGGTCAACCGCTCGTCGAACCGCAAGGCGAGCCCGTCGTCCCGCACGAGACGTGCATTCATGAGTATATTGTTGGTCGAGGCCTGCGTCACCGGCGATCCCGTCTCGGCGCTGTTCGGCGACTGCGAGCGCCACCAGCGTGGCAGCGGCGCTTCGTAGACGCGCCGCACCGGGCCCCAGCCGACATCGGCCCGGTGGGTGTCGCATGCATCGATCATGCGCGCGAGCCAGTCTCGATCCGGGCGCTCGTCGTCGTCGATGAGCCCGATCCAGTCGGCCTCCGCCAGAAGAGCCCCCTCAAGCGCCCTGTTCCGCGCAAACGGGATTCCGCGCCGCGGTTCCTGGACGTAGCGGATAGGGATGCCGGTCTCCGCCGACAGCTTCTCCACGACATCGGAAGAGAGCGGCTCGGCATCGTTCTCCACCACCACCACGGCTAACGTCGCCTCCGCGGGCACTTCGAGCGCAACGATCGCGGACAGGCACGCATGCAGCATATTGGGCCGCTTGGCGGTGCAGACCGCGATCACGGCGCGGGTCACGCCATCGCCCACAAAACCGTGGTGATCATCGAACGCTCTGCATCTTGCGAGCGATCAGAACAAAGGCGCGCATGCGTCTCACGTCGCGCCTCTCCAATCCTGAAAGAAGCCCAGGCGATAGAGCCCGTCTGAGGAGGTGTAGGCCTCTGAAACCTCGTCCTCCAGGACAAGCGCATGCGGATCCCCGATGTTCTCCAGCATCTGCGCATAATACTCGCCGTTTTGAGCGTGTTGGGCTTGTCTTTGCGCGGCCCTGAAATCCTCATCAAACCCGCTGAAGAACTTGAAATGCAAAAGTGCTCCCAGAGGAGGATTGAAGTTCCTCCAATAGGGGCACGGCGCATGTATGCTCCTGAACAGGTTGGTCTCCCGGCCCCAATACATAAGCGGATATTTTATGAGATGAACGCGCGTATGAAGCGCGCGCTCTCTGACCCCGCCACTCAGCTCCCAGTTTCTCTTCGACCGGCTTAGCGCGTAGCCGGCGCGGTCGAAGAGCGGAGCGACCTCCCAAGGCATGACGTCGCCCGCGTAGTTGGCTTCGCTTACCCGCCCGCGCGGATACATGTCGAGCATCGGCGCCGGCATATGAAGAATCCCTCGGCGCCTGAGGCTTTGTATCACCTCCGCAAGTCCGATTTTTTCGCTGCGGCGGTAGATGAGAAACTCGTCCGAATCGACGTTCAGATACCAGCGTCCGGAACCGTAAAGATCGACCAGCATGTTCCGCCAGAAGCGGCTCCGCTTGGACTCGCGGTACCTGACGTTTGATGCGAAGAGATCGACATCCGCCTCTCCCTCCAAGAATGCCGCAGTCTCGTCGGTCGACCGGTCGTCGACGACAAGGAACCGAGTCACGCCCAGGGAGCGATAGTGGATGAGAAACGTCTTCAGGAGCCGCATGCTGTTTCGCGTGGCGACGATCAGGGGAATGTCGTCCCGTGCGAGAGGCTTCGGCTGTCCTTTAACTGGAGAGAGCGTGATGGATTTCGGCCGTCTGCGCCGGCCAGAGAGGTCACGCGCGCTCCGCGCCAGGACCCAAAGGGCATGGAACCCCGGCGCCGGCGGCACTCGGTCGGAATCGAGAGGATAAGTCGCCATCAAGGCTATGAGCGGGTGGGGTTTCTTCGTTTCGGCGGCATCGGACGAGAGGGGATAATGCGTGTTTTGTCGCCGTGAATTCAACCGCCAAAGCGCGAGGCCTTTGGCTCCCCGGCCGGTCACCGCGGGTCACGGGACGGGCGTCCGACGAAGCGCGAGACGGTGACCCGCTCGCCGAGAAGGCCCTGCGGCTTCAGGACGAGGATTGCGGCAAGCAGCACGCCGATCATTACGATCTGCAGCGAGGCGGCGCGCGCCTGCTGATCCGGCGGGAAGATTTCCGCGACCGCCGCGCTTGAGGCGCTCCACAGGCCCCAGACCGCCACGGCGCCGACGATCGCGCCGAGATTGTTGCCGGCGCCACCGACGATCAGCATCGCCCAGACCTGGAAGGTGAGGGCGGAGAGATAGTTGTCGGGCGCGATGAAGCCGATGAAGTGCCCCTGCATGGCGCCCGCCAGTCCCATGATGGCGCTGCCGAGCACGAAAGCCTGCAGCCGGTAGAGATTGGCGTTCTTGCCGATGGCCGCGGCGGCGCCCTCGTCCTCGCGGATGGCGCGAAGCACGCGGCCCCAGGGCCCGCGCGTCAGCCGCTCAAGGCCGATGAATACGACGAGGAGCACGATCGCCACCAAGGCGAGATTGGCGAGGTTGAAGGCGACCGCGTTTCCCTGAAGCGAGGCGAAGGCGCGCGGGATGAAGGCGATGCCGAACGGTCCGCCGGTCAGCGCCTGCGCATTCAGCATGACAAGCTGAATGGCGATCGCGACGCCGAAGGTGGTGATCGCCAGGTAGTCGGCGCGCAGGCGCAGCGTCAGCCCGCCGACGACGATTGCCGCGAGGCCGCTCGCCCCGGCGGCGCCAAGCCAGCCGACGAGGATCGGCAGATCGAAGCCGCCGAAGCGATCGGCGGCCGCGGGCGTCGTCAAGAGCGCCGAGGTGTAGGCGCCGATTGCGACGAAGCCGGCGACGCCGACATTGAAGAGGCCGGTCTGCCCCCATTGCAGATTGAGCCCGAGACAGACGAGCCCGAGCGTGAGCGCCGTCGTCAGGAAGAACGCGCCGTAGCCGAGGAGGTCGACGATCATTCCCGCTGCCCGAAGAGGCCGGAGGGCCGCACGATCAGGACGGCGATCAAGACCAGGAAGGCGACCGCGCCGCGATAGCCGGCGCCGACGAGAGGCACGGAGGCGGCCTCCGCCAATCCGACGATCAGCCCGCCGATCACCGCGCCCGGCATGCTGCCGATGCCGCCGAGGATCGCCGCGGCGAAGAGCGGAAGCAGCAGGTCGAAGCCCATATAGGGGCGAATCTGGATGGTGATCCCGACCATGATCCCGGCGGCAGCCGCGAGCGCGCCGCCGAGCAGCCAGGTGGCGCGGATGACCCTGCCGACATCGACCCCCACGACCGCGGCGAGCGACGGATTCTCCGAGACCGCGCGCATCGACCGGCCGATGGTCGTGCGGCTCATGAAGAGGAACATTGCAACGACGAGGACGAGCGCTAGCGCGAGCGTCAGGAGCTGGTCCGGCGTGACGCGGATGCCGGCGCCGAGCGGGATTGCGATCTGGATGTCACGGCTGAAATAGACCGGCGCGGCCGTGAAGATGAACTCCAGAGCCGAGCGGAGCGCCATCGCCGCGCCGAAGCTCGCCATCACCATGATGATCGCATTGCCGCGCGAGCGGAGCCGGCTGAAGAGAATGGTGTCGAGCGCGAGCGCCAGCAGACCGGTCAGTAGCATCGCCGCCGCCCCGGCGACAATGAGCGGCCAGCCGAAGGAGAATGGCCAGAGCGGCGACATCGACTGTCCGCTGAGATATCCGATCGCCGCGATCAGCGCGAAGGTCGCGTAGGCGCCCCAGGCGATGAACTCGCCATGCGCGAAATTGGCGAAACGCAGGATCGAATAGGTGAGCGAGACGCCGATCGCGCCGAGCCCGATCATCGCCCCGACCAGGAGCCCGTCGACCGCGAATTGCAGGTTCACGCCGCGGCCCCTTCGCCGGCCGATCCGCCGAGATAGAGCTCGGCGACCGCCGGGTCGTTCCACAGATCGCCGGCGCGGCCTTCGTGCCGGTTCTGTCCTTCGACGAGCACATAGGCGCGGTCGGAGATGCCGAGCGCGGCGCGAACGTTCTGCTCGACGATGAGGATCGTCACCCCGGTGTTCTTGATGGCCTGCAGTTGCCGGAAGACGGTCTCCACCATCTTCGGCGAAAGGCCGGCGGACGCCTCGTCGAGCACCAGAAGCCTCGGCCGTACGATGAGGGCGCGCGCGACCGCCAGCATCTGGCGCTCGCCGCCTGAGAGCCGGCCGGCGAGCGTGCCGCGCCGTTCCGCAAGGCTCGGGAAGAAGGCATAGATCTCGCCGATGCGCGCTGCGCGCTCGGCTGCGGGAACGACGGCCGCGGCGAGCGCGAGGTTGTCGGCAACCGTCATCGTGGCGAAGACGTTCTCCGTCTGTGGGACAAAGGCGAGCCCGCGCCGCACCAGCCGATGCGCCGGAGCGGCGGTGATGTCCTCGCCGTCGAACAGCACGCGGCCCGAAAATTTCGGCACCAGCCCCGCGACCGACTTGATCAGCGTCGACTTGCCGGCGCCATTCGGCCCGAGGATCGCGACGATCTCCCCCTCGCTCACATCGATCGACGCGCCGCGGACGATCGGGACGCCCGGCTCATAGCCGGCGACGAGAGCTTCGACGCTGAGCATCGCTTCTCGGTTCACGCCGGACCGCCGAGATAGGCGTCGATGACGCGCGGATCGCGGACGACGTCGGCAGGCTCGCCCTCGGCCAGGAGCTTTCCGCCCGCCATGACGAAGACATGCGCGCAGAGCCGCGCGATCAGGCTCATATTGTGCTCGATGATCAGGAAGGCGACGCCGCGCCGGTTGAGCTCGGCGATGCGCGACATGATGGTCTCGCAGAGGCTCGGGTTCACCCCGGCCGCCGGCTCGTCCAGGAGCACGATCCCGGGATCGGCCATCATGGTGCGGGCGAGCTCAAGCAGCTTGCGCTGGCCGCCGGAAAGAACGCGGGCCGGCTCATGCGCGAGCCCGGCGAGCGTGACGAAGTCGAGGAGCGCCAGAGCGCGTTCGAGATTGGCGTGTTCCTGGCGCGAGACGGCGCCGGGCCGCAGCCAGTTCGGAAGGATGCGCTCGCCGACCTGGCCCTTCGCCGCGACGAGCAGGTTCTCCACCAGCGACATCTGCGGGAAGGGGCGGGGAATTTGAAACGTGCGGCCGAGCCCGCGGCGAAGGCGCGTATGCGCTGGCTCGCGCTCGATCGCCGCACCCTCAAGCAGGATGGTCCCGGCTGTCGGCCTGACGGTCCCGGCGATGCAGTTGAAGAGCGTCGTCTTGCCGGCGCCGTTCGGCCCGATCAGCCCGACGATCTCGCCGCGGCGCACGGCCATCGATACGGCGTCGACGGCCGACACGCCGCCGAACTGCCGTGAAACCGCGCGAACCTCGAGCATCGAATGACGGCCTTGTCTCAGCGGGTGCGACTGCGGGCCCGGGTGTCGGACTTGCGGCGGAGAGCGATATCGTGACGATATGGCCGCGCCAAGGGCCATGCAACGCTGACAGGCCAATGAACGACGAACCGTCAGACAGTTACGAGCTTTTCGACCTGAAAGTGGAAGTCATCGCGCCGGAGGGGAAGCCGATCTATTGCGGCGCGAAACCGGGCGACACTTTCGAGCTGAAGGGCGAGATGCTCTATCTGCCGCCCGGGCAGGGCTTCTCCATCTACTCGCTCGCGGCGCTCATTCCGCTCTTACCCGCCAAGCAGCGCCCGACGCACCCGAACGACTGGATGGCGACGGACGCGGAGGTGGCGTGCCCGGACCCGAACTGCCCGACGCGCTTCCGTATCTCGCGTACCGGCACGCGCGTCTTCCGGCATGCGGAAGCGACCGCCGTGCCGCTTCCCGGCAAGGACCGGACGTGAGCGCTGTCGCGTCCTTCAGCCTCAGGCCCGGCTACGACATCACGCGCATCATCTGCGGCGGGTGGCAGCTTGCCGGCGGGCACGGCGCCGTCGACAGGGCGGCGGCGGTGGAAAACCTCGTCGCCTTCCGCGATTCCGGTATCCTCACCTTCGATTGCGCCGACATCTATACCGGCGTTGAGGAAATGCTCGGCGCGGCGCGGAGCGAGATCGGCCGGCGCCACGGCGCTGAGGCCGCCGCGGCGATCAAGGTCCACACCAAGTGCGTGCCGGACCTGGAAAAGCTGCGCTGGGTCGACCGCGCCTATATCCGTTCGATCGTGGAAACCTCGCTCACGCGGCTCCGCGTGGAGCGGCTCGATCTCGTGCAGTTCCATTGGTGGGACTATGACGTGCCGGGCTCTCTCGACGCGGCGGGATGGCTTGCCGAGCTGCAGCGGGAGGGCAAGATCGACCGGATCGGCGGCACCAATTTCGATACGGCACACACCGCCGAGCTGGTCGCCGCGGGCATCGATATCGTCAGCATGCAGGTGCAGTATTCGCTGCTCGACGACCGCCCCGAGCACGGACTCGTCGAGTTCTGCCTGAAGAACGGCGTCTCGCTCCTCTGCTACGGTACGGTCGCCGGCGGCTTCCTTTCCGATCGCTGGCTCGGCAGACCGGAGCCGGCGGCGCCTTTGGAGAACCGCTCGCTGACGAAATACAAGCTCATCATCGACGAGTTCGGCGGCTGGGCGCTCTTCCAGGAGCTGCTTCAGGCCCTGCGGCGCGTGGCTGACCGCCACGACACGGACATCGCGTCGGTGGCGAGCCGCGCCATGCTCGATCGCCCGGGCGTCGCCGCCGTGATCGTCGGCGCGCGCAGCCCGGCACATATCTCCGCCAACGCCGCGGTCACCGCGTTGGAGCTGACGGAGGACGACACGGCGGAGATCGGACGCGTGCTTGCGAAGCGGCGCGGGCCGCCGGGTGAACCCTTCGCGCTTGAGCGCGACCGCTCCGGCCGGCACGGCGCGATCATGAAATACAATTTGAACAAGGTCGCCTGATGGAGAGCGGCGACCTTGCCGAGCGCGCCGAGGAAGAAGTCCGCGGCCTTCACGCCTTCTTCGTCGACTGGTTCCGCGCGGAAACTGCTCAATCCACCGATTTCGCGCGCTGCGAGGCGGCGCTTGCGCCGGACTTCCGCATGGTCACGCCCGACGGGGGCGTCCACGCCCGGGCGAGCGTCGTCGAGCGAATCCGATCGCTCCGCGGCAGCGCGCCGGGCGATTTCGCCATCGAGATCGTGCAACCCAGCGTCGTCTGGCGAGGCGAGAACGCCATCTTGCTGGAGTTCGTCGAGGAACAGTATCGTGGAGGCCGGAAGACGAGCAGACGCTCAACCGGCCTATTCACCGGCGAGGCGGGCGCGCCGAGCGGAGTTCTCTGGCGCCACCTGCAGGAAACCTGGATAGGATCGCAATGAGGGCCGGCGAGCCGGCGTCTTTAAGGCCGAAGCCTGAGTATCGTGTCAGTACGGAGGGGAAGATGAGAGTATTTCAATATGCGCTGGCCGCCGCGATCGGCCTTGCCGGCGCGCCGGGAGCCGCGCAAGCGGCGGACTGCGACATCACCATCGGCGTCGTCATGTCGCTGACTGGACCGGCGGGCGCCTACGGACAGGCCGGCGCCAAATCGGTCGAGATGGCGTTCCGCGACATCAACGACGCCGGCGGCGTCGACGGCTGCAATCTCGTCACCGACACGCGCGACGCGCAGAGCCAGGGCAGCGTCGCGGTCGACGTGGCGACCCAGCTCGTGCAGGTGAAGAAGGTGCCGGCGATCATCGGTGGGATCATCTCGTCGGTGTCGATCCCGATCCTGACCTCGGTGACCGCGCCGGCCGGCGTCGTTCAGGTTTCGCCGGCTTCCTCCTCGCCGACGCTGACGGCGCTCGGCCGTGAGGGGAAGACCAACGGCGTCTTCTTCCGCACCATCACATCCGACGCCCTGCAGGGCACGGCCGCGGCCAAATACGCCCTCGACCAGGGGCTGAAGAAGCTCTCGATCATCCACGTCAACAACGATTTCGGCGTGAACATGGTCAACGAGTTCTCCAAGGCCTACGAGGCGCTCGGCGGGACCATCGTCTCCGACACGCCCTATAACGAGAAGCAGTCGAGCTATCAGGCGGAAGTCACCGCCGCGATTTCCGGCGAACCGGACGGGCTATACCTCGTGAGCTACCCCGTCGACGGCGCGACGATCGCCCGCGCCTGGATCAGCCAGGGCGGCCCGGCGAAGTTTCTGCTGAACGACGGCATGAACGACCAGGGCTTCATCGACGCGGTCGGCGCCAAATACCTGAACGAAGCCTACGGGACCTCGTCCGGCACCGACCAGACGCCTTCGACCGACTACTTCAACGCCAATTATCAGGCGTTCTCCGACCTCGACCCGGGAAGCCCGGCCGCCGTCCAGGCCTACGATGCCGGCGCCATCGTCGGCCTCGCGACCGTCATCGCCGGCAAGGGCGACGCGGCGGCGATCAAGGCGGCCGTCCCGCAGGTCGTCGATCCGAACGGCACGGTCGTCCATGCCGGCAAGGACGAGTTCGCCAAGGCGATCCAGCTCATCAAGGACGGAAAGCCTATCAAATACGAGGGCGTCATCGGCCCGATCACCTTCGATCAGTACGGCGACATCACCGGTCCGTTCCGGCTTTGGAAGATCAGCGACGGCAAGGTCGAAACGGTGGGCCAGATGTCGACCGACGACGTGAATGCCATCAAGGCGAAGATCGGCAACTAAGCCGGTCTCCACACATTCGAAGGCGCCGCCGGCAAGCGCGGCGCCTTCTTTTCCTGAGAAGCGCCCATGCCGAAGCCGCCCGTTCCTGAGCGCACAGAGCTTGCGCCCGGGCTCGTCGTCAGCCGTCTCGTCACCGGGCTCTGGCAGGTCGCCGACATGGAGCGCGGCGGCGTTCTCCTCGACCGGGATCGCGCCGCCGCCGACCTCGCGGCTTATGCCGAGGCGGGCTTCGACACGTTCGACATGGCGGACCATTACGGCAGCGCGGAGGATATCGCCGGCCGGTTCAATCGCCTGCGCGCGGACGGAAAGGTGCGGACGATCGCCGGCACGCGGCCGGCGATCTTCACCAAATGGTGTCCGGCGCCGGGGCCGATGACCGCCGACGTGGTTCGCGCGGCAATCGAAAAAGCAATGCGCCGCCTGGAGACGGAGAGGATCGATCTCCTTCAGTTCCATTGGTGGACCTTCCAGCACCCGGCCTGGCTCGACGCAATGCACGAACTGGCGCGCCTCAAGGAGGAGGGCCTGATCGGCCATCTCGGCGTGACCAATTTCGACACCGACCATCTCTATGTGCTCGCCAGGGAAGGCGTTCCGGTTGCCACCAACCAGGTCTCCTTCTCGTTGCTTGACCGCCGCGCGGGTGAGGAGATGTCGGACTTGTGCGCCGCGGAAGGCGTCAGGCTCCTTGCCTATGGGACGCTTGCCGGCGGGCTTCTCACCGAGAAATGGCTCGGGCGTCCGGAGCCCGCGGAGGGCCAGATCGCCGACTGGAGCACGATGAAATACAAGCGCTTCGTCGATGCGATCGGCGGGTGGGACGTGCTGCAGACAGTGCTAGGCGCGGTCTCGGAGGTCGCGCGGCGCCATGGCGTGTCGATGGCGAATGTCGCGACGCGGTGGGTGCTTGAGCACCCCGCCGTCGGCGGTGTCATCGTCGGGGCGCGGCTTGGTGAGCGTGAGCACCGCGCGGACAATCTCGGCCTCTTCGCGTTCAGCCTTGACGATGCCGACCGCACGCTGATCGATGCCGCGCTCGGTGGCGCAAAGCGCATCCCCGGCGATTGCGGGGACGAATACCGCCGTCCGCCGTTCCTGACGGCGACCGGCGATCTCAGCGATCACCTCGACTCGTTCCCGAAGGTCTACGAGGCGACACCGGTTCCAGGCCGCCCCGACCGCTCACGCATCGACACCGGGAGCGTCTGGGAGCCGATCTGCGGCTACAGCCGCGCCGTACGCATTGGCGAGCGCATCCTCGTCAGCGGCACCACCGCCACGCACGGCACCGGTGCGGTGGTGTGCGACGGCGATCCACGCGGGCAGGCCGTCTATATCCTCGACAAGATCGCCGCCAGCATCGAGGCGCTTGGCGGGGCGATGGAGGACGTCGTCAGAACCCGCATCTATGTGCGCGACGCGAGCCAGTGGGAGGCTGTCGCGCGCGTCCATGGCCGCTATCTCGGCCATGTCCGCCCGGCGAACACGCTGGTGGAGGTGTCCAATCTCGTCGGCGGCTACGAAGTGGAGATCGAGGCCGAAGCTGTCGTCGGCGCGCAATAGCCTGCCGGGGAGAGGCGCCGGCGGATGGCCGGCGCCTCAAGGTCTTTCAGATCATTTAGGTCGGATGCTCGTCAAGCGCCTGCTTGATCGACTCCGCGGAGCCGTATTGCGCGATGTCGTCGTTGTAGTCCTGGTTCTCCTGCTTGATCTGCACGATATGGAAGAGAATCCACACGACGAAGGCGATGATGAACATGATGAACTCGGAGCCCTGCCAAGGATAGATCGCCGAGACGTTGGCAAGGTCGACTGCCCAAGTGTTACCCATTGCTTTTCTCCTTCCCAGCGACGCTAGGCGAGCGCTTTTTCGGTGTTTCGGACATCGGTTCGTGCCGCTTCCTGCTCATGCAGGTTCTTGAAATCGAGCCCCATGAGCTCGACCTGGCGCGGCACACGCAAGAGACCGAAGGCGCTCAGGATCTTCGCGACAACCCATCCGGGGATGAAGCCGAGCACGAAGAACATGATGATGGCGCCGGCGATCTGGCCGATCGGGTTGATCGCGGCATAGCCCTCGTAGGGCGACGACGGATAGCCCCAGAGCACGAAGCCGGTGATGACGACGCCGACGAAGCCGGCATAGCCGTGCACCGCCACCGCGCCTACCGCGTCGTCGATCTTGAACGTCTTCTCCACCCAGTAGTGCATCTTGTAGGCGATGAAGGTTCCAAGCCCGCCGATGAACATGGCCTGGATCGGGTGGTAGAGGTCGTTGCCGGCGGAAGCCGTGATGATGCCGGCAAGGCCGCCCGAATAGGTCCAGAACGGGTCGCCCTTCGAGATCAGATAGGCCACCAGCATCCCGCCCGACAGCGACATCAGGAAGTTGAAGGTGATGCCGCCGAGCGTGGTCGGCGTCAGGTAGATCGTCGTCGCCGTCCATGTCGTTCCGGTGATCAGGCCGCCGATCCCCTCCGGAGAGATGATCGGAACGTTACAGGCGGCGTAGAACCCCCAGAAGCCGGTGTAGATCAGGAACAGGCCAACGGTGACCAGCCAGGTGTTTTGAGGAACGAAATCACGCGGCTTGCCGTCGCTGGCGAAGCGGCCGAGACGCGGACCGAGCACCACCAGCACGCCGAGCGCCGTGCCGCCCG
Organism: uncultured Alphaproteobacteria bacterium; assembly: GCA_963814905.1. Taxonomy (GTDB): domain Bacteria; phylum Pseudomonadota; class Alphaproteobacteria; order Rhizobiales; family Afifellaceae; genus DASWJZ01. The sequence goes on along the minus strand of CAWFEM010000010.1, from coordinate 148,426 downwards.
CGATCGCATGGATCACACCGGAGGCGTAGGCGTCGTGATAGCCGAGAAGCACAACCATCCAGCCGTTGTAGCTCCAGCCCCACGCCGCATCGATGATCCAGGTCACCGATCCGATGAGCACTGCCAGGATCAGGAACGCGCCGGTGCGGATACGCTCGATGACGGCGCCGGAGACGATCGAGGCCGCTGTCAGCGAGAAGAGCAGGAACGCGGCCCAGAAGACGCCGGTGATGTGATCGCCCAGGTTCGGCGCCATGGTCGGCGACCACGGCGTATTGGGCGTGCCGGCGTCGGTGAGAACGCCGCCGTTGATCCACGGTCCGTTCGGCAGGCCGAAATAGATCCACCAGCCGAAGAAGAAGAAGGTGATGGTGACCACCGGGATCAGCATCGTGTTCTTCATCAGGGTGTGGAGATGGTTGCGCCTGCGGCTGACACCGACCTCGTAGACGCAGAAGCCGACGTGAATCAGAAACATGAAGACGATGGTCACCCAGTAGTAGAACTCGGTGAACAGCGTCGTTAAGGCAGATAGATTGTCGCCCATTTTGATGCTCCCCCTTTCCCATCCCGCTAATGCAATGTGTTCTCCATAATCGTTGCGTCGCGGGCCCAGACCGACGATGCTCCTTGTCTAGCTTCCACTTCGACGTTCGAAGTCACCGTCGACTCGGCGGAGGCTCTGCGAGCCCGCCGCCAAAGTTCTAGTGTAACGAAAAATTCACAATAGTCTCCGGGTCATGCTGAAGACACCCACAGAGGAAATCCGCGACCACTTTCTCGGCTGGCAGTGTCGCATCCGTCAGATCGCGATGCGCCAGGAGGGCGGCCGGCCGTCGCCCGGCATGCGTCCGCGCGTGCTCACCACAACCGGGAGTGTCCTCGCGGAGGCGCTGACCGTGCTGATCGTTCCGAAGGAGCCGGAGGAGAGCACCGCCTTCTTCCGTTTCCAGGTGCAGAAGTCGGCAGATCCGAGGCTCGTCTACGAGCGCGGGCTGGCGTTCCTTCAGGCGGAGCATTTCCAGGGGCCGGCTGATTTCAGCGACCGCCTGACCGCGCTCATGCCGGCCGGCTCGCCGGTCCTCGCCACGCTTCTGGCGGATGCGACGTGCAGTCTGGAGTTCGATCAGTTCCGGCAGTTCTACAGGCTGCCATGCGCCGTCCTTCGGCTCGACGAAAGCGACCCTGCGCGCGAAGCCACGATCTGGCACAACCGTATCTTCAATCCGAGCGTCGTTGCCGACGTGGAGGTGGTCGCCTTCCGCCCGGACTGGGCGAGCGTCGAAGCCAAGCCCGCGCCGCCGGGACATGCCGCCCGCGGCTCTCTCGCCCGAGGGGCGGGGGGCTAGCACCTCAGAATTTCCGATAAGCCTCATTCAGCTCTCTCAGCGGGTGGTTCGGCGAGGTCTGGAAGCGCACGAGCAGCTCGCGCGCCAGCATGTCCCTGTCCTGCTGATTGTCGGGAAGCTTGATCGATTTCGGGATGCGCACCCAGCCGTTGATGTTGCGGTCGAAGACCGCCGGCAGCCCATCCTCGTAGCCCATGTGGATGTCTTCCAGCCAGTTCAGGTCGTCCCACCCCATGAATTCCATGTAGCCCTTGAGGTAGGGCGTGAGGCGGCTGTAGTCCGGCAGCAGGTTCACATCGTAGCGGTAGCCGATGTGCTGTCCGATCTCCTGCTCGCGACTTGAGTTGAGCCCGGCCGCATCCTCGATGAACTGGTCGACCGACTTGATGTCGGAGCCCTTGTAGCTGGTGCCTGCCATTGTCCTTGTCCCGGCTTCTTCAGCTGATGTCGTGGTAGTTCTCGACGCCGACCGTGAAGTCGGTGCCGGCGAGCGGCACCTGCGCCATGGCGGAAGCCTCCATCGTCAGCGCCGCGAGGTCTTCCGGCTCCAGCGAATGTACGTTGGTCTTGCCGCAGGCGCGCGCCAGCATCTGCGCCTCCATGGTCAGCGTGTGGAGGAAATTGTAGACGCGCTCGGCCGCCTCGTCCGGATCGAGCCGCTTGCGCAGCTCCGGGTCCTGCGTGGCGACGCCGACCGGGCAGCGTCCGGTGTGGCAATGGTAGCAATAGCCCGCCGGCACGCCGATCTCGCTCTCGTAGTCGGTGACGCCGTCGATGTGCCGGTTGCAGTTCAACGCCATCAGCACCGAATGGCCGATGGCGATCGCGTCGGCGCCGAGCGCCAGCGCCTTCGCAACGTCGCCGCCGTTCCTGATGCCGCCGGCATAGACGAGCGTGACCTCGCCGCGCTTGCCGAGCTCGTCGATGGCGCGGCGCGCCTGGCGGATCGCCGCGATGCCGGGGATGCCGGTATCCTCCGCCGCAACGTGGGGGCCGGCGCCGGTGCCGCCCTCCATGCCGTCGATATAGATGGAATCCGGCCCGCACTTCACCGCCATCCTGACGTCGTCATAGACGCGCGCGGCGCCAAGCTTGAGCTGGATCGGGATTTCCCAGTTCGTCGCCTCGCGGATCTCCTCGATCTTCAGCGCCAGGTCGTCGGGGCCGAGCCAGTCCGGATGGCGGGCCGGCGAGCGCTGGTCGATGCCGGCGGGAAGCGAGCGCATCTCCGCCACCTGGTCCGTCACCTTTTGACCCATCAGATGCCCGCCGAGACCGACCTTGCAGCCCTGTCCGATGAAGAACTCGCAGGCGTCGGCAAGCCTCAAATGGTGCGGGTTGAAGCCGTAGCGCGACTGGATGCACTGGTAGAACCACTTGATCGAATAACGCCGCTCGTCGGGAATCATCCCGCCTTCGCCGGAGCAGGTCGCCGACCCGGCCATCGTGGCGCCGCGGGCAAGCGCGATCTTCGCCTCGTAGGAGAGCGCCCCGAAGCTCATGCCGGTGACATAGACCGGGATGTCGAGCTCGAACGGCCGTTTGGCGCGCGGGCCGATCACCGTCTTCGTCTCGCACTTCTCGCGGTAGCCCTCGATCACGAAGCGGGTCAGCGTGCCGGGCAGGAAAGTGAGATCGTCCCAGTGCGGGATTTTCTTGAACAGCGAGAAGCCGCGCATGCGGTAGCGGCCGAGGTCCGATTTGATGTGAATGTCGTTGATGACCTCGGGCGTGAAGATATTCGAGTGACCGAGGATGAAACGGCTCGTCTCCGCCGGCCCGCGCTTATCCTTCTCGCCGCCACTCTTCTTCTTTGCCATCGACGCGTCCTCTTTCCGAGCGCTCAAAGTACGAGCTTCTTCTCGGTCGGTTCCAGATTGTCGTAGTTCCAGAGCTGCTTGCCCGCGACGATCTTGCGGAAGTGCCCGACGCCCTTTTCGGGCAGCATCTCGTACATGGTGAGCTTGCGCGTCAGCCATTGACGGTCGAGGTCCGTCATCTCGCCCCATACCGCGTCGACGCCGAGGCTCGCCGGCTCGCCGCCGATATAGATCGTGCCGTCGTACATGGAATCGCCGAGGTTCTTGCCGGCGTTGCCGCAGAACACCATGCGTCCGCGCTGCATCATGAAGCCGGAGAAGGCGCCGGTATCGCCGCCGACGATGATGGAGCCGCCCTTCATGTCGATGCCGGTGCGCGAGCCGACATTGCCCTTGCACACGAGGTCGCCGCCGCGGATCGCCGCGCCGAACTGCGAGCCGGCATTCTTTTCGATGATGATGATGCCGCCCATCATGTTCTCGGCGCACGACCAGCCAACGCGGCCGGAGATGCGGACGTTCGGCCCGTCGATCAGGCCGACGCCGAAATAGCCGAGCGAACCCTCGATGATGAGGTTCAGGCGGTTCAGGATGCCGACGGCGATCGAGTGCTTGGCGCCGGGGTTCTTGATGACGATCGTGCCGTGGCCGTCCTGCATCAGCTCGCGGATGCGAAGATTGACCTCCTTCTCCGGCATGTTCGAAGCGTCGATCTCGGCGCGCTTGTTGAAGTCGACGTCGAATGCTCCCGGGCAGTGAGAAGCCCTCATGCTCCTCCGACAGGTCGACGTCGAAGAACTGCTGCTGCGAGCGGCCGGCGAGCTGCTCGGTGTGCATTCCCATTTCATGCGAGAGGCTGCTTTGCTCGGCAGCCGAACGCGCCGGGCCTGTCATCTCTGCCATACGCGGACCTCTTCGTCATAGGGATCGGAGGTGTCGATCTCGCGCGGCATGAGCGTGCGGATCGCGACTTCCTCGGAGGCGAGCGCCACGAGCTCGTCGCTCTCGTAGAGCACCATCGGCTTGGCGGCCATGGTGTCCTTGGCCATGCCGAGCTCGGTCTCCGTCGCCACGACATAGGTGAAGACGCCGTCGATCTCATGGATCGAGGATTTGAGGGAATCCTCCAACGTCGCGCCTTGCTCCAGGTTGTTCGCGGTATAGACCGCCAGGAGTTCCGAATCGCAGTTCGACATGAAGCGATGGCCGCGCCGCTCAAGCTCGCGCCGCATGATCCAGTAATTGGTGATCTGCCCGTTATGGACGACGGCGATGTCGTTGTAGGGGTAGGCCCAATAAGGATGTGCGGAGCGGATATCGACGTCCGACTCCGTCGCCATGCGGGTATGGCCGATGCCGTGCGTGCCGCGGAAATTGCCGAGATCGTATTGCGTCGAGACCTGGGTCGCGTCGCCCAGATCCTTGATCAGCTCCAGCCCGCTGCCGAAGGAAAGCACTTCGGCGCCATCGATCCGCTCGATCTGCTCGGCAAGCTTGCGCGTGTCGCCGGCATAGCGCAGCCGGTAGCGGAACGCGTAGTCGGTGGGCTCGGCCACGTCGAGCACGTCGGCGCCCATCTCCTTAAGCCGGTCATCGACTTCTGCCTGCCGCTCGCGGATCTTCCGATGGATGTGGTGGTCCTTGGTCAGGTCCTCCTGCTCGGCGAGCTTCAGGCGCATGATGTATTCGTTATCGGTGGAGACCCCATAGATCGCGAAGCCCGTGGAATCGGGGCCGCGATGTCTGAGGCTCTGAAGCATCGCCGTCATTTCCTTACCGACGGTCGCCGCGCCATCGCGGTGGATGAGACCGGCAATTCCGCACATGAAAAGCCTCCACTTTTGGGTGAGTAGGGAATGGTGAGCGGTGAGTAGAAACGCTCTCGCCACCCCTATTCACTATTCACCAGTCACCATTCACTTGCCGTCACGGCAGACAATCCAGATACGTCGTCAAATCCCACTCCGTCGTGGTGTGGAGGAAGCGCTCCCATTCGTCGCGCTTGTATTCGTCGTAGAGGCGATACATCTCGCCTGGCATGGCGGAGCGGATGACGTCGTCCTTCTTCAGCGCCTCAAGCGCGTCGCCAAGCGTCATCGGCAGCTTCCGCACCTGCTTTCCGGCCTCCATCGCCTGATAGATGTTGCGCTCCTCGGGACGGCCCGGATCGAGGTCGTTCTTGAGGCCGTCGTCCATGGCTTTGAGCAGCGCGGCCGCCATCAGATGCGGGTTCACCATGGCGTCGACGGCGCGGTACTCGAAGCGCCCCGGTGCGGAAACGCGAAGGCCGGTCGTACGGTTCTGGAAGCCCCAATCGGCGAAGACCGGCGCCCAGAACCCGGTGTCCCAGAGCCGGCGATAGGAATTGACGGTCGAGCAGCCGATGGCGGTGAGCCCGCCGAGATGCGCGACGATTCCGCCGATCGCGGCGAGCCCGATCTTGCCGGGAAGCTGAACGTCGTCGGTGTCCGGCATGAAGGTGTTCTCGCCGCCGCGGCGGTAGGTGTAGTTGTGGGCGAGGCCCGGCAGGTTCTTGAGGTCGTTGCCGAGCCGCTTCACCTCGTCCTTGCCGCCCTTCCAAAGCGAGATGTTGTGGTGGCAGCCGTTGGCGGAGACGCCCATGAACGGCTTGCACATGAAGCAGGCGATGATGTCGAACTCGCGCGCCACCTGGGCGCAGATCTGGCGGTAGGTGGCGAGCCGGTCGGCGGTTCTTGAGCAATCGTCGTAGGTGAAGTTCAGCTCAAGCTGACCGGGCGAATCCTCGTGGTCGCCCTGGATCATGTCGAGGCCCATCTTGCGGCAATATTCGATGACCCGCATGTAGACGGGCCGCAGGCTCTCGAACTGGTCGATGTGATAGCAATAGGGGCGCGAATAGCCGCCGTTCGGCTGTCCGTCCGGGCCTTTCTTGAGCCACATCATCTCCGGCTCGGTGCCGTGGCGAAGCTCCAGGCCGTGGTCCTTCTTGAACTGCGCGTGGATGCGGTGGAGGTTGCCGCGCGCGTCCGCGGTCAGGAAGGCGCCGGGGTCCTCGCGCTCCTCGCGGTTACGGAAGAGCGTGCACCACATGCGCGCGACCCGCGTGTCCCAGGGAAGCTGCATGAAGGTTTCCGGCTCGGGGATGCCGATGAGCTCGGCCGCCTCCGGACCGTAGCCGAGATAGTCGCCGCGGCGGTTCAGGAAGAGGTTCATGGTGGCGCCGTAGACGAGCTGGAAGCCCTTCTCGGCGATCGATTCCCAATGCTCCGCCGGGATGCCCTTGCCCATGATGCGGCCGGTCACGGAGACGAACTGCAGATAGAGATATTCGATGCCGAGCGCGTCGATTTTCTTCCTGCACTTCGCGCACGAGCGCGGCGCGGTCGCGGCTCTCGACAAAAGCTTCGATGTCCGTCGACGGCTTCTGGCGTGCGCTGCGCTTCACGGCCGGGCGCGCCGCGGCCGGCATCTCACGACGGGAAGTCTTCTGCCGCATTGTTCTCAACTCCACGGGAACGGACTGTGCGATGTCGGGTGCAGCTCGCCCCGCTCGAAGCGGGAGAAGCGGAACGGCTCCAGAAGCGCGCTTTTCTCGCCCATCAGCTCCTGCGCGACGAGCTTGCCAACGCCGATCATCTTGTAGCCGTGATTGGAATCCGCGATGACGTAGACGTTCTCGCGGAAGATATCGAAGACGGGGAAATTGTCCGGCGTGAAGCAGCCGAGGCCGCCGGACTTCTCATGCTTGTTGTACTGCGCGATCTTGCCTTCGAAGCGCTTCTGGCAATGCGCGAGCGCCGAGCACCACATCTCCACGAAATTCTCGCCGACGATGAAATCCGGCGATTCCGGCCCGTAGGGATCGACCGCCACTCGGTCGGGGTCCTGCTCCACCTTGTAGGGCGCGGCGCCCCCCTGGATTCCGCCGAAGTTGAAGTCGGGCTTGTAATAGATGCCCCAAAGCTCCTCGGTGATGAGCGAGCCGTCGACGTCGGAATAAAGCGGCGCGTCGGTGTCGACGTGGAGGACGGGGGGAAACCGCCCGTCGTTGGTCTTGTGCATGTTGGGATCGACGCCGAGGGTTCCCTCCTCGAGGCACCAATATTTCCACATCGGCACGCCGTCATGGAGCTTGCCGTCGCGGCCCTTGATGGAGATCGCCTTCGGCAGGTCGAGATAGTTCCAGATGCGGTTCACCCAGGGCCCGGCGCCGACGATCACCCGCTCGCAGGCAATCTCGCCCTTGTCGGTGACCACTCCCGTCACGGCGTTGCTGTTGGAGCCGAACTTGAAGCCGGTCACCTCGACGCCGCCGAGGATGCGCACGCCTTCACCCTCCGCCTTGGCGGCGAGGCCGTGCATGCTCGCTTTGTTGTTAGCGTAGCCGCCCTTCTTCTCGTGCAGCACCGAGGTGATGCCCCCGGCCTGCCAGTCGTCGAAGAGGCCTTTCATGTAGCGCCGCGAATCCTCGGCGCCCTCGATGAAGACCGATTCGTAGCCGATCGCCTTCTGCTGCTCGTAGATCGTGCCCACGTCCTCGCGCATGCATTCCGGGCTGATCTGCATGTAGCCGACCGGGTGATAGCTGTAGGCCTCCGGGTCGCTCTCCCAGACGGCGACGGAATGCGCCATCAGCTCGCGCATCGCCGGCTGGAAATAATTGTTGCGCACCACCCCGCAGGCTATGCCGGACGCACCCGCAGCCACCGAAGCCTTGTCGAGGATGAGGATATCTTCACCGGAGCCCCGGCCGCTTGCCTTGAGCATTTCGGCGAGATGAAAAGCCGTGCTCAGGCCATGGATACCGGCGCCGATCACCACATATTTGACGCTTGCGGGGAGTGACATGCGCGCGGTGACCCTTGGTTGAACTCTCGGTCCAATTCGATCATCTATGGTAGCGAGCGGATGTCCGCCGACGGCGAAAATCATGTCGCTCCCGCGCTGATATGAGGGCATAGTCGCGGACCGATTGTAAACCAATTTCTTCCACCCGAAGCAAATTGGACCTCTGGTTTGATCGTCTCTCGATGGACCGGTGGACGCGAAGAACGGAGCAAGGCTGCAGGAGAATTCGATTTGCAGGAACTGAGCAGACCGGCCCGCGGGGTCGGCGCCATCTCGGCGCAGCTGCGAAACGCTATCGAGGCGGGCACCTACAATCGCGGCGACCAGCTTCCGCCGGAGCGCGAGCTGGCGGCGACGTTCCGGGCCGCGCGCAGCACCGTGCGCCGCGCGCTCGACCAATTGGAGCAGGCCGGGCTGGTTTCGCGAAAGCTCGGCAGCGGCACGTTCGTCACCGCGTCGAACGTCGAAAGCCCGATTGCGGGAGACGTGACGGATGACATCAGCCCGCTGCAGCTGATCGAAGCGCGCTGCGCGGTGGAGCCCTTCACGACGCGGCTTGCCGTGCACAACGCCACGCGCCGCGACCTGAGCGACATGGAGACGGTGCTCGCCCGCGCCGAGGCCTGCGACAACGACAAGGACGAATTCTCCAAGTGGGACGCGGAGTTCCACCTGCTCGTCGCGCGCGCCTCGCGCAATCCGCTGCTCCTCGTCTTCTACAAGCAGATCAATATCGTGCGTCTGCACGCGCAATGGGACGCGATGAAGGAGAAGATCCTGACGCCGGCGGTGATCGCCGACTATCACGTCCAGCATCGCGGCATCTATCAGGCGATCGACCAGCGCGACGCGCTTCTCGCAGAGACGCTGATCGCGCAGCATCTCGCCAAGGCGCGCGACGACCTCCTGCAGGCGAACAGCCCTTAAGCCGCGCGGCCCGCGGTCTTGGCGCGGGCGATTCCGCTTGCCCGCGACGGTGAAATCGCGATCGTGGGTCAGCGCCGGAATGCGTCGGCGGGCGTCGACCACGGCCTCCGGATCGATCTCCGCGACGATGATCCCCTCGTCCTCGCCGCCATCGGCGAGAACCTTGCCCCAGGGATCGACGATCAGCGAATGGCCGAAGCATTCGCCGCCGCCGTCGAGCGTTCCGTTCTGACAGGGCGCGATCACGTAGGCGCCGTTCTCGATCGCCCGCGCGCGGATGAGCGTGTGCCAGTGCGCCATGCCCGTGACCTTGGTGAACCCCGCCGGCACCGCGAGCATCGTGGCGCCGGATTTCGCGAGCGCGCGATAGAGCTGCGGAAAGCGCAGATCGTAGCAGATGGAGAGGCCGAGGCCGCCCCAGGGCGTGTCGGCGATCACCGCTTCGTCGCCGGGAGCGATCGTCTCAGACTCGCGGTAGACCTTGCCGGCGCCAAGGTCGACGTCGAAGAGGTAGATCTTGTCGTAGTGCGCGGTGACCCGGCCCTCCGGGTCGATGACATAGCTGCGGTTGGCGATCCGTCCGTCGGCCTTCACGATGGCGAGCGATCCGAGAAGCATCCAGGCGCCGAGCTCGCGCGCCGCCGTCTTGAAGGCGGGGAGGGCGGGATGATCCGCCTCACTGAAGGCCGTCGGCACAATACGGTGGCCGTCGGTCGCGACGCCGGAGAAATATTCCGGCAGCGCGATGAGCCTGGCGCCTTGGGCCGCCGCCTCCCTCGACAGCCGGACGGCCTTTTCCAGATTGGGGGCGATATCGCGGCGCGCCGAGAACTGGATGCATGCGGCTTTGAAGCTGTCGGCCATCGTTATCCCCTCACGTTTCGCCGTGCTTGCCCAGGCTCTTTGGTCCCGATTGGGCTTGACCGGTCCTTTGCATTTCCGCCGAGTTCCGCTTGCCCATCCGCCTCTAGCTCCTGACCCTGAGCTTCTCCGGATCGTAATGGGGGAAGCGCACGACGCGGGCGGGAAGCCGCTTCTGTTGGCCGTCGAGCTTGCCGACCTCCACGTCCGTGCCGATTTCCGCCGCGCTCACGTCGAGCCGCGCGAGCGCAATATTCTTCTTCAGGATCGGCGAGCGGGTGCCGCTCGTCACCACGCCGATCTGGGCGCGGCCGATATGCACGCAATCGCCATGGCCGACCGGATCGTTGGCGTCGATCTCCAGCCCCACCAGCTTCTTCTGCGGGTTGGCCTGGCGGCGGATCAACGCCTCGCGGCCGACGAAGTCGTCCTCCTTCGACTTCAGCGGCACGGTGAAGCCGATGCCGGCCTCGAACGGATCGGTCTGGTCTGAGAACTCGTAGTTGAAGAAGATCAGCCCCGCCTCGACCCGCAGCATGTCGAGCGCCTCAAGGCCGAGCGGCGCGAGGCCGTGCGGCTTGCCGGCCTGCCATATCGCGTCGAAGACGGCAGGTGCGTCCTTCGGATGGCAGAAGATCTCGTAGCCGAGCTCGCCGGTATAGCCGGTGCGCGAGACCACCACCGCCGGGCCGTCGAAGGCGCCGATCCGGCCGACGAGGAAATGGAACCATTTGAGCTCGTCGAGCGCCGGCTGGGCGGGCGGCGTCCAGACGACGTCCTTCAGGATGTCGCGGCTCTTCGGACCCTGCACCGCGATGTTGTGGAGCTGATCGGTGGAGGAGCGGACCCAGGCGGAAAAACCCATCTTCTCGGCAAGCTGGCGCAGCCAGACGCCGCCATATTCGTCACCGCAGATCCAGCGGAAGTTGCCGGGCCCAAGCCGGAACAACGTCCCGTCGTCGAGCATGCCGCCGTGCTCGTAGCACATGGCCGAATAGACCACCTGGCCGACGCCGAGCTTCCGGACGTTGCGGGTCAGCGCGTATTGCATCAGCGCTTCGGCGTCCGGCCCGGTCACTTCGAATTTCCTGAGCGGCGAGAGATCCATCACCGCGGCGCGTTCGCGGCATGCCCAATATTCCTCGATCGGGCCGCCGTCGTTGAATTTCTGCGCCAGCCAGTAGCCGCGATATTCGGTGAAGTCGCGCGTGTGCTCGGCGAATTTGGCATGGAAGGCGGTCTCGCGCGTGAGCTTGGGTTCGGCGTCGGGCGTCATGCGATGGGCCACCGCTCTTACGAAGCGCTCCCTGTCGGAATAGGTGCGGACATGGATGTCGGTCGGGTTCCAGGCATTCGCCGCGTCGATGTCGTCGGGGCACGCGGAGGACACGCAGACGAGATCGGTCAGCGCGCGCATCAGCACATAATCGCCCGGCCGCGACCACGGCTCGTCGAAGAAGACGACGTTATTGGCGTCGATGCCGGTGTTGTAGAAGAAGTTGAGCGCCATCCAGCCCTTGCGCGCCTCGATGCCGAACGGGTCGAGCACGGCGTTGAAATTGTCCGAGCAATTGGCGTGGCCCGGATAGCCGAGGTCCTCGTAGAACTTTGCGAAGCAGGCGAGGGCGAAGGCGTCGTGGCGGCCGACCGTGTCCTGCACGATCTCCACCAGCGGCTCCATGTCCTGGTCGAAGCATTTCGCGGGAAGGCCGGGTGCCGGATAGCCGAGGCCGGTCAGGCTCCGCGTCGTCGTCGCGTCGAGCGGCCGCTCGCGGCCCTTGTCGAGCTTGCGGGCGGAGAAGCACTGGAAGTCGGAGCATTGGCGGCCGGCGACGTCGATGACCTGGATGTATTCGCCGGCGCGCACGAAATAGGCCTCCGCCGTCGCGCGGTTGACGCGAATGTCCTGCAGCGGATCGGCAAGCGGGTCGGGGAGAGGCAGCGCCTCGCCGGGAGCAAGAGGCGTCGCGCGCGTTATCCTGAGTTCTATCGGCGTCGCGGTATCCTGTTCGCCCGGCTGCATCGTGCCGGCCGGCGCGGAGGCGACGAGCGTGCCCGCCCGCGCGACGCGGAATTCCTGCGTGCTGCCGGGCGGCGACGCGCCGCCGAACATTCTGATCGGCGCAGCTTCGGCGAGGGCGATGTCGCGCTGCTTCAGCCGCTCGACAAACACTTTGTCGCCAGCGCTCAGGCCCCAGGGTCGCCGACCGTCGGTCGGAGACGGCGCGCCGATGACGCTTGAATCCGCTCCGCCGTCGGCGCCGAACGCGACCAGCTCGCAGGGCTGTCCGCCTTCGATGTCTTTGACGACGATCCGGTCGCCCTCGCCGAGATCGACGACGATCGAGCGGCCGCCTTCGATCGTGTAGCGCTCGACGCCAGGGGCAAGCGCGCGGATGCCGGGGCGCAGGATCAGGCTTCGCGCCGGAGGCACGATCGGTGCGATCGTCGATTCAGGCCGATCCAGCATGGCAGGATCGTAGCCCGGATGAAGCGAAGCGCAATCCGGGATTGGCGGAGCCGGCGTTCAGCGTCGGATGAGGCTCGTTGCGCATGCGCGCGCTTGTTCGGCTTCCGCCGACCCGGCATGAGGTTGAACGTGACACCCGGATTGCGCTTCGCTTCATCCGGGCACCTCGCTCATGCCTTGCTGGCGAGAAAGCTCTGCATGGAATCGTCCATCGCCTCGAACCACGGCGTGTGATGCACCGGCGCCATCGTCCCCGTGCAGGGCGAAGGGAAGGCGTGGTTGCGATAGCCAAGGATCGATTCCTCCTTGTGGTGCTCCCACTCCTTGAACATCTCCGCCGCGTGATCGATGTCGAACGCCGGATAGTCGGTGTCCTTGGCGAGGTCCTTCAGGTAGTCGGTCTGGAAGTCGATCTGCTCGGTCGGGTTCTTGAGTTTCTCCTCGCGCGCCACCCACTTGGCGGTCTCCTTCTCCATCTTCGCCCGCGACGGCAGCTTGATCCGCCCGAGCACGAAATCGCGCGCCACCCAGGCCTGCAGGTCGAACATTGAGAAGGTGTAGAACTGGTCCTGCATGCCGAGATACATGAGCTTCGGGTTCTTTTCCCAGAAAATGCCCTTGTAGAGACCCGGCGGGTTCAAGCGGTTGTGGGTCTTCAGCCTGAGCTTCTCCTCCAGGAACGGGAAGTGGTGCTGATAGCCGGTGCACAGGATGATGGCGTCGACCTCCTGGCTCGTTCCGTCCTTGAAGTGCGCGGTCTTGCCGACAAGCTTGGTGAGAAGCGGCCGCTCCCCCATGCCCTGTGGCCAGTGGAAGCCCATCGGCTTTGACCGCCAGCACATGGTGACGTGCGCGGCGCCGTATTTGTGGCACTGGAGCGCGATGTCCTCCGCCGAATAACTGGCGCCGACGATGAGCAGGCGGCGTCCGGCGAATTCCTGCGCGTCGCGGAAATCGTGCGCGTGCATCACGCGGCCCGGAAACTTTTCAATGCCTTCGAAGGTCGGTACGTTCGGCACGGAGAAATGCCCGGTCGCGACGATGACGTAGTCGAAATTTTCCGACTTGGTGCTGCGGTCCTTCAGGCTCTCGTAGGTAACTTTGAACTTGCCGGTCTTGCTTGAATATTCGACGAAGCGCACCGGCGTGGAGAAGCGCACATATTTGCGCACGCCCCGCTTCTTGGCGCGGCCGAGGATGTAGTCGTAAAGAACCTCGCGCGGCGGGAAGGAGGGAATCGGCTGCTTGAAGTGGCGGTCGAACGTGTAGTCGGCGAATTCCAGGCATTCCTTCGGGCCGTTCGACCAGAGATACCGGTACATGCTGCCGTGCACCGGCTCGCCGTGCTCGTCGAGCCCGGTGCGCCACGTGTAGTTCCACAGGCCGCCCCAGTCGCTCTGCTTCTCGAAGGCCACGATCTCAGGAATCCGTGCGCCTTTCTTGCGCGCCGCCTCGAAGGCGACGAGCTCGGAAAGCCCAGATGGTCCCGTTCCGATGATGGCAACGCGCGCCGGCATCTCAGCACTCCCCTCTGTCCTCGCCGACCGCACCGGTCGTCGGCGGCTCAGCCTAGGTCGGCCAATATCGGCGAGGCAAGCGCCAATGGTAGGAATCGGTCTGGTTTTGGGCCTGAGGCGGGCGCGCTGTCCGCTCAGCCCTCGTCGCGCGCGTAGGAAATGACCGAAAGGAAGCGGATCGGCAACCGCCGCAGTTCCTCCGGGCCGTGCGGCGCGTCGGCGTCGAAAAAGAGGCTGTCGCCGGGAAGGAGCGGGTAGAGCCGGTCGGCGTGGCGGTAGACCACCTCGCCCTCCAGCATGTGGATGAATTCGAGGCCGGCGTGCTGGAAGAGGGGGAACACGTCCGATTCCTCCGTCAGCGTGATCAGATAGGGCTCCACCACGACGCGGCCGGTGACGCCGCCGGTATGGCCGAGGAGCTGATACTGGTGCCCGGCGCGGGTGCCGCGGCGCTCGATGACGAGCCCGTCGCCGGCGCGCACGAAGACCGCGTCGCGGCGCTCCTCGTAGCGGCGGAAGAAGGCGGTGACGGGCACGCCGAGCGCGGCGGAAAGCGTCTTCAACGTGGTGAGCGAGGGCGAGGTCAGCCCGTTCTCGATCTTCGAGAGCATCCCCGGCGAGAGCTTTGCCGCGGCGGCAAGATCGGCGACGGTGATGCCGAGCTTCGTCCGAAACGCGCGCACCTCGCGCCCGATCGAGACTTCCAGCGTATTGTCGCGCGCCCCGCCGGTCTGGTGTGGGTCCTGGGCGTCGGTGGCCGTAGGCGATCTGGCGTTTCCTGTCGAATTCACGCGGGTCTGCCCTGGCTGCCTCGTGTGCCGGTCTTTCCTAGCATGAAAATTTCATTCTTGGGAGTTGAGAGGTGGGCGCGCGCTTGATAATGTGATCGGGTCGAGCGGTCCCAAGCGGGCCCGCCAGGGAGCCAAGCTCAGCCATGTGCGGCATTGTCGGGCTTTTTCTCAAGGATCGGACGCTTGAGCCGCGGCTCGGCGCGATGCTGGCGGATATGCTGGCGAAGCTCGGCGACCGCGGCCCGGACAGCGCCGGGCTCGCGATCTATAGCGGCGCCGATGACGGCGTCGGCAAGATCACCGTGCAATCGCCCGACCCTGCAGCTGACTTTGCCGGGCTTGCCGAGGCGCTGACAAAGGCGATCGGCGCGACGGCGACGATCGCGGTCAAGGATACGCACGCCGTCTTGAGCGTCCCGATCGACAAGCTCGATGCCGCCAGGCAAGCCGCGCGCAAGCTCAACCCGCGTCTGCGGATCATGGGCGTGGGAGACGCCATCGAGATCTACAAGGAGGTCGGATACCCGACCGAGGTGTCGCGCCGCTTCGATCTTGCGCACATGAGCGGGACGCACGGCATCGGCCACACCCGCATGGCGACGGAATCGGCCGTGACGACGCTCGGCGCGCATCCGTTCTCCACCGGGCCCGACGAATGCCTCGTCCACAACGGGTCGCTCTCCAACCACAACAATTTGCGTCGCGAACTGATCCACGACGGCATGACGTTCGAGACGGAGAACGATACGGAGGTCGCCGCCGCCTATCTCACCTGGAGGATGGACCAGGGGATGAATCTCGGCGAGGCGTTGACCCAGAGCCTCGCCGACCTCGACGGGTTCTACACCTTCGTCGTCGGCACCAAGACCGGCTTCGGCGTCTTACGCGATCCGATCGCCTGCAAGCCGGCGGTGCTCGCCGAGACCGACCAGTACGTGGCCTTCGGCTCCGAATACCGCGCGCTCGTCGACCTTCCCGGGATCGACAGCGCGAAGGTGTGGGAGCCGGAGCCGGCGACCGTCTATTTCTGGGAGCATTGATGCCGACCGTCGACCTCGCCGCGACGCCGCTCCGCGCGCTCAACAACACGCTGCACGAATTGCGCGTGGGCACCAACGACGTCGACTGGCTCGTCGTCAATCCCAAAGGCCAGCATGCGGTGGCGGTCGGCGTCGACGCGCCGATCCGCGTCGAGATCAAGGGCAGCGTCGGCTACTACTGCGCCGGCATGAACAAGGACGCGACGATCGTGGTCGATGGCAGCGCCGGGCCCGGTGTGGCGGAAAACATGATGTCGGGCATGGTGGTGGTGAAGGGCGACGCCAGCCAGTACGCGGGCGCGACCGGGCGCGGCGGGCTCCTCGTCATCGAAGGCAATGCGTCGTCGCGCTGCGGCATCTCGATGAAGGGCATCGACATCGTCGTGAAGGGCGATATCGGGCACATGTCCGCCTTCATGGCGCAGTCCGGCAATCTCGTCGTGCTCGGCGACGCGGGCGACGCGCTCGGCGATTCCATCTACGAGGCGCGGCTCTTCGTGCGCGGCAAGGTGAAGAGCCTCGGCGCCGATTGCGTGGAGAAGGAGATGCGGCCGGAGCATGTCGCGATCGTCGCCGAACTCTTGGAAAAGGCCGGCATCGACGATGTGAAGGCGAGCGAGTTCAAGCGCTATGGCTCGGCGCGCACGCTCTACAATTTCAACATCGACAACGCCGATGCGTATTGAGGCGATGACCCGTCCGGACGGCCGGCGGCGCGTAACCTCCCCCTTGAGGGGAGGTCGAAATTCGCGGAGCCGGAGGCGAGCGAATTTCGGGAGGGGGGCACTTATCCAAGCCGCTGCCCCCTCCCCGAAAGCAGCTTCGCGTGCGCTCGCTGCTTTCGACCCTCCCTCAAGGGGAGGGTTTATCTGGCCCTGCGCCAGGCGGAGTCTGAGATGACCTACCAGAATCCTCCGACCACCCCGCGCCAGTCCGCCACCTTCGACGACTACACGCTGTCGGAGATCCGCCGCGCGGCGGCGACCGGCATCTATGACATCCGCGGCGGCGGCGCGAAGCGGAAGGTGCCGAATTTCGACGACCTCTTGTTCCTCGGCGCGTCGATCTCGCGCTATCCACTTGAGGGCTATCGCGAACGCTGCGGCACCGACGTCGTGCTCGGCACGCGGCACGCGAAGAAGCCGATCGAGCTGAAGATCCCGATCACCATCGCCGGCATGAGCTTCGGCTCGCTTTCCGCGGAGGCCAAGGAGGCGCTCGGCCGCGGCGCAACGCTTGCCGGCACGTCGACGACGACCGGCGACGGCGGCATGACGCAGGAGGAGCGCGGGCACTCCAAGCAGCTCGTCTATCAATATCTGCCGTCGCGCTACGGCATGAACCCCGACGATCTTCGCGCCGCGGACGCGATCGAGATCGTCGTCGGGCAGGGCGCCAAGCCGGGCGGCGGCGGCATGCTGCTCGGCCAGAAAATCTCCGACCGCGTCGCGGAGATGCGCACGCTGCCGAAGGGGATCGACCAGCGCTCCGCCTGCCGCCATCCGGACTGGACCGGCCCCGACGACATGGAGATCAAGATCCAGGAGCTCAGAGAGATCACCGACTGGGAGAAGCCGATCTACGTCAAGGTCGGCGGTGCGCGGCCTTATTACGACGTGGCGCTGGCGGTGAAATCGGGCGCCGACGTGGTGGTCGTCGACGGCATGCAGGGCGGCACCGCGGCGACGCAGGAGGTGTTCATCGAGCATGTCGGCCAGCCGACGCTCGCCTGCATCCGCCCGGCCGTGCAGGCGCTGCAGGAGCTCGGCATGCACCGCAAGGTGCAGCTCGTCGTCTCCGGCGGCATCCGCTCCGGCGCCGATGTCGCGAAGGCGCTGGCGCTCGGCGCCGATGCGGTGTCGATCGGCACGGCGGCGCTGGTCGCGCTCGGCGACAACGATCCGGCGCTCAATGAGGAATACGAGAAGCTCGGCACGCGCCACGGCTGTTACGACGACTGGCACGAAGGGCGCGACCCGGCCGGCATCACGACCCAGGACCCAGCGCTCTCGGCGAGGCTCGATCCCGTCCGCGCCGGCCGCCGGCTCGCCAACTATCTGAAGGTGATGACCTTGGAAGCGCAGACAATTGCCCGCGCGTGCGGCAAGAACCACGTGCACAACCTGGAGCCGGAGGATCTCTGCGCGCTCACCATCGAGGCCGCCGCGATGGCGCGCGTGCCGCTCTCCGGAACGAATTGGATCCCCGGGCAGGGCGGTCTTTGAGTCATGGACGGTTGCAGCCAGTCGCGCGCCGCTCCGTCCATCCAGTCGTCATGCCCGGGCTTGATCCGGGCATCCATTCCGTGACTCCAATCGCAAACGACGGAATGGATTGCCGGGTCAAGCCCGGCAATGACGACATGAATGTTGGTAGCCAGTCTCATGGGCTGGCTTAGGCACGGGGAGCATTTCCATGGCAGGTGATCTCGCAAAGATCGCGAAGGATCGCGGCATTCGCTACTTTATGATTTCGTTCACCGACCTCTTCGGTGGACAGCGGGCGAAGCTCGTTCCGGCCGCGGCGATCGCCGACATGCAGAAGGAGGGCGCCGGCTTCGCCGGCTTCGCGACCTGGCTCGACATGACGCCGGCGCATCCCGACCTCTTCGCCATGCCCGACCCCGATTCCGTCATCCAGCTCCCCTGGAAGAAGGAAGTCGCGTGGGTCGCCGCCGACGGCGTCATGGACGGCAGCATGGTGGAGCAGGCGCCGCGCTTCGTTCTGAAGAAGGTCATCGCCGACGCGGAGACGCGGGGCCTCAGGATGCGCTCCGGCGTGGAGGCGGAGTTCTTCCTGATCACCAGGGACGGCCAGGCGATCTCCGACGAATACGACACCGCGTCGAAGCCCTGCTACGACCAGCAGGCGCTGATGCGCCGCTACGACATCATCGCAGAGATCTGCGACAACATGCTGTCGCTCGGCTGGGGGCCTTACCAGAACGACCACGAGGATGCGAACGGCCAGTTCGAGATGAACTGGAATTTTGCCGACGCGCTCGTGACCGCCGACCGCCACTCCTTCTTCAAGTTCATGGTGAAGTCGGTTGCCGAGAAGCACGGGCTCCGCGCCACCTTCATGCCGAAGCCGTTCGCCGGCCTGACCGGCTCCGGCTGTCACGTGCATCTTTCGATCTGGGACAAGGCCGGCAAGAAGAACACCTTCGCCGACGACAAGGACGACCTCGGCCTGTCGGGGCAGGGCTATCATTTTCTCGGCGGTATCATGAGCCACGCGACGGGAATGGCGGCGATCACCAATCCGACGGTGAACAGCTACAAGCGCATCAACGCGCCGCGCACGGTTTCCGGCGCCACCTGGTCGCCGAACTCGGTCACCTGGACCGGCAACAACCGCACCCACATGGTGCGCGTGCCGGGCCCGGGCCGTTTCGAGCTCAGGCTTCCCGACGGCGCGGCCAATCCGTACCTGCTTCAAGCCGCGATTCTTGCCGCCGGCCTCGACGGCGTCGCCACGAAGGCCGATCCCGGCAAGCGCCTCGACATCGACATGTATGCGGAGGGCCACAAGGTGAAGGGCGCGCCGAAGCTGCCGCTCAATCTCCTCGACGCGCTGCGCGCCTTCGAAAAGGACAAAGGATTGCGCGGCGCGCTCGGGGAAGAGTTCTCCGCCGCCTATCTGAAGCTGAAGCACGCGGAGTGGAATTCCTACGCTTCGCACTTCACCGAGTGGGAGCGCGCCCACACGCTCGACATCTAACGAAGACGCGAGGGGAGAAAGGGGCCCGGGCGATCATGCGGCTTCTCGTTTTCCAGCATATCGATTGCGAGCATCCAGGCGCGCTGCGCCGATTTCTTGCCGAGGACGATGTCGCGTGGGACGCCGTGGAGCTCGATGCCGGCGAGGTCATTCCGCCGCTTGAAGGCTACGACGCGCTTTGGGTCATGGGCGGGCCCATGGACGTATGGGACGTGGAGGAGCATCCCTGGCTCGTCGCGGAGAAGCGCGCGATCCGCCATTGGGTGCGCGACCTCAAGCGGCCGTTCCTCGGATTGTGCCTCGGCCACCAGCTTTTGGCGGATGCCTTAGGCGGGACCTGCGGGCCGCAGCGGCCGCCCGAGATCGGCATGCTCGACATCGAATTGACCGCCGACGGCGTCGCCGACCCGATCTTCGCGGGCATGCCGAGGAAACAGAAATGCCTGCAATGGCATTCGGTGCGCGTGGCGCAGGCGCCGGAGGACGCCGTCGTGCTCGCCGCCTCCCCGGTCTGTTCAATTCAGGCGATGCGGGTCGGCCGGCATGCGTGGTCGATGCAGTATCACGTCGAGATCGAGCCGGAGACCGTCGACAATTGGGGCGCGGTGCCGGCCTATCGGGAGGCGCTCGAACGCACGTTGGGAGGGCAGGCGCTGGCGAAGCTCAAGGCGGACGCCGACGCCAATATGCGCGACCTCACCGACAATGCGGAGAACCTCTATCGGAACTTTCGCCGCGCTCTCGTCTGATACATCACATCACGGCCTTTCGGCTCGCTCCGCCGGATGGCGAACCAGTCTCACAATCGTTCCCTTTGCCTTTCCGAGGAGTGCCGAGCTGCCGAATACGATCAGCGTCGCCACGAGGACCGCGCCGGTGACCAGTTGTTGCGCTTCCGGTGTGACACCCGCGAGGCCGAGCACGTTCTGGACAAAGGCCAGCACAAGCAGGGCGGTCAGCACCCCCACCATGGAGCCGCTTCCGCCGAATATGTTCACGCCTCCGAGAACGACCGCCGTGATCACCGGCAGTTCCAACCCGATGGCGGCATCGGAGCGGGCGCTCGCAAGATAGGCCGTGAGCACCACCGCCGCGACCGCGCACATGACGCCCGATGTCGTGAACACGCCGAGCGTCGTTAGACGGACGTCGATCCCGGAGAAGCGCGCGGCTTCGCGATTATTGCCGATGGCATAGAGCGCCCGCCCCCAACGCGTCCGATGCAGAACGACGGCGAAGATGACAAAGAAGACCGCGAAGATCGCGACGCTCCAGGGAACAGGCGTCCCAGCGATCGTCCCGAAGCCGATGGCCTGGTACCATTCGGGGAAGCCCGTAACGCCCCGCTCCTTGAGGATGATCTGGGCAATCCCACGATAGAGCGCCAAAGTCCCGATCGTGACAACGAGGGACGGCAGCCCTCCGTAGGCGACGATAATGCCGTTGCTCAGACCCGCCAGCGCGCCGACGATCACGCCTATCGCCATGGCCGCTTCGATCGGCAACCCGTTTTCGAGGCAGACGGCGATCATGGTCGAACAGAGTGCGATCATCGATCCGACCGAAATATCGATTTCGCCGGTGATGATGATGAACGTCATCGGGAGTGCGACGATCGCGATCGGCATCATGCCCGCGAGAGCAATGGAGATATTCGACGAGGTCATGAAATATTGCGACACCTGCGAACCGGTGACCAACGTCGCGAGCAGGACGAGCATGAGAAACATCTCCCATCCCATCGTGCCGCTGAAGACGCGCCTCATCGCGCGCGTTCCCCCGGTTGCGAGCGGCGCCGCGAATCCCGCTCGCTCCGCTCCGTCCGCCGCGCGAAGAAGTTGTAGAGGAATACGGTGACCAGGATGACCGCCCCGACCACCGCCTGCAGCCAGAACTGGCTGATGCCGAGGAGCTGCACGCCGTTCTGCAGCACCGCGAATATCGCCGCGCCGATCGCCGCGCCGAAAGGCGTCCCGCTGCCGCCGAAGATGCTGACGCCGCCGATGACCGCGGCGGAAATAGCCTGAAGGTTGAGGTCGGGCGCGATGATCGCGTCGACCGTCCCGAAGCGTGCGCCCCAGAGGACGCCGACGAGCCCGCAGAGCAGGCCAGAGACAATGAACGCAAAGGCCAGGTGCCGTCCTTCATTGATGCCGGCAAGGCGCGCGCCCTCAGGGTTGCTGCCCAGGGCGTAAAGGTTGCGCCCGGTACGCGTGAACCGGGCCCCGAGGCCAAAGACGACGGTGATGGCGATCGCGAGCCAGACCAAGAGGGGGATGCCGAGGACGTGGATCTCCGCGATGTGCCCGTAACTGGCGGGCAGAACAGTCGCGGAGATTTGCCGTCCGCCCGCATAGACGATGACGCCGCCGCGATAGATGGCGAGGGTCCCGAGCGTCGCGACGATCGCGGGAAGACGGAAGAAAGCGACGAGCAGCGCGTTCCCCGCTCCAAGCGCCAGGCCGACCGCCAGGCCGATCAGCAGCACGATCAGGATCGATCCGTCGGGATTGTGCTGGAGCCAGTCGGCGGAGACGAAAGCGCTCATCGCGACAATGGCGCCTACAGACAGGTCGATCTGCTTTGCGATGATCACCAGTGCCTCGCCGATCGCGACGATGCACACGAGCGTGGCGGAGAGGGCGACCTGCTCGAGGTTCGCTGGCTGCAGAAACCGTGGCTCGCGCAGCGTCACTGCAAGGCCAATGATCAACAACGCCAGCAGGAGGCGAAGCTCGCGCTGGCGCAAGAGCCGCCCGACGATCGCCCGCGGATTGACGCGCGGCACGATGCGCGCCGTTTGCGCTTGCTCGGTCATGCCGCGCGCGTCGGTTCGCTGACGGCGTGCGCGGCCGCCAGGAGAATTGCTTCGCGATCGAACGATCCACGCTCGAACTCAGCCGCGATACGCCCGCTGCGAAAGACCAGAATGCGGTCGGCCATCGCCATCACTTCATCCGCGTCGTCGCCGATGAGGATGATCGCAATCCCATGCGCGGCCAGATCCGAGACGATGCGATGAATCTCGGCTTTCGCTCCGACGTCGATCCCGCGCGTCGGCTGGTCGAGGATCAGGATCCTCGGAGAGGGGATCAGCCATTTCGCGAGAAGCACCTTCTGCTGGTTTCCGCCGGACAGCGTGCCGGTAAGCTGCTCGACGCCGGTTGCAACGACGCGCATCCGCTTGGAGAATTCCGCTGCGATTTCCGTCTCCTTCCGACGGTTGATGAGACCGAGACGGCCGACCAGCTTGCGTAGAATTGGCAATGTCGCGTTGGCCCGAATCGGAAATTGCAGCACCAGCCCCTGCTGATGCCGGTCCTCCGGCAGGAACGATATTCCGAACCGCATCGCCTCGCGCGGAGAGCGAATCTTCGCGCCGTGGCCATCGATCACGATGTCTCCGTGTTCGGGCCGCGCAATGCCGAACAGCATCTCGGCCGTCTCCGAGCGTCCGGCGCCCACCAGACCGAAGAAGCCGAGGATTTCGCCGGAGCGGAGATCGAAGCTGACGTCGCTGACGAAACCGGCGCCGGAAAGACCGCGCGCGCTCAACAACGGTTTGCCGATAGCGGCGCTGCCCTTTGAAAAGAAGGCTCCGGGGTCGGTGCCGATCATGTAGCGAACCGTCTGGGACGGGGTGAGTTCGGCCGCGGGTCTGGTCACGACGTGCTTGCCGGAGCGAAGGATCGTGACCTCGTCGCTCACGCCGAGGATCTCTTCGATGAAATGGCTGATGAAAAGTACCGCCACGCCCTGCGTTTGCAGTCGGCGGACCATTTCGAAAAGCCGGTCGACTTCTCCGCCGGAGATCGCGGATGTCGGTTCGTCCAAGACGAGGACACGGGCATCGATCGAAAGCGCCTTGACGATCTCGATGGACTGACGCTCCGCGATGCTCAGCATCTTCACCGGGACGTCGAGATCGATATCCATGCGCAGACCGGCGAGGAGCTGCCGAGCCCGGCTGGCCATGGCCGACCAGTCGACGTGTCCGTTACGCACCGGGTGACGGCCGACGAACACGTTCTCGGCGACGGAAAGGTCGGGAAAAAGCGCCGGATGCTGGTGAACGACCGCGATGCCGTGACGCTGCGCGTCGGTGGTGCCGGAGAGCCTGATCTCGACTCCATCCCTTAGAATGCGGCCCGCATCCGGTCGGTGAATACCGCCCAGGATCTTCACGAGCGTGCTCTTGCCGGCTCCGTTCTCGCCGGCCAGGGCATGAACCCGTCCGGCTTCGAGCTTGAGGTCGACGCCGCTCAGCACCTCCACCGGCCCGAACCGTTTTGTGATTCCAAGGAGCTCGATAGCGGGGGCCACTTCTTCGCACTCCGATCGAGTTCAGACTTCTATGCGAAAGAGTTCGTTCGCGGAGGGCGGTTGCCACCCCCGGGAAGTCGGCGGAGCGGCGGCCAAGCCGCGCGCCCCGCCCCGGTCATCGACGTCTAGAAATTGTAGTCCTTGTAGTTCTCCGCCGTAAACTGCAGCGGCTCGCCGGTGATGATCTGGCCGGTTTCGTCGACCTTGTAGGTACCCGGCCACTTTCCATCGGCGATCGTGAAGGAATCGCCGATCTTGCCGCCGAACTTGCCTTCGCTCATCAGCTTGGCGGCGTAGTAGGTGACGTAGCCCAGCTTGATCGGATCCCAGAGATAGAAGCCCTCGATCGTGCCGTCGAGCATGTAGTCGGCGGTGATGCTCGGGACGCAGTTGCCGGAAACCTTGATCTTGCCGTGACCCTTGCCGACCGACTCAAGAGCGCGTGCGACGGCGGGAAGGCCAGGACAGGTCGGAGCGAAGATCCCGGCGAGATCCGGATACTTCGTGGTCAGCGCCACGGTCGCGTCGAACGCCTTCTGCTCATTGTCGTATCCATAGACCGTGTCGACGATCTCGACATCGGGATACTTGCTCATCTCGTCCTTGAAAGCCTCGATCCAGAGGTTCTGGTTGGCGGCTGTCGGCTGCGCCGAGACGATGGCGACCTGTCCTTTCGGATCGCCGCCCATCGCTTTGACGAGGAGGATGGCGCCGTAGCGGCCGATTGAATCGCTGGTCGCCTGATTGACGAAGAACGGACGTCCTTCGACGCCGGAATCGGCATCGAAGGTCATGACCTTCGCGCCCAGTTTTTGCGCCCGCTTCATGGCCGGCACGACCGCGTCCGGATCGCTCGGCGCGACCGCGATCGCGGGAACGTGGCGATCCGCAAGATTGTTGATGAGGTCGACCTGGGCCTGCGCGCTCGATTGCGTGGGCCCGTAGTTCTTGGCGGTGCCGCCGATCTCGCCGGCGGCGATCTCAGCACCGCTGAGCGTGGCCATATAATAGGGATTGGTGGTCGACTTGATCACCATCGCGAGCTCAAAGTCGTCGGCTCGGGCGGGTTGGGCGCCGGGCCAGAGCGAGACGGCGACAAGCGGAGCGGCCGCCAGCGCGACCGCGGTCAGGAATTTGAAACGCTTCTTGATCATGACTTCCTCCCTTTGTGTTCCTTGGCTGAGACGGGGGTCGGAAAACCCCATAGAAACGAGCGCCTCGATCAGGCGCTCGAAAGCGGTGCTCCCTTTTTCTGGTTTCCGTTCGCCGCGCGAGCCGCGGTCGAGTCCCGCACGACGAGGTGCGGCTCGAAGACGATGTGTTGGGCCGGGCCTTCGTCGCGGCGGTCGATGCGCCGGACCAGAAGGTCGACGGCGGCCTCGCTCAGCTCTTCGATCGGATGCCTGACCGTGGTGAGCGGCGGATAGAGAAGGCCGGCGAGGTTGATGTCGTCGATACCGACGACCGATATGTCGGTGGGAACGGCGCCGCCCGCTTCGCGAACGGCGGCGCATGCGCCGACCGCGTGCATGTCGTTCAGCGCCACCAATGCGGTCGGCGGTTGTGCCAACCTCAGGAGGCTGAGGGTCGCGGCGCGGCCATGTTCGGCGGCATGGGTGTCGTCATAGCCGGAGACGCCTTCGCCCGCGGCGATCAGCGTCGGATCGATCTCGATGCCGGCCTCGGTGAGCGCCTCCCGATATCCCTGCAGGCGGTCGCGGCGGGACATCGTCGGCGTTGCGCCCGAGACGTAGCCGATGCGGGAATGCCCAAGCTCGATCAGGTGCCGCGTCGCCAGATATCCGGCGCGGCGGTTGTCCATGCTGACGCTGTCCATCGCCGGTTCCAGACCCTCCGCGGTCGTCACCATGTCGAAGGCGACGATCGAGAGGCCGCGGCCGATGAGCTCGTTGAAATGACCGAGATCGAATGGGGATGAGCCGGCGATGACGCCGCGGATTCCGAAATCGAAGAAGTCCTCCGCGTACTGCCTCTCGCGCGAGGCGTCGCGCAGGCTGTTGCCGAGAACGACCTGAAACCCGCGCGCCTGCGCGGCGATTTCGACGGCGCGGGCCATTGCGCCGTGAAAGGGGTTTGCGACCGAGGGAACCAGGAGACCGATCACCGGCGTGAAGCCGGTCTTCAGCTGCCGCGCCGGCCAGCTTGGGCGATAGCCGAGGCGTTCGATCGCCTCTTCGATGCGCTGGACGGTCGCGGCCCGCATGCGGTCTGGGCGACCGTTCAGCAGATTCGAAACCGTGCTGACCGAGGTGCCGGCCATGGCGGCGACGTCGCGGATACGCGGGCGGTCGACCATTCTCGTTTCCAACGCTGCGGACACCGGAATCAGGCGGTACAATTGCCGTTGCATGCACTGTATCGATCTATTAAACCGATTTACTAGCGAATTCAAGGGCCGTTTGGAGTGGCCTGACGCGAGGAGACCATGGGCAAAAGCGACGAAGTGGCGATCATCACCGGCGGAACGCGCGGCATCGGGGCCGCGATCGGAGCGGCGCTCGGCAGGCGGGGAGTCCGGCTAGTCGTCAATGGCCGCAATCGCGACGCGGAGGTCGACGCCACGATCGCCGAGCTCGGAGCGTTGACCGATGTCGAGTTCGAGCCGGGCGAAGCGGCCGATCCGGCAACGGCGGAGCGGCTGGTCAAACGCGCGCTTAAAAGCTTCGGGCGTGTCGACTACGTCGTCGCGGCGGCGGGAGGCGCGCATCCGGGAAAGATCACCGACCTCACACCGGAGGACTGGGAGACGGCGTTCGCTATCCACGTCCATGCTGTCTTTCATCTCTTTCGCGCCGCCCATGCCTCCCTGGCGGAGCGCGGCGGGGGCTTCCTGATGATCGGATCGGTCGCCGGCCTGCGGGGATGCCCAGAGACCATCGCCTACCAGACGGTCAAAGGCGCGCTTCCCCAGATGGCGCGCGCGCTTGCCCGCGATCACGGTCACGAAGGGATCCGGGTCAACGTCGTTGAGCCGGGCATCATCCGCACGCGCTTCCATGTCGGAATGACGCCGGAAGCGGAGCGCAACAACCTGGAGAACCGCATTCCGCTCCGCCGCTTCGGCACGGAAGAAAACGTCGCCACCGCCGCGATCGAGCTTTTGACGAACCCGTTCATCACCGGCGAAACGCTGGTTATCGACGGCGGAATGTCGATGCGGATGGTCTGAGAGCCCGCGTCGGTTCCGTTTCCGGGCGCGACGCGCTGTCGCCCCACCCGCGGCGGCTCGGACGCCTGAAAGCGGCGGCGCCCTATCGCCTTTTGGCGCGGCACCCTCTACTAAGCCGGTGCTCTCAACCCACCCGCGTAAGATGACCAAGAAAACCCTCGACACGAAGCTCGCCGCGATCCGCTCCGGCGCCTACAAGCCCACCGACTTCATCATCGCCGACGCCAAGGACGGCGACATCGGTTTCGGCGCGGCCGCGCCCGGACCGGACCCGACGGACCCGACCCGCTTCAAGCCGCGCTCCGCGCACCTTGAGGCGATCCGCGAGATGACCCGCTCCGGCCTCGTCGACATCATGCTCCTTTCAGCTTCCTCGACGGAGCGGCTGTCGGAAGAAGGGCTCTTCAAGAAGAGCCCGGTGACGCCGGCGATCCGCTTGAACGACACCACCGACATCTGGTCGGCGCGGGGCGGGCGCTACAAGGAGGAGCCGTCGCGGCACCATCGCACCGCGCGCCCCGACCAGGCGAAGAAATACGTCGACCTCGGCCTCTACTCGATCACCTTCTCAAACCAGAGGGATATCGACGCGGAAAACGCCGAGGCCTATTCGGCCTTCCGCGCCGAGGTGGCGGAGCACAAGCTGCGGCACTTCCTCGAAGTGTTCAATCCGGCTTTCGACATCCGTCTCGCCGACCGCGCCGATATCGGCTCCTTCATCAACGACAACATCGTGCGCACGCTTGCCGGTGTCATGCGCGCCGATCACCCGCACTTCCTGAAGCTGCAATATAATGGCGCGCGGGCGATGGAAGAGCTCTCAAGCTATGATCCTGGGCGGCTCGTCGTCGGCATTCTCGGCGGCGCCAAGGGAACCACTCGCGACACCTTCGAGCTGATCTCGCAGGCGGAGCGTCATGGCGCCCGCGTCGCCCTCTTCGGCCGCAAGATCAACCTCGCGGAAGACCCGATCGCACTCGTCACCTTCATGCGCGCCGTCGTGGAACGCGAGATCAAGCCGGAAGAGGCGGTGAAGGCCTATCACGACGGGCTGAAGAAGGCGGGTAAGAAGCCCACGCTTCCCTTGTCGAAGGACCGCGTGATCACCGAGGCGGCGCTCAAGGGTTAGGCGAGTCGCACTAGCCGGCCGGCGCGGCCCTCTTCGCGGCAGCGTCGGCAAGCGTTTGATCGACGCTTCGCATTCTTTCCAGGAGCGGCCGGAAGACATCGACCCTCAGCGCCGCGTAGCGTTCCGCGTCTTCCGCGTCTGGCTCCACGATGTGCTCGCTGCGGTCGAGGCCGGCGACCGCCGCCCCAACGTTTGGATAGAGCCCGGCCGCGACACCGGCGAAAAGTGCGGCGCCAAGCGCCGTCGCCTCCGGTTCGTCGACCACCACGAGCGGGCGGCCGAGGACGTTGGCCTTGATCGAAAGAAAGAGCGGGTTTCGCGAGGTGCCGCCGATCAAGCGGATCGTCTTGGCTTCACCCACGCCCGGAAGCGTGACCATGCCGTCGAGCATCATGCGCGATTGCAGCGCGACGCCTTCCAGGACTGCGCGGTAGAGAGCCGCCGGCGTAGCGGTCTGCGTCAACCCGAGGAAGGCGCCGCGCGCGTTCGCGTCGGGAACCGGCGGGGGACCGTTTGCGAGGTGCGGAAGGAAGACGACGCCGTTGCTGCCGGGCGGGACAGACGCGGCCTCGGCGATCAGCGTCTCCTGCGGAATGTTGCCGACGATCGACCTGAGCCATTCGATCGCGCCCCCGGAGCTCATGATCGCTCCGGCGACATAGGACAGCTTGCGATCGGTCTCGATCGCGCCCTGGACGTAACCGCGGCGAATGACTTCCGGATCGTCGAGCGGGTTCTCGGTCGCCAGAACCAGCGCCTCGGCGGTCCCGATGCTGTTGACCGCCGTGCCGGGTTGCATCAGCCCCGTCGCCAGCGCGCCGACGATGTGATCGTGTCCGCCGACGGCAATGATCGGCGCGCCGGCGAGCCCGGTCTCCGCCTGCACGTCGCGCTTCATCGGACCGAGCAGTGTGCCGCTCGCCGCGAGCGGCGAGGGAAAATCGGTTGAGACACCTGCGAGCGCCAGCATCTCCTCCGACCAGCAGCGCCGCCTTATGTCGTAAAAGAGCGCGCGCGCGGCGAGCGTCGGGTCGGTGGCGGCGACACCGGAAAGCCGGAAGGCGATCCAGTCGGCCATCAGAAGGACGTGTCTTGCCTTGGCCATCGCGTCGGGCCAGTGCTCGCGCATCCAGATGAGCTTCGCCAAGGTGAAGATCGGGTCCACCGCGTGACCGGTGATCGCGAAGACGCGGTCGCGCCCGAGTGTGCTCTCGATCGCATGCGCCTCGGCTTCCGTGCGCCGGTCGTACCAGACGATCGACGGCGCGAGCGCCCGCCCGCGATCGTCGACGAGGACGCAGCTCTCGCCGATGCTGGTGACAGCGATCCCCGCGACATTGCGGCCGGCGAGCGCCTTGCCGACATCGGCGAGGTTCGCGGCGACCGCGGCGTAGATCGCCTCCGGATCGAATTCGCCGCCGCTTGTGGAGCGTCGCACCGGGGTGGGGCGCGTCCCGGCGGCGACCCGACGGCCGCGCGCGTCGAACGCAATGGCTCTGACCGAAGTGGTGCCGACGTCGATGCCGATGATGACAGCGTCGTCCGTCGATCCCGGCGTCGGGTCATGCGCTGCGGGCGCGGGATCAGGCGCCACGCGACAGCCTCCGGTCGAAGCGGGGCCGGATATTCACGCGACAGGCCGCGATTGTTGTTGGGGGAGGGGTCCGCGCAGCCGCGCCAACGCCGCCGGACGCCTTGCCACAGATCAGTCTTTGGCTCTTTGATTGCACGCAATTCCACACTCCGATAGGATCGCCTTCAATCACAAGCTTCCATTCGGCAAAAGAGGCCGAAGGGTAAGAAAACAAAGACGGGAGGATTTTTTTCATGGCCAAAAGACAACTCTTTTTCGCGCTCGCGACAGCGGCCGCGCTGGCAGCCGGCTCGCAGGGCGCGACCGCGCAGGAGAACATCAAGATCGGTTTTCTCCCCGGCGTTGTCGATCCGTTCTACCAGGTGATGGAGATCGGCGTGAAAAAGGCCGCGAAGGATCTCGGCATCGAGGTCGTGACCCAGATCCCGCCGACATGGGGCGTGGAGGCGCAGACGCCGCTTCTGAACGCCATGATCGCGCGCGGCGACCTGAACTACATCATCACCGCGCCGGTCGATAAGGATCAGATGGTGCCTGCCCTGCAGGCCGCGCTCGATGCCGGCATCAAGGTCATCACCGTCGATACGTTCCTCGGCGACGGCGACTACGTAAACGGCCCGGTGACGTTCCCGATCAGCTATATCGGCTCCGACAACGTAGAAGGCGGGCGCATCTCCGCGCGCGGTCTGGCCAAGTCGATCGGCGGCAAGGGCACCGTCTATATCAACTCCACCAACCCGAACGTCAGCTCGGTGGAAGGCCGCGAGCAGGGCTTCAAGGAGGAGATGGCGAAGGACTATCCCGATATCAAAGTGCTCGGGCCGGACTACAATCTCGACGATCCGAACAAGGCGGCGCAGCAGACCGCGGCGGTCATCGAGCAGAACCCCGATCTCGCCGGCGTCTTCGGCACCAACGTGTTCAGCGCGCAGGGCGCGGGCAACGCGGTGGTGAATGCCGGGCTCGGCGGTCACGTGCAGGTCGTCGCCTATGACGCGACCAAGGACGCCATCGAATCGCTCAACAAGGGCGACGTCACCCTCGTGCTCGCGCAGAAGCCCTTCGACATGGGCTACATGGCCGTCGAGTTCGCCGCCGCAGACGCGGCGGGCGTGACGAGCCTGCCGAAGCGCGTGCAGACGGGCTTCGCCATCATCGACAAGGACAACGTCAACGATCCGAACTACTCGCGCTTCATCTACAAGGCCGAGTAGTAGAGAGACCCTGACGGATTGCATCTTCCGGGCGGCGCAGCTGCGCCTCCCGGATTTCGTTTGTCACCGCGAGCTTGCAGTGAGGCCGCTTGGCCAGTCCTGACGTGAATATCGAAGCGCCGGTCAGCGCGTCGGCCGTCGCACGAAGGCACCGGTTGATCCTCACGCTCAGTCGCCTTTGGGCCTGGGCGTTCCTCGGCCTGATGATCGTGTTCTTCGTGATCGCGGTGCCGATCTACAATGGCGGCTCGGTCAATTTCCTGACCGTGCGGAATTCGCAGAACATTCTGGTCGCGATCATCCCGGTTCTGCTCCTCGGCCTCGGCCAGACCTTCGTCATCATCGGCGCCGGCATCGATCTTTCGGTCGGATGGGTGATGAGCCTCGGCTCGGTGCTCTCCGCGCTTGCGCTGCGTGCTGCCTTCAATGCGGGGCTGCCGCTGTTCCCGGCGGTCGTCGTCGGGTTTCTCGCGGCGGTCGCCGGTGCGGCATTTGTCGGCCTGATCAACGGCACCATCATCGCGAAGCTCAAGGTGCCGGCCTTCATCGTCACGCTCGGAAGCTCCTTCATCGTGCGCGGCGTGGCGCTTCTGATGTCGGAGAACACGACGGTCATCGGACTTCCCGCCGACATCCGCGCCTATGGCAACGAATCGCTCTTCTACCTGATCCGCGGAGAGGGCGGCGGCTTCTATTTCCTGGCGCCGCCGGAACTGACCGGCGAGCTTCTCCGACGCATGGACCGCATCCTGTCCTATCCGGTGTTGGTCACGGCGATCGTCGTCGCAATCGCGATGTTCATCCTGCGGAAGACCCAGTTCGGCCGGCACACCTATGCGATCGGCGGCAACATGGAGGCGGCGCGCCGCGCCGGCATCCCGGTCGATCGACGCGTCATGATGCTTTACGTCATGTCGGCGTCGACGGCGGGCATCGCCGGATTCCTGTCGACGCTGCGCTTCACCGCGGGCTCAGCCGTCATCGGCGACCCGTTGCTCTTGTCCTCCATCGCCGCCGTCATCATCGGTGGCGTCAGCCTCTTCGGCGGCGCCGGGACCGTGATCGGGACCGTGATCGGCGCCCTGATCATCGCCGTGCTGACGACCGGGCTCGTGATGCTGAACGTGCAGGCGTTCTGGCAGTTCATCGTGGTCGGGGTCGTCGTGATCGTCGCCGTCCTGATCGACCAGTCGCGCGAGCTGATCGTCGGGCGCACCAGAACCGGGCCACCGACGTGAGCGAACCGATCCTCTCCATCCGCAAGCTCATCAAGCGCTTCGGCGGCCTGACCGCCGTGAACGAGGTGAGCTGGGAAGTCTATCCCGGAGAAGTCGTTGCGCTTCTCGGCGACAACGGCGCGGGCAAGTCTACGCTGATCAAGTGCGTATCGGGTGTCTATCAGCCCGATCGCGGCGACATCTTCTTTGAAGGACGGCCGCGCCACTTCGCGACGCCGATGGAGGCGCGCCGGGTAGGCATCGAGACCATCTATCAGGATCTGGCGCTCGCCAACAATCTCGACGTCAGCGCCAACATCTTCCTCGGCCGGGAGGTGAAGAAGCGCTATCTGGGCGGTCTCATCAACACGCTCGACGAGCAGAAGATGCTGGGCGAATCGGAGGCGGCGCTCGACAAGCTGGAGATTCACTTCCCCAATCTTCGGCAGCCGATCGAGAGCCTGTCCGGCGGGCAGCGCCAGGCGGTCGCCATCGCCCGTGCCGTCTATTGGGACGCAAGGCTGATGATCATGGACGAGCCGACCAACAATCTCGGCGTCCCGGAGCAGCAGAAGGTGCTGGAGCTCATTCGCCGGCTGCGCGACGAGGGCGTTCCGGTGATCCTGATCACGCACACGCTCCCCGATGTCTTCGCCGTCTCCGACCGCCTGATGGTCATGCACCGGGGACGCAAGGTGACGGAGAAGAAGACCAGCGAGACGAGCACCGAGGAGCTGGTCCAGTACATGGTGGGCGCGCGCGACGACACGAAAGTGCACTAGGCCATGACGATGTCCAAAGACGCGCCGGCGGCGCGGTGGACCGCGCTTCCCTATCACCGGTCCTGGCTTGTCGATCAGGCAACGGCGCTTTTCGCGCTCTTTGAGCGGGGAAGCATCAATCCGGCCGGCGGCTTCTACTTCATCGACGATACCGGGCGGCCGATCGCGCGGAGTGCGGCGAGCGGCGAGGCACCGTCTCGCGAGCTCCATGCGACGACGCGAAACGTGCATTGCTTCGTCATCGCCCGGCTGCTCGGGCGGCCGGGGGCCGACGCCTTCATCGACCACGGCATGGACTATCTCTGGAACGCGCACCGGGACGCGAAGAACGGCGGCTATTTCTGGGGCGTCGGCGACGACGGCCCGACCGATCCGAAGAAGCAGGCCTACGGCCACGCCTTCGTGCTTCTCGCCGCCTCGAGCGCCAAGCTCGTCGGCCACCCCGATGCCGACCGGCTGATCGCCGACATCACCGAAATCCTGCGCACGCATTTCTGGGAAAGCACGCATGGCGCGGTCACGGAGGAGTTCGAAGCGGACTGGACGCCGATCAGCAAGTATCGCGGCCAGAACTCCAACATGCATCTGACCGAAGCCCTGATGGCGGCCTTCGAGGCGACCGGCGACAAGACCTATCTGGAGATGGCGGAAAGCATCGCCTCGCTCATCATTGGTCGAAAGGCGGAAGAAAACGGCTGGCGCGTCGCGGAGCATTTCGATGACAGCTGGACCCTCGACCGCGAATATTCGGGCGGCGACATCTTCCGTCCCGCCGGAACGACGCCCGGCCATTCGCTGGAGTGGACGCGGCTTTGCCTGCAGCTTTGGGAGCTAGGCGGCCGCCGCCTCGACTGGCTCGCCGACGCGGCACGCGCGATCTTCGCGCGCGCCGTCGCAAACGGCTGGGACAAGACGCGCGGCGGCTTCCACTACACGCTCGACTGGAACGACAAGCCGCTCCTCAAGAACCGCCTCTGGTGGCCGTGCGCGGAGGGGATCGGGGCGGCGCATTTCCTGAACGAGATCGATGGCGGCGCGGAATACGAGGAATGGTACCGCCGCATCTGGGATTTCGTCGCGAACCACCTGATCGATCGGGATAACGGCGGCTGGTATCCGGAGGTGCGCGGCGACCCCGGCGTCACGCCGCTCTTTCATGGCAAGCCCGACCTCTATCATTCCTTGCAGGCGAGCCTGATCCCGCTCCTGCCGACCTCCGGCTCGATCACGCGTGGGCTCCTGACGGTTGGGATCGGATAGGGCGCTCACGGCAAGGATCACGCGATGCGGGTCTATGTCATCGGCACGGCCGACACGAAAGGGGCGGAGCTCGCCTACGCCAAGGCGCGCGTGATCGCGGCCGGCGCCGAGGCGGTGCTGGTCGATGTCGGCACGCGCCCGGGCAAGACCGTCGCCGACGTCTCGGCGGAAGAGGTCGCCGGCCATCACCCACAAGCGGCGCGAAGGCGGTCCTTAGCGAGAGCGACCGCGGGCGCGCGATCGCCGCGATGGCGGAGGCGCTGACGCGTTACCTTCTCGGCCGCGACGATATCGGCGCGGTGCTCGGGCTCGGCGGCTCCGGCAACACCGCGCTTGTCACGGAAGCGATGCGCGCCTTGCCGATCGGCCTGCCGAAGCTGATGGTCTCCACCGTCGCTTCAGGCAACATCGCCCCCTATGTCGGGCCGAACGACATCGCGATGATGTATTCGGTGGTCGATATCGCCGGCTTGAACGCGTTGTCGCGCCAGGTGATCGGCAATGCCGCGCATGCCGTTTCCGGCATGGCGCTTAACCGCGCGCCCGTTTCGAAATCCGATAAGCCTGGCCTCGGCATGACCATGTTCGGCGTCACCACGGCCTGCGTCACCATGGTGCGCGAGGCACTCGAAGCCGACTATGAGGCTTACGTCTTCCACGCTACCGGTGTCGGCGGGCAGTCGATGGAGAAGCTCTGCGATTCCGGTTTCCTCGCCGGGATCGTCGACGCCACGACGACGGAGGTCGCGGATTATCTCGTCGGCGGCGTGCTGCCCTGCACCGAGGATCGTTTCGGATCGATCGCGCGCACGCGCGTCCCGGCGGTCGTCTCTCTCGGCGCGCTCGACATGGTGAATTTCGGGGCGCGCGAAACGGTGCCGGAAAAATTCGCCAAGCGGAAATTCCACGTCCACAACGCGCAGGTGACGTTGATGCGCACCACCCCGGAGGAGAACCGCGCGGCGGGAACGTGGATCGCGGAGCGGCTCAATCGCTGCGAGGGACCGCTCCGCTTCGTCCTGCCGCTCGGCGGGGTCTCGGCGATCGACGTTCCGGGCGAGCCCTTCCACGACCCGGAGGCCGACGCCGCACTCTTCGACGCGGTGCGCGCGACCTTCAAGGAAAGCGTCAACCGCAAGCTCGTGGCGCTTCCCCACGCCATCAACGATCCGGACTTCGCCGCGGCGCTGGTGGCGAATTTCCGCGAGATCGCGGGATAGGCGCGGTCCATTCCATCGGACGCGCCGTTTTCGATATCTTTTCGAACGGCTTTCGTTTCTCCCGCGTTTCTGATTTCCTCCCCGACCGCATCGAAGCGAGGTGTCCACGCGTGCTCATTCCCCGGCAGAGTACGATCCTTGAGATCGCTCGGCAGTCCGGCCGCGTCATGGTCGACGAGTTGGCGCTGCGCTTCGAGGTGACGCCGCAGACCATCCGCAAGGATCTGAACGAGCTTTGCGACCAGCGCATGCTCACCCGCATCCACGGCGGCGCCATCCTGTCGTCGGGCGTGGAGAATGTCGGCTACGACGCGCGCCGCATGATCGCGAGCGCGGAGAAGGAGGCGATCGCCCGCGTCGCCGCCACGCACATCCCCGACCATGCGTCGCTGTTCATCAATATCGGGACGACGACGGAGGCGGTCGCCCGCGCGTTGCTCCAGCACAGCGGGCTCATGGTCATCACCAACAATTTGAACGTGGCGAGCCTGATGCGCGCCTATCCGCAGATCGAGGTGGTGATCGCCGGCGGCGTCGTGCGCCCGAGCGACGGCGGCGTGGTCGGTGAGGCGGCGGTCGATTTCATCCGCCAGTTCAAGGTCGATATCGCCGTCATCGGCGCCTCGGCGATCGACGAGGACGGGGCGCTGCTCGACTACGACTACCGCGAGGTGCGGGTGGCGCAGGCGATCATCTCCAACGCGCGCAAGGTCGTCCTTGTCTGCGATTCCTCGAAATTCGAGCGCTCCGCCCCGGTCAGGATCGGTCACATCTCGCAGGTGACCACCTTCGTGACGGATCGCTGCGAACCGGAGGACATCCGCCGCATCTGCATCGAGAGCGGCGTGGAGCTGGTCGAGGCGTTCCGCACTGGAGAAAACGCTGATCCGCCAGGCACTGTTTTCACTTGATTTTCGTTTTCTTTCGAATAATCTCGCCCCTAAGTTCGCAGCGAAGCAATAATGCTGCAACGCAAAATGGGGAGGCGAGGTGCGATCTGCACCTTTCGATATTGCCGTTATCGGCGGAGGCGTGAACGGCTGCGGCATTGCTCGCGATGCCGCCGGCCGCGGGCTTTCCGTCTATCTCTGCGAGAAGTCGGATCTCGCCGGCGCGACCTCCTCCGCCTCCACCAAGCTCATTCATGGCGGGCTGCGCTATCTGGAATACTACGAGTTTCGCCTCGTCCGTGAGGCGCTGATGGAGCGCGAGGTCCTGCTTCGCGCCGCTCCGCACATCATCTGGCCCCTGCGATTCGTCCTCCCGCACCACAAGGGACTTCGGCCCGCCTGGCTGATCAGGCTGGGCCTCTTTCTTTACGACCATCTCGGCGGCCGCAAGATGCTGCCGCCGGCGCGCCGCATCGACCTGACACGCGACCCCGCCGGCGAGCCGCTGAAGCCGGTTTTTCGCAGGGCCTTCGAATATTCCGATTGCTGGGTGGAGGATGCGCGCCTCGTCGTCCTGAACGCCATGGACGCGGCGGCGCGCGGCGCGGTGATTGAGACCCGCACGGAGATGGTGAAGGCGGAGCGCCGCGCCGGCGGGTGGCGCGTCACGCTGCGCGACACGGAGACGGGCGCCCTCGGCGAGATCGGCGCCAAGGTTCTTGTCAACGCGGCCGGCCCGTGGGTCGGCGAGGTTCTCTCCGACCGGCTCGGCCTTCTGCCGGAGGCGCCGGTTCGGCTCGTCAAGGGGAGCCACATCGTCGTGCCGCGGCTTTTCCAGCACGACCGCGCCTACATCTTCCAGAATGCCGACGGCCGCATCGTCTTCGCGATCCCCTATGAGCGCGACTTCACACTGATCGGAACCACCGACCTCGACTACGAGGGCGATCCCTCCGAGCCGCACGCCACGGAGGCGGAGATCGCGTATCTCTGTTCGGCGGCGAGCGAATATTTCCGCGCTCCGGTCGATCCGGCGCGCGTCGTGTGGAGCTATTCCGGTGTGCGCCCGCTCTACGACGACGGCGCGAGCGCGGCGCAGGAAGCGACGCGTGATTACGTGCTGAAGGTGGAAGGCGGCGGCGACGTGCCGCCGGTCCTGAACCTTTATGGCGGCAAGATCACCACCTACCGGCGGCTCGCCGAGACGGCGCTGGAGAAGCTCGCCCCTTTTCTGCGCGGCGCCGGCCGGCCGTGGACGGCGCACGCGCCGCTTCCGGGCGGCGATTTTCAGGTCGGCGGCGTTCCGGGGCTCGCCGCGGAGCTGCGCGCGCTCGCGCCGTCCTGCCCGGCGGGGCGCGCGGAGCGGCTGGCCCGCGCCTATGGCACGCGCGCCCGCAAGATCGTGGAGGGCGTCAAGAGCGCCGACGATTGGGGCGAATCCTTCGGCGCGGATCTGAGCGAGCGCGAGGTGCGCTATCTGATCGACAACGAATGGGCGCGGCGCGGCGAGGACGTGCTTTGGCGCCGTTCCAAGCTCGGGCTCAGGATGGGCGGCGAGGAGGCGGAGCGCCTCGACGCGTGGATGCGCGCCAGCCAGGCCGAGACGCGAACCGCGGCCGTTGCAAGCGGGGGCGCGCAATGACGCTTGAGCTTCGCGACGTGTCGAAAAGAGTGGGCGGCGAGACGCATATCCATGACGTCTCGCTGACCTTCGCGCGCGGCACGCTTTCGATCCTGCTTGGGCCCACGCTTTCCGGAAAGACCAGCCTGATGCGGCTGATGGCGGGGCTCGACCGCCCGACGGAGGGCCAGGTCATCTTCGACGGGAAGGACGTGACCGGCGTGCCGGTGGGCAAGCGCTCCATCGCCATGGTCTATCAGCAGTTCATCAACTACCCGAATCTCAGCGTCTACGAGAACATTGCCTCGCCGCTCCGCGTTGCGCGCGTGGAGGCGTCGGAGATCGACCGGCGGGTGCGCGAGGCGGCCCGCGTGATGAAGCTCGATCCGCTGCTCGATCGCAAACCGCTGGAGCTTTCAGGCGGCCAGCAGCAGCGCACCGCGCTGGCGCGCGCCATCGTGAAGCGCGCCGACCTCGTGCTCCTCGACGAGCCGCTCGCCAACCTGGACTACAAGCTGCGCGAGGAGCTGCGCGAAGAGCTGCCGCGCATCTTCTCCGCCACCGGCGCAATCTTCGTCTACGCGACGACGGAGCCGCTCGAGGCGCTGCTTCTCGGTGGTTCGACCGCGACGCTGGCGGAAGGCCGCGTCACGCAGTTCGGCCCGACGCTTGAGGTCTATCGCCGCCCGAATAGCCTGGTGACGGCGCGCACATTCTCCGATCCGCCGATCAATACGCTCAAGGTGGAGAAGGCAGACGGCATGGTGCGGGCCGTCAACGAGCCGCTCAATCTTCCGGCTTCGGGCATCTTCGCAAATCTTCCCGACGCCACCTACACGATCGGCTTCCGCCCCAACCATCTCTATCTGCTCAGGCTCGACAAGGAAGCCGTTCCGGTCACCGCGACGGTCGTGATGACGGAGATCACCGGCTCGGAAAGCTTCGTGCATGTCGACTTCGCCGGCGAGCGCTGGGTGGCGCTCGCGCATGGCGTCCACGATCTCGGCATCGGGCAGCCGATCGAGATCTACCTCGATCCCGGCCACTTCTTCGTCTTCGACGCCGAGGGTGCGCTTGCCGCCGCGCCCGGCATGCGCCGGGCGGCTTGAGGGGGCGGCAATGGCAAGGATCGTTCTCGACAAGGTCGCCCATTCCTACCTGCCGAATCCGCGCGGGCCGGAGGACTATGCGCTGAAGCCGCTCGAGCACGTCTGGGACGACGGCGGCGCCTATGCGCTGCTCGGGCCATCGGGCTGCGGCAAGACCACGCTGTTGAACATCATCTCGGGCCTGATCACGCCGAGCGAAGGCAAAGTCGTCTTCGACGGCATCGACGTGACGCGACTGCCGACGGCGGAACGCAACATCGCGCAGGTTTTCCAGTTCCCGGTCATCTACGACACGATGACGGTGGCGCAGAACCTCGCCTTCCCGCTCAGGAATCGCCGCGTGCCGGAGATGGAGGTCCAGAAGCGCGTCGGCGAGGTCGCCGAGATGCTGGCGCTGACGCCGATGCTTAATCAGCGCGCGCGGCGGCTGACAGCCGACGCCAAGCAGAAGATCTCGCTCGGCCGCGGGCTCGTCAGGCCGGACGTGTCGGCGATCCTCTTCGACGAGCCGCTGACCGTCATCGATCCGCATCTGAAATGGGTCTTGCGCGCGCAGATCAAGCAGCTGCACCGGCGGTTCGACCGCACCATGGTCTACGTCACCCACGACCAGACCGAAGCGCTCTCCTTCGCCGACAAGGTGGTGGTCATGTACGAGGGGGAGGTCGTGCAGGTCGGCACGCCGGAAGATCTCTTCGCACGTCCCGCGCACACCTTCGTCGGCTACTTCATCGGCTCGCCGGGAATGAACGTCGCACCGGCGACGGTGGAGGACAACCGCGCCCGTTTCGGGTCGCAGATGATCAAGCTCGCGCGCACCTATCCGCACCTTCCGGCGAGCGTGAAGACGGAGATCGGCGTCAGGCCGGAATTCGTCAGGATCGCGAAGAACGGCGAGGGAATTTCCGGCCGCATCGTCAAGATCGACGACGTCGGCCGCTACCGGGTCGTGAAGCTCGATCTCGACGGTCACCTCTTCAACGCGATCGCCGCGGAAGACGCCCGCATCGAAGGCGATCGCGCCCATGTCGTCTTCGATCCGGCCAACCTCCACGTCTATTCCGGCGGCCGCCTCGTGGAAGGCAGGCCGATCGCAGGGGGAGGCGACTAGGCGATGGAAAAGACCTGGAACAACCGCGCCTGGTTCATGGTGCTGCCTGTGCTCCTGCTCGTCGCGTTCAACGCCATCATCCCGCTGATGACGGTGGTGAACTATTCGGTGCAGGAGACGTTCGGCGGCAACACCTTCTTCTTCCACGGCGTCGGCTGGTTTCAGGACGTGCTTCACTCCGATCGCTTCCACGCCGCGCTCGGACGCCAGCTCGCTTTCACCTTCACCATCCTCTTCATCGAGATTCCGCTTGGCGTGGCGATCGCGCTCGCCATGCCGCGCAAGGGCTTCTGGGTGTCGGTGTGCCTGGTGCTGATGGCGCTTCCCTTGTTGATCCCGTGGAACGTCGTCGGCGCGATCTGGAACATCTTCTCGCTGCCGGATATCGGGCTCCTCGGCCACGGCCTGAACAGCCTCGGAATCAACTACAATTACACGCGCAATCCGGTCGATGCGTGGTTCACCATCATCCTCATGGATGTCTGGCACTGGACCTCGCTGGTGGTGCTTCTTGCCTATGCCGGCCTGATCTCGATTCCCGACGCCTATTATCAGGCGGCGAAGATCGACGGCGCCTCGCGCTGGTCGGTGTTCCGCTTCATCCAGCTTCCGAAGATGAAGCGCGTGCTGACCATCGCGATCCTGCTGCGCTTCATGGATTCCTTCATGATCTACACTGAGCCGGCGGTGCTGACCGGCGGCGGTCCGGGCAATTCGACCACGTTGCTGTCGATCGATCTGGTGAAGGTCGCGCTTGGCCAGTTCGACCTCGGGCCGGCCGGGGCTATGTCGATCATCTACTTCCTGATCGTGCTGCTTCTGAGCTGGATCTTCTACACCTTGATGATGCGCAACGAGGAGCAGTCATGAGACGCCTCGGCTGGCTCATCCCCACGCTCTACATCCTCTTCCTGATGGTGCCGATCTATTGGCTCCTCAACATGTCGTTCAAGACGACGAACGAGATCCTCGGCGGCCTGACGCTGTGGCCGCACCGCTTCACGCTGGCGAGCTACCACGAAATCTTCACCGACCCGACCTGGTATAACGGCTACCGCAACTCGATCACCTACGTGACCCTGAACATGCTCATCTCGGTCACGGCCGCGCTGCCGGCAGCGTATGCCTTCTCGCGCTACCGCTTCGTCGGCGACAAGCATCTGTTCTTCTGGCTGTTGACCAACCGCATGGCGCCGCCGGCGGTTTTCGCGCTGCCGTTCTTCCAGCTCTATTCGGCGATCGGGCTCTTCGACACCCCGATCGCCGTGGCGCTCGCGCACTGCCTCTTCAACATACCGCTGGCGGTGTGGATTCTCGAAGGCTTCATGTCGGGCGTGCCGAAGGAGATCGATGAGACCGCCTATATCGACGGCTATTCGTTCCCGAAGTTCTTCGTGAAGATCTTCATGCCGCTGATCGCGTCGGGCATCGGCGTCACCGCCTTCTTCTGCTTCATGTTCTCCTGGGTCGAGCTGCTGCTCGCCAAGACGCTGACTTCGGTTGCGGCGAAGCCGATCGCCGCGGTCATGACGCGGACGGCGAGCACGTCCGGCTACGAGCTCGGGCTGCTCGCCGCGGCCGGCGTTCTGACGCTGATCCCCGGCGCCGTCGTCATCTATTTCGTGCGCAACTACATCGCCAAGGGCTTCGCCCTGGGGAGGGTGTGATGGCCCAATCCGGCTTCGATCTCTCCTGGATGGCATGGACCTGGCAGACCGCCACCTTCTTCGCGGTCATCTTCCTGCTGCTCTGCGGCATGACGGCGTGGGAGCTCGCGGTACCGGGCGGCGCGGAGCGGCGCGGTATCCTCGGGCTCGATACTACGCGCGGCGACCGTCTCTTCATCTCGCTGCTCGGCAGCGCATTCATTCATCTTGCATGGCTCGGGCTGGTCGGCCCGAACCTGTGGTGGGCTCTTGGCCTCTCGCTCGTTTACGCCCTCGCGGTGTTTCGATGGGTGTGAGGCCACAGGGGGACTGCCGGCCGCCGGCCGGTGAATATGAGGAAAGGGAGGAATAGCCAATGAGACGACTCCTATTGGGTGGCGTAGCAGCGTTCGCCCTAATGGCGCCGAGCGCGTCATGGGCGGGAATGGACGAGGCAAAGCAGTTTCTCGACAATGAGATTGCCGGCCTGTCGACGCTGTCGCGCGACGACCAGGAAAAGGAAATGCAGTGGTTCGTCGACGCGGCCAAGCCGTTCGTCGGGATGGAGATCAACGTGCTGTCGGAAGACATTCCGACCCACGAGTACGAGTCCAAGGTGCTGGCGCCGGCGTTCAGCGCAATCACCGGGATCAAGGTCAACCATCAGTATCTCGGCGAGGGCGAGGTCGTGCAGGCGGTGCAAACGCAAATGCAGACCAACCGCAACCTCTATGACGGCTACATCAACGACTCCGACCTGATCGGCACGCATTCGCGCCTGCAAAGCGCGGTGAACCTGACCGACTGGATGGCCGGAGAGGGTAAGGACGTCACCGATCCCATGCTCGACGTCGACGACTTCATGGGCAAGTCGTTCACGACGGGTCCGGATGGAAAGCTCTGGCAGCTTACCGACCAGCAGTTCGCCAACCTCTATTGGTTCCGCAAGGACTGGTTCGATCGCCAGGATCTGAAGGACGCGTTCAAGGCCAAGTACGGCTACGACCTCGGCGTTCCCGTCAACTGGTCGGCCTACGAGGACATCGCCGACTTCTTCACCAACGACGTGAAGGAGATCGACGGTGTGCGCGTCTACGGCCACATGGACTACGGCAAGCGCGCGCCCGATCTCGGCTGGCGCATGACCGATGCGTGGCTGTCGATGGCCGGCGAGGCCGACGTCGGCATTCCAAACGGACGCCCGGTCGACGAGTGGGGCATCCGCATGGAGAAGGACTCCTGCAATCCCGCCGGAGCCTCGGTTTCGCGTGGTGGCGGCGCCAACAGTCCGGCGGCGGTCTACGCAGTGTCCAAGTGGGACGAGTGGCTGAGGAAGTACGCGCCTCCGGGTGCGGCCGACCTCGACTTCTACCAGTCGCTGCCGTCGCTGTCGCAAGGCAACGTCGCTCAGCAGATCTTCTGGTACTCGGCGTTCACAGCCTCGATGGTGGCGCCGAAGAGCGAGGGTAACAACACCGTCGACGACAACGGCAATCCGCTGTGGCGGATGGCGCCTTCGCCGCACGGCCCCTACTGGAAGGAAGGCTCGCAGCGCGGCTACCAGGATGCCGGCTCGTGGACACTCTTCAATTCGACCCCGGTCGATCGTCGCAAGGCGGCTTGGCTCTATGCCCAGTTCGTCGTGTCGAAGACCGTCGACGTCAAGAAGAGCGATGTGGGATTGACCTTCATCCGCGACTCCACTGTGCGCCATCCGCACTTCACCGAGCGTGCGCCGAAGCTCGGTGGTCTGATCGAGTTCTATCGCTCGCCGGACCGTGTCGCCTGGACGCCCACCGGAATCAACGTGCCTGACTATCCGAAGCTCGCCCAGCTCTTCTGGGAGAACATCGGTGACGTCAATTCCGGCGCGTTCACGCCGCAGCAGGCGATGGATCGCCTTGCCTCGCAGATGGACGACGTCATGGCCCGCATGCAGGCGGTGGACGAGTCGAACAACGTCTACCATGGTTGCGGACCGCGGCTTAATCCGGAGAGCGATCCCTCGAAGTGGCTGAGCAAGGACCACGCGCCGTGGGCGAAGCTCGACAACGAGAAGCCGCAGGGCGAGACGATTGCTTACGACGAGCTGATCAAGCGCTGGACCGAGCACCAGTAACAACGGCGCGACCTGAAGAAGAAAGCATGGCCGGGGCAGTCTGTCCCGGCCATGCCCATGATGGGGCTCCGCGAAGGGCCGAAGGGAAGGGACATGAGCGCGAACATCCTTGCCATCGACCAGGGCACGACCTCGACCCGCTCCATCGTCTTTGGCGGCGACCTGGCGATCCGCGGCACGGCGCAGCGCGAGTTCAGGCAGATCTATCCGGCCTCCGGCCTGGTCGAGCACGATCCGGAGGACATCTGGGCGACGACGCTGGAGACCGCACGCGGCGCCCTTGCCGCAGCGCGGCTCGATGCCTCCGAGATCGCCGCCATCGGCATCACCAATCAGCGCGAGACGACGCTCCTGTGGGACCGCGCGACGGGAAAGCCCATCGCCAACGCCATCGTCTGGCAGGACCGGCGCACCGCCGATCTGTGCGAGCGCCTGCGCGGCGAGGGCGTCGAGCCGACCTTCTCCGCCAAGACCGGGCTCATCCTCGACCCGTATTTCTCCGGCACCAAGATCGCCTGGATGCTCGATCACGTGGAGGGCGCGCGCGCCGCCGCGAAAGCCGGCAAGCTCGCCTTCGGCACGGTCGATACGTTTCTGCTCTGGCGGCTCACCGGCGGGAAGGTGCACGCGACCGACGCCACCAACGCCTCGCGCACGCTCCTCTACGACATTCATCTGAACGACTGGGACGACGAGTTGCTGGGACTGCTCGACGTGCCGCGCGCGGTCCTGCCGGAGGTTCGCGATTGCGCCGCCGACTTCGGCACGACCGACAAGGACCTCCTCGGCGCGGCGATCCCCATACGCGGCATTGCCGGCGACCAGCAGGCGGCGACTGTCGGGCAGGCCTGCTTCAAGCCCGGCATGGTGAAATCGACCTACGGCACCGGCTGCTTCGCGGTCTTGAACACTGGTGCTGAGGCAGTCGCCTCGAAGAACAAGCTTCTGACCACGATCGCCTATCGCCTCGACGGCCAGACCACCTATGCGCTTGAAGGCTCCATCTTCATCGCCGGTGCGGCGGTGCAGTGGCTGCGCGACGGGCTGAAGCTGATCGCGCGCGCGGAGGAATCCGGAGCGCTCGCGGCGCAAGCCGACGCCGGCCAGTCGGTGGTTCTGGTCCCGGCCTTTACCGGGCTCGGCGCGCCCTATTGGGACGCGACGGCGCGCGGCGCGCTCTTCGGTC
The DNA here is from genome assembly GCA_963814905.1 of uncultured Alphaproteobacteria bacterium. Lineage (GTDB taxonomy): Bacteria > Pseudomonadota > Alphaproteobacteria > Rhizobiales > Afifellaceae > DASWJZ01. Next base: position 103,487 of record CAWFEM010000010.1, on the reverse strand, counting down.
TGACGCGCGCCACGGGCCCCAACGAGATCGCGCAGGCGGCGCTGGAATCGGTGGCCTTCCAGACGCTCGACCTATTGGAGGCGATGCAGCGCGACTGGGCCAAGGGCGAGACCGTGCTTCGCGTCGACGGCGGGATGGTGGCGAGCGATTGGACGATGCAGCGGCTTGCCGACATCCTCGACGCGCCGGTCGACCGCCCGCATGTCCTTGAGACCACCGCGCTTGGCGCCGCGTGGCTCGCCGGTCACGCCGCCGGCGTATGGCCCGACATGGAAGCCTTCTCTTCCGCTTGGAAGCTTGACCGTCGCTTCGAGCCGGAGATGCAGACGGCGGAGCGGGCGCGGCGCATCGCCGCCTGGCGCGACGCCGTCAGGCGCACGCTTTCGCGTCCCGCACCGATGCAGTAGCGATCGGCTCTTCAACCGAGCAGCGGCGCGACGTCTTCGATGAGCTGGCGCTTGTCCTCAGGCGCAAGCGGTGCAAGCGGCGGCATCGGCGCTTCGAACGCTGCGTCGTCCATCATGTGCGCAAGAACCGCCTTCACGCTCGCGATCAGCGATTTCTGCGAGACGCGCGCGCGGATCGCCGTTGCGGTGTTGAGCGCGCCCTCGTCGCCATCGTGGAAGGCGCGTCCGCAGAAGCGCGAATTGACGTTGGCGCTGGCTGAGATGCAGCCGGCGAATTCGCCGGCCCGCGCACGAAGCAGAACCGCCTCGTTGCTCGGGAAGACGCTGAAATCCTTGAACGAAGTGGCGAGCCGCTTGGCATAGTCGAGATCGCCGGAGGAATCCTTCAGCCCGGCGATCCGTGCGCCGAACTCCGACTTGAGCCGCGTCACCAGCGCGTGCGTGTAGGGGACGCCGGACAGCGCTGGGAAATTGTAGAGGTAGAGGTCGATCGGCTTCTTCGCGGTCGCCGCGACGAGGCGCGCGAAGAAACGCACCATGCCCTCATCGTCGATGCCCTTGTAATAGAAGGGCGGAATGACGAGCGCGCCGGCGAAGCCGAGCCCGGCGGCGTGCTTGGTCAGCGCGACGGCGTCGGCGAGCGCGGCGGCGCCCGTCCCCACCATCAGCCGTCCGAGCGGCAGGGACGATGCGGCGGCATCCATCACCGCCATGCGCTGTGCCGCGGCGAACGACGTCGCCTCGCCCGTCGTGCCGCAGATGTTCAAGCCGTCGCAGCCTTCGTCGAGGAGCTTGCGGCAAAGCCCCACGAAGCGCTTCGTGTCGGGCTCGAGATCCTCCGTGATCGGCGTCGCGGCGGCGGCGATCACGCCGTGGAGCGCGCTCAATTCTTGCGCTCCGCGACGAAGCGCGCGGCGCGGCGAAGCACGTCGGCGCTGCCGTCGAAACCGGCGAGCGCGTTCTCCGCTTCCGCGACGAGGCCGGCGAGCCGCTTGCGCGCGGCCTCCACGCCCCAAAGCCCGATCAGCGTCGCCTTGCCCTTCTCCGAATCCTTGCCGGTTGCCTTGCCGAGCGTCGCGGCGTCGGATTCCACGTCGAGAAGATCGTCGGCGATCTGGAACGCCTGGCCGAGCGCATGCCCATAGGCGCGGAGCGCATTTCGCCCGGCCTTGTCGGCGCGGCCGACGATCGCGCCCATCTCGGCGGAGGCGGTCAGCAGCGCGCCGGTCTTCATCGCCTGCAGGCGCAGGATCTCCGTCTCGCCGAGCGCCAGCGGCGCGCCGTCTTCGGCGAAGCGGCCCTCCGCTTCCAGGTCGAGCTGCTGGCCGCCCGCCATCCCGCCGATGCCGGAGGCCTGCGCCAGCGTCCTGACGAGCGCCACGCGGATCGCGGGGTCGGGATCGGTCTTCTCGTCGGCGAGGACGTCGAAAGCGAGCGTCAGCAGGGAATCGCCGACCAGGATCGCCGTCGCCTCGTCATAAGCGCGGTGCGTGGTGGGGCGGCCACGGCGCAGGTCGTCGTCGTCCATCGCCGGCAGGTCGTCATGGACGAGACTGTAGCAGTGGATCAGTTCCACCGAGGCGGCGGCGCGCTGGACGCCCGGTCCCTCGGCGCCGAAAAGCCGCGCCGCCTCCAGCGCCAGGAAGGGCCTGAGCCGCTTGCCGCCGCTGAGCGTAGCGTAACGCATGGCCGCGACGAGCCTTGCCGGCCGCGCGATCTCGCCTGCAATGGGCGCCTCCGCCAGGAGCTCCGAGAGCGTGTCTTCCATGGCGCTCCCGGCGGCCGCCAGGCGGGCCTCAAATGCTTCTTCGTTCAAATTCCGCCCCCGAAACGCGGTAACCACGACACTTTGCGCGACCGAAAGAGCTTGCGGCAACCCGCTGCTGCGCAGTAACAGCGTTCCGCCGACACTTACGGCCGTCCGACGATCCCAGCAGACCAGGTTCTGCGCTAAAGATAGCCGCTAGGTCGGAGCATTTCCCTATATGGCAAAATTCGGTGAGTCGATTCTGCGAGCGTGCGCCAATGCTGCGAACGACCGGCCGTGGCTGGTGGTTCTCGCGTCGCTCGTCCTGACGGCCCTGGCGGGCTATGCCGCCACCGGCCTCACCATCAACACTTCAACCGTCGATATCCTGTCGAGCGAGCTCAAGTTCCGCCAGGTCGAGGACGCCTATGAGAAGGCGTTTCCGGAGGACGATGTCGCGGTCGCGGTGATCGATGCCCCGACGCCGGGCGAAGCGGAAGCGACCGGCCGCGAGCTGGCGGCGCGCCTCTCGGGAGAAAAGGACGCGTTCGAATGGGCCGAGCTCGGCGGCGCCTCCCCCTATTTCGACCGCTACGGGCTCCTGTTTCTTTCGCCGGAGCAGATCACCGGCGTCGGCGAGCAGTTGCGGCCGGCACGGCGTCTCCTGACGCTCATCGCCAACGATCCGAGCCTGCGCGGGGCGGCGAAGCTTCTCGACATGACCGCGCTCGGCGTGTCGGAATCGGCGGCGCCGCCGGAGACGCAAAATCTCCTGTCGCAGCTCGCGGCGACTGTCGACGCGCGTGCCAACGGCGAGCCGGCGGAGATGCAATGGGGCGCGATGTTCCGCGCCGGCGGCGGCGACTTCGGCCTCGGCACGCGTCGCGTCGTGCAGATGAAGCCGGTGCTCGACAACACCTCGATCAACCGTGCCGGCACCGCGCTCGACGCGCTCCATGCGGCAATCGACGACGTGGAAAGCGCGCATCCGGAGGTCACGATCCGCGTTACCGGCGAGCCGGTGCTCCGGCAGCAGGAGCTGAACGACGCCTTTTCCGGCGCGCTCTACGCGAGCGGCCTGTCGCTCTTTCTCGTCGCTTCGATCCTGACGATCGGCATCCGCTCCGGGCGCACGATCGCGGCTCTTCTGATCGCGCTCATCGTCGGCGCGATCTGGACCACCGGTCTCGCGGCGATCACGATCGGCCGGCTCAACCTGATCTCCATTGCCTTCATGGTGCTGTTCTTCGGGCTCGGCATCGATTTCGGCACGCATCTCAGTCTGCGCTTCCTGGAGGCGGAGAGAACCGGCGCGTCGTTCATCGAGTCGCTCAAGCGAGCGATGGCGAGCGAGGGGCCGAGCATTTCGCTGAGCGCTCTTTGCGCTGCGCTCGCCTTCCTCTCCTTCGTGCCGACCTCCTATACCGGTATCGCCGAGTTCGGCGTCATCTCGGCGCTCGGCATGCTGGTCGCGTTGGTCGTGACCTTCACGCTGCTTCCCGCTCTCCTGTCGATCCTGCGGCCGAAGCCTTCGCCGCGCGCCATGCGCACGATCGGCATCGGCCCTTTGATCAACCGGCACTACAGGGCGATCCTGGTCATCGCCGGCCTTGTCAGCATCGCGGCGGGTTTCATGGCGGTGCGGGTCCAGATCGACACCAACCCGCTCAATCTCCAGAACCCGAACACGGAGGCGGTGGAGACCTATCGCGATCTCGCCAAGAATCCGGAGACCTCGCCCTACGCGCTGAACGCGGTGGCGGCGAACCTGGAAGAGGCGCGCCGGCTCGTGCCCAAGCTCGCCGCGCTTGAAAGCGTTGCCGGCGTGCGCTGGATTGAGAACTTCGTGCCGCAGGACCAGGAGCCCAAGCTTGCGGCGCTCGCCGCCGTGCGCGAGCGCTTGGGCGAGAGCTTCTTTGCGACCGAAGTCGCGCCGCCGCCGAGCGATGAGGAGCTGGAGGCCGCCTTCTCCGACATCAGGATGAAGGCCGAGGCGATCGCGGCCACGCCGGCGGATGCGCCGATCGACCCGGGGATCGCGACCTCCGGGGGGGCGCTCGCCGGCGCGTTCGACCGCTTCGCCAACGCGCGAGGGGTGGAGCCGGCGACGCTGAAGGTGCTCGGCGAGGCGCTCACGGCTGAGATGCCGCCGCTTGTCGCCGATCTCAGGGCGAAGCTTTCCGTCTCTAAGCCGGTCACCATCGACGACATGCCGCCATCGCTTAAGCGCGAATGGATGACCGATGACGGGCGCGTCAGGCTGCGTGTCCTGCCGGTCGGGGATATTGGAACGGCGGCTGCGATGAAGGTCTTCGCCGAACAGGTGCAATCGGTCGCACCCGACGCGGCCGGGGCGCCGGCGAGCGTCACCGGGGCGGGGAGGGCAATCCTGTTCTCCTTCGCGGAGGCCATCGGCTATACCATCGTCGCCATCGGGTTTGTGGTCATCGTCGTGCGGCGGCGGCTCTCCGACGTGTTCCTGGTGCTCGCCCCGCTCGCCGTCGGCGCGCTGTGGACGGTTGCGGCGTCCGCCACCTTCGGCCTTGAGTTCAACTTCGCCAACGTCATCGTCATCCCGCTTCTGATCGGGCTCGGCGTGGCGAGCAGCATCCACATCGTGGCGCGCGCCCGCGAGGTCGCGCATGAAGGGGCGAGCGCGGATGAGGGCAATGGGGAGGTGCTCGGCACATCCACGCCGCTCGCCGTCCTCCTCACCCAGCTCAACACGGTCGCCGCTTTCGCCACGCTCGCGATTGCCCACCATCGCGGCCTGTTCTCGATGGGCGTGCTTCTCGGTGTCTCGATCTTCTTCGTGCTGATCGTGTCCTTGATCGTGCTGCCTTCCTTCATGCTGGCGATCGGTATCGGGCGACCCGCGGCGACCAAGGAGGGCTGAGCGGCGAATGTCGCGCGTTCTCGTCACCGGCGGCTGCGGGGTTCATCGGCCGGAGCCTCGTGGAGCTCCTGTCGCGGCGCGGCGACACGGTGCGCGTTCTCGACCTGGCGGAAGCGCGGGAGCCAACGGCGGGGGTCGAATATCTGCGCGGTTCGGTCGACGATCGGGCGATCGTGGAGGAGGCGCTCGAGGGTATCGATTGTCTCTATCACCTTGCCGGAATCGCGCATCTCTGGCGGCGCGAGAAGGGCGATTTCGACCGCGTCAACCGGCGCGGAACGGAGGTCGTTTTGAAGGCGGCGGCGGCGCGGCGCGTACCGCGTGTGGTGCATTGCTCGACGGAGTCGATCCTGCTCCCGAAGCGTCGCAACGGTAGCGCGGTCGACGAATCGGCGAGTCCGGCCCTGGCGGATATGCCCGGCCCCTATACGCGGTCCAAGCTGCTCGGCGAGCAGCGGGCGTTCGAAGCGTTTCGCGAGGGCATGGATATCGTCGTGGTCAATCCGACGGTGCCGGTCGGCGACGGCGACCACAACAAGACGCCGCCGACGGCGATGCTGACGCTCTTCCTTTCCGGCGGGTCGCCGTTTTTCCTCGACTGCGTTTTGAACCTCGCCGACGTGCGCGACATCGCCGACGGCATGGTGCGCGCGGCGGAGCACGGCCGCGCCGGCGAGCGCTATATCCTGGGCGGGGAGAATTTCGCGCTGCGCGACCTTTTGCCGGCGCTGGAGAAGAAATCCGGCCGGCGCATGCCGCGCCGCGCCATTCCGCCGAGCCTGGCGCTCGCGACCGGGTTCGTCGGCGGCCTCGTCGCCGACCGGGTGACGGGTCGCGAGCCGCCCGCCACCCGCGAGGGCGTTTTGTTGGCGCTGCGCTCCGCGCCGTTCGACAGCGGCAAGGCGCGGCGGGAGCTCGGCTATCAGCCGCGTCCGGTCGATCAGGCCTTGACGGATGTCGTCGAGGCGTTCAAGCGAAACAGCGAAGACCGGGGGGCCTAGCCACGGACTGTCCGCGTTTTGACAAAATACCGTGGTCGAGTTGTGCCATCATCGGCACCAAGGCCAGGCAGAAATTGATGAAGCTTGCGGTGCTTCTTATTGCCGGATCGGCGATCGCGGTCCCGGCGCAGGCGCAGACCGCGACGGTCGGGTCGGGCTTTACGCCGCTTCCCGATATGTCGCCGGCTTACCTCTTTGCGCCGAATCCGCTGTCGGGCACGCTCCTGAAGCCGCTTCTAGGGCCGACCCCGAAGGGGGGTGCGGAGGTCATGCCGGAGCCCGGGCCCGATCCGGTCATCGTCGCCCAGACCTTGCCTGGAACCGAAATCGCCAACGCGCCGTCGGCGGCCACGCCGCCCGAGGCGGCAGCGCCGGAAGCCGCGCCCGCCGAGGCTGCTCCTGAGGAACCGGCAGCGCCGGCAGAGGCCGTCGAGGAGGAGGCGCCCGCGCCGGCCCCGAAGACCAGCCGGGTCACCGTGATCGTGGAAAACGTGGAATCCAACCGCGGCGTCATTCGGGTCGCCGTCTGCGACAAGGGGCTGAGCCGCGAGGGTTGTCCCTATTCGCACGAAATCCCGGCCCATGCGGGCTTCGTGGAGACCGAATTCGACGATATTCCGCCCGGGACCTACGCGGTGGTCGGCTATCACGACGTCAATGCCAACAACGAGTTCGACAAGCTCTTCGGCATGCCGCGCGAGCCCTACGCGCTGAGCAGCAAGGCGGCCAACATGCTGGTTCCGAGCTTCGCGGACGCGGCGCTGCCGATAAATGCCGGAAACAACGCGGTAATCATCCGCTTGAAGCGCCTCGGCGGCTGATTTTCCCGTTCTTCGGGGCTCCTTCCTTTCGATACACTTGCACGCCGGTTGAAACTGCCGCCTCTGCCGCCGGGAATACCGTTCCCGGCCGGTGTAATATTACGGCAACCCTGTGAAACTTCTTATCCATCAGCCACTTCCGCGACTCGATTTTGGCGGCGCAGCATGGCATAGGGAGAGACACGAGGAGGCTGGTTTCCGGGTAAGGGGCGACTGTGTTGCAGAACACGGCGAAAGACCGCTTGCGAGTAATCCTGGCCCAGCCGCGCGGCTTCTGCGCCGGCGTCGTGCGCGCCATCGATATCGTCGAGCTTGCGCTGCAGAAATACGGGCCGCCGATCTATGTGCGCCATGAGATCGTGCATAACAGGCATGTCGTGGAGAACCTGATCGCCAAGGGCGCGCATTTCGTCGAGGAGCTGGAAGAGGTTCCCGACGGGGCGATCACCATCTTCAGCGCCCACGGCGTTCCGCGCGCCGTCATCGACGAGGCGAAGGCCCGCGGCCTGCCGACTCTCGACGCGACCTGCCCGCTCGTCTCCAAGGTCCACAATCAGGGGCGTCACTACGTCGCCCGCGGGCGCACGCTGATCCTGATCGGCCATGCCGGCCACCCGGAGGTGGAGGGCACGCTCGGTCAGATCGACGGACCCACCTACCTGGTTCAGAACGAGGCGGATATCGCGGCGCTGCCGCTCAGCGACGACACGCCGATCGCCTACGTCACCCAGACGACGCTCAGCGTCGACGACACGAGCGCCATGATCGAGGCGCTGAAAAGCCGCTTTTCAGACGTGGTGGGGCCGGAAACGCGCGACATCTGCTACGCCACGCAGAACCGGCAGAGCGCCGTCAGGGATCTCGCCCGCGTGGCGGACCTGATCCTCGTGGTGGGCGCCCAGAACAGCTCCAATTCCAACCGGCTGCGCGAGATTGCCGGGGAATCGGGGGTGCCGGGATATCTTGTCGCGGACGGCTCGCAGGTGGATCCGGCGTGGCTCGATGGTGTTAAAGTGGTTGGACTGACGGCGGGCGCCTCCGCCCCCGAAGTCCTCGTCGAAGACGTCATCGATGCGCTCCGCCGCATCGCACCGGTGGAAGTCTCCACGCTTGACGGAATCGAGGAAAGCGTACGGTTCCGTCTGCCGTTGGAGTTGGAAGAAAACGTCGTGGCGCGTGCAAACCGCGCAGCAAGGGGTCGCTAGTGGGCATTCCGATAAGGCAAGTCGCGAAGATCGGCGGCTACATCGTCCGGCAGCATCTCGCGGGTCGCAAGCGCTACCCGCTCGTGCTCATGCTTGAACCGCTATTCCGCTGCAACCTGGAATGCGCCGGGTGTGGCAAGATCGATTATCCCGACGAGATCCTGAACAAACGCATCTCGGTCAAGGATGCGCTCTACGCCGCGGAGGAGTGTGGCGCGCCGGTCGTCTCCATCGCCGGGGGCGAGCCGCTCATCCATAAAGAGCTCTCGAAGATCGTCGAAGGGCTTATCGCGCAGAAGCGCTTCGTCATCGTCTGCACCAACGCCATCCTGCTTGAGAAGAAGATCCACGAGTACAAGCCGAACCCCTATTTCACCTGGTCGATCCATCTCGACGGCGACCGCGAGATGCACGACCGCTCCGTCTGCCGCGCCGGCATCTATGACAAGGCGGTGGCGGCCTTGAAGCTCGCCAAGGAGAAGGGCTTCCGCGTCACCATCAACTGCACGATCTTCAACAACGCGGAGGCCGACCGGGTCGCGGACTTCTTCGACACCGTGACGGAGATGGGCATCGACGGCATCACGGTGTCGCCGGGCTACGCCTATGAGCGGGCTCCCGACCAGAAGCATTTCCTCAACCGGCGCGCCACCAAGGAGCTCTTCCGCGGCGTCTTCCGGCGCGGCCGCGGCGGCAAGGCCTGGCCGATCAACCAGTCGGGCCTGTTCACCGATTTCCTCGCCGGCAACCAGGAATATCACTGCACGCCGTGGGGCAATCCGACCCGCACCGTCTTCGGCTGGCAGCGCCCCTGCTACCTCCTCGGCGAAGGTTATACGAAGACCTTCAAAGAGCTGATGGAAGAGACCGAGTGGGAGAAGTACGGCACCGGCAATTACGAGAAGTGCGCCGACTGCATGGTTCATTGCGGCTACGAGGCGAGCGCCGTCACCGATACGGTGAAGCGCCCGTGGAAGGCTGCTCTCGTGGCGCTCAGGGGGGTGAGGACCGAAGGCGAGATGGCGCCGGAGATCTCGCTCGTCAATCAGCGCCCGGCCGAATACGTCTTCTCACGCAACGTCGCCGAGAAGCTCGAGGAGATTCGGCAGACCACGCCCAATCCCAAGAAGGTCTCGACAGCGGCCTAAGGCGCGGAAGCTCGCGCGCGCTTCTCCGGCAAGACGGGAGAGGCTCGCGATCTGCGTGGGCTTGCGCATGACGTCGGCGACGATCGCCAGGTGATTGATCCCGCCGTCCGGCCGCATCGCGTTGGAGACGACCGGCGGCATGGAGCGCGTCGCCGGATCGCAGACAATCCGCACCGCTGCGAAGATCAGGCCGTGCCGCGCGGCGAATGCGGAAGCCACGTGCGATTCCATGTCGACGATCGCGGCGCCGGTTTCGAGCCGCGCGGCGGCCTTCGACTGCGCGTCGAGAAGCGGCCTGTCGACACCGGCGATATCGGCGCGCCGGGCGCTTACTCCGCCGGCGAGCAGCGACGCGGCAAGCGCATCGGCGAGTGCCGGGTGCGCCGGCCAGCGCTCGCCGTCGGCGATGACACCGGTCGCGATGACGACGTCGCCGGGGAGAAGGCTCGGGTCGAGCCCCCCGGCAATCCCGAAAGAGAGGACGGCGCGGCATCCCGGCGCCTCGCGTTCGGCGAGATCGCGCCTGAGCCGGTGGGAATCGCCACCGGAGGCGACGGCGACCAGCCCCGGCCCTGCGGCGAGGCGCATCTCCTTCGCTAATCCCGTGACCATCAGGATCGGAAGCGCGGGTGCTGGGACGTGGACGGTCATCTCACATTCCAAAGGCGACGGTGCGGCTGTTCCCGCGCCGGAGACGCCGATAGCGCGCCATTGCCCAGAGCGGGAAAAACTTCGCGTAGCCGTGATAGCGCAGATAGAACACGCGCGGGAAGCCGACTGCGGTGAAGCGCTCCTCGCCCCACAGGCCGTTCTCCGCCTGGGTTGTTGCGAGATAGGCGATTCCGCGCTCCACGGCCGGGGTCTCCACTTCGCCCGCCGCCATCAGGCCGAGCACCGCCCAGGCAGTCTGCGCCGGCGTGGAGGGCGCCGGCTCGTAGCCCTTGTAGTCGAGCTTGTAGCTCGCGCCGTCCTCGCCCCAGCCGCCGTCCTCGTTCTGGATGCGGGTCAGCCAGCCGACCGCCCTCCTGACCGTCGGCGAGGCGGGGTCGACGCCGGCCGCATTCAGCGCCGACAGCGCCGACCACGTACCGTAGATGTAGTTCATCCCCCATCGGCCGAACCAGCTCCCGTCCTCAAGCTGGTCATGCATAAGCCATGCCACTCCGCGCGAAAGCGCCGAACTCGTCGGCGCGCCTTCGTCGAGCTGGGAAAGCATGGAGACACAGCGCGCCGTCAGGTCGGCGGTCGGCGGGTCGAGCAGCGCACCATGATCGGCGAAGGGGATGTTGTTCAGGTAGTGATGCGTGTTGTCGGCGTCGAAAGCGGCCCAGCCGCCGTCCTTGCTCTGCAGGCCGACGATCCATTCGCGGCCGCGATCGATCGCCTGGTCGAAATCGGGCCGGACCTCGGAGTCCACGCGGGCGCGGGTGCGATCCATTGCCATGACGACGACGGCCGTGTCGTCGAGATCGGGATAATGCGGGTTGGCGTATTGGAAGGCCCAGCCGCCGGGACGCACGTCGGGACGCCTTGCGGCCCAGTCGCCGACGACGTCGAGCACCTGCTTGGGCTTCAGCCAGGCAAGCGCTTTGTCCGCGGCCTCCTCGGTCGCGGCGGAGCCGACTTCAAGCAGCGCATGCGTTGCAAGTGCGGTGTCCCATATCGGCGAGAGGCAGGGCTGGCAGTAGGCCTCGTCCTCCTTCACCACGAGCAGAAGCTCGATCGATTCGCGGGCAATGACGACGCGCGGATCGTCGGCGGGAATGCCGAGCACGTCGTACATCAGCACCGAATTCACCATCGCCGGGAAGATCGCGCCGAGCCCGTCCTTGCCGTTCAGCCGCTCGTCGACGAAGGCGCGCGCCTTGTCGATGGCGCGCTTCCGCGTGAAGCCGGGGAAGAACGGCTCGGCGACTTTCAGGACCGCATCGATCGCGCCGAAGATCTGCGACCAAGGCGCTTTCTGGTGCGCGCCCTTGGGCCAGGTCCTGACCTTCTCCGGCGGCGTGACGAAAAGCTCCGGGATGTGCGTGCCGCGTGCGTTGACGGCTTTCGGCTTCAGCGCCTGCAGCACGAGCAGCGGCACGATCACCGTGCGCGCCCAATAGGAGATCTTGTCGAGGTGGAAGGGGAACCACGACGGCAGGAGCATGATCTCCACCGGCATGGTGGGAACCGCCCGCCACGGCACTTGGCCGTAAAGCGCCAAGAGGGCGCGCGTAAAAACGTTGGAGCGCGCCGCGCCGCCGCGCGACAGGATCGCCTCTCGCGCGCGCGTCATATGCGGAGCGTCGGGAGAGTCGCCGATCATCTTCAGCGCAAAATAGGCTTTCACGCTGGCGCTCATGTCGAAGTCGCCTTCGTGGAAGAGCGGCCAGCCGCCGTGGTCGCCCTGGATGCGGCGGAGATAGACGGCGATCTTGCGCTCCAGCTCGCGATCCTCCGGCTCGCCGCGGAAGTGCCGGAAGAGAACGTATTCCGACGGGATCGTCGCATCGGCTTCCAGCTCGAAACACCAGTGACCGTCGTCCTGCCGAAGCCCGAGCAGCGCTTCGGAAGCGGACTCGATCTGCCGGTCGAGCGCGTCGAGGTCGATGCCGCCACGCGTCACGTCGCCGGGCGCGGGTGCGGCCGCCGCGAGATTCCTCTCAAATGCCAACACGTTACCTTCCATGCGGCTCACCGGTCACGCGGCCCCATCAAGCGGCTTGGCGCGGCGCGCGCATCCGCGCGATGCTTGCCGCCGCCGTCAGGCCCGACCGGATCGAACCCTCGATTGTGGCCGGCAGCTTCGTGTCTGTCCAATCGCCGGCGAGGACCAGATTGGCGAAGCGCGTCTCGGCCCCCGGCCGTCGCGCCGCCTGCGCTGGCGTTGCCGCGAAGGTCGCCCGGCGCTCGCGTACGATCTGCCAGCGCGGCAGGCCGGAGGCAAGCCCGGTCAGCCGGGCAAGCTCGCGCCATATCGTCTCGGCAAGCTCCTGGCGCGGCGTCTCCATCAGCCGGTCGGCGCAGCTGATCGTCACGGAAAGCCGGTCGGGATAGGCGAAGAGCCATTCCGTCAGGCCGTTGACGATGCCCAGGATGAGCGGCTGGCCGGCCGGAGGGGTGACGGCATAGTGCGCATTGACGATGGCGTGGAAGACCTCCGGAACGACGAGGCCGGGAACGAGCGCGCGCGCCGCCACCGGCGGGACGGCCAGCACCACCCGGTCGCCGGGGCCGATCTCGATGTGCTCCTCGCCGAAGACGAGCGCGGAGGCGACATCGTCGTCGTAGACGATCTCGCGCAATGAGCGGCTGAAGTTCACCGAACCGCCGTGCTTGGCGATAAAGGCGAGCGCCGGATCGATGAAGGCGGCGGAAAGCCCGCCGGTCGCCACCATGGGACGGCAGGCCTGTCCGCCGGCGGCAAGCGTCTCACGCAGAACCTGCGCGGCGAGGCGCGCATCGGCCTCGGCCGGCTCGGTGTTCAAGGCGGCAAGCAGCACCGGCCGCCACAGCCGATCGTAGAGCGGACCGCGGCAGGCCATGGCGTTGCCGACCGTCGCGTCGCGCCGTGCGCGCAGCACCCCGAGCGGGGCGAGATAATCGGGCACGCGCGTGCCTGGGACGCGGCGGCGCGAATCGAGAATCCACCACGGCAGGCGGCCGTCATTGGGGCGGAGCGTCCAGCGCTCACCGCTTTCAAGATCGACGAAGGGGAAGGCGGCCTCCGTCGCTTCGGTCATGGCGGCAAGCCCGCCGACGCGTTTCAGGTAGGCAAGCGCCGCCTTGTTGCCGGAAAGGAGCAGATGGTTGCCGTTGTCGATCTCAAGGTCGATGACGGAATCGTAATAGGTGCGGCAGCGCCCGCCGGCGAATTTCGCCGCCTCGTAGACGGCGACGCGATGCCCGGTCGCGGCGAGTTCGACAGCCGCGGAGAGGCCGGAGAGCCCCGCCCCGACGATATGGACGATACCCGTCATCAGGCGATCCCGTAGCGAAGCGCTGCGCGGAGAACACGAAGCTTGCTGGTGCGAACGCGGCGGCGCGGCGGCGCGAAGCCGCGCGCCAGGAGGTCTTTCAGGATTTGCCGATAGGCCGCTTCCATCAGGCGCGGCGCGCGCACGGCTCGGCGCGGGCAGGCGCTCATGATCGTGTCGGCTTCGGTGAAATTCTCGGCGGCGCGCTCGGCGACTTCGCGGCACGCGGCCTCAAGGTTCGGATCGGAGAGGATCGCGGCGGGCGTCCTTCCATCGACCGCGATGCCGGCGCTTTCAAACGCCTCGCGCGGCAGATAGAGCCGTCCGATCTCGGCGTCCTCGTCGAGATCGCGCAGGATGTTGGTGAGCTGCAGCGCTCGTCCGAGGTGATACGCGAGCCGGTCGCCGATAACGGGCTCGATGCCGAAGATGCGCACCGAGAGGCGGCCGACGGCGCTTGCGACGCGATCGCAATAAAGGTCAAGCGTCTCCCAATTCGGCGCGTGGAGATCGGCTTCAAGGTCCATCGCCATGCCGTCGATGACGGCGTGATAGTCCTCGCGCCTGAGCCCGAAGCGGCGGGTGGGTTCCGCAAGATCGCGGGTAAGCGGCGTGACCTTGCCCTCGTAGAGCGCGTCGATCGCCCGCCGCCAGCGGTCGAGCGCTTCGCGTCGCGGGGGGAGCGGTCCGCCGTCATCGGCGATGTCGTCGACGGCACGGCAGAAAGCGTAGATCGCGTACATGCCGTCGCGCTTCGCCCGCGGCAGAATGCGCATCGCTATGTAGAACGAGCTTCCCGCGGCGGGGAGGCCTGTGTCCTGACCGGAATCCGGCGTTGCCGTGTTCGCCGCGACGCTCATCAGCGTCCCTCCGTGCCGGCCGCGAGCGGATCGACGCGCGGCTTCGCGAACGGACGCCTGAGCAGCGCGCCGCCTGCCGCGGCGAGCGCGATCAGGAGGAAGACAGCCTTGCCGTGATGCACCTTCTGCGACAGCGGATCGCGATGCTTGAGGCCCTTCGCCAGCGCCAGCGCGAGACGGCGGATGGCGGCGATCTCAAGCGCAAGCCTCGTGTCGGCGACGCGGTCGGCGAGGGGTGCGCCGTCGTTCAAGAGATCGAGCGAGCGCCCGGCAAGCTCGGCGATCGCCGCTCTCAGACCCGAGCTGGCTTTTGCGCCCCCGAGGTCTTCGACCTGTGGCGCCGTGCTTCTCCAGCGTCTCGAGCGGAAGATAGACGCGGTCCAGATTGCGGTAGTCGTCGGCGCAATCCTGCAGATGGTTGATGACCTGGAGCGCGGCGCAGATCGCGTCGGACGCCGGCCAGGTCGCCTGCGGGTTCTCGCCGTGCACGTCGAGGACGAAGCGCCCGACCGGCATGGCGGAGAGGCTGCAATAGTGCATGAGCTCGCGCCAGTCGGCGTAGCGCAGCTTGTTGGCGTCCATGCGGAAGGCGTCGAGCAGGTCGCGTGCGTGGCGGGGCGAAAGACCGCGCTCCGCGAGCGCGGCCTTGAGCGGCTCGGCTTCCGGATCGGCGGGGCCGCTTCCGGTCAGCGCGGCGTCGAGCCGGTCGAGAAGCTCAAGCTTCTCGTCGGGTGAGAGCCCCGGATTGTCGGCGACGTCGTCGGCGGCGCGCACGAAACGATAGAAGGCGAGGATCGGCCCGCGATGCCGCGCAGCGATGAAATGCGATGCGACGGGAAAGTTCTCGTCGTGGTGGGTCTTGCCGGAGCGGGCTTCCGTCGCCGTGATCATGCGCCAGGCGTCCTTGCCGCGGCGGTTGGCGCGTCGGCGGAGGCGGCCGAAGCCTGGAACCGCCCCTTCCAGGCGCCGCCGCGTCCGCGCCAATGCTGGATCGCGGACTGGACAGTGAAGGCGGTGTAGAAGCCGGCGATCACCGGCAGCGCCAGGCCCCAGAGCGGCGAGCGGCGATAGAAGCGCAGCATGGGCTGAAAGGCGAAGGCCATCATGAGCCAGGCCGCGAGTCCAAGGAGCTGCGCAAATCCATCGGCGAAAAGCGTCAGAAGCGGCGGCGCGAGATAGGTAAGCGCCATCCCGACAAGCGTACCGGCGAGGCGCAGCGGCGAATAGCGCAGCTCCGCATAGGCGGTGCGCGACACCATGCGGCCGATATCGGCGATTGCCGGATAGGGCCTGAGGCTTTCCACGCGCCCAGTCAGGCCGAGCCAGATCGGACCCTCGCGCTTCAGAAGGGCGGCGAGCGCGCAATCGTCGATCAGCGCGTCCTTGATCGCCGCAAGTCCGCCGGCGCGGACGAGCGCTTCGCGCTTGACCAGCATCGAGCCGCCCGCCGCGGCGGCAAGCCGCCGCCGCGGATCGTTGGCCCAGGCGAAGGGATAGAGCATGGCGAAGAAGAAGACGAAGGCCGGAACGAGCAGCCGCTCCGCCGAGCTCTCGCAGCGGAGCTTCACCATCAGCGAGGTCAGAACGGTCCCGCGCCTGACCGCGCCTTCCACGAGAATGCGCAGCGCGTCGGGCGCGCGATAGGCGATGTCGGCATCGGTGAAGAGCACGAGATCGGGCGGCGCGTCGCTCTCGGCGACATGACGGAAGCCCTGGTCCATCGCCCAGAGCTTGCCGGTCCAGCCGGCGGGCGGCTCGCGGCCGCTCAGCACGGTGAGGCGGTCGGCGGCGGACGCCGCGGCGGCTGCCTGTCGCGCCACGTCCGCCGTCCCGTCGCCGCTCTGGTCGTCGACCAGCACGATCCTGACGCGTCCCGGATAGTCCTGCGCGAGCAGCGAGCCGATGCTCTCGGCAATCGATTCCGCCTCGTCGCGCGCCGGGATGATAGCGGTGACGTCGGGCCAGGCGCGGGGCGGGGGCGCATCGGCGCCGGCGAGGAGCGTGTCGTCGCGCTCCGCGCCGCGCCAGAAGCCGCCCCGGCCGACCAGCAGATAGATCCAGATCGCCAGCGCGGCGACCGCGGCAAGCTCGGCGCTCACAGGATGGTACCCGTTGTCATCGCTCGAAGATCAATCGCGGCGGAAGCCCCCGAGAGCCCCCGAAGAGGCTTCCAAACACGTCGCGGGATCGCGTTCAAGCGCGCCGGGTTTTGCGCGCGCTCTCGTCCTGCTGCAGGACCTCGAACACCTTGGCGATGATCGCCGCGGAATCGAGGCCCGCCCGGGCATACATGCGGTCCGGCTTGTCCTGGTCGATGAAGGTGTCCGGCATGACCATGGTGCGCACCTTGAGCCCCCGGTCGAGCATGCCGTGCTCCGTCAGAAGCTGCATGACGTGGCTGCCGAATCCGCCGACGGCGCCTTCCTCGACGGTGATCAGAAGCTCGTGCCTGCGCGCCAGGTCGAGGATCAGCTCTTCGTCGAGCGGCTTCATGAAGCGCGCGTCGGCGACGGTGGTGGAAAGGCCGCGGGCGTCGAGCTCCTCCGCCGCTTTCAGCGCCTCCGCCAGCCGCGTGCCGAGCGTGAGCAGCGCGACATGCGTTCCTTCGCGCATCACGCGTCCGCGCCCGATCTCAAGCGGCACACCGACCTCCGGCATGTCCACGCCGACGCCCTCGCCGCGCGGATAGCGGAAGGCGATCGGGCCGGAATTATGCGCAACGGCGGTCGCCACCATATGTACCAGGTCCGCCTCGTCGGCCGCCGCCATGACCACGAAGTTCGGCAGGCAGCCGAGATAGGCAAGGTCGAAGCTTCCGGCGTGCGTCGGACCGTCGGCGCCGACGAGGCCCGCCCGGTCGATGGCGAAACGGACCGGCAGCTTCTGGATGGCGACGTCGTGCACGACCTGGTCGTAGGCGCGCTGCAGGAAGGTGGAATAGATGGCGCAGAACGGCTTGTAGCCCTCCGTCGCCATGCCGGCGGCGAAGGTGACGGCGTGCTGCTCTGCAATCCCCACGTCGAAGGTGCGCGCCGGAAAGCGCTTTTCGAAAACGTCCACGCCCGTGCCCGAAGGCATGGCGGCGGTGATCGCCACGATGCGGTCGTCCTTCTCCGCCTCCTTGGCGAGGCTCTCGCCGAACACCTTGGTATAGGCAGGCGCGTTCGCCTTCGGCTTCGCCTGCGCTCCGGTGATCACGTCGAAGGCGACGACGCCGTGATACTTGTCGGCGGAGTTCTCCGCCGGCGCGTAGCCCTTGCCCTTCTGCGTCCTGACATGGACGATGATCGGGCCGTTCTTCGCGTCGCGCACGTTCTGCAGCACCGGGAGCAGGTGCTTGATGTTGTGGCCGTCGATCGGGCCGACATAGTAGAAGCCGAGCTCCTCGAAGAGCGTGCCGCCGGTCACCATGCCGCGCGCGAATTCCTCCGCGCGCACCGCGCCGATCTCAAGCGCCTTCGGGAGCCGCTTCGCGAGCTCCCTGCCGATCTCGCGCAGCGACCGGTAAGTGCGCCCGGAGAAGAGCCGCGCCAGATAGGCCGCCATCGCGCCGACCGGCGGGGCGATCGACATGTTGTTGTCGTTCAGGATGACGATGAGACGCGAGTTCATCGCGCCGGCATTGTTCAGTGCCTCGTAGGCCATGCCGGCCGACATCGCGCCGTCGCCGATCACGGCGATGACGTTGTTGCTCCCGCCGGAAAGGTCGCGCGCCGTCGCCATGCCGAGGCCGGCGGAAATGGAGGTGGAGGAATGCGCCGCCCCGAACGGATCGTAGCTGCTCTCGGCGCGCTTGGTGAAACCGGAAAGGCCCTCGCCCTGGCGCAGCGTGCGGATGCGGTCGCGCCGCTCCGTCAGGATCTTGTGCGGATAGGCCTGATGCCCGACGTCCCAGATCAGACGGTCGCGCGGCGTGTCGAACACGTAATGGAGGGCGACCGTCAGCTCCACGACGCCGAGCCCGGCGCCGAGATGGCCGCCGGTGACCGAGACGGCGTCGACGGTTTCCGCGCGCAGTTCCTCTGCCACCTGCACGAGGTCGTCCTCGGATAGACGGCGAAGGTCGGCAGGCGAACGGATTTGGTCCAGAAGCGGCGTCGACACAGGCATCTCTCAACTCGTGGAAAGGGAAAAACCTAGAGGCATCAATACTAAACGAAGCAGCCCCCTCCAGGCTCCGTCGTCATTCACATCCCGCCGCCCCTCAACCATGCCGCCAATCGGCAGGGTTGGGAAGTGCGCCAAGGCCACACCGTAAACGGCTGTGTCAGCGGTGCTCAGGGGCGATGTTTCTCTCTTGTTCACCATGGGGCGCCGACTTTCGGCGTGCCCCGGCGGCGCTCGGCCCGCCAGCCCGAGGGCCCGAGAGACCGCCAAGCAAACCCTTGTTTTGCGCCGGAAATGCGGCGGGACGCCGCCCCGCCGACGTTCAGCCGGCTAGGTTTTTGATCCCGCAACTGCGCGTTCGACGACTTAGAGGCTCAACGCCGCCGGCAAATCGTCCAAAGTCGCGATCACCGCCGTCATGCGACCGCTCGTCATCCCGGCTAATGCACCCTTCAAGGAAGTAAAAAGCCTGATCAACACGGATACTAACGTCGCGCCGGCATCGACACGTTCTTCAAGCTCAAGGCCGTCAGAAGCCCTATCAAGGCGTAGCCCGCAGCCACCATGAACAGCGGATGGAAGGCTTGCTGATAGGCAAGGCCGATCAGATGCTGGGTTTCGGCGGTCAACGTGGCGAGGGTATCGGGCGACAGTTTTTCCAGATTGGCGACGCCGGGGATCGTTTCGGCAAAGGGGGCAAGTCCCGCTGCTACGATCGCGCCGTAGATGGAAATGGCGATCGATGCCCCGCCCATGCGGGTGAGTGTTGCCGATCCGGAGGCCGCACCGACGTCGCGCCGGTCCGCCGCATTCTGGATACCGAGCAGGGGCACCTGCTGGCCGACGCCGATGCCGATCCCGTAGATCAGCAACAGGACGGCGGCGACCGGCAGGGGCGTTCCGGGGCCGAAAAACGTCAAGATCAGCAAAGCGGTCATGCTTGTCGCCGTCGAGAGCACGGAGAAGATCTTGTAACGTCCGGTACGCGACATGATGCGACCGGCGGTCACGGAACCGGCGGCGATGCCGCCCGTCAGCGGGATGAAGAACAGACCGGCGGCGGTCGGGCTCAAGCTCAGCGTCGATTGCAGATAGAGCGCGATATAATTGACCATGCCGATGCCGACGCTGCCGCTGGTGATCGAGATGATCAAAAGCCGGGTGATCGTCGGATTGGAAAAAAGGTGGAGTGGGATGACGGGCTCCGGCGCGCGCTTTTCCACCTGAACCCAGAGGACGAGGCACAGCGCGCCCGCGCCAATGACCGCCAGGGATTGCGGCGAGAAGAGTCCACCGAACAGTTCCGAACCATCCGCCCACAAGACGATGCTGGTGGTCACGCCGGCCAGGAGCAGGGCGCCCGCATAGTCGATCTTCGGCTTGCGGTCCGGTCTCTTGGCGGGAAAAAGAGTGCCGAGCCCCAGAAGAACCATCGCGCCAAGTGGCAGGTTGATGAGAAAAATTGAGCGCCAGCCGAATAGGTCGCTCATCGTGCCGCCTAGAACCGGGCCGATAAAGCCCGAGGCCATCAGCATGAGACTAGAATAGCTTTGATATTTTGCGCGTTCGCGCGGCTCGAAAAGGTCGGCGTTGATGGCAAAGATCGAGACCATGATGCCGCCGCCGCCAAGCGCTTGCAGAACGCGCGCGGCGATCAGCGTATCCATCGATACGGCAAGGCCGCAGGTCAGCGAGCCGAGCACGAAAAGCGTTATGGCGGCCATGACCGTATATTTGCGGCCGAAAAGATCGCCCAGCTTGCCGTAGATCGGCATGACCGCGCTCGCGGTCAGGAGGTAGGCCGATCCGATCCAGCCGAACCGTTCGAGGTGGCCGAATTCGCCGACGATGGTGGGCAGCGCGGTCGCGATGATCTGAACGTCGAGCGTCGCCATGAAGACGCCCGCCATCAGGAAGGCGAAGACGACCAGCCTTCGGCGGTGATCGGGGATCAATGTCTGGTGGGGCGGCGCGGACATGGGTGCCTCCGCGCCCTTGACGGGCTTATCCACCGAAAAACCTTTGAAAGGAGGAAAGGATCGGGTATTTGTATGACGTTAGCATTTGCATGTCAAGTGCATATAATTGACAAAAGCACCTTATTATCGAAAGGAGAAGGAGCCGGCCATGGATGAGAGTGTCGACGATCCGGCGGCGGGCCCGCAGGCGTCAGACATCGCGGCGATATCGGAGACGATGGTGCGCATGCGCATGCTCACCGGGCGGCGCATCATCACGCGGCTTGCGTTGGATCAATTAGGGATTGATCTGGAGTTGACCCATGCCGACGTGATCAAAACGGTCAAATGGATTGCGAAGGACGGCGAGGTGACGGTGGGCGCCATCGCCGAGACGATGCGTATCGATCCCTCGCGCAGCAGCCGCCTCGTCTCCGAACTTGTCGAGCAGGGCATGCTCCGGCGGGCCGTCTCCCAGGCGGATGCCCGCCGGTCGGTCGTCGAGCTGACGGAAAAGGCGGGAGACTATTTTCGGGCGGCCGAGCGCGCCAAATATGACGTCATCCGCACGATCACCAGCGGCTGGAGTAAGGAGGATGTGGCGCTCTTCGCCCGCCTCTTTGAACGGTTCATCACCGAATTCGAAAAGGTGACGCGGGCGCGCGGCAAGTGATTTGATGCCGCTAATTCCCTAGGTTTCCGGCCCGGCCGCGGGGACCGGCGTGTTCCATATCTCCGTCGCATATTCGCGGATCGAGCGGTCGGAGGAGAACCAGGCCATATGCGCGGTGTTGCGGATGCTCGCCGCGAGCCAGGCGCTGGCGTCGCGCCACAGCGCGTCGACGCGCCGCTGCGCGTCGTAGTAGGCGTCGAAATCCGCCGTCACCATGAACCGGTCGTGGTGATAGAGCGCATCGACGATCGGTGCGTAGCGGCCGCGGTCGTCGGGCGAGAAGGTTCCGTCGCCGAGCGCCTCCGTCACCCATTTCAGCGCCGGAGAGGCCGCGATCGCGCCGGCGGAATCGAAGCCGCGGCGGGAAAGGTCGCGAACCTCCTCCGCCTGCAGGCCGAAGATGAAGATGTCGTCGGGGCCGACGCGCTCGCGGATCTCGATATTGGCGCCGTCGAGCGTGCCGATGGTGAGCGCGCCGTTCAAGGCAAGCTTCATGTTGCCGGTTCCCGACGCTTCCATGCCGGCGGTCGAGATCTGCTCGGAAAGATCGGCGGCGGGGATGATCACCTCCGCCAGGCTCACATTGTAGTTCGGCATGAACACGACCTTCAGGAGGTCGCGGATGGCGGGGTCGTTGTTGACGACGTTGGCGATGTCGTTGGCGAGGCGGATGATGAGCTTCGCCTGGCGATAGGTGGCGGCCGCCTTGCCGCCGAAGATCTTCACGCGCGGAACCCAGTCCGCGTCCGGGTCGGCGCGGATCGCGTCGTAGAGCGCGACCGTCTCCAGGAGGTTCAGGAGCTGGCGCTTATATTCGTGGATGCGCTTGATCTGCACGTCGAAGAGCGCGCTCGGATTGACGCGCACGTCGTTGGTCACGCCGATTACCCGCGCCAGCGCGACCTTGTTGGCGTGGTGAATGGCGGAAACCTCGTCCTGGACGCCGCTGTCCTCCGCATAGGTCGCAAAGTGCGCAAGCCCATCCGGGTCGGTCAGGATGCTCTCCCCGCAGGTGTCGACGAGAAGCGAGGTCAGCGCGGGATTGGCGCAATGCAGCCAGCGGCGGAAGGTGACGCCGTTGGTCTTGTTGACGATACGGTCGGGATACGTGCGGTGCAGGTCGCGGAATACCGTGCGGCGCATCAGTTCGGTATGGAGTGCGGAGACGCCGTTCACGCGGTGCGAGCCGACGAAGGCGAGATGGCCCATGCGGACGTGGCGGCCGCGCTGCTCGTCGATCAGCGACAGCGACGCGAGCTCGTCTTCCGATACGTCGCGTCCGCGGATGCCGTCGAGGTGATGTGCGTTGATCTGGAAGATGATCTGCATATGGCGCGGCAGCATGCGCTCGAAGAGCTGCACCGACCACGTCTCCAGCGCCTCCGGCAGAAGCGTATGATTGGTGTAGGAGAGCGTGCGCACGGTGATGCTCCACGCCTCGTCCCAGTCGAGGCCGCGCACGTCGACGAGGATGCGCATCAGCTCCGCGACCGCGATTGAGGGGTGCGTGTCGTTGAGCTGGATCGCGGCGCGGTCCGGGAGCGAGCGGATGTCGCCGAAGATGCGCAGGTGACGCCGTACCAGGTCCTGCAGCGAGGCGGAGACGAAGAAATATTCCTGCCTGAGCCGCAGCTCCTGGCCGGCCGGCGTCTCGTCGCTCGGATAGAGGATCTTGGAGATCAGCTCGGCGCGCGCCTGCTCGGTCAGCGCGGCGACGTGGTCGCCGGCGTTGAAGACGTCGAGGCGCAGCGGGTCGACGGCGCGCGCCGACCATAGCCTGAGCGGGTTCACGTGGCGGCCCTTCCAGCCGACCACCGGCGTGTCGTAGGCGACGGCCTGCACCGTCTCGTCGGGGTGCCATACGGCGCGCGCGCCGCCGGCGGAAAGCGTCGTGGTCTCCACGTAGCCGCCGAAGCCGATGTCGTAGATGACTTCCGGGTGCTCGAACTCCCACGGGTTTCCGAAGGAAAGCCAGTTCTCCGGATATTCCTGCTGCACCCCGTCCTTGATGACCTGGCGGAAGAGCCCGTGGTCGTAGCGGATGCCGTAGCCGATCGCCGGGATGCCCAAGGTCGCCATGCTCTCCATGAAGCATGCGGCGAGGCGTCCGAGGCCGCCGTTCCCAAGTGCGGCGTCGGGCTCGGCGGAGAACATCCGCCCGGGGTCGACGCCGAGATCGCCGAGCGCGGCATTGAACGGCTCGGTCAGCTCCAGATTGTTCAGCACCTCGCCGAGCAGGCGCCCGATCAGGAATTCCAGCGAGAGGTAGTAGACGCGCTTCTTGTTCTCCACGCGCATGCGGCGCTTCGTCTCCGCCCAATGGTGGACGATGCGGTCGCGCGCGGCGAGTGCGGCGGCGATGAACCAGTCACGATCGCTTGCCTCCGTCGGGCTCTTGCCGGCGTCGAGCGTCAGCTTGGCGAGGATCGTCTCCTTGATGGCGGCGACGTCATCCGGATTGGGAGGCGCGCGAAAGGCGGAAACGCGCGCGGCCGGCGACGCCTCTTCGGTTGTGCTGATACGCTTCTCCATTCATCCGAACCCTTGCCCGATCGCAAGCGCGATATGCCGAAATCTTAGCCAGCGCAACGCGGCCCGAACCGGGTTTGCCGCCGACTGCGGCAGTCCTGCCGCAGTGGCGCGGTCAGTCTTCGTGCGATGCAAGGGGCGTGCCGGGGGGTGGGCCTTTTCGGCGGGCATTTTCGCTTTCGATGATCTCGAGAAGATCCGGCTGGCGCGCGGCGAGGCCGCGAAAATCGACCACGTCGAGCCGCAGGAGCCGGGTCTGGGCGATGGCAACGACGGTGGCGTTGCGGGCTCCTCCGGTAATCAGCGCCGCCTCGCCGAAGAAACGTCCGCTGGTCAGGCGGATACGCGCCGGATCGGCGCGGATCTCCACTTCGCCCTCGGCGACGAAGAACATGCTGTCGCCCGGCTGGCCCTTGCGCACGATGACGGAGCCCGCCTGGTGGTTTTCCGCCTTCAGGAGGCCGGCGATCTCCGAAAGCGCCGCTGCCCCGAGGCCGCGGAAGAGCGGCAGCCGGACGACGAGGTTCCAGCTCTCCAGGAAAGCGCGGCGGCGGAGCTCCGCGGCGAAGCCGCTTGCGAGGATGCCCGCCCACAGGGCGAAAAGCCCGATCCCGGCAACCATCACGATCGCCCCGAGCAGGCGTCCGACAAAGGAGACCGGGATCTTGTCGCCGTAGCCGGTCGTGGTGATTGTCGTCACCGCCCACCACAGAGCGGCCGGGATGCTGCCGAAGGCGTCCGGCTGGATATTGTGCTCGAAGACGAAAGCGAGGGTTGCGGCAAAAAGCGTCACCACGACGAAAGCGGTGGTGACGCTCAGGAGCGACGGCCCTTCGGCGCGCAGGACGCGGCCGAGAAGCACGAGCGCCGGGCTCAGGCGGACGAGCTTCAGCGCCCAGAGAATCCCGAAAAGCCGCGCGTCGGCCGCCGATGCGCCGACAATGAGCGCCAGCGGGACGGGCGCCGCGGCAAGGAGGTCGATGATCGCGGCGCCGGAAAGCGCATGGCGAAGGCGGTCTTTCGCGGCACGCAGCCGCAGCACGTATTGCGCGGCGAAAAGAAGCGCCACGGCGACGCAGACGAGCGTCAGAAGCCCGCCATGGAAGGTCGGGAGCTGAGGCAGCGTGCCGACCAGCACTGCCGTGATCCCGACGACGACGACGATGCGCTCCGCGGCGTCGAAAGCGGCCGGAGCGGCGAAAAGCCGCGCAAAGCGGGCGACGGCCGGCTCTCTCGATGATTTTTCCTCGCCGACCATTGGCGCAGGCCCCCCTGGCCCTGCTTCATTATGGGGCGGCGGGCCGCCGCCTGTCACCGGGATTTGCGCTGCCGCCGGAGGTCAGCCTCAGGCGCTCGCGCATAAACCAGCGGCTCGTCATCAAGACGGCGACGACTGCGAGGCCCGAGGCAAGCCCGATCCAGATGCCGACACCGCCGAAATGCAACGGGAAGGCAAGGATGGCGCCGAGCGGGAGGCCGACGCCCCAATAGCCGAGCCCGGCGAAGATCATCGGCACGCGCGCGTCGTGCAGGCCGCGCAGCATGCCGGAGCCCACAGCCTGCGCGCCGTCGACGATCTGGAAGACCGCGGCGACGGCGAGAAAGGTCACGGCGAGCTCCGCGACGGGCCGGTTTGCCGGCTCGGTCGGATCGAGGAAGGCGGCGATCAAGAGGCGCGGCGCGAAAAGCATGAGGGTCGCGGTGCCGGCCATGAATCCGACGCCCATGGCGTAGGCGGTCCAGCCGGCGCGGGTGATCGCATCGGGGTCGCCGGCGCCGTAGGCGCGGCCGACGCGCACCGTCGCCGCCTGCCCGAACCCGAGCGGCACCATGAAGGTGAAGGAGACGAGCTGGACGGCGATCGCGTGGGCGGCGAGCGCCGTCTCGCTGATCAGGCCCATCAGGACGACGGCGGCGTTGAAGATCGAGACCTCAAAGACGATGGTCGCGGCGATTGGGAGTCCCAGCGCCCATAATTGACGGAAGCGTGGCCAGTCGGGACGCCAGAAGCGCATGAAGATGGCGTAGCGGCGGAATTTTCGGTCGCGCAGCACCACCGCCGCCAGCACGCCGAACAGCACAAGCGAGGAGAAGGTGGTGGCGATGCCGGCGCCGAAGAGTTCCAGGCGGGGAAAGCCGAACACGCCGAAGATCAGAAACCAATCCGCCACGGCGTTCGCAATGAATCCGATCGCGCCGGCCCACAGCCCCCAGAGCGGGCGCTCCACCGCGGCGATGAAGTTGCGCATCACGATGTAGGCGAGGAACGGCAGATAGGACCATTGCAGCGTCGCCATGTAGCGCGCGGCGCTCGCCGCGATGTCGGGCTCCTGCCCGAGCGCCAGGTAGATCGGCTCGGCGAACCACAGGATGACCCACACCGGAATTGCGATGGCGATGGCGCTCCACAGGCCCTGGCGCACCGTGCGGCGCACCTCCCGCACGGCATAGGAGCGGACGCCGCGCTCGCGCGCGATCATCGGGGCAACGGCGGAGACGACGCCGATCCCGAAGATGACGAAAAAGAAAAGAAGCGTGGCGCCGAGTACGCCTGCGGCGAGCGCCTTCGGCCCGAGCCGGCCCAGCATGATCACGTCGGTGGTGGTCAGCGCGATCTGCAGGAGATTGGTCACGATGATCGGCCACGACAGTGCAAACGTGGCGCGGACCTCGTCCAGCCACGCCCGCTGCCCTCCCGAAAACCGGGGGGCGTGTCGAGGGGCGGGATCGTTCATGGCAGTCTTTCGGAGCGGCCCCCTTAGACGGCTTTCGCCGGCTTCGCCATGGGGCGCGACAACCCGCGGGGTGAAATCCCGGGCAAATTGGCCTATCTCTTGCTTCGTCGGAGGACATGATGATCGGCGCGCTGCGCGATTTCATCCGCCGCCTCGGTGCGGAAGATGACACGAAGCATTTCGACCCGAACGACACGCGGCTGGCGCTGGCGGCGCTGCTCGTTCATTCCGTGGCGATCGACGGCGTCGTGAGCGAGGAGGAGCGCGCCAAGCTGCGCGACCTTCTGTCGAGGAACTTCGGCGTGACCGGCGAAGACCTCGACCTTCTCATCGCCGACGCCACCGAGGCGGAGCGCGAGGCGGTCGATCTCTACCGCTTCACCAGCGTGCTCAAGGCGCGCATGAGCGCCGACGAGCGCATCCGGGTGGTGGAGAATCTCTGGGAGATGGCCTTCGCCGACGGCCGGACCCACGAGTTCGAGGAGAACCTGATCTGGCGGGTCGCGGAACTCCTCGGCGTTAACCGCCGCGACCGGATTGCGATGAAGTTTCGCGTAGCGGAAAATAAATCGACGGACGCCGATAATGGCGAGTGATTCGTTCTTTGCGCTGCGTGAGACTAATTCGCATTCTGCTGCCATGACCGCCGCTCCCGATTCCGACAAGATTCTGATCGTGCTGCACCAGGAGCTCTCAAGCCCCGGCAAGCTCGGGCAGATGCTGACGGCCAAGGGCTTCACGCTTGATATCCGCCGCCCGCGCTTCGGCGATCCGCTGCCCGACACGATGGGCGAGCACGCCGGCGCCGTCATCTTCGGCGGGCCGATGAGCGCCAACGACACCGACGACTTCGTACGCCGTGAGATCGACTGGATCGGCGTGCCGCTCAAGGAAGGCGCGCCCTTTCTCGGCATCTGCCTCGGCGCGCAGATGCTGGTGAAGCAGCTCGGCGGCAGCGTCTTCGGCCATTGCGAGGGTTGCGCGGAGGTCGGCTTCTACGACCTGCACGCCACGGAAGAGGGCCGCGAATTCGGTCACTGGCCGAGCAAGGTCTATCAGTGGCATCGCGAGGGCTTCGATTTGCCCGGGGACGCGACGCTGCTCGCGCGTGGCGACATCTTTGAGAACCAAGCCTTCTCCGTGAACGGCAGCGCTTTCGGCGTACAGTTCCACAGCGAGCTCACCTACGCCATGGCCTGCCGCTGGACAGTGCGAGGGGCGGCGCGCTTCGACCTGCCGAAGGCGCAGGGGCGGGCGGAGCACATGGCGGGATGGTTCCGCTACGACCCGCCGGTGCGCGCGTGGCTGTGGAATTTCCTCGACACCTGGCTCGCGCAGGACAAGCGCGGCGCCAAGGAGCAGTGCGCGGCTTAGGTGGCGTGCTAGTTTCCGGTGCGGCCTTGCGGCTTGCGCGAGCGTTTCTGCGGTGCCGTTTTCTTCACGCGAATGCGCAGACCGTCGTCCGCTTTTTCGACGTCGAAGGCCGGGTTGTTGCGGAAAAGGTCGCTCAGCTTGCTGTAGCCGTAGGTGCGCGGGTCGAAATCGGGGGCGAGGTTGGAAAGCCGACGCCCGAATATGGAGAGCGAGACCCAGCCGTCTTCCGTCTCCATTTGGCCGATGACCCGCTTCAGGATGGGCGTGGCGTCATCGGGCGATTGAAGCGCCCGGGTTTCCGCCGCGTTGGGCTCGGCGGCCGTGTGCCTCCTCGGCAGCAGGTTCTCCGTGTAGATGAAGCGGCGGCACGCTTGGCGGAAGCTCTCCGGCGTCTTCTGCTCGCCGAAGCCATAGACGTCGACGCCTTGCTCGCGGATGCGCGCCGCTAGCCGCGTGAAGTCGCTATCCG
This sequence comes from uncultured Alphaproteobacteria bacterium, assembly GCA_963814905.1. Taxonomy (GTDB): domain Bacteria; phylum Pseudomonadota; class Alphaproteobacteria; order Rhizobiales; family Afifellaceae; genus DASWJZ01. Next base: position 75,595 of record CAWFEM010000010.1, on the reverse strand, counting down.
ACGAGACGAGGCAGAAGCCGTCGAAACGGCCGCTATGAAGCAGGTCCATGGCGTCGATGACGAGCGCGATGTCCGATGCGTTCTTGCCGGTCACGTAGGCGAATTGCTGTTGCGGGATGATCGCGTGCTTCGACAGCACCGCAGACCAGCCCTTCATCCGCGATGAGGCGAAATCGCCATAGATGCGGCGCACGCTTGCCTCGCCGATCTTTGCGATCTCCTCGAACAGGCCGTCGGCGATCTGCGCCGACGTGTTGTCGGCGTCGATCAGCACTGCGAGCCTGTCGGAACGGTCTTCGGGCATGGCGGCCTCACGTCTGTTGCTGGAATAATGTCGCATCAATCCACTTAACGACCGTGTCGACATCCGGAAGCGTCGGACCGGGCGGCGGGGCGGGCCGCTCCACCAGCACGACCGGAAGCTTGAGCTGCCGTGCCGCCTCGATCTTGGCGCCGGCTCGACCGCCGGAATCCTTCGATACGATCCATTCGATGGCGTGGGTCTTGAAGAGCGCGGCCTCCGTCTCCGGATCGGTCGGCGGGCGGCCGAGTATCAGCTCGCCTTTCGGCAGCGTCTCGCCGGCGGCGGGCGGCTCGATCATGCGCACGAGGCACCAGAGGTCAGTCCGTGCCGCGAAGGGATGAAGCTCGCGCCGCCCGGCCGCAAGGAAGGCGCGTGCGCCCTGCGGCAGGGCCGCCGCCGCTTCCTCCATGTCCTTGACCGGCACGAAACGATCCTCGGCGGTGCGCTCGAAAGCCGGGCGCACGAGTTTTACCCGCGGCACACGCGCAATCTCCGCCGCCTCCGCCGCGTGGGCGGCGATCTGCGCGGCGAAGGGATGCGTCGCGTCGATCAGGGCGTCGTAGCGCTCTTCCTTCAGGAATGCCGCGAGGCCGTCGGGCCCGCCGAAGCCGCCGCGCCGTACCCGGCCCGCGCCGACATTCGGGAGCCGCGTCAGGCCGGCAAGCGAGGTGACTGTCTCCAGCCGGTCGTCGCCAGCAAGCCTTGCCGCAAGCTCCGCCGCCTCCGCCGTGCCGCCGAGGATCAGGAGCCTAGCCATGGCCGGTCTCCGCGAGGATTTTTCCGTCGCGATCGACGATGAGCACGTTGACGGCGACCGGGGCGACGGCGAGCGTTTTCTTTGCCGTCTTCCGCGCCGCCTCCGCGACGATGGCGGCGAGCGGAACGTTTGCATCCGCTGCAAGCGTCAGAGCCTCGGCGGCGGTGTTCGCCTTGGCGATTGCACTGCAGAGCCCGTCATCGGCGCCGGCACCTCGCGCGCGTTCGGCGAGGAAATCGCGGTCGATCTCGGAGCGTGACGAATGAAGATCGAGCGCGCCTTGCGCGAGCTTCGTCAGCTTGCCGAAGCCGCCGGCGATGGTGAGCCTGTCGATCGGATGGTCGCGGAGATATTTGAGCAAGCCCCCGCAAAAATCGCCCATGTCGAGAAGCGCGATGTCGGGAAGATCGAAGCGCGCCTTGACCGTCTGCTCGGAGACATTGCCGGTCGAGCCCGCGACATGCGTCAGTCCGGCTGCGCGCGCGACGTCGATGCCGCGATGGATGGAATGGATCCAGGCGGCGCAGGAGAAGGGCACGACGATCCCCGTCGTGCCGAGGATCGACAGCCCGCCCACGATCCCGAGCCGCGGGTTCCAGGTCTTCGCCGCGATCGCCTCGCCGCCCGGAATCGCGATCGCGATCTCGGCGTCGGGCGACGCGCCGTGCGCGGCCGCCACTTCGCCGATCGCCTCCTCCATCATCCTGCGCGGCACCGGGTTGATCGCCGGCTCGCCGGGCGGGATTGGCAGACCGGCGCGCGTCACCGTGCCGACGCCCGCGCCGGCGACGAACCTTATCCCCGCGCCCGGCGAAAGGCGGTGCACGGTCGCGACGATCTCCGCATGGTGCGTCACGTCGGGATCGTCGCCGGCATCCTTGATGACGCTGGCAGTGGCGATCTCTCCCTCCATCTTCGTCCGCGCCAGCGCGAAGGCCGGCGTCTCGCCGCGCGGCAGGCGGATCGTCACCGGGTCGGGGAAGTCGCCGGTCAGAAGGGCTGCGAACGCGGCCTTGGCCGCGGCGGTGGCGCAGGCGCCGGTGGTCCAGCCGCGGCGGAGCGGGGCCTTTTCGTGACTCGCGGGCCGGCGGTGCGGCGCAATGTCCGACATGCCGCTCCTATAGCGGCCGATCCGCCGAGCGGATAGAACAACGCGCATGGCGGAACGCGATGCAATCCTCGACGGCCTGCCCGTCTTCGAGCCCGGATGGGTGTGGCTGGTCGGCGCCGGGCCCGGCGATCCGGGGCTGTTGACGCTGCACGCGCTGAATGCGCTCAGGCAGGCGGACGTCGTCGTCTACGACGCGCTGGTCGACGAGCGGGTGCTCGCGCATGCGCAGCCGGGCGCGATTGTCGAATATGCGGGGAAGCGCGGCGGCAAGCCGTCGCCGAGCCAGCGCGACATCTCGCTGCGGCTTGTGGAGCTCGCGCGAAAAGGAAAACGCGTCTGCCGCTTGAAGGGCGGCGACCCCTTCGTCTTCGGGCGCGGCGGCGAGGAAGCGCTGGCGCTGGTGCAGGCGAAAATCCCCTTCCGCGTCGTGCCGGGCGTGTCTGCCGGAATCGGCGGGCTCGGCTATGCCGGCATCCCGGTCACGCATCGCGACGTGAACCATGCCGTGACCTTCCTGACCGGGCACGACCAGAGCGGGCTGACGCCGTCTTCCATCGACTGGGTTGGCGTGGCGCGCGGCGCCCCGGTCATCGTCATGTACATGGCGATGAAGCATCTCGGGCAGATCGCATCGGCGCTGATCGCGGCGGGGCGGCGCGCCGACGAGCCGGTCGCGGTCGTCTCCGACGCCACGACCGTCTCGCAACAGGTGCTGGAGACGACGCTCGGCGCGGCCGAAGCCGACGTCGCGAAGAGCGATCTTCAGCCCCCGGCGATCGTGGTCGTCGGCGAGGTGGTCAGGCTTCGCGCCGGGCTCGACTGGCTCGGCGCGTTGTCGGGCCGCGTGCTCGTCGCCGATCCGCTCGGGCGGAACGCGGAGCGGAGCGAGAGCGCGTGAGCTTCAAATGAGCGCGCGCGGCCTGATCCTCGCCGCCGCCGCCAGCCATTCCGGCAAGACGACGGTCGCGGTCGGGCTGATCGCCGCCTTGCGTCGGCGCGGGCTCAAAGTCGCCGCGGCGAAGTGCGGGCCGGACTACATCGACCCGAAATTCCTGGAAGCCGCGAGCGGCGCGCCGGCGATCAATCTCGATCCCTGGGCCATGACGCCGGAGGTGCTCTGCGCACGATTGGCGCGCCACGGCGCGGACGCGGACATCGTCATCGTGGAAGGCGTGATGGGCCTCTTCGACGGCGGCGCGGGCGGCGCGGGCTCCACCGCTTCGCTCGCGGCGCTGACCGGTCTGCCGGTCGGTGCTCGTCGTCGGCGCGCACGGCATGGCGCAGAGCGCGGCGGCGATTGCGGAAGGTTTTCAGCGGTTGGCTGACGGATTCGAGATCGCCGGCGCCATCGCGAACCAGGTCGCGTCGGAGCGCCACGCCGACCTCATCCGCGAAGGCTTTCTCCGTGCGGCCGTTCCGCTGCTCGGGATGGTGAGACGCGAGCCGGCGGTGGCGCTGCCCTCGCGCCATCTCGGGCTGGTGCAGGCGGAGGAGCACGCGGACCTCGCCGCGAAGATTGGGCGCGCGGCCGATCTCATGGTGGAGGGTTGCCAGCTTGAGACGATCATCGGCGCGGCGCGCCCTTCCCCCCTCCCTGACCCTCCCCCGCAAGGGGGGAGGGAACGCCTCCGCGCCCATCGGCCAGCGCATCGCCGTGGCGCGCGACGTCGCCTTCGCCTTCGCCTATCCGCATCTCCTCTCCGACTGGCGCGACGCCGGCGCGGAGATCGTCTTCTTCTCGCCGCTCGCCGATGAAGCGCCGGCGGCGGACGCCGACGCGGTCTATCTCCCCGGCGGCTATCCGGAGCTTTATGCAAGCGCGGTCGCGGCGGCGAAAAAGTTCCGTGCCGGCATGCATGCCGCGGCGGAGCGCGGCGCGCTCATCTATGGCGAGTGCGGCGGCTACATGGTTTTGGGCGAAAGCCTCGTCGATGCCGAGGGCGCGGATCATCCGATGCTCGGCCTGCTTCCGCTTCAGACAAGCTTCAAGCACCGCATGTTGCACCTCGGCTACCGGGTGCTGAGGCCGCTCTCCGACCTGCCGTGGGACGCGACGATGACCGCGCACGAGTTCCACTTCGCGCGGGTCGTCAGCGAGGGCGACGCCGATCGGCTGTTCGAAGCGGAGGATGCGGCGGGCGAAAATCTCGGACCGGCCGGCCTTCGCCGCGGAAGAATCATGGGCTCGTTCATGCACGTCATCGACGCGCGTTGACGGGCACTGGCGTCCCTCCAGTTGTCGTCATGCCCGGCAATGACGACGGAGAGGGATGAGCCTACTCGGCTTTCCGCTTAGGCCTGAGCACATGCGCGTGCGATGAATTGTAAAGCGCGGAGTCGCGAAAGTCCGTGTCGGCCAGCGCGCGGCCGACGAAGATCAGCGCCGTCCGCGTGATCTTCTCCGCGCGCACCTTTCCGCGGATATCCGACAATGTGCCGTGGATGAATTTCTCGTCCGGCCAGCCGACGCGATAGGCGACGATCACCGGGCAGTCGGAACCGTAAAAGGGCGTGAGCTGCCGTTCCACCTCCAGGAGATTGCGCACCGAGAGGTGGATCGCGAGCGTCGCGCGGCTTTGCGCGAGTGTCTTGAGCTCCTCGCCCTCCGGCATGGCGGAGGATTTCATCGCCGTGCGCGTCAGGATCACCGTCTGGCTGACCTCGGGGATCGTCAGCTCGCGCCCGAGCGCGGCGGCGGCCGCCGCGAAGGCCGGCACGCCCGGCGTCACGTCATAGGGAATGCCGAGCGCCTTCAACCGCCTGATCTGCTCGGCGATCGCGCCATAGAGCGACGGGTCGCCGGAATGGACGCGCGCCACCTCCTTCTTCTGCGCGACGGCGCGCTCCATCTCCGCGACGATCGCGTCGAGGTCGAGCGGCGCCGTGTCGACGACGCGCGCGCCTTTCGGCGCTGACGCGACCACCTCCGCCGGCACCAGCGAGCCGGCATAGAGGCAGACCGGGCAGCGCTCGATCAGCCTTAAGCCCGCGCACGGTGATCAGGTCCGGCGCGCCCGGCCCGGCGCCGATGAAATGCACGACGCTCACGGTGAGGCGGCTCTGTCGCGGACGATGCCACCGCTTAACCTCCCCCTTGAGGGGAGGTCGAAATTCGTAAGGCGAAGCCGCAATGAATTTCGGGAGGGGGCTTGAGGCAGGGCCGTTGCTCCCCCCTCCCGAACCCGGCAGCGCTTCGCTTGCCGGCTTCGACCTCCCCTCAAGGGGGAGGTTGAGAGGGCCGGCCTTTGGCGTCGTCCACTACTCAGCGGCATCGGCGTTGCGCTTCTTCTCGTAACCGCGGGGCGTGTAGGTGAAGCAGCGGCCGCCGGCCGTCATCTGCCGTGTCGTCGACGCGCCGACGAGGACAAGCGTCAGCATGTCCACGTCCTCCACGGACAGATCGGCGAGCGCGACCGTCGTCACCGTCTCGCCGTCGCGGCCAAGGTTCCTCGCAAGCACGACAGGCGTTCCCGGCGGGCGACATTCAAGCAGGATGCGTTTTGCTTCGGCGAGTTGCATGCGGCGGCGCTGCGACACCGGGTTATAGAAGGCGACGACGAAATCGCCCTCCGCCGCGGCGCGGATGCGCGCTTCGATCGTCTCCCATGGCGTCAAGAGATCGGAAAGCGAGATGGCGCAGAAATCGTGGCCGAGCGGCGCACCGACCCGCGCCGCCGCCGCCTGCATGGCAGAGACCCCGGGCGCGACCACGATCTCCGCGCGCTGCGCGCCGTCGGGAAGACCGCCCGCCTCGAGGCACTCGAAAACAAGCGTCGCCAGCGCGTAGATGCCCGCGTCGCCGGAGGAGACGAGCGCGACCGAGCGGCCTTTGCCGGCAAGCGCAAGCGCCGTCCTGACGCGGTCTTCCTCCGAGCCGAGCGCGGAGTCGAAACGCTCTGCCTCGGCGATCAGCGGTGCGACGAGGTCGAGATAGAGCGAATAGCCGACCGCCGCGTCGCTCGTCTGAAGAAGCCGCTTCGCTTCTGGCGTCAGCCACTCGGCGCTGCCCGGTCCGATGCCGACGACCGCGAGCCTTCCGCGCGCGCGCCCGACCTTCGTCGCGTCGATGATGGCGGGCGCCTCGGCGATGGCGCAGGTGACGCGCGCGCTCTTGCGCTTGGCGACGATCAGCGTCGCGTCGGGTCCGGCGGCTGCGAGCGCCGCCGCCTCCGCCACGCCATGCGCGCCGACCTCGCGGAAGACGGTCTCGGAGGGGTTCTTGAGGCGCGGCGTCTCCGCTTCCAAGGCCTCGGCGCTGAAGAAGCGCGCCGGCACGCCGCAATGTTCCGCGGCCCGAAGCACGGCGGGCTCGTCGGCCTTCAGGTCGATCGACGCGACGAGCGCGACCGCCCCCGGCGCGAGCCCGGCATCGGCGAGGGTCTGTTCGACGAGCGCGACCGCCTCCTGCGGATCGGCGTTCCGCTCGCAGCCGATCCCGAGCGCGAGGCGGCGCGGATGGTAGAAGAGGGCGAGTCCTTCCCGATCTCCGGATTGCAGCCCTAACCTCCCCCTTGAGGGGAGGTCGAAACCGGCAAGCGCAGCGCGGTCGGTTTCGGGAGGGGGTCGCGTCGGAGAGGGTTCGTCCCCCCTCCCGAAGCTCGCCGCGGCTTCGCCTTGCGACCTTCGACCTCCCCTCAAGGGGGAGGGTACGCGGTCATGTCTGAGGTCGGCAGTCGTGGCGACCAAGCGAACCGTGCCTCTCTCCGCGAATGGAATGGCGCTCTCAGAAAGCCATGACGCGTCGCCCTCAAGCCGCGCCGACGCACCGGCGAGGAGCGCCGCCATGACCGCCTTCGCGTCCTCAGGATTGGCGAGCGTCCAGCCTTCGGGCGGTGCGTCGAGCGCGACGCCGAAGCGGTTGTCGCCGGCGGTGGTGATCGCCGCATGGCCGCCGAGCGCGGCGGCGAGTTTGCGGGCAAGCTCGTTCGCGCCGCGATGCCCGCCGAGGAGGGGAATGACCGAAGCGCCGTCCTCCGACAGCGCAAGCACCGGCGGTTCCCCGCGCTTGTCGGCAAGGAGCGGGGCGAGCACGCGGATCAGGATTCCGGCGGCGCAGACGCCGACGATGGGCCGGCCTTCGCTAAAGAGCGCGCGGAGGTGGGCAGCGGTGTCGGTGAAGACCTCGACGCGAACCCCCTCCCAAGGGGAGAGGGTGTCGCCGAAGGCGACGGGTGAGGGGATGCGGCGCTTGCTCTTTACCCCCGGCAACCCCTCATCCGGCTGCTTCGCATCCACCTTCTCCCCATGGGAGAAGGAGTCGGCGCGCGCCGCGCTGAGCACATGCACTTCACCATCCACCGCCGCGGCGGCACGCCGCGCCGTCACGAGTCCGTCGTGCGTCAGTACAACGAACACCGGCGTCATCGCCTGCCGCCCTTCGTGACGAGAAGCATGGAGAAATAGGGCGCGGTCTCCAGATCGAGGTCGTTCAGCAGAGCCACGTGTTCGTCACCGCGCGAGGCATGCGCGACATAGGCGCTTCCCTCGCTCAGCCCGAGCCGCGCGATGAGCGCCTTCAGGCGCGGCAGATGCCGGCCCACCTTGAGGATTGCCGCGGAGTCCGCGTCTTCGAGCCGGCGCGCCAGCGCGTCGTCCGAAAGCGTCGCGGGGAGAACCGCGAGCATCTCGTCGCGGCGGACGAGCGGGCGGTTCGCCGCCGCGGCGCAGGCGGTGAGCGAGCTCACCCCCGGCACGATCGACGTGGGGAAGCGCGCGGAGAGACGATCGTGCAGATAGATGAAGGAGCCGTAGAAGAGCGGATCGCCTTCGCAGAGCACCGCCACGTCGCGGCCGGCCTCAAGATGCGTTGCGATCTCGCTCGCGGCCTCGTCGTAGATCGCGGCGGGTTCTGGGCCGGGCCGCATCGGCACGCGGATCGCGATCTCGGTCCGCCCGGCGGGGATATGCGTCGCGGCGATGGCGCGTGCGCTGCTCTCGCCCTTGTCCGGCGCGGGATAGGCGACGACCGGCACGGAGGCGAGGATGCGCACCGCCTTCAGGGTCATCAGCTCCGGATCGCCGGGGCCGACGCCGATCCCGTAGAGCCGGCCGCTCATGATTTGCTCCCGGGCTTCACCCAGGCCCATTGCGTCACCGGCATTGCCGGCCGCCAGCCGGAGAAACCGCCGATCGGCTCGGCCTCGGCCGTGGAAAGTCGCGTCAGCGCGCCGCCATGGTCCGCATAGGCGGCGAGGAGCACCGCCTCGCTTTCCAGCGTCACGGCGTGCGCGACGAGGCCGCCGCCGGCCGGTAGCCGCGCCATCGCTGCCGCGAGTGTCGGCGTCGCAATACCGCCGCCGACGAAGACCGCGTCAGGGTCGGGCAGATCAAGCAACGCATCGGGGGCGCTCCCGTCGCGGATGTCGAGCCCTGGCACGCCGAGCGAAGCCGCGTTCTCCGCGGCCATGGCACGGCGGTCGGCGCGTGGCTCCAGCGCGATCGCCTGTGCATTGTCGGCGGCGCGCATCCATTCGATACCGATCGAGCCGCAGCCCGCGCCGATATCCCAAAGAAGAGCGCCGCGTCGCGGCATGAGCTTGGCGAGCGCCAGCGCACGGACTGCACGCTTGGTGAGCTTGCCGTCATGCGCAAAGGCCTCGTCCGGAAGGCCCGCGATGCGCGGATACCAGACGGCCTCCGGGCCCGCGACGCACTCCACCGCGAGCACATGCAGCTCCGGCACCTCCGCGGACCATTCTTTTGCGCGCGCCGTGGTCCGGGATTCCGTCGCCCCGCCCATGTGGGCGAGCGCGGTCAGGCGGCTGTCGCCGAACCCGCGATCGGCGAGCATCGCGGCGATCGCTTTTGGTGTCTGCCCGTCATGGGCGAGGATCAGGAGCCGCGCGTCGGGCGCGATATGCGGCGACACGCGCTCGATCGGTCGTCCGTGGACGCTGAGCAGCGTCACGCGATCGAGCGGCCAGACGAGGCGCGCGGCGGCGAGCGCGAAGGAGGAAACGTGTGGCACGACCGTCACCTCCTCCGGCGTGACGCGGCCGGCGACTGTCGCGCCGATGCCGTAGTGCATCGGATCGCCGGATGCGAGCACGGTGACGCGGCGGCCGCGCATGGCGAGCACGCGCTCGGTCATCTCCGTGAGCGGCGAGGTCCAGGCAATCCGCTCCTGTCCGTTCGGCGCGTCGGCCAGCCTGGCGAGATGGCGCTTCGCGCCAACCAGTACCTCCGCGGTCTCCACCAGCGAGCGCGCCGCGGGCGAGAGCCCGTCAAGCCCGTCATCGCCGATGCCGACGATGGTGAGCCATGGCGTCATGCCGCACCGAGGATCAGCGCGTTCAGCGCCGCGGCGGCGATGGCGCTGCCGCCGCGCCGGCCGCGAAGCGCGATGAAGGGGAGGCCGAGATCGTTCGCCGCAAGCGCCTCTTTCGATTCCGCCGCGCCGACGAAGCCCACCGGAAAGCCGAGGATCAGCGCCGGTTTTGCCGCACCGTCGGCGGCAAGTTCCAGGAGACGGAAGAGCGCGGTCGGCGCGTTGCCGATGACGACGATCGCTCCGCCAAAGCGGTCCTGCATCCGCTCCATGCCGGCGGCGGAGCGGGTCTGGCCGGAGCGCGCAGCGAGCGCATCCGTCCCCTCCGCGTCGAGCGCGACATGGACATCGTTCTTCTTCGGCAGGCTCTTCGTCGCGATGCCGGCGGCGACCATGCGCACGTCGCAGAGGACCGGCGCGCCCGCCTTGAGCGCGGCGGCGCCGGCGCGCGCGGCGCCTTCGGAAAAGGCGAGATCGCCGACGATATCCGGCATGCCCGACGCGTGCACGATCCGCGCGGCGACCGGCGCGATGTCGTCGGGCAACGCGGAGAGATTCGCCTCCGCCGCGATGATCTCGAACGAGCGGCGGGTGATCTCCGCCGGATCGCGCAGATAGTCGAGCATGCTCCGCACCGGGCTATTTCCGTTTCAGCGAGCGCGGCCCGAGCGGATGGTCGGCATGCGGATAGGGATGGTGGTGATGGTCGTGCGCGTGATCGTGGTCATGCGCGTGGCCGTGCGCGTGGGTATGCACAGGCTTGTAGTGCAGCACGGAGGCAGGTGCCTCCCTCTCCCGTTGGGAGATGGAAGCGTCCGCGCCGAGAATCCCTTCCACGTGATGGTGATGGCTCTCCTGCGGCAGGCCGACCTCCGCCTCGAAGCCGAGAATCTGCTCGCGGTATTTGCACATCTGGCAGTTCATCAGGTTCTGCCCGGTCAGGATTTCGTTCACGCGGTCGACGAAGGTCTCGATCACCAGCGGGTGGTCGTTCAGATAAGGCGCCTTGAGAACTCGATCTCCGGGTGGCGCGCGGCGACGGCGTCGGTCGCGTCGTAGATGCGCTGCACCAGGATCCCGGTGAAGAGGAAGTAGGGGAAGACGACGATGCGGCGGAAGCCGAGGAGCGCCGCCTTCTCCAGCGCCGGCTCCACCAGCGGAAAGGTGACGCCGGAATAGGCCGTCTCCGCCCAGCCGAACCCGAACCCCTCCCACAGCATGCGCGTCACCTTGGCGACGTTGGAATTGGCGTCGGGATCGGAGGCGCCGCGCCCGACGACGACGAGGAGCGTTTCGTGCGGCGGGACGTCGCCTGCCGCAGCAAGCGCCTCTTCGATGCGCGCGCCGGCGGCGCGGATCATCTTCGCGTCGATGCCGAGCTCGCGGCCGTATTCGATCGTGAGGCCGGGGCGGCCGTGCTGATAGGTGTTCAGGACGGAAGGAATGTCGTTCTTGGCGTGGCCGGCGGCGAAGAGCATGCCGGGGATCGCGAGAATGCGGCTCGCGCCGGCGGCGACCAGCCGGTCGAGCCCGTCGCGGATCACCGGCCGGGCGAATTCCAGATAGCCGTAATCGACCGGCCAGTCGGGAAAGCGCGGCTTCAGCCGCTCGGCGAGCGTGGCGAATTCCGCGACGGCGTCGGCGTCGCGGCTGCCATGGCCGCAGACCATCAGCCCGATGGCGGAGGCGTTGCGTTGGCCGGTCATGCCCGGCCCCGCGCGCCAGCCGGGTCAAGCCCGGCAATGACGACAACTTTGAATGTGACAAGCACCATCGGCGAACCTCCGTTCAGATGCGCGAGGTTCGCCCGCGGCGGACGCCGCGAGGCTTCGACAGACGGCCCCGTTTGGACCCCCGGCATGGGTCGGTCGTGAGCGGGATCGTTTCAGCCCCTCGCGAGGGACAACCATCTGCGCGCGACGCTAGACTTCGCGCCCGCCGCGGTCAACGCGGGCCTCAGGGCAGGGGCGCTGCCCCCGCATTCCATCGCGCGGCGTCTCGTGCTAGCCGAAAAATCGGGGGGAACGGGCATGCTCAGACTATCGGCCAATCTCGGATTTCTTTGGAAGGACCTGCCGCTCGTCGACGCGGTCAGGCGGGCGAAAGCCGCGAGCTTCGACGCGGTGGAGTTCCACACGCCCTACGCCGTCCCGGCGGAGGAGATGCGCGCTTTGCTCAGCGAGGTGGCGCTTCCCGTCGCCGGCATCAACACCAGCCACGGCAACGTCGCGGCGGGCGAGATCGGCATGGCGGCGATCCCCGGCCGCGAGGGCGAGGCGCGCGCCGCGATCGACGAGGCGCTCGCCTATGCGGAGGCGATCGGCGCGCGCTACATCCAGGTCACCGGCGGCAAGGTGACGGATGCGGAACGCGGCGCGGCGCGCAAGACGCTGCTCGCCGCGCTCGAGCACGCTTCGCGCGGCGCCGAAGCGCTCGGCATCACCATCCTGATCGAGCCGCTCAATCCCTACGACGTGCCGGGCGCCTTCGTGAACTCCACCGAGCAGGCGGTCGCGATCCTGCAGGAGCTGAACCGTCCCAACGTGAAGATGCTCTTCGACTGCTACCACGTGCAGATTCTCGAAGGCGACCTGACGCGGCGGCTCGAATGAGCTGATGCCGATGATCGGCCATATCCAGATCGCCGCGGTGCCCTCGCGCGCCGAGCCGGACGAAGGCGAGATCGCCTATCCGTGGCTTCTCCCGGCGATCGACCGCATGGGCTACGAAGGCTTCATCGGCGCGGAATATCGCGCGCGCGGCGCGGTCGAGGACGGGCTCGGCTGGATGGAGGCCGTCCGCGCGCATGGCTGACATCGTGCTCTACAACGCGCCGCAATCGACGTGCAGCCAGCGCGTCCGCTTCGTCCTGAACGCCAAGGGCATTCCCTTCGAGGAAGTGAAGCTCGACCTCTTCTCCGGCGATCAGCTGAAGCCCGACTATCTGAAGCTCAACCCGAACGGCGTCGTGCCGACCATCGTCGACGACGGCGCGGTGATCGTCGATTCCGCCGTGATCATGGAATATCTCGACGAGCGGCATCCGGAGCCGGCGCGCTTGCGGCCCGAGGGGCTGGTGGAGATCGCGCATCTCCGCTCGCTCATGCGCTATATCGACGAGGTGCCGACGCCGGCGGTGCGCATCCCCTCCTACAACCTCGCCTTCCTTCCGCATTTCCAGACGATGAGCGAGGAGGCGTTTTTGGCGCTCGCCGAATCGAAGCCGCTCCGCAAGGAGTTCCTTCTGAAGATGGGCCGCACCGGCTTCAGCGAGGAGGAGATGAACGGAGCGCTCGACCGGCTCCGCCGCGGCGTCGCCCGCATGCACGACGCGATCGTCGATAGCGGCGGGCCGTTCATGATGGGCGAGAAGCTGACGCTCGCCGACATCGCGGTAATGCCGGTCATCGTCCGCCTCGACGACATCAACCTCTCGAGCATGTGGGACGACAGACCGGAGATTTCCCGGTGGTTCGAGCTGATCAAGGCGCACCCGGCCTTCAAGCCGACCTACTATTTCGGCGCGCTGCTCACGGAGAAATATCCGCATTTGCGGGAGAGGCTTGGGAAGGGGTGAGGGCGGGAGCGCACTCGTGCGGCCCGAGGCCGCTGCGAAGAAGCGGGGGCAACGCCGATCTCGGAAGGCGGCGTCGCGAGGCTAGGCGAGTCAAGAGTCATTAAGATCGCCATGGTAGCCCAGCACTGAAGTGTAGGGTTCCCTTCTATGCTTGGCTTTCGATCTCTCGCGCGCTGGTTTCAGTACCCTGTTCCGCCGCCGCCAGCCCCGCTGTTCGACATCTATGAGCGCGGCGGCGACCTCTTGCTGACGGGCGTGACTATTGAAGCCGTCGCGGACGTGCTGGACCTGCCCCTAGAGAAGGCCGAGTTCCTGGCGACGAGGGACGGCGAGGTGGGGACGTTCGGCTTCACGGCCGTTCGACAGTTCGAGACCGCCAATGCCTAACGAGAGCTTTCCATGGGTGTTGGACAACCGTTGACCGGCCTCAAGGGCAGGGCCCGAGTCCAAGCGGACGAGATGAGAGATTGGGTCCCAAATTACGGGATCAACTCGGCGAAGCTGGCGGCACGATCAGCAGAGCTTCGAGCGGCGACCGGCCTTTCCTGAACCGATGGTGCGCAGGCGGTCGTCACGTTTTGGCAGTTGGACTCGCGTATCTTTCGATGTGTCGACTATTTCGACACAACCCTTCGATCAACAGGCGGCCAATGCTACCACCCAGATTCGGAGTCGAAATAAGCGCACGGGCATTGCGAAATTTGAGGCAGCGTCCTTGGCGGTCCTTCGAGCGAGCGCTTTGAAGGAAGGCTTGCCCTAAGCACCTGCTCCTCACGCCGCATTTTGGAGGCCCGGGCCTGGACTTGAACCAAGCCTGTCCGGTGTTGCACCACCGTTGGGTAGCCGCTCCCCCACCGGGCCATGCAGCGACCCTATAGATCACGCGAGCGTGATCACGTGAATGTGAGAGTTAACCCTAACAACCGCTGATCGCCCGGAATCCCTGGGGTTAGCCGCTGCCTTCGGGCTTCGCCGCCTTCAGCGCGTGGTAGCGCGTGAGGAGCCCGCGGGTGGAAACGTCGAGCGCCTCGGTGCGCTTCGGGTCCTCCACCACCGGCACCAGCCGCGTCGCGAGCGCCTTGCCGAGTTCCACGCCCCACTGGTCGAAGGAGTTGATGTCCCAGACCGCGCCTTCCACGAACACCCGGTGCTCGTAGAGCGCGACGAGCAGCCCGAGCGTCTCCGGATCGAGTTTTCGGTAGAGCAGCGTGTTCGTCGGGCGGTTGCCGGGGAAGACCTTGTGGAGCGCGAGCTTCTCCACCGCGAGCGCGGAGAGGCCGCTCGCTTCGAGCTCCGCGCGGACCTCCGCCTCCGTCTTGCCGAAAGCGAGCGCCTCGGTCTGCGCCAGGCAGTTGGCGACGAGCTTGGCGTGGTGGTCGCCCATCTCCTCGTGCGGCTCCGCGGCAATCAGAAAGTCGGCGGGCACGATCTCCGTCCCCTGGTGCAGGAGCTGATAGAAGGCGTGCTGGCCGTTGGTGCCGGGCTCGCCCCAGACGATCGGGCCGGTGCGGTTCTCCACGAGCCGCGACTGCCGCGTCACGCGCTTGCCGTTCGATTCCATGTCGAGCTGCTGCAGATGCGCGGCGAAGCGCGACATGCGCTGGTCGTAGGGGAGCACCGCGTGGGTGCGGAAGTCCCAGACGTTGCGGTACCACACGCCCAGGAGCCCCATGATCGCCGGCATGTTCTCCGACAAGGGCGCAGTGCGGAAATGCTCGTCCATCCGGTTGGCGCCGGCGAGGAAGCGGCGGAAGTTCGCGCCGCCGATCGAGATCGCCAGCGGCAGCCCGATCGACGACCACACCGAGTAGCGGCCGCCCACCCAGTCCCAGAAGCCGAAGACGCGCTCCGGGTTGATGCCGAACTCGGCGACCTTCTGAAGGTTGGTGGAGACCGCCGCGAAGTGCGTCGCGACCGACTCCTCGCCCAGCCGGTAGGCGAGCCATTCGCGCGCCGAGGCGGCGTTGGTCATCGTCTCGGAGGTCGTGAAGGTCTTCGAGGCGATGACGAAGAGCGTGCGCTCCGCGTCGAGCGTGGCCAGCGTATCGGCAAGAGCCGCGCCGTCGACGTTGGAAACGAAGTGCACGTTCGGCCCACCGTCGCGATAGGGGGTGAGCGCGGCGGTCGCCATCGCCGGCCCGAGGTCGGAGCCGCCGATGCCGATATTCACAACGTCGTCGAACTTGTCGGCGGCCACGCCGCGCAGCTCGCCGGAGCGGATCTGGTCGGCGAACCTGAGAAACCGGTCGAGCGTGTGATGCACCTCGGGGATGACGTTCTCGCCGTTGACGCGGATGTCGGCGTCGGCGGGCGCGCGCAGCGCCACGTGCAGGACGGGGCGGTTTTCCGTCTCGTTGATCGGCTCGCCGGCGAACATCGCGTCGCGCAGCTTCTCCACCTCCGCATGCTCGGCGAGCGCGAAGAGCAGCGGCATGGTGTCGGCGACGATGCGGTTCTTGGAATAGTCGAGCGTCAGGTCGCCGAGCGTCAGCGAGAAGCGCGTGAAGCGCTCGGCGTCGGCGGCGAAGAGGTCGCGCAGATGCGGGTTCCCCATCGCGTCGCGATGCAGGCGAAGCTCCTCGAGCGCAGCCGCGGCGAGCGCCTTCATGCCGCCCTCCGTCCGAGCGTCGACGCCTCGCGCGCCAGCTTCTCGATCCGCGCCCAGTCGCCGTCTCTGATCGCGTCGGCGGGTGCGACCCAGGAGCCGCCGACGGTGACGACGTTGGAAAGCGCCAGGTAGTCGGCGGCGTTCTTCGCGTCGATCCCGCCGGTCGGGCAGAAGCTGATCGCCGGAAGCGGCGAGGCGAGCGCCTTCAGATAGGGAATGCCGCCGGCCGGACCGGCGGGAAAGAATTTCAGGATCGTGTAGCCGTAATCCATCAGCGTCATTGCCTCCGAGGCGGTCGCCGCACCGGGCATCAGCGGGACGGGAGAATCGGCGGCGGCGGCGAGCACGTCGGGGCTGACGCCCGGCGAGACCATGAAGCGCGCGCCCGCCTTCTCCGCGGCGACGAACTGGCCCTTGCTCAAGACCGTGCCGGCGCCGACGATCGCGTCCTCCACCTCAGCCGCGATCGCCTTGATCGCGTCCGTCGCGGCGCGGGTCCGGAGCGTGATCTCGATCACCCTGAGCCCGCCGGCGCAGAGCGCGCGGGCGAGCGGCACCGCGGCGGCGCTCTCCTCGATGACGACGACGGGAACGACCGGCGCTGCCGCGACGATCGGCTGCAACGCTTCGCTGCGGCTCATGCATGTCCTCCAAGGCCGAGAACGCCGGCGCCCGCTTCCGCCGCGTCCGCCAGCCGGCGGAACGCGCCGAAGAGCTCGCGCCCGACGCCGTATTCGTTGTCAGAAAGATCGACCGGGGCCGCTTCGCGCAGCTCCCATTCCTCGATCGGCACCAGCGCTTCGAGCCGGCCGGCGGCCGCGTCGAGGCGGATCATGTCGCCGTCGCGGAGCCGCGCGATCGCGCCGCCCGCCTCCGCCTCCGGCGTAACGTGGATCGCCGCCGGTACCTTGCCCGACGCGCCCGACATGCGGCCGTCGGTGACGAGCGCGACATTGTGCCCGCGGTCCTGCAGCACGCCGAGGAGCGGCGTCAGCTTGTGAAGCTCCGGCATGCCGTTGGCGCGCGGGCCCTGGTAGCGGATGACGGCGACGAAGTCGCGATCGAGCTCTCCGGCGCGGAACGCATCGGCCAGCGCGTGCTGCGAATGGAAGATGATCGCCGGCGCTTCCACGAGGTGGCGGTCCGGCTTGACGGCGGAGACCTTGATCACCGCGCGCCCGATATTGCCGGTCAGGAGCTTCAGGCCGCCGCTCGCCTGGAAGGGATCGGCGGCGGGGCGGAGCACCTTCGGATCGTGCGAGACCGCGGTCGCCGGCTCGAAGCTGAGCGTGCCGACGCCGTCGAGCTTCGCCTCCACGCGATAGGCGGAGAGGCTCGTGCCCCAGACCGTGCGCACGTCGTCGTGCAGGAGACCGGCGTCGAGCAGCTCGCCGATCAGATAGCCCATGCCGCCGGCGGCGTGGAAATGGTTCACGTCGGCGAGCCCGTTCGGATAGATGCGCGACAGAAGCGGCACCACCTCCGAAAGATCGGCGAAGTCGTCCCAGGTTATGTCGATCCCCGCGGCGCGCGCGATGGCGACGAGGTGGATGGTGTGGTTGGTCGAGCCGCCGGTCGCGTGCAGGCCGACGATGCCGTTCACGATCGCCCGCTCGTCGATCACCTCGCCGACCGGCGTGTATTCGTTGCCGAGCGCGCTGATGGCGAGCGCGCGCTTCGCCGCCTCGCGGGTCAGGGCATCGCGGAGCGGCGTGTTCGGATTGACGAAGGAGGCGCCGGGCAGATGCAGGCCCATGATCTCCATCAGCATCTGATTGGAGTTGGCGGTGCCGTAGAAGGTGCAGGTGCCGGGGCCGTGATAGGATTTCGCTTCCGCGTCGAGGAGCTCCGCGCGTCCGGCCTTCCCCTCCGCGTAGAGCTGGCGGACCTTCGACTTCTCGTCGTTCGGCATGCCGCTCGTCATCGGGCCGGCGGGAATGAAGATCGCCGGCAGGTGCCCGAACGAAAGCGCGCCGATCAGGAGGCCGGGCACGATCTTGTCGCAGATGCCGAGATAGACCGCCGCGTCGAACATGTCGTGGGAGAGCGCCACGCCCGCTGCGAGCGCGATCACGTCGCGGGAGAAGAGCGAGAGCTCCATGCCCGGCTGGCCCTGGGTCACGCCGTCGCACATCGCCGGGACGCCGCCCGCCACCTGCGCCACGCCGCCGACCTCGCGCGCCGCCTGGCGGATCAGGTCGGGGAAGCGCTCATAGGGCTGATGCGCGGAGAGCATGTCGTTATAGGCGGTGACGATGGCGAGGTTCGGCGCCGCGTCGCCTGCGAGATTCGCTTTGTCGTCGACGCCGCAGGCGGCGAAGCCGTGCGCGAGGTTGCCGCAGGAGAGCCGCGTGCGATGCGGACCCTTGGCGGCCGCCCGCGCGATGCGCTCCCGATAGGCGCTGCGTCGATCGCGGCTCCGGAGCCTGATCCGCTCGGTGACGTCGCCGATACGCGCGTTGAGGGTCATGAAGCGTTCCTTCGCTGAATCATCCGCGCCCTTCGAGCATCACCCTCCCCACATATCGTTTCGCCGCGCAACTCAGTCTCCGCCGGCATGCGCGGCCGCGGCCGGCTCGCCCATGGGCTGGCCGATCGCGGAAAGCATATCCTTGAACCATCCGGCCGAAATATCGAAGGGCTTGCCGCCCTTGATGCGCTTAAATTCGACGGCGCGCAGCGCATCGCCCCGCTCTTCGTCGTTGCCGACGAGGCCGGGCGTGCCGGAGAGCCCGCATTCCACGGCGACATGCGCCATCTCGCGGATCAGCCGGCGGTCGGCTTCGTTTGCTGCCGCGGACCTGGCGAAATAGCCGGATTTCTGCACCAGGATGCGCTCCGCGCCGACCAGCTTGCCGAGGCGGTTGCCGAGCCATTCGCCGACATTGACCTTGTCGAGCTGCACGTGGCCGAAGGCGTCGCGCTTCACCTCCTCGCCGCGCGCCAGCATTTCCTCCACGATGCCGGCGGCGTTGGCGCCCTCGCTGACGAAGACGCTGAGGCAGCTCTTGGCGTCCATCAGGCGCTTCAGGCGGGCGCCTTCCGGCTCGATCTCGATCGCGAGCTCCGGCACGTAGACCGCGTCGATCGCCTTGCGCTCCGGCTTCAGGTTGAAGGTGGGCAGGAACTCCAGCGCCTTCAGCCGCTCGCGGTAGGCGCGCGCGGTGGCGGCGGTGAGCCAGCCGCAATTCCGTCCCATCACTTCGTGGACGACGAGCGTGCGCGGGCTCGCCGTCGCACTCGTTGACGACGTTCTCGAAGAAGATCGCGCCCTCTTCCGCCGCGGTCATCGCGCCGAGCGACTGGCGGATCGGGACGATGTCGTTGTCGACGGTCTTGGGCAGGCCGACGACGGTCAGGCCGTAGCCGTTCTCCTTCAGGTAGGCGGCGAGGTCGGCGGCGGTGGTGGAGGTGTCGTCGCCGCCGATCGTGTGGAGGATGGTGATCCCGTCATCGCTCAGTCGCCGCGCGGCGACGGTGAGCGGGTTCTCGCCCTCCTTGACGAAGCCGCGCTTCACCGCGTCGGCGACGTTGGTAAGCTTGACGCGGCTGTTGCCGATGGGCGAGCCGCCATGCCGGTCGAGGATCGCGGCATGCGCGCGCGCCTCCTCGTCGAGCGTGACGCTCTCGCCCTTCAGAAGCCCGCGATAGCCGCCGATATAGCCGACGATCTCCACCTCCGGCGCCACCTCCGTGTAGCGCTCGATCAGCGCCGCGACCGCGGAGGAGAGGCAGGGGGCGAGGCCCCCGGCGGTCAGCATGGCGACTTTGTGCTTCGGCATTTCAGGTTCCGACGGATCGCGGCGCGGCTGGCCCAGATCATGTGGCCGGCCCAGATAATAGGGTCGGATGCGGAGATCAAACCGGCGGCGGCGGATTCCCGGGACTTTCGTGCCCCCTAGTGAAGGAGCGCGGCGGCGACGGAAAGGACCAGGAGGACCGCGAAGCCGATATTCGCCGCCCGCCCTACCGCCGGCCGCCTCAGCAGCCTGGCGAAGGACGCCCCGATCGCAAGCCAGGCGGAATTGACGACGATGATGACGGCGAAGAGGAGCCCGACCTTCCAGGCGGCGTCGGCCACGGGATGCCCCGGAACGACGGCGATTCCCGCATAGACCGCGCCGATCGCGGCGAACGCCTTGGGGTTGGCGATCGCGAGCAGCAGTCCGCCGCGTCACGGAGGGCGCCGGCCGGTCGTGCGCCGGATCGGCGATGACCGGGGCCGTCGCGATCCGGTAGGCGAGGTAGAGGATGTAGCAGGCCGCCAGGACCGCGATGACCGGCACGAGACCCGGCACCGCCAGGATGACGGTTCCGATCCCGGCGGCGATCATCAGAAGCACCGCGGTGGTTCCCGCGACGATGCCGGCGAGGTAAGGCAGCGATCGTGCGAGCCCGAACGCGGAGCCGCTCGCCGCGAGGCTCAAGGTCGCCGGGCCGGGGCTTCCCATCAGCGGCAGAGCGGCAAGAAGCAGGAGCAGAGCGTTCTCGGCCATCGGTCGTTCCGCCGCGTTGGCGTTTCAGCACTCCTGCGGCAAACAGGCTGTTGCCGTCAAACGCCGTCAAACGCCGTCAAACAGACGCGCATTCAGTGAAATCATGCGCCGCCTGACGTCGGAGCCTCATATCGCCGCGCCGGGTTGGCCGCGGGCGGGGGAGCGCGTTAGGCTCGCCCGCTGAAAGAGGATCGCGCCTGATGCATGCGATATCCTGGGGCATCGCCAGCCCGGCGATCGCCGCCGCCTTTGTCGCCTCGATGGTGGAGGTCGTCGAAGCCTTCACCATCGTGCTCGCCGTCGCCACGTTGCGCGGCTGGCGGCCGGCGACCTTCGGCACGTTCGTCGCGCTTGCCGTGCTCGGCCTCCTGGTCGTCGCGCTCGGCCCGCTGCTCGACCGCGTCCCGCTCAAGGTGCTGCAGCTGACGATCGGGGTGCTCCTCCTCCTCTTCGGGATGGGCTGGCTCAGGAAGGCGATCCTGCGCTCCGCCGGCGTGCTGCCGCTGCACGACGAGGTCGCGGCCTTCGCGGCGGAGACGAAGGAGCTCACCGAAGAGGCGAAGCGCAAGCATGCCTCGCTCGACTGGATCGCGGGTCTTGCGGCCTTCAAGGCCGTGCTCCTGGAGGGCCTTGAGGTCGTCTTCATCGTCATCGCGGTCGGCGCGGGGCGCGGGCTCCTGTGGCCCGCCGCGATCGGCGCGGCCGCCGCATGCGTCGCCGTGCTGACGGCGGGCATCGTCATCCACAAGCCGCTCTCCAAGGTGCCGGAGAACACGCTCAAATTCGGCGTCGGGGTGATGCTGTCGGCGTTCGGCGTCTTCTGGACCGGCGAAGGCCTCGGCGTGGAATGGCCGGGGCAGGACCTCTCGCTGCTCGTCCTCGTGGCGGCGTTCCTGGTGACGGCTCTCGCGACGGCGTCGGTCCTGCGCACACCTGCCAGGAAGGCCGCCAGAGAGGCCGCCAAGGAGGCCGCGCCGTGACGCTTCTGCGCGACATCGCCGCCGAGCTCGCCGGCATGTTCGTCGCCGACGCGCGCCTGACCGGCGCGATCCTCCTATGGGTCCTCATCGTCGCCGCCCTGGTCGCGGGCCTCGGCGCCAGGCCTCTCCTCGACGGCGGGGCGCTGCTCATCGGCTGCCTCGCCATCCTCGTCGCCGCCGCCGCGCGCGGCGCGCGCCGGCGATAGCCGACACGACGGCCACCGCGCCAACCTTCTCCCGAGACCGAAGTCGGGTGTTCCCGACTTCGGCAAATGAGTAGCAACCCGGAAACATCCGGGTTGCGGGAGAAGGTGTCGCCGAAGGCGACGGATGAGGGTTCAGGCTTGCGGGCGTCAACCTGCTGAAGTTCAGCGCGTGTCGCCACGCGCCCCGCGGTGAGGAGCCCTATGGGATTAGCGTCCCTCCCCCCTTGCGGGGGAGGGCAGGGAGGGGGGAAGCATGAAGGCCACGCCCTCACCCTCTCCCCTTGCTTGTCCGGCGACGTGTCCGCGGTAATCCGCCAGGGCGAAGGTGGAAGCCTTGGCGAAGGCGGGAGGGGGAAGCATGAAGGCCACGACGGCCAATCTTCCCCCGAGACCGGGAGAAGGTGCCCGCGACCTGTCCGCCGAAGCCTTGGCGAAGGCAGAAGCGGTCAGATGAGGGCTCATGCCTGCCTGCCGCGGCTTTGCTTTGCGGCCTGAGAAGCCCGAAATGCTCTCGCGATCCCCGACTGACGGCCCCTTTTCGGCTCCGCCTTCTGGCGCCCCCGTGCAAGTTTGTTTACACGGCCGAGGGGAACAACTCTTAAGGGAGGCGGGTCTGCCCATTTCAATTCCCCGAACGTTATCAGATGCAGTGCTGAGGGGCGAAGGGGTTCTATTCCTGGGCGCCGGAGCAAGCCATGGCAGCAAGCACTCGGATGGACGCTCAATACCAATGGGCGGAGAGTTACGCGATCTAATCGCCGATCACTTCCTGAATGGAGAGTGCAAGGATTCCTCGTTGGAAGAGGTCGCGAACTTTCGCGGAGAACGAAGCGGGCCGGGGTCAACTAGAACGGTTCATCTCCGACCAATTTCTCGGGTTCGAGCCTTGCCGAAGCCATCGCTTGCTTCCTGCTTTTCGCTGGCGCGCAATATTTAGTCTGAACTACGATCTTCTAGTCGAGGACGCGTACAAGGAAAACGAAAACCCTTCTCAAACGATTTGTGTCTTTCACCGTGACCAAAACAGCATAGAGAAGGATTTAGCAGCCGCTCCCAATCCGCTCCCCTATTTCAAACTTCACGGTAGTATAGATCGGCTCTATGAGCCCGACGCCCCTCTCATCCTGACGACTTCGTCCTACTTGAATTTCGGCGCAACCCGAAAGCGGCTCTTCAGGCGCCTTGAAGATTTAGCGCTAAGATACCCTCTGATATTCGTCGGAACGCGCTTGGCTGACCCACATATCAAAGCAATTCTCGGCGCCGTAGAGCGCGACGCGCTTGGCCGCCCGATGTATTATTTCATTTCTCCTCAGGTTAATTCCTACGAAGCATCGCTCCTCTCGAAACAACGAATGACGCCAATTCAGGCGTCCTTCGATGATTTTATGGAAGTCCTCGACAGTGCAGTTGATGCAGACGACCGCGTTCTGCACGCTGCAATACCGCCAACACAGCACTCTATAGAGCGGCATTTTCGCCGCAATGTATCCGCGCCGCCCTCGATTATTGCTTTCTTGCAGAACAACGTCGAGCACGTTCACGTCGGCATGATTTCACCGCCGCTAACTCCCGAGACATTTTACAAAGGTGAGATCAGTCGTGGATTCCGATTGAGCAAGGCTTTGACATCGAACGCACATCGTACTCGACGCTGATGCTTAGGACTATGGCGCTTTGCCAAGCCGAAGAAAACAGTTCCGCAATTGCACTTCGAGGGGTGGCGGGAGCCGGAAAAACCGTCTTATTACGGCGTATTGCTTATGACTTAGCGACGAAATATGGCCATCTCGTTCTTTTCGCGTCGCCCGGAGCTATCTTACGCCCTGAGCCATTACAAGAGCTTTATGAACTAACCGGTCTTCGCGTCGTGCTAGCTGTCGATCACGTGGCGGATCAGATTTCCGCGCTAACGGTTCTACTCGACGCCTTGGATCGGACTTCGGTGCCAATCACCGTAGTGGTAACAGATACGCATGCCGCTCTTGGGAATTCGCTCGAAGCTCTGGGCGATCGGCTGAAGTTCTCAGCAGGCCTTCACAATTTGCATGACAGTGAGGTGGATGCTCTTCTTATACTTTTAGAGCGACATGGTGCGCTCGGACTGTTGGCTGCCGAGCCCCGACAGAGACGAAAGGAAATATTCATAGAGCTTGCCGACAAGCAGTTACTGGTGGCTCTTTATGAAGCTACGCAGGGGCGGCCGCTAGAAGACATTCTGCTCGAAGAATATAATCGCGTGCTTTTGACGGAAGCGCAGGAACTCTATCTTCTTGTCTGTACTTTGAACAGATTTCGTGTCCCGGTCAGAGCAAGTCTTGTTCATCGAGTTCAGCGGAATCAGCTTCAACGACTTTGAAAAACGCTTTCTTGGCCCCTTAAAGGGGATGGTCTTTGCGGCGATGGACCCAGGATCAAGGGACTATGCCTACCGAACACGCCACCCGCAAATCGCTGACATTGTTTTTCGCAGAGTCTTAGATACCCAGAGCAAACAGGTCGCTCAATACAAACGGGTCATCGCCGCGATGAATACGACCTACTCGTCCGATAACGACGCCCTAAAAAGAATGATCGGATCTAAAAGTCTTAGAGAGTTGACTAATGGACTTGAAGACAGGCGGGCGATACTGGGGGTTGCTGAGGATATTACAGGCGGTGATGTTTTTGTTCTTCAGCAGCAAGCGATCCTGGAGATGAATCACTCACGTGGTGATCTGGAGCTTGCTCGCGAACGGCTGAGTAGGGCCGAAGCAGCGCGCCCTAATGACAGGGCGCTGAAGCACAGTAGAGCTTCTCTGTTGGCTCGTGAAGCTTTTCAAGAGAAAGACGAGCTGAACCGGCGATCTCTCCGTTCAGAAGCGCGGGGGCTTCTTCGGAGTTTGCGTGGAGATGAGTTTGAGGACCCATACGTTTGCGCGCTGATGGCGCGCTTGGCACTTGATGACTTGACCGACCGAATGCGGAGTTGTTCGCCCGGAGGAGCCACAATAGCCGATGCGCAAATACTGCGGAGTATCGAGGACGCTGAGAGAACCTTGGCAAAGGGACTGGCGCGGTCGCCGGATTTTGAGGCGTTGATCAAGGAGAAATTTCGTCTCAAACGAATCCTGGGTTCCAAGGCGAGTGGACTCGTCATGCTGGAGAAAACGCTAGCCGACCAACCTCATTTAGAATTCGTGGCGGCCACCTATGCCCGGGCTCTGGGACGCGACGACCGAGAGAAAGGATTTGCCGCGTTGCGTAACTGTTTGCGAGAAAAGCCGCAGAGCAAGGTAATCAATCAAGCGATCTTCGAACTCATGCTTGAGGACGGCGATGACTTCAGGGACGAATTGGCTTCGCCCCTTCAGAAATCATTTACTCCCGAGGATGAAAGCGTTCTGTTGCACATTCATGCCATCCGATATCGCTTCATGCGCCACGAACGGGAGGAGTTCGCGTCCGCAATTACAAATGCAGAAAGAATGAAAGTGCCAGGTCGAGAAAAGCAACTGCCTCGGCTCCCGGTGCAAAACGCAGGTTCGCCAGACGGCCGTTTCATCGGCACAGTTCGGGACATTCGGGCAGTGTTTGGGTTCATCGAGATTCCCGGGATGATAGTGGACGCTTATTTTCGCCCTTTGGATTGCCGCGATGAGAACGTATGGGACAATCTCCAAAAGGGCAGACGCGTATCGCTGGAACTAAGGTTCAACGCCAAAGGACCCGTGGCAGTAGATGTGATGACCGCATGAAGAAAAGGGCACTCTGCATTCCGCTGGCCAGACCGATACAGCTGCGTCCGCTTCTGCCGCAAAACGGCCAGCCGCCGCCCACTTTCTTCACCCCGTCTTCGTCCGGCTGATCACCACCGCGCGTCCCTCCACCGCCAGCGCCTGCTCATGCTCGACGCTGCCGCCGCCGCGCTCCCGCCGCCCGGCGCGGGCGCAAGAATCCTCCAGCACGGACAGGTCGCGCAGGATGCGCGTCAGCTCGCGCAGCGCCTGAAGGTCGAGCGCGCGATCCTCCTTGCGCTGGAAATCCCAGGTGAGCGAGCGTTCGAGCTTGCGCGCCTGCCGTTCCGCCGCGCGAAAGAGCCGCGCCGCGAGTCTTTGCCGTCCGCGCGAGGGCATCGGCGTCGCCGCGCGCTCCACCTCGCGCCGGCGCGGCAGGCGGGGTGGCGCGAGCCCGGGCAGCGCGTGGCCGTCGAGGTGATAATAGAGCGCGCCGACGCTCATGCCCGTCGCCGCCGCGATGTCGCGCACGCGCGTCCCCTCGCGGTAGAGCGTGCGGGCGGCCTCGATCGTCTCTAGCGGATAGCGCGATTCGTGCGGCATCGCGCGCATCCTAAATGGGCTTGCCGGCGCGGGGATAAATCCGCGGGCGCCCCTTCCGCGCGCGAGCCCTCGCGGTCCGAGGGAGGGGGAAGGACGCCGCCGTTCGTGTGCCGCGCCCGGCCTCTCAGGAATGTCGTCATTGCCGGGCTTGACCCGGCAATCCATTCCGTAACGGTGGGGGATATCGGCGGCGTCAGGGAATGGATGCCCGGATCAAGTCCGGGCATGACGACCGTTCGGTCGTGCTCCGGAAGGAGCATCCGAGCAACGCGGATTCCGATCGGCTCGGCGTGCCGCTCTCTCTCGAACACGGCCGTGTTCCGTCTTGTTCGAACGGAAGACCGGCGCGGCGAATGGCGAGCCGCTTCCAGCGCTTACGTCAGGCCCGCGACCTGAACATCGATCGGGGGAGGCCGGTCGGTCCTCGTGCCCGCCAGTCCTCGTGCCCCTTAGTCCTCGTGCCAGGTGCGGCCGTCGCGCTCGATCAGCGCGATCGCCGCCGACGGGCCCCAGCTTCCCGCCACATAGGGCTTCGGCGTCGTGCCCGACTGCTCCCACGCCTCGCGGATCGGATCGATCCAGCGCCACGCCGCCTCCACCTCGTCGCGGCGCATGAAGAGCGTCTGGTTGCCGCGCACCACGTCGAGGAGCAGCCGCTCGTAGGCGTCCGGACTGCGCGCCTTGAAGGCGTCGGCGAAACTCATGTCGAGCGGCACGTGCCGGACCCGCATGCCGCCGGGGCCGGGGTCCTTGATCATGATCCACTGCTTCACGCCCTCGTCCGGCTGCAGGCGGAGCACGAGGCGGTTGGCCTGGATGCCGCCGGCGTCCTTGGGGAAGATCGAATGCGGGATCGGCTTGAAGGCGACGACGATCTCCGAGACGCGCGAGGGCAGGCGCTTTCCCGTGCGGAGATAGAACGGCACGCCCGACCAGCGCCAGTTGGAGATCTCCGCCTTCAGCGCCACGAAGGTCTCGGTGCCGCTTTCTTTTTCCCCGAGCTCTTCCAGATAGCCCGGGACCGCGCCGCCGTTCGCCGCGCCGGCGCGGTATTGGCCGCGCACGGTCACGATGTCGGCATTGTCGCCGGCGATCGGCCTCAGCGCCTTCAGGATCTTCAGCTTCTCGTCGCGGACCGCGTTGGCGTCGAAGCTGTCCGGCGGCTCCATCGCCACCAGGCAGAGGAGCTGCAGCATGTGATTTTGGACCATGTCGCGCAGCGCGCCCGACGTGTCGTAGTAGCCGCCGCGCGTGCCGACGCCGATCGTCTCGCCGACGGTAATCTGCACATGGTCGACATGGGCGGAGTTCCACAGCGGCTCGTAAAGGACGTTGCCGAAGCGGAGCACCATCAGGTTTTGGACGGTCTCCTTGCCGAGGTAGTGGTCGATGCGGAAAATCTGCTCCTCGCGGAAGACCGCGCCCACGGCCTCGTTCACCTTGCGCGCGGAGGCGAGGTCCTTGCCGACCGGCTTCTCGATGACGACGCGCGTCTCAGGCGTCACCAGGCCATGGCTGCCGATCCCTGCGCAAATCTCGGTGAAGAGGTCCGGCCCGACCGCGAGGTAGAAGGCGCGCACCTTGTCGGCGCCGTCCGCGATCACGGCCTTCAGGCGCTCCCAGCCCGCGTCGTCGGCGACGTCGGCCGGCACATAGCGAAGCATGGCGAGGAAACGGTCGATCAGCGCCGCCTCGATATCCTCCTTCGGCAGGAATTGGTCCAGCGCCTCGCGCACGGAGGCGCGGTACTCGTCGTCCGACATTTCGCGCCGCGAGACGCCCACGATGCGGCTGCCGTCGACGACCTGGCCGTCGCGCAGTCGATGGTAGAGGGCCGGCATCAGTTTGCGGCGCGCAAGGTCCCCGGTCGCCCCGAAGACGACATAGTCGAAGGGCGGCACGGGTATCAGACGAAAGGTCAAGCAGGGGCTCCCGTTCAGGCGACCGGCGGCGGTCTAGACCGTTCCTTGTTGCGGCGCAACAAAGGGCAGCTTGCGCCGGCTCCAGCGATGCGCGACAAGCCCTCTTGAACGCTAGCCGACGAAAATACCCTTCAATCCGTCGCCGGCAAAGAATCTCTGGAACCGCCTGTCGGGACTAGCCGTTTCGAAACCGAACGGTGGCTCCCCATCAACGATCAAGGCCTTAACTCGCATGTCCCTCGTCGCCAATACCGCGCCGCATCTTCCCTATCTCCGTCGTTTTGCCCGCGCCCTGACCGGCAGCCAGAAAAGCGGCGACGCCTATGTGGCGGGCGTCCTGGAAATGCTGGTGGCCGATCCTGATTCCTTCGACGCGGCGAACAATCCGCGGGTGGAGCTGTTCAAGGCCTTCTGCCGGATGTGGGATTCGCTGGAGATCAACCTGCAGAAGGAATCCTTCTCGCCGGATGAACTCGACGACTCGTCGCGGCGCCTGGAGGCGCTGACGCCGCTGCCGCGCCTCGCTTTCCTGCTGATGGCGGTGGAAGATTTCTCCACGGCGGAGATCGCCGAAATTCTGGGCAAGCCGGAAGCGGAGATCGGCACGCTGATCGATCAGGCGGGTCGCGAGATCGCCGATCAGGTGGCGACCGATGTCCTCATCATCGAGGACGAGCCGCTCATCGCGATGGACATTGAATCGCTCGTGCAGTCGCTCGGCCATCGAGTCAATTCCGTCGCTCGCACGCACAAGGAGGCGATTGGCGCGGTGGAGAAGAAGAAGCCGGGCCTGGTGCTCGCCGACATTCAGCTCGCCGACGGCAGCTCCGGCCTCGATGCCGTGAACGAGATGCTGGCCTCGTTCTCGGTGCCGGTCATCTTCATCACCGCCTACCCGGAGCGGCTTCTGACCGGCGAGCGCCCGGAGCCGGCCTTTCTCATCACCAAGCCGTTCCAGCCGGAGACGGTGAAGGCGGTTATCAGCCAGGCCCTGTTCTTCGAGAGACAAGCGGAGCAGTGAGCGCGGGCCGCATGATTTTACCAAGCGGAGACCGGCCGACCGGTGCTCCGATGCCGGGGCCCGGAGTGTCATGGCCGCGAGACGTGTGAACCGCGAAGAAGTCGGACTGGAACAAGCGCACGCCCACTGGTCGCGGTGCGAGGCGGCCCTAGTCGGTTCACAGATTACCGTTGCTGCCTGTGATCTTGAGGGGCGCTACACGTGGCTCTTCAATCCCCCGGGCGAATTGTCGACGGACCTCGTCGGAAAGCTGGATGCCGAGTTGCTGACGGAGGCGGCCGCCGGGCAGCTTGCCGCCGCGAAGCGCTCGGTCGCGAAGACGGAAGAGGCGGTGAATCTCGAGCTGGAGCTGGAGAAGGACCGCGGCACGCGCTGGTTCCATGTCGGGGTGCGGCCCTATTACGAGCACGGCGAGCTGGCCGGCACGGTCACCTCGTTCGTCGACGTCACGGAAAGCAAGGTGCAGGAGGAGCATCTCCGCATCGTGCTGCGCGAACTGGCGCACCGCTCCAAGAACCTGCTTTCGGTCATCCAGGGCATTGCGCGGCAGACGGCGAAGATGGCGTCCTCCACGCAGCAGTTCCTGAGCCGCTTTAACGGGCGCCTGTTCTCGCTCTCGCGCGCCCACGATGTCCTGACCGACGCCGATTGGCGCGGGGCGCGCATTTTCGACCTGGTGCATTCGCAGATCGCGCTCTTCGCGGAAGATCGGCTGGCCTCTGTGATCGTAGAAGGGGATAACGGCTTCCTGCGTCCGAACGCGGCGCAATATATCGGCCTGGCGCTGCACGAGCTGACGACCAACGCCATCAAATACGGCGCCCTTTCGCGCGACGACGGAACGATCGTCGTGCGCTTCGAGCGGAGCGCCGCGGCGCCCGATACCTTTCGTTTTTCCTGGTGGGAGACGAGCAGCGCCAATGTGCGTGAGCCAAGGGGCCCGCGCTTCGGCCTGATGATGCTTTCGGAAGTCGTGCCGGTGTCGGTAAGCGGCACGGCGGATCTGAGCTTCCGGCCGGAAGGCCTGCGCTACGAGCTGGATATCCCGGCCTCGCAGCTTCTTCCCTGATCCTTTCGCTTCGGTTCGGCGGCCTTACGCCGCGAAGCGATTTCCATGGCGGCGGTTGACAAGGCCAGGGACGTTTTGTTCCTGCGGCGGGCGTTTGCCTTGCTGAGCGCGACGGGGGAGAGCTTCATGCCGGACTGGCCGATCCACGCGACAATCGACGGCCCGATCGTGATGATCGGGTTCGGCTCCATTGGGCGAGGGACGCTCCCGCTGCTCCTCAGGCACTTCACGTTCGACAAGAGCCGCATGGTGGTGCTCGCGCCGGACGACGCGGATCGGCGCATCCTCGATGAGCACGGCATACGCTTTGTGCATGTGGGGCTGACCCCCGACAATTATCGCGAGGTGCTGACGCCGCTTCTGAGGGAAGGTGACGGACAGGGCTTCTGCGTGAACCTTTCCGTCGACACGTCGTCATTGGGGCTCATGAAGCTTTGCCGCGAACTCGGCACGCTCTACATCGACACGGTGGTCGAGCCGTGGCCGGGCTTTTATTTCGATCGCTCCGTCTCGCCGGAAGGGCGCACCAACAACGCGCTACGCGACACGGTGCGCGCGGAGAAGAAGGCGAATCCCGGAGGCACGACGGCGGTCTCCTGCTGCGGCGCCAATCCCGGCATGGTCTCGTGGTTCGTCAAGCAGGCGCTGGTCAATCTGGCGAAGGACCTGAACCATGCCTTCGACGAACCCGGCGTCGCCGATCGCGACGGCTGGGCGCGGCTGATGCGCGATCTCGGCGTGAAGGGTGTCCATATAGCGGAGCGCGACACGCAATGCTCCAGGAACCCGAAGCCGATGGACGTCTTCGTCAATACCTGGTCGGTCGAAGGCTTCATGTCGGAGGGCATGCAGCCGGCGGAGATGGGCTGGGGGACGCACGAGAAGTGGCTGCCGGAGAACGGGCGTCTGCATGAGATGGGCGCCAAGGCGGGCGCCTACCTTCTGCAGCCCGGCGCGAATACCCGAGTGCGCACCTGGTGTCCGACGCCGGGTGCGCAATATGGCTTCCTCGTCACCCACAACGAGTTGATCTCGATCGCCGACTTCTTCACGCTGAAGGAGGGCGGCAAGGTGGTCTACCGCCCGACCTGCCACTACGCCTACCATCCGGCGAACGATGCCGTGCTTTCGCTGGACGAGGTCTTCGGCAGCGGCGAGCTGCATGAGAAAGGCCAGCATATTCTCGACGAGAACGAGATCGTGGCCGGGATCGACGAGCTCGGCGTGCTCCTCTACGGGCACGCGAAGAACGCCTATTGGTACGGGTCGCAGCTTTCGATCGAGGAGACGCGCACGCTTGCGCCCTATCAGAACGCGACCGGCCTGCAGGTGACCTCGGCTGTGATCGCCGGCATGGTGTGGGCGCTGGAGAACCCGCAAGCAGGGATCGTGGAGACCGACGAGATGGACTACCGCCGCTGCCTGGAAGTGCAGCTTCCCTATCTCGGTCCGGTCAAGGGCTACTACACGGATTGGAACCCGCTCACCAACCGGCCGGGGCTCTTCCCGGAGGATCTCGATACGAGCGATCCGTGGCAGTTCCGGAACGTGCTGGTGAGGTAGGCAGCGCGGTCAGTCCGCGTCGAGCCAGTCCTCTACCGCTAGGCCCGGCACGCGGCGGAACTCTCGCACATTGCTTGTGACGAGCGTCAGCTTGCGGGCGAGCGCCTGGCCGGCGATCAAGATGTCGAACGGGCCAATGGGCGTGCCTTTGGCTTTCAGCGCGGCACGAAGCTCGCCCGCGTAGAACGCGTCGTTCGCTTCAAATGGAAGAATCGAAAAGCGGAGCCGATCGAGCGCAACGAGGTTTTCGCTTTGCCGCTCGCTGTTGAACGCGCCGTAGTAAAGCTCGAACGCGACGATTGACGAAATTGCGACCGCGTCGGCTTCCTCGGCGCGAATGCGCTCCTCGAGCCGGAGATGCCGGCCCGTCAGAAGAGCAATCATCACGTTCGTGTCGAGGATGTAGCGGCTCACTTGAAAAGCTTGTCGAGGTCAGGCCGCTCCTGCATCTCGGGCTGTTCGCGGCCCTCCGGCATGAAGTCGCCACCGAATTTGCCTGCGATCTCGTCGAGCCAGGCCCAGTCCTTGGCCGTGTCCTTCGCGACGGGCTCCAGCACCACGGCGTTGCCCTGCCGGCGGATGCGGACCTCGTCGCCCTCGAAGCGAAATTCCTTCGGCAGGCGAACGGCTTGCGACCGGCCAGTCCAAAAGAGCTTGGCTTTGTTCATGGTCGGCCTCCTGATATATACCAATGATACATATCACTTGGAGGCGCTGTTTGAAAGGCTCGCTTAGCCCGCTTCCTGCCTGAGCCAGGGGCGGGTGCCGGCCGGCGCCTCGTGCGGCGCGGTGCCGATAGGCTGATAGAAGCGGTGCATTTCCGCGAGCCGCCCGGCTAGAAGGGCCGCGCGCGTCGGTGCGTGGCGCACCTCGAAGCTGGTGATGCCGCAGCGGCGCATCAGCGGGATCTGGTCGGCGAGCACGTCGCCGACCGCGCGAAGCTCACCCTTGAAGCCGAGTTGCTCGCGCAGGAGACGCGCGGTCGAATAAGCGCGGCCGTCGGAGAACTTCGGGAAGATGAGCGCGATTAGCGCGAGCCGTCCGAGATGCGGGGCAAGCGCGTCGATGGCGTCGCCCGCCGAGACCTCGACGCCGAGCGGCCCGGAACGCGCGAGGAAGCGCTCCGGCTCGGCGAGGAAATCGGCGAGCGGGACGAGGAGCGGAACGTCGCCCTCCGGCAGCGCCGCGTCGGCGGCGGTGCGCACCCATTCATCGGGATGGAAGGCGCCGACGCCTGAGACCGCGTCGCGCCAGATCGGATCGGAGGAATTGTCGCCGGCGCTCATATGCCGCTCCCGTCCGTCTCGAAGGCGGCGAGCCCGAAATGAATGCCGCACTCGGTCTTCTCCCGGCCGCGCCAGCGGCCGTCGCGCTCGTCTTCGCCTTCGGCCACGCGCGTCGTGCAGGGCATGCAGCCGATCGACCGGAAACCGTCCGCGACGAGGGGGTGCTCGGGAAGGTCGTGAAGCTTGCGATAGGCGGCGATGTCGTCCTTCGACCAGCCGGCGAGCGGATTGATCTTCACACGCTCGCCCTCCGCTTCGGCCAGCGGCAGCCGGGAGCGCAGGCCGCCCTGGTAGCGCTTGCGCCCGGAGATCCACGCGTCGAAGCCGGAGAGCGCACGCGCGAGCGGCGCCACCTTGCGGATCGCGCAGCATTTGTCCGGCTCGCGCAGCCACAGGCCGGAATCGGTGTCGTGCGTGGCAAGCGTCGCCGGATCGGGGCGCGCGACGCGCACGTCCGTCAGGCCGAGGCGGGCCACGATCTCGTCGCGATAGCGCAGCGTGGAGCCGAAGATCTTGCCCGTGTCGATGAAGACGACCGGGACATTCGGCGCGACGGACGCCGCGAGATGCAGGAGCACGACGGATTCCGCGCCGAAGCTCGAGACCAGCGCGACATGGCCGTCGAATTCGTGATTGATGACGTCGTCGAGCACCGCGCGCGTGCGCCAGTTCTCGTAGCGCTCAGCGAGGATCGCTGCGTGCGCGGCGGCGGGGTTGGCTTCGTCGAGCGGTGCGGCGAAGGCTTCAAGCAGAGCCATAGAGCGCCTCCTTGAACGGCGCCGGCCCGAGGCGACGATAGGTCTCCAGGAACGGCTCCTCGGCGTTTGCACGCTTCGCCATATAGGTCTCGACAAGGGTGTCGACCGCGTCGACGATCTCGTCGGTGGAGAAGCCCTTGCCGACGATCTCGCCGATCGAGGCGCGCTCGTCGCCGGAGCCGCCGAGCGTGATCTGGTAGAACTCCTCGCCCTTCCGGTCGACGCCGAGAATGCCGATGTGGCCGGCATGATGGTGGCCGCAGGCGTTGATGCAGCCGGAAATCTTGATCTTCAGATCGCCGACCTCCTCCTGCCGCCTTGCGTCGGCGAAGCGTTCGGAGATGCGCTGCGCGATCGGGATCGAGCGGGCATTGGCGAGCGCGCAATAATCGAGCCCCGGGCAGGCAATGATATCGGTCACGAGGCCGGCATTGGCGGTCGCGAGGCCGTTGACGATCAGTTCGTCATAGAGCGCCTTCAGATCGTCGAGCGCGACATGCGGCAGGACGAGGTTCTGCTCGTGGCTGACGCGCACCTCGTCGTGGGAGAAGCGCTCGGTGATGTCGGCGATGACGTCGAGCTGATCGGCCGTCGCGTCGCCCGGCACGCCGCCGATCGGCTTCAGCGAAATGGTCACGATCGCATGGCCGGGAACGCGGTGGGCGTGCACGTTGCGGCGGAGCCAGCGATCGAACGACGCGTCGCTCTTGCGCGCCGCGTCGAGCGCCTCGCTCGTCGCCGGGCGGGTCTCGTATTCGGGCGGCGCAAAGTAAGCGGCGATGCGCGCCACTTCCGCTTCAGGGAGGCGCAGCACGCCGTGGCGGTTCGCTTCGAACTCCGCTTCGATCTCCTGCGCGATGTTCTCCATTCCCGTCTCGTGGACGAGGATCTTGATGCGCGCCTTGTATTTGTTGTCGCGGCGTCCGTGCATGTTGTAGACGCGGAGAATCGCCTCCGAATAAGCCAGCAGATCCTCTTCCGGCAGGAAGTCGCGGATCTTCTTGCCGAGCATCGGCGTGCGCCCCATGCCGCCGCCGATATAGACGGCGAAGCCGAGCGCACCGTTTTCGTCGCGCTTCACCTCATAGCCGATGTCGTGGAACTGGATCGCCGCGCGGTCGACCGGCGCGCCGGTCACCGCGATCTTGAATTTTCTCGGCAGGAACAGGAATTCCGGGTGGAGCGACGACCACTGGCGCAGGATTTCCGCGTAGGGCCGGGGATCGGCGATCTCGTCGGCGGCAACGCCGGCGAAATGATCGGCGGTGACGTTCCTGATGCAGTTCCCCGAAGTCTGGATGGCGTGCATTTCCACCGATGCAAGATCGGCGAGGATTTCGGGGATGTCCTTCAGCTGCGGCCAGTTGAACTGCAGGTTCTGCCGCGTGGTGAAATGCCCGTAGCCCTTGTCGTAGGTGCGCGCGATATGCGCGAGCATGCGTACCTGGCGCGCATTCAGCGTGCCGTAGGGGACGGCGATTCTCAGCATATAGGCGTGGAGCTGCAGATAGACGCCGTTCTGCAGACGGAGCGGCTTGAACTGCTCCTCGTCGAGGTCGCCGGAGAGCCGCCGCGCCACCTGATCGCGAAACTGCGCGACGCGCTCCTCCACGAAGGCATGATCGAATTCGTCGTAGCGATACATCGCAAAAATCCTCAGGCCGCACAGCCGCGCGCGGCGCGGACGGCATGATCTTTTTTCGAGTTTCCGGTGGTCGGCCCTTCAGCGCGGATGCGCTCGCGCAGCTTGACCGGCACGAGGTGCGCGCCCTCGCGCCTGACCTCGATTGCGGTCGGCTCCACCACGAGGTTCCGCGCGGCATCCTGCATGGCGCGCTCAAGCGCCTCGGCCGCCGCTTCCTTGCTCTCCAGAACCTCCGCCTGGTCGATGTCGAGCGTCCAGCCGCCCGCCGTCTGGAAGACGACGAGGCCGTCGGCGAGGTTGTTGGCGATGATGACGTTCATGGCTTGCATCTTGGGCGCCTCGCCTCACGCCGCCCTGACGCGGGCCAAATAAGGTGAACTGGGCGCCAGCGGCTCGGCTCCAGCGAGCGCGGCTTCCGCCACGGTCGCGCCGATCAGGATCAGGGTCGGGCCGGAAATGTCGTCGCGCCCGGCGATCATCGGGAGGTCGCCGAGCGTGCCTGCGAAGAAACGCTGCTCGGCAAGCGCTGCGTTCTCGATCACGGCAACCGGGGTCGCGGCGGCGAGACCCGCTTCGATCAGCCTGCCGGCGACCTTCGCCGCGACCGCGCGGCCCATATAGACCGCGACAGTCGTGCCGGAGAGCGCGAGGCCGGCCCAATCGGGTAATACGTCGCCGCCAGCGTCCTGGCCGGTGGCAAAGACGAGGCTCGACGCCGTGCCGCGCAGCGTCAGCGGGATTCGCGCCTCCGCGGCGGCGGCAAAGGCGGCGGTGACGCCGGGCACGATCTCGAAGGGGATTTTCGCCTGTCGGAGCGCCGCCATCTCCTCGCCGGCGCGGCCGAAGACCAGCGGATCGCCGGATTTCAGCCGCACGACGCGACGGCCGGCGGAGGCTTCGCGCACCAGGATGGCGTTGATCTCGTCCTGGCTCGCGGAATGCCTGCCGCGCCGCTTGCCGACGGCGATGCGGTCCGCGTCGCGGCGGCCCATGGCGATCACGCTTTCCGGCACGAGCGCGTCGTGCACGATCACGTCCGCTTCCTGCAGGATGCGCTGGGCGCGGAGCGTCAGAAGATCGACCGCGCCCGGTCCCGCGCCGACCAGCCACACGAAGCCTTCCGGCGCGTGGGCGGTCTCGCTCAGGAGGCGCGCTGCGAGGCGACGAGCGTCCTCGATCCGGCCGGAAAGCGCCGCATCGGCGATGCGGCCCTCGAAGAAAGCCGACCAGAAACGCCGACGCGGCTGGCCCTTGGGGAGGACCTTGTCGGCGGCGGAACGGAAGGAGTCTCCGAGCCGCGCCAGCGCGCCAAGGCGGAGCGGCAGCATCGCCTCGATCCGGGCGCGGAGTTTTTGCGCAAGAACGGGTCCCGCGCCGGTGGAGGTGATGGCGACGGCGACCGGCGCGCGGTTCACAATCGCCGGCGTGTAGAAATCGCAAAGCTCGGGGATATCGACGGCGTTCGCCGGGATGTTCCGCGCCCGCGCCGCGGCGACGACGGCTGCATCCCGGTCGCGGTCGCCGCTCGCGGCAAAAACCAGCACCGCGCCGTCAACATCCGCGGCCTCGAAGTCCCTGGCGCGGTGCTCCAGTCCCTCGGCCGTGGCGAGCGCGGCGAGCTCGGCGGTCGGATGGGCGGAAACGAGGCGGATTCTCGCCTCCGTTTCCATCAGCAGGCGCACTTTCGCCGCCGCCTCCGCGCCGTCGCCGACGATGAGGACGCTCAGGCCCGCCACCTTGTGAAAGGCGGGAAATACGGAAAGCCGCTCGACCGACATGAAAGCTCGCCTGGAAAAACACTTTCAATATGGGCGACAGTCACTTGCGCTCACAGAAACGGCTTGCTCAGTTTGCCGAAAAGGGGAGAAAACTTTCGGGCGGTGGCGCGCGACCGCAGCGCGAATTCCCTGCACCCTCGCGCCGCCGCCGGCAGGCGAGGTGTTGCCTTCCTGCCCCAGCCCCGGCGGGCCTCACGGGGAGGCGCCCGGCGCGCTTTCCAGGCACCCCGTCTTCATGGTTAATAAAAAATTAACGGCGTGGTGCGGCCGTCTGATTGTGGCCATGTCCGGCGGCCACAAGGATGGCTGCGTGTGTCCGCATTTCGGCGCACGGATGCGGGGTGGGTGGCGTGCGTTCCTGTTTTGGGCGCGGTCGCCCCCGGGAATCGGGGAGCGAGTGGCGTAGTGAGCTTCACGGGGGGCAATTTTCTCCTTCATTTCGTCCCCGGGCGGCGATTCCTGGCTGTAGCCACGGCGGCCGTGCTTTTCACGGTAACCGCCTCGCTGCCGGCGCTCGCGTTCCAGCTCTTCGGGCACACGTTCTTCGGGAGCAAGGACGAGACCGCGATCGTCCCCGATGCGCAGCCCTATACGCTTGAGATCACGGTCGCCGGCGGCGACCGGGCGCTTACGAAAACAGTCCGCAATGCCTCGACTCTCTCGCGCGACGTCAAGAAGCCGCCACCCGGCACGGCCGGCCTGATCGCGCGCGCGCGCGGCGATTACGGCCGCATCGTCGCGGCGCTCTACGGGCAGGGCTATTACGGCGGCAGCGTCGCGATCGCCATTCAGGGCACGCCGGTCGAAGCCATGCGCCCCGATACCGAGCTTCCCGATCCGGTGCCGGTCACCGTTTCGGTCGATCCCGGGCCGCTCTTCCATTTCGGCGATATCCGCATCACCGGGATGCCGCCCGGCCCGATGACGCGGGAGGACAGGAAGGCGCTTCAGCTTAAAGACTGGCCGCTGACGGAAGGCGAGGTGGCGCGCTCCGGCGCGATCCTCGCCGTCGAAGGCCGGCTCGTAGAGGCATGGCGGCAGCGCGGCCACCCGAAGGCAAAGATCGCGAACCGCGAGGTCATCGCCGACCATCGCACCAATCTCGTCGATGTGAGGCTTGAGGTCTCGCCCGGGCCTGAGGCGCATTTCGGCGCTGTGACGGTGGATGGGCTTCAGCGCGTCGATCCGGAATATGCACGCTTCATGACGGGCATCGAGCCGGGCGAGCCCTACGACCCCGATGTCGTGGAGCGCGCCCGCAAGCGCTTGCAGGATACCGGCGTCTTCGGCAGCGTGTCGATTGAGGAGGGCGCGACCGTCGGACCCGACGGGCTCCTCCCGATCGCCTTCCATTTCGACGAGCGTAAACGCCACCTGGTCGGCGGCGGCGTCTCCTATTCGACCGTCGACGGCGCCACGCTCGAAGCCTACTGGATGCACCGCAATCTCTTCGGCCACGCGGAGAGCCTGCGCTTCGACGCATCGGTGAGCCGTATCGGCGCCGACAGCTTGAGCGATCTCTCCTATCTGCTGGCGACGACCTTCCGACGTCCCGGCGTGTTCACGCCTGATACCGACGCGACGTTCAAGCTCTCCGCCATCCGGGAGTTCGTCGACACCTATCAAAGCAAATCGATCGGCGGCCGCGTCGGGCTTGAGCGCCGGTTCAATCAAAGGCTGACCGGCAGCTCCGCCGTCAATGTCGAGTACGACAACGTCGACGACGCTTTCGGAAACAACGAATACCTGCTCGTCAGCCTTCCTTCGCAGCTCGATTACGATGCGCGCGACAACAAGCTCGATCCCACGCAAGGGCTGCGCGGCACGCTCGACGCGGAGCCTTTCACCGACATTCTGAGCGGCACCGTCGCGCTCGTCGCCAAAGGTACGCTCTCCGGCTACTACGCCGTCGCCGGCAACGATCGCATGATCCTCGCCGCGCGCGGCTCGGTGGGCAGCATCGTCGGCGGCGATCTGGAGGATATTCCGGCGACGCGGCGCTTCTATCTCGGCGGTGGCGGCTCGATCCGCGGCTACGAATACCGCACCGTCGGGCCGAAGATCGGTAGCGAGGTGGTCGGCGGCCTTTCCTTCGTGGAGGCGTCGCTGGAGCTTCGCCTGCGGGTGACCGATACGATCGGCATCGTGCCCTTCATCGATATCGGCGCCGCTTACGAGGACCCGATCCCCGATTTCTCGCAGACCTTCCGCGTCGGCGCCGGCGTCGGGCTGCGCTACCACACACCGCTCGGCCCGCTCCGTTTCGACGTGGCGGTTCCGGTTAATCCGCGCGACGGCGATCCGTCGGTCGCGTTTTACGTCGGGCTGGGGCAATCTTTCTGAAGATGCAGCGGCGATTCGTCAGACCACTTCTCGCCGTCGTCCTCGTGGCGGCGCTCGGTCTCGGCGTGGCCGGTTTTGCTGTCGCGCAGAACGACGCAACGCAACAAGACGCCGCTTTGCAAAGCGACCAAAGCTCCGGCTGGTTCGTCTCGTTCCTGGAATTGATGCTCTCCACGCCCGACCGCAAGATCGCGATCAGCGGGCTCGACGGCGTCTTCTCCGCCAATCCCTCGATCGCGCGCGTCACGGTCGCCGACAGCAAGGGCGTATGGCTGGAGCTCGACGGCATCGAGCTCTCCTGGAACCGTGCCGCGCTCTTCGATCGCACGATCGAGATCGACAGCCTGAAAGCCGCCCGCATTGCGATGCAGCGACGGCCCGTCGCCGCGGCGGAATCCGCCTCCGGCGGAGGCGGGCTTTCGCCGCCGCCGCTTGCGATCGACCTGAAGAAGATATCGCTGCCGCAGATCATGCTTGCCGCGCCGGTCGCTGGCGCGGCGGCGGAGCTGACGGCGACGGGCTCCGCGCGGCTTACGCAGGAGGCGATCGTCGCGGAGCTCAATGTCGATCGCCAGGATCGCGCCGGGTCCTTCGCGCTCAATCTCCGGCTTGAGCCGCAGGCGAACGTTCTGACCGCCGATCTCAAACTTCAGGAGCCGGCGGGCGGGCTCGTCGCCGAGCTTCTGGGATTGCGCGGGCGGCCGGCCGTCTCGGTGGCGCTTGCCGGCACCGGGCCGCTCGACGACTGGCACGGCACGCTTGAGATGCAGGCGGCGGGAAGTCGCGTTCTCGCCGGCGCGATGGCGGTCTCGCGCGGCGAGGATGCCTATCGCATCTCGGCCGATCTCGCAGGCGCGCTACAGGCGATCGCGCCGGAGGACTATGCCGGGCTCCTGGCCGGCCAGAGCCGGCTCATTTTCGACGTCTCGCGCGGCGACGACGGCTCGATCGCCGTCCATTCCGCGACGCTCCGCTCCGACGGCGTCGACCTTGCGGCGAACGGCGTGCTCGACGCTGACATGGTGCCGCAAAGCGCCGACCTTACGCTGAAGCTTGGCCAGGCCGGACGAGCCGCACTTCCCTTTGCGCCCGGCGGCGTCTCCGTCGCGAGCCTGACCGCGACGGCGGGGCTCGATCCGGGCGACGCGGCGCCGTGGCGTGCCACCGTCGAGGCGACGGGGGTGGAAGGCGATTTCGGCGCGGTCGGAAGCCTTTCCCTCGATGCCTCCGGACAGGGGCGGAACCTCGCCCGCGCAGCCTCGCGCGAGACGAGCTTCCGCTTCGAGGCTTCCGCCGACGGGGTCGCGCCGCGCGATTCCGGCCTGGGCACCGCGCTTGGGCGCACCTTCAAGGCGAACGGGGCGGGGTCCTGGCGCGCCGGCAATCCCGCCCGCCTGGACGATCTGAACGTGATCCTGACCGGCGCCACTGCGAATTTCGCCGGCACCGCGACAAAGGACGCGCTCAGCGGCGACTTCGCCGCGAGCGTGATCGATCTCAGCCGCTTCTCCGCCCTTGCCGGACGGCAGCTCGGCGGACGCGCCGAACTGAAGGCGAGTGGCATGGCGGGAACGGACGGCGCCTTCGATCTCAAGCTCGATGGCGCGACGACGGATCTTGCGCTTGGTATCGCTGCGCTCGACCCGCTCCTCAAGGGCGCGACGAAGCTTTCCGGCGGCGCGGCGCGAAGCGGCGCCGCACTCCGCTTCACCGACCTCACGCTCGCCAACGATCGCATGTCGGCGGAGTTGAACGGCACGCTCGCCGATCCGGCGATCGACATGGCGGTCAAGGCAAGCGTCGCCGATCTCTCGCTTGTCACCGACCGCGCCTCGGGTGCGGCCAAGATCGACGCACGCGTCACGGGCACGCGCGCCGCGCCGGAGGTGAGCGCGGAGGCGACCGGCGACAAGATCGTGCTGATGGAGCGTCCGCTCGCCGACGCGCGGGCGCGCTTCTCCGGCGTCGTCGCGGGTCCCGCCACGTCCGGCGAGGCGGAGCTGACGGGCACGCTCGGCGACGCCGCGGTGCGGGGCACGGCCAAGCTCTCGGCCGGCGAGAACGGCGCGCGCGCCATCGACGATCTTCGCTTCGCCGTCGGCAAGAGCGAGGTTACCGGCGCGCTCACGCTCGGTGCGGACGGGCTGATGGCCGGGAACTTGAGCGTCGTCTCGCCCGATCTTTCCAAGGTCGCGCCGCTCTTCCTGGTCGATGCCTCCGGCATGTTGCGCGCGGAGATCGCGCTCAAGGCGGAAGATGGCGGGCAGACGGCGAATGTCTCCGGCGTTGCCACCGACATCACCTATGAGAACGTCACGCTGCACTCCGCAGAGATCAAGGGCCGCGCGCGCGACCTCTTCCGCGCGCCGCAGATCGAGGGCGACTTTTCGCTGCGTGACTTGAAGGCCGGCGGCCTGACGATCGTGACCGCCTCGGGCACGGCGGAGCGCGCCGGCAGCGCCACGAACTTCTCTGTCGACGCGGCGCTCGCCGACGGCAAGGCGAGCCTCGTCGGTAATCTCGCGCCGCAGGATGGCGGGCTCGCCATCGGGCTCAAGACCTTCGCCTACAAGCGTCCGGGGATCGACGTGGCGCTCGCCGAGCCGACGACGATCGCGGTCCGCGGCGGCGCGGCGCGCTTCGAGCGAACGACGCTCAGGACCGGCGGCGGCAGTGTCGTCGTGACGGGCAGCGCCGGCTCGACGCTCGATCTCAACGCGACGCTGAGCACCGTGCCGGCCGCGCTCGTCAACGCCTTCTCGCCGGAGCTCGGCGCTGAGGGCACGGTCTCCGGCGTTGTCACCGCCAAGGGAAGCGCTTCGGACCCGAACGCGACGTTCGACATCACGCTTGCCGGCGCGTCGGTGGCGGCCTCGCGCAATGCCGGGCTCGGTGCGCTCGGCGTCTCGGCGCGCGGGACGCTTGCCAAAAAGCGCGTCGATCTGACCAGCGAGATCTTCGGCGCCGATGGCATGTCGGTGCGGGTGACGGGCACGGTCGGAACCGCCGCCAACGCGCCGCTCGACCTGCGCGTCTCCGGCGGCGTGCCGCTGGCGCTCGGCAACCGCCAGCTCGCTTCGCGCGGCGCGGCGCTGCAAGGCGCGCTCAACGTCAATATCACGGTCGCAGGAACGACGTCGTCGCCGCGCTTCTCCGGCCGCGTCACGTCGGAAGGCGGCGGCTTCGTCGATCCGGAAACCGGCATCGTGCTCAAGGACCTGACGCTGGTCGCCAACGTGTCGGGGACGGAAGTCGTCATCGAGACGCTGAATGCCAAGAGCGGCGAGGGCACCGTGTCGGCGAAGGGGCGGATCGGGCTCGACCCGAACGCCGGCTTCCCGGTCGATCTCACGGTAGAGGTCAGGAAGGCGCGCTACGTAGACGGAACGCTGATCGCTTCCCGTTTCGACGCCGATCTCACCATGTCGGGCCGGTTCTCCGAGGGTCCGCTGCTCAAGGGAACCGTCACGCTCGACCGCACCGAGATCACCGTGCCGGAGCAGCTCCCGCGCGACTCCGTCGCCGTCGACGTGAAGCATATCGACCCGCCGCCGCCGGTGGAGGAGACGCTCGCTATCGTGCGCGAGCGGCAGGGCCGGGGAAGCGGCCGCGCCGGGCCCTCCAGCGATATCCGGCTCGATGTGGTCGTCAAGGCGCCGCGGCAGATCTTCGTGCGCGGGCGCGGGCTCGACGCGGAGTTCGGCGGCCAATTGCGTCTCGCCGGGGCGCTTTCGGCACTCACCGCCTCCGGCGGCTTCGAGATGGTGCGCGGCCGCCTCGACATCCTGACGCAGCGCATCGCCTTCGATCGCGGCGTCATCACTTTCGCGGGCGATCTCGATCCCAT
This sequence comes from uncultured Alphaproteobacteria bacterium, assembly GCA_963814905.1. Classification (GTDB taxonomy): domain Bacteria; phylum Pseudomonadota; class Alphaproteobacteria; order Rhizobiales; family Afifellaceae; genus DASWJZ01. The sequence goes on along the minus strand of CAWFEM010000010.1, from coordinate 32,738 downwards.
CCTCGATTTTACCGGCTCGACGCGTTCCGGCGACGTGACGATCACCGTCACCGTCTCCGGCCGCGCCTCCAATCCGGAAGTCACCTTCTCCTCCGTGCCGGAGCTTCCGCAGGACGAAATCCTGGCGCAGCTCATCTTCAAGAAGACGCTCGGCAATCTGTCGCCGTTGCAGGTGGCGCGGCTCGCCGCGGCGGTGTCGGAGCTTTCCGGCGGCTCGGGCGGCGTCCTGAGCCGGCTGCGCGCCTCGACCGGCCTCGACGACCTCGACATCGTCACCAACGAGGAGGGGCAGACGGCGGTCGCCGCCGGCCGCTATGTGACGGAGAACGTCTATATCGGCGTGCAGCAGGGGGCGGGCTCCGAAACGAGCCGCGTCACGATCGACCTCGACGTGACGAAGAACCTGAAGGCGCGTGCCGGCTACTCGGCGAGCGGCGGATTCGAGCCTCGGCCTCTTCTTCGAGCGGGAATATTGAGGCCGGCGGCTTCGCCGCTATTCCACGAACACCGTGCCCGTCGCCGAGCCGCCGTTGGCGTCAATCACCATGAGCTTCACGAAGCCCGGACCTTTCGGCTCCCAGGTGAGCGAGCCGCCGAAGCTGGCGCGGCCGATCGGCGCGCCGTCGGCGAACCACGTGTAGGGCGGGGCGCCGTCGCGTGCCTTCAGGACGAGCGGCATCGGGTCGCCGTCGCGAATGCCGAGATCGACGCGCACGCCCTTCGGCGGATAGGCGATCTCAGGGGCCGCGGCGGCCGCGACGGTCGGTGCGTTGGGCGAGCGGAAGCGGCGGAGCGGCGCCGGCAGGCTCGCGGCGTTTGCCTGCACGATCCCCGGCGGAGCGGGCGGGAGCGGGGTCGTCTTTCCAAGCCGCGCGAAGGCGTCCATCAGGATCGGCGCCGCCGCGTCGATGCCGACGAGCCCCGGCACCGGCGCGCCGTCCGGCCGCCCCACCCAGACGCCGATCACGTGCCGCCCGTCGAAGCCGACCGCCCAGGCGTCGCGATAGCCGTAGGAGGTGCCGGTCTTGAAGGCTATCGTGCCCGGCGACGCGCCCTCCGGGCCGGGCGCGCCGGCAAGGATCGAGGCGACGTACCAGGCGGCGCGCTCGTCGAGCACCTTCGCCGCCGGCTCGCTCTGAAGTAACGGCTGCGGATCGAGCGTCAGCCGCACCGCGCGTCCGCCATGCGCGATCGCCGCCTCCATCGAGACAAGATCGGTCAGCGTGACGCCGACACCACCGAGGCCGACGGCGAGGCCAGGCGGCGTGATGTCGGGGAGCAAGGGCGTCGCCCCGGCACGGCGCAGGCGCGCCACGAGCCGTGACGGCCCCACGGCTTCCAGAAGCTCGATCGCCGGCACGTTCAAGGAAAGCTGCAACGCGCGGCGCACGCTCACCGTGCCGCGGAACTCGCGGTCGAAATTCTGCGGCGCATAGCCGGCGAAATTGACAGGCTTGTCCTCGATCAGCGTCTCCGGATGCGCAAGGCCGAGCTCGAATGCGAGCCCGTAGATGAGCGGCTTCAGCGAAGAGCCCGGCGAGCGCACGGCGCGCGTCATGTCGACGAAGCCGTCGCGGCGTGTGTCGAAAAGGTCCGACGAGCCGACCGAGGCGAGGATCTCGCCTGTCTGGTAGTCGGCGGCAAGGATCGCGACGGAGACGGATTCGGAGACCGAGCGGGCGCGCTCAGCCGCGAGCGATTGAAGCCGGCCCTGAAACCGTGCGTCGAGTGTGGTGCGTATGACGGGAACGCCGGGCGCGTCGGAGATCAGGCGCTCCGTCGTGTGCGGCGCGAGCATCGGAAACTCGTGCCGATGATCGGGCGAGGGCTCCTTCAGCGCCGCCGCGACGTCCTCCTCGGTGAAGACGCCGGCGGAGAGCGCGCGCTGGAGCACGCGGTCGCGCGCCGCGTGGGCGGCTGCCGGGTGCCGGTCGGGACGGCGCGCCTCGGGCGATTGCGGCAGCGCGACGAGCAGCGCCGCCTCTGCCGGCGTCAGCCGCCGCGGCTCCTTGCCAAGATAGGCGAGCGACGCGGCGCGAATACCCTCGATGTTCCCGCCATAGGGGGCGAGCGTCAGGTAGAGCTCGAGGATCTCGTCCTTGGAAAGCAGTTTTTCCAGCTTCAGCGCCATCAGCATCTGATGGAGCTTGCCGCCGACGTTGCGCGTGTCCTCCTTCGACAGAAGCCGCGCCACCTGCATGGTGATGGTGGAGGCGCCGGAGACCGGCCGCCCCTCGCTGACGAGCTGCCATGCGGCACGGAAGAGCGCCTTCACGTCGACCCCGTTGTGCTCGCGGAAGCGCCGGTCCTCGTAGGCGAAGAGCGTCGCTGAGAAGATCGGATCGACGTCGGAGACCGCGACCGGAAGACGCCAGCGCCCGTCGCTTGTCGCGAAGGCGCGGAGCAGCACGCCGTTGCGGTCGACGACGACGCGCCCCGTCTCCGGCGTGAGCGAGGGAAGCTCGACCTCCGCTACCGCCGCTTTCAGCACCAGCGGCGCGGCGGGCGCGATAAGGCAGGCGAACAAGAGGGCGGCGGCGGTGAAGCGCGCCCTCTCCCCCCTTGCGGGGGAGAGACGGAGAGGGGGGACAATCGCAGCAGCGGCGTCCTTCCCCCCTCCCTGACCCTCCCCCACAAGTGGGGAGGGAAAGCGTGTGCGCCAGCGTTTGATGGAGTGCCACACGGTCAGGCTCACCTGAGCGGCCCGACCACTTCCACCTGCCCGGTGTCGGTGCGGGCGCGGCGCTCGGGCCGGTACATGTCCTCGATCAGCGCCGCCGGGTGCAGGAAGGTCCCCGGCGATGTTGCGCGCACGACATAGGCGAACTGGAACTCGGTCGCCCCGCCGGTGGAAAGATCCCACGCCGCGACGAAGCGGTCGGAGCGGAACTCCACATGCGCCGGGTTGTCGACGAGGTTCAGCCATTCCAGCGCGGCAACGTCGCCGCTTGCGAGCATATGCGGGTTGTCGATCGCAAAGCCGGCGGGAAGCGGGTCGTCGAGGATGAGCCGCGCGCCCTGGCTCTCCGTCGTGGTGACGGAGAGCACCGCGACAAGCCGCGCTCCTTGCTGCACCGTCGCCGGATCCACAGCCTCGCCCTCAAGCGTGTAGTAGCTCCGCGTCAGCGAATAGAAGTTGCCGCTTGCCGGCTCCGGAGTTTCCGGCACGCCGCGCACGGTGATGCCGATCTCGACCGGGCGGTCGCCCTTGTTCTCGATCGACAGCGGGGCGATCGCCAGGCTCTCTGCGTCGAGGCTGCGGAAGAGCGGCCCGTTCAGCGGCTCGCCGTCGACGACGAGCTTCGGCTCCGACAGGCTCTCCATCAGCGCATGCGCCGCCATCAGCGACCAGGCGTCCTCCTGCGTGCTCGTGTGCGACGCCGCCAGCCGCTCCGCCTCAACTCGGCTTGAGAGGCTGACGAGGTCGATCCCGGCGCGCGCCTCCGACGCGAGCGTCAGCGTCGCCGCGCCGTCGCGGAGGTCGGAGCCGTAGTCGCCGCGCCAGCCGCGCGTGCGATCGCTCGTCGTGTCGAGCGACCCGAGCGCGGCGCGGAACACGGCGTCGGCGTGCGGCTTGTCGCCGTAGAGCGCGAGCGCCGCGCCGATCTGCGCCTTGGCGAGCGGCGTGGAGAACGCGTCGAGCTTGGTCTCCGCGTAGTAGCGCAGGTCGCCGATCGCGGCGCGCCCGTTGGCGGCAAGCACATAGAGCGCGTAGGCGATGTCTTCGCCGCCCGAAGTGAAGTCGCCGGCATAGGCGAGCTTGTTCTTCAGATTGTCGAGCGCGAGGTCGAAGGCCTCCGCAGGGACGGAATAGCCTTTCTGCCGCGCGCGGGTCAGGAAATCGGTGACGTAGGAATCGAGCCACATATCCTCACCGCCCGGCGACCAGAGGCCGAAGGAGCCGGAAGCGGACTGGTTGGCGAGAACGCCCGCCACCGCCTTCTCCACGCGGTCGCGCACGTCGGGGTCGCCGGCGAGCCCGGCGCGGATCGCCACGTCGTTCAGATAGACGAGCGGCATGGCGCGGCTCGCAATCTGCTCCGTGCAGCCATAGGGGTAGCGGTCGAGCGCCCGCAGGATCGCCGGCACGTTCAAGCGTCCGGCGCCGCTCGCGCCGACAAGGATCGACGCCGTGCCGGAGACGAGCCCTTCCAGCCGATCGGCGGTGACGGAAATCTCGCCGCCCGGCGCAAGCTCCACGAAGTCGGTCGTCGCGACTGGCGGCTCGTTGAGCCGCACCGCAAGGTTCAACGACTTCTCCAGAACCGTGCCGTCGGGGAGCGTCAGCGCGACGTTCAAACACGTCGTCGCCGACATGCTCGCCGGAGATCGGGACGAGCACGTCCTGCCGCTCGCCCGCCGCGAGTTCGAGCGTGCGGTCGGCGTAAGCCGGGTCGACCGCGACGGCGGTGCCGCTGGACGAGACGGAGAGCGAGACCTCGCCCGTCACGTCGGCGACCGGCGTCAGATCGAGGCGGAGCCGCGACGTGTCGCCCGGCGCGAGGAAGCTCGGCAGCGCCGAGGTGACGACCACCGGATCGCGCACCAGCACGTCCTTCTCGGCGTGGCCGACGCCGTCCTTCGTCCAGGCGAGCGCCATCAGGCGCACCGTTCCGTTGAAGTCGGGGATCGGGACGGAGACATGCGCCGTTCCGTCGGGGCCGACCTCGACGATGCCGGAATGGAAGGCGACCAGAGTCTCCGTCGGCGCCGGGCCTTCGAAGCGCGCGAGCCCGCCGTCGCCGCCGGAGCGCACAACGCCGCGCACGCCCTGCATGCGGTCGATCAGCTGGTTGTAGAGGTCGCGGATTGCGACGCCGAGCCGCCGCTGACCGAAATAATAGGTCTCCGGGTCGGGCGTCTCGTAGCGCGTGAGATTGAGGATGCCGAGATCGACGGCGGCAAGCGTGACATAGGCGGTCGAATTCGCCGGAAGGTCGGCGAGGGTCAGCCCGACTTCCATGTCCTGGCGCGGGCGCATCTCCTGAGGCGCATCGATTGCGACGTTCAGGTCGCGCGCACCGGGATCGACGCCGGCCCAGGCGAGCCCGATGGCGCGGCCGGGCATGCGCTTCGCTTCGATGTCCATCGGCCGGTAGAGTGCCGCGGTGACGTAAGCGCCGGGGCCCCAGTCGCGCGTGACGTCGAGCGTGACATCGGCGGTGTTGTTGGTGACCTCCACCGACTTGGTGGTGACCAGACGATCGTCGACCACCATGACCAGCGCCACGCCGTTGAAGCGTGTCTCAAGGTGCACGTTCGCCGTCTCGCCGACCGCGTAGCGCTCCTTGTCGAGCGATACCTTCAGGGCTTCGGGTGTGTCGAGTGCCTGCGCGGCGACATACCAGCCGGCCTCGAAATCGAGGCTCGCGGGAAGGGCGGAATTGCTCTCAAGCTCCAGCCGATAGCTGCCCCATTCGACCGACGCCTCGATCTTCGCCGGGCGGTCGGCGGCGATGTCCACCGTGCCGTTGGCGACGCGGGTCTTGGTCTCCACCGTCTCGTAGCTCCAGCGGCCGTCGGAGCGGTACCACTGGAAATCCGTGCGCACGGCATAAAGCGACCAGCGGACGTTATCCTCCGCCTTGCGCGCGCCGCTTGCGTCGAGCGCGATCGCCTCGAAGGCGACCGGTCCGTTCTCCGACGCCGCGCCGTCGAACAGCGGCTTCACGCCGATGCGATCCTCTTCGTCGCGGACGGGAAGGGTGAGGTTGCGCTCAACCGGGCTGCCGCTCGTGTCGATCACGCGCACGTTCATCGTCGCGGTAAGGGGCAGGCTCGTCGCAGCACTCGCCGGCAGCGCGATCGCCATCGCGGCCTTGCCTGCATCGTCCGTGGTGGCGCCGGAGAAGGGCTCGATCGTCGTATCAAAGGTCTCTTCCGCAAGCCCGAAGACGTAGCCCGGATAGGCGTCGAGCGTGCGTGCCGCCGTCAGCACCGTCTCGCCCTCGATCGTCAGACCGGCGGCGGGCGCGCCGTAGAGGAAGCGCGCGTCGATCTGAAGGTCGCCCGGATCGCCCGGGTCGATCGTTTCGGAATCCGCCGTCAGATCGAAGTCGAGCCGCTCCGGCTGGAAATCCTCCACCAGGAAGGTTGTCTCGGCCAGCGGCGCGTCTTTGACGTCGGCGTAGACGCCGATCCGCCAGGTGCCGCGCATGGCGTTCGCAGGCAGCGCAACCGGCGTGACGGTGCCGCCAAGCTTGGCGTCGTTGAGCGCGATGCGCTCATGTTCCTTGCCGTCGGGGCGCTTGACGATCGCGGTCAGCGGCACGTTTTCAACGGCCACCGCGGTCGGATCGCGCACCAGCGCGGTCGCGTAGACGGTCTCGCCGACGCGATAGATGCCGCGCTCCGTGGTCAGGAACACATCGAGCGGCTTCGGCGGCTCGCGGCCTTCCACACCGCGGTCGGAAAGGTCCATCGCCGCCTTGGAGAGGTCGAGGAACGAATAGTCGCCGGCCTTGGTCTGCGCGGTCAGAAGTCCCGGGGCCATGGAGCCGGTGCCGTGGATCAGCCCCGGCGCGAAGACGGCGTAGCCGGCGGCGTCGGTCGTCGCCTCGCCGAGCACCTCGTTGTTGACCGCGATCAGCTTCAGCATGACGCCGGCGACCGGGCCCGCCGTGCCGAGCGAGCGTACGAACGCGTGCAGGCCATCATTGCCGGAAAGCGTGGTCAGGCCAAGATCTGTGACGATGAACCATTGCGTCGCCTTGGCGCCCCATTGCTCCGCCGCGTTCACCGCCTCCGCCGTCAGCACATAGGCGCCCGGCTTCAACGCGTTCTGAAGCTCGCCGACGGGGATCGCGGTGGTGATCTCGCGATTAAGGTCGCTTTGGACGTCGACCGTGCCGGTCCACACCTTCTCGCCCGACTTCGCCTCGATCTCGTCGGTCTCCCAGGAGGAGAGCTGCGACAGGAAGGTGTTGTTGGCGATGGCGTCGGCAAGCTGGCGGTCGCCAATCCGGTAGAGCGTCGCGTTGATGCGGTCGGTGTTGACGGTGACGACGGGGATCGTCGGCTCGCCGCCGGCCGGGAGAACGTAGGCGTTGCCGAGGAAGCGGGCGGACGGCGCGCGGTCGCGCACGAAGATGTCGAGGTCGGCGGTCTTGGCGAGCGTCTCGCCGTCGGCCGCGGGGATGCCGGCGCGCGCCGTCACATGGTAGCGGCGTCCATGCTCCACGCCGTCGATGCAGATCTGCTGGCCGGAGCCTTCGATGGCGAGGTTGTTGCCGTCCGCCACGCTGACGAAGTCGCCATAGTCGCGTCCCGTGGCGAGGCGGTCGGAGAAGTTCAGGCAGATGCGCGGCGCGGCGGCGTCGGCCTCCACCACGTGATCGACGATGCGGAAGCCGTGCTCGGCGACGATGTTGTCATAGACGGTGCGCGTGGACTTGTCCTCGACCAGCGCCAGGCTGGCGCGGTAGGCGCGGATCGACTCTTTCCACTCGTAGCGGTCGGCGAGCGACCAGCCGAGATAGCGCAGCGCATGGGCGCGCTCCTCCGGAGTCACCGCGACGAGATAGGCGTTGACGGCGCCGGAGACACGGTCGTCGGAAATGCGCTGGCGCACTTCATAGTCGTCGCTCGACGCGTTGACCGCCGTGTCGGTGTAGGCGATCCACAGGGAGAAATCCTTCGGGTCCGCCCTGAGCGCGTCGGCGTAGCGGTCGAGCGCGGTCAGATAGTCGCCGCTCGTCTTCGCCGCTTCCGCCGCGGCGACCGCGCGGTTCACGTCGGTCGCGGGCGCCGGCGTGTCGGCGAGGCGGCCGAGGAAGCGCCGCGCCTGGTCGATATAGGATTGATCGAGGAAGCCGAGCTCGCTGACGCGCTCCGCCGTCACGTCGGGCCGCGCTTCGGCGGAGGCCGTGGTGACGCGACCGGAGATCGCACCGTCGACGGCGCGGAGCTCGCCGACACCCGCCTTCAGGAAGCACCAGCGGGCGGAGGTGTTGTAGGTGAAGGCCTGGCAGCGCTGGTCGTCCAGGCAGGCGGCCTTGCAGGCGTCGATGTCGACGTCCTTGCGGACGTCGTAGTCGGCGCCGAAATAATCGGCGCCCTCGGTCACGAGGAGCCGGCGGTCCTGCGAAGCGGCGGTCTCAGAAAGAAGGAAGGGGGACAGGAAAACGAACAGCAGCGAAAAAGCGCGGACGTAGCCTCGCATCGAAACTCTCCCAGGCGCCCACCCCGCGCGGAACCTACGGGGTCGCGAACGAGGCGTAAAGCGCCGCGGGATGTGTTTGAGCGAAATGGTGAGGCGGAGGAAGCGCATCAAGCGCGCGGACGGCCCTGCCTCGCAGCGTGTTCTCAATCCAAAGAAGCTAAAATCTTGTTCAGCGGTTCGGCGCGGTCACGCAGCCAGCGTGCGGGCTCGGTCCCCAGGACGGGCAGCTTGGTGGGGTCAATCAGACCCACCTGAACCAGCAGTGAAGCATTGTCCCAGTAAATGTGCTCGTGGGTCACCTTGCCGGCTTCGAATCCCATGACCACGACGTGGGGCAGCTCGACCTTCCGCCCGGTCGGAGCGACGCCGGGCAGAGCGAATTCGACGGGGCTGTCATGGGTGAAGGTAAGGATCATCTCGTCCACCACCTGATCCGCGCCAACTGTTCGCGAGATAAGCGACACGCCGGTATCGGCCGGCATATGGCCGACGAACTTGTCGGTATAAAACTCAGTCACACCCTCACGGTCGTCGCCACCGAGCGCGACGGGGACGTTCCACACATAAGGATGCTCGTGCATGGTCTCCATCGTTGCCGCGACATCCTTGTCCTGAAATTCCAGGCCGACATGGCGGTCGAAGAGGGCGCCAAGATCATGGCCGACATTGGTACCCGGCGCCAGTTCGCCGCGCGAAGCCACGTGATCGAGAAGTGCGCGTGCCTGTTCGGCTCCGACAACCGGCAAGCCCGCTGCCGGTTCGAGCAGTCCGGCCTGCACCAGCGCCGAAGCCTGATCCCAATAGATGTGTTCGTGGGCCACGAGACCGTCCTTGAACCCCATGATGACGACGTGAGGCAATACGATCCGCCGCCCTGTCGGCTTGATGCCGGGCAGCGAGATTGGAATCTCGCGATCATGGGTGAAGCTGATCACCAACTCGTCGACCACCTGGTTCGCGCCGATGGTCCGGGAAACCGGCGTCACTTCGGTGTCTTCCGGCCAATGACCGATGAAGTGCTTACCGTAGAACGCACGCACATCGTTCCGCCCGACCCCGCCGGTCATCGTCGGCACATGGAAGACGTACGGATCGGCCGTCATCGTCTTCATGGTGGCGTCAAGGTCCATGTCGACAAACTCGTGGCGCACATGCGCATCGAACATGGCGCCAAGGTCGCCCTTGGCCGCGAGCTCCGAATCAGTGATTTCCGCCCGTGCCTCCCCTCTGGATCGAATAACCGCCGCCGCCGCCGCTGCCAGCGCGGCCCGCCTGCTCTGCGGAATATTCAAGGGGGATGAAGAATTGTTCCGGCGGGTTTTCATTTCGCGGCTCCGAATTTCCGTGCACGGCCCGCTCTATGACGGCGATGTTAACGGAAGAGCCTGACTGGTCCGGCGGATTGTCCGGGAACTAGGTTAAGCTAAAGGGAATCAGCCGCCCTTCGGCCGCTCGCTTCTCAACGCCGCGGTGATGGCGCGAAAGAGCGGTAAATCCGGCAGCGTCTCGAGATCGACCGAAAGCTTGCGCCGCCAGTTGGCATGCTCGCTCATGGTGCCGGGGATATTGACCTGCTCCTCCGCGCCGGTCAGGTCCTCCGCCTGTACCACGAGAAGCCGCGAAGGCGCGCGCGCCACCGCGACGTGCAGCGCGACGGCGAGGCTCTCCGGCATTTGTTGCGGCGCCTCCGCATTGCCGCGCATCACCGGCTTAAGCTCGGCCGGCAGCAGGCCCTCTCCGGAAAGGAGCCCGAGCAGCCGGCGGCGGGCATGCGCGCGCTCTTCCCCGAGCCGCACCCTGTCGACGCCGTCCACCATGCCGATCTCATGGCGGGTCTCGATGTCGTGCCCGCTCCACCAGCCGGCGAGCGTATGAAGGTCGTGCGTGGTGAGGCAGGCGAGCGCCTCGCGCGGATAGCTCCGCGGCGAAAGGAAGAAGTCGTCGTCGCGCTTCTCGAAGAAGAAGACGCGATAGCTCTGGATTTCCGTCTTCTGCATCACCTCGCGGAAGCCGACGGGGACGACGCCGAGATCCTCCCCGATGACGATGGCGTGGCGCGCCTGCGAGACGGCGGAGAGCGTTCGAAGCAAGTCGTGAAAGGGGTAGCGCACATAGACGCCGTCGGCCGCCATCAGGCCTTCCGCGATCCAGAACAGCCGGTAGAGGCTCATGGCATGGTCGATGCGGATTGCGCCGGCATGGTGGAGCGCCGCGTCGATCGACTCGCGATAGGGCTCGAAGCCACGCGCCACGAGCGCCGCCGGCGAAAGCGGCGCAAGGCCCCAGTCCTGGCCGGCCTCGTTGAAATAATCGGGCGGCGCGCCGATGCGCGCTTCCGGCACCGTGAGATCGCGGTCCGACCAGGTGGCGGAGCCGTCCGGCGCGACGCCGACCGCGAGATCGAGATAGAAGCCGATCCTCAGGCCCGCCGCGTGTGCACGCGCCTGCGCGGCGACGAGCTGTTTGTCGGCAAGCCACTGCAGCCAGCCATGAAAGGCAATCCGCTCCTCCTGCTCCTCGGCGAAGGCGCGCACGGAATCCGTTCCCGGATGCGCGTATTCGTCCGGCCAGCCGTGCCAGGTCGGGCCGTTGCCCTGCTGCAGCATGGCTTCCGAGAGCGTTTCGAAGAGCGCGTGCAGGTAAAGCGGCTGGCCGCGCTCCAAGACGAAGCGCTCGAAATCGGCGCGCTCGGCTTCTTCGTCATGCGTTTGGAAAATGCGGAAGAGGATCAGGAGCGCCTTCAGCTTGGACGGCCCGACATGGCGGTAGTCGACCAGCGCCGCCTCGCGCACGCCGTCGGGCGGCACCAGCGCCTCCTCCATGCCGGCGAAACCCGGTGCTCTGTCGACGGCGATATAGAGCGGGTTCAGAAACTGCCGGTTGGACGGGGAGAACGGGCTGCAGCGCTCGGCGTCGGCGCTGAAGAGCGCGTGCAGCGGATTGACGCCGACGAAATCCGCGCCGGCGTCCGCCGCAATCTCGGCGAAGCGCGCGAGATCCTCGAAATCGCCGATGCCCCAGTTGCGCGTCGAGCGCAGGCCGTAGAGCTGGCAGCCGATGCCCCAGGCGCGCCCCTCCTTCAGCCAGTCCGGCACGAAGCAGGCGATGCCTTCCGGCGCCTGCATGCTGCCAAGATCGATCGGCTGCAGCGCCGCGATCGAGGCGGCGATCTCATCGTCGTCGCCGGCGGGGATGTGCATGGCGCGCAAAGTGGCGCGCTTGGCGTCGTCGGAGACCCGGATGGACTCGCCGGTCAGCGCGAAATAGCTCGCTTCGATGCCGACCATCGCGGCGAGGCGGTCGAGGGCTTCGCTCATCCGCTTCGCCCTGCGAAATTCGTGCCGTCAGCGTCTCGCGCGCCGGCGCGAGGCAGCCCTCTCACGCCAGCTCCCCCGCGAAGAGCAGGAAAGAACGTCCGGTAAGCTGGAAGGAGGAGCCGGCCGCGTGGGTGCGGTCGGGCGGATCGATCTCGCCGGCGCCGGAATCGATCCTGAGCGTCCACGACGCGACGTCGAGCGACGGCAGCCTGAAGTCGATCGGCAGGTGGTAGGCGCTGACGACGATCAGGATCCGTGTCGTGCGGTCGGAAAGCAGGAGGCCGACCACCCTGGCGTTGGTATCGCTCCAGGACGGGGCGTCCATCTCGCGCCCGTCGGGACGGAACCAGACGACGCTTCGCGTGCCGGCGCCGTCGATCGGCTGGCCGTGCAAGAAGTGCTCGCAGCGTAGCACCGGATAGCGCTGACGGATGCGGATCACCCCGCGCACGAATTCCATAAAGGCGCGGTCGTGCGCCTCGATGTTCTTCCATTCCATCCAGGCGATCTCGTTGTCCTGGCAATAGGCGTTGTTGTTGCCGTTCTGCGTGCGGCCCACCTCGTCGCCCATGAGCAACATCGGGGTTCCCTGTGAAAGCAGCATGGTCGCCATGCTGTTGCGCCGCATGCGGTCGCGCAGGGCAATGATGTCGGGATCGTCCGTCGGCCCCTCGACGCCGCAGTTCCAGCTCCGATTGTCGTTGTGGCCGTCCTGGTTGTTCTCGCCATTCGCCTCGTTGTGCTTGACGTTGTAGGCCCACAGATCGGCGAGCGTGAAGCCGTCATGCGCGGTGAAGAAGTTGACGCTTGCCCAAGGGCGCCGGCCTTGATGCTCGAAGAGGTCGGCGGAGCCGAGGACGTTGCGCGAGAAGGCGGGCAGCAGGCTTGAATTGCCCTTCCAGAAGGAGCGCATCTCGTCGCGGTAGCGGCCGTTCCATTCCGCCCAGCCGGGCTGGAAGTTGCCGACCTGGTAGCCGTTCGGGCCGACGTCCCAGGGCTCCGCGATCATCTTCACGCGCGACAGCGTCGGGTCCTGCCGCACGGCGTCGAAGAACACGGCGTGCGGATCGAAATTGTCGTATTCGCGTCCGAGCGAGGTGGCGAGGTCGAAGCGGAAGCCGTCGACGTGGCACTCCTCGACCCAGTAGCGCAGCGAATCCATGACCATCTGCAGCACGCGCGGATGGCGAAGATTGACCGTGTTGCCGCAGCCGGTCGCGTCGAAATAGAAATGCTTGTCGGCGGCGAGCAGATAGTAGCTCGCATTGTCGATGCCGCGGAAGGAGAGGGTAGGGCCGAGATGGTTGCCCTCCGCGGTGTGGTTGTAGACGACGTCGAGGATGACCTCGATTCCCGCCTCGTGCAGCCGCTTCACGAGCATGGTGAATTCGTGGATGTCGGAGCCCGGCGCGATGTAGCGCGGCGCCAGCGAGAAATAGTTGACGGTGTTGTAGCCCCAGTAGTTGACGAGCTTCTTCTCAACCAGCGTGCGGTCGTCGAAAAAGGCCTGGATCGGCATCAGCTCGATTGCCGTGACCCCGAGCTTCACAAGGTGGTCGATGACGCGCGGATCGGCGAGGCCGGCGAAGGTGCCGCGGATATGCTCGGGGATATCGGGGCGCGCCGCCGTCATGCCCTTCACATGCGCTTCGTAGATGATGGTCTTGCCCCAGGGATGCTCCGGCGGCCGGTCGTCGCCCCAGGTCATCGCGGTGTCGACGACGAGGCATTTCGGCATGACGAAAGCGGAATCGCGGCGGTCCGGCGTTGTGTCGCCGCGCGCGGATCCGATGCGGTAGCCGAAATGCGCGTCGTGCCAGCGGATATCGCCCTGCAGCGCCTTGGCGTAGGGGTCGATCAACAGCTTGTTGGGATTGAAGCGGTGCCCGTTCGCCGGATCGTAGGGGCCATGCACGCGGTAGCCGTAGAGCTGGCCCGGCCTCACCTCCGGCAGATAGCCGTGCCAGATCTGGTGCGTGTATTCCGGCAGCGTGATGCGATCGGTCTCACGCCGTCCCTTCGGATCGAAGAGGCAGAGCTCGACCTTCTTTGCATTGGCGGAGAAGAGCGCGAAGTTCACCCCGCCCCCGTCCCAGGTCGCGCCGAGGGGATGCGGCAAACCCGGTTCGACGCGTAATCGCGACATGGATTGGAACCAAAGCTCCTATTCGGCGTGCTGAAGCACGATCGTGGCAAGCGGCGGCAATGTGAGCGAAAGCGATGCCGGCCGTCCATGCCATGGCACGGATTCGGTGTGGACAGCACCGGAATTTCCGACATCGGAGCCGCCATAGACGCCGGCATCGGAGTTGAGCCGCTCCACCCAAAGTCCTTCGCGCGGCACGCCGACGCGATGGCGCTCGCGCACGACCGGCGTGAAATTGCAGACGACGACCACCGGCGCGTCGTTTTCTCCACCGAAGCGGGCATAGGCGAAGGTGCTGTTGTCGGAATCGTTGGCGTCCAGCCACTCGAAGCCGGCCGGGTCGGCGTCACGCGCATGCAGCGCCGGGATATCGCGATAGATACGGTTCATGTCGCGCACGAGGCTCTGCAGGCCGCGGTGCGATTCGTCGGCGAGAAGATGCCAGTCGAGCGAATGGTCGTGGTTCCATTCGCGCTCCTGGCCGAATTCGCAGCCCATGAACAGAAGCTTCTTGCCGGGATGCGTCCACATATAGGCGAGATAGGCGCGAAGATTGGCGAATTTCTGCCAGCGATCGCCCGGCATCTTGTTAAGAAGCGAGCCTTTTCCGTGCACCACCTCGTCGTGCGAGAGCGGCAGAACGAAGTTCTCCGAGAAGGCGTAGTGGATGCCGAACGTCATCTGGTGGTGATGATAGCGCCGGTGGATCGGCTCGTGGTGCATGTATTCCAGCGTGTCGTGCATCCACCCCATGTTCCACTTGTAGCCGAAGCCGAGGCCGCCGGTATGAACGGGGCGCGACACTTGCGGCCAGGCGGTCGATTCCTCTGCGAAGGTGGTGGCGCCGGGATGGTCGCCGAAGACGCGGGTGTTCATCTCGCGCAGGAAGCTGATGGCGTCGAGGTTCTCCCGCCCGCCATGCACGTTCGGGATCCACTCGCCCGGCTTGCGGCTGTAATCGAGGTAGAGCATGGAGGCGACCGCATCGACCCTGAGTGCGTCGATGTGGAAGAGCCCCAGCCAATAGAGCGCGTTGGCGACCAGGAAGTTCCTGACCTCGGTGCGCCCGAAATTGTAGATCAGCGTATTCCAGTCCTGGTGGAAGCCGAGGCGCGGGTCCTCGTGCTCGTAGAGCGCGGTCCCGTCGAAGCGGGCAAGCCCGTGAAGGTCGGTGGGAAAATGCGCCGGCACCCAGTCGATGATCACGCCGATCCCGGACTGGTGACAGCGGTCGACAAGGCGGGCGAACGCCTCCGGCGGGCCGAAGCGGCTGGTTGGCGCAAAGAGGCCGATGGGCTGATAGCCCCATGAGCCGGAGAACGGATGCTCTGAGACCGGCAGGCACTCGATATGGGTGAAGCCCATGTCGCGCACATAGGGGATGAGCTCGTCGGCGAGCTCGTCGTAAGAGAGGAAGCGGTCCCCCTCCTTGCGGCGCCACGATCCGAGATGCACCTCGTAGATCGACACCGGCGCTGCGAGCGCCTGCCGCGCGGCGCGCTCCTCCATCCACGCGTCGTCCTGCCAGTCGTGATTGGGCAGGCCGACGACGATCGAGGCGGTCTGCGGCGGCGCCTCGTGCTCGAAGCCGATCGGGTCGGATTTCAGCAGCGGCGGTCCGCTGCCGGCGGGGAGAAGCTCGAACTTGTAGCGCATGTCGCGGCCGACGCCGGGAAGGAAGATCTCCCAGACCCCCGCCTCGATGCGCTTGCGCATCGGGTGGCGCCGCCCGTCCCACTGGTTGAAGTCGCCGACCACGCTGACGCGGCGTGCGTTCGGCGCCCAGACCGCGAAGGCGACGCCGTCGACGCCCTCAAGCCGGCTCGGATGCGCGCCGAGCCGCTCGAAGATGCGGCGATGGCTGCCCTCCGCCATCAGATAGACGTCGAGGTCGCCGAGAAGTTCGGGGAAGCGGTAGGGATCCTCCGCCTCCCAGCGGGCATCGCCTGCGGTGAAAGCAAGACGGTAGGCGAAGCTCGCCTCGCGTGCCGCGATCAATCCGGCGAAGAAGCCTTCCGGATCGAGCAGCTCAAGCGTGGCGACCTTCTTGCCGCTCGCGCAATCGATGACCTCGACGCTCTCCGCGCCCGGCCAGAAGACGCGGATGGAGAGCCCGTCCTTGCCGTCATGCGGGCCGAGGACGGCGAAAGGATCGCCGTGGCGCCCCTCCACGATCGCCTTGATCGCGGCGTCGTCGGGACGCCAGCCGGGCTCCGCCTTGCGGGCTTCGGGAATCGTCGTCTTTGGCTTGGTTGCTGTGCTCATGCGTCCTTTGCGGGGTCGGGGTTTTCGCCGAGAAGATCGAGGAGCCCCCTCACCGGGATCGACACCCAGGCCGGACGGTTCGCCGCCTCGTAGCCGATCTCGTAGGACGCCTTCCGGATCTTGAACAAGTCGAGAAGACCTGAGCGGGCATCGGGTTCCGCCGGAAGGATTCCCGCCGGCTCGGCGGCCTGCCAATAGGCGTCGAGGAAGTCCTTGGTGGCGCGGTCGCGCCAGGCGGCGGCGAGATTGCGCACGTCGCCGTCAATCGCGCCATGGCGGGCGCGCAGCCGGTCGAAGGCCGCCCAGGCGGCGTAGTCGAAGGAGCGCAGCATGCCGGCGACGTCGACCAGCGCGGAGCCCTTCTCGCGACGTTCGGCGAGGTCGCGCTGCGGCTCGCCCTCGAAGTCGACGATCATCACGTCGTCCTGGGCGATCAGCACCTGGCCGAGATGGAAGTCGCCGTGGAGGCGCGTCTTCAGGCCGCCGGCGGAAAGATCGCCCAGCGCTTCAAGCCGGGCGATGAGCGCCGGCTCGGCGGCGAAGAGCGCTTCCGCATCCGCCCGCGTATCCTCCGGAAGCTCCGGCATGGCGCGGCGAAGCGCCGCCAATGCGCGTTCCGCCTCCTCGCGCGCCTGCGCGACCCAGCGCGCGATGTCCGCTGCTGCGATGGGCTCCGCGGCGAAGGCCGGATCGTCGGTCGGCGAAGCAAAGGCGGCGTGAAGCTCGCCGGTGCGCTTGCCGAGAGTCGCGCCGATCGTCAGCGGATAGACGAAATCGGAGAAGGCCGGCGAGAGAGGCGGCGGCTCGGCCCCGGCCGGCGCCGGGTTCTCCTCGTGCGGCAGGAAGGCGAATTCGTCGAGATGCCTTTCCAGTGCGTCGAGCACGACGCTCCAGGCGTCGCCCTGGTTGCGCACGAAGCCGAACACGGCCGCAAGGCCCATGGGCGGTGCGTCGTTCGGACGGTATTCGACGCTGCCGTAATAAGGAGGCGTGTTGGCGTAGCCGGCGACCTCGGTCAGGAAGCGCGCCACTTCGATCTCCGGCTGCTCGCCCTCGCGCAGGCGGCGGTAGAATTTCAGCACCGCGACGTCGCCGACGATGACGGAGACATTGCTCTGATCGAAGCCGAGCGGGTGGATATCCTCGGGAAGCGCGAGACTGCGGAAAGTCTCGGTTGAATCGAAGCGGATGGTGCCGCCGTCTCCGGTCATCTCGCTGCCGGCGCGGATCGCAGCGAGCATATCGGCCGCGAAGCGCTCGTCGTGGCAGGCGTCGATCAGTGCGCCAAGCACCGGGCCGTGCCTGACCTTGGCGAGCGTATAGGAGAGCTTCGGCGCGCCGAAGGTCACGTTATTCTCGCCCCAAAGAACGGTCACGGGAAGGAAATAACGCTGCGGACCGTCGCTGGTCTCGGCAGTCGCGATCACAAGCAGGTTGGGCTCGCCTTCGATCGACCCAAGCAGGGTGACGCTTGCGCTGCGGAGGGCGGCGTCCTTGCCGGAATACCAGCGCTGATGGAGGAGAAATTCCGGCAGCGCGTATTTCTGGAAATTGATGAGGTCGTGCCCGTGGAGCGCCCGTGCGACGAGGCCGCCGGTCGCCGTCAGCGTGACGAATTCCGGCAGCGGGTCCGGAGTCTCGTTGTGCCACAGCGGCGAGTCGGCTTCCTTGGCGAGCAGGAACCAGAAGAAGCCGTAGGCCGGGAGCGTCAGCATGTAGGGCAGGTCGCCGACCGGCGGAAACGCGGCGCCGCCGGACAATTCGACCGGCACCGTGCCGCGGAACTCCGAAAGGTCGATCTCCACCGCCTGCGCCTGGCGCGAAAGGTTGGCGACGCACAAGATGTCCTCGTCCTCGTACTGGCGGACATAAGCGAGGATCTTGCGGTTGCGCGGATAGAGGATGGAGAGCGCGCCGCGGCCGAAAGCCTTGTGCTGCTTCCTGACGCCGACCATGCGGCGCGTCCAGTTCAGAAGCGAGGAGGTCTCGTTCTGCTGTGCCTCCACGTTGATCGCCTGGAACCCGTAAACGGGATCCTGAACCGGCGGCAGATAGAGCGCCTGCGGATTGGCGCGGCTGAAGCCGCCGTTCCTGTCGGCCGACCATTGCATCGGCGTTCTCACGCCGTCGCGGTCGCCGAGAAAGTAGTTGTCGCCCATGCCGAGCTCATCGCCGTAATAGAGCACCGGCGTTCCCGGCATCGACATGAGAAGCGCGTTCATCAGCTCGATCTTGCGCCGGTCATTGTCCATGAGCGGGGCGAGCCGCCGTCTGATCCCGAGATTGATGCGGGCGCGCGCGTCCTTGGCGTAGGTGCGCCACAGATAGTCGCGTTCCTCCGCGGTCACCATCTCGAGCGTCAGCTCGTCATGGTTCCTGAGGAAAATCGCCCATTGGCAGGCTTCGGGGATGTCCGGCGTCTGCCGGATGATGTCGGTGATCGGGTGCCGGTCTTCCTGCGCCAGCGCCATGTACATGCGCGGCATCAGGGGAAAGTGGAACGCCATGTGGCATTCGTCGCCCTCGCCGAAATAGGGGCGCGTGTCCTCAGGCCATTGGTTGGCTTCGGCGAGAAGCAGGCGGTCGGGATAATGCGCCTCCATCTCGGCGCGGATCTTCTTCAGGACGTCGTGCGTCTCCGGCAGGTTCTCGTTGTTGGTGCCCTCGCGCTCGACCAGATAGGGGATCGCGTCGAGCCGCAGCCCGTCGACGCCCATGTCGAGCCAGTAGTGCATGAGGCGGAGGACCTCCTCGAGCACCTTCGGGTTGTCGAAGTTCAGATCAGGCTGATGAGAATAGAAGCGATGCCAGAAGAAGGCGTGCGCTTCCGGGTCCCAGGTCCAGTTCGATTTCTCGGTGTCGATAAAGATGATGCGCGTACCCTGGTAGCGCTGGTCGGAGTCGCTCCAGACGTAAAAGTCGCGCGCCGCGGAGCCCGGCTTGGAGCGCCGCGCGCGCTGGAACCACGGATGCTGGTCGGAGGTGTGGTTGATCACGAGCTCGGTGATGACGCGGATGCCGCGCCGGTGCGCCGCACGGATGAAACGGCGGAAATCGCGCATCTCGCCGTAGCTCGGATTGATCGTCTTGTAGTCGGAGATGTCGTAGCCGTCGTCGCGCTGCGGCGAGGGGTAGAAGGGCAGCACCCAGATCGTGTTGACGCCAAGGCTCGCCACATAATCGAGGCGATCGCGCAAGCCGGCGAAATCGCCGACGCCGTCGCCGTTGGAATCCTGGAACGCCTTGATGTGCAGCTGATAGATGACGGCGTCCTTGTACCAGTCGCGGGTCGTGCGATCGATGACGCCGTCACGCTGCCTGGTCTTTTCCGCCTCGGGCCCCGCTGGCCGCTCTACGATCTTCTCCTGCATCAATGCGTCGCTCCGTGCGGGAGGAGGTGCCAGATCGCGTAAGGACGCTCAGAATCGAGAAGCATGTGCTGCACCTTCCCGTGCCAGACGAAATTCGCGCCGGTGACGAGGTCCCGCCCCTCGATCGACGCCTCGTCCGGGAGGCCGAACTCCCAAAGCGGCACCTCGAAAGACGCGTCTTGGGCGTTGTGCGGATCGAGGTTCACCGCGAAAAGCAGGAAGTCGTCAGCCTCCGGCGCCGCCTTGCCGTAATAGAGGATGTTGTCGTTCCAGGCGTTGTAGAAAGTGACGTTCGCGAAAGATTGCAAGGCCGGGTGCTCGTTCCTGAGCCGATTGATCAGCCGGATGTCCGGACGGATATGTCCCGGCCGGTCCCAGTCCCAGGCTTTGATCTCGTATTTCTCCGAGTTCAGATACTCCTCCCTGCCCGGAATCGGCGTCGCCTCGCAAAGCTCAAAGCCGCTGTAGACGCCGTAATTCCCGGCGAGCGTCGCGGCCAGCACCGCGCGCGCCCGGAAGCCGGCGCGCCCGCTCGTTTGCAGGAAGGGGGGATTGATGTCGGGTGTGTTCACGAAGAAGTTTGGCCGCATGAAGTGGCGGCATTCCTCGGTGGTGAGCTCGCTCAGATAGTCGGCGAGCTCCTCTTTCGTGTTGCGCCAGGTGAAGTAGGAATAGGACTGCGTGAATCCGACCTTGGCGAGCCGCTTCATCACCTTCGGCCGGGTAAAGGCCTCGGCCAGGAAGATGGCGTCGGGATAGGTCTTCTGCACCTCGCCGATCATCCATTCCCAGAACGGCATCGGCTTGGTGTGCGGGTTGTCGACGCGGAAGATGCGCACGTCCTTCTCGCACCAGAAGAGCACGATATCGCGCAACGCGTACCAGAGCGCCGGGAAGGCGCCGCGGTAGAAATGCACGTTGACGATGTCTTCGTATTTCTTCGGCGGGTTCTCGGCGTATTTGATGGTGCCGTCGGGGCGCCAGTCGAACCATTCCGGATGCGCCTTGATCCAGGGATGGTCGGGTGAGCACTGGATGGCGAAGTCGAGTGCGATCTCCAGCCCGTGCTCCTTTGCCGCGGCGATCAGCCGGGCGAAATCGTCGAATGCGCCGAGTTCCGCATGGATGGCGTCGTGGCCGCCTTCTTCTGAGCCGATGGCGTAGGGGCTGCCGGGATCGTCCGGCGCTGGCGTCAGCGTGTTGTTCTTGCCTTTTCGGTGCGCGCGCCCGATCGGATGGATGGGCGGGAAATAGAGCACGTCGAAGCCGAGGTCGCGGACGTAAGGCAGCTTGGCGATCACGTCGTCGAAGGTTCCGTGGCGCGCGGGGTCGTCCGACATGGAGCGCGGAAAGATCTCGTACCAGGCGCTGAAGGCCGCGCGCTTGCGGTCGACGGTGAGCTCAAGCTCGCGCGAATAGCGCGTGAGGTTGGTGCGGATGCCGCCGCGCTTCATAAGATCGCGGGTCGCGCCGGAAAGAAGCAGGCCCAGGCGCTCGCTCTCCTCCTTCGCTTCGGAAAGCCTTTCGAGGAGCGCGCGGAAAGCTTCCTTGTCGGCATCGCTTGCGCGGTCGCTCTCCTTGAGCGCGGTCTCGACCAGCGTGCGTCCCTCGACCAGTTCCACGGCGATCGGCACGCCGGCGGCGTGCTTCTTCGTCACCTCGTGGCACCAGCTCGCGAAAAGATCGCGCCAGGCGATCAGCGTGTAGCGGTAGCGCGCGTTGGAATCGACGAACGCGCTGCCGCGCCAGCGATCGTTGTCGAAGAGCGTCATGGGCGTTTCGTGCCAGCCGGTCTCATCGTCGTGGCGGATCAGGAGCGCGGCGTCGATCTTGTCGTGGCCGTCGGAGAAGATGTCGGCCTCCACCGCGAAGTGGTCGCCGACCGATGCCTTGGCGGGAAAGCGCCCACCGTCAATTTCCGGCGATACGCCTTCGATGACGACCCGGCTCTCCGCGAGAGCCTTCAGGCGCGGGTCGACCGTCGGCGCCTCGGCCTTGCCCTGCAGCCGTTGTCCATTATTTGGACGCGCTGTTTGCTGTGATGATCTGCCCGCTCGCTGCTGCATCAAGCCTCTCGTTAAGATCGCCGCCTTGCCGGGGCGCCGAGCCCCGTCAGTCCACAACATGTCACCACGTCATGGCAACCCGCGTCGCCACGGAAGTTCACGACGAACGCTCGCGATTTGAGCCAGCGCAAATCAATCGAACCGTCGGAACCACATTGAGAGAAAGATGTTTAGCCAACTGTTGTTCCCACGACGGGCAATTTGATGGATGACAGGGTAACATTCGAGCTTCTGCAGGCCGCGCGGGCCTATCGGGCGCGTTCGGCAAAGCTTTTGGCGCGGATCGGCCTCTATCCCGGGCAGGATACGCTTCTGCATCTGCTTTCCGCACGCGGGCGTATGACGATGGGCGAGGCGGCGGCGGCGCTCGCCATCCAGCCCCCCACCGTGACCAAAATGGTCAATCGGCTGACCGCGGCGGGATTACTGCAGACGGAAGTGATGGATCGCGATCGCCGCAAGATCGCAGTCAGCCTGACGGACATCGCGCGTGACAAGATCGCCGAGATCGAGTCGATCTGGCGCACGCTGGAGGCACAGGCGCTGGAACGCCTCGATCCGGCGACGCTCCGCCCACAGCTTTCGGCGATGGCGCGCAACCTCTCCCGCAACGGCTCTTAGCGGCGATAAGTATCCGTGTAGTGGGCCGGCGCCCCTGGCACTAATCCCCTTGAGAGCGATTTGTCGCGATCCGGGGTTGGCGATCGGCTTTCCGCCCTCCATGCTTTTGATGTAGCGACGGGCGGCGGAACTGAGCGCGGCGGGGGTCGAAGCATGCTCGAAAACATCGATGCGGTTCTGCTCGCGCGCATCCAGTTTGCCTTCACGGTCTCGTTCCACATCATTTTTCCGGCGCTCTCGATCGGTCTTGGAAGCTATCTCGCGGCACTTGAGGGGCTTTGGCTCATCACCGGCGAGGAGCGCTACATGGCGCTCTTCCGCACCTGGGTGAAAGCTTTCGCGCTGACCTTCGGCATGGGGGTGGTGTCGGGAATCGTGCTCTCCTACCAGTTCGGGACGAACTGGAGCGTCTTCGCCGACAAGACCGGGCCGGTGATCGGCCCGCTCATGGGCTACGAGGTGCTGACCGCCTTCTTCCTGGAAGCCGGGTTCCTCGGCATCATGCTGCTCGGGGTCAAGCGCGTCTTGAAGAACGTGCACTTCGCCGCGACGGTTTGCGTCGCGGTGGGCGCGCTCCTCTCCGCCTTCTGGATCCTCGCGGCGAACAGCTGGATGCAGACGCCGGCAGGCTATGGGGTCAACGCCGAGGGCCAGTTCGTGCCGACGGACTGGCTGGCGGTCATCTTCAACCCGTCCTTCCCCTACCGTCTCGTGCACATGGTCTTCGCCGCCTATCTGGCGACGGCCTTCTTAGTCGGTGCGACGGGCGCCTATCACCTCATCAAGGGCCGGCGCAACGCGACGGTCAGGACCATGTTTTCCATGGCGCTGTGGGTGATCGCCATCGTCGCGCCGCTGCAATTGATCGCCGGCGACCAGCACGGCCTGAACACGCTTGCGCATCAGCCCGCCAAGGTCGCCGCCATGGAGGGACATTTCGAGGCCGAGCAGACCGGCGCGCCGCTCATCCTCTTCGGTCTGCCCGACATGCAGGCGGGCGAGACGCGCTACGCGCTGGAGGTGCCCAAGCTCGGCAGCCTCATCCTGACGCACAAGCTGGACGGCACGATAAAGGGCCTGAAAAGCTGGCCGCGTGAGGATTGGCCGCGCGTTCCGATCGTGTTCTGGAGCTTCCGGGTGATGGTCGGGCTTGGCCTTCTGATGATCATGACCGGGCTTCTCAGCCTCTGGCTCCGTTACAGGAAGAGGCTTTACGACGCGCCGCTCTTCGCGCGCTTTGTACTTCTCATGGGGCCGTCCGGCATCATAGCGATCCTTGCCGGCTGGTTCGTCACCGAGACCGGCCGCCAGCCCTATACGGTCTATGGACTGCTCAGGACGTCGGAATCCGCTTCCCCGATCGGCACGCCCGGCGTCGCCGGATCGCTAATAGCCTTCGTGCTCGTCTATCTCATCGTCTTCGGCACGGGCATTTATTACCTGATCCGCCTCGTGGCGGCGGTGCCGGAGGAAGTTCCGGAGCCGCCGCAAGGCGCGGGCCCAACGCACATAGCCAACACCGCAGCGGCGCAAGCGCTTGCCGGCGCGGGTGCGAGCACCGATGCGGCAACTCCTGAAGCGCCGAAGCCGGGGCCCGAAACCGGGTCGGGTCCGCTTGCCGAAGGGGGCTCGGCGACATGAGCGCGCTGAGCGACCTCGTCGTGATCTGGAGCGGCATCCTCGCTTTCGCGATCTATGCCTACGTGGTGCTCGACGGTTTCGACCTCGGCATCGGCATGCTCGCACCCTTTGCCGCAAGCGACGAGGAAGAGGAGACGATGATCGCCGCCATCGCGCCGGTCTGGGACGGAAACGAGACCTGGCTTGTGCTTGGCGGCGGCGGGCTGATGGCGGCGTTCCCGCTGGCTTATTCGGTGCTGCTGCCGGCGCTTTATGCGCCGATCATCGCCATGCTGCTGGCGCTGATCTTCCGCGGCGTGGCGTTCGAGTTCCGGCATCGCGACGCACGCCATCGCCGACGCTGGACCTGGGGCTTCGTGCTTGGCTCCTACGTCGCCACCTTCGCGCAGGGCATCGCCCTCGGCACCTTCGTGCAGGGCATCGAGGTCGCCGGCCGCCACTATGCCGGCGGGTGGTTCGACTGGCTGACGCCGTTCAGCGTCTTCACCGGCGTGGCGCTTTCGTTCGGCTACGCGCTTCTCGGCGCCTGTTATCTTATCATCAAGACTGAGGGCGTCCTGCAGGAGCGCATGTTCACGAAAGCGCTGCCGCTCGGCATCGCGGTCTTCGCCGCGATCCTCATCGTCAGCGTGTGGACGCCCTTCCTCGATCCCGCCATCGCGGCACGCTGGTTCTCGTGGCCGAACTTCGCGCTTCTCTCGCCGGTGCCGCTGCTTGTCCTGATCGTCGCGCTCGGGCTCCTGCGCAGCCTCGCGGCGGGGCGCCCGGTCATGCCTTTCGTCATGACGATCCTGCTTTTCCTGATCGCCTATTTCGGCATCGCGATCAGCGTCTATCCCTATGTCGTGCCGCGGGCGATCACAGTCTGGCAGGCGGCCGCGCCGGAAAAGAGTCTGTTCTTCCTGCTCGTGGGGACGATTGTGCTTGTGCCGATCATCCTTGCCTATACCGCCTATTCGTACTGGGTCTTCCGCGGCAAGGTCGACGCGAGCGCCGGCTACCGCTGATCGGCGTTGCGATGCGTGGCGGCGATCCCTCGCGCCAGCAAATCGTTTCGCCGCCGTTCGCTTGCAAAAACAATGTAAAAACAATGCACGATCCGTTGCTTCGCCCCTGGCCGCTATTGCCAAAGCAGCATCAATCGGCGACCTTTCCCAGTGTAGCTGCGGTTGTCTACGGCTCCGCCCTGGGCAGCGGGCTAACCACGATAACAAGACTCGAAGAACCGATTCGAGGGAGGAACCGCAATGTCAGAGGTTACCGAGAAGAGCGTGTCACGCCGGAAATTCTTGAAGTCCGGCAGCATCGCCGCTGGCGCCACCGCCGGCGCACTGGCGATGCCGTCGGTGGTGACGGCGCAGACGCCGATCGTCGTCAAGATGCAGTCGTCATGGACGGCGTCCGACATCTTCCATGAGATGGCTGGACAATATGTCGAGCGCGTCGAGGCGATGTCCGGCGGACGCATGAAGATCGACCTCACGCCTTCCGGCGCGATCGTCGGCGCCTTCCAGGTGCTCGACGCCGTGAACGACGGCGTGCTCGATGCTTCGCACACCGTTCCGGTCTATTGGTACGGCAAGCACAAGGCCGCGTCGTTCTTCGGCACTGGTCCGGTGTTCGGCGGCAGCTCGCAGACCATGCTCGGCTGGTTCTACCAGGGCGGCGGCAAGGACCTCTACAAGGAGCTGACGCAGGACATCCTCGGGCTCAACGTCTACGGCTTCTACGCCATGCCCATGCCGGCGCAGCCGTTTGGCTGGTTCAAGAACCCGGTCACGTCGGTCAACGATGTGAAGGGTCTCAAATACCGCACCGTCGGCCTCGCCGCCGATCTCATGCAGGAGCTTGGCATGAGCGTCGCGCAGCTTCCGGGCGGTGAAATCGTCCCGGCGATGGAGAAGGGCGTCATCGACGCGTTCGAGTTCAACAACCCGACGTCGGACAGCCGCTTCGGCGCGCAGGACGTCGCCAAGAACTACATGCTGTCGTCCTATCATCAGGCGAGCGAGTCGTTCGAGTTCCTGTTCAACAAGGACTTCTTCGACGACCTCGATCCGGACCTGCAGGCGATCCTGCAATACGGCGTGGAGGCGATGGGAACGGCCAATCATGCCTTTGCGCTGAACCAGTATTCGATCGACCTGCAGAAGCTTCAGAACGAGGACGGCGTGGCCGTTCTGCGCACGCCGCAGGACGTGCTCGACGCGCAGCTCGTGGCCTGGGACAAGCTGATCGACCAGCTCGGTCAGGACCCGTTCATGATGAAGATCATGGACAGCCAGCGCGCATGGGTCGAGCGGGTCGTGTTCTACGAGCTGATGAACGCGCCCGACTACGCCCTCGCCTACAAGCACTACTTCCCGGGCAAGCTGCAAATGTGACGTCGCCCTAGACGTGCCGACCCGGCGGGATATCCTGCCGGGTCGGGCCACAAGGGCACCGGGGCTTCCTCATGATTCACTACATCACTTTTGCGGATCGCGTTTCGGCGTGGTTCGGCAAGGCGTTTGCCTGGGCGATCGTCGTCATGGCGTTCGGCGTCGGCTACGAGGTGTTCATGCGCTACGTCTTGAACAACCCGACGAGCTGGGCGTTCGACGTTTCCTACATCATGTACGGCACGCTGTTCATGATGGGCGGCGCCTACACGCTGTCGCGCGGCGGCCATGTGCGCGGCGACTTCCTGTTCCGCCTGTGGCGGCCGCAGACGCAGGCCAAGGTGGAGCTCGTCCTCTACATCCTCTTCTTCTTCCCCGGAGTGACGGCGCTGATCCTCTCCGGCTGGAAATACGCCGCGCGCTCCTGGCGCTACATGGAAGTCAGCGTCAACAGCCCGGCCGGCATCCCGATCTTCCAGTTCAAGTCCATCATCGTCGCGGCGGGCATCCTGTTATTCATCCAGGGCATCGCGCAGATCATGCGCTGCATCATCTGCATCCGCACCGGCGAATGGATCCAGGCGAAAGACGACATCGAGGAGACGGAAGACCGGCTGATGCATGAGCGCGAGCGCGAGATCCTGCGCCACGGCTCCGAAGCGGTCGACATTCCGGACTTTGCCGGGCGGCGTGACGGGGGAGACGACAGATGACCGATCCGCAGGTCGCCCTGCTTATGCTCGGCATCTTCATCTTCATCATCCTGCTCGGCTTCCCGATCGCCTTCACGCTGATGGCGATGGGAATCTTCTTTGGCTATTACGCCTATTTCGATGCCGACCGGATGTGGCGTTCCTATCATCGGGCCGTCGATCATGGCGCCGATTCATGGACGTTGGCACAAACCTGGGTCGAGGGGTTCTTCAACAACAGCATCTTCGATCTCTTCATCAACCAGACCTTCTCGGTCATGGCCAACGACGTTTTGACCGCGGTGCCGCTGTTCCTGTTCATGGGCTACATCGTGGAGCGCGCCAATATCGTCGACCGGCTGTTCTCCACGCTGTTCGTCGCCGCCAAGCGGTTGCCTGGCGCGATGGCGGTGGCGGCGCTCGTCACCTGCGCGCTCTTCGCCACCGCCACCGGCATCGTCGGCGCGGTCGTCACGCTGATGGGGCTGCTTGCCTTCCCGGCGATGCTGAAGGCGCGCTACGATGTGAGCTTCGCGTCGGGCGTGGTGTGCGCCGGCGGCACGCTCGGCATCCTGATCCCGCCGTCGATCATGCTGATCGTCTACGCCGCGTCCTCCGGCGTCTCGATCGTGCAGCTTTATGCCGGCGCGCTTCTGCCGGGCTTCCTCCTCGCCGGCCTTTATCTCGTCTACATCATCGGCCGCGCCTGGCTGCAGCCCTCGATCGCGCCGAAGCCGCGCCCGGAGGAAGTGGAGGATATCTCCCCGGGGAAGCTGATCTTCATGCTCGCCACCTCCTTCGCGCCGCTCGCCATCCTGATCCTGGCGGTGCTCGGCTCGATCCTCTTCGGCCTCGCGACACCGTCGGAGGCGGCGGCCGTGGGCGCGCTCGGCGGGCTTGCGCTCGCCGTCGCATACCGCTCGCTCACCTGGCAGCGGCTCAGGGAATCGGTCTATCTGACGGTGCGCACCACGGCGATGGTGTGCTGGCTCTTCGTCGGCTCGTGGACCTTCTCCTCCGTCTTCTCCTATCTCGGCGGCGAGCAGGTGATCACCGAGTTCGTCACCGGGCTCGACATCCATCCGGTCGTCTTCCTGATCCTGGCGCAGATCATCATCTTCCTGCTCGGCTGGCCGCTCGAATGGTCGGAGATCATCATCATCTTCGTGCCGATCTTCCTGCCGCTCTTGCCGCATTTCGGCATCGACCCGCTGTTCTTCGGCGTGCTGGTGGCGCTTAACCTGCAGACGTCGTTCCTGACGCCGCCGATGGCGATGTCGGCCTACTACCTGAAGGGCATCGCGCCGCCGCACGTTCAGCTCGTGCAGATCTTCCGCGGCTGCTTCCCGTTCCTGGCGATGGTGTTCCTCGCCATGATCCTGGTCTATGTGTTCCCGCAGATCGTCGCCTATCTGCCCAACCTGATCTACGGGCGCTGACCGAAGGGGCCGAGAGTAACGTGTTGAAGCCCGATATCGCAGGCATGCCGGCGCTGGAGCTCCGCGGCCGCATGGAGCGGGGAGAATTGCGCGCCCGCGAGGTGGCGGCGGCGTTCCTTGCGAAGATCGAGGCGCGCGACGCGGAGATCGGCGCCTGGGCCTATCTCGACCCGGACCACGTGCGCGTCCAGGCGGAGGCGGTCGACGCCGCGCGCGGCACCGGCCGCCCGGTCGGCGCATTGCACGGCATTCCGGTCGGCCTCAAGGACATCATCGATACCGCCGACATGCCGACGGAGAACGGCACGCCGATCGACGCCGGGCGCCGCCCAGGCAGGGACGCGCCGATCGTGGAGCGGCTGCGCGCGGCGGGCGCGATCGTCATGGGCAAGACCGTCACCACCGAGCTCGCCTACGCCTTTCCCGGCAAGACCCGCCATCCGCACAATCCGGCGCATACCCCCGGCGGCTCGTCGTCGGGCTCCGCCGCCGCGGTCGCGGCCGGGATGGTGCCGCTTGCGATCGGTACGCAGACCTTCGGCTCGGTCATCCGTCCCGCCTCGTTCTGCGGGATCGTCGGCTTCAAGCCGACGCACGGGCTCATTCCGCGCACCGGCGTGCGCCTGCTTGCCCCGGCGCTCGATACGATCGGCGTCTTCGCCCGCACCGTCGCCGACGCAGCGCTTCTCGCCGATGCGATCGCCGGGCACGATGCCGGCGATCCCGATACGCGCGTCGGCCCGCCGCCGCGTCTCCTCGACGTGGCGCTGACCGACCCGCCGCTGACGCCCAACCTCGCCTTCGTCAAGACCAACGTCTGGGACGAGGCCGACGCGGCGACGAAGGAGGGCTTCGCCGAGCTCGTCTCCGCACTTGGCGAGACCTGCACGGAGGTCGCGCTGCCGGAGATCTTCTCCGAATGGACGGACGCGCATCGCGCGCTGATGCAGGCGGGGATGGCGCGCGCGCTCGGAGGCTATTACGGTCGCGCCAAGGATCAGCTCAGCCAGCCGATGCGGGAGATCATCGAAAGCGGGATGAAGGTCACGGCCGTGGATTATCTGACCGCGCTCGATTGGCGCGAGGCGCTCAACAACGGGCTTGAGCAGCTCTTCGAGCGCTACGACGCGATCGTCACCCCGGCGGCGCCCGGGGAGGCGCCGAAGGGACTCGATTCGACCGGCAATCCGATCTTCAACGGCCTATGGACGCTGTGCGGCGTGCCGGCCGTCACGCTGCCGCTGCTGGAAGGGCCGAACGGGCTTCCGGTCGGCGTGCAGGTGGTCGGCCGCCGCGGCGAGGACGGACGGCTCCTGCGCACCGCCCGCTGGCTGGCGCGCAGGCTGCAAAGCGGGGACGAGAAGATCAGCGTGGGAGCCGCGGCATGAAGGACATCGACTGGGTCGTGGCGCCGCTGGCGCTCATCTCATTCGCGCTCAGCATCGGCGTCGTCATCTGGTTCGTGCCGGCTCCCGGCCTGGTCGCCGTCTCGTTGCTTGCGATCGTGCTTTGCGCCTACGACTTTTTCCTGACCGCCACCGGGCGCGCGCAGAGAATCGACAATCGCAGCCGCTAGCGCATGATCCCGAAAAGCATGCCCCGGACACCGATCCGGGGTGGATGCCGGTTTTCGGAAATGATTATGCTTAAAGAGGCTCTAGCGCTCGCTCCCCGAACGCCGGGGGCGGGTAGGGATTTCACGCGGCGCGGCCGCATCTGGATCATTCCAACGAGTGGAGACGAATTTGGCAAGCAAGATTCGCTGGGGCGTCATCTCGACGGCGCTCATCGGGACCGGCAAGGTCATCCCCGGAATGCAGCGCTCCAAGCGCGGCGTCGTCGCGGCGATCGCCTCGCGCGATCTGAAGCGCGCCAAGGCGACGGCGAAGAAGCTCGGCATCGAGAAGGCCTACGGCTCCTACGAGGCGCTGCTCGCCGATCCCGACATCGACGCGATCTACAACCCGCTTCCGAACAATCTGCACATCGACTGGACGATTCGTGCGCTTCAGGCCGGCAAGCACGTGCTGTGCGAGAAGCCGCTCGGCATGGACGCGAAGGACGCGGCGCGCGTCATGAAGCACGCCGGCAAGAAGCTCGTCATGGAAGCCTTCATGATCCGCTTCCATCCGCAATGGCTGAAGGCGCGCGAGCTCATCCGCTCCGGCAAGATCGGCGAGCTCAAGGCCGTGCAGGTGTTCTTCTGCTATAACAACCACGACCCGAAGAACATCCGCAACATCCCGGAGACCGGCGGCGGCGCGATCCTCGATATCGGCGGCTACGGCATCCTCTCCGGCCGCTTCACCTTCGAGGCGGAGCCGAAGCGCATCGTCTCGCTGATCGACCGCGACCCGAAGTTCGGGACCGATCGGCTCACTTCCATCATCGCCGATTTCGGCGAGGGTCGGCAGCTCACCTTCACCATCGGCACGCAGCTTGCGCCGCATCAGCACGTGACGCTTGGCGGCACCAAGGGGCGGATCGAGATCCTGATCCCGTTCAACGCGCCGCAGATGGAGGCGACGACGATCCTCGTCGACAACGCCTCCAAGCTCGGCGGCGCCTCGTCGAAGCCGATGAAGATCAAGGTCTCCGACCAGTATGCGGAGGAGGCCGACGCCTTCGCCATGGCGGTGCTGGGCGAGAGCGAGCTCGCCTACGGGCCGGAGGACGGCGTCAAGATGATGAAGATCCTCGACGCCATGTTCAAATCCGACAAGACCGGAAAGTGGGTCGCGACCGGGCTTTAGGCCAATCCGGAATGGGGCCGGCGCGGGGAAGGGGACTTTCCCGCGCATTTTTCTAAGTCATGCAACAATCGCGGGGAAAACGGTCGCGGCGGGTAAGCGCTGCACGCGAAAATAGAGTACCGTGACAGGAGGACTACTCGAAAAGGGGGATTCGGATCATGGGCATGACTGAAGTTCAGGGCTGGATCGTTATTGTGTTGCTTGTTCTGGTGATCTTCTCGCAGTGGTACCTCAAGTCGAGGCGGTAGCGCGGGGAGCGCAGCATCGTTAGGGCTGCGGCGATCTGACGGGGAAACTTGCAACCGTCGGCGTGCAGGAGACAGAGCGCACCCTGAACAATAAGATCGGCCGGTGTGTTTCAGGGCCGCGTTCTTGCTGCAATGCTTAGAAGCAACTGGCTGCGATATGTTGTTGTTGGGGCGGTAGCCGGAATCGCGGTCGGATGGCTTGTTCAATGGGGGGCGCGCTCTTTCGAAGCCTACCGTTTTCAGCATTCCAACGAGCGCATTCAAGCCGCCAAGTACGAGTATGAAGGCGCTAAAGATTACGTAGAAGGCTGTCTTCATGGGGTCGCCCCTTCCTTTGACAAAGGCGTCGCCTGCCTTGCCGAGGGGATAGAAGCCAATCGCGAAGCAAAGCGCTCCGAGTATGACCTGCGGGCGCAGCAGGACATGGCTGAATGGGCGTACGCCATGTTCCTGGTAACGGGCGGTGGTACTGCGATTGCCATATTCGGCATTGTTTTGGTGTTCTTTACTTTTGGAGAGGCCAGACAAACTAATGTGATTTCTCGGGAAATGGGGCAGCGTGAGTTGCGCGCCTATGTCGGTATAGAAAAGACGGAAATCACTGGCGTTGAGATCGGTTCTGCTCCGAAAGCCAAGTTGTCTTTCGTTAACAGTGGTAGCACTCCAGCCTACGACCTTAAGATCACTGCCTACATACAGATAAGAGCCTATCCAACGCTGGAAACGGCTTTCACCATTGCACCCTTGGATGAAGAGCCATCTAATAGCGTCTTAGGAGCCGGGGGCAGTGTTGTACCAGTCGTCGAGTACCGAGAGCTAGGGTCCGGAACTTATAACCAGTAGCTGACGGATGCAGCGATGCAGACGGCGGCGAGGAAGTTGGTGGCGGATCGGTCGTATCGTGTCGCGATGCGGCGGAAGTCCTTGAGGCGACCGAACATGCGCTCGATGGCATTTCGGTTTCGATAGAGGAACGGGGAGA
This sequence comes from uncultured Alphaproteobacteria bacterium, assembly GCA_963814905.1. Taxonomy (GTDB): domain Bacteria; phylum Pseudomonadota; class Alphaproteobacteria; order Rhizobiales; family Afifellaceae; genus DASWJZ01. The sequence continues at coordinate 655 of CAWFEM010000010.1, read as the reverse complement.
AGCAGTTCTTCCAACGCCGATTGGCCTTCGGCGGAATATTGGGCATCGCGCCTTTGCCCTCGATCTGCCGGCGGATGGCATTGCTGTCGTAGCCCTTGTCGCCATGAACGATCGACGCTTGCGGCAGCCGCCGCAGCAGCAACTCTGCGGCGGTGCAATCGGCCACTTGGCCTCCCGTGAGCATGAAGGCGATGGGCCGACAAGCCGTATCGGTCAGGGCGTGGATCTTGGTGGTGCGTCCGCTGCGCGAGCGGCCGATCGCCTGATTGCGCTCCCCCCTTTACCGCCGGCTGCGCAGCGGTGCGCCTTCACCGCCGAACTGTCGATTAGCACCTGGGCTGGCGGACCTCCTGCCGAAGCAAGCGCGTGGAACATGTCGATCCAAACGCCCTTCTCTGCCCAGCGCACGAAGCGATTGTAGAGGGTCTTGCGTGGGCCATAGACGGCCGGAGCATCGACCCAACGGCCGCCTGACTTCAGAACATGCACGATGCCGCTGATCACGCGCCGGTCGTCAACCCGCGGCTTGCCGCGCGTGTCGGTGGGGAGCAACGGCTTCAGCCGGGCGAATTGATCCTTCGTCAGCCAGAAATAGTCGCGATTCATCAGAGGCCTCCTGTTGGAGACCGTGAATCACAACCCAGCCAACGAAGGA
>CAWFEM010000009.1:0-106741 GCA_963814905.1 uncultured Alphaproteobacteria bacterium | reverse complement strand
TCAGGGGGTCGGGGGTTCGAGTCCCTCAGCCGGCACCAGTCTTTTCAATAAGTTCGCTCATTTCTCGCTCTTAGTTGCCGGAGCTGGCAACCACTTGCGGCGATGTCGAGCGACACTCCTCACGATGGTGGTGCGACACTGGACAGGCTTGGTTCAAGCCCAGGCCCGGGCCTCCGACGACCCCGCGCGAGACGCCCGCTTTGGCCGCAAACGATGCTAAGCAAGTCAGCGGAGTGAGATTGGAAAGCGCCCCCTTTGAGTTATGCGAGATTGTTATAAGTATAAGCCCAATTGGCATTGGAGTCTGTGGCTCGTGATCCGCTAACCTTCGCGATAATCGCCGGAGGGTGACAAGCTTCTAGAATAAGGAACACGCCACTGCGCATTGTTGATATCTGCGAGGTCACCAAACCGATCTCATCGCCAATCCGGAACGCCTACATCGACTTCAGCAAGATGACGGCAAGTCTGGTGGCCGTCGTTACCGACGTCGTCAAAGACGGTCGCCGGGTTGTCGGCTATGGATTCAATTCCAACGGCCGTTACGGTCAGGGCGGTCTCATTCGGGAACGCTTTCGCGACCGCATTCTCCAGGCCGATCCCGCATCGCTCTTGAACGATGACGGCACCAATCTGGATGGCCACAAGATGTGGTCCACCATGATGCAGGACGAAAAGCCCGGTGGGCACGGCGAACGTTCGGTCGCCGTCGGCACGATCGACATGGCTGTCTGGGATGCCATCGCGAAGATTGAGGAAAAGCCGCTTTTCCGTCTGCTGGCCGAGCTGAAGGGCGTCGAAGCGAACCCTCGGGTCTTCGTGTACGCCGCCGGTGGCTATTACTATCCGGGCAAGGACGATTCCGCGCTTCGCAAGGAGATGCGCGGCTATCTCGATCGCGGCTACAACGTCGTCAAGATGAAGATCGGCGGCGCGTCCATAGACGAGGACCAGCGCCGGATCGATGCCGTCCTGGAAGAAATTGGCTCCGAGGCGCAACTTGCCGTGGACGCCAACGGACGCTTCGATCTCGAGACCGCCATCGCCTACGCCAAGATGCTGCGCAACTACCCGCTCTTCTGGTACGAGGAGATCGGCGACCCGCTGGACTACCAACTTCAGGCCGCGATGGCCGAGTTCTACCCCGGCCCCATGGCGACCGGTGAAAACCTTTTCTCGCATCAGGACGCGCGCAACCTGATCCGCTATGGTGGCATGCGCCCCGATCGGGACTGGCTGCAATTCGATTGTGCGCTGTCCTATGGTCTTGTCGAATACCTTCGCACGCTCGATGTCCTCGACCAGCTGGGCTGGTCACCATCGCGCTGCATCCCGCACGGCGGCCACCAGATGTCACTGAACATCGCGGCGGGGCTCGGTCTCGGCGGCAACGAGAGCTACCCTGATCTGTTCCAGCCCTACGGCGGCTTCCCGGACGGCGTGAAGGTCGAGGATGGTCACATCGTTATGCCCGAACTGCCCGGCATCGGCTTTGAAGGGAAATCCGACCTGATCAAGGTGATGAGAGAACTGGCAGAATAATTAGACCATGGCGAAGCTTCGAAGCCGTCGAGCTCGCCACGATGGAATGGGTGGACTGGTTCAACAATCGCCGGCTGCGCGAGCCTCTCGGCAACCTCCCGCCGGCCGAAGCCGAGGAACGCTACTACGCCATGCTGGATGAGCCGGCCATGGCAGCGTAACTCAAATGAAGCCGCCTCCGGCAAACCCGGTACGGTTCAAAGTTTGTTACTGGATCAGCTTATACTGAAGCGCTTTGTTTTTGAGAAAAGGCAGGCCCCTGCCCATGACGTCGGCTTCGCTCTTGGCGACCGGCCGCCACACCGAAAGCCCCGCTCCGATCTCCGGCGGCAGGTTGATGAAGCTCTCCATGGCAAGCCCGCCCTTGAAGTCGATGGCGGCGAGGGCGGTGAAGATTGCATCCCAGGGGCAGTTGCCTTCTCCCGGCGTGCCGCGGTCGCTCTCCGAAAGATGGATGTATTTCAGGTGATCGCGCGCCACCAGGATACCGAGCCCCGCGCCCTTCTCCTCGATGTTCATGTGATAGGTGTCGAGGTGCACGAAGATATTGTCTGCGCCGACCCGCTCCACCAGATCGACGGCCTGCTCGGCCGTGTTCACGATGTGATTCTCGTAGCGGTTCACGGCCTCAACTCCGAGCTCGATCCCGCGCGATTTTGCGGTCTTGGCGGCCGCCACGAGAACGCGGGTGATGTTGTCGAGCTCCTCCTGCGTCGGCGGCTTGCCGGTTCGCTGTCCGATCCCGCCGTAGATCACGCCGGATAGTGCTCCGCAGCCCATGTCGGCCGTCTTGTTGATGGCGACTTCGAGATACTCGATTGCCGCGTCGGGCCGGACGGAAGCCCATGCCGGCTCGGGCAGGCCGAGCGAGCACACGGCGAGGAGATCGTTCTGCTCGAGCAGCTTGCGCGTGTGAGCAGCATCAGCTGCGGCCGGCTGCAGAAGCGCGATCTCGATGAAGTCGACCTCGTATTTCTTGGCCGCGGCGACGGCGCGCTCCGCCGCTTCGTGGGTCCAGCCCATCGCCCACATGCTGGTATGAACGCCGAACCCCCTCATCACTCTCTACTCCCGCTTCCGCCAAAGAACCCAAACCGCGCCGACGCCCAGCGCAGGACCATCACCGCGATCAGAAGAATGCCCCACATCGCCGTCGCGAGATGCTGGTTCGCTCCGAGCAGATTCAGCCCGGAGGAAAGCACCTGAAGAATGACAAGCGCGAGGAAAACGGATGTGACCCTGCCGAACCCGCCGAACGGATTCACCCCGCCGAGGAAGCAGGCGAGCACTGTGATCAGAAGATACGACTCGCCGTGGCCGACGCGCACCGAATTGAACCGTGCAAGCATGATGATGCCGGCGATCCCGCACATCACTCCGGAAAGGACGTAGATCATGACCAGCACGCGCTTGGTGTTGACGCCGGAGTAGCGCGTCGCCTCGATGTTGGAGCCGATCATGTAGGTGCCGAAGCCGAGCCGTCCGCGCGACATCATCACGTGCCAGACCACGAATGCGGCGATCAGGATGAGCATCGGGACCGGAATGCCGAGAAGCGTCCCGTGGCCGAGCGGACTGATGAAATCAGGGAAGCCCGAGATGTCGCCGCCACGGGTGAGAAACTCCCCGAGGCCGCGCACGAAGATCATCATCGAAAGGGAGACGAGGATCGGATGGGCGCCGGTGAACGCGATGACCAAGCCCATGACGAGGCCGGTCGCCGCGCCCACGCATAGCGCTGCCAGCGCGCCCACGAAGAAGACCGCGAGCCCCGCGTCCATCCCGCCATAGGCATGAAACACCCAGGCCAGGGTCAGCCCGCAAATGTTGGCGGTGAACGTCACGGAGAGATTGAGGCCGCCGGAGATGATGGGCATCAGCATTGCCAGCGTCAGGAGCCCGAGTTCGGGCAACTGGAAGGCAGCGGAATCAAAGGTGGCGCGGGTCAGGAACCGCGGGCTGAACACGCTGAAGATCGCAATGACGGCGACCAGAGCGACGGCGAGCCCTATGGCCTCCGGGCCGACGGCCGCGGCGAGGCTCGAAAGCCCGCCCGTGCGGCGGCGCTTGCCTCGAAGGCCGCGGACCACGTCAACCATGCTCGACCGCCGCGCGCCTGCCGCCGCCGAACAGACGCGTTAGCCGGTCGCTCGAAAGCGTGATTGCGACGAGGATGATCGCACCGATGATCATCTTGAACGCATAGGGGGAGATGCCGAGTAGATTGAGCCCGTTCTGCGTCACGGAAACCAGAAACACGCCGAGCACGCAGCCGAGCACGGACCCCCTCCCCCCGCCGAGACGCGCGCCGCCGAGTACGACCGCGGCGAGCACGTCGAGTTCGCGTCCGATCAGCGCGTTCGGCACGACCTCCTGCGTGTAGTGAACTTGGGCAAGCCCGCCGATCCCGGCCATCATCCCGAGCCAGCAATACGGGATGAAATGCATCGCCGCGATGTTGATGCCGAGCCGCCGGGCGCCTTCGGGATTGTCGCCAAAGGCGTATAGCTGCCGTCCGGTCGTCGTGAAGCGCACCAGAACAAAGGTCGCGAACACGCAGATCGCCATGATCAGGACCGGAAGCGTGAGGTCGGCCCAAAGCCCGTTCGCCTGCTGAAAGCTGATGAGCGCCGTGCGGTGCGTCCACCATCCGGGCAGGGCGTAGATCGAAACGCCGTGCGTGACGAACATCAGCAGCCCGAAGAAGATGTTGAAGGTGGCGATCGTCACGACGATCGAGATGATGCCGAAGCCGTAGATGAAGGCGGCGTTGACGGCACCGAGCGCGATGCCCACTCCCGCCGCAAGCAGGACGCCGCTCACCCAGCCGCCGCCCCCGGCATCGATCAGAATCGTGGCCACGACGTACTGGACCACCGAGGCTGCGACGGCGAAGGAAATGTCGATTCCGCCGGAGATCAGGACGACAAGAAGGCCGACCGCGAAGATGAGATTGACCGCGCTCGTGTTCAGCAGGTTGAAGACGTTCGCGAACGTCAGGTATTCGGGCGCCGCGACCGACAGCGCCACGGAAATCGCGACGAGAAGCGCAAGCAGCCAGGACTCGGTCGGATTGGCGCGCAGCGTTCTGGTCAGGCTACGCATAGACGGCTCTTTCGACCTCGGCGAGGCTCACCTTCCTCGGATCGTACTCGCCGACGATGCTGCCCGACTTCATGTGCAGGACACGGTCCGAATTGAAATACACCTCGGGCACCTCGTCGGAGATCAGCAGGATGGCGAGGCCTTCCGCCGCGAGCTGCCTCACGATCTCGAAAATGCCGGCGCGGGCGCCGACGTCCACCCCGACGGTCGGGCAGTCGAGGATCAAGAGCTTCGGCTCGGTCGCAAGCCACTTGGCGATCGCGACGCGCTGCTGATTGCCGCCGGAAAGGGTGGTGATGGGATCTTCGGGCGCGCCGACCTTGATCGCCAGATCGCCGATCCACTTGGCGACGAGCCTCTGCTTCCTGCGCGCGGAGATCAGCCCTGCCTCGAGGATCTTGCCGAGAACGGTGATCACAAGATTGTCGGCGATCGACTGCTGCTGAATGAGGCCGAGCGAGAGGCGGTCCTCCGAGACATAGCCGACGCCGGAGCGGATCGCGTCGCGATTGGAACGCAGCCTGACCGGATTGCCGTCGATGGCAATGTCCCCGCCGGCAGGCCGCGTCATCCCGAAGATCGACAGAGCGAGCTCCGTTCGCCCCGCGCCGAGGAGACCGGTCAGGCCAAGCGTCTCGCCTTTGCGGATGGTGAAGGACACATCCTTGTATTCTCCGTGCCGCGTGAGCCCGGAAACCGTCAGCACCGGCACGGCGTCTCCGACGTCGCGGGCGGTGACCTCGTGGTTCAAGGTCTTTCCGGTCATCAGCTCCGCGAGGCGCGTCTGCGTCATGTCCTTGGTCGGATAGACGCCGACCAAGCGTCCGTCGCGGAGCACGGTCACGCGCGTTGAAATCTCCAGAACCTCGGCGAGACGGTGGCTGACAAAAACGACTGCGATGCCGCTCCTGGAAAGCGTGCGCACGATGTCGAGGAGAAGAAGGGTCTCCTGCCGGGTGAGCGACGACGTGGGCTCGTCCATGAATATGACGCGCGCCTCGCGTACCAGCGCTCGCGCGATCGCCACGATCTGCCGCTGCGCCACGCCGAAGCCACCGAGCCGGGCGTCGACGTCGAGCTGTGTCCCAAGCCTTTCGAGCACCGCAGTCGCGGTGCGGCGCATCGCGGCGTGGTCGACCCGCCTCGGCACGGCGCCGAGCACCGCTTCGATGGCGATGTTCTCGGCGACGGTCATCTCGTTGAACAGGGAGAGGTCCTGCCAAATGACCTGAAAGCCTGCGGCGCGCGCCTGTCCGGGCGTCATCGCCTCCACCGTCCTGCCGCCGACAGAAAAGTCGCTGCCCGGCTCGGGCCGATAGACGCCGGTGATGACCTTGATCAGGGTGCTCTTGCCGGACCCGTTCTCGCCGGCGATGCACTGGACCTCGCCGGGCAGAACCTCGAAGCTCACGTCCTGCAGCGCTTTAACGCCGCCGAAAGTCACGCTCACATTGCTTAGCGACAGGATCGGCGGTGTCGCCAGCGGCACGTCATTGGCAATCCCGTTCGTCAAGAGCGCCCGCCGAGAGTGACCATTGGGAGACAGGCGCCGGGCCGTCCGAAGGCAGCCCGGCGCAGAGCCGACGAATTTATCCGCCTAGAGGCCCATTCCCGCAAGCTCGTCGACCGTATCGACGGTGATCGGCTGCAGGGCATCGACGATGATGTTGCCTTCTTCGAAGTCCGGATGCACGACACCGAGACCCTCGATCGTCATGCCGTCCGTGACCTCGCCGCCGCTCGCCAGGAGATCGCCGATGCGGACGAAGACGCGTCCCGCTTCCATGGGATTCCACATGAAGCCACCGTCGATGCAGCCGGACTTCAAGAGCGCGGAGCCCTGCCCCGGCGAGAAGGAGCCTACGAGCGGAACCTTGTCGCACAGATGCTGTTCCTCAAGCGCACGGCCGGCGCCGATCGGGCCCTGGCTGCCGAAGGTCAGGAAACCGCCGATATCGGGGTTGGCCGCAATCACGTCGAGCGCGGTTTTACGGCTGTCGTCGACGCTTTCGGCCACACCGTAGCGGTCGCCAACCATCTGCATGTCGGGATACTTATCCGCGAGATACTTGATGGCAAAGTCCGCCCAGAGATTGTGAAGCGGCACGGTGAGCGAGCCGACATAGACGACATACTTGCCCTTGCCGCCCATCAATTTGGCGAGCATCTCAGCATGCGCCTCGCCGTAGCCCTGTGCCGAGACCATCTCGAAGTCCCAGTCGGCGTTCTTCTGATCGGGCGATTCGTGCGTCACGACCTTGATGCCCGCATCGCGCGCCTTCTGCAGCACCGGCTCGATCACCGCCGCATCGTTGGGCACGACGCCGATCACATCGACGCCCTGGGCGATGAGATCTTCGATGGCGCGCACCTGCAGCGCTGGATCAGCGCTGGTGGGGCCGATCATGAAGGCGTCGTCGCCCATCTTGCCGCCCTCTTCCTTGATGCCCTGCTCCATCGCGTTGAACCAGGGGATGCCGCCGATCTTCACGACGACACCGATCTTGACGTCCTTGGCGCTCGCCCCTCCCAAAGTCGCAAGCGAAAGAGCCGCGCCGATCGCGGCGAGGCACACTATCTTTTTCAGCATTGCTAAAGTCCTCCCTATTGCAGGCTGAACGCCGTTTTTGATTCTGCGACGGCTTCTTAGAGGCCGGAGTTTTTTTGTGCTGTCATCGAGCAACCGAGGTGCGCCCATCGCAGGGTGGGATGCGTTGCTCTTCTCGCCTCCCTTTCCGGTCATGCCCTCGCGCGAGCAATGGGCGGCGTCACTTCTTGAAAGCGGACTTGAGAAATAGAGACCAACGCATTTTCCCCGTCAAGCCGCTAAATAGATTTAGCAAAGGGTTCCAGCGATCTTGCGGGTCGCGTTAAGGAGACGGCCGAATGGCCGGCAGGTCAGGAGACAGAAACGGGCTCGCGACTGCGTCGGACGGCGTCGACTTCGCCGTTCCAGTCTTCTTCGACGCCGTCGAGCTCGCCCACCTTTCCGAACCTTGTGGGTACCACCACAAGCGGATTGAAATCGAAGTTGTAGGCGTCGAGCAGCGCAAAGCCCTCGCTCATCATGACTTCGACATCCTGGCGCACCATCGTCATGTCGAAGGGCATGTGTGCGCCGAAGGGATCCCAGTCGAAGGTGCCGACGACGACCGACTGGAGCTCGCTTGACGGAAGCGTGGACGTGAAGCGCAGCGCGCCCTCCAGCGCCGTGACCCCATTGACGAAGAGGCCGGACGGAAGACGCCCCAGCTGAGCGTAGCGCTTGGCCAGCGACAGCGCCGCGTCGCTTGGCGGATAACCGCAGCAGTCGACTGCGTGCGCTCCGAGCTTGATTCCATGCTCGGCCACCGCCTCCTTGAAGCCGAGCAGCCGATTACGCGTGGCGTCGTCCTTGGCCATTCCGCCGAAAAAGAAAATCTCCGAGGCGTCGGCCCCCCTGCTGAGAAGCTTGCCGAGCACCACCTTCGTAAGGTCTCTTGCGCCTCCACGATTGTCGGAGACGACCGACGGGGCGCGCGATCCCGGAAGATCGATATTGACGCACCTGACCCCGGCGGCCCGACACATGTCGTTGAGCGGATCTGGATTGTAGACTCCGGAGAAGAAAAGGAACTCGACCTGCTGGGCAAGCAAGGTCTCGGTCACGCTGATCTCGTTTTCCGGATTGCGATGTGTACTCACCACGATCGGACAAAGCCCGCGGCTACGCGCATTCGCCTCAAACGCCTCCGCCAGGCCCGCAAAGAAACGATTGCGATAGTGCGGCAGAATCATGCCCGCGAGGCCGGATTGCGATAGCCGCAATCCGCGCGCCTTCAAGTTTACTGCATAACCGAGGTTCTCGGCGCAGCTCAGGATCCTGGTCGCGGTTTCCGGCTTGATGCGATATCGCTGCCAGGAATTGTTGAGCACCAGGCTGACCGTTGTGGGCGACGCGTCAGCGGCGACCGCGATGTCGTAGATCGTGGACTTCCGACGTCGAGACAAGCGCCCTCCTGAGCCGTCCGTTGGCCAACGTAAAATGGCTCCAACGCGCACACCATTCAGGCACGCCTGGCGCCTGTGGCCCTCGCCGCGCAAGCGCGGCCCGCTGGTCGTAATCCATGGTCGGGCATCAGTCCATGATCAGTTTCTGCCACGCGGGCACTGCCGCGTTGGGGAAGCGTCACGTTCGGCGACCTATCGATCGCCGGCGGCTCCAGGAATAACTCTCGCAGCTTTACCGGCTGCCGTCGGCGGAGCCGTACCGATAGAGCCCGAGGTTTCGCTGTAGGGCGGCATCGAAGTGCGCCTGCAGCGCGGCTACCGCCTCCGCTGAGTTCCGCTTGCGACAGGCCTCGATGATCCGCATGTGCTCGCGCAGGGAATGCGAGACCAGCGGCGGCGTCAGACGTCGGTCGATCCGCAGGATGCGAATGTAGTTGTGTATGCGTCTGTAGCTTGAATCGATGAGCCCGTTATTGAGGCTTGCGACAATGGAACCGTGGAGGAGGCTCTCCAGCGCTTCCACCTGCGCGATAAGCGCCTCGGTCAACCCTTCGGCTTGCAGACGGGATTCGGTTTCGCGGTGCTGCTGGGCCAGACTTTCGATCTCCTCATCGGAGGCCGTCTCGGCAAACACCGCGACCGCGGCCGATTCGATGATGCCGCGAAACTGATACGTGGACCGAGTGAGCTCGAGGCCCGGCTTGATGAACTCTATCCCGGCTCTCGGATGAATCGTTACGACGCCTTCCGCGTCGAGAACCTGCAGCGCGTCGCGCAGCGGACCGACCGCGACGCCGGTAAGCTCCACAAGCTCGGCCTGGGAGACAAACGATCCTGCAGGCAGCTTGCGCTCGAACAAGACCTCGAGAATGCGCGCATAGGCCAAATCGCTGAGACGACTGCGGATGCCTGTCCCACCGGCGCTCTTACGCGGATTCTTACTCAACGCGTCTTGCTCCCAACCGCGAACTTGATCTAGAAGAGTCAGTCATCTGATATATCAATTCTTCCTGTTGGTCGATCACCGTGCGTGTCACTTCCTTCGAGATCACCAGATTCCAGTTCGCGCGGGACCGCGTGATTGGCGACAGCCAAGTCCGCGCGGACCAGGTCAACGTGGCGGCGCTTGAGCTGATCGACGCGGCCGGGAACCGGGGTCTCGGCTTTGCGCAGACGCTTTTCCAGCCGCTTCCCGAATGCGCTGAGATCGTCCGCGTCTTTACGACTGAAGTCTGGCCTGAGCTGGAAGGACAGGAGCCGCTTGCGCTCGTCCATCGTGTCAACCGGTCGCGCGGAGGCAACCAGCGTGGTTTCACGCTGCCGTTCCACGAGGCCGTGCAGCAGGCGCTGTGGGATCTCGCGGCGAAGCAGGCGGGATTGCCGCTCCACACGCTGTTGGGGTCCGCCCGCGCCCGCGTGCGCGCCTACGCGTCGGGCCTCGACTACCATCTCAGCGACGACCAGTTCGCGGAGTTCTTCGCTCACGCCGACTCCCTCGGCTACCGCGTGTTCAAGATCAAGGTCGGTCACCCCGATTTCGACCGGGACATGAACAGATTGGCATTGCTCGCCAAGACGGTCCGACCCGGTGCGCAGTTCATGATCGATGCCAACGAGGCGTGGGGCGCCAAGGAAGCCATCGTCAAGCTGGACGCAATTCACCGCGCCGGCTTCGATCTTCTCTGGGTCGAGGATCCAATCCTGCGGCTCGATTTCGACGGGCTGCGGCTTCTGCGCGAAAGCGTCCCGTGGACGATGATCAATTCGGGAGAATACCTCGACGCCGCGGGCAAGCGGCAGCTCATGCTTGCGGGCGCCGTCGACATTCTGAATGTGCACGGGCAAGTCACCGACGTCATGCGGATCGGCTGGCTGGCCGCCGAGCTCGGCATACCGATATCGCTTGGCAACACGTTCCTGGAAGTCGGCGTGCACATGGCCTGTGCGCTGCCCGAGGTAGAGTGGCTCGAGTACCTCGTTCCAGAACTTCGATCACCTTGTTGAGCAGCCGATCGAGATCCGTGACGGCTGGGCCTACGCGCCCGATCGTCCGGGCCACGGACTCGTGCTTTCCGATAGCGCCCGCCGCGAATGGTCGCGGCCTCAGCTCCTGCCGAGGGAGAGCCTCGGTACGCCGCCCTTCAATCCCCGCGTCGGCCACGCGCCGAAGCTCGCCGCGCAGCGGGGATGAAGCAAGAAGCTAAGTCGACAATAGGAGGAAATGACATGGACAGACTGAAAGTAGCGGCCGCCATTGCGGCCATGCTGGTTGCTTCGCCCGCATTAGCGGCAGAGATAACCGTTTGGGACGTCAACGTCGACTCGCCGTCGCACGCAACCTACTACGACGGCGCGAAGGCGGCTTTCGAGGCCGCGCATCCCGGAGACACTCTCACCTTCCTGTCGCAGCCGGACGCGGAATACTACACACTTCTGGGCACCGCGCTGGCCTCCAAAACCGGTCCGGACGTCATCTGGGCCAACGGCGGCGCGCAGGCCAAGAACCTGATCGGCGGGCTGATTCCGCTCGACGATAAGCTGCCCGACCTCATCTCCAAGCTGGTCGGCAAGTCGGCCTTCACCGGCTCTGACGGGAAACTGTATTTCATTCCGACGACCCTTCAGGGCCACGTCGTCTACTACAACAAGAAGCTCTACAAGGACGCCGGGCTCGATCCCGACTCCCCGCCGACCACGTGGGCCGAAGTCGTCAAGATGTGCGACGCGATAAAGGCGAAGGGCGAAGCCGCCTGCTTCATGATGGCCAACAAGGAGGGTTACGAAGCCGAGTTCTTCCTCTCTGAAATGGCGAATCAGTCGCTGACCGCGCAGCAGCAAGCTGACTGGTTGGCCGGCAAGCTGCACTGGTCGGATCCGCCGATCAAGGCGATCCTTCAGACCTGGGTCGATACCTCCAAGGACGGCTGGTACCAGGAAGGCGGCAACTCGCAGACCATGTTCATGGACGAGTTCACCCTCTTCTCCCAAGGCGTGGGCGCCAACGTCTGGGGCCTCCTCTCCAACGTCGCGCACTGGAAGGTGTTCGAGGAGGATATGGGCGTGGAGAACGTCGGCGTCTATCCGATGCCCTCGCCGACGGTCGCTGCCGACCAGCATGAAGGCGCGCCGGGTGTCCCGCTTGACGGCGGTGTCGGCTACGGCGTGAACAAGGACTCCCCTAACATCGATCTCGCGGTCGACGCGGTGCGTATCCTGGCCTCGGGTGATGTCCTGTCGCACCTGGTCAACGATTCCGGCGTCGTCCCGGCCAATACCGATGTCGACACATCCGGCATCGACAGCCCCGGCCTGAAGCAGATCATGGGGTGGTTGGCCACCAGGGCCGTGCCGACGACGCATGCGAACTCGTCCGCCGCCGAGCTCGACGAGTGGCATCGCCAGAGCCAATTGCTGCTCAATGGAGAAACCACGGTCGATGCTGCGGCAGCGGCGCTGGACAAGGTGCAGGCACAAGCCAAGCCCCAGTAGTAGCGGTATAGGTGCGGGGGAGCGCTTCGGGCGCTCCCCGTTCTTTTGCCCAGGGACCAGCCCATGACCGCCACGTCGTTGCCTCGGGCCGGCGAAGCCTCACCGACCCGTTCGCGCTCACACCGCGGCCGTCGCGCGGAGGCCCGCGTCGCCATGCTGTTCCTGCTGCCGGCTATCCTGCTTGTCGTTGTGTTTCGTATCTTTCCCCTTTTTTGGGGCTTCGGCATCTCGCTGACCAATGCCACCTCGACCAGCCCGGGCGAGTTCATCGGCGCCGGCAACTACTTGCGCGCACTGGACGATCCGAACTTCCGCTCTTCCATAGCCAACGCCGGCATAATTCTGCTTTCGGTGCCGATCTTCGTCACCATCCCGATGTTGCTGGCGATCCTGATCGATCAGGGCGTTCCGGGACGTGCATTCTTCCGTTCGGTCTATTTCTTTCCCGTCGTCCTTTCGAGCGTGATCATCGGCTCTATCTTCAGCGTCGTCCTGGGCTTCAACGGCAGCTTCAACGGTTTGCTCAAGGTCGTTGGCCTGCCCGCCTTCGACTGGCTCGGCCGTTCTGCAACTGCCTTGCCAGTGACACTAGCCATCCAGTCGTGGTCGACCTTCGGCATGGGTGTGCTGATCTTCCTGGCGGGCCTGTCGACGGTGCCCAAGGAGATGGTCGAGGCGGCGCGCCTGGAAGGCGCCAGGATGTGGCAGATCTGGTGGCACGTGATCATCCCGGAGCTTCGCCCGATCATCGAGTTCTCGACCGTCATCACGACCATTGGCTTGCTGACGTCGATGTTCGGCCTGATCTACGTCCTGACCGGCGGAGGACCCGGCACCGCAACCACGGTGCCCGAATATCTGATCTGGACCGCGCAGGGGCGGCTCAATCAGCCCGCCTATGCAGCGGCTCTCTCGATCATCCTGTTTGTCTGCACCAGCATTCTCGCCTGGCTGCAAATCCGCATCATGTCGCGCAACGCTAGTCTTTGAGGGGCGCTGTGGCTGGGGCAGGAAAACGACAGAGGCTGGCCCTCCGGATCGCGGCAATTCCGATGGGATTGTTGGCGCTCAGTTGTCTCTATCCGATCTTTTTCGCGGTCAACAACTCGCTCAAGACCCGGCACGACTACCTGCAGGATCGCTTCGGGCTGGCGACGAATCCCACGCTCGACAACTTCGTGCAGGCTTGGACGCGTTCGCATCTGGACCAGTACTTCCTGAATTCCGTGATCGCGACGCTCGGGGCGGTGATTTTGCTGATGATCGTCTCGTCGATGGCCGGGTTTGCCCTCGCGGTGCTGCGTTTCCCCTATCGGCGCTTCTTCTTCGTCGTAATCCTCTCCTCCCTGATGATCCCGGTGCAAGTCGTGCTCGTGCCCTACATGCGCACGATGCTCGCCCTCCACCTGATCAACACGCACGTCGGGCTGATTCTCTCCTACACCGCATTCTTCCTGCCGTTCTCGGTCTACATGATGACAGCGTTCTACTCCGGTCTGCCACGCGAGCTTGTCGAGGCGGCGCGGATCGACGGCGCCAAGCTGCTGCAGGTTTGGTGGCATGTGATGGTGCCCCTGGGGATGCCCGCGCTGGTGACGCTCGGAATCATCAACACCCTCAACTGCTGGAACGACATTCTGATCGCCCTCCTGACGATGCAGAAGAACCGGACCCTCATGGTCGGGATTTCTGCGCTGAAGGGACAATATTCCGACCAGATACCTCTCTTTACGGCCGGCATCGTCATCGCCGCGGCTCCGATCGTGATCCTCTACGTCATATTTCAGCGGCGCATCGTCTCCGGTATCGCTGTGGGCGCGGTGAAAGGTTAGCGATGGCGCGCGTTGAACTGCAACAGGTCAACAAGAGCTTCGGGGCGACCGAGGTCATCCGCGACGTCTCCCTGGTGATCGAGGAGGGCGAGTTCTGCGTGTTCGTGGGGCCATCGGGCTGCGGCAAGTCCACTCTTCTGCGCATGATCGCCGGCCTCGAGGAAACCTCCTCCGGCCAGATCATCATTGGCGAGCGCAACGTCACCGACGACGAGCCGGCCGATCGCGGCGTGGCGATGGTGTTCCAGTCCTATGCGCTCTACCCGCACATGACCGTAGCCGACAATATGAGCTTCGGTTTGCGTATGACGCATCGACCCAAGGCCGAGATCGCCGAGAAGGTGGCGCGGGCGGCCGGCATCCTGCGGCTTGAGGAGTATCTGCAGCGCAAGCCGGCCCAACTTTCAGGGGGGCAGCGTCAGCGCGTCGCTATCGGACGGGCTATCGTCCGCAACCCGAAGGTCTTTCTCTTCGATGAGCCGCTCAGCAACCTTGACGCGGAATTGCGTGTGCAGATGCGGGTCGAAATCACCAAGCTTCACAAGATGCTTGGCAACACCACGATCTACGTGACGCACGACCAGACCGAGGCGTTGACGATGGCGAACCGCATCGTCGTGCTGCGCGCCGGCAGGGTGGAGCAGATCGGACCGCCCATCAGCCTCTACGAGGATCCGGACAACGAGTTCGTGGCAGGGTTCATCGGGTCGCCTCGCATGAATTTCTTCGACGCGACCTCTCTCGGGGGCGGGCGCTTCGCCACCTGCGGCATCGAGGTTGCCTTGCAGATCGAGACGGCCGTGGAGCCAGGGGTTACGATGCGACTTGGAGTCCGCCCCGAACATTTCGAAGCCTCTCATGGAATTGACCTTTCAGTGACCGCCGACGTTACCGAACAACTTGGCTCGACTTCTTACCTTCACGGGTTGACTTCCACCGGCGAGCCCGTCGTAGCAGAGCGCCGCCTCGACCGCCGAAAAACCGACGGTGTAGTCACACTTCGCTTCGCGCCGCAGGACGCTCGATTGTTCGCCACTGACGGAAGGAGAATCCGCTGATGGTTCAGCCAATTGGCGGGACCGCGTCTACGACTTGAGCTTCGTTCAGGGCGGCGCGATCAAAGGATAGACGGAAAGGTGGCGTCCCACTTCGTGCGAAGCGATATCCGTTACGGCTCAAAAGCGGTGCTTACCCTTATTTGCCAATCTCGATGAGCGCCTTGATGAGTCCAGCCTTCTCGGTCGCCCAGACCGGAATGTTGTTTGCAGCGTCCCGCAGGCTGGTGCGGTGCGTGATCAGCCTGTCGGTAGGCACGGCGCCTTTTTGAATCGCGGCGATGACACGCTCAAAGTCCTGGGTGGTGGCATTCCGACTTCCGAAAAGCGTCATCTCCTTGCGGTGAAAATCCGGATCCTGGAACGTGACTGCCTCTTTGACCACGCTGACAAGCACGTAGCGACCTCCGTGCGCCACGAGGTCGAAGCCCTTCTCAATCGCCGTCGGGCTGCCGGTGGCGTCGAAAACAACCTTGAATCCATCGCCCTGCGTGAAGGCGCCGACCGACTCGCCCACATCGCCCCCAGACGGGCCCCCAGACGGGAGGGCGGGCACGCCTAAAATGGACGCCGCCGCAGCAGCCCGCTCCGAGTCGCGATCGAACACGACGACGTTGGCCTGCGACAAGCGAGCGAAGAGCGCCACACCGAGGCCGATCGGCCCGGTCCCGACGACGAGCACGTCATCCCCACTCGATACCTGACCCCGCCTCACCGCGTGCGCCCCGATCGCCAGGAATTCGACCGTCGCACATTCATCGGCCGTCAACCCGTCCGCGCGAACAAGGTTCTCCGGCGGCAAGGACAACAGCTCCGCCATGCCGCCGTCGCGATGAACGCCGAGCACCGATATCTCGACACAACAATTGGGCTTTCCCGCTCGACAGGCGATGCACCGTCCGCAGGAGAGATAAGGATTGACGACGCAGATCTCGCCCGACGAAAAGCCGGAGCCCGCGGGAGCCTCAACGACTTCGACCGCGAGCTCGTGGCCCATGATTCGAGGATATTGCAGATAGGGATGTTTACCCTCGTAGATGTGATAGTCGGTACCGCAGATTCCGACTCTGCGAGGACGAACGAGAACGGCGTGGGCATCGGCCGAAGGCGGCTTAACCTGCACGAGCTTCAAGCTGCCAGGCTCGGAGCAAACGAGTGCGTCCACGCGCTTTTCCTTAAAGATGCGGCGCCGCTGCGGCCGGGGGATTGAGGGCCGGCGCTCACCGGCCCTCATTTGTGCTGGGACGGGTTCCTACTGGAACTCGGCCATGTTGTCCTTGGTGACGAGGGCCGCGCCGGAATCGATCAGAGACTCCACTTTCTCGCCGCGGATCGCCTTGACCAGCGCCTCCACGCCGTATTTGGCCATGTTGAAGGGGAACTGCGCCACCGTGGCGTCCTCCGTGCCGGCTTCAAGCGCTTCCGCCTCGCCGCAGCAGAAGTCGAACCCGACCAGGATGACGTGACGGTCAAGGTTGGCGTTCTTGATCGCCTGGGCGGCGCCAGCGGCGGGAGGGCCACAGGCCGAATAGATGGCCGTGACGTCCGGATTTGCCGTGAGGATGTCCTGGGCGACGTTGATCCCGAGCTCTTCGGTGCAATTTGTAGCGCCGCGGCCGACGATCTCGACGTTGACGCCCTGCAAACCTTCAAGCATCCCGTTGACCCGGTCGTCGAGGGCCGGCACGCCGGGCACGCCTTCGAGAACGCCCATCGTGTCGCCATCCTTCAGCACGGTCTTCAGGTGCTCGCCGGCGAGCTTTCCAGCAGCGTAGTTGTCGGTGGTCGCCAGCGCTGTAAGCCCATCCCAATCGGGAATGGAGTTGTCCATGAGGACGACCTTGACGCCGGCCGCGACGGCCTTGTCCAGCGTCGAGGCCACGGTAGGATCGACCGGGGTGATGGCGATACCCTGCACGCCCTGAGTGACCATGGATTCGATGAGCGCGATCTGGCCCTCGATGTCGGTCGCCGACGTGCCCTGCCCGAAGACAATCTCCAAGCCGGGGTTCTCGGCGGCATACGCCTTCGCCCCGTCCTCCATCGTGGCGAAGAACGGCACCGGGAACTTCGTGATGAACCCGATCTTGATGTCCTCGGCTGTGGCCGGGCCGGCGATCGCTGCTGCCAGCGCCAGCCCTCCCAACAGTGGTTTCAGTCTCATATTTTCTTCCCTCCCTGCAATCGACGGCTTCGCAACGAAGCCGTCCTTCTTCCACCGCCCGTATCCCGACGGTGATTTCGTTAGGCCTCCGCTCCGACGATCATGGAGACGAGCTCCTGTTGATTGGCGCGGTCGGGCTTCAGCTCTCCAACCTTGCGACCCTGGCGGAGCACGACGGCGCGATCGGCAAGCTCCACCACGTGCTCCATGTTGTGGGTGATGAGAATCACCGCGTTCCCCTCCGCGCGGAGCTGCGCGATCAGGTCGAGGACCTTGCGCGACTCGCGCAGGCCGAGCGCAGCGGTGGGCTCGTCGAGGATGACCACCTTGCGCGCGAACACCGTCGCCCGCGCCACGGCGATCGCCTGCCGCTGGCCGCCGGACATGAGCGCCACCGGCGCGTCGAATTTCGGCAGCTTCACCTTGAGGCGGTCGATGACCGCCGCAGCCTCGCGATCCATGGCGCGGCTCTTCAGGAACCGCAGCCCGCGCGGGAGCCATTCGGGAAATGCGATCTCGCGCCCGCAGTAGAAGTTCTGCGCCGGCGTCAGATTGTCGAAGAGCGCGAGATCCTGGTAGACGGTCTCGATGCCGGCGCGGCGCGCGGCGCCGGGCGAATGCAGGGCGACGGTCTCGCCGTCGAGTTGGATCTCCCCTTCGTCCAGCGCATGGACGCCGCTGATGCACTTCACCAGCGTCGATTTGCCTGCGCCGTTGTCGCCGAGAAGCGCCAGCACCTCGCCGCAATACGCTTCGAGGCTGACGTCCCGGAGGGCGTGCACGGCGCCGAAGCGCTTCTGCGCGCCGCGCACGGCCAGAACCGGCACCGCCGCGCTCACGGCGCGCTCCCCGCCTGCATGACCCGCGCCCTCGCCTCCAGCCAGTTGCGGATCACGTCGGCTTCCACCGCCACCACGATGATCGTGCCGATGGCGATCATCTGGAAGAAGACGTCGACATTGTTCAGGTTGAGCGCGTTGCGGATGACGCCGATCATCACCGCCCCGACCAGCGCGTGGCCAATATTGCCGCGGCCGCCGAGGAAGCTCGCGCCGCCGATAATCACCGCTGCGATTGTGTCGAGCTCGAGCAGGTTGCCGTAGAGGGGGGAGCTGGCCGCCGTCCGCCCGGCGAGCACGATCGCCCCGATGCCCGCGCAAAGGCCGGAGATGACGAAGGTCGAGACCAGCACGCCCCTGACCGGAATGCCCATCTCCACCGCCGCTTCCGGCGCACCGCCGACCGCATAGATCCAGCGGCCCCAGACCATGGCCTTGGCCATGACGAAGACGAGAGCGCCGACCCCGAAGACAATGAAGAAGGAATTGGGGACGCCGAAGGAAGACGATCCACCGATCCAGGTGATCGCTTCGGGCATGCCGCGCATCGTCGTGTGCCCCGGGGCGAGCTCCAGCGCGAGACCGCGACAGATGCTGAGCGTGGCAAGCGTGATGATGAAGGAATGCGGCAGGCGTCCGAACACATAGGCCACGCCGTTGACGGCTCCGACCGTCGCTCCGGAGGCGAGCATCGCCAGCATCACCAGCGGCGCGGAGTCGGTGTGGCGATACAGGAGACCGCCGACGACGGTCGCCAGCGCCAGGTTGGCGCCGACCGAGAGGTCGATGCCGCGGGTCAGAATAACGAGGTGCTGCCCGATCGCGACGATGCCAATCACCGCCGTCTGGGCGAGGATGTTGCTGAGGTTGATGGGCTTCAGGAAATTGGGCGTCAGCAGGCTGATCACAACAACAAGAAAAATAAGGATCAGAAGCGGACCGATGCTCAGGAGCTTCAGGCCAACGGAAATGGCGGACACCCCGCCGGTGGCACCACCGCCTTTCGGAAAAGCGGAATCGACTTCCGCTTTTTCCCTGACGACTTCCGTCACGACCGCTTCCGCCCCGAAATGTTTCTTATAGACAAAAACCATCACAAGATGGATGGTCAACATGTTTTTTATGAATTAAAAATCGCCCGAAAGAACAGCGGCCCAATGATGAAGACAGACACCCTCTTCAAGCGCGCCTTCAACGACGCCGTGGATCTGGTCTCGGAGCTTTCTGACGGTGAGCAGCTCCCGTCCGAAAATACGCTGAGCAAGGTGCTCGGGGTGAGCCGTACGACGGTGCGCAAAGTCCTCGCCACGCTCGCGGAGCACGGCGTCATTTCGGGAAGCGCGCCTCAGCGCGTTGTCCACCGCGGTCGCGAGAGGATGACGCGCTTCCCCGAGGCGGAAACAGTCCCCATGTCGGCGCAGGTCGAGAAGCGCTTCATGGAGTGGATGCTCAGGGACAACGCCCGGCCGGGAACTGCGATCAACGAATTGGAGCTGGCCCGGCAGTTCGGAGTCGCGACGGGCGGCATTCGCGAATTCCTCAACCGGTTTCAGCGCTTTGGGCTCATCGAGAAACGGCCCAACTCGGGCTGGGTGTTCAAGGGGTTCACTTCCGACTTCGCGCTTGAGCTCTTCGAGATCCGCGAAATGTTCGAGTTGAGGTCGGCGCGAGTCTTCGCGACGCTACCGCAGGGCTCGCTCCTCTGGCAGCACGTCGAGTCACTGCGTGAGGAACACCTTTTGCTGCTGGAGGATATCGAGGAGCGCTTTCATGACTTCTCCGATCTCGACAGCCGCTTTCATCGGTTGGTCAATTCAGCCGCGCCCAACCGTTTCATCGACGGCTTCCAGGACGTCATCACCCTGATCTTCCACTACCATTACCAGTGGAACAAACACGATGAGCGCCAGCGCAACGAAGTCGCGATCCGCGAGCACCTCACATACATCGAAGCGCTGCTCAGCCGAAACGTGACCATGATCGAGCTCGCCTGCCGCGCCCATCTGAGCTCGGCCAGAGAAACGCTGTTGCGCTCCACATCAGAGCAGGCAACCGAGCCCGCGCCCGCGAAGCCCGGTCGGAAACGTCGGACCATGACGATCGCCTAAGCCTCGTCAGCGCCCGATGGCGGCGAAGTTGGCATGGGCCACGACAAGCCAAGTGTCGCCGTCTTTTCGAAAAACGGTCAGCCGAGGTGCTTGAGGCCGCTCTACACCGTCGGCGAGCACGCCGCCGGTTGTCAGAACGTAGCGCGCGACGAGGAGGTCACGGTTACCTGTGACGACTAGCATGCTCATCACCGGCACGTCGGGAAAGCGCGGCAGATTGCTCTTGAGGTAGGCGCCCTTGTCGTAGGCCGTACCGTCGGCCCGCAGTATCTGGAATTCAGGCGCGAGAACCGCTTCGATCCGGGCCACGTCACCCGACACCACGGCGTCGACCCACGCCTGCACCGCCTTTTGCCCTTCCGCCTGAAGTTCGCCGGCGTCCTGCGCAACCGTGATCGACGCGGGGGCGAGGATGAACATGACGGCACACAGCACCGCAACGAGCAAACGGCGAGCGGCACTGGTCGCGCACGGAACATAGATCATCTGGAATTTCTCCATTGCTAAGATCTGGGATCGATGCCCCCGTTCCAAATCAGCGATTTATGCATGGCCCGTGTACCGGTAACAGGAGAGCGAAGGGCTGCTGAAACCGGCTTTCAGCCGGTTGCGCTCCGACACACAGAGCACTGTAGAAATCGCAGGGCCATGCGAACTACTGCGCTTGCACCATCAAAACCCGGGATCAAGCACTTTATCTCCGGCGCAGGATGAGAGTGACGATCATGGTCTCGGACGCGTGCCGCCCCGGTTCGGCCTGGTAGTACTCCGTAAGCCGCCGGAAAAACGTCTCGGTCAGCGCGTCCACCTCCGCCGCGTCCCGGGCCGCGGGGCCAAAGAGATGCATCCGAAGACTCAACTCGCCAAAACCACGGATATATCCCGCATAGAGTTTCGCATAGGTCGCCGGGTCGCCGATCTCGTGGACATAGACGTCCTGCGGATTGACGGCGGCGGGGCGGACCGATGCTTCAACGATATCGAAAGCCTCGGCGAGGTCCGGTTCCTCTTCGATTGGCGCGCGCGCTTCTGCCGCGGTCGGAAACCACAGCGAGAACAGGAAATCGTCCAGGGCGGAACCATTGAGCAGGCCATCGGCGACCATCTGATGGGCGACATCATAGATCGCCCGGTAAAGCCTCCGCGCGGACGCCCTGATCCCGTTCCTTTCCGCCTTGTCGGGCACACTTCCGAGCGTCGACACGAACAGGAAGCCGCCGCTCCGTAGTTCCTGGGCACGGCAGCGCAGGAATTGCGTCCAGTCCGCCCGCGCCAGCGCGGCCACCTCGGCGCGGGCCTCTCCCTCAAGATCGGCAAACCAGACCGTTCCCGGCGAATGGACGGAGATCGAGCGGCTCAACCAATGGCTCGCGGCGAAACAGGTGCCGAGCGCGACCGAGCGCGGCGCGGCCATGACGCTGTAGAAAGACCCAGCGGCTATCTCGGTACGGATACCCGAACCTTGGTGTTGATAGCCGCCCTTGCCGAATACGAGCGCCATGAGCGCGCTCCAGTCGTTTCCGGGTTGGTCCATGTGCCGGACGACCGTGGTGCCGGCCGTCGATACCCGCCGGTACGCATTGATCGCCGGACGCACGGCATCAATCGCGCTATGACCAGGACCGCATCCGTAGTCGGCCAGAACGAATTCCGGGTCGACGGCGCCGATTTCTCGCACGAGCGCGGCGACCTGGTCCTCTTTGCTGCGAACCATCTGGTCCTGCATGAACGAATTGCGGTCGTAGTCGACCATGCGCTCCGTCGACGCCGCATCCGGCTTTGCGGTTGGCTTCATCCTGAAACTCCTCATTCGCCTGCCCGAACGAGATGTAAGCAGTGAATTGGCATTGCTTACAGACACCGAAGACTTCAACAGTACGTCCTGACGTTGCTCGTAGAAGTTGTGGGAGGCCGTTCGAAAAGGGTATCTCCCCGTGCCCCCTTGGCTTGCGGCGGCTGGTCATCCTAGCCCCAGGTCACGAAACGCCCGTATCCGTGCTCCGAACGAACCCGCTTGATCCGGCACGGTTCCTGGGCGAGGCACACCGAATGGTGCCGATCTTCATCATTAGCCTGGCGCGATCGCGGGCTCGTCGCAACGTGATCCTGACGCGAATACGGGACCTCGGGCTCTCAGCCGAAGTCTTCCCCGCCATCGATGGCAGAGACCCCGGGGAAGAGGGAAAGCGCTATCGCGGGCGCCGGCACCGCCTTCTTTATGGCCGGGACATGTTTCCCGGCGAGATCGGCTGCGCCCTTTCGCACCGGGCCTTGTGCGCGGAGATATTTCGCCGCGGGATCGAACGTGCGCTCGTATTGGAGGACGACGCCATCCTGACCGACCGCTTGCCCGCAGTGCTCTCCGGTCTCGAAGACTCGGCGGCGCGATGGGATCTTGTGCGGTTCCTTGGAAAGGCGAAGGACGTGAAGCGCGTGCGGCGCATCGCCACCATCGGCGAGGGAACGACGCTATGTCGGAGCTATGGCACGCCCGGCGGGGCGCACGGCTACGTCGTAAATCGCCTTGCTGCGCGCAGGTTCGCAGAGTGCGCAGAGACGATCTGGATGCCGATCGACCTTCTGCAGGGCCAGGTGTGGCTGCATCGACTTCGCGTGCGCTGCGTCCTGCCGCCGCCGGTCGAGATCAACTGGTATGCCGAATCCACGATCGCCGGCAACGTGCGATTCTCGAAGGACCGGAAACTCGCTGGCTGGGAAGGCATCGCGTTTCCGTTCACCCGGCTGGGATTCAAGGTGCTCGACGCCGCCGCCAAGCACACCACCTTCTATGGCGGCGTGCTGAGAGACACTTTCACCCGCAAATGACTACCTGATCGAGAGCCCGTCGGAGGTGGAGCGTCACGGCTTGTCAGGCCGACTTGCCTGTAAGAAGCGCCATGCCGGTATATCCGCTCCGCACCTCTTTCTCGGTAAGCCCAATCTTCTGCAGCTTCAGCCCGGTCGCGAGACCTGAGAAGGTGTCGCATGAGCGATTCCTCCGTCAGCGTCATCACTGAATACTTGCGCTCGTCCAAGACGTAGGACTTCGAGTTCAAGAGAAACGCGGCGACAAGCGTTCCCCCGGCTCGGACGCTTCGTGCAAAGCAGCCGCACGCCCGGTCGAATTCCACCTGCTTGTCGGTCACGGCCTCCGCGCAAAAGAACATCGTCGCTACGTCCCAGGAACGCTCAGGAAGGTCGAAGATCGAACCCTGGTGTATCGTCGTTTTGGTTCGCAGCGCTGCGATCGGATCGGTGGTCAGGCCGGCGTCGGTCGGGTAGCACTCGTTCACGACCTGCCAGAAATGTTGCCACTGCGGCCGCGTCCCGCCTCCCGCGAGTTCCTTCTTCAGCCAGTCGACGTTGGGCTTCGCGTATTCCCACGCGGTCAGGCTCGCAGCTCGTGGAAGCGCTGCAAAGAGCGGATAGAGATTGGCCCCGGTTCCAACGTCGAGGCAGGCGAGTGGGCCGGCAGGCCGCGATTCCCTGATCGCCTCACAGGCGATCCGAAGCACCACATCGTCGTCCGGGTGCGGGTCCTCGTAATAATGCGCGAAGTAGATTTCCGGATCGATGGTGGAGATGTCGTGTTCCGGTTTCGGGTCTGTCATTCGAACTCGACTGGCTTGATGTCGGATACGACCAAGCCTAGCGCCGACGTGCCCCGAAGTCGAACGTCACGCGCTCCGCACCGCCTTCGCAGCTTCCGCTTTGCGTTCCAATTGGGCCTGCAGCAATCCGTTGCAAGTCGCTTTGTCGACAGGCCTGGAGAAGAAGTATCCCTGCAGAGCCGTGCATCCGAACAGCCGCATCATCACGGCTTCGGCCTCGCTCTCGACACCCTCGGCGATGACCTCCATGCCGAGCGTCCGCCCAAGGTTCACGATGGCCCGAACGATCGTCCGCGAGTTGTGCGCCTCCGGCAAGCCGGTGACGAACGAACGATCGATCTTGAGCTTGTCGAACGTGAAGGTCCGCAGATAAGTGAGGCTCGAGTATCCCGTCCCGAAGTCGTCAAGAGCGATCTTGAAGCCCATCTCCTTGATGGCCTCCAGCGTCGCTTGCACACGCGGCGAGGATTCAAGCAGAAGGCTCTCGGTAATCTCCAAGACAATCTTGTGTGTGTCGACCTCATGCTTTTTGACGAGATCCTTCAGGAGATGCTCGAGATCCACGTGGCGGAACTGATCGGGAGAAAGATTGATCGACATCTCGAATTGCGGCCATTGCGCATGATCGAGGAAAGCCCGGTCGAGAACCCAGGCGCCCAGAGCCGGCATCAGACCGGATTCTTCGGCGATGGGGATGAAGGTCGTCGGCGGGATGTTCCCGCGACTTGGATGCTGCCAGCGCAGCAGAGCTTCGACGCCGGCGATGTCATGACCGTCGGCCGCCACGATCGGCTGATAGAAGAGGTTCAGCTGATCCTTCTCGATCGCCTCGCGCAGATCCAGTTCGATAGCCCGTCGAACTTCGACTTGCTGGCCCATCTCCTCGGTGAAGGCCACGGCCCGGTCGCGACCCTCGGCCTTTGCCTGATAGAGAGCGATATCCGCCTTCCGCATCAGCTCGTCGACGTCTATGCCGTGCTTTGGTGCGACGACCAGTCCGATGGAGGCCGAAATCTTGATGTGCTGACCAAAGAGACTAAAGGGCGTGGCGAATGCTGTGAGCAGCTTCTCCGATAGGAGCGCGGCATCGTCCGTCTGAGAGACCCTGAGCACCGCCAACT
The DNA here is from genome assembly GCA_963814905.1 of uncultured Alphaproteobacteria bacterium. Classification (GTDB taxonomy): domain Bacteria; phylum Pseudomonadota; class Alphaproteobacteria; order Rhizobiales; family Afifellaceae; genus DASWJZ01. The sequence continues at coordinate 81,885 of CAWFEM010000009.1, read as the reverse complement.
CATCGCCGCCGAATCGGGCAAGAAAATCGGACTCGCCGATGAAGCTCATAAGGCGGGTCGCAACGGCTTTGATGAGTTCGTCGCCGGCATGATGACCGAGCGTGTCGTTGATGTCCTTGAACCGATCGATGTCGAGATAGGCGAGCGTAACGATGCCGCGCGTGTTCAGTTGCCCGTCGATGGTGCGTGCAGCCACTTCAGTGAAGAAGAACCGATTGGGCAGACCCGAAAGAGCATCGTGTCTCGACCTGTGGCGCGCGTTTGCCTCGCGATCGGCGAGCTCTGTCGATGCATGGCGAAGCCTTCTCAGTGTCGACGCGGTGAAGAAGACGAAGACAACCAAGCCGGCGACGACGAGCGGCAGGATGATCGTCAGAAGTATTCGCCCAGGTTGGCGCGGCGTCCAACTGATCTCACCGGCTTGCGAGCCATCGTCGGTTATAAACGCCTTGGAAAATGTTCCGTCGGTTCCAGCGTCGCTCTTCGACAGCTTGAGGTCTGGAATCAGAAGAGAGCGCGAAAGGTCGGCGATGAAGTCGTCATCGATGTAGACAACGCTGATGAGGAGATAAGGGGTCCCGGTTGCGAGACTCATATCGGTGTTCGGAGCGATCGTGATCACCGAAACGAGGGCCGGTTTGCCGCCAAGATCAAGGATATGTCCGCTCCATTTGGCGAAATCCAGGACCTTTGAGAGTTGATCGTAGGTGTTCTGGGCGGCGGCGAAGAGATCATTTCGGACACGGAGCCCGGACGGCTGCCCGCGTATCTCCCGGATAACGGGAGCAAGCTGGCGCACCCGCGCGTCGGCATCAATGTCGGCTGCCGCAGCGCCTTCCATCGAATAGATCAGCTGGTCAGAGTCGGAGAGTATGTAGACCTCGTCGTGACCGTAGGTCTCGGTCAGGAATGTGCCGATGTTCCAGTCGATCCATTCCTTGTCGAATTTCACGGAGGTATTCGCGACAGAGTCGTCCCACCAGGAGACACTCTTTTGCTCGTTCAGCACACGTGAAATGCTCTGGTCGAATGCGTTGTCAAGGAGGGCCTGATCGCGGTCGAGGGCGGACCTATTGGCGACAACCCCGGCATAGACCATGATGCCAATGACGAGCGCGCCGAAAACGCCGACGACAACCGCGACGACCTGTGTCAGCCTCTGAAGATCGTCTCGGGGGCGCCCCAGTGTTGCCGCTCGAGCCATCGCTGCTCCTTGGATCATATCTTTTTTCGCAGCGGCGGGTGAAGAAACCGTCAACGTTAAAGTATAGAACGGACAACCCGCGCCAGAATTCTTTTTTTGGTTGTATTTTTCCTTTGACGTCTACTCCGGGTCCCCAAAAGCGCGGGGTCCAGTCTTCAGATTGCTTTCGCCACCATGAAGGCCATCCCGGCGTAGCCGCTCCGTATCTCTTTCTCGACAATACCGATCCGCTCAATCGTCAGATTCTGAGCGACCGGTGCGAATACATCGACAATATCTTCTGCGGAAATATCCAGAATCGGAAAAGGTCTTTCAGCCACGACATATCGTGAGGAACCGACCAGAAACGCCGCGGCCAGGGTGCCACCCGGTCGGACGCAGCGCGCGAAGCGCTTGCATGCCCTCTCGAACTGGCCTCGGTCGGAGGTTATCGAACTCAGCGCAAAAGAACATCGTCGCGGCATCCCAGCGACGTTCCGGGAGGTCGTAGACCGACCCTTGCTCGACCTCCGTGATGTTGCGCAGCGCCTGCTTTGGATTGTCAGGCAGGCCGCGCTCGGGGCCGTACAAGTCCACGACGACCTTCCAGAAATGCTCCCACTGCGGCCGCATCGTATCGTGGGAAATCTCCTTCTTCAGCCACGTCACATTGCTATCGGAAAACTCCCAAGCCGTGAGCTGTGAGGCTCGCGGCAAGGCGAGCAACATCGGAAATAGGTTCGGCCCCGTTCCGACGTCGACGACACTGAGCCTGCCGCCTTTCGGCTCGGCATCGATCAGCGCAGCACAAGCGCGCCGGATGACGCTGTCGTCGTCGGGGTGCGGCTCACCGTAATAGTGCTGGAAATACGCCTCGGAATCGAACTGGGACCAAGCAAAGTCTTCGTTTTTGTCCTGCTTCGTTCCCTGCGGAGATTTACCGCCCACTGTCATCTGAACCCCGCTGGCCTCGGTCGGTTCCGTCTGGGAACCAATCTTAAAGACTTGCTGCGAAGATTGCGATCTGGCGCGGCGGAGGTCGGCCGAACTCGGACAGATAAGCGATGGAAATTCACCCCTCCGCGATGGCAGCGTGGGTTCCGTATTTTGTGATCGTCAGCAACCGGATCTCGGGGATCGATCGGCGACCCACCGAAGCGGAGGTCGCCGCGCACCGGGGGCTGCTCGCCACGAACAACCTGCGGGTTGAGAACCTCGAGATCTTCGTCGATCATATAGCGCAGGGCGCGCGGCTCCGGGACAAGGCAGACTTGGGGATAGGAGACGACGGGATTCTGTTCCGCGTCGAACCGAAGATCGATCTTGCGACGATCGTGAAAGGCATCCGAAGCTTGGCGGCGTCGCCGGAGCGTCTGCATCGGCTCTTTTCGCTCCTGCAGCCTTTCACAGACGGGAACGGCCGCTGCGGTCGCGCGCTGATCATGTGGCAGATCATCCGACGCTCGCGACCAGAGACCCGCTCGGCGGCGTACGCGCGACGTGCCGATCCGCCACCCTTCGCGCATGCTCTTAGACCGCCAGGGCTGCTAAATTGACCGTGGTGTTGCCCTCAATGGCGCTCACCGACTTGAGAGGCGCAGACGCCGCCGGCAGCACGACGAAGCCCTTCATCGGCCGGCGCGAAATGATCTCCTGCTCGCCGCGGGAATTGCCCCAATAGATCACGTCGCTGGCCTCGATCATGGCCCGAAGCATCTTCGCCGGACGGCGCCCTTCCTGTCGCGCCACCTGTTCGAGCGAGAGCGTCCAGCAGATACGCGCCGCAGCTTTCCGAGCGGAGATCCCACACGCGCTCTGATAAACCGTCAACGGACCGGCGAACTTCGGAATCGTGAAATTGGCGCGCATAAACATTCGGCGGATCATCGGATTCGGCCAGAAGTCGATGATAAGGTGTCGAGTCCTTGGTGCCCAAGCCGCCTGCAGGATTTCGCGATATGCCGGATTGGCCGTTTTGAGCATATACGCGAGACACGCGATGTGACCGCGCGTCCGAAACGGCGCGACGACCATCAGACGTCGGGCTGCTAGCGCATCGCCGCCAAGCGCCCGATCGAACAAGTGCCGGTCGCCAGCGGGCAGTGCGTTTCGGACGGAGCTCACGTAAGAAGACGTCTTCATGCCGGGTACTCCAGACTGACCCCGCGCTACGACGAGTACGCCACCCAGACGTTTGGCTCTTCGTAGCGACCGACCTGCCGCTCAATGTCGATGCTGATGGGTGCCAGGGCGCCTTCAAGGAGATATTCTCCCGAGTGCTCAAAGCGCCGTCCCGCCCATGTCTCCCAAAAAGCAATGTGCTGCTCGACCACCATCGATCGTTCGCAGGTTCGGACGATTTTGCCGCCGTGTGAAACGTGGCTACGGAGCCAAGGATCGAAAACCCGTCCGCTGCCGTCTGTCCAGGCCACGTATTCTTCAATGGGAACCCGAGGAAAATCGCACTTCAGGGTCGGCCTGACTGGGGCGAGCATTGCCTCGAAGCCGTGCCGGCTGGACAATGCAGCGAGCTCATCGATCATCCGCGTGGCAAATCCCCGTCCGCGGTTCTCGGGCGGGACTGAGATCGCAAGCGCGCCCAGAACGTTAGCGTCGCCATTGTGATGGGTTGCACCACATTCGAGCAGCCAGTCCCAACCTTCCTCGGGCAAGTCGTCGAAATCGCCGTGCCAGTACGCAGGCACGCAATTAGCGAGCGCGACTGGAGTATTCGTCTCTTCTTCGACAAGACACAGCTGAAAATCGGAAAACCTGTTCAGGACAAGGTCATAGTGTTCCTGATGGGCTTTGGTGAAATTCAGAAAACCCAGCTGGCTCCAGGCTGCATTCTCGGCGGAAATAGCCGCTTCCCTCAGCTCGCTGCTGAAGGCGCGCGTACGAACAACCAAGTGATCTGACAAGACGCCGCATCCATTCCACTTGCTTAGCTTCAGGACGCGTGGCCGGCGACTGGGCTAAGCCGAAGAGTCGCGTATTAATATAGGTTTAACCATTAATTGGGAAACGATTAACTCTATTTCTTGATGCGGTGGTTAATGTTCCTGCTAGGTTTCACTCGACAATCCGCACCGGCGAACGCCGGCGCAGGTCCCCAAGTGTTTAGCATCCATGCCCGTGCAAATGTGAGTTGACCGGCTAGCCTGCTGGCCTGCGCCGGAGCGCGGCTGCATCGAAGGCCCCCAAAACATCGACCGCTGGAGAACAAGAAGATGTGCACGCTTTGCTACGTCGACGATGCGATGAAGAAGAAGATCGCCGCCCACGGCGCGACGTTCCGCAAGGCGACTGCGAGCCCGTTCGGATCGACCGACGAGATCGGCATGCTGAACCTGATCACCGCGGAATCGCGCGACGCGATCCTCGGCTCGGCCGATGCGGGCAAGATGTTCGACCTATCGGTGGACTATTTCGTCGGAATGCCGGGCTGGGTCGGCGCCAACGATCCGAACTTTCAATTCTGGATGACGCACACCCCAGTGGGCGAGAGAGTTGACAGCGGCGCCGGCGGCTCTGCGGACGACGACCTCGTCTCCTATTCCGGCGACGCAATGTCGATGTACACGCATTGCGGCACGCATATCGATGCGTTGAACCACTTCGGCTATCACGGCACGATCTTCAACGGCTTCAAGGCCGCCGATCACATCGGCAGCCGCAACTGGGACGTGGCGGGAACCGACAAGCAGCCGCCGATCGTCGCCCGCGGCGTGCTCCTCGACGTGGCGGGAATGCACGGCGTCGACATCCTGCCGCCGAGCTACGGCATCGGATCTGAGGACCTCAAGAAGTGCCTCGATCATCAGGCGACGGAGCTGCGCCCGGGAGACGTCGTGATGGTGCGGACCGGGCGGATGCGCGCCTGGCCGGACATCGACGGCTACATGACGAACCCGCCCGGCCTCAACCGCGACGGCGCGGAGGCGCTCGCCAAGGCCGGGGCCATCGTCGTCGGCTCCGACACCTTCTGCCTGGAGCAGATGCCGGCGGCGGACCCGGAGAACTGGCAGGTCGTCCATACTTATCTCCTGGCAGAGGCCGGCGTGCCGATCATGGAGATCGTCAACCTGGAGGAGATCGCGGCGGAGAAGCTCTACGAGTTCGTCTTCTTCGGCGCCGGCCTGCGGCTGCGCGGGGCGACCGGCGCGCCCATGCGCCCCGTCGCGATGCCCATCAGGCGGTGAGCGTTGGACGGCAACGTTTCAACCGATCCTGAACCGCGCAAACGCACATCGTCGCGGGCGGCCTGTTCGATTGCGGCGATCAACTGCGTCTGAAATGCCGCCATGCGCACGCGGACCGGCACTACGTGAGGGCTCGTAAGCAGGGGGTCGGAGTTCGCGTCTTCAATCCGCCTCCGCCGCGCCCTTCACACCCGAAAGCCCTTGCGACAGATCGGCTTCCGACGTGCGCATCAGTTCCACCACCGCCTGGTGCGCGCGTGCCGGATCGCGAGCCAGGATCGCGTCGTGCACGGCGCGGTGCTCCGGCAGGCATTGCTGCTGATGCTGGGCGCTGACGGTGACGCGCAGGCCCGCCGCGAAGGCCGGCGCCAGGAGCCGGCCGACCGGCCAGAAGAACTCGTTGCCGGTGGCGGCATAAATCGCCTGGTGAAATCTCAGGTCGGCCGCCACCCAGGCGTCGGGATCGTCGGCGCCCGCCTCCATCGCCTCAAGCGCCCGGTGCAGCGCCTCGAAATCGTCGAAGGTCGCGTTCTCCGCCGCCAGCGCCGCGGCGGCCGGCTCCATCGTCTTGCGCAGCGCCCAGAGCTTGACCAGGAACGGGCCGATGTCGCCGACCTCCAACAGCCACTCCAATACGGTCGGGTCGAAGAAATTCCACTGCCGGCGCGGATTGACGATCGTCCCGACCTTCACACGTGGCGTGACGAGGCCCTTGGAGAACAGGAACTTGATCGCTTCGCGGAGCGCTGTCCTACTGACGCCGAGCTCCACGCAGAAATCGAGCTCTGACGGAATCGTGTCGCCCGGCCGGTAGGTGCCGTTCAGGATCCTGAGCCCGATCTCGCGCGTGACCCGTTCGTTCAGATAGCGAAGCTGCGTCGGCGCCAGAGTGGCGTGCGCGGCTTCGAGCGCCGCCGTCCGGGCGCGGCGGCGGCTCGCAAGCGCCCTCCCCTCCGCGGCGCGGCTTTTCACGACGCTCATTTCAGCACCAGGCTCGGCAGCGTGGAGGCGATCGGCTCGAAGAGCACGACGAGCGCCAGGACCAGGAGCTCCGCGAACACGAACGGGAACACGTAGCGCACCGTCTGGTCGTAGGTGGTCTTGGCGATGCTCGTCGTCACGAACAGGAGCACGGCGACGGGCGGCGTGGTGGAGCCGGTCTGATTGGCGAGAATCATGATGAGCCCGAGCTGGAACGGATCGACGTGGTAGGTCTGCCCGATATAGACCGCAACCGGGACGAAGATGATCAGCACCGCCATCGATTCCACGAACATCGTCAAGACGATCATGGTGGTGGCGAGCGCGATCAGGATGCCCGTCTTGGTGTGGGCCACACTGCTCATCAGGCCGATCGCCAGCTCATTGAACTCCAGATATTGCAGGAGCCAGCCGAAGCCGCCGGCCATAGCGATGATGCCGGAGACCATCGAGGTCGTGATCGCCGCGTCGAGAAAGATGTGCGGCAGGTCGCGGATGGCGAGCTGCTTGTAGACGAAGCGGCTGATCAGATAGGCGTAGAAGCAGGCGACGATCCCCGCCTCCGTCGCCGTGAAGACGCCGGTCAGGATACCGCCCATGATGACGAGCGGCGCAAGCAGCGCCGGCCACACTTCCTTGACCGCCCGCCACACCTCGCAGAGATCGAACTTACCGCTCGTCACACGCAGCTCCGGGAAGCCCGGCAGGTAGCTCAGGATCTTGATGGTGATCATCAGGAATCCGCCGAGCATGATCCCCGGCACGATGCCGCTCAGGAACAGCCCGCCGATGGAGACCTGCGCCATCGAACCGTATACCACCATGATCATCGACGGCGGGATGATTGCCGCGATCGTCCCGGTGCACGCCATCAGCGCCGCCGCGAAGCCGGGCCTGTAGCCGGCCTCTTTCATGGTCGGGATCACCACCGAGCCGATCGCCGCGCAATCCGCCGTGGAGGAGCCGGAGACATTGGCGAACACCATGCTCGACACCACCGAAGCATGGCAAAGCCCGGCGCGCAGATGCCCGACGAGCGTGCGTGCGAAGCGCACCAGCTGAGTGGAAAGCCCGCCATGCGACATCATCGAGCCGGCGAGGATGAAGAACGGCAGCGCGAGCAGCGCGTAATTGTTCAGCATCCCGAACATGCGCTGCGGGAAGAGCGCCGGATTGACGCCCGGCAGCATCAGCATGCCGGCGAGTCCCACCATGCCCATGCACAGGACGATCGGGATGCCGACGATCACCAGAAGAAGGAGAGCGAGCAGGAGCGCGAGCAGCATCATAGCGGCGCTTCCTGGTCGCTGAGACCGCGCTCGTCGGTCATGCCGCGCGCGTGGCGCACCAGCATGCGCAACGCCACCAGGACGAGATAGGCCGAGCCCGCCAGCATGCCGAGATAGACATAGCTCATCGGGATGCCGAGGGCGGGGCTGCGCTGGAACGTGGCGACGCGCACCAGCCGCATGGCGAAGACGAAGATGGAGCCGCCGAGCCACAGCCACGCGAGGTCGACGACGACCGCCACCCCCTTCTGCAGGCGCGGCGGAAACCGGTCGCGCAGAAGCGACATCACGATGTGCGCGCCACGATTGTAGGCGATGGGCACGGTCAGGAACACGATCCAGATGTGCCCGTAGATCTGGATCTCCTCGCTCCAGGCGAGTGGCAGATTGAGCACGTAGCGGCAGAACACCTGCAGCGCGCCGACCACCGCGATTGCCATGAAGATCGCGATCACCGCCCATTCCACGGCGCGGTCTATCCCGCGGTTGACGCGTTGCAGCACCTGAGACCTCCCTCGAAAAAGCGCGGGCGCTTCGGCCGGCGACCGCCGGCGCCTGACGCCTCTGTTGTTAAGGCAGGATGGCGCGGGAGAGCACCACCGGCCCTCCCGCGTCGACCTCGGGCCGTTACTGGCTGTCGAGGATCTGCTTCAAGAGGTCCTCCGCATCGAGCGAAGCGGCGAGCTCGCGCTGCACGTCGGCGGCCTTAACACGAGCCTCGCTCATGTCCGGTTGAGTGATCACCATGCCGAGGCTTTCAAGCTTCGCCAGGCTCTCAGCTTCGCGCACCGGCGCCAGCGCCCGGACGATGTCGGTGGCAAGCGCTGCGCCCTGGTTGATCGTGTCCTTCTCTTCGTCGGTGAGCTGGTTCCACTCCGACAGCGAGAACGCTACCACCGTCGGATCGATCAGGTGCCGCGTCAGCGCCACGTATTTGGCGATCTCGTTGAACTTGAACGACACCACCGTGTTGGCGGTGTGCTCGAACCCGTCGAGCACGCCGGTCTGCATCGATGTATAGACCTCGCCGAAATTCATCGGTGTCGCGGCGGCGCCCATGGCATTGACCGCGCCGACGAAGACCGGCGTCGGGATGGTCCTGATCTTCAATCCCTGCAGATCCGCGACCGTGTCGATCCTCTTCGACGAGGTGACGACGTTCCGATAGCCCCAGGAGAAGAGGTAGGAGACGACGTGGAAGCCGGACTTCTCCATCTCCGCCGACAACGCCTCGCCGACCGGCCCGTCGAGGACCCGGCGAACGTGGTCGTATCCGGTGAAGATGAACGGCAGTCCGATCACGCCGCACTTCGCCTGGCAGAAATTGGCGAACTCCGCCATGCCGCCGATATGCATCGAGGCGCCGGAGCCGAGCTGCATCGCCTCGATCACTTCGCGCGACTGCCCAAGCCCGCTGTTGGGGAAGAGCTTCACCTCCAGCGTGTCGGATTTCTGGTTGACGTAGTTGGCGAATATCCAGGCATAGAGCTGGTGCTCGGTGTTGAGATCGTCGGCGCCGGCGTGGTTGACGCGAATGATCCGCTTCTCGGCGTAGGCGCCGCTCGCGAACCCGGCGACGAGCACGACGGCCAATACCGCGTGCATCAGCAATCTGACAAACCGCATGTCCTTCCTCCCTGTTGTATGCCCGCGCCGTGGGCGGCGTCGGGTTCTTTTTGTGCGTGGAGAGAGACCGCGTCCTCTCCCAGCGCCAATCTAATTGTCACACCAATACTGTCTCGGTCAACGGCTTATGTATGATGATTGTGGGCATTCCGGCGAACGCAGGCGCAGTGCCCGCATCGAATGCCGACAGTCCCCTACCGCGTCCTTGTCACCTTCTTGAGGTGCGGAGGGTGGTCCGGGTCGCGGTCGCGTGCGCGGGCGAGCGCTTCCGCGATCGGATAAAAACTCTGCATCAGGCAGATCGGCTGCGCGAAGGGGTGGAGGCCGTCGGCCGTCGGCAGCGTCAGCGCGCTCTGCCATGGGCCAGGTCCGGCGGCGATCACCGGGACGCCGCGCTCGGCCAGGGCCGCGGCGAGCGCGTGCACTGAATCGAGCGCCCGGTCCTTCTGGCCGAACAGGATCACCGGGAAGCCGGGGCCGGCGAGCACCAGCGGCCCGTGCAGCAGCTCCGCGGAGCTGATCGCCTCGCCGTGCACGCCAGAGGTCTCTTTGAGCTTCAGCGCCGCTTCCATCGCAACGGCATAGCCCGGCCCGCGCCCGGCGACATAAAGCCCCTTCGCGTCGCGGAGCATCGGCAGCGCCGGCTGCCAGTCGCGCCTGAGCGCGTCGCTGAGATCGTCGGGGAGCCGCCGCACGGCCTCGCCGATCGCCGCGTCGTCGCTCCAGTGCGCGAGGAGCTGCAGGATCGCGGAAAGCGACGCCAAATAGGATTTCGTCGCGGCGACGCTTTCCTCCGCGCCGGCCTTGAGCGGCAGGACGACCTCGCAGCATTCGGCGAGCGGCGAGGTCGCGTCGTTGACGAGCGCCACGGTGAGCGCGCCCGCCTCGCGCGCCGCCGCGGCAAGCGCGAGGAGGTCCGGGCTCTGCCCCGATTGCGAGATCGTGAGGAATAGCGCATCGGCCATGCGCGGTCGCACATCGTAGATCGACGTGATCGACGGCCCCACCGAGGCGACGACGAGGCCGAGCCGTATTTCCAGAAGGTATTTTGCAAAGGCCGCTGCGCTGTCGGAGCTGCCGCGCGCGCAGGTTACCGCGAAGCGCGGAGGCGAGGCCCTGAGCCGCTTCGCGAGCGCGCGGCACGCCGCGTCGTTGGAATCGATCAGGCGCGCCACGACGGCGGGCGCCTCCTCGATCTCGCGCAGCATCGCACTCTTCACGTGATCGCCCGGCAATTTGGGTTGCCGTTGCCTTACCGGACTCTTCCGCGCGCCGCCACCGGCCAGACCACTTCGACATTGCCGTCGCGCAAGCCGTAGACCTCGTCGACCATGTTGGAGACGACGCAGCAATGGTTGGGAATGATGTTGACCACCTCGCCCACCTTGGGCTTCCGGCTGGAGCGCGAAAGGTCGATCATGCCGTGTTCCTCCGAGAGGTTCGCGACGACAGCGTCGGGGTATTCCACGACGCGTCCGAAATCCTTCACGAAATACTGCTCGCGCGTCAGCACCTTCGACCCTGCGTCGATGATGGCGCGATCGGGGGTCGGCACGCTCACCACGGTCGCGCGCACGTACATCGCGCACTCGTCCCAGCTCGCGAAACCTGAAGAGACCATCATCACGTCGTTGTAGACGTAGGTGCCGGCGCGGTGCTCCGTCATCATCGGAAAGTCGGCAAGTGTCAGGAGCGCGGGCGTGCCTCCGCCGGAGATGACCGGCAGCGGAATGCCGTCCTCCTCGAAGAGGGCGATGGCGCGCGCCATGAAGTCGTTCGTGGCCGGCGCCTTGTTCGGGAACGTCATCAGTCCCTCGAACCGGATGCGCGGCAGGCTCGTCGCGATGCGCGCAAGCGCGCGCGCCGCTTCGGGACTCTGCACGCCGTTTCGTCCGTAGCCGGTGTCGCACTCGATGAGGAGCGGCACGTCGCGGCCGTGGCGCACGCCTGCTTCCGACAGGCCGCGCACGACCGCTTCGTTGTCGGCGACGACCGCCAGCCTCCCGACGCGCGCCGCCAGCTCCATCAGCCGGTCGGTCTTCGTCTCCCCGACGATATTGAACGTCAGCAGAATGTCGTCGGCGACGCCGGCGTCGACGAATACCTCAACCTCGCCGAGCTTCTGGCAGGCGATGCCGATCGCGCCGGCTTCGATCTGCCGTTTCGCGATCGCCGGGATCTTGTGCGTCTTGATGTGCGGCCGGTTGCCGATCCCGCGCTTGTCGACCAACGCCTGCGTCCGCGCGATGTTGGCTTCCATGCGGTCGAGAAGGATCGTCACCGCCGGTGTGTCGAGGTCGCTGGAATTTGCCATGGCTGTCTTGTTCTTCTAGAGGCGCCCAGGAGGGTTAAGAGGGTGATCGGCGTAGTCCGATAGAGAGTGAGCGACGTTCCCTCGAAGAGGGAAATGCCCATGATCCAACGGCGTGATTCTCACGATTCGGGTCGCATTCCAACAGGAATTGATCTTATTATCAGATAAATACGCGAGTCGTTTGTCAAGCGTCGCCGGCGAGGTTATTCTGATAATATGACGAATTTCGATTCCGCCACGCTCGGCGGCGGACCTTCCCAAAAGCGCAACCTGTTTTCCCACGTCGTGGAGGGGCTCGGCCGCCGTATCGTCGGAGGCGAATTCAAGCCTGGCGCGGCCCTCCCGAACGAGGCCGTGCTCGGGCAGGAATTCGACGCCAGCCGATCGGTGATCCGCGAGGCGGTGAAGGCGCTCGCGGCGAAGGGGCTGATCGAATCGCGTACCCGTACCGGTATCCGTGTGCTCGCTCCCATGCACTGGAACCTGCTCGACCCGCAGGTGCTGGGCTGGCGCTATTCGACCATGCCGCCGCCGCAGTTCTACCGGGAGATCTTCGAGGTGCGCGGCCTCATCGAGCCGCAAGCGGCAGCCCTTGCCGCGGAGCGCGCCGGCAAGGCCGACATCGCGGAGATCGCCGCCGCCTATGACGCCATGGAAGCCGCCGAGGAGCCGGGCAGCGAGGCGATCCACGCCGACCTCAGGTTCCACCGCGCGGTCCTTGCCGCGGCGCATAACGACCTGCTCCTGCAAATGGGCAATCTCATCGGCGTCGGCCTGACCGTGAGCTATCGGATGTCGAGCGAGTCCTACATGGTTTTTCTGCCGCTCCATAAGGACGTGGCCGACGCCATCGCCGCACGCGACGCCATCGCGGCACGCGATGCCATGGCGCGCCTGCTTGCCGGCACGCACACGTTTCTCGAGACGCAGCTCGCGCGCCGAAAAGGCGCCTCCAAGAGCCGCCGCGGGAATGCCAAGGCGGCCGCCTGAGCCGCCCGAGAAGCCGGCGCTCAGCTGCCGGCCGCATGTGGGAGGACGCGCATGGCCGAGGACTTTCCGCGCTTTGATCTCACGGGCCAGGTCGTGCTCGTCACTGCGGCGGGGCGAGGACTGGGCCGCGCATGCGCGCTCGCCGCCGCCCATGCCGGCGCCGACGTGGCGCTCGGCCTGCGCCGCAAGGAGAGCGGCGCCGCGCTCGCGGACGAGATCGCCGCAATGGGCCGGCGCGCACTTGCGCTGCAGATGGACATGGAGCGGCTCGACGAGATCCGCGGCGCGGTCGCCGAAGCGCATGCCCACTTCGGACGCATCGATGTGCTCGTCAATAATGCCGGCGTGAGCCCGGAAGCGCCGGCCGTCGACGTGCCGGAGGACGACTTCGACTATATGGTCCGGGTCAACCTCAAGGGAACGTTCTTCGCGAGCCAGGCGGTCGGCCGGCTGATGATCGCTCAGCGCTACGGGCGCATCGTCATGATGAGCTCGCAGGCCAGCGTTATCGCACTTCCCGGCGAGCCGATCTATTGCATGACCAAGGCGGCCATCAATCATCTGACCCGCTGCCTCGCGGTCGAATGGGGACCCTACAACGTCACCGTCAACGCAGTGGCGCCGACCTTCATCGAAACGGACGGGACGCGGGGCGCGCTTTCGAGCCCAACATTCGAAACTGATATCTTGGCGAACATCGCGCTCGGCCGGGTCGGGCAGCCGATGGAAGTCGCCGGCGCGGTCGTCTTCCTCGCCTCGCCCGCGGCCTCACTCATCACCGGCGCGACGCTGCTCGTCGACGGCGGCTGGTCGGCGAAATGAGCCGCCGACGCCCTCCCCTCACCCTTTGACGCTTCCGGCGGCGAGCCCAGAGACGAGGTTCTTCTGGAAGATGACGGCGACAATCGCCGGTGGCAGCGAGGCGAGCACACCGACGGCGGCGATCAGCCCGTAATCGGTGACCCGGCCGGCGGCAAAGTCGGCGATCGCGACCGGTAGCGTCTTGCCGCGGAGATCGCTCATGAAGATCAGCGCGTAGAAGAACTCGTCCCACGCGACCAGGAACGACAGCATGCCGGTGGCAAGCAGCGCCGGCCGCGCCATCGGAAGCACGATCCTGAGCAGGATCGTCATCGTCCCTGCCCCGTCGATCGCGGCGGCGTCTTCCACCTCCACCGGCTGCGCTTCGAGATTGGCGCGCATCAGCCAGCTCGCGAATGGGATGAGCAGCGTGCAGTAGACGGCGATAAGCGTCAGCGGGTTGTTCAGCATGCCGAGCCAGCTCAGCCCCGTATAGAGCGGCAGCACGTAGGTGATCGGCGGCATCATGAAAGTGGCGAGCATCAGCATCAAGAGAAGCATCGGCGCGCCGCGCCGCACGAAGCTGTAGGCTGCGAGCGTGGAGACTACGAGCGCCACCAGCGACGAGCCGGTTGCAACGACCATGCTGTTCCGGAGCGCGTTCAGGAACGGGTTCTCGGCGATGTCGCCGGTGAAGCCGAGGAGCATGGCATAGCGGGAGAAGTCCGGGCGCGCCGGCAGCCAGTTCATCGGGATCGAGAGGAGCTCGCGCGATTCCATGATGCTCATGATGAAGAGCCAGACGAGCGGCGCCAGCGTGACGAAAACGAGCAGCGCCGCCGTCAGATAGATCGCCACCGTCTGGAGGAGCGTGCGGTTCATCACGCCGTCCTCGAGGCGAAGCGTCTCAGGAGGAGGAAATAGGCGGCGATCATCAAGGCGCTGATCAGCGCGACGATAACCGCGTAGCTCGCTCCGCTGCCGGCGCGGAGATAGGCGAAATATTCCTTGTAGACGAAGAAGCTCACCGTCTTCGTCGCGTCCGCAGGTCCGCCGCGCGTCATGACGTAGATGATGTCGAAGACGCGGAACGATTCGATGGTGCGCAGGACGACGACGACCAGAAGCGGGCCGAAAATACCGGGAAAGGTAACGCTCTTGAACCGCTGCCAGGCATTGGCGCCGTCGACGCGCGCGGCGTCGTAGAGTTCGACGGGGATCGTCTGCAATGCCGCGAGCACGACGAAGGCGATTAGCGGATAGTTCTTCCACACATCGGCGAGGACGATCATGTCCATGGCGATCTTCGGATCGCCGAGCCAGGAGCGGTAGGAGTTGATGATGCCGAGTTGAACCAGCGCGGCGTTGAGGCTGCCGTATTCCGGATGAAAGATCAGCCGCCACATCATGGCGTTGACGATCGTCGGCACGGCCCAGGGCAGGAAGATCAGGATGCGGAGAGCGCCGCGTCCGCGGAACTCCAGGTTGAGGAAGAGCGCGACGGCAACGGCGATGATCGTCTCAAGCCCGACCGACGCGCCGGTAAAATAGAGCGTCCGCCACAGCGCATCGATGAAATCGGGGTCGGTGAGCGCCCAGCCGTAATTCTCCAGGCCGATCCAATGGACGACCTGGGGCTTTGAGGTGATCTCCTTGTCGGTGAAGCTCAGCCAGACCGTCTCGAAGAGCGGAGCGAACGTGACGGCGGCAAGGATAATGAGGGCCGGCGAAAGAAGCAGCCACGCTTCACGCCTCTGTCGCCAGCCCCCCATCGCTCAAGTGTTATTGCGGGTGCTGCCGTCCCGTCAACGGATGCGCTCCACACGCTTCGCCGCCTCGTCAAGCGCCGCCGCGGGCTCCTCCTCGCCGAGCAGCGCGGAGTGGATGTAGCGCTGCAGGATCGCGGAGATCTCCGTGTAAGCGGGAACGAGCGGACGCGGGAACATGGCGCCGAGCGACTTGTCGGCCGCGGCGACGACATTCTCCTGCCCTTCCGTCACGGCGGCCTCGGTGTAGGAGGCCTTCCAGATCGGCAGGCTGAGCTTGGCGTATTTCTCCTGCGTCGGCTTGCTGGT
The DNA here is from genome assembly GCA_963814905.1 of uncultured Alphaproteobacteria bacterium. Lineage (GTDB taxonomy): Bacteria > Pseudomonadota > Alphaproteobacteria > Rhizobiales > Afifellaceae > DASWJZ01. The sequence continues at coordinate 66,424 of CAWFEM010000009.1, read as the reverse complement.
GAGCGCCATGATGAACTTCCACGCCTCGTCGGGATGCGTGCTGTTCGACGTGATGCCGAGCCCCATGGAGCCGTTGACCGCGGAGACCGTCGACATGCCCTCCACGCCCGGCGCCGGGACGATACCGACCTTGCCCACGACCTTGCTCTCCTTGGGATCGTTGGCTAGCGCGTTCATGTAGGTCCAGTTCAAGGCGAAGGCGGCCTCGCCGTTGGAAAAGACGCGGCGGACGTCTTCCTCCAGGTATTCCAGCGAGCTCGGATTGGTCAGGCCCTGGTCGAGCGTGTCCTTCATGAACTCGACGGCATTCAGCGAGCCGCCCGTCTGGAAGCTCGGCTTGCCGTCATCGGTCAGGAACGACCCGCCGAAGGCCGAGGTCAGGAGCGCGTAGTCGCAGATCATCGCTTCCGACTGCGACCAGCTTCCGACGATCGGGAACTCGACGATGCCTTTTTCCTTGATCACCTTGGCCTGCGTCGACGAGTTCCGGCCAAGTGGTAGGCGGCGCGGAGAAGCCGGCCGCGGCAAGCATGTCGGTGTTGTAGAAGAGATACTTGGTGTCGAGGATCCACGGCATCCCGTATTTGTGGCCGTCATAGGCGACTGTGGTCCACGCGCCGTCGAAGATCTGGTCGTTGAGATCGGCGGGGACGCGGTCCGTCACGTCCATGAGGAAGCCCTTGGTGGCGAACTCCGCCGGCCAGATCACGTCGAACAGCACGACGTCGTAGCCGCGGTCCCCGGCCCCCTGCGCGGCGATGATCTTGTCGTGAAGCGCTTCGTAGGGGACGAATTCCAGGTTCACCTTGATGTCGGGATTGGCCGCCTCGAAGTCGGTCGTCATGTTGCGCACATCGTCCTCGCTGTACGCGGCCTGGCTCATGAAGATCGCGTTGAGCGTGACTTCGGCGGATGCGACGGGCGCTGAGGCGAGTAGAGCCGCGACCGCAAGGCCGGCTCCAAATTTCGATCCGATTTGCATACCGTCCTCCCTATTTGTCAGATAATATCATTTATTGCCTCCGGCGCGCGATTGTCAACGCGGGCGGGAGAAGGCCTGGGTACGGCAAAACCTCCCGGTGTTCCGCTGCGATGGAGCCGGACCGGGCGCTACGCTATCGTGCGTACAGGGGGCCGGCGCAAAAATGTCTCAGCCGGCGGGGCGACCCTTCGGTCGCACGATGGCAAGGCTTGAGATAGACCCCTGGCATATGGCCGAGATTCGCAAACTCTCCGTCGCTCTCTGCACGCATAACCGCGCGGAGCTATTGCGCGGCGCGCTCCAGTCCTTGAGCGAAGTGGAGGCTCCGCGGCGGCTCGATTGGAACGTGCTCGTCATCCTCAACGCCTGCAGCGACGAAAGCGCGGACGTGGTGGAGAGCTTCGCCGCGCGCCTTCCGATCCGATACCTGAGCGAGCCGAAGCCCGGCGTGTCGAACGCGCGAAACCGCGCCGTGGACAACGTCGACGGCGACTTCGTTCTGTGGACCGACGACGACGTCCGGGTCTCGCGTAATTGGCTGCGCACCTACGAGGAGGCCATTTCGCGATGGCCGGACGCGGATATTTTCGGCGGCACCGTACGCCTGCGCTTCGAGGAGCCCGCGGCCTCCTGGGTCGAAACGGCGCTTCCCATGATCCGCCCGGTCTTTGCGGCCATGCCGCTCGACGGCGTCGAGGCGGGGCAGCGGATCGTCTATCCGGAGCTTCCGTTCGGCGCCAATTTCGCTATCCGCGCCACGGTCCAGAAGCGCCATCACTTCGATCCGCTGCTCGGGAGAACGCCGGGGCCGCGCATTCGCAACCACGAAGAAACGCAGGTCATTCGCGCCGTCATGGAGGAAGGAGCCGAATGCCGCTGGGTGCCGGCCTCTTCCGTCGACCACTTCATTCCGCGGTCGCGGCAGACGATCCGCTACATCCGCGCCTACTATCTCGGCAACGGAATCACCGTGGGCGAGAAGACCCGCCCCTCCTCCGTGCGCCTCGCCGAGTTTGTGGACTGCTCCGGGCGCGTCGCCCTCTCAGAGATGCGCTATCGGATCGCGCGCGCTTTCTATACGCCGCAGCAGTGGGCGCGCTATCTGCGCAAGGCGGCCTTCATGCGCGGAATCTGGGTCGGCCGCTACGGGCGCTGAGCCGCCGGTGCCCGGAAAACAAAACCCGCCACGCATGCGCGGCGGGTCAAACCCGTGGCGCCCATGCTGGATGGGCGCGAATCCTGCCTTGCGGACAGGTCTATTCGGCGGCGATGAACTTCTCGCTGCGGAAGTCCGGCGCAGCCTCCGCTTCGCGGGCGCGGTTGACCTTGACCGTCGGCAGTTTGGAGACGCCGGACGGCTCCACCGTCGACACGTCGATCTCGCCTTCGGCCGCCTTCAGCGCGCTGAGGAAGGTGTTCAGCTCGGTGAGCGTCATCCTGAGATAAGCTTCGGAAGACTGCCGCTTCTTGCTTTCGTCGAGCACGGAAAGCGAAAAGCCCATGCGCTCCAGATCGAAGTCGCGGATTTCTACGCCGATATTAAGCTTACTCATCACCCTTCTCCTCAGATCGCGAGCCGTTTTGGACGGTCCATCTGTCGGCTCGAGTGTCGATGACGGACTAACGGACTCTTAACCAACACGCCAGGGATTGAACTTCGGAGGGTTAACCTGAGCGGCGAGCAACCCCCGACCGGTTTCCCAGGAACCGGCACTTTCGACTTCATAAATTGAAGTCGATTAATAAACTTCGACTGCGTCGATCCGATGACTGCTTTCGTTTACTAAGCGGGCAAAATGAAGCAGCGCCGCGGCGCGGATAAGGCGTCGCGGCGACGCCATTTTGGCGTTCACATGGCAGATACGGCCGCGGCGAGCCCCTTCTTGAGGTCCTCGGCGTTCATCGCCGGCTGAAATTCGACCTGTGCGTCGAGGTGGACAAACAGCGGCTCCGCGATCGCCGGGATATCCGAGGCATCCTTCAAATCGAAGAAGAACATCGCGCTCCGCATCCCATTATTGACCACGAAATAGGTGGCCTCCGGCTTCAGCTTCGCGATGACGCCCTCCATGACCTCGCCCATGGTCCCGTCCTTGACGGCGCGATTGCCGCCCTCCGCGGGCATGGTGACCCTCAACATCGTGCGCATCTCATTTCTCCTTCTTCTTCGCGTTTTTCTCGCGGTCGCGACCGGACGCGCCGCCGCCGCCGCGGCGCCAAACTGCGCCAACTGCATCCGTTTTCCCACCGGACTTCTTGTCCCGGCGCGATCGTCTTCGAAGAGGCCTCGCCCGAGGCCGCGCACTATTCGCTATCCACTCCGCCGCCATTCCCCCCTATAGAACCCGCAATGACCAAGATCGCGATCCTCGCCAGCGAAGCGCCGGAGGCCGTGGAGGCCGCCGACTTGCTTCGCGCCCGCTACGGCGACGTTCCCGTAGCGGCGGCTGACGTCATTGTCGCGCTCGGCGGCGACGGAGTGATGCTGAGCGCGCTGCACGAGACGATGAGCACGGGCAAGCCGATCTACGGAATGAACCGCGGCTCCGTCGGCTTCCTGATGAACGAGTACCGGCCCGATGGCCTGTTGGAACGGCTGAACGCCGCCGACGTGGAGACCATCCACCCGCTGCTCGCGACGGTCACCAACGCGGAGGGGACGAGCAAGGCGCACGCGATCAACGAGGTCTCGCTGCTTCGGCAATCCTACCAGGCGGCGAAGCTCAGGATCACCATCGACGGCAAGGAGCGGCTCGACGAGCTCATATGCGACGGCCTTCTCCTCTCCACACCCGCGGGCTCAACCGCCTACAACCTCTCCGCCCATGGACCGATCCTGCCGATCAACGCGCCGCTTCTCGCGCTGACCCCGATCAGCGCGTTCCGACCGCGGCGCTGGCGCGGTGCGCTGCTTCCCAACCATGCCAAGGTAGTGATCACGGTATTGGAGGCGTCGAAGCGACCGGTGAACGCAGTCGCCGACCATGTCGAGTTCAAGAGCGTGAGCGAGGTGACGATCGAGGAAGATCGCTCGGTCGCCTCGCTCATCGCGTTCGATAGCGACCATTCCTGGAACGAGCGGATCCTCGCCGAGCAGTTCCGGTACTAGGTGGTCAATTCCCGCGCCAGGAGCGAACGAAGCCGGGCACGTCTGAAGCCGGCATCGGGCGTCCGTAGAAGTAGCCTTGCCCCTCGTCGCAGGCGTCCTCTCGCAGGACATCGGCCTGCTCGGCCGTCTCGATCCCCTCAGCCACGATCTTCAGGCCGAGCGCGCGTCCGATGCTGACGATTCCCGCGACGATCGCGCGGTCGCCGGAATCTTCAACGACGCGGTCTATGAAGCTTCGGTCGATCTTGACGACGTCGATCGGAAGCCCTCTGAGATGCGTCAGCGACGCATAGCCGGTTCCGAAGTCGTCGAGCGCGATCTCGATGCCGGCGCTGCGAAGCCGCGAAATCGTCCGTTCGATCCCTCGCATGTCGCTCAAAATCACCGTTTCTGTGATCTCCAGCCCCAAGACCGCGGCCGGCAGGTGACTGTCTTCAAGCCGTTGCAGGACATGCGAGGCGAGGTCGAAGCTGACATAGTCCGAAGACGACGTGTTGAGCGCCATACGACCGACTTCGAGGCCATCCGCGCGCCATTCGGTGACGTCGGCGAGCACCTTATCGAGCTGCCGCGTGAAATATTCCCGGGCGAGCGCCGGATCGTCGAGCGCGGCCATGAAATCGCCAGGGCCACGCAGTCCCTTGGGCGAATTCCAACGGCCGAGCACTTCGAAGCCCGCTATCGAGCGATGCCGGAGATCGATCTTCGGCTGGTAGAAGGGCACGAACTGACCGTCTGCCAGGCCGCTCTTCACCTCGGCGCGCACCGTGACCTTGCGCAGCGTATGCTCGCGCAGTTCCGGCGAGAACCGCACGTGACTGTTCGGTCCGCGCGCCTTCGCCGCGCTGAGCGCCAACGCGGCACTGGCAATCAGATCGCCGGCCTGCCGGGCGTCCTGCGGAAAGGTAGCGACGCCGACCGAAAGGCTTGCGGAAATGCTCTGCCCGAAGACCTTGAGCGGCCGTATCCCTCCGGCAAAGCAGCGTGCCCGGTTCGCCGCCTTGTCTTCCGTTATGTTCTCGAAGATCACCGCGAACTCGTTGCTTCCGATGCGGGCGCAGAAATCGACCGGCGCCATCTCTTTGAGGCGCTTCGCGAACGCGCGCAGGAACGCGTCGCCGAAATCGGGACCGCGGATTGTGTTCACTTCGCCGAACCGGTCCACGTCGAGCAGCACCAGCGCGCCGGTCGCGCCACGCTTCAGCATCGTTTCCCGGAGATGCGCGGTGAGTGCGCGCCGATTTGGAAGCTCGGTCAGGACGTCTTCGTCAAAATCTCCGAAGCCCTGGTCCTCTCCCAATTCATGGCCGCGCCGGACGAACCCGAACGAAGGGCCGTCGTCGGCCGGACGCACTTCGCCGATCGCTTCGAAGTGCACCTCCTCGCCTCCGTCGGTGTTGACAACGAACGGAAAGATGAACCCCTCAGGCTCCCGCGCGTTGCGGATGCGGTCCTGAAGGCGGGCTATGATCGGGTTCCGTCTTCGCTGCCGCGCGCCGTTAAAGCTGCGCGGAATGCCAAGTAGATCCAGGGCGCCCGCATGCCACGTGAAGGTCGAAGTGGCCGGATCGAAATCCCAGAAGCCGACCCCGAGCAGGCGCTCAGCGCGCATCAAGGTCTCGCGTGCGCGTCGGCTCAGGTCGTTGCTTCTCTCCCGCCCCGCCGCGCCGGCGCGCAAGGAAAGCCCCTGGGCGATGAGCGCGGCAGCCAATTCGGCCCAGATCAGTTCGCGCGAATTCTTCGGCAGCGGCTCCTTAAGATCGGGATAGCCAATCGTCACGCTGCCCCAGCTCTCTCCGAAAACCTCCGCCGTGCGCTCAACTTGGAATTCCGCCGACGCGTAGCAAGCCGACCAGCATGTCATTCCGTTGAAGATGATACGGCAGGTCCGCCGCGGTGCGGTTCCATCGCTGGCGACCAGTCCCGCGAGCTTGTCCAATCCAAGTTCGGGAGAGGAGACGAGCTTGGCGCACTCGGAGGCGATCTGCAGAAGCCGATCGGCGTGGGGAGCGCCTTCCCAGATCGATGCAAACGAGAACGAGCGAAAGAGCGCGAGAGGAGACTTGTCATGATGCGCCGGTTCGGCGAGCGGAGATGCGACCGGCCTGTTCATTGCCATTCTTCCTCGATCGCCTCCCGACTTGCCCGATGCCCCGCGTCAGATGCGTGGCTTGGACTGCCGATAGTTGAGATCGGGTTCCTAAACGTTTGCTTCAAAGGCGATCGGCGCCCTTAGCGGCCCGTCAGTCTTCTCATCATAAGCGTTGCGAATAACTTAAAACGAATTGGCGCGACGGCTCTGCAGGGAATTCAAAGAAAATTTTCGTTCAAAGTGGTTATGAGCGAATAACCGTGGTCGGGGTTCTTCGTTAAGAACTACGACACCCTCCACATACTGCGAACTGTTAACAGAATGCCGCTATCCGCTGGGCAAAGAATGGTCGATTTCGAACGACCTGCCCCGGAGGCGAAGGATGGACAGTCGCTCCGACCGACGCGTGCGAACTCTGTTGAAAGCCCGGCTCATATTCGACGACGGCTTGCGAAGCGTCGAATGCCTGGTTCGAGACCTTTCGGAGGGCGGCGCCCGGCTGCAGGTTGGCAGCTCCGCCGTGCTGCCGGATCGGTTCGATCTCTACATGCCCAAGAAGCATGAGACGCGGCATGCAAGGCTTAAGTGGAGGACGAGTGAGGAGATCGGAATTGCGTTCGATGACGTCAAATCTCGCGCCGCTCCCCCATCGCCTGCCGAAGATATTGCGGAACGTCTCCTCAGACTGGAGACCGAGCTTGCCGAGCTGCGCCGGCTCCTGACCGAGAAGAGCGACGCGGGGATCGCCGCGGCGGAACCGTCGGATCAAGAACGCATTTCAGCGACGAATTAGGCCCGACGATCGACGGAGTGCGTGACGCCAGACGGCCGGCGGCACACCGGTTTCCGGTCAAACTCCGTCAACCGCGTGAAGCCGCATCGCCGGCCTCGCGCTCAATCTTGAATCAGAAGCCGCTGCTGGCGAGGATGATCGCCTCGATACTGCCTGGCGCCGGGGGTTCAGGCGCCTCGACATAAGCGGGCGCGGCGCGCGGCAACGGCGCCTGCGCGACATAGACGGGAGCGGCGGCCGGGGCCGCGATCGTACCCTTGCTTGCCGGGTTTACCGCATAGCCGCTGCCGAAGGGCCAGCGCGACATGCCGATCGAATCCCGCGGGCCTGCCTGCGCGATGACGGTCCGTGGGATATAGTTCTTTCCCTGCGTCGGCTTGCGTTCGTAGAAGGCGTTGCCGCCGGCGACCGCGACGTAGTGCATGTTCGAATAGCCGTACGTGCGGCCGGCGGTATGGAAGAACATCGCCTTACCGACGCCGCGGTGGCGTTTGCCGGCGAGCACCTCTCCGGCGATGCGATAGGCGCGGTCGCGGCTCTTTCCCGGCTGCATCGACCGCGAAAGCGTACCCGGCGCAAACTGATTTTTCTGGCCCACGACCGCGCAGACATTGTTGGGGTATTTGTCGGACGCCACCCGGTTCATGACCACGGTGCCGACGGCAAGCATCCCCTCGTCGCTGGAGCGGATCGACTCGAAATACATGACGCGCGTCAGGCATTCGCGCTCGCTGCCGGACGAGCCGAGCGAAATGTGCCCGCAGCCCGAAAGGCTGCTGAGCAGGACACCAACAAAGGCGAACCGGGCGAGGCGCGAAAAGGCGCCCGACGGTCGATACGCAGCCATACGCAAACCGGACACTCGGCTATTCGACGGCCGGCATCTTGCCGCCAAGGCGACAACGATTGGTTAAGAAACGGTCGCGCGGAACGACGAAAGGCGCGTCTATTTATTGTCGAATGCCGCGGGAGTTCGCGTTAAGCCGCCTGGCTCAGCTGCCCGGCGACGGGCCCCTCAAGGCGCGGCGTGTCGCGTGCCCGCAGGGCCTGCTCGGCGTAGCCGCGCGCGGCTGAGCGCTTGGCGTCCCGGGCGAAACGGCGGAGCAGCGCCAGGATCTGGTCGAGCTCGCGATCCGGGCGTTTCTGGTAGCGCGTGACGATAGCGTCGATCAAAGCGGTGGCGCGGCGATAGTCGCCGTTTCGGCCGGCAAAGGCATCGCCCTTGCGGATCACGTCGATTGCGGCGGTGAAGACCGGGATCGTCTTCTTCGGCAGCTTCGCCCGTTCCAAAAGCGCCTTCAGGGTGGACTGGCGCCCGGAGGCGATCAGCGCCGAAACACGTTCGCGCGGCACCTTCGCGAGCGTGGAAAGCGCGGTCTCGAAGAGCAGCGTCTGCCCGGCCGCGACGGCGCGTATCAGGAAGGCGGGCGTCAGCGCATCGCCCTCGATGAGCTGGCGGACGAGCGCGGGCATGTTGTCGGCGGGCGCCTCGAAGGCCGCCGCGATCGTCGCGCATTCATGCGCGTCGCGCGTCACCGTCGCGGCGCGCTCCGGCGTCGTCCACCCATGGGCGACGACGAGCTCGCGCAGCGCCTCGGCAAGCCGCCCGAGCAGCATCTCCCGCACCTCCAGCGGCAGATCGCTGCGCTCCAGCAGCGCCAATCGAAGCTCGGGGCAATCGCCATGCCGAGCCACGATGCGGTCGAGCGAGAAGCGCGGCACGCGCGCGCCGCGACTGGAGACGAGCGCTCGGCAGGCCTCGGCGGTCCCCACCTCCCCGATCGCCGCGGAGACGGCGCGCGAAAGGAACGGGCGGCTGGCGATGGCAATCTGCATCGCCTCGCCACGCATGGCGACCATGTCGACCAGCTCGCAATCGAGAATAACCGGCGAGCGCTCCGCCACCATTCTGGCGATAGGCTCCGCGTCGCAGGCGAGCGTCATGATGATATGCGCCGGCGCATTCTCGCTGTCGGCGAGCGTGTCGGCGAGCACCGTCCTCACCTCGACGGCTGCGTCGTCGAGCAGGACCGTCATCGCCGTCTCAATATCGTCGCGCTCATCCTCCGGCAGCGCCGAACCGAGGTAGGCACGCGCCAGCGCCTTGGCGGCGCCCGTGCGGGCGCTCACCGGCGCCCGCCGCGCCCAGTCCAGGAAGTTGTCGACCATCGCGCTCATGGACAGTTTTGGCTCCCACGCGCTCGCCCGCGTCGCACCACGTTAAGGAATGGTGCACAAAGAGCCTTAACGAATTGTTGCGGCAGGCGGCTTTCGGCTCCGCGCCGCAGCCTGTAGTCTCGGCGGCCGGGGGTTGGTCCGATGGCGGGACTTCATTTCGAGGACTTCGAGCTCGCGCAGCTCTTCCATCATCCGTTGCGGCGCACCGTGACGGAGATGGACAACGTCCTGTTCTCCAGCCTCACCCTCAACCCGCAGCCGCTCCATATCGACCGCCATTATTGCGAGACGGAGACGGAATGGGGCCAGCCGCTGATGAACTCACTGTTCACGCTCGGCCTGATCATCGGGATTTCCGTCAACGACACGACGATCGGCACCACCATCGCCAATCTCGGAATGACGGAGGTGCGCTTCCCAAATCCGCTCTTTCACGGCGATACGGTTCACGTCACCACGGAGGTGGTCGGCAAGCGGGAATCGAAGTCGCGCCCGAATGCCGGCATCGTTGAGTTCGAGCACAAGGGCTTCAACCAGCACGACGTGCTGATCGGGATCTGCCGCCGCCAGGCGCTGATGAAGAAGAGGGCGGGCTGAAGGTGCGCTCGCTCCTCTTCGTTCCCGCCGACGGCGGCCGCAAGCTGGAGAAGGCGTTCCGCGCCGGCGCCGATGTCGTGATCGTCGACCTGGAGGATTCGATTGCGCCGTCGGCTAAAGAGGCGGCGCGCCGCGGCGCGCTGGAATTCCTGAAGGCGCATCGCGACGCGGAGCACCGGCCGCGCCTCTACGTTCGCATCAACGCGCTTTCAACGCCGCTCGCCGACGGCGACCTCGACGTCGTGATGACCGGCGTGCCCGACGGCATCATGCTTCCGAAGGCCGCCGGCAACGCCGACTTGACGCTTCTCGGCGCCAAGCTTTCCGTACGCGAGGCGCTGCACGGGATCGACGATGGCGCGACGAAGATCGTCGTGCTCGCGACGGAGACGGCGGCGTCGATCTTCGATCTCGGCAGCTATCGAAACGCCGGCGCGCGCCTCGCCGGACTGACCTGGGGGGCGGAAGATCTCGCCGCCGATATTGGCGCGCTGCAGAACCGCGCCGAGGGCGACTGGACCGAGCCGTTTCGCGTGGTGCGCAACCTGACGCTCTTCGCCGCCGCGGCCGCCGGCGTTCAAGCGATCGATTCCGTCTACACCGACTTCCGCGACCTGGAGGGGCTGAAGCGCGACTGCGCCGCCGCGCGCCGCGACGGCTTCACCGCGAAACTCGCCATCCATCCCGATCAGGTCGAGCCGATCAACGAGGCCTTCACGCCGTCCGCCGAGGCCATCGCGGAAGCGGAGCGCGTCGTCGCCGCATTCAAGGAGGCCGGAGACGCCGGCGTCACCTCGCTCGACGGCAGGATGCTCGACATCCCGCATCTGAAGGCCGCCGAGCGGCTCCTCGCGCAACCGCGTCAGACTTCCGGCACTAGTGTGCCGGAGGCTCCCGCCGCAGCATCCGTGGCCCCCGAAGCAGCCGTCGCGCCCGAAGGACCCGGGGCGCCAGTCCCCGATGTCCCAACTCCCGAACCGCAAACCGCATCGCCCGCGGAAGAACCGGCTTCGAGTCCGACCGCGGGACCAGAACCGGCCGACTTCTAGAGAGTCGACGCGACGACACTTCCTGTGAGGACGAATTTCAGCCCGCCTGCCATTCGCCGGTAATCCCCCCCACATCGGGCCTGTCGCGCTCCACCGGCGGGACAGTGGGCGTGCCAATATGGAGAAACCCGGCGATCTTCTCACCCGGTTTCAGGCCGAGCCAGGCCTTCGCCTCCGCGTCATAGGCGTACCAGCCGGTCAGCCAGTTGGCCGAGAAGCCGTAGGCGTTGGCGGCGTGGAGCAGGTTCAGCGCCACGCAGGCGGAGGAAAGCTGCTGCTCCCAGAGCGGGATTTTCGGGTGGTCGGCGATCGGCGCTGAGACGACCGCGACGACGAGCGGCGCGTCGAGAAAACCCTTGGCCTTCGCCTCGCGGATCGTGCGCTCCTTTTCGTCGGGGTGCTTCTGCGCGATTTCGACGAGGCCTGCGACCGCCTTTTCGCGCGCCGCGCGGTCGAAGAGGATGAAGCGCCAGGGGGCGAGCTTGCCGTGATCGGGAACGCGCGCCGCGATCGTCAGCATTTCGTCGAGCGTCGCGGGGTCAGGCGCCGGTTCGCCGAGCTGCGAGGCCGGAATCGTGCGGCGGGTCTTAAGGTACTGCGCCAGCCCTTCATGCATTTTGAAAGCTCCCAATCGGACGCCCAATCGGACGCCAAGTCTTGAATTCGCCATCCTCGCGGGCTTACCACGGCCTTCCGCGAAATTGCCATCCGAGGGGACGGGTCCGGCGATGCTCTATACGGCGCGCATGATCGTGGCGCTCGGTTTCCTGGCCGCCGCCTCCGTCGCCGGCGCGCAGGACGCGATAAGCCCCGGCGCCGATATCTTCACGCAGGGCCTCGTCGCGCCTGATCTCGGCGCGGATCTCGCTCCGCCTGCCAACATCCTGGAGACGCCGGAGCCCCCGCAGCCCGAAGCGCGCACGGCGCCCCTGCCGCTCCTCCCCGGCAAGAGCCACAACCTCATTCTGGAAGCCCGCCTCGTCAATGACGGCCCACCGCTCCGCGAAGGCCTGATCTGGCGCGTGTTCGGCTCCCGGCCCGGTCCCGACGGGCAGCTCCCGCTCTACGCGGAGACCGCCCCCGGCGGCACCGCGAAGGTGCAGCTTCCCCGCGGCGACTATTTCGTGCACGCCGCCTTCGGCCGCGCCGGCGCGACCAAGCACGTTACCATCTCCGACGACGACCAGATGGAATCGCTGGTGATCGACGCGGGCGGGCTGAAGCTCGATTCGGTCGTCGGAGAGGATCACCCGATCCCGCCCGGCCAGCTCACCTTCGAGGTGCTGCAACCGGACGAGACGGGCGAGCTCGTCACCGTCGTCCCGGACGCCGCCCCCGGCCGCATCCTCCGCCTCTCCGCCGGCAAGTATCACGTCATCAGCCGCTACGGTAACGTCAACGCGGTGGTGCGCGCCGACATCGAGGTGCAGGCCGGCAAGCTGACCGAGGCAGTGATGCGCCATACCGGCGCGGAGGTGACGTTGAAGCTCGTCTCCGAGGAGGGCGGCGAAGCGATCGCCAACACGAGCTGGACCGTTACCACGCAGGACGGGATCACCGTGAACGAGTTGATCGGCGCCTTCCCCTCGATCGTGCTCGCGGCAGGCACCTACACCGCCGTCGCCAAGCACCAGGACCAGATCTTTTCACGCGACTTTACCGTGGAGACGGGGCTGGAGCGCGACATCGAGGTGCGTCTCTCCGACCTCGTGCAGCCGGAGACCGGCAAGATCGTCGCGCCGCCCAGCGCCGGCGGCGAGCCGATGGAGCCCTGATCGCGGTCCCTTCGCGCTACTACCGCAGGTCCGGCGGCGTCGCCTCCGCGACAAGGTCGCTGATCGCCGCGTCGAGGGCCGCGGACGACTGATCCTTCGAGCCGAGGCGGCGGATGGAGACCGTCCCCTCCTCCGCCTCGCGCCGCCCGACGACGAGCATCACCGGCACCTTGGCGACCGAGTGCTCGCGGACCTTGTAGTTGATCTTCTCGTTGCGGATATCGGCGCCGGCGCGGAGTCCGGCTGCATTGAGCCGCTCCACCACCGCCTCCGCGTAAGGATCGGCGTCGGAGGTGATCGTCGCGACCACGACCTGCGTCGGCGCGAGCCAGAGCGGCAGGCGGCCGGCATAATGCTCAAGCAGAATGCCGATGAAGCGCTCAAACGTCCCGAGCACCGCGCGATGCAGCATCACCGGGCGATAGCGCCCGCCGTCCTCGCCGACATAGATGGCGTCGAGCCGCTCCGGCAGCACGTAGTCGAGCTGATAGGTGCCGCACTGCCAGGTCCGGCCGATCGCGTCGGTCAGGTGGAACTCGAGCTTCGGTCCATAGAAGGCGCCCTCGCCCGGTGCATATTCGAAGTCGATGCCGGAGGCGGTAAGCGCATCGGCGAGCGACTTCTCCGCTCTGTCCCACACGGAATCCTCGCCCGCCCGCACGTCCGGACGCGTCGCCAGCTTGTAGCGGATGTCGGTCAGGCCCATGTCAGCGTAGACGCGCGCGAAAAGCGCCAGGAAGCGCTGTGTCTCGTCGGTCACCTGATCGTCGGTGCAGAAGATGTGCGCGTCGTCCTGCGTCATCTGGCGCACGCGCATCAGGCCGTGCAGCGCGCCATGCGGCTCGTTGCGATGGCAGCACCCGAACTCCGCCATGCGCAGCGGCAGGTCGCGATACGACTTGATGCCCTGCCGGAATATCTGCACGTGCGCCGGGCAGTTCATCGGCTTCAGCGCCATCCAGCGCTCCACCTCGCCATGGATGATCGGCCCGTGCTCCGCGGTGTTCGGCGTGTGGTCCGGCACCACGAACATGTTTTCGCGGAACTTCGACCAGTGGCCGGACATCTCCCAGAGCTTGGAATCGAGAAGCTGCGGGGTCTTCACCTCGACGTAGCCGTCGGCGTCGAGCCGGCGGCGCATATAGGCTTCGAGCGCGCGCCAGATCGAGAAGCCCTTGGCGTGCCAGAACACCGAGCCCTGCGCCTCCTCCTGCAGGTGGAAGAGGTCCATCTCCCTGCCGATCCGGCGATGATCGCGCTTCTCCGCCTCATCCAGCATGGTGAGGTAGGCGTCGAGCTCTTTCTTGCTCGCCCAGGCCGTGCCGTACATGCGCTGCAGCTGCTGGCGGTTTGAATCGCCGCGCCAATAAGCGCCCGCCAGCTTGGTGATCTTGAAGGCGTCGCCGACGAAGCCGGTGGACGGCATATGCGGACCGCGGCAGAGGTCGAACCAATCGCCCTGGAAGTAGATCTTGACGTCTTCGCCTTCGGGAATCGCGTCGACCAGTTCCACCTTGAACATCTCGCCCTTGTCGCGGAACACCGCCTTGGCGCGCTCGCGGTCCCACACCTCCTTGGTGAAGGGCCGGTCGGCGGCGACGATCTCGCGCATCTTCGCTTCGATCGCCGCGAAGTCGTCGGTGGAAAAGGGCTCGTTGCGGAAGAAGTCGTAATAGAAGCCGTTCTCGATCACCGGGCCGATCGTCACCTGCGTGCCGGGAAAGAGCTCCTGCACCGCCTCCGCCAGCACATGCGCGCAATCGTGCCGGATCAATTCCAGCGCCGCCGGATCGTCGCGGGTGACGATGGCGATCCTGGCCCCTTCGGGAACCGGGTCGGAGAGATCGGCGAGTGCGCCGTTCACCTTCATCGCGACCGCCTTCTTGGCGAGCGACTTGGAGATGCCTTCGGCCACGGTCGTCCCCGTCGCGCCGCTCGGGAATTCGCGTTGAGCGCCGTCGGGAAGAGAGATTGTGACCATGGCCTTTCCTGCGCGAGCCGCTTGCGGCGGCGCCGCCTTTCATTCCGGTGTGTCGAGGACTGTTCTGTCGAGGCGGCCCTTCGGCTCAATCCTGCGGGATCGAACGCCAGGAACCGTAGCGCCACGGCCTATACCAGCGCGCATTCTGAGGCAAGAATTCCGGCACCGGGTCGAAGCCGTGCGTGCCGAGGGGGCGGCAGCGGGAGAAGCGCGCGACCGCCATCCAACCGCCGGCCCAGAGGCCGAAGCGGCCGATCGCGATATCGGCGTATTCGGAGCAGGTCGGCAAATGTCGGCACGTGCGCCCCGCAATGCTTGAGAGCGTATAGCGGTAGAGGCGGATCAGCCCGCGCGCGAGGAGCGCCGGAACGCCGACAAGCACGCCAACCGCCTGCCGAACGACCGGGAGACTGCGTGCCGGAGTCCGACCGGAATTCGCGTTTCCTGGGGCGAGCCCGCTCATGCCGGGGATATGAGCGCCCGCGCCCGCCGCCGCAAGCGTGGGCCGCCGTCGTGTCAGAGCACCGGCCGGCCGGGGACCGCAACTTTGACGCTGTAGAGCGAACTTGAGGCGGTGATGAAGAGCGTGCGGAAGTCTTCGCCGCCGAAGGTGAAGTTCGCCGTGTGCTCTGGCATGCGGATCACCCCGAGGCTGACGCCGGCCGGATCGAAGACATGCACGCCACCCGGCCCGCAGGTGTAGAGGTTACCTTCGCTGTCGATCTTCATGCCGTCGGGGCCGCCTGAGCCTTCGCCCGTCGTCTCCGCCCAGACGCGGCCATTGGCGAGCGTCCCATCCCCGTTCACGTCGAACACGCGAACGTGCTGCCGCATGGTGTCATTGACGAAGAGCCGTTCCTCGTCGAGCGAGAAGCAGAGTCCGTTTGGCTGATCGAAGTCGTCGACCAGCAATGTCAGGCCGCCGGTTGCCGGGTCGATCCGATAAACGCCGCGGAAGGCGAGCTCCGGCTCGCGCGGCACGCCGTAATATTCCATCCGCCCGAACGTCGGATCGCTGAAGTAGATCGCGCCGCCGCGGTCGACGACGATGTCGTTCGGGCTGTTCAGCTCCTTGCCGCCATGATGCGAAGCGAGCACCGTCAGCGTGCCGTCCGGCTCCGTCCGGGTGACGCGGCTCGTTGCGTGCTCGCAGGCAAGGAGTCGCCCTTGCCGGTCATACGTCAGGCCGTTGGTCATGTTGCTCGGCTGGCGGAACGGCTTTACGCCGCCGCCAGCGTCAAGACGGCGGATAATGTTCCCCGGCATGTCGGTGAAAAGGAGGAACTTCTCGCGCGGATGCCACAGCGGCCCCTCGGTGAACATGAAGCCGGTCGCCACTTTTTCAAGCTCGACCTCGCTCCCGACGACTGTTCGGAAGCGCGGGTCGCGAACCTCGGCGCTCATCTCAGGTGGGCTTTGCAAACATCGCCTTCGCGGACTGGCCGTCGACGAACCAGTCCTCGTCCGTCACGTCCTCCCAGACGACCCATACCTGCGCCTCCGGGGGCAGCTCGGCCACCTCGCGGATCGCATCGGTCACGCGCCGCGAGATCTCGTCTTTCCGCTTTTGCGAATGGCCCTTGAGAATACGGATACTGACGAACGGCATTGTCTCCCCCTGTCCCGCGTCACGCGCGGTCTCTTCTGCGACAATGCCTTAGCCGAAGGGCGAGGAAAAGACCCGCGCTCTCGACGCGGCCGATCAGCTTAGCATCAGGCCGCCTGGCCGTTCTTCGCCTCGATCTGGCCCACCGCGTCGACCACCGCGTCGAAGGTCAGCATGGTCGAAGCGTGCCGCGCGCGGTAATCGCGGACCGGCTCCAGATATTTGAGCTCCTCCCACCGGCCCTCGGGCGGCGCGCCGTTCTCCTTCAGCATCTTGCGCATGGTCTCGCGCACGTCCCGAAGCTCCGCCGGGGTGGAGCCGATCACGTGCCGCGCCATGATGGAGGACGACGCCTGGCCGAGTGCGCAGGCCTTCACGTCGTGCGCGAAATCGGAGACTTTTCCATCCGCCATCTTCAGGTCGACCGTCACCGTCGAGCCGCAAAGGCGGGAATGCGCGCGCGCCGTCGCGTCCGGATCGGCGAGCCGGCCGATGCGGGGAATGTTCCCCGCGAGCTCCAGGATCTTGGTGTTGTAGATGTCGTCGAGCATCTCGTCTCTGCCGGGCCCGGTTGGTTGAGCCGGCGCCGAACCTCTATATACGCCCCTATATAGGATGGCGTCCGCCCCACCTTCAAATGGCAGATTGACCGCAATGGCCCAAACGCCCGACACGCCCCCCGGCACGATCGAGGAGTCCCTCGCATTCACGCCGCGTTTCGACGCCGCCGGCCTCATCCCCGCGATCGCCATCGACGCCGCGAACGGCGACGTCCTGATGGTGGCGTGGATGAACCGCGAGGCGCTGCGCCTGACGCTGGAGACGGGTTTCGTCCACTATTTCAGCCGTTCGCGCCAGGCGATCTGGAAGAAAGGCGAGACGTCCGGCGCGCTGCAGCGCGTGGTGGAGGTCTTGACCGACTGCGACCAGGACGTCGTGCTCGTACGCGCGTCGGTCGCCGACCGCGCCGGCACCTGTCACACCGGCCGCGACACCTGCTTCTATCGCCGTGTGCCGCTCGGCCCCGGCCCGATCGA
Source organism: uncultured Alphaproteobacteria bacterium (assembly GCA_963814905.1). Taxonomy (GTDB): domain Bacteria; phylum Pseudomonadota; class Alphaproteobacteria; order Rhizobiales; family Afifellaceae; genus DASWJZ01. Next base: position 49,225 of record CAWFEM010000009.1, on the reverse strand, counting down.
GCGGCCGCTTCAGCCGGTCGTATCCGACGCCGGCTGAGGTCGTCCTCAGGCGGTCGCGATATATTCGCGGATCTGGTCGGCCTCGCGCTCCACGTCCTCGATCCGCCGCTTCACCACGTCGCCGATCGAGATGATGCCGGCGAGCTTGCCGTGCTCCACCACCGGCAGGTGCCGGAAGCGGCCGGCCGTCATCGTCTGCATGACTTCGTTGATCGTGTCCTCCAGCCGGCAGGTGGTGACCTTCGCGGTCATCCATTCTGAGGCGAGCTTGGTCAAAGCATCGCCGCCGTGCCGGGCGAGCGCACGCACGATGTCGCGCTCCGAGACGATACCGCGAATTTCGCCGCCCTCGACGATCAGCACCGCACCGATCTTCTTTTCCGAAAGCGTCGCGGCAAGGTCCGCGAGCGGCGTCTTGGGCGAAGCGGTGACCACGTTCCGCCCCTTTTCATTGATGATCCGGGAGACTGTCATCGGATCCTCCCTCTCGGCTGGCTCCGTTCTCAGAGCTCTATTGCTAGTTTAGAAAGTCGGCGCTCATGAGGCTAGCCTCTCGTCAGGGTGGTGGCCGATCGGGTCGAGCAGCGGAAAAAGGAGAAGTCCCGTAAGGAAACCGCCGATATGCGCCTCCCAGGCGATCGGCCCGGAGATCCCCGCGACGTAGCTTCCGCCGAGCCCGAAAAGCAGGTTCACGCCGAACCAGACGAGGATGAAAGCGACGGCGCGCCCGTTTCTGAGCACGACCAGGAAAGGCTCCGCCGGAACGTAGAAGGAGCCCGGCGGCGGTCCGCCGCCGAGCGGGCCGCCCGGTGCGAAGGCGAACCGGGCGGTCGCCGCCATCATGCCGGAGATCGCGCCCGACGCGCCGATGACGATCACCGCCTCGGACGGATGCACTGCGTAGAAGACGCCGGCTGCGCCGATCGCCGAGGCGAGGCTCAAGAGCAGGAAGCGCACGCTGCCGAAACGGCGCGCGAGCGGGCCGCCGAAGCTCGCCATCCAGACGATGTTGACGAAGAGATGCAGGTAGCCCGCATGCAGGAAGGCGTAGGTGATCGGCGACCAGAAAAGCGCCCCCACCCCGCCCGGGCCGATCTCGGCATAGCGCGCCGGGATGAACGCGAAGACGAGGAGCACCCACTCGTCCCAGGCCGGGGTGAGAACCTGACGAACCAGGTGTACGGCGATGAAAGCGGCGGCGAGCCAGAGCACGACGGGCGCGAGGTTGATGGCGGGCGTACGGCTCAGGGGGCCGTCCAGGGGGCGGTTCATCGCCCGGTGATGCCCGCTTGCCCCACCGGCGCGCAAGGCCTGGTGCGCAAGACGACGGGAAAAGAAAAACCGCCGGCGCAGGGCGCTCGGCGGTTTTCCTGATGCCCCTGCCCCCGACGCCCCCTGTGTCTCTCGATTTCTTTCGCGCGGATGATGTCGCGCGGCCCCGAGCTGACGAGTCGTGCCTTGGACTGGCCGCCGCGGACTTCACGCCAAGCCACCGCCGCGAGCAATGCTCACCTTTTGTTAACCCTAACAAATGGTTTCACCCCGATGTGTCGCCCCCCCGTGGCACCTCAGAGGGACACCTGGAACAGGTGCAAGGCGGCCGAAGAGCCGCCCACGGAGCCGGGCAAACACGGGGGCGAGATGAAGCACGAGACGAGCAGGGCCCTCTATCATTATTGGCTCGGCTGCCACCGTGGCGCAGGCGTCCGCGCGGGCGCGGTGCGCGCCTCGGACCTCGCGTCTCTGCTACCTTCCCTCTTCCTCATCGACCTGGAAAAGGCCGATGCGCCGACCTTCCGTTTCCGCTTTTGCGGAGCTTCGATTGCTACCCGTTATGGTAGTGATCTGACCGACGAGAGCTTTCTCGCGCTGTGGAACCCGGCCGATGCGGCATCCATGAAGCGCGACCTGCGCGCCGTGGCGTTTCGCACGACGGGCATGGTCTGCGGGCTGATCACCGAGACCGTCGGCGGCGGCGCGGTGGCGATGGAGATGCTGCTTTTGCCCCTTGCCGGCGAGAACGGCACGGCTGGCGCGATCGGGTCGATGGAGCGGACCGGCGGCCACGACGAAACAAACCGCATCCGCGCCCGCGTCGTCTCACAATCGTTGCGGTCGATTCGTTTTCTTCCCGATGTGCGGACGGGATTTGCGCGAACAGATCGTGACGGAACCGCCGCCCTCCCCTCCGCGGCTTTCCAGAATCCCAGAAGATACGGGCATTTGACCGTCGTCTCGGGCGGCAAGCAGTCTCCCGCCGACCGGCATTTGCTTACTGATCTTTAACGCCAGAGGAATAGTTTGCTTGGTGGGCCGCAACCGCCCGCACAGGTTGGATCATCAGGGTTGCTATGCCGGCGCTTGAATATCAAGAGATACCGCAGGACCTCGATTCGGAAGCCAAGCGCTTCCAGCGGGTCGATCTCAGCCTGCTTGGCCGCTGCCTGTTCCGCGACGGTCGCGAATGTCCCTGCCAGCTCGTCTCGATCTCCCCGGGCGACGCGGAGTTCGTCAGCGCGTCCGCCGGCGAGCCCGGCGACCGCGTGATCGCCTACATCGACAATATTGGGCGTGTAGAAGGCGTCATCCTCAATCAAGACGAGCATGGCTTCGTCATGTCGATCAGCGCTTCGCAGCGCAAGCGCGACAAGCTCGCCGACACCCTGACCTGGCTCGCCAACCGCCATGTGCTGAACCTCGACGAAGATCGCCGCCACCTGCGCCGTACGCCGAAGCGCAGCGAGACGAGCGTCGCGCTCGCCGACGGCACGACGCACCCGGTGCGCGTCATCGACATGTCGCTGTCCGGTGCGGCGCTGGCGACGGCGCTCAGGCCCGAACTCGGCTCGCCGATCAAGCTCGGCCGCCTCGGCGCACGCGTCGTGCGCCACTTCGAAGACGGCATCGGCATCGAGTTCATGCGCCTGATGTCGGAAGCGGCGATCGAAAAAACGATCGAGAAAGACTTCTTCTGAGCCGCCCGACCTGAGCGGCACGCGCTGCCGGGTCGTTGCCGTACGGACACAGCTCGGCGGCCGGGCGATCCTTCACTCCTCGTTGATCTAATCTTTTAGTCCAAAAGCAAGGGCATTCTGCTAGTATCGCCTACAAAATGGGGGGCGATAAGAATGTCTGTTTTTGCGTGCCGGCCCCTGTTGGCCGGTGTTTTGATCGCTTCTGGTCTGGCGTTGGGCTCCGCCGGATCGGCTGCCGCCGACAGTCTGTCGATGCGGATTTCGGGATCGACGAATCCACCCGTCGGTTACGTCGATTTCTGCCACAGAGATCCGGGCGAGTGTACCGCGCACGGCTCCGATGCGCCGGAATTGCTGAACGAGCAGACGTGGCGTGACCTTCAGGAGATCAACACGCTCGTCAATCGGATCGTGATCCCGGCGACGGACGCCGAGATCTACCATCGCGACGAAGTGTGGACTCTGCCGGAGACCTACGGCGACTGCGAGGACTATGTCCTCTTGAAGCGCAAATGGCTGATCGAGCGGGGATGGCCGACAAGCTCGCTGCTCATCACCGTGGTCTTCGATGAGGTTGGCGACGGGCACGCGGTGCTGCTTGCCCACACCTCGAGCGGCGATTTCGTGCTCGACAACAAGACCGACAAGCTCCGCCGCTGGTACGAGACGAGCTACCGTTTCGTGAAGCGGCAATCGACAGCCGATCCGAACCGCTGGGTCTCGCTCGGCGATCCGCGCTGGAGCACGCAGAACACCGCCGCGTCGCGCTAGGTTCGCTCTCGGCGCTTTCTTCGGCGCGGCGCCACTCGAAGCAACGCGCATCTCGTGAGCTGCGCGTTGCGACTGCGGGGCGCCGGTGATGCACGCCGAGCTCGTATGGATCTATGTGCTGCCGTTTGCGCTGGCCGTGGTCATGCCCGGCTGGCGCTTGCTCCTCGCCTACACAGTGATCGTCGGCGGCGCGACGCTTTGGGCTTTCATCGACATCAATGCGGCGTTGCGAGACCCGACCGATGATCCCGGCGTCGGCGGGGTCTTGGTGCTCACCTTCATTTCGATCGGAGGGGCCGGCGCTCTCTCCGGCATCGTGACGCGCGCGGTCCTGCTGGCAACCGGCTGGCGCCCGAGATGGCGAGCGGCGGCCATCATCGTTGTCGGATTTGTCGCGCTTCCGCTCGGCTTCTTCTCACTCGTTCGATTTCACCAGTGGGAGCGGCGCCCGCCGTCGCAGGCGTGCCTTTCGACCGAGTTTCCAATCGAGGTCGGCGGCACAATCTATCGGCTGCCTGCGGCGCCGATCTTTTCCGTGGCGACAGGCAAGGGCGATCCCGGCAGCGTCTACTATTTCGACGTCAATAGCAGTCTTCGCGAATTCTGTGCGTTGAGCCGCCGGACGGAGGGGCCGCTCCACGCCACGGCGCTGATCCTGCGCTTCGACAAGCTGCGCGCCAGGAACGCGCCCCGCGTCAAGACCTTCTGCGATTCGGCCGCGAGTCCGTGGGAACGCGAGCTTTGCGCGCCGGGGAGTAACCCGCAGGCACTCGGCTACCCGCAGAACCCAGCGATGTATGTGCCGGACGAATACGACCACCGGCGGCTTCTCGCCAGCGGCCGTGCGTCCTTCCGGGCCTTCCGCCAAAAGGTGGACGAAGAGAGGCAGGCCGCCATACCGCTCCAGCCGCAGCGGGTTGGGGACTTTGAGCGCTATCCAAACGGGTTCTGGATCGCGCGCGCCGGACACTTGAGCGAGCTGCCGGGCGACCCCTATACGCTCTATTGTCGTGAGTCCGGTCCCGACCGCGTCACATGTTCAACGACGCACGCCCTGAAGGACGGTCTGCAGACGACCTACGATTTTGTCGCGTCGCCGGAGGACATCGTGGCTCGCGCGGAATCCGTGGAGGCGAAACTCGAGGCGCTTCTCGCCGCGCTGCAGTCGAAAGAATGAAAGCCGCTTGGAGGTTCTCGCCCTGTCACGCGGCGATGAGCAGGCTCACGTAGAAGATCCCGGCGCAGACGCTCCACATTCCCGCGATGGCGACGCCGACCAGCGCCGGCAGCACCGACAGCTCGCGCGCGCGAAGGCCCATGACCACCTTCCGCACTACGATGAACGGGCCGCAGAACATGCTGAGGACGACGGTGAAGGCGAGCCCGGCGACGCTTGCTTTGGCGCTGAAGAGCTCCGCCGCCTCCGAAGTGATCCACTGATAGAGCGTGGCGATCGTGGCAGCGGTGACGAAACCCATCGCCGCGCAATACGCAAACACACCGAACTGCGACACCGGCCCCTCCGTTAACGTTTCGTTAACTTTCTACGGAGCGTAGCCCTCACCGCGTGCGGCTTCAAGCGCCCGAAGCGGACTCAGTGCGGCAACTCGTCGATTGGTTAAGGCAGCGGTGGCAGGAAACCGGCTGCGCGGCGACGGCAATCGGCGGACGGCGCCTCAGTCCTTCAGATCGTAATCGAGGATCGCCATCGTGAAATTGTAGGAGAGCTCGTCGTCCTCGTCGTCGCGATAGATGACGCCGACGAACTCCTCACCGATATACACCTCGGCGGAATCGTCTTTGCGCGGCCGTGCGCGGACGGCGATGGTCTCGTTGGAGAAAATCCGGCGGAGATAGCGCTCCACCTTCTTCAGTTCTTCGATGGTCACGATGCGTCCCGGGCTCTGTCTGACGGCAGCCTTTTAGAACGCGGGGGCCCGAACCACAATCGCCGCCGCAAATTGCGCCGGCGCACGCTGGTACGCCTTTAGATGCCGTGCCCGACGTCGTGGTTGTCGCTTTCGCTGTCGCGCAGGACCTGGTCCATGGAGCGCGCCGGCTCCGCGCAACCCGCCTGCCCGATCACCTTGGCCGGAACGCCGGCTACGGTCGCATGCGCGGGGACCGGCTTCAGCACCACCGAGCCGGCAGCGACGCGCGAGCAATAGCCGACCTCGATATTGCCGAGAATCTTCGCGCCCGCGCCGATCAGGGACCCGCGCCGGATCTTCGGGTGCCGGTCGCCGGTCTCCTTGCCCGTGCCGCCGAGCGTGACGTTCTGCAGGATGGAGACGTCGTCTTCGATCACCGCCGTCTCGCCGACGACGAGGCCGGTGGCGTGATCGATGAAGATGCCCTTGCCCACGCGCACGGCCGGGTTGATGTCGACCTGGAACACCTCCGACACCTTGCTCTGCAGATAGAAGGCGAAGTCGCGGCGCTCCTTCTTATACAGCCAATGCGCCAGGCGGTGCGCCTGCAGCGCGTGGAAGCCCTTGAAATAGAGCACCGGCTCGATGAAGCGGCTGCAGGCCGGGTCGCGGTCGTAGACGGCGACGAGATCGGCGCGCAGCGTGACCGGATAGTCGCGGTCGTCCTCAAGCATCTCAGCGAAGGCGCGGTTGATGACGTCGCCGTCGAAGGCGTTGCTGTCGAGCCGGTCGGCGACGCGGTGCGCCACCGCCTCCTCCAGCCGCGCGTGGTTCAGCACGTAGGAATAGACGAACCCGGCAAGCGCCGGCTCGTCCGCCACCACCGCCTCAGCCTCCTCGCGCAGCCTGCGCCAGATCGGATCGAGGGATTCCACCGTACCGGCTGCTGCGCCGGCCGCGGAACCTGGAACCTGTACGCTCATGCCATGCCTCCATGCGCGGCGTGCGATCATAGGCGATTGCACCCGCAAAGGGGAGCCACCTTGAATATAGGGACGCAAAAGCATGCGGTTAGTATGAATATCGCGCGAGCAAGTGTGAACGCCGCGACGACACAGCTGCTCCCCGCGTATTCCGGCCCGTCTCCGGGCCTATTCCGGGCGGTCCAGAAACGCGATCGCGGCCTCCTTGTGGCGCCTGTCGCCGACCGCCTTCATATGGTCGCGGCCGGGAATTTCGAAGGCCTCGGCGCCGGGAATCAGTGCCGCCAGCGCTGGCCCGCTGCCGGCGATCTCGTCCTCGCTGCCGACGGCGACCAGCACCGGCACGGCGATCGCCGCCGCCTGGTCCGGCGTCAGCTGCACGCGTGTGCCGAGGATGCAGGCGGCGAGCGCCTCGCGGTCGCTTTTCGTCTGCTCGGCGAAGACGCGAAAGCCCTTCGCGTCCTCGTCCTCGACCGCATCGACGGAAGCGGCGCGAAGCGCCGCCGCGATCGGCTCCGGCGCACCGACCCCTTTGATCATCCCATCGCCGAGCCCGCTGAACACCGCGCGCCGCACGCGGTCCGGATGCGCGAGCGCCAGATAGGCGGCGATCCGCGCGCCCATCGAATAGCCGATCACGTCGGCGCGTTCGATGCCCAGATGATCCAGGAGCCGCCGCGCATCCTCCGCCATGATCTTCGGGTCGTAGGCTGCGGGATCGTGCGGCGCGCCGCTTTCGCCGTGTCCGCGATTGTCGAAAGCAATCACCCGTCGCCCGGACGTGACGAGATCGCGCACCCACGAGGTGGAGACCCAATTGACCCGGAGGTTGGAGGCGAAGCCATGGATCAGGAGCGTCGGGAACCCGGCGCCCTCGTCGATATAGGCGATCGTGACGCCGTCGGAATCGAAGCTAGGCATCTACGAAGCGCTCTCCTCAATTTGACCGGCGGCGGGCGGTCGGCCGGACGCTACACGACGCCTCCCGCGCAACAAAGTGCCGCGCCCGCTTGTTCTTCGCGATCCGGCGGCTATTGTCCGCCCGCACCCGCCACCTGGAGCCGGCAGACATGGCCGAAAGCGTCGTCCCCCACTTCCACAACGATATCGGCGTCGATTCCGTCACTATCGGCGCACGTGAATTCATGTGCGTGGGCGCGCTCCCGCCCTTCGACCATCCGCACGTCTTCATCGACATGGGCGACGAGGACGAGGCGATCTGCCCCTATTGCTCCACCGTCTACCGCTTCGACCCGACCCTCGGCGCGAAAAAGTCGAAGCCGGCCGACTGCGTCTATCAGCCGGCCGCCTGAGGACCGCATGCGGATCGCGGTCGCCGGTGGTGGGATCGCCGGCCTGACCGCGTCGATTGCGCTCGCCTCGCGCGGCTTCCAAGTCACCGTCTACGAGCGCGCCGCCGCACTGGAGGAAGTGGGCGCCGGCATCCAGCTTTCACCCAACGCGATGGCGGTTCTCGACCGGCTCGGAATCATGCCGGCGCTCGCCGGCCGCCTCTTCGAGCCGGAGGCGCTGGTCATCCGCGAGGCGCGAAACGGTGTGACGCTGACGCGGCTGCCGCTTGGAAAGACGGCGCGGGCGCGCTACGGCGCACCCTATTGCACGCTGCATCGCGCCGATCTTCAGGCGGCGCTCTTCGCGACCGCGCGTTCGCACGCGGCGATCGACATCCGCCTTCAATCCGAGCTTCGGGACGCCACGAGCCGCGATGACGGCGTCGCCTTCCGTGTCGGCGACGAGGAGCGGATGGCGGACCTTCTCGTTGGCGCCGACGGGCTCAATTCGACAATCCGCACCGGCTTCTTGCGGCATTCCGGGCCGCGGCCGATCGGCCGCACCGCATGGCGCGCGACCCTCCCGGCCGCCGTAGCGGCTGGCCTCGCGCCCCTTGACGTGACCGGGCTCTGGCTCGGCGAAGGCGCGCACCTCGTGCACTATCCCGTGCGCGCGGGCGAAATGCTGAATGTCGTCGCGATCGCGGCCGGCGAAGGAACGGCTCCGCCGCACCTGCCGTTCGGACCGTCCGCGCAGCGGTTGCTCGACGCCGTGGAAAATTGGACGCCCTGGCCACTGCGCATGGTCGACTGCAAGGCGCCCTGGACGCGCGGGCGCGTCGCGCTTCTCGGCGACGCGGCGCATGCGATGCCGCCGAGCGCAGCGCAAGGCGGCGCGCAAGCGATCGAGGATGGCTGGGTTCTCGCAAGCTGCCTCGCACGGACCCCGGAGAGGCCGCAGCACGCGCTCACGCGCTTCGAAGCGTTGCGCCGTCCGCGTGTGGAGCGTGTCGTCGCTGAGTCGCAACGCAATCTCGTCACATATGAATTGCGCGGCTTATCCGCCACGCTACGCAATACAGTTTTGAGAAGTTTGCCGGCTCGTCTTCTCGTTTCGCGTCTTGACTGGCTTTTCGGCTGGCGCCCCGAGTAATTCTCATCGTCCTGCACGAAGAAGGGAACATTCCGCCTCCTCGATCCATTGTTCGGTCTGCAACGCCGTCGGCCAAGCAACAAGCCGGCGGTTGGATTTGCGCATCAGCGATGCACCAAGGAGATTCAGCATGATCCGTAAGCTTATGACGAGCACCGCGCTTGTCGCTCTGCTCAGCGCCGGGGCTGTGAACATGGCGGTCGCCGCCGACACCGCCACGACCACGAAGACCGCGCCCGCCAAGACCGAGACGTCGGCGGAGAACAAGCTCGTTCCGGAAAAACCGACACTCGCGACCGCCTTCGTCGGCCGCTCGGTCTATGCCAGCAAGGACCCGGAATCGGAAACGATCGGCGACGTCAACGACCTCATCATCGGCGATGACGGCGCGATTACCGACGCGGTGATCGGCGTCGGCGGCTTCCTCGGCATCGGCGAGAAGAACGTCGCAGTGCCCTTCAATGAGCTGCAGGTGGTTGAGCGCGACGGCGATATCCGCCTGATCTACGCCGCGACGCGTGAGCAGCTTGAAGCCGCGCCTGCGGTCGACCTCGCCAAATACGAGCCCGCGGCCCGTTACTCGGAGCAGCAGGCGGCGATGAATTCAAACAACGCGACTGACAACGCCATGCAGGCGCCTCCCGCGGATGGCGTTGCCGCAACGCCGACTCCGGGCGTCGGCATGACGGGCGACAGCCCGCTCGCTGCGGCGGACGCGATCGATGCCGGTTCCGCTGACCAGATGGCCGCCGACGACACCTCAATGGCGAACCATCATGAGGCGGGCTTCCTGAGCCCCGACGCGGGGCAGATTCGCGCCTCAATCCTGATGGGCAAGGCCGTCTACAGCGCGGAACACGACGAAGTCGGCGAGATCTCCGACCTCGTGCTCGACAAGGACGGCGGAACCCGCGTCGCGCTGGTTGACGTCGGTGGGTTCCTCGGCGTCGGCGAGAAGACGGTCGCCATTCCGTTCGATGAGCTGGCATTCGCCAAGGCCGAAGGCAGCGACGAGCCGCAGGTCACGATCGACATGAACCGCGACCAGCTTGAGCAGCTTCCGCCTTACGAGCGGTCGGTCGGCGCCACGGCGGCGAAGGACACCAAGGTCAAGTCCGCCGACAAGATGGCGGCCGACACGGACATGGCCGCCGCCGACTCCACCGCTACCGATCAGCCCATGACCGCCGACGCGACGGCGGAGAACATGGCTGCCACGGACGCCAAGGAACCGAATCCGATCACCACCGGCGCGATCAACACCGACTTCGTTGCGCAGGAGGTATCGGCCAGCGATCTGATGGGCGCGCGCGTCTACGGCGCGAACGACTCCGATCTTGGCGAGATCAGTGACATCGTCTTCGACGAGAGCGGCCAGATCGACGCGGTCGTGATCGACGTGGGCGGCTTCCTCGGCATCGGCGAGAAGCCGGTGGCCGTCGACTTCGACAGCCTCAACATCCGGACCGACCAGGCCGGGACGCTGATGGTGTCGGTGAACGCCAGCGAGGATCAGCTCAAGAACGCGCCGGCCTACGACGTGTCCATGAAGTAAGCCGTCTCGCGAATGCAATGAGAGGGCCCGTCGGCTTCGCGCCGGCGGGTCTTCCCCATTCAGGTAGCGCCGTCCGTCTCCCGCGCTGCCCAGAGCATGCCGCGGTGAAGGATAGTCTTCATCTCCGGCACCTCGAATTCCTTCGCGACGTGCCCGAGCGAGGAATAGAAGACGCGGCCCTTGCCGTAACGGCGCTTCCACACCACTGGCATCACCACATCCTTCGTCCACCAGGCATGTGCGCCGGAGAAGGTCGTCGTCGCCAGCACCTCATTGGAAGGATCGACGTGCAGGTAATACTGCTCGGAGCGGTAAGGGAAGCTCTCGATCCCACGCATCACCGGATCGTCGGGCTTCGCGATATCGACGCGGTAATCGATGACGTCGCCGGGATGCGCCACCCATTGCCCGCCGCACATGAACTGGTACTCGACCGACTCGCGGAAAGCGTCGCACATGCCGCCGTGATAGCCGGCGAGCCCCACGCCGCCTTCCACGGCACCTGTTAGGTTGAGCGCCTCCGCCTTCTCAATCTTCGCCATCGTGTAGATCGGAACGATGAGGCTCAGATCCTTGATCGCAGGGTCGGCGAAGGCCTTGGTCGTGTTCTCCAGGGTGACTTTGAAGCCATCGCCTTCCAGCATATCGGCGATGATCTTCGCGCACTGCTCCGGCTCGTGGCCGCTCCAGCCGCCCCAAACGATGAGCGCTTCCCGCATTCTTCCTCTCCGTTCTTCTTGTCAGGCAGCGAGCTTGCGCCGCACCAGGCTTGTTGAAAGCGGCGCCGGCCGCTCCGGCCGCGTCGATATCTCGACGGAGCGCCCGCGCTCCGAAGAGCGGCCGAAGGCTTCCATCACCTCCAGCACATGCAGCGCCATCTCGCCGCTCGCCCGGTGCGGACGCTCGGAGCGGATCGCATGCGCCATGTCGGCAAGGCCGATCGAGCGGTAGTTGGCATCGGCATAGGGCATCTCGGTCTTCAGCCTCGCCCATTTGCCCTTTTCCGCCGCGAACTCGATCTCGCCGCCGAACCAGTTCGGGTCGGGCACGACGAGCGCCCCCTTGGTGCCGTAGATCTCGATCGGCGAATGGCGGTGCGCCGGCACATCGAAACTCATGCCGATCTGCACGACCGCGCCCGACACGAACGCCATCGCGCCGACGACGTGGGTGGGCACCTCCACGGGGATCACCTCGCCGCCGCGCGGCTTCGAGGTGATCGTGCGCGTTGCCATGAGCATGGTCGCGAAACCGGAAACCCGCGCCACCGGCCCGAGCAGGTTGACGAGATCGGTGATGTAGTAAGGCCCCATGTCGAGCATCGGGCCGCCGCCCGCCTCGTAATAGAAGTCAGGCGCCGGGTGCCAGCGCTCGTGTCCCGGACACATGAAAAAGGCGGTGCCGCCGACCGGATCGCCGATCTTGCCGGCATCGATCAGCTTGCGGCAGGTCTGATGCGCGCCGCCGAGAAAGGTATCGGGAGCGGAGCCGACGCGGAGCCGCTTCTTCGCCGCGCGCTTCATGAGCTTCCGCCCGTCCTTGAAGCGCACGCCGAGCGGCTTTTCCGAATAGACGTGCTTGCCGGCGTCGAGAGCCGCGAGCCCGACCTCCACATGCGCCTTGGGCACAGTGAGATTGAGCACGATTTCGATGCTCGGATCGGCAAGGAGCGCGTCGATGCCGACCGCCTTCAGGCCGAACTCCTTGGCGCGCGCCTCCGCGGCCGCCGGCACCATGTCCGCGAGCGCACGAATCTCGAGGACCGGAAAGCCCTTGGCGGCGGTGAGGTAGGCGCCGGAAATCACCCCACACCCGATGACGCCTACCCCTACCCGTCTCATGTCGCCTCGCGCTCCGATATATTTGCCGGCGTTGCCGCCGTGAGCAAAAGGCCTGCCGTAGTGGCCGGTCAACCCCGGCGCGAACCGGAACGGCATTTTCATCGATTTGAGGAGAACGAGACCCGACCGTGTGCGGGCGCCGCGAAGGGACGCCGCCCTACGCCGAGCGCCGCGCCGGGCCGCTTGCGCCGTCGAGCAGCCGGATGATCTCGGTCGCGGGCTCCGGCCGCCCGAAAAGATAGCCCTGGCCTTCATGACAGCCGAAGAGGCGCAGCGCCACGGCCTGCTCTTCCCGTTCCACGCCCTCCGCGTTGACCGCGATGTCCAGCCCCTGCGCCAGCGTGCAGACCGCGCGCACGATGGCGGCCGATTCGCGGTCGTGCGGGAGCTCGCGCACGAAAGACTGGTCGATCTTGATCTTCTGGACAGGGAATTTCCGCATGTAGCTCAGCGAGGAATAGCCCGTGCCGAAATCGTCGATCGCAAAGCTCACGCCGAGCGCCCGAAGCCGGTCGATGATCTCGCCGACCGACCTGTTCTCCTGCAGGAAGAGGGATTCGGTGATCTCAAGACTGAGCCGCGCGGGCGGCAGGCCGGAGCTCACCAGTGCCTCCGTCACCACCTTGACGAGATCGCCTCGGACAAACTGCACCGGTGAGACGTTGACCGCGAGCTTGATCGCGCCGGGCCAGCGCGCGACCTCCTTGCACGCCTGCTGCAGAATCCAGCCACCGAGCGGCTCGATCAGGCCGACGGCCTCCGCCACCGGCACGAACTCCATCGGCGAGACGTAGCCGCGCTCAGGGTGACACCAGCGCAAAAGCGCCTCGACGCCGATGAACCTGCGGTCCGCGAGGTCGACCTGCGGCTGGTAGTACACCTCGAACTCGTCGCGCTCGAAAGCGTCCCACAGCTCGACCTCAAGCTCCCGCCGCCTGCGGATGGCCGTCTCGATGCTCGCGTCGAACAGTCTGTGCGTGCCGCCTCCTGACCCCTTGGCGCGATAGAGCGCGGCATCGGCATTCTTCATCAATGTGCCGACCGTGGCGTCCGCCCCTTGCGGCAGCGCGATGCCAACGCTCAGGCCGACGATCAGCCGGTGCCCGTCGAGCTCGAACGGCTCACCCACGGTCGTGATAAGCCGTGCCGCCAACAGGGCGGCTTCGTTTGCGGTCACCGGACCTGCCATCAGCACGGCATATTCGTCGCCCCCGAAGCGGGCGACCGTGTCGCCGTGCGGCCGCGAGCGGACAACGACCTCAAGCCGCCGTGCGACGGCGGTCAGCAGACGATCGCCAAAGTCGTGCCCGAGCGTGTCGTTCACGCCCTTGAAGCGATCGAGGTCGAAGAAGAGGACGGCGCAGCTTTCGCCGGTCTCGTGATAGAGCTTCAGCGCGTCGTGCAGCTTCTCTTCGAACTGGTTCCGGTTCGCCAGCCCCGTCAGCGTGTCGAAGCGCGCGAGATAGGCGACACGCTCTTCCGCGAGACGACGTTTCGTGAAGTCGACATAGGTCAATGTCGCGATGACCTGATCGGGGAGCTTGTGCCCCTCGGTGCTCACCCCGCCCGCAAGCCGCGAGGGCGTGACGACATATTCCAGGATGCGCAAGGCGCCCTCGGGGTCGGTGTAGCGGAGCTCCTGCGGCTGGTTTGGCGGCGGGGGATCGTCCGCGTCATATTCCAGCGCAACGTGCGTAGCCCGCGCGAGCTCCGCCGGCACCACGCTCTCGATCGTTTCGCCCGTAAGCGGCCGGTCTTCGTCGAGCCCCAGGAACAGCGACGCGGAGCGGCTTGCGGTGCGGATCATCCCGTCCTTTCCGACGACGACGATACCGGCGAAATTGTCCGCAATGACCTGGTCGAGTACCGTTCGCACGTTGCGGGTCTCGGTGCGCGAGATCAGAAGCAAGATGCGGCGGAAGTCGATCTCGCTTCCGATCGCGAAGACCGCGAAGCCGGCAAGCGCAACCTGCCAGACCGCCGTATGCAGGATCGTAAGCCCGACAAGCTGTGCAAGCCCCGCACCGAACTCGATCCCGACCGACATCACGGCCAGGCAACCGAGGAACGCGACCCACCTGACGCCACGGTAGATGAGTGCGCAGGCGAACACGATCAGGACCAGGACGACAATGGTGAGGAACGCCCCAGCAGACGCCAGCAGACGGCCCTGGATCAGGGTCTCCGCCCCGAGCGCCTGCAGCAGCGACCCTGAAATGATGCTGTAGACCGGCACCTGGAAGAGATCGTGCAACTCAACCGCATTCGCCCCGACAATGACCTTCTTGCCCCCGATCCGGCTCGGGTCGACCTTGCCGCGCAAGACGTCGATGATGGAGATGCGGTCGACGGTCTCCGGGCGAATCGAGAAATCGACGGGAAACTGGCCCGATGCGGGAGCCGCGAAATTGGCGAGCATCGCCGCCAGCGACTGCGTCGGCGCACCTTCGATCTCCGCCCCGAGCGGCAGATCGCGGACCTTGCCGTCCGCATCCGGCAGCACGTTGACCGCCGCCGTCCACGCATTCGCCAGAAACGGCGCGATCGGAACGTTGTAGCTCAGCCGAGGATCGCCCGACTGACCGGTCGCGGACTGCGCGAAGCTGGCAAGGATCACCGAGCCGCCGGCGCGCGCGAGCGCCGCTTCGAGCGCCGCGTCGTCACTCGGATTGGAGGCCGTGCTGAAGTCGATATCGAGCGCGATCTCGGCGGCCCCAAGCGCACGAAGGCGGTCGATCAGCTCGGCATGGATGCTGCGCGGCCATGGCCAGGTGCCGATCTCGTGCAGGCTTCGGGAGTCGATGTCGGCAATGACGATCTGGCCGCTGGCGGGACGCTCGCCGATACGAAAACGCAAGTCGCCGAGCCAGCGGTCGAGCGGGTCGAGAAGGCCGGCGGCCTGTGCCAACAGCGCCACGCATATGACAACGACGGGCGCATAGAGATGGCGCCCCTCGCCTGACGCGCGGACCGCGGAAAAGAACCTGCTCAAGCTCGGCGCCCTTCGTGCCAAGGCTGCTACCCCGAAGCAAACCTAGCTGCTCTTGCCGTTACCCTTCCCGTTGCCGCCGGCATTGCTATTGCTGTTGCCGCTATTGCCGTTTCCGTTCCCACCGGCGTTGTTATTGCCACTTCCGGCATTCGCATTGCCGCCGGCGTTGCTGTTGCCGCTGCCCGCGTTTGCATCGTTGCCGTTGCCGTTGCCGCCGGCATTGTTCGACTTTTCAGCGGTCGTGCCGCTCTCCTGGCCGGGCGCATCTTGCTGGCTGGATGTCTCCGTCTGGCTTGACGACGCCGCGTTCGTGCTGCCGATGGTGCCGGCCGTGCTTGCTGTCACTACCGGCGTCTGCGGCTGACCCGAATGGATCTCGGGAAGATGGCCGGAGCCCTGCAACTCCACACCCGCTTTGACCACCGTAGCGGTCTGGCCGGCGCTGAGATCGACCGACTGTCCGCGCGCAAGCGCCGTCACCTGGACAATGCCTCTATTCACCGCAACAGCGCTGCCTGCCCAAGCCGCAGTGACAGTGAAGCGCGTGCCTTTGACCACCGCCGCGAGGGTCGGCGTCTGCACCTGAAAGTGCGGTGCGCCGAGACGCTCGATGTCGGCGTCGAGGATGCCCTGGCGCATCAGGACCGTCGTCAATCCGTGCACCTTGCGGGCCTGCGGCGCCACCTGCGTCTTGGGCCCGAGATTGAGGATGTCTCGGCCGCTTTGAAGCATCGCCCGCGCGCCGCTCGTCGTGGCGACGGTGGCGTCGTCCGGCAGAACCATGCCCGGCGTAGCGCGCATCGGCTCCGTCCCCTCGCCGACGACCCAGACGAGCCCGGAAACCCTGACCACCTGCCACTCCGCCGCCATGGCGGAAGCGCTGCCGACACAAAGGGCCAGCGAAGCGGCCAAGAGCTTGGCGAAACGAACCATTGTCTTGTTCCTCTCAAGAAACTTTCAACCTTGAGAGGTAGAACGCGGAAATTCACATTGTCCTAAGAGACACTGCTAACGGCGTGCTAATTGCGGAACATGTAGACGGCTATCTGACGTTGTGCTGTCGCTACTTCACCGCGCCCGCGGTCATGCCCTTGATGATGTAGCGCTCGAGCACAACGCCGACGATCACGAGCGGCGCGATCGCGGCGGTGGAAAGCGCTGCCATCGCCCACCAGTTGATGCCTTGCGAGCCGGTCTGACTCGCCACCATGACCGGAAGCGTCTTGGCGTCGGTGCTGGTCAAGAGCGCGGCGAAGAAATACTCGTTCCAGCAAAGCACCAGCGCGAGAATGAAGGCCGCGACCATGCCGGGCAGCGCCAGCGGCACGACGATGCGCAGGAACGCGCCCCAGATCGAAAGCCCGTCGACCAGCGCCGCCTCCTCCAGTTCCACCGGGATCGCGCTGAACTGGTCGCGCATGATCCAGATCACGATCGGCATCACCATCAAGGTGTAGATCATGATGATGCCGATGCGCGTATCGAGCACGTCGAGCTCTTTGTAGAGAACCAGGAACGGCAGCGCGAGCACGACCGGCGGCAGGATGAGCTGCGACAGGAAGAAGAAGGAGATGTCGCTGTTGCGCATCCACAGGAAGCGGTAGGAGAAGCGGCTCAGCCCATAGGCGGCGAGCGAGCCGAGCACGACCGCCAGCCCCGAGGCGCTGAGCGAAGTGATGGCGCTGTTCATGAAGCGCTTCAGAAACTCCTCGCGCACCGTCGACGTCTGGAAGATCGTCTCCGGCGAAAGCCCGAGCGAGCGCCAGCCGAGCCAACCCGGCTTGAAGTCCACCCAAGGGACCATGTTTCCGCGCATCACGTCGGAAGCGACCTTGAACGACGTCGTCACCGTCCAGTAGATCGGGAAGAGGCAGATGATCGCCCACAGGATCAGGACGCCGTAGATCAGCACGCGCCCGCCGATATGGAGCGCGCGGCTTCCGCCGCCGATGCCGCCCGTATTTGGTGCGACGCTGGACGTGCTCAATCCCTGCCCCCGACTTTCCTTAGCCTAGTTCACGTCCCGCACGCGGCGGTTCAAGAAGCTCAGGAACACCGTCACCGCAATCACGATCAGCACCAGATAGACCATGGCGAGCAGCGTGCCGTAGCCGACATTCGAGCGGTCGCGGTATTCGCGATAGATGAAGCTCGTGACCGAATCCGTCGCGCCGCCGGGGCCTCCGGACGTCACGTTGATGATGATGTCGGCGAGCTTCAGCTTGAAGATGATGCGGATGATGACGGCGGTGATCGAGACCGGCAGCATCAGCGGGAACACCACCTTCCAGAAAGATTGCCATGCGCTCGCCCCGTCGATCTTCGCCGCCTCGAGAATGTCCTTCGGCAGCGCCTGCAGACCGGCGAGCAGCATGATCATCATGAACGGGATGAAGGTCCATGCATCCATGATCATGATCGAAAGCTTGGCGACCGCGGGCGTGGAGAAGAAGGAGGGATGTTCCCAGCCGAGAGCGCGGGCCAGCCGCGCGAGCGGCCCGAACCGGATCTCCATCATCGATTTGCCGACCATCCAGCTGACCGCCACCGGGCTCAGCATGAGCGGCAGCAGGAACGCGACGCGGAAGAATTTGCGGCCGTGGATCTCGGCGTTGAGGAGGAGCGCCAGTCCGAAGGCGATGGCGTATTCCACCAGCACCGCCGCGACGTAGAACACCATGTTGCCAAGCGCGTTCCAGTAGAACGGGTCGGCCCACATGTGGCGCAGATTGTCGAGGCCGTTGAACTTGCGGCCGGTGAGCGAGGAAAGGTTCCAGTCGGTGAAGGCGATGTAGAGGCCGAAGACGAGCGGGAACACGACCATCGACACAGTGAACAGCACGGCGGGCAGCACGAAGAGCGTGCGCTGGCCACGCTCGCCGCGGACCATCACCTGGCTGACCGCCAGCGCCGCCGCCCAAGCGAGATAGGCGTAAAGGAGCGGCCGCCACGTCTGGAAGCCGAGATCGGCGACTTCGGCGGCGTCCAGGATCTGCGCGACGAGCATGCCGACGAGAAGCAGCGAAGCGGCGAGCAGAATCGCCCGTCCGAGCGTCTTGCGGCCGGGGGACATATGATCCGACGCGACGGTGAAGAGACGGTCGGTCTCGATCGGCGACGTGCTTTGCATTCGGCCGTTACTTCATCGACGGACCGGGTTGAGCGACATCGTTCCCCCCGGAAAGCAGGCTGGCGGCGCGTGGGGCGCCGCCAACCGTTAGATCGTGCCGGGGAAGCCGAAGCCCCACCGACGCGGACTACATACCGAGCGACGCCTTGTAGAGCTTGATCTGGTTCTCGCGGCCGATCTGGTCGGTGATCTTCTCCCACGCGGCCGCGATCGCGTCCGCGGTCTCCTGCGCCGAGCCGTATTGACCGGCAAAGCCCTTGGCGAGCTCGTCCTCGGCGACCGAATAGTACTGGAAGATGCCGGGGATGCGCGGTTCGATGGCGCCGTTCGGGTGGTTGTAGCTGTCCCGGTTCGAGCCGAGATAGTCCTCGACGAAGGCGCGGTCGTAGCCCGCCGCTTCCCATTCGTCGAAGTTGAAGTGGGAGTTGCGGTAAGGCTGGAAGCCGGACGGATAGGCTGCCATCCACAGCGAGATGTCCTTGCCGCCGAGATGCGCCGCCGCGCTCCACGCCGCCTTGCGCTTCTTCTCGTCGCCGGAGACGCGGTTCGTCACGTAGACGCCCCAGCCGAGGTAGGCGAGGTTCGGAGCAAAGTTCTCCTTCTCCTCCCAGGCCTCGGTCTTGGAGTTGTAGACCTTGTCGGCGCCGGGGTTGATGGAGAAGCCAACGACGTCGCCGACGACCGAGGTATCCGACGTGCGGGCGTTGGAGCCCACGTCGCCCCACCAGCAGATCATCGAGCCGGTGCCGGCGAGGAACTGCTGGAACGCCGTGGTGCCGGGATCGGCGTTGATCTGGTCGGACGGATAGGCGTTCGCTGCGATCAGGTCCATGACGTCCTGAATCGCCTGCACGAAGCCCGGATTGTTGACCCTCGGCTTCATCGTGTCGGGATCGAAGAGCCAGGCCGGGTCGTCCGGATGCTTGGCGTAGGCGGTGGCGCGGTCTTCAAGGAAGTAGAAGCCGAAGCCGCCCCAGCCCTTCAGCGGATCGAGGAAGCCGTAGGCGTCGAGCCCTGTCAGCGGGTCGGTCTGACCCTTGACCTTCATCGACACCTCGTCGACCTCTGCCCACTTTGTCGGCGCATCGGCCATGCCGCTGATCGATCCGTCGCCGAAATAGTCCTTGCGGTAGGCGAAGGTGTGGCAGTCGCCGTCGATGGTGATGCGGTAGGTCTTGCCGTCCCATGTGCCGACCGGCGGCTGCAGATAGCCCACCAGGTCTTCGGCATCGATCTGCTCCTTGACCCAGTCCGGCATCTCGTCGAGGAGCCCCTTGCCGGCCGTGTCGCCCTCGAACGGCGCACCCATCTCGATGATGTCGAAATCGACTGTGCCGGTGGCGATCGACTGCTGCAGGCGCGGATTGTAGTCGGCCTGGGCGAGGTCGATCCAGTTGATCTTGGCCCCGGTATAGGCCTCCCAGGGCTTCAGGAACCCGCGGAACAGGAAGTTATGGAGGTTCTGATTGTTGAGCCCCATGAAGGTCAGCTCGACGCCGGCGAACTCGCCCTCCGCGACGCGCTCCTTGGTCGGGCCGAGGCACATCTCGCCGACCTTCTGCCAGTCGGCATCCGTGGGCGATCCCACGCCCACACCCGGTACCTTCAGGATCTGCGCGCGCAGGTCATCCTGAGCGAATGCGCGCGAGACAGGGCCGAGCACGCCCGTCGCACCCATCGCGACGGCGCTTGCCGCGGCACCCTGCAGGACCCGGCGGCGACTGGCCTGCATGGCCATGAACCGATCATAGAGCTCTTTTTTCACTGGACCCTCCCGGTCTGACTTTTCTGTTTCTTCAACGCGCCGCTCGCCGGACGTGCAGCATAGATCGAACGTGCCGCCGTTCGCCGGCCCGTGGCGTGGTTTAGATGCGTTCCTGAAACTCCCCTCAACAGCCCGCTGGCGAGGTGCCGAAGGCGGCATTTCCAGTATGCAGCCAGACAGTTAGCTGTCAACAAAACACGCAAGACAAGCGCTTATCGGCCCTTCTTCAGCAGCGCCTCGACCTCTGCGAGCGAAGGCATCGACGGTGCGGTGCCGGCACGCGTCACCGAGATGCCGGCGACCGCACAACCGAAACGCGCCGCCTCCACCGGATCGATGCCCCTGGCGAGCGCGGCGGCGAAGCCGCCATTGAAGGCGTCTCCGGCACCCGCCGTCTCAACCACCGTTCCCGCGTTAAACGCCGGGACGAGCGTGGACTGCGCTTGATCGTGGAAGAGCGCGCCCGCCTCGCCGAGCGTGATCAGCGCCGTTCCCGCGCCCTTCTTCAGGAGCGCATCGCCGGCCTTGCGCGCCTCCTCGACGCTGGTGACCGGAAGCCCGGTCAGTAATCGCCGCTTCGCTTTCGTTCGGCGTGACGTAGTCGCAGAGCCGCGTAGATGTCGTCGTCCACCGGCCCGGCGGGCGCGGGATTGAAGATGGTCGCGACGCCCGCCGCGCGCGCGATCTCCAGGCCGCGCTTCGCCGCGGGGATCGGCTGCTCCAGCTGCGTCACGAAGACGGCCGAGCCGCGGATAGCGTCGGCCGCCGCCTCCACGTCCTCAGGCGCGATTTTGGCGGCAGCACCCGGCACGATGATGATGGCGTTCTCGCCGCTCTGGTCGTTGACGTAGATGAAGGCCGCGCCGGTCGGTGCGTCGGCATCCTCCACGACGCGCGCCGTCACGCCTTCCTCGCGCCAGGTCTGCCGCGCGATCGCAGCGAATTCGTCACCGCCGATCCGCGAGATGAACGTGACCGCGGAGCCGACACGCACCGCCGCGACCGCCTGGTTGGAGCCCTTGCCGCCCGGCCCGAGCTTGAAGCCGGAGCCGAGGATGGTCTCCCCGATCCCCGGCATGCGCCCGGCACGAAACGCCAGATCGGCGACGAAGACGCCGAGGATCGCGACGCCACTTCTTGTCTCAGCCATGTCGGCGCGCCCGCCTCACATCGCGTCCGGCGGGATCACGCCCTTCTTGAAGACGAAGCAGCCGTAGAAGCGGCGCTCGCCGGTCTGGACGACGCAGTAGGCTTTCTTTGCGAGATCGTAGAAGGCGAAGCGCTCGATGGAGCCCATCGGCATCGCCTTCCCCTCCGCCGCGTCGATCGCCTTCTGCACCTCCGCCTGCACCGGCGGCACCTCGCCGGGCCTGTCGACCACCTCCATGCGAAGTGCCGGATGCGGGACGAAGGAATCGAGCGGCATGACGGAGAGGATCGCCTTCGTCGCACGGGCCGCGTCGCAATCGAGCCTGAGAAGCTTTCCAAGCACGGTCTGGCGCGCCACGGAATCGGAGGGGAAATTCGTGTCTGCGAGGATCAGATCGTCTCCGTGCCCCATAGCGCGCAGGGCATAGAGCACATCCGCGTTCAGAATCGGATCGATGGATTTCAGCATGCGAAATTCCCCTCCCAGAGTATCGGTCCGGCTTGGCGCCGGTCTTCTCCGATCAAAGCCGCATTAGAAAGCCGCACAGGGGCGAAACGATCAAGTGAGTTTGCCGCGATAGGGTGCGGCGACAACGAGGCAGCAATTGCCCGGCCGGACCCGCCCCGGTTGACGCCGGCCATAGAGAATCCCGTCCGCCTGATAGGTGAGCGTCTCCGGCGTGCGCGCCGGGTCCCACGGACAGTGGATGCGCCCCGCGGCCTCCCCTGCACGAACATCGTCGCCGAGCGAATGGAACGGCTCGAGGACCCCGTCCATCGTCGCGTAGACATAAGCCTTTGCGCCGGGAAGCTCACGGACGTCTCCGTCGCCGCGCCGCGCCTCCGCTTCGGTCGCCGGCAACACGCCGAGATGCGCGAGCACGTTTCTGACGCCGCGGCGGCAAAGCGCGAGTGCCTCGCGCGACACCGTGCCGCCCCCCGCCATTTCCGTGCCGACGGTGACCAGCCCCGCGCGGCAGGCCGCCGCGGTCGCCGTGCGCGGGTCGCCGAGATTGGCGATCACCACGGTCTGCGGCGCACCGAAGGCAAGCGCCGCCGCAACGTTCTTGCGGTGAAGCGCGGCGTCGTCGGTCGGTTCGATGATGGCGCTCGGGATCATGAACAGCGACGAGCCGCCGGAATGGAGGTCAAGGAAGGCGTCAGCGACCGGAAAGATCGTGTCGCTGAGGAAGGCGGCGATCTGCTCGGTGATGCTGCCAAGCGGGTCGCCCGGGAAGACGCGGTTGTAGTTCTTGCCGTCGACCGGCGAGGTGCGCGTTCCGGCCATCGCCGCGTGCACGTTGTTCGACGGCATCAGGATCAGCCGCCCTTGGATTGCGCCCGGATCGAGGTCGCGGATCAGCTCGGAGATGACGATCGGGCCTTCATATTCGTCGCCGTGATTGCCGCCCTCAAGCACCACCGTCGGTCCGCTGCCGTTCTTGATCACCGCAAGCGGCACGCGGGTCGCGCCCCAGGCGTCGTCGTGCGGCGAATGCGGGATCATGGCGAAGCCGACATGCTTTCCCTCTGCCTCCAGGTCGACGGTGGTGAACGCCGTGCTCGGGCGAGGATCGGTGATGCGGCGGCCCATGGCGTTCTTTCGGAGATGCGGCGTTCAGATCACGCCGGCGGCCCAGCCGACGATACCGCGCCAGAGTTTTGTGTAGCCGGGCCATTCGACAAAGCTCGGCGGCGCCCAGTGCGGGCCGCAATCGGAAGCGAAGGCAGCCGAGCGCCCGTCGCCGAATGTACCCACGACGAGAAGCGGGTCGTTGCCGGCGCGCGCCACGACCGTCGCTTCCGGCTTGGGCGTCAGCCGGTTGTAGCCGAGGAGCGCCGGCCACGCTCCCTTGATCCCCGCGACGATCGGATGATCGGCGGCCACCTTTGGCTTCACGCCCTGCGGCACCTCCACGCGGTCGTCATGCGGGCTGATCGTGACCGGCAATGCCGCTTCGACCGCCGTCCCGTGATAGCGCGCCTTGGCGTCGATCCCCTGAAAGGTCAGGTAGCCGCCGACCATGATCAGCCCGCCGCCGCGTCGCACATAGTCGCGGACGGCGTTGAGCCGGTTCGGCAGCGGCTTGGAGCGCACGAACGTGTCGGGATGAAGGAGCAGCGTGTTGGCGCCGATGTCGGAGAGGATGACGCAGCCGTAGGCGGAGAGCGCCTTCGCGGTCGCCGGAAATTCGCGCGCCGCGACATGCGCCGGCTGATAGTCGACCTTGAAGCCGCCGCCTTCGAGCGCCGCGCGCAGCGGCCCGACCCCCTCCACGTATTCGGTCGTGTTGAAGCTGTCGAAGCCCTTCTGGTGGACCGAATGCGTGACCCACGATTCGCCGGCGATCAGGACACGACGTTTTGCCATCGGAGCCTCCCTACCCTGCCGGCCGCGGGACCGGCGCGTCGGCGACGAGGAGGCCCTCGCCCTTCAGCGCGTCCCAGAGTGCAGCCGGAATGTCATGGCGCATCAGCGCGGCGTTGCGCGTGACCTCGCCGGCGCTGACGGCGCCCGGAATGATCGACGCGATGCGCGGATGGCCGAGCGGAAACTGGATCGCCGCGGCGGCAAGCGGCACGTCATGCGCCGCGCATACCGCCTCGATCTGCCGCACCCGCTCCATGATGTCGTCGGGGGCGGGCGCGTAATTGTAACGCGCGCCCGGCTTCGCACCGACCGCCAGGATGCCGGAATTGAACGGCCCGCCGAGGATGATGGAAAAATCCTTCTCATCCGCGAGCGGCAGGAGGTCGCCGAGCCCGTCCTGTTCGAGCAGCGTATAGCGCCCGGCGAGCAGGAAGCAGTCGAAGTCACCCGCCTTGGCGAAGCGCACCGTCGCCTCCACCTCGTTGATCCCGGCGCCGATGGCCTTGACCACGCCGGCGGCGCGCAATTCGTCGAGCGCCTTGTAGGCGCCCTTCATCGCTTCGCCGAAGCGCCGCTCGAACGCCTCCTTGGAGCCGTGCGACCAGACGTCGACGTCGTGGATCAGCGCCACGTCGATCTCCGTCATGCCGAGGCGCTGGAAGCTGTCCTCGATGGAGCGCATGCAGCCGTCATAGGAGTAGTCGAAGATCGGCGCGAACGGCAGGCCGCCGACGAAGACGCCGCGCTCCTCCGGCTTCGCTTCGCCGCGCCGCAGGAGCCGCCCGACCTTGGTGCTCAGGACGAACTCGTCGCGCGGCTTCTGGCGCAGAACGTGGCCGAAACGGTGCTCCGAAAGCCCGAACCCGTAAAACGGCGACGTGTCGAAGAGGCGCACGCCCTCCTCCCATCCCCGCTCCACCGTCGCCAGCGCATCCTCCTCCGGAAGCCGCGCATAAAGGTCTCCGAGCGGCGCGCCGCCGAGCCCGAGCACAGTGACTTCGACCCCGGAGCGTCCGAGCACACGATTTCCGTATTGCGCCATTCATCCCCCCTCTTCCGCCGACCTCCTAGCATATCGCGCGCCAGGCGCCATGCTTGGCCCGCGTCGTCGCCGCGGCATTCCGCCGGCGGAAACGTCTAGGAAATCCCGGCGCGAGCGCGATACCCTGCCCGCCAAACGGAAACGCTGGAAAGGGATGGAAATGGCGGAAGGCGAACCCTCTTTCGACGTCGCGCATCTCGGGCATGTCGAGCTGCTGACCGACCATCCGGAGGAAAGCCTCGACTTCTTCGTCAATGTCTACGGGCTGACGGAGAGCGGCCGCGAAGGCAATTCCGTCTATCTCCGCGCTTTCGACGACTACGAGTTCCATACGCTGAAGCTGACCGCGGCGAAAACGACGGGCGCCAGACATGTCGGCTATCGCGCGTCCTCCGAGGCGGCGCTTCAGCGCCGCGTCGCGATCATCGAGAAGATGGGCTGCGGCATCGGCTGGAGCGACGGCGATCTCGGCCACGGACGCGCCTACCGGTTCACCGACCCCGACGGCCACGTCTTCGAGCTCTATTACGACACGCGCCGCTACGAAGCGCCGCCGGAGGAGCGCCCCGCGCTCAAGAACATCGCGCAGCGCTATCACGGCCGCGGCGTCGGCGTCCGCCGCATCGATCACCTGAACCTGCTCGCGACCGACGTCTCCGCCATCCGCGACTTCATGACCAAGGCACTCGGCAGCCGCGTCACCGAACAGATCCAGCTCGACAACGGCCGCCTCGGCGGCTGCTGGTTCACCGTCAACAACAAGGGCTACGACATCGCCTATACGGAGGACCATACCGGCACGCCCGGCCGCTTCCACCATGTGACCTACGCCGTCGATCAGCGCGAGGACGTGCTCAGAGCCGCCGACATCTTCCTGGAGAACGGCGTCTTCATCGAGACCGGCCCGCACAAGCACGCGATCCAGCAGACGTTCTTCCTCTATGTCTACGAGCCGGCGGGAAATCGCGTGGAAGTGGCGAATTCCGGCGCGCGGCTGATCCTCGCCCCGGACTGGAAAACCGTCACCTGGACGGAGACGGAGCGCAAGAAGGGCCAGGCCTGGGGCCTGAAGACCATCGAGAGCTTCCACACGCACGGCACGCCGCCCGTCAGCGAAGCGACCGAGTAGAAAGAGCCGGCGAGGCAGCCGAATAGGAGAGCGCCAACGATGCCCGACAAGACCGCGCTAGTGATCAGCGCGCATTCCGCCGATTTCGTGTGGCGCTGCGCCGGCGCGATCGCTCTCCATGCCGAGAAGGGCTACGCCGTGACCGTCGTCTGCCTCTCCTACGGCGAGCGCGGCGAAAGCGCCAAGCTCTGGAAGGAGCCCGGCATGACCCTCGACAAGGTCAAGATCGGCCGCCGGAAGGAGGCGGAGAAGGCGGCCGCCGCGCTCGGCGCCGCCGACATCCAGTTCTTCGATCTCGGCGACTATCCGCTCGAGCTCGACCGCGAGGCAAAATTCCGCCTGGTCGATACGATCCGCGCGGTAGAGCCGGCCTTCATGCTCTCCCACTCGCTCGACGATCCCTACAACACCGACCACCCCTACGCGGCGCATATCGCGCTTGAATGCCGCATGGTGGCGCAGGCCTGGGGCCATAAGCCGGGCGAGAAGGTGCTCGGCGCGCCGCAGCTCTACCTCTTCGAGCCGCACCAGACCGAGCAATGCGGCTGGAAGCCCGACACCATCCTCGACATCACGCCGGTCTGGGAGAAGAAGAGAGCGGCGATCGAGTGCATGGAGGGCCAGCAGCACCTCTGGCACTATTACGAGAACGTCGCGGAGAACCGCGCCAACCAGTTCCGCCGGAACTCTGGGGGGCAATCAGGCGGGCGCGAGGCGAAATACGCCGAGGCGTTCCAGTCGATCTTCCCGCGCACGGTCGACGAGCTGTGAGGAGAGCGCGCTGATGCCGATCGTCGTCCAGAACATCGAGCGCTGCGATCACGCCGTCGTCCATGGCCTCGGCGAATGCGGCGTCGCGACCGTGCACGAGGCGATCGGGCGGACCGGCCTCATGCGCTCAACCATGCGTCCGATCTATCCCGGCGCGCGCATCGCCGGGCCGGCGGTCACGGTGTCGCTCCCGCCCGGCGACAACTGGATGATCCATGTCGCGGTCGAGCAGTGCCGCGCCGGCGACGTGCTCGTCGTCGCGCCGACGAGCCCGTGCGAGGACGGCTATTTCGGCGAGCTTCTCGCCCGCTCGCTGATGGCGCACGGCGTCCGCGGGCTGGTGATCGAAGCGGGCGTGCGCGACGTGCGCGAGCTGACGGAGATCCGCTTCCCCGTCTGGTCGAAGGCGATCTTCGCGCAAGGGACGGTCAAGGAGACGCTCGGCTCCGTCAACGTGCCGGTCGTGTGCGCGGGCGCGCTGGTCAATCCCGGCGACGCGATCGTCGCCGACGATGACGGCATCTGCGTCGTGCCGCGCGAGAAGGCCGAAGACGGCGCTCGCGACGGCACGCGCGCGCGAGGCCAAGGAAGCGGAGACTAGACAGCGCCTGATGGCGGGCGAGCTCGGCCTCGACATCTACGGCATGCGCGAGCGGCTGAAGGCGAAAGGCCTGAAATTTGTCTGACGAAGCGGCGCAGCGCGAAACCGGCGTGCGCTGCATGTGGATGCGCGGCGGCACCTCGAAGGGCGGCTACTTCCTCGCCGAGGATTTGCCCGCCGACGCGGCCGCGCGCGACGCCTTCCTGCTCCGCGTCATGGGTTCGCCCGACGCGCGCCAGATCGACGGCATGGGCGGCGCCGATCCGCTCACCTCCAAGGTCGCCGTCGTCAAGCGCTCCGCGCGCGCCGGGCGTCGATGTCGACTATCTCTTCCTGCAGGTCTTCGTGGACCGGCCGATCGTCACCGACGCGCAGAATTGCGGCAACATCCTCGCCGGCATCGGCCCCTTCGCGATCGAGCGCGGCCTCGTGCGGGCGAAGGACGGCACGACCGACGTTCGCATCTTCATGGAGAACACCGGGCAGATCGCCGTCGCCACGGTGGCGACGCCCGGCGGACGCGTGACCTATGACGGGCGACGCGAAGATCGACGGCGTGCCGGGCACGGCGGCGGCGATGCCGATCCTGTTTGAGGACACCGCCGGCTCCTCCTGCGGCGCACTGCTTCCGACGGGCCGCGCCGTCGACGTGATCGACGGCGTGGAAGCGACGCTGATCGACAACGGCATGCCCTGCGTCGTCATGCGCGCCAGCGACCTCGGCATCACGGGCGAGGAAGCGCCGAAGGACCTCGAAGCGAACGACACGCTGCGCAAGAAGCTCGAGGCGATCCGGCTGAAGGCCGGGCCGCTGATGAATCTCGGCGACGTGACGGAAAAATCCGTGCCGAAGATGACGATGGTCTCCGCGCCTCGCCACGGCGGCGCGATTTCGACGCGCACCTTCATCCCGCATCGCTGCCATTCGTCGATCGGCGTGCTCGGCGCGGTCTCCGTCGCGACCGCCTGCCTGCTCAAGCAAGGCCCCGCTGCTTCTCTCGCCGAGACCGGCGAAGGCGCGCGAGCGCTCGCTCTCGATCGAGCATCCGACCGGCGAGATGACCGTCGTCGCGACATTGGGCGAAGACGGCACAGTCGAACGCGCCGCGATCCTGCGCACCGCCCGCAAGCTCTTCGACGGGGTGGTGTTCGGCGATTGAAGCGGGCAGGCGGAAGGATGGTGCGGGCGGCGGGAGTCGAACCCGCATGGCTTTTCAGCCGAGGGATTTTAAGTCCCTTGCGTCTACCGGTTTCGCCACGCCCGCTTGCCGCCCGTCCTACGACGGAAGGCCGCCAAGTTTAAGCGCCAATGCTTAAAGAGCGCCTCAGGCCGGTAAGAAGACCGCGCGGATGAGCTCGCGGTAGAGCAGGACCTGTTTGGGCAGGATGGCCGCGTCGCTGAGCGCGCGGCCGAGCACGATGCCGCCTTCCACGAGCGCCGCCGCCATGTCGGCAAGCGCCTCGAAATCGGTCTCGATCCTCGGCGGATAGCGCTCCGCGATCAGGTCCAGCCGCTCGCGGAAGCGGGTGCGCCAGGCGAGCAGGCCCGTCGCGTTGAGGTGCCTGATCTCCTGGTTGAAAAGCTGGTCCTGGTAGGCGAACGCGGCGGCGAGGCAGCCGGGATGCGCCTCGGGCAGATTCGCCATCATCTCCGCGAAGAGCTTCAGCCCGACCAGGAAGCCGTGCAGCGGATCGTCGTTCAGCTCGTCGCCGCGGCCGAAGATGTCGTCGAGCACGGCGCGGTCCTGCGCGAGGTAGCGCTCCAGGAGCGCCTTGGCGAGATCGCTCTTGTCCTTGAAGTGGTAGAAGAAGCCGCTCTTGGTGATGCCGACCGCGGCGATGATCTCCTCGATCGAGGTCGCGGCGAATCCCTTGGCGAGCACCGCCTCCTCGGCAGTGGCGAGAATGCGTTCGCGCGTCTCTCCGCGGCGCCGCACCGGGAGCGGCGCTGGCAGTTGTTCGGCAATCTGCAGCATGACAACTGCACCATAGGTCAAGTTTTGATTCCGGATTGTTTCGTCACCCCCCGAAAAGTGTTTCGTCGCCCGCCGAGGACAGCGCTTTCCCTAGAGAAACAATATTTCAGCGCTTGCTTGACCGCGCGACGCCTAGTTCCACCGCCCGCAATCGGTAGTTTGCCGACGTCGATGCGGCTCGACCGCGCGGCGAAAGAATCGCTCCTTTCATGCGGATGAGGGGCCGGTGCGCCGATGCGTCCCGTGCCTCGCCGCACTAACTTCGAGGGTGGACCCAAATGACGATCCCGCGCCACAGAAACGCCTTGCCCCAGCTCGGCGACAAGCTCTTCCTGACCGATGGCGGCCTGGAGACCACGTTGGTCTTCGTCGACAAGATCGAGCTCCCGCACTTCTCCTCCGTCACGCTCATGAAGACGCCGGGAGGCCGCGAGCGGCTCAGGAACTATTTCCACCGCTACATCGCCATCGCCAAGGAGAACCGCGCCGGCTTTATCTTCGAGAGCCCCACCTGGCGCGCGAGCCGCGACTGGGCGGAGCCGCTCGACCTCACGCCGGTCGGCCTGCAGAAGCTGAACCGCGACGCGATCGCGCTGATTGCGAAGCTCCGCGAGGAGACGGAGACTCGGGAGACGCCGATGGTGCTTTCCGGCTGCGTCGGCCCGCGCGGCGACGGCTACAGCCCGTGGAGCATGATGAGTGCGGCGGAGGCGGAGGATTACCACGCCGAGCAGATCGATACGTTCCGCAGGACGGAGGCCGACATGGTCACCGCGATCACCATGAACTACGTGGAGGAGGCGATCGGGATCGCCCGCGCAGCCGACGCTGCCGGGATGCCGTCCGCGATCTCCTTCACGCTGGAGACCGACGGCAAGCTGCCGACCGGACAGACGCTGAAAGACGCGATCCTTCAGGTCGACCGCGCCACCGGGGCGGGTCCCGCCTATTACATGATCAACTGCGCCCACCCGACGCACTTCGTCGAGGCGCTGGAGGCCGGCGAGCCCTGGGTGAAGCGCATCCGCGGGCTGCGCGCCAACGCCTCGAAGATGAGCCACGCCGAGCTCGACTCGGCGAGCGAGCTCGACGACGGCAACCCGGAAGAGCTCGGCCACGAGCACGCGTCAATCGTTGAGCGGTTTCCGCAGATCACCGTCCTCGGCGGTTGCTGCGGCACCGACCATCGGCATGTCGAGGCAATCGCCCGCTCCTGCGCGGGCCACATCCGCCAGGCCGCCTGACGCCGAGCTTGAGGCCCTCATAACCGAGGGCCTCACGCAACTCTGCGATCGGCGAGGCGTACGGATACGTCGCGCCCGGCGAAACGTTTCGATTCTCTTGCGGGACTCGCGCGCGCAATCCGTGGCAAGATTTCCCCGATGACGCTCTTTCCCACGACCGTCGCCGGGTCGCTGCCGAAGCCCTTCTGGCTGGCCGAGCCGAAGCGCCTCTGGGCGCCGTGGCGCTATCAGGGCGACGATCTTGCGCGCGCCAAGCGCGACGCAACCCTGCTCGTCGTCAAGCTGCAGGAAGACGCCGGCATCGACATCGTCTCCGACGGCGAACAGTCGCGTCAGCATTTCGTGCACGGCTTTCTTGAGTTCGTCGACGGGATCGATTTCTCCAACAAGGTCGCGATGGGCATCCGCGACAACCGCTATATGGCGATGGTGCCGCGCGTCGTCGACGCGGTCTCGCTGAAGGGCCGCGTCCATGCGACGGAAGCGCAGGTCGCCCGGGCACACACGACGCGCCGCCTGAAGATCACCATGCCCGGCCCGATGACCATCGTCGATACGATCGCCGACGAGCACTATGGCGACCGCGCCAAGATGGCGATGGCTTTCGCCGCGCTCCTGAATGAGGAGGCGCGTGCGCTCGAAAAGGATGGCGTCGACGTCGTCCAGTTCGATGAGCCGGCCTTCAACGTCTACATGGACGACGTCAGGGAGTGGGGCATCGAGGCACTGCATCGCGCCATCGACGGCCTCACCTGCACCACCGCCGTCCACATCTGCTACGGCTACGGCATCAAGGAGAACGTCGACTGGAAGGCGACGCTCGGCTCCGAGTGGCGGCAGTACGAGGCGATCTTTCCCGCACTCGCGGCAAGCCGTATCGACCAGATCTCCATCGAGACGAAGAATTCCCGCGTCCCGATGCAGCTGATCGGCCTGCTTGAAGGCAAGGACGTGCTCGTCGGCGTCATCGACGTGGCGAGCGAGAAGATCGAGACACCGGAGGAGGTCGCCGAGACCATTTCGCAGGCGACGCAATTCGTGCCGCCGGAGAGGATCTATCCCTGCACCAATTGCGGCATGGCGCCGATGGCCTGGGAGACCGCGTTCGCCAAGCTGGAGGCGCTCGGCGCCGGCGCGAGGCTCGCGCGGCAGCGCTTCCAGTCCGGCTGAAGTGACTGCGCTTTCGCGCCTCCGCGAATGGGCGCGCGCGCTGAAGCGCGACGTGATCGCGCTGTGGATCGCCGGGCGCGACCCGCGCACGCCATGGGTTGCGAAGCTCCTCGCCGCCTCGGTCGCGGCCTACGCGCTATCGCCGATCGATCTGATCCCGGATTTCATTCCGGTGCTCGGATACCTCGACGACCTCATCATCGTGCCGCTCGGCATCGCGCTCGCCGTCCGGCTCATACCGGCCGAGTTGATGGCGGAATTCCGCGCCGAGGCCATGCGGCGCGCGGCTAAACCGGGGAGCCGCGCCGGCGCCATTGCCGTCGTCGCCCTTTGGATCGCGGCGGCGGTCCTGCTCTTCGTTTTGTTCCGGCCTTCCTCGCGAGCTTAGCGGGTGACCCCAGACGCCGACACGAAGCGCCCGAGTTGTTCTGTCCGTCGCGGCGCGGCGTCTATACCAGCGGCCGCTTTCCCTTTTCCGCCGCCGCGAGAGTGTCCTGTCGCGCCTTCTCCGCCACGGTCTCCGCTCGCTCCTCACTTCCCGCCGTAAGCTCCAACGCCCGTCGATCCCAGGCGATAGCGCTGTGAAATTCATATAACCGAATTGACGCTCCGCCAGCGACCAGGGCAAGCGCGACCGCCAGGCTCAAGAGGTAGTCCCACCCGCCGAAGTCGAGCCGTACTTCCACAACGGATAAGGAAGCCACGAATCTGAACAGGATCTCGCCAACGAGCAATCCCAGGCCAACCTTCTGCAGAGCGCGGCCCGAGCTCTTATCGACCGTTTCTCCTATGGCGTTCAGGGTCTCACGATAGTCGGCGCTCAGCGCGAGGAAGACGGCAAACGGCCCTTCTGCCGCGCGCCCGCTCACGGGCTTCGCATTTCTGGCCATCTCGCCCCCTGAAGCCGATGGTAGAAAGCTTGATTCTAACGCTACCTAAGATAGCATGCAAGACGAGGGCGGCAGTCTCGATCTCGAACGGAGACACCGGGCGGAGGAAGGGCGCTAACCCGCCGCGCCGCCCTTGATCGGCGGCTGGAACGAATAGCCCATGTCCCAGGGGAAATAGATCCAAGTGTCCTGCGACACCTCGGTGACGAAGGTGTCGACGAGCGGCCGTCCCTGCGGCTTGGCGTAGACGGTGGCGAAATGCGCCTTCGGGAGCATGCCGCGCACGATCGACGCGGTGCGGCCGGTATCGACGAGGTCGTCGACGATCAAGACGCCCGCGCCACCCTCGCCTCCCGCCGTGCTGACCGCCTCGGTGATGGTCTTCAGGACGGCGATTTCGCCTTGGTTCTTGTAGTCGTGATAGGAGGCGACGCAGACCGTCTCGATGATGCGGATCTCAAGCTCGCGCGAGACGATCGCCGCCGGCACCAGTCCACCGCGGGTGATGCACACGATGGCGTGGAACGGCCCCGCATCGGCGAGCCGCCAGGCGAGCGCCCGCGCGTCGCGATGGAACTCCTCCCACGAAACCGGAAATGCCTTGTCGCCCGCCATTCTTGCCCCCCGATTAACCCGGGATCGAGATACCCCGGCGTCCGCCGGAGGTCGAACGCTTTTCGCCGCCCTTCACAAGGGCGGCAGCCGCTCATGGCAGTGGCGCATTTTCTCCGGCCGGGCGGCCATGTTAGATGTGCCGCCGAACGCATCTCTCGAAGGGATATGGCGTGACGAGCGAAGCGGTGCCCCCGAGAGATGAGATGGCGCGGAAGATGGCGGCGGAGAATCGGCGCGTCAGGGCGGACTATCCCGCTTTTGCCAATGCCTACGACAAGCTTATCGCGCGCCTCGTGGCCGGCGCCGCCGGGAGCGACGCGCCGAAGACGGGCGACGTCCTGCCGCCCTTCGTTCTGCCCGACGAAGCGGGGCAGCTCGTTCGCCTCGACGACTTCAACGCGTCGAAGGCAATCGTCATCAGCATCAATCGCGGGCATTGGTGCACGTATTGTCGCGTCGAGTTCGAAAGCCTGCGCGATATCACCGCGGAGATCCGTCGCCGCGGCGGCGCAGTGCTCGGCATTACACCGGACCGGCAGCGTTATCTGCACGCTCTGAAGGAAGAGCTCCATCTTCCGTTCCCGTTGCTCTCCGACATGGACAACGCCTACGCGATGGCGCTTGGTCTCGTCGTCTGGTGCGGCGACGAAGTTCGCCCCCTCTACCGGAGCATCGACTGGAACCTCGACGAGTTCCAGGGCAACGACGGGTGGATGGTTCCGATCCCCGCCACCTACGTCGTCGCCCCTGACGGGCGCATAAAGGCTAGCTTCGTCGAGCCCGACTTCCGGCAACGGATCGAGCCGGCCGCGATCCTCGACGCGATCTGAAATTTTGATGCCCGGGCTGGACGGCCTCAGATGCGTGCGAGCGCGTCCTCCATCGCCGCTTTCGCCGCTTCGAGCGCTTCCGGGTCGCGCGAGCGGAGCACCAGCCGCGTCGTGAACCTCGTGCCGTCGTGGTACGGGTAGGAGCCGATCCTGACCGCCGGGTGCGCCTTCTGCACCTCCGCCGCCGGAACGGCGATATCCCCCTCCCCGCGCCCCGCCTCGATGGTCACCGAAAGCACGCGCGCCGCCGTTGGCAGCGTCTTCACCACCTCGTCCATCATCGCCTGCATGATCGCCGGCACGCCGGCCATGACGAAGACGTTCTTGATGCGGAAGCCGGGCGCCGCCGAGACCGTGTTCGGGATCAGGGTCGCCCCTTCCGGAATGCGCGCCATCCTGAGGCGGCTCTCGTTCGGCTCGATGCCGCGCGATTTCCAGAACGGCAGCAAGAGATCGACCGCCCGCTGGTCGACATCGATCGTGACGCCAAATGCCCTGGCGACGGAATCGGCCGTGATATCGTCGTGGGTCGGCCCGATACCGCCGCTCGTGAACAGAAAGTCGTAGCGCCCCGAAAGCGCCTGTACCGCCTCAACGATCGCCGCCTCGTCGTCGCTGACGATCCTGACCTCCATGAGGTCGATGCCGATATCGGTCAGCGTGTCGGCGATGAAGCCGATATTCTTGTCCTTGGTCCGCCCCGACAGGATTTCGTCGCCGATGATCAGAATGGCGGCGGTTGGCGCATTCGGCATTGATCTTTCCCCGTCCGAGGCTCTTAAAAGAGGACGGGGGATGCATTAGCTTAAGCTGCAACCGAGATCGAGCCGAACGCCATGCAAGAAACGATGAGCGCCGTCGCCCGCCAGGCCAACGCAATCACCTATTACGGCCCGGAGGGGTTCGAGGGCATGCGCAAGGCCGGACAACTCGCCGCGGAATGCCTCGACCAGCTCTACGATATCGTGCAGCCGGGCGTGACCACGCAGGCGATCGACGACTTCATCTTCGCCTTCGGCATGCAGCATGGCGCCTTTCCGGCGACCCTCAACTATCGTGGCTACCGCAAGTCGAGTTGCACCTCCATCAACCACGTCGTCTGCCACGGCATCCCCAACGACAAGCCGCTACGCGACGGCGACATCGTCAATATCGACGTGACCTTCGTGCTTGACGGCTGGCACGGCGATTCCAGCCGGATGTATGCCGCCGGCAACGTGAAGCGCGCCGCCGAGCGGCTGATCGAGGTGACCTACGAATGCCTGATGCGTGGCGTCGCGGTGATTCGCCCCGGCGCGCGCATGGGCGATATCGGTTACGCGATCCAAAGCTACGCGGAGGCGCAGCGCTGCTCCGTGGTCCGCGATTTCTGCGGCCACGGCGTCGGCCGCGCCTTCCACGAGCCACCTAACGTCCTTCACTACGGCCAGATCGGCGAGGGCCAGGAGATCAAGCCGGGGATGATCTTCACGGTCGAGCCGATGATCAATCTCGGCCGCCCGCATGTGAAGCTGCTCGCCGACGGTTGGACAGCGGTGACGCGCGACCGCTCGCTTTCCGCGCAGTTCGAGCACACGGTCGGGGTCACCGAGACCGGCGTCGAGATCTTCACGCTCTCCCCGACGGGTCGCTCCTGGCTGCCCTGGAAGGACGCCTGATAACGGCGCGCGGCCCGATGGCGGAGTTGAACGACGCCGGCGGTTTTCCCCATTTCCATGGTCATCGCGAACGTCTTCGCGCGCGCTTCCGCGACAAGGGCGCGACGGCGCTCGCCGACTACGAACTCTTGGAGATGGCGCTTTTCCGCGCGCTCCCCCGCCGCGACACGAAGCCGCTCGCCAAGGCCCTCCTGAAGCGCTTCGGCAGCCTCGCGGAGGTGCTCGCCGCCGCGCCGGAGCGGATGAAGGAGGTAGAGGGGATCGGCGACGCTGTCGTCTCGGACCTGAAGCTCATCCGCGCCTTCGCCGAACGCATCGCCGGCGAGGCAGTCAGGAAACGCGCGATCCTGTCCTCCTGGTCGGCGCTTCTCGGCTATTGCCGCACCGCCATGGCCTATGAGGAGCGCGAGCAGTTCCGCATCCTCTTCCTCGACAAGAAGAACCAGCTTCTCGCCGACGAGGTGCAGCAGACCGGCACGGTCGACCACACGCCCGTCTATCCGCGCGAGGTGATCCGCCGTGCGCTGGAGCTTTCGGCGACCGCCATCATCCTCGTGCACAACCACCCCTCCGGCGACCCGACGCCATCGCGCGCCGACATCGAGATGACCAAGACCATCATCGAGGTCGGCAAGCCGCTCGGCATCATGGTGCACGACCACCTGATCATCGGTCGCGAGGGCCACGTCAGCTTCAAGGGCCAGGGGCTGATGTGAGTTCCTTCGGATTTGCTCGGGCGGCGCTTCCTTCTGCTGACGTTGCGGTTCCTGATGAAGCAAAGCAGTCGTCGTGGGGCAACCCATCCGATCGAGCGAGAGTGTTCTGGCGCACAAAGAGAAGCTATCGGCAAAAGCAGCCGTGTGCGCGATGTTGTGCGGCAGCGATTTGGATGTCCTCACGCGGCGCCGACAATGCTTCCGCTGCACGAGATGCCCCTGAACGGCCCGGCAACGGCCTGTTGCGACAAAGCGACTTCCGTAGCGTCGGTCTGCGAAGCCTATTCGGGCAGCGGCTCGGTCTAGTTGGTAAGAGCGACACGTGGGACTGGTGCCCGAGCGAGGGGGAAATTGGCGCTTTCCTCCGCCACTTCCGCGACAAGAAATGCTGTGCGGACGTGGCCCGGCCAGAGGTCATCCCCGGTCGCTCGGCCCTAAAACCTGTATGCGAGCTTGGCGGAGCCGCCGTAGCTGGTGGTGGTGTCGGAGAGTTGGGCGAAGCCCTGCAGCGAGGCGGTGAAGGGGCCTTTGGTGAGGAGATCGACGCCGCCCTTCACGTCGACATAGGTCTTGTCGAACTGGCTGGTGATGGTGAACGGCGCAACGCCGGCGGGGGTGTCGGCGAAGCTCGCTTTCACAGACGGCGCGGCGTCGGTGAGGAAGCGGGTGAGGCCGACCGACAGGCTTGGCCGGATCTAGCAGGCCGTTGCCCGCATCGATCTCGCCGCCAACCTCCAGCGCCGGCTGCACGCTGACATAGGTCTCCGCGCTCCGCTCCATGGTGAGGCTGGCGCCGCCCGCCCCGCTCTCCGTGTAGGCCTCCATCACCACATGGTCGAAGGCGAGGTCGACGCGCGGCTTGATGTACCAGTCGCCGCCGCCTGTGAAGGCATGCGAGGCGCTCAGCTGACCCGACACCGTCCACAGCGGCTCCGTGCCGTTGGCGATGTCCATGGAGGCGAGATACGGGTGATGTCGAACTCGCCGTAGCCGCCCGACAGCGAGGCCGAGAGGATGGTGTTGCCGAAGCTGCGCTTGGTGACGAGACCGCCCTGGTAGAAGGTGCCATCGCTCTCGGCGATGTCGTCGACGGTGAGCTGCTGATCCTCGACGGAGAAGCCGCCGCCGACATGCCAGTCCTCGGCGACCTGCAACTGCGCGCCCCCGGCGAACTGCGCGGCTCTCTGGTCGAAGGGCCGGTTGTCGCTGCTTGCCGCGCGCTCGGAGCGGATCACGCCAGCCTTCAGCCAGGCGCATTGGTCCTGGCTGACGAAGCGGTAGGCGCCCTCGTATTCGGCGCAGGAGAGCAGCGCGTCGGCGAAGTGCTGGCCCGAATGAAGCGCCGTCAGCTGACCGTCGGAGGAGACTTGCGAAGCAAACGTGTCGAGCGCCGCGAGGTAGTCCTCCACCGACACGATGTTGAGCAGGCTGGAGAGTTCCTTGCCGAGCCCGCCCGCGCCACTCTCCACGATCTGCTGCAGATGGTTGGCGAGCGCCGCTGGTTGTCGTTCGCCGAACCGAGAAGAGCGGGGTTGGCCATGTCCACAGACCATTCAAGCGCGACATAGAAGTCGGAGCTTGTGTCGAGCGAATAGTCTGCCGTCGCCGTGTCGCTGACGGTCAAACTGCCAACGTCGAATGTACCTTGAGAATACAGGATCCGGGAACTGCCACTGGACGAGGGGGACGTGATGACATTGACCTCGACCGTGCCGGCAACCGAATTCGTCCCGTAGACCCCGCTGTTCTTGGCTTCGATGGACAATTCGTCGGTAGAGCTCCCGTCGATATCGACCAGATAGGTGCTGCCGTCGCCAAATGAGAACGTGCCGGCCTCAACCGTGCTGGTCAGCACCGTTCCCGAACCGCCGGGCGAAATCGTGCCGTCATTGGTCAATGTGCCGGTGGTGCCGAGATTCAAGCTGCCACCGACGTTGAGCGTGGCGCCGCTGTTGTTGGTGAAGGTGCTGACCTCCGCGAGATACACCGAACCGGAGAACGTCCCGTAGTTGCTGACATCGAGCGTGGCATTGCCGGACGACTTCAGCGCGTAGATCGACGACCCGGTCGTCAGGTCGTCGGTGGTGATCGTGCCGTAATTGGTGAGCGTGTTCGTGTCGCCGTTGACGAAGCTTATCGCCGCCGTGGCGTCGTCGGAGGCGGTGATCGTGGCGCCGGAATCGACGGTGACGTCGATCGTGCCGTTGGTGCTTTCGACATAGAGGCCGCTGCCGCCGCTGCCCGAGGCGGTGACGCTGGCCCCGGTGGTCAGCGTCACGTCGCCCGCCGTGCCGGCGTCGCCGCTGCCGCCGCTGCCGGCGAGGCTCATCGCCGCGATGCCGTAGGCATCCTCGCCGCTGACATTGATGGTGCCGCTGGTGACGTGAAGCGTTACAAAATCGCCGTCGCCGCCGTCGCCGCTGTTGCTGGAATCGGCGCCGTCGCCGCCCTGGCTGATCGCGTAGACACCGTGCGAGCCAACGCCGCTCGTGGTCACGGTGGCCGAGGAGATCGACACGTCGATGGGGTCGCTGGCGCCGCCCGAGCCGTCGATCGCGGCACCCGTGCCGCCATCGCCGCCGAGGCTCGCCAGATAGATGCCGATAGGCATCGTCGCCCGACGTCGTGGCGAGGATTGTCGCGAGGTTGCCGGTCACCCGGCCGCCCGTGCCGCCATCGCCGCCGGCGCCATCGCCGTAAAGACCGCCCGAACCGCCATGGCCGCCGTCACCGCCCCGGCTCAGCAGGGTGAGCGCCCCCATCGAACCGCCGGCGCCGGTCGTCGTCACGTCCAGGGTGGATGTGGAATCCATCGTGGCCGACACCGCCCCGGCATCGCCGCCGGCGCCGCCATTGGCGCCCTCAGCGGGGCGGTCCTCAACCAGCCGCCGTTCCTGTTGTCCTGCGCCCCTTCGCTACCGCCGTCACCGCCATATGACGAGACCAGAATGCCGACGGCATCGTCGGCCGAGAGAGAGACGACGACCGCCGATCCAGTCACCTTCAGTTCGGCGGACAGCCCTCCGCCGCCGTCACCCCCATTGCCCCAACCAGGATGCCAGGCGTCTTCAAAATTGTTGTCGGTGGAAGACTCGTTGCCGTCACCTCCCGAGCCGCCGGCGCTGGTGACAACGATGCCATTAAGAGCCTCATCGCTGTCGTCCGATATGCCGATCTGGCTGCTGATAATCTCGAGCGATGCCGCAGCAGCAGCGCCGCCGGCGCCGCCAGTGCCGTAGCCGTTGGTAGGTGAGTTATCGATCTCGTTCGCCGCATCGTTGGCTTTGGCCACGCCGCCTGCCCCGCCGTCGCCGCCGGTGCTCAGCACCTCGATGCCGGTTCCGGTAAAATCCTTGATCGAAACGTCGGTAGCGGAGACGGTCGCCCCTGCTTCGCCGGCCGCACCTCCGGCTCCCGCGGCTCCCGAGTAGGCCCTGCAATATGAATTTGGCGCGTCACAGCGGCCCTCACCCCCGTCGCCGCCGGCGCCGCCGGCGCTGGCGACGCTGATCCCAGTAGCCACGCCGGAGATTTCGATGCCGTCACTGCCGTCGGGATTGGATAGGCCGCTCAGCGTCAGTGTCGCCGTACCGGCACCGCCACCGGCCCCGCCAGTGCCCCCGTAGAGGTCGGAGTCATCACCGCTGTCGCCTGTATATTCGGCTTCGCCGCCGCTGCCGCCCGCTCCGCCGGTGCTCGATACTGCGATGCCCGTATCGCCCTCGGTCTGGCTGATGAAGCCGCCGGTCATCGTGAAGCTCGAGGCTCCAGCGGTTGCGCCGTCGCCACCGTCGCCACCGGTTTCGTGCCGGCTGCTTTTGGACTCTCCGCTATGGCCGGCGCCGCCGGTCGACATGACGGTGACGCTGGCATCCGTCGCTTCGCTGATGCCGTAGGTGTTGCTGCCGTTAGTCCCGTCGAAACTCACAGTCGCGGGCAACGCATTTGCGCCGTCGTCGCTGTAACCCGACCCTTCGTTACCCGTTTCGGTCAGAGAGATCGCCGTACCGTCCGAGCCGCTGACACCCCCGGTCAGGTCCTCCACGTCGATCTCGTCGACAGCATCGTCCTGCGTGTAGCTGATGGAGTTGAGGTCGCTGCCAGTACAGGTCGCCGTCGTGCCGCTCACCGTGCAGCCGGCCCAGGCGGGCGCCGAGATCAGCGCCAGCGCGGCAAGCAGCACAAGGGCCGCAGCCACGGCGGGTCCGTATGCCACGGGTGGTCTGTTCATGACGTGCCCCCCGAATCAGCCGACGCTGACACCAACAGGCTGAGGTGAGGCATCGGCCCGGTCCATGGACAGGCTTCTCAACTTGCTTGTCAGAACCTGTATGCGAGCTTGGCGGAGCCGCCGTAGCTGGTGGTGGTGTCGGAGAGTTGGGCGAAGCCCTGCAGCGAGGCGGTGAAGGGGCCTTTGGTGAGGAGATCGACGCCGCCCTTCACGTCGACATAGGTCTTGTCGAACTGGCTGGTGATGGTGAACGGCGCAACACCGGCGGGGGTGTCGGCGAAGCTCGCTTTCACAGACGGCGCGGCGTCGGTGAGGAAGCGGGTGAGGCCGACCGATACGCTCGGCCGGATCTTGAGGCCGTTGCCCGCATCGATCTCGCCGCCAACCTCCACGGCCGGCTGCACGCTGACATAGGTCTCCGCGCTCCGCTCCATGCTGAGGCTGGCACCGCCCGCCCCGCTCTCCGTGTAGGCCCCCATCACCACATGGTCGAAGGCGAGGTCCACCCGCGGCTTGATGTACCAGCTCGCCGCCGCCTGTGAACGCATGCGAGGCGCTCACCTGCCCCGACACCGTCCACAGCGGCTCCGTGCCCTGCGCGATGTCTGCGGAGGCGAGATAGCGCGTGATGTCGAAATGCCGTAGCCGCCCGACAGCGACGCCGACACGATGGTGTTGCCGAAGCTGCGCTTGGTGACGAGACCGCCCTGGTAGAAGGTGCCATCGCTCGCGGCGATGTCGTCGACGGTGAGATGCTGATCCTCGACGGAGAAGCCGCCGCCGACATGCCAGTCCTCGGCGACCTGCAACTGCGCGCCCCCGGCGAACTGCGCGGCTCTCTGGTCGAAGGGACGGTTGTCGCTGCTTGCCGCGCGCTCGGAGCGGATCACGCCAGCCTTCAGCCAGGCGCATTGGTCCTGGCTGACGAAGCGGTAGGCGCCCTCGTATTCGGCGCAGCCGCTCGTTCGGGGAGCGCTGCTTAAGCCTGGGGCGCATCTCGACCTTGTCGGAGCATACCTCCCGACGATGCGTGAGGCGGACGATCAGGCGATTGCGAATGCCACAAAGTATGTCGATACACGACATGGTATGGAGGGTTGCGGAGATCTCGTTCAATCCGTGGCGACGGGCGCCATGTCATGGGATGATGTCGTCGCCGACCTCTATGAGCTCTGCGCCCAGACAACCGGCGGACGTCGTTCGCGAGACGAAATTACGCTTTTCAAGAATGTAGGCGGTGGCCATCTTGACCTTTTCACTGCGCAGTACTTGTTGGCCGGGATGTCGGAGAAATGAATAGAACTGAGATCGTCGTTTGCGAACTCTTGAAACTCGCAAAAAAGGGCCTTTTGCTCCCGACGTTGCGGAGATGGTTCGGCCCTAATCAAGCCCCGTACGCCAGATCTTCGCCCGTATGCCCATACAGGCAGGACAGCGCTTCAACGCACTCTTCGGGCGGGGGCTGATGTGAAGTCCCTCAGGCCTTCATCGCACCAGCAAGGCGGGACAGCGACGGCGCGGTCTCACGCTGTTT
Organism: uncultured Alphaproteobacteria bacterium; assembly: GCA_963814905.1. Taxonomy (GTDB): domain Bacteria; phylum Pseudomonadota; class Alphaproteobacteria; order Rhizobiales; family Afifellaceae; genus DASWJZ01. The sequence goes on along the minus strand of CAWFEM010000009.1, from coordinate 6,970 downwards.
GCCCTTGCGCTCGCCAGCTTTTGCATCGGCACCGTCCTCGGTACTCCGCCGAATCTCCGGCCTATCCAATTGGGGGACGGTAGAACCCCCGGTTCAATCATCCTCCTGGTTCGGCTTGACCGCCCACATCTCGATCTCGACGCGGAAGTCTTCGAGCAGAATTGCCTGCACCGCTGTACGGACAGGACGCGGCGCCGGCATGCATTTTTCGTAGACAGCGTTGAACCGCGTCCACTCGGCGAGGTCGGCTAGGTAAACGTTGACCTTGAAGACGTCGGCGAACCCACAGTTGGCGCTTGTGAGCTGCCGCGCGCAGTTGGCGAGCGCCGCTTCCGTCTGCACCTCGATCGTTTCGCCAACCACGTTTCCTTCAAGGTCGACGGCAACCTGTCCGGACAGCACGACGAGCCGCTGGGCATCGACTTCAAGCACCGGCGAGTAAGGTCCCGCCGTGACATGCTGGACCGCGCCCTTCGGCACCCGCTTCAGGGGATGCACGTGGCTCGCGTTGTCGTCTTGACGCTTGTTCATCCCTTCACCGCGCCTCGCACAAGATCAGAAAGCACATAGCGCCACACCAGTGTCACCAAGACGATCGTGGGCAGGATGGCGATGGTGATCGCGGTGTTGAGAAGGCTCCACGACACGTCGGGATTGCGCGCCAGCGCTGCCATGACGACGGAAGCCGGCCGGCTCGACGCCTCGCCTGATAGCACCATCGCGAACATGAACTCGGCGTAGGAGAGCATGAAGGCAAAGAGGCCGGTCGCGGCGAGCGCCGGCAGGGCGAGCGGCACGGCGATCTTTGTGAACTCCTGCAGCCGACTGCATCCGTCGATGACCGCCGCCTCGAAGAGCTCGTGCGGCATCTTGCGGAAGAAAATGGAGAGGATCAGCACTGTGAATGGCAGCGCCTTCACCGAATGCACCAGGATGATGCCGAGCTTCGATCCGACGAGACCCGCCGACTGGAGTGACATGTAAATCGGCGTAATCAGCGCGATGGTCGGCACCAACGGGCTGAGCAGCAGGAACATGAAGGTCACGCGCTTGCCGGGAAAGAGATAGCGCGCATAGACGAAGGCGGCGGGCGCGCCGAGGATCAGGTTTATGAGCAGCGCAGCGGAGGCGATCTGCGCGCTGTTCCACAGGCTTCGTGGCACCTGCCGGGCGGCATCGGAGATCATCGTGCGGTTCGCCCCGGATTTCAGGTAGGCCGGCGGCACCTCTCCGGTGAAGATGTAGCGGTAGTTCTCCAGCGTTACTTCATCGAACAGCCCGCGATCGCTGGCGAACATCACGCGATCGGGAATCACGCTTCCCGCCACGGCGAGCACGATCGGCCCGGCCGTGAACAGAAGCACGAGGAAAGCGCCGATTGCGGTCAGCACTCCGCTCGCATATCCGCGCGGATCACCCATCGCTCAGCACATCGCTCGGAAGCGCCTTCAGGATGGCGAAGATCAGGAGCCCTGAGATGGCCACGACGATGAAGGTCAGCGCAGCGCCCGCGCCAAAATCGTACATTGAGAAGCTCTCCTTCCAGATCTGGAAGGCGAGCAGCGTCGTAGCGGTCCCCGGCCCGCCGCCGGTCATCGCGTAGACGAGGTCGTAACTCGTGAAAGCCGTGAGGGCATTGTAGATGAGGAGCACGATTGCGATCGACTTGATGTGCGGCAGCACGATGTAGCGCAGGCGTTGGAGACGCGTCGCGCCGTCGATCGTCGCCGCCTCCGTGAGCTCCGGATTGAGCGTCGAAAGCGCCGCCATGATGAGGACAACGGTGAAGGGAACCTGCGTCCAGACGTGCGCCACGGTGACGGAGAAGAATGCGAGATTGGGTCGCGTCAGCCAGGGGATCTCCGCGTGGATCAGCCCCAGGTCGCGGAGCGTCGAGTTGATGACACCCCAGCTCGGGTTGAACACCCATATCCACAGCACGGCGCTGATGGCTCCAGGAAGCACCCATGGAAGGAGCACGATCGAGCGAAGGACTTCGACGCCGAAGAAATCGCGCTTGAGGAAGATCGCCGTCGCCGTTCCGAGCACGACGACGGAGGGGGCGGCGCAGACGGTAAAGAGAAGCGAATTCTTGAGGGCCCTGAAGAAATACTCCCCGGTGACGACGCCCACGTAGTTGTCGAGACCGACGAACTCAACGACGGGAAAGAGCAGGCTGACCTGGTGCAGGCTGGTCCAGAACGCGTGCGCTATCGGGAAGATGGTGAACGCCGCCACCGGCAGGAGCACGGGCAGAATCCAGGGCGCGGGGAACCGCTCAAGTTTCCACATCGGCGAAAGCTTCGATCCGGAAGGGCGGCGGCCGTCAAGGCCGCCGCGTTTCTGCCGCTCAGTTCTTCTCGAACTTGTCGCGATACTCGTTCCACTTCGCGGCGCCGGCCTTCATGACTTCGTCGACGCTGGCTTCGCCCACCATCGCCTGCGCAAGGAGGGGTCGGAAGTAGGCGGCCCAGGCCGAGGTCCATTCGTTCCACATGCCGTTCCGGGCGCGCGAGACCTGCTCCTTCAGCACCGCCGAATCGATCCACTTGTTCCACGCGGCCTGCACGTCCGGGTCATCGAAAAGCGAGAGCTGGCCGAAGCCCAGTCCCTTCTCGACCGCCCAGCGCTTGGCCACCGTGTAGGGCTTGCCGTCCATGAAGTTCACGAATTTCCACGCCGCTTCGGCGCGCGCCGGGTCGGCCGCGGCCTGCGCGGTGATGGCGTAGAACTTCGTGAAACCGAGCGTAGAGTGCGTCTCGCCCGGCATCGGCGCCAGCGCGAACTGTCCTGCAAGCGGCTGCTCGGCGGCATTGTTCAGCGCGGCGAGATTGTAGTTATAGAGGATGGTGAAGGCATTCTTGCCGGCGTTCATCGACGGCACGATCTTCGATTCGTGCGTCTCCTGCTGGACGAGATCCTTCTTGAAGGCCTCGACCAGCCATTCGAGCTGCTTGTAAGCTGGATTGTCGGGGTTATCGAAGATCGCCCGCTGGTCGGCATCGAAGAGATCGCCGCCGCGACCGTACGACTGGGCGACGAAGGCGTCCCAGAAGTTCGGGAGCTCCTGGTCAAACTCGTAGACGATCGGATGCTCCATGCCGCCCGCCTTGAGCGTCTCGGCGGCGGCCATGACTTCTTCCCACGTGGCCGGGACGGCAATGCCCGCATCCTCGAGGATCTTCTTGTTGTAGAGGAATGAGATCGTGTCGGCGTAGTACGGAAGGCCGTAAAGCTTGCCCTTGTAGGTCATATCGCTTAGCGCGAAGCCTGCCATGTCCGACTTGAGATCGGCGAGCACGTCGGCCGGCGCGACGTCCTCGAGCGGCGCGAAGAAGCCCGCGGCGGCCCAGGCTGGCAGCCAGTCCTGACCGACATAGGCGACGTCGGTCGGCGTGCCCCCGCGGAAGCGGAGCAGCATGGCGTCCTGATAGTCCGGCCACGTGTAGTCCGTGATGTGGACCTTGATGCCGGGGTTAGCCTCCTCGAACTTCTTGACGTTGTCCTGGATCGTATCGAGCGAGTAGTTCCAGACAACGAATTCGAGGGTGATATCCTCTGCGGCGGAAGTTTGCGCGAGCATCGCGCTTCCGACCATCGCGCCACCGATCAAAGCGCCTGTGGCGAGGAGCCTGCGTAGTGCCATACCCTGTCTCCCTGGTCTTGCCGCCTCCCGGCGGCGAACTCTTGTCATCGACCGTGCGCGGAAAACCTTGACGCGCCGCGGAATGGTGGAACTATACGGACGACTTTAGACCATTCGCAACCATGTTCTTGAGGGTCTGATGCGCTGGGAGGAATTGAGCGTACCGCAGATAGCAAAGCTCGACCGCGAGATGCTCGTGGTGGTGTTGCCGCTCGGATCGGTTGAACAGCATGGTCGCCATCTTGCGGTCGGTACGGACACCATCCTCGCCCATGCGCTGTCGCTCGAGGCGGCGAAGAGATTGTCGGGGCGCGTCGTAGTGTTGCCGCCGCCGTGGTTCGGTTTCTCCCCGCACCACATGCGCTTCCCGGGCACAGTCACGCTGCGTGCCGAGACGATGACGGCGCTCGTCGAAGATGTGGCGGCAAGCGTGGTCGCTCACGGCTTTCGTCGGCTGATCCTGCTCAATGGGCATGGCGGAAACAACGGGATCATCGACGTTCTCGCGTCGAAGGTTGGGCATGCGCATTATGGCCGTGCACGCATCGCCGCTCTCACTTATTTCCAGCTCGCGCGCGACGCGATCGCGGAGGTGCGAAAATCTCGGACCGGCGGGATGGGACACGCCGGCGAATTCGAAACGGCGATGATGCAGCACTTGCGGCCGGAACTGGTCGACATCGAAAGAGCCGAGACGACCTACCCCGATCCGGGCTCGTCGTACCTGACGACCGACCTGCTCGGAGCTTCGGCCGTCCGCACGTATCATGACTTCGGCGACCTCTCGCCGTCCGGCACGCTTGGCGATCCATCGCTGGCAACGCCGGAGAACGGCGCGCGCTTCTTCGAGGCGATCGTGACCTCGCTGGCCCTCTTCATCGAGGACTTCGCAAAGTGGAAGATACCGGCCTCGAGATGAGCAGCGTGCTTCGTGTCGGCGTCATCGGGCTCGGCTGGTTCGGCACGCGGCATGCCCGGGTCTACGGGCAACTTCCGAACGCAGAAATCATTGCGGTTTGCGACGCGGATCCGGCGCGGTGTGACGCCGTCGCCGGCGGCACATCTGCGAAGGCCTTTGCCGATTTCCAGTCGCTGCTGGCGTTGCCGCATCTCGACGCGGTCAGCATCTGCCTGCCGGACCGCGCGCACGCTGACGCGGCAAGGGCCGCATCGGCCGCAGGGAAGGCGGTGCTTCTTGAAAAGCCGCTCGCCCACGATACCGCGAACGCGCGCGCCATCATCAACGCCGTGGAAAAGAACGGCTCGCGGCTGATGATCGGCCACATCCTGCGTTTCGATCCGCGCTACGTGCAGGTTTTTGAGGCCGCGGAGCCGGCGAAGCTCGGCGACGTCATCCATGTGCGCGCCAAGCGAAACGCGACGCGGGAGACGGCGCGGCGTCTCGGCGAACGCTCGTCGATCCTCTTCTACATGGGCGTCCACGATGTCGACGCGATGCAGTGGATCGCGCGGTCACGGATCGCGCGCGTCTATGCGCAAAAGCGCGAGGCTCTCGGCTTCGGCAATGAGGACGCGCTCTATGCCGTCGTCAACTTCGAGAGCGGAGCCATCGGCAGCCTGGATTACAGCTGGGCCTGGCCGGACGGGCTTATGAACGGGTACCGCGCCGCCTTCGACATCGTAGGGACGCGCGCCGCCGCTTATCTCGAGGTCGCCGACCAGGGCTTCTACACCGTCACCGACGAGGGGACGGCCGGCGGAGATACGCATCTCTGGCCCGAAATTAACGGGCGCATCGTCGGTGACCTCGCGGACGAGATTGCACATTTCGTCGAGGCGACCCTCTCCGGCGCGCCCTACCGGCAGCACTACCGGGAGGCGTTCGATGCCATTCCAGTGCTCGATGCGCTGGCGGAATCCGCGCGGATAGGGCAGCCCGTCGAGGTTCGGCGCGATTGACGCGAATCGGCTCGCAATGGTTGACTTTTTTCAGCGGTCGCGCTCTCTACCGCCGATCCGGATAACGAGTCCATGCCGCCGAAATCTGCCAGCGACTCCCTGACCGCCATCGCCACCCACGATCGGGCGACGCCCTCGCTCGTCTACCGCTCGCTTCTCCGCAGCATCCACGATGGCCACATGGTGCCCGGCGCGAAGCTGCCGAATGAGCGCGATCTTGCCCGCCGCCTGAAGACCAGCCGCACAGCGGTGCGCAGCGCGCTCGCGATGATGGAACGGCAGGGGTTAATCCATCGAAAGGTCGGGAGCGGGACGTTCCTCGCTGACGACGCCGACAGCATATTCGGCCGCATGGATCAGACCGCCATCGGCGTTCACGAGGACGTGCCGGGCTTCGTCGAGATCGTTGAGGGGCGGCTGCTCTTCGAGCCGGCTATGATGCATCTCGTGGTCAATCGCGCCGCGCAGAGTGAGATCGATGCGATGCGGCAGACCCTCGACGAAATCCGCCACTCCCCGACCTGGCACGACTTCAAGGAGCGCATCTACGCGCTTCACGCGCAGATGTTCGCCGCCACGAAGAACAAGTTCCTGATCCAGATCATGGAGAGCATCCTTGCCGACCGGCGAGCGGTGCTCTTCGACGGCAAGGACACGGACAAGCCCGCGCCTGTCCCGGTGCGCGAGCAGACCCACAAGGAATTGTCGGCCGTCGTCAACGCGATCTCGGAGCGGAACGGCAAGCAGGCCGAGGCGCTCATCGCCGATCACCTGATGCGGACGCTGGCCACGATCAACATCTGGCAGTGAGAGTTGGCGACAGACTTGACCTGACCCGTGGACCTGCCTTCTCGAGGTCGGAAATTCGACTTCCGCAAGATTGCAGGAGGATCGGGTGGGTAACCTGATCGAGCTCCTGCATCGGCGGGTCACGAACGTCGAAAAGACGATCAATCCCTTGGAAGATTCGGTTCCGCCACGATAGCCCGCGTCGAAGACGGGTCGCTTTTTGGGGGTTGAAAACACCCGCGACGATGTCCGCCGACGTGCACAATCGTCCCCGGCTTGAAGCCGACTGCCCTCTTGACATAGGCGTCCACGATCATGCGCTGCCTCGGACGGACAGGGCTGCGGCGGATCGCGCGAAGCGACCGTTCGGGGGCTCGTGTTGCCAGAGCGCTACCGCCTCTGCACTGCACCGCACCAAGTTGCTCCCCGGTCTATTGCACGGCATCTTCCGCCGCCGCCGCTTCCTGTTCTTTGAGCCAGTCGCGCAGGTTCTGGATCGGCAAGACGATGCATCCGGGTGCGTCCGGGTTCTGACAGCAGCACCAGAGGTCTTTGACGTCCTGCTCGTCAATGCGCCGCCATTCGGTATAGGGCAGCTCGTTGCCGAGCGGCATC
>CAWFEM010000008.1:0-263029 GCA_963814905.1 uncultured Alphaproteobacteria bacterium | reverse complement strand
CACGTTCCGGCTTGCGACCCGGCGCCAAAGGCGGGAAAACCGTGGGACCCTATGGATGCAAAAGAGACGGCGCGTGAACAAGCCTGGAGTTGGCAAGGTTGCCCTGATCACCGGGGCGACCGGGCAGGACGGCGCATATCTGGCCGAGCTGCTTCTCGAAAAGGGCTACACGGTGCACGGAATCAAGCGCCGCTCGTCGTCCTTCAACACCGGGCGGGTCGAAAACCTCTACCAAGACCCCCACGAGCCGAACCAGCAGTTCATCCTGCATTATGGGGACATGACGGATGCCACCAATCTCATCCGCATCGTGCAGGAAACGCAGCCTGACGAGATCTACAACCTCGCGGCCCAATCGCACGTGCAGGTCAGCTTCGAGACGGCGGAATATACCGCCAACGCGGACGCGCTCGGCACACTTCGGCTGCTTGAGGCAATCCGCCTTCTCGGCCTGACGAAGAAAACGCGCTTCTATCAAGCCTCGACGTCGGAGCTCTACGGGAACGCACGCGAGGTTCCGCAGAACGAGACAACGCCCTTCTATCCGCGCAGCCCCTACGCCGCCGCGAAGCTTTACGCCTACTGGATCGTGGTGAACTACCGCGAAGCCTACGGCATACACGCTTCGAACGGGATCCTCTTCAACCATGAAAGCCCGCTCAGGGGCGAGACCTTCGTCACGCGCAAGATCACGCGCGCGGTCGCCGCGATCAAATTGGGAATTCAGGACCGCCTCTATCTCGGCAATCTCGACGCGGAGCGCGATTGGGGCCACGCGCGCGAATATGTGCGGGGCATGTGGCTCATGCTCCAGCAGGACGAGCCGGACGACTATGTGCTTGCCACGGGCAAGCGCTGCAGCGTGCGCGCCTTCGTGGAGAAGGCGTTCGCGGAGACCGGGGTCGCGCTCCGATGGGAGGGCAAGGGCCTGGGCGAAAAAGGCGATCGACGCGGCCACAGGAAAGGTCCTGGTGGAAATCGACCAGCGCTACTTTCGCCCCACGGAAGCGGATGTGCTGCAAGGCGACGCATCCAAAGCGAAGGCGAAGCTTGGCTGGACTCACGAAACCGACGTCGATTCACTTTGCGCGGAAATGGTGCGCGAGGATCTGATCGCGGTGGCGGCGGAACGGAAACGCAATGCCGAATAGCCCGCTCTTCGATCTTGAAGGCAAAAGGGTCTGGGTTGCCGGCCATCGCGGCATGGTGGGCTCGGCGCTGGTGCGACGGCTTGGCCGGGAGAAGTGCGATATCCTGACGGTCGACCGGCGCGACGTCGATCTCTCGCGTCAGGCGGAGACGGAGGGATGGATCGCGGAAGCGCGGCCCGACGCGATCTTCCTCGCCGCGGCGAAGGTCGGCGGCATCCTCGCGAACGACACCTATCCGGCCGATTTCCTCTACGCCAACCTGATGATCGAAGCGAACGTCATGGAGGCCGCGCGGCGGAGCGGCGTGAAGAAGCTCCTGTTTCTCGGATCGAGCTGCATCTATCCGAAGCTTGCCCCGCAGCCGATCACCGAGGAGGCGCTGCTCACAAGCGCGCTTGAGCCGACCAACGAGGCCTATGCCATCGCCAAGATCGCGGGCCTGAAGCTTGCCGCGTTCACCCGCCGACAGCACGGCGCGGATTTCATCTCCGCCATGCCGTCGAACCTCTACGGGCCGGAGGACAATTTCGATCTTCAGACGAGCCACGTCCTTCCGGCGCTGATCCGCAAGGCACACGAGGCGAAGCTCCGCGGCGACAAGACGCTCACGATATGGGGCACCGGCACGGTGCGGCGGGAGTTCCTGCACGTCGACGATTGCGCCGACGCCCTGGTCTTCCTGATGAAGCACTACTCTGACGAGACGCACGTCAATGTGGGCTCGGGAACCGACCTCACGATCCTGGAGCTGGCGCAGCTCGTTTCGAAGGCGGTGGGTTTCGAAGGCAGCGTGGTGGCCGACCGGACGAAGCCGGACGGGACGCCGCAGAAGCTGCTCAGCAGCGAACGCCTCAATCGGCTAGGCTGGAGGCCGACGATTTCGCTCAAAGACGGGATCGCGCAAACGTATCACTGGTATCGGAAGCACGCCGACGCGGAGCCGATGGCGACCACGCCCTAGGGATGCCGGCGAGGCGCAACTTGATCTCGGCGTGCGGGCCTTCCAAGAAGGCGGAGATAAGCGGGGGGCACGGGAAAATCATGCAGCCGGAGCGGATCGCAACCTCAGCCTTCGACGACCAGCAGCCGGGCACATCCGGGCTCAGGAAGAAGGTCGAAGTCTTTCAGCGCCCGCACTATCTGGAGAACTTCGTCCAGGCGATCTTCGATACGGTCGCGCGCGGCGAGAGCCCCGTCCTCGTCCTCGGCGGCGACGGCCGCTACCACAACGCGACGGCGGTCCAGGTGATCCTCAAGATGGCGGCGGCGAACGGCTACGCGCGCGTCGTCGTCGGGCGAGGCGGCATCCTTTCCACCCCGGCGGCCTCGCACCTGATCCGCCTCAGGAAGGCGAGCGGCGGCATCATCCTTTCCGCCAGCCACAATCCCGGCGGTCCGCACGGCGATTTCGGGGTCAAATACAACGTCGCGAACGGGGGGCCGGCGCCGGCCGACGTGACCGACGCCATCTTCACGCGAAGCCGCGCGCTCACCGAATACCGGCTCATGCAGACCGCCGACATCGACCTCGCGGCGATCGGAGAGACGGCGATCGGCGCCATGACGGTCGAGGTGGTCGACCCGGTCGCCGATTATGCGGCGCTGATGGAATCGCTCTTCGATTTCGACCGCATCCGCGGCTGGCTTGGCCAGGGCAATCGCATCCGTTTCGACGCGATGAGCGCTGTCACCGGGCCCTACGCGACGGAGATCCTGGAGCGGCGTCTCGGCGCGGCGGCGGGGACCGTCGTCAACGGCGAGCCGTTGCCCGATTTCGGCGGGCATCATCCCGATCCGAACCTCGTTCACGCGCATGCGCTGGTCGAAGCGATGGCCGCACCCGGCGGACCGGCCTTCGGCGCCGCCTCCGATGGCGACGGCGACCGCAACATGATCGTCGGCCCGAACTTCTTCGTCACGCCGAGCGACAGCATCGCGGTCATGGCCGCGAACGCGCATCTGGTGCCGGGCTACGAAGGACGGCTCGCTGGCGTCGCCCGCTCGCTGCCGACGAGCCGCGCGGCCGACCGCGTCGCGGAAAAGCTCGGCATCGAATTCTTCGAGACGCCGACGGGCTGGAAGTTCTTCGGCAATCTCCTCGACGCCGGCCGCATCACGCTCTGCGGCGAGGAAAGCTTCGGCACCGGCTCCGATCATATTCGCGAGAAGGACGGCCTCTGGGCGGTGCTCTTCTGGCTCAACGTGCTCGCGGCCCGCGGCGAGGGCGTGGAAGCCGTCGTGCGCGCGCATTGGCGCGAATACGGGCGCGACTATTACACCCGCCACGACTACGAGGAGGTCGATTCCGCGCTTGCCGGCGGCCTGATGGAGCGGCTGCGGTCAAGCCTGCCCACTCTCGCCGGCCAGAGCGCCGGCGCGCATCGCGTCGAGAGCGCGGAGGATTTCGCCTATGTCGATCCCGTCGACGGCTCCATCGCCGAGCACCAGGGTGTGAAGATCCTGCTCGACGGCGACGCGCGCATCGTCCTGCGGCTGTCGGGAACGGGCACGAGCGGGGCGACGCTTCGCGTCTACATGGAGCGCTACGAGGCCGATCCGGCGAAGCACGATCTGCCGACACAGGAAGCGTTGAAGAGCGTCATCGCGGCCGCCGATGCTTTGGCCGGTATCAAGGAACGCCTGGGCGTCGGCCCAACCGCGATCACCTGACCGGGAAGACCGACTGCGTCCGGGTCTGCCGAAATTCTCAGTTCTCGAAGATCAGGGTGCCGTCGGCGACCTCGAAGCGCTGCAGGCCGTGCAGGAACGAGCCGCCGAGCAGGCTGATGGAAAGCTGGTCGTCGGGAACGATCAGCGCGCGGATGTTCCTGAGCTCGATGTCGTCCACGCTGATGCTGCTCAAAACCGCCTCCGCGGCGTGCGTCGTCCCGTTCGCCGTCTGCACCGGATGCACGTAATCGTCGTTGCGCGGGCGAATTCCCGCGCGCTCGGCATCGGAGGTGCGAAGCGCGACCACCGTCGCGCCGGTATCGACCATGACGCGAACGGGGCGGAAATTGACGGACGCTTCGATGTAGAAATGCCCGTCGCTCTCCGCCTTGATCTCCACCTGTCGCGACGCTGCCGATTGATCACGCGGAGGCGCGTCCGGCTCGGGTCGAGCGGAATCCGGCACCGGCACCTCGACGGACGAGTGGGCAGCCCGCGCCGGCCGCTCAAGGTAGCGCATGAAGACACTCGGCATCGCCACGGCGACGCCTCCGATCAGGAGCACTGTGAGAAGAAGGGTACGCATGGCTCTTTCTCCAAGCGTCTCGTGCCAGAGATCGGCGAACAAAAGCTTAGCCGCGGGCCCTTTCCGGCGAAAAGCCGAGCGAAATCTCCTCAAATCCTGAAGGGACGGTTAACCGAGGGCCGATCCGGGGGCGCGAGCGCCGCATTCCTGCCGCCTTGCCCGCACCACCGACGTCGTGGCCCACCGCCTATGGCTGCGGGACGATGCGGATATAGGGCTTCGGCTCCTTCCACCCGCCGGGCCAGAGCTTCTTGGCGTCGTCATTGGAGACGGAGCCGGAGATGATGACGTCGTCGCCCTGCTTCCAGTTGGCAGGGGTCGCCACTTTGTGGTTGGCGGTCAACTGCAAGGAATCGATGACGCGCAGGATCTCATCGAAATTCCGCCCCGCCGTCATCGGGTAGGAAAGCACCAGCTTGATCTTCTTGTCGGGGCCGACGATGTAGACGTTGCGGACGGTCTGATTGTCGGCGGCCGTGCGCCCGTCCGAGCTGGCGCCGACGCTCGCCGGCAGCATGCCGAACGCCTTCGCGATCTTGAGCTCCGGATCGCCGATCATCGGATAGTTCGGCGCCGTTCCTTGCGTCTCCTCGATGTCCTTCGCCCAGCGCGCGTGATTGTCGACCGGATCGACGGAGAGGCCGATGATCTTTACGTTGCGCTTGTCGAATTCCGGCTTCATCCGCGCCATCGTGCCGAGCTCGGTCGTGCAGACCGGGGTGAAATCCTTCGGATGCGAGAAGAGCACGCCCCACGAATCGCCGAGCCAGTCGTGGAAACGGATCTTGCCTTCGGTGGTGTCGGCCTCAAAATCCGGTGCGTCGTCGCCGATGACGAGGGTCAGCATGGGCATGGGTGGAGCTCCCTAAAATTATCGCGGAACGCCCGCGTTTTCCGGTTGAAGATATAGGCGGCGCGCGACAGCGCTCAAAGGCGGCGCTGCCAGAGGCGCGGCATTTCAAAGAAATTCAGTTCCGATCGGGAGGTTGGAGTAGACCGGCTTTCCAAGCTTGCCGGGATTTGCCGCGAACCCCGGCATTTTCCGCATGCCGGAACTTCTCCGGCTGACGGTCGTTCGTATCCAATGCACAACCTGGTTTGGGGCGGAACATGCTGAAATGGGCCTTGATTTTCCTCGTCATCTCGCTGATCGCGGGCGCCCTCGGCTTCACCGGCGTGGCACGCGGCGCGGCGACGATCGCCAAAGTCCTCTTCGGCGTTTTCCTGGTCCTTTTCCTGATCTTCCTGATCCTGGGACTCACGGTCTTCAGCGTCGCGGTCTAGCCGCAATCGCGGGCCGGGGCGCATGCGCGAGGAGAGATTCGCCAAAACGACGTTTTTGGTGAAGTATCGTGGGCGAGCCAACGCGACGCCTTGAGCGTCGGTTCGTTCGGGGGTGCAATGCAGTACCAGAGTCCGGTTCGGGAGCGGCGGCGCATCCTGTGCGTCTTCCCTGCCTATACGCCGTCCTTCGGCACCTTTGCCCACGCCTACCGGTTGATGGGCGTCACAGCCTTCATGCCTCCGCAGGGCATGCTGGCGATCGCCGCCTATCTCCCCGATGCCTGGGACGTGCGCTTCGTCGACGAGAACATATCGCGGGCGACGCCTGAGGATTTCGGCTGGGCCGATGCGGTCTTCGCCTCCGGGATGCACATCCAGCAGAGGCAGATCGAGGACATCCGCGCCCGCGCACAGGCGGCCGGAAAGCCGGCGGCGCTCGGCGGCCCCTCCGTGTCGGCCGCGCCGGAGCTCTACCCGAATTTCGACTATCTGCATCTCGGCGAGCTCGGCGACGCAACGGACGCGTTGATCGCGCTCCTCGACGAAAGCGTCGCGCGGCCGGCCAATCAGATCGTGCTGAAGACGGAGGAGCGGCTGCCGCTCTCCGACTTCCCGACGCCGGCCTATTCGAAGGCGAGGCTCAGCGACTATTTGATCGGAACCTTTCAGTTTTCCAGCGGATGCCCGTACCGCTGCGAATTCTGCGACATCCCGGCGCTCTACGGCCGGCAGCCGCGCCTGAAGACGCCGCAGCAGCTCACCACCGAACTCGACGCGATCGTTGCGGAGAAGGGGCATCCCGCCGTCATCTACTTCGTCGATGACAATTTCATCGGCAACAAGAAGGCGACGCGCGAGATGCTGCCGCATCTCATCGACTGGCAGAAGAAGAACGGCTATCCGCTCGGCTTCGCCTGCGAGGCGACGCTCAATATCGCCAAGCAGCCGGAGATCCTGAAGCTGATGCGCGAGGCGGGCTTTACCGGCATCTTCGTCGGCATCGAGACGCCGGAGCTCGACGCGCTCATGCACATGAAGAAGGAGCACAACGCGTCGCTGCCGATGTATGAGGCGATCTCCACGCTGAATTCCTACGGCCTCGACGTCTCCTCCGGCATCATCATCGGTCTCGACACCGACACGCCCAATACCGTCGACCGGCTGATCGAATTCATCGAGCGCTCGAAAATCCCGATGCTGACGATCAACCTGTTACAGGCCCTGCCGAAGACGCCGCTCTACGAGCGGCTGCAGCGCGACGGCCGCATCGTGGACGACCCCTCGCTGGAATCGAACGTGCAGTTTCTGCGCCCCTATGACGAGGTGATGGCGGCGTGGCGGCGCGCGATCGCCTATGCCTACACGCCGGAGCGCGTCTTCGAGCGCTTCCGCCACCAGGTCGACGCGACCTACGTGAACCGGATGAAGCTGCCGGGAAGCGGCAAGCTCAAGGGCGCCAATCTGAAGCGCGGCCTGACGCTGCTGGTGAATTCGATCATCGAGCTCGGCATCCGCGCCGACTACCGCCGCGATTTCTGGCGCACCTTCCTCTACGCCACGAAGCGCGGTCAGATCGACGCCGCGCTCGGCATGGCCTTCATGTCGCACCACCTGATCAAGTTCACGCGCGAGGCGCTCGCCGGCGAGCAGAACGCCAGCTTCTATTCCACCAAGGCGCGGGAGGCGGAGGAGACGCGCGAAGCGGCGTGAGCGGGCGGGTGGCCGCCACCCCTTTTGAACTTTGCTCAGTGCCGGCTACAAGTCGGGCATGACCAAGGCCATATCGCTTCTCGTCATCCTCACCATGGCAGTGCAGATCATCAAGCCGCTTGGCCTGCCGGGGCTGAAGACGCGCGCGGATGCGTGGAAGCTCGCTGTCGGCGCGCTTGTCGTCTTCATGCTGGTGGCGGTGTTGAAGCCGGAGTGAGCGGGAGCGGTCAGTCGACCTTCTTCTCGGCCTTTTCGCCGGCCTCAACGATATCGCCCTTGGTGAAGAGGATCGCCTTCAGCTCGGTGCGCCAATCCGGCTTCTGGCGCAGCAGGAATTCCAGGTCCATGCCGAAATGCTTGAACTCCTCCTTCTGGGCGTTCTGCATGATGGCCTTCGCCTGACGGTTCTTCTCCACCGCAATCCGCTGCTCGTACCAGCCGATCGCCTCCGCCTCCTCGATCAGCGAGGTGATCATGCGCGCAAAGGTGCGCGTCTTCTCCGGAAGCTCCGAAGGCGGCTCGTGATATTGATCGAAGCCCATTTCAGCGATCTCCTTTCCTGGTGCGGGGGTCCCGGCGACGGAACACCTTAGCCAACGCATAAGCCGGCGAAAGGCTTCATCCGCCGGCAGGGCAAAGGGGAGCGTCCGCACGCGGCAGCAGGCCGGCGGGTCTCGTCGTGGCCACTCGACATTATATATGTCTCGTTATATAACTTGTAATGCATACGAGGTTTGCAACCATGGTCGAGGATGTCGTTCGCGCGTTCGGTTTCCTGCCGCTCGGGAGCCGCCTGAAGCGCATCGGCGAGCGCCTGCAGGCGGATACGCAGCGCATCATGGACGAGATGGGCGTGGCCCTGCAGGCGGGCCAGTATCCCTTCCTCGCCTCGCTCGACCGGCTCGGGCCGCTCACCATCGGCGAGCTGGCCGAGGCCGTCGGCATCACCCAGCCGGGCGCCACCCGCGTCGTCTCGCAGCTTACGACGCTCGGCCTGGTCAAGGCACGGCAGGGAACAAAGGACCAGCGGCGCAGGATCATCTCGCTCACCAGAAAAGGCCAGGAGCTCGTCGCAGAGGCGAAGCGGGAGGTCTGGCCGCGGATCGAGAACGCCGTGGCCGATCTCTGCGGCGGGCTTTCCGGCCCGCTGCTTCAGCAGCTCGACGCGATCGAGGACGGCCTCGATGCGCTGCCGCTCGCCCGCCGCCAGCCGACAGGAAGCAGCCGGCCCATGGGAAAGGCGCGCAAATGACGCACTCCTCGCACATCCCCTCGACCGCCCGGCCTGGAGCGCGCTCACCACGCGCCACGCCGCGCTCGCCGAAGGCGACGATCTCGCCCGGCGCTACCGGCCCGACACCGTCCCCTTCGCCGCGGCGCGGGACGATAGCGAGGACTCCTTGCGGGCGCTCGCCGCGCTGCCGCGGCCCGGCGAGACGATGCTCCTTGCCCAGGCCGGCGATGTCGTCGTCCCCCCGGGATTTGTCACCCAGGCCGCCGCGCGCGTGGTGCAGATGATCCTGGTGCGCACGCCGGCGAAGATGCCGGACGCGCGCATCGAGCGGCTGACCGACGCCGACGCGGCGGAGATGCTTCAGCTCGCGACGCTGACCAGGCCCGGCCCGTTCTCGCTGAAGGCGCAGGCGCTCGGCGAGTTCTTCGGCGTGAAGCAAGACGGGCGGCTCGCGGCGATGGCCGGCGAGCGCATGAAGCAGGAGGGTTTCACCGAGATCAGCGGCGTATGCACGCACCCGGATTTTCAGGGGCGCGGGCTCGGCCGGCTGCTCTCCGTCTTCATGACGCACCGCGTCCTTGCGCGCGGCGAGACGCCCTACCTCCACGCCTACACGACGAACGCCGCCGCGATCGGGCTCTACGGGTCGATCGGGTTCGAGCTGCGAACCGAGCTGAACGTGACGATGGTGAAGGCGGAGGAGACGGTCGGCGCGGCTTGAGTGGCCGATCCCCCTCAATTCCCGCGGACGCTATCCGCGATCAGCCGATGCACCATCATCGCCTCGCAGGTGTCGGCGTCGGTGGCGAGCTTCTCGCTGAGCTGCGCGATGACGACGTCCTGTCCGGGGAAAACGTGCAGGTATTGCCCCTCCGTCCCGATGCCGGTGAAACCGTCCTGGCTGTCGTCCGACGGGATCCACCAGTGATAGCCGAAGCGGAAAGCGCGTTTTGCTCCCTGAAACTCGCAGCCCCACGTCGCGTCGACCGTGTCGGTCACGGAAGCGCGTATCCATTCCGCCGCGGCGTCCTCGCCTTCGTTGTATTCCTTGAGCAGCCAGTCGCCGAGCGTGGCGAGGTCGCGCGCCGAGGTGTAGGCGCAGCAATGCGCGGCGGGATGGCCGGCGAAGTCGGCGTTCCACTCCGCTTCCTTCTCCATCGGCAGGCGCTGCCATAAAAACCGCTCAAGCGCCTCGTCGAGCGTGCCGCGCGTAAAACCCTTGTCGGGCGTCAGCCGGTTCTCCGTCAGGATCCCGACGAGCTGCGTGTCGAATCCGGAATAGTGGAACTTGCCCGGCTCGTGAAAGCTGGCCCGCTCAAGGCGATCGGCGACGGCGTCCTTCAGCTTGCCGAATGGACCGACGAGATCGGCGTTCTGATCGACCTGGATCTTGAGCACATCGTCGATCTCGTCTTCCGACCATTCCATGCCGCTCGACATGTGCAGGAGCTGCTTGAGGGTCACGCGCTCGTCGTATTTTGGGAGCCCGGCAGCGCGCAGAAGCTCCGCCGCGGAACCGTCGAGATCGGCCGGCGGACCGTAGCCCGGGTCGGCGTAGACGAGCCCGAAGAGGAGCGAGACGACCGACTTCGCGAGCGACGAAATTCCGTAGCGATTGCGCTCCACCGCCGACTTGCAGGGATCGTCATCGCCGCGAACCGACGTGTCATCGACGACGAGCTCGCCGCGATTCAGGACGACGAGCGCGCAGACGTGCTGGCGTTGCATGAAGTCGGCGAGGTCGCACGTGGCCCCTCCCCCGCATGGATAGCTGAGCGCGAGGTCCCGCGGCCGCACGAACTGCTTGGAAGGCCAGTTCAACTCGCCGGTCTGCGCAAGCGCGACTTGCGCGGCATCGACGGCGAGGAGGGCCAGCGACGCGAGCGCCAGGAGAGCCAGGGTCGGGAAACGAAGACGGCGCGGCATGGGTCCTCCTCGCGGCACTTTGACGAACCCACCTTAGAGCCGTTTCACGGCGGTTGAACAGGAGGCGCGCGGGCGCGGCCCCGCGCCTTTGCAAAGCGCGGGTGCGGCGAGAGATGCGGGGCGCCCTTCGGGGCACCTCGTGCCGGTTCGGTTCGAACCGCGAAAGGAAATGTGCGGCGCCTTCGGGCGCCCCGCGCGGAGGAGAGGCTTGCTCCGTGCGGCCCCGGGACATCCACCTTTCGTCCCAATCGGCCCTGCCCCTTCCAGAGCCGGCTTCACGCCAGGTCCGTTGCGTTGGCCGCCCGGCTTGGACCCTGCGACGGCGCATCGGGAGCGTCACTTCCCTTCGCCGCACCAGCCCCGCACCCCCTCCCCGTCGATAACGCCGGCCGACGCCCTCAGTGGGAGGAGATGAGGTGGAGGATAAGGGAGGAAGGAGGGGGCGGGGATAAACAAGTGAGATGTCGGGAGCGCGCCCCCGCGGAGACTGCGGTGCGATCTCGAGATCGGCGCGTGGCCGCGCCGCTTACGCCGACGTCGTCACGCGCGAGAAGTGCGATGTGGGGTGTTGGTTCATGACAACCTAACTCTTCCTATTCAATCGCATTGGCGCACGATGGTCGAGGATTGAATCTTGATAGCTGCAATCCAAGGGCGCAAACTCACTCGGTCGGGTCGGACCCGCATTGGCGCAAGGTCATCCTCGACCAAACGTCGTCGCGTCGAATGACGAACGAACCTTCGGGTTGGGCCCTGAACAAGAAAACATTGGGAGGACTACGATGACAAAGATGCCTAACGCATCTCGCCGCGACGTGCTCAAAGGTATGGCCACTGTCCCGCTCTTTACCGTTGCGGGAGGAACCGCGCAGTCGCTGCTCTTTGCCGGAAGCGCGCGCGCTGCGATGGCCAAGTCCGCCGAGTTTACTGGAATGGATGCGCCGACGACGGCTGCAGCGCGCGCCACTACGTCAGTTGAATCGAGTCTCCAGGTGACCTTTGACGACGGAACGAAACAAACCTTCCAGCTCGGCTATCGGCCTTTCTTTCTAACCGGTGACGAAGTCCCCGATGGCAACGGCGGAACGACGGTGGCCGGGGGCATCTATGACGTCAACGGCGCCCCAGCGATGGATCCATCGGCCGCAACCCCGACGCAGTTCTTCTCCGATTGTCCGGACGGCTTCAGCTTGCTCCGTCGCCCCGACGCGAACGTGCCAGGGGTAAAGGGCAACACGGTCTTCGGGGTTGTCCAGTTCGAATATCTCTCGCGCGACGCCCAAGGCAATGACATGTACGGGAAATTGCCGTCCCCGATCGCTGTGCTCACCCTGGACCAGGACCCGGAGACGGGAGAATTGTCTCTGGTGAAATATTCCCCGGTGGACGAGAGCCCGGCACACGGCCTGTGGATCACCTGCGCCGGCAGCCTGTCGCCCTGGGGCACGCATCTGTCCAGCGAAGAATACGAGCCGGATGCGACGATCGCTGCGAATCATGAGGGCCTGCGTTCATTCAGCCAGTATTTCTTCGGCGATCCAGACAAGGCCAACCCCTACCACTATGGGCACCTGCCGGAGGTAGTGGTCAACGCCGACGGCAGTGGCACACTGAAGAAGCACTTCTGCACGGGCCGCGTTTCCAAAGAACTGGTTCAGGTGATGCCCGATCAGCGCACGGTCATCATGGGCGATGACTACACCAACGCCGGCCTGTTCATGTTCATTGCCGACAATGTGGCCGACCTTTCCGCCGGCACATTATACGTGGCGAAAGTAGCGCAACAGGAGGGCGTTGCGATCGATCAAGGCGGCGCCTTCGACCTCAAATGGATGAAGCTCGGGCACGCCACCAGCGACGAAATCAAGCATCTCGCAGACACGCTGACGGCCTCCGACATAGTCGACGTGAAGACCGAGGATCCGAACGACGGGAGCTATACCGCCATCGCCTATAGCGGCAAGCCACAGTGGGTCAAGTTCACGTCTGGCATGGAGCAGGCGGCGGCTTTCTTAGAGACCCACCGCTATGCGGCGGCTGTTGGCGGCACGCTTGCCTTCACCAAGATGGAAGGCGTGACCCTCAACGCGAACGACAAGGTCTCCTACGTGGCGATGTCGTACATTTACAAGACGATGAGCGACGGCAGTGCTGGTATTCAGGTCGACAAGATCAACGCCGGTGCGGTCTATCAACAGCAACTCGCCGGAGGCCAGACCGACACTGACGGCGGTGCGATCGACAGCGCCTGGGTCCCAACGCACATGAGCGCGGTGCCGGGCCTGATCGGCGTGGATCGCGACGCACCTGATGACATTGGCAACACTGCAGATGCCGATCACATTGCCAACCCTGACAACATTAAGTTTTCCGAGAAGCTACGCACCCTCTTCGTTGGCGAGGACAGCGGCAACCACGTCAACAACTTCTTGTGGGCCTACAACGTAGACACCGGTGCGCTTGCCCGCGTTCTCTCCTGCCCGGTGGGTGCCGAGGCCACCGGTCTGGGCGCTTGGGACGACCTGAACGGCTTCGCCTATGTCACGAGCAACTTCCAGCACCCGGGCGACTGGGAAAAAGGCCTGCACGACATCGTCAAGGCCGAGGTCGCGCCATTGATCGACAAGAACTACAACAATCGCCGCAGTTCCGCTGTTGGCTATATCTCCGGCCTACCGCAGACGGGCTAATCCACACGCGGGTCACGCCCACGTCGGGCGTGACCTCGCCAGAAGCATCGTATGCGGATGCAGATTTGATCGTCCCACGTGCGCTACCCCTGAATAGCCATAGAGCGGCGAGGGTGCGGGTGACATGTTCCAATCATTCCTCGATCCACATTTCCTCACGATCTCGGGCAATCGGCAAATGTCCGGAGTGGGTCATAAGCAGACGATATTGCCCAGCCACGATTGGCACCCGTGTTCCAAAGTACCGGTCCGCGCATCCCTGAGGGCGAGTACTTCTTCGAAGGCTGCGAGCTGCGGACGCCCTCACCCCCGTCTCGCCTTCTCGATCGCCGCCACGTCGATCTTCTTCATCTCCATCATCGCGTCGAAGACGCGCTTGGCCTCGGGCCCGCCGGCTGCGAACGCCTCGGTCAGGACGCGCGGCGTGATCTGCCAGGAGACGCCCCATTTGTCCTTGCACCAGCCGCAGGCGCTCTCCTCGCCGCCGTTCTTAACGATGGCGTTCCAGTAGCGGTCGGTCTCCGCCTGGTCGTCGGTGGCGATCTGGAAGGAGAAGGATTCGTTGTGCTTGAACATCGGGCCGCCGTTCAGCCCCATGCAGGGGATGCCGCAGACGGTGAAGTCCACGACCAGCACGTCGCCCTCTTTGC
This sequence comes from uncultured Alphaproteobacteria bacterium, assembly GCA_963814905.1. Classification (GTDB taxonomy): domain Bacteria; phylum Pseudomonadota; class Alphaproteobacteria; order Rhizobiales; family Afifellaceae; genus DASWJZ01. The sequence continues at coordinate 249,128 of CAWFEM010000008.1, read as the reverse complement.
TCGAAGGGTTGTCGCTCGGCGCCTTGTGGACGGCGCCCACGCGGCTGTCGGGGAAGGTCTTGGCGTAGAAGCGCGCGGCTTCCTCGGCGTCCTTGTCGTACCAGAGGCAGATCGTGTTCTTGGCAATGGCCATCGTGTTTCCTTTCTGGCTCGGCGCGGAACCCGCGCCGCTCCCCTTCGCTCGCTTCAGATAGGGGCGCGATGTGGCGGTCCGGTGGCGCGCCAACACCCTCATCCACCCTCATGGTGAGGTGCGAGGCCGTGAGCTTGTCGAGCGGCCGAGCCTCGAACCACGAGGGCTCCAAGCCGCATCCGAACATCGGCCGTTCTGATCGGCTCGGCCGCGTCCTCTCTTTCGAGCATCGCGTGTTCGAGCCATGTTCAGTACGAGGAGGTGCCGAGGAAAAAGGCTGGCGCGTCAGGGCACTGTCGCCGCCGCTTCATCCCGAACAATTTCCGCGGACCACCCCTGTTTCCCACTGCCAACTGCCAACTGCCAACTGCCCACGCCGACCGCCGACTGCCTTCCCCTCACCCCTCCATCTTCAGCGCCTGGATGAATGCCTCCTGCGGGATGTCGACCTTGCCGAACTGGCGCATCTTCTTCTTGCCCTCCTTCTGCTTGTCGAGGAGCTTGCGCTTTCGGGTGATGTCGCCGCCGTAGCACTTCGCGGTCACGTCCTTGCGGAGCGCGGAGATGGTTTCCCGGGCGATGACCTTTGCGCCGAGCGCGGCCTGGATCGGGATCTTGAAGAGGTGCTGCGGGATGAGCTCCTTCAGCTTCTCCACCATCGCGCGCCCGCGCTTGTCCGCCTGGCTGCGATGCACCAGCATCGAGAGCGCGTCGACCGGCTCGCCGTTGACGAGGATCGACATCTTCACGAGGTCGCCCTCGCGATAGCCGGTGATGTGGTAATCGAAGCTGGCGTAGCCCTTGGAGACCGATTTCAGCCGGTCGTAGAAGTCGAACACCACCTCGTTCAGCGGCAGGTCGTACTGCACGAGCGCGCGGTTGCCGACATAGGAGAGGTCCACCTGGCTGCCGCGGCGGTCCTGGCAGAGCTTCAGGATGGCGCCGAGATAATCGTCGGGCGTCATGATCGTGGCGCGGATCCAGGGCTCGCGGATCTCCGCGATCTTCACCACGTCCGGCATGTCGGCCGGGTTGTGGAGCTCGATCTCCGCGCCGTCGGTCAGCGTGATCTGGTAGACGACGGAAGGCGCGGTCGCGATCAGGTCGAGGTCGAACTCGCGCACCAGCCGCTCCTGGATGATCTCCAGGTGCAGGAGCCCGAGAAAGCCGCAGCGAAAGCCGAAGCCGAGCGCGGCGGAAGTCTCCATCTCGTAGGAGAAGCTCGCGTCGTTCAGCCTGAGCCTGCCGATCGCAGCGCGCAAATCCTCGAAGTCGGCCGCGTCGACAGGAAAGAGCCCGCAGAAGACGACCGGCTGCGCCGGGCGGAAACCGGCGAGCATCTCCGCCGTCGGGCGGCGATCGTCGGTGATCGTATCGCCGACGCGCGTATCCGCCACGTCCTTGATCGACGCGGTCAGGAAGCCGATCTCGCCGGGCCCGAGCGATCCGATGTCGACCATCTTCGGCGTGAAGATGCCGACGCGGTCCACCTCGTAGCGCGCGCCGGTCCCCATCATGCGCACCGTCTGGCCCTTCTTCAGTCCGCCGTCGACGATGCGGATCAGGACGACGACGCCGAGATAGGGGTCGTACCAGCTGTCGACGAGGAGCGCCTTCAAGGGTGCGGCCGCGTCGCCCTTCGGCGGCGGCAGGCGCGTGACGATCGCCTCCAGCACGTCCTCCACGCCCTCGCCGGTCTTCGCCGAGATCATCACCGCGTTGGAGGCGTCGAGGCCGATCACGTCCTCGATCTGCTGCTTGATCCTCTCCGGCTCGGCGGCGGGCAGGTCGATCTTGTTCAGGACCGGCACGATCTCGTGGTCGTTGTCGAGCGCCTGGTAGACGTTGGCGAGCGTCTGCGCTTCGACGCCCTGCGAGGCGTCGACGACGAGCAGCGATCCTTCGCAGGCGGCGAGCGAGCGGTTCACCTCATAGGCGAAATCGACGTGGCCGGGCGTGTCGATCAGGTTCAGCTCGTAGTCGGAGCCGTCCTTGGCGCGGTAGTTGAGACGCACGGTCTGCGCCTTGATCGTGATGCCGCGCTCGCGCTCGATATCCATGGAATTGAGCACCTGCTCCTTCATCTCGCGGAGATCGAGCCCGCCGGTCATCTGGATCAGCCGGTCGGCAAGCGTCGATTTTCCGTGGTCGATATGCGCGATGATCGCGAAATTGCGAATATGGTCGAGGGCGGTGGTCATGGAATTCCTTCGGATGCCGCGCATGTAGCACCACGGAGGGAGCGGTCAAAGCCGGTTGGCGGAGACGGATTAATGCCGGCGGCAATTGTGAATTTTTGCGGTTGCCGTCTCCTCCGCGCCGTGGTCGCATTTCAGCCGGCGGGATCACGAGGAAAGGGCGGCGACATGACGGGTGTGACGATCAAGGTCAGCAATAACGGGCCGTACGTGGTGAGCGGCGCGGTGGAGGTCCGCGACGCCGACGGAAACGCCTACACGGTGAAGGAGACCTTCGCGCTCTGCCGCTGCGGCGGCTCCAGCAACAAGCCGTTCTGCGACGGGACCCATTCCAGGAACGGGTTCCAGGCGCCCGAGCGGGCACCCACGGGATCGTAGCGACCGGTCGTGTCTAGACTTTAGAACGATTCCAATCTAACTCTCGCGCATGATTCCCGGCTTTTCCGACCGAAAGCGCTTCGACACGCTCTCCGAGCAGGAGATCCTGGCGCTCGCCATCTCCTCGGAGGAGGAGGACAGCCGCATCTATGCGGTCTATGCGGAGCGGCTCAGGCCCGACTATCCGCAATCCGCGGCCGTGTTCGACGGCATGAGCGCGGAGGAGGATACGCACCGCCGACGGCTCATCGACGAATACCGCAGGCGCTTCGGCGACACGATCCCGCCGATCCGGCGCGAGCACGTCTCCGGCTTCTATCAGCGTCGCCCCTATTGGATGGTCGGCAATCTCGGCATCGCCCGCGTGCGCGGGGAAGTCGGGCTGATGGAGGAGGAGGCGCGAAGCTTCTATCTGAAGGCGGCACAGCGCACGTCGGACGCGGGAACGCGCACGCTCCTCGGCGACCTCGCCGTTGCGGAGAGCGGACACCTGAAGACGGCGGAGCGGCTGGAGCACGAGCTCCTCGGCACCGACGCGCGCGCCGAGGAAGACGCGGTCGCGCATCGCCAGTTCGTGCTGACCTACGTGCAACCCGGCCTCGCCGGCCTGATGGACGGATCGGTCTCCACGCTCGCGCCGGTCTTCGCCGCGGCCTTCGCGACGCAGGACCCGTGGCAGACCTTCCTCGTCGGCCTCGCCGCCTCGATCGGCGCGGGCATCTCCATGGGGCTCACGGAAGCGCTCTCCGACGACGGAACGCTGACCGGACGCGGCTCGCCCGTGCTGCGCGGCCTTTCCTGCGGGTTCATGACGACGGTCGGCGGGCTTGGCCACACCCTCCCCTATCTGATCCCGCATTTCCTGACGGCGACCGCGCTCGCGATCGTCGTCGTCATCATCGAGCTGATCGCCATCGCCTGGATCCGCTGGCGCTACATGGAGACGCCGTTCTGGCGCGCGAGCTTCCAGATCGTGCTCGGCGGCGCGCTGGTCTTCGCGGCGGGGATATTGATCGGCAGCGCTTGAGCGCGGATTCCGCGGAATCCGGCGGTTGATGCAGGTCATATCGCGTTAGGAGACCGCCGCTAACCTGCCCGCGATCGTTGGCCCATGTTCCTCGGAAAGGGTCCGCCGGAATGGACGCTCGCACGCCGCCCGTTGCGAAAGCGCCGAAGAAGCGCGACCGCGGCAGAAAGGCCGCCACGCCACAGCCCGCGAAGGCCGCACCTTTGCCGCGCGAGGGGCGAGACTCCGACGCGGTCACCGCTCTCGCAGACGTCGGTGACCGGGCGCTGCACGCCATGATCGCGCGCACCACGCTGGGGCTTTCCCCCGCAGCGCTGGCGCAAACCTATTTCGATTGGGCGACGCATCTCGCAGCCGCGCCGGGCAAGCGGGCGCAACTTGCCGAGAAGGCCGTACGCAAGGCGACGCGCTTCGCGACTTACGCCAGCGCATCCGCATCGCAAGGAAAGGCGTCCGAGCGCTGCATCGAGCCGCTCCCGCAGGATCGGCGCTTCGACGCGCCGGCTTGGCAGCAGCCGCCGTTCAACCTGATCTACCAGGGCTTCCTCCTGAACCAGCAATGGTGGCACAACGCCACGACCGGCGTCCGCGGCGTCACCAAACAGCACGAAGCCATGGCCCAGTTCGTCGCGCGCCAGATGCTCGACGTCTTCGCGCCCTCAAACTTCCCGGCGACAAATCCGGAAGTGCTGCGCCGGACGCTCGAGAAGGGCGGCATGAATTTCGTCGCCGGCTTCCAGAACATGCTGGAGGATTGGGAGCGCAAGGTGAGCGGCAAGCCGCCGGTCGGCGCTGACGCCTTCACCCCCGGCAAGGAGGTCGCGGCGACGCCGGGCAAGGTCGTCTATCGCAACCGGCTGATCGAGCTGATCCAGTACGCGCCGGCCACTAAGACGGTGCGGCCGGAGCCGATCCTGATCGTCCCGGCCTGGATCATGAAATATTACATCCTCGACCTCTCGCCCGGGAACTCGCTGGTCAAATACCTGACCGAGCAGGGCTTCACGGTGTTCATGATCTCGTGGAGGAACCCCGGCCCGGAGGACCGCGATCTCGGCATCGAGGACTATCTCCAGCTCGGATTCAAGGCGGCGCTTGACGCGGTGCGCGCCATCGTTCCCGACCGGAAAGTCCACGCCACCGGCTATTGCCTCGGCGGAACGCTGCTTGCGATTGCCGCGGCGGCCATAGCGCGCGACGGCGAGGACGATTTCGCCTCCATCACGCTCCTCGCCGCGCAGACCGATTTCACCGAAGCCGGCGAGCTCATGCTCTTCATTGACGAAAGCCAGATCGCCTTCCTGGAAGACACGATGTGGGAGCAGGGCTTCCTCGACACGACGCAGATGGCGGGCGCCTTCCAGATGCTGCGCTCCAACGACCTCATCTGGTCGAAGATCGTGCGCGACTATCTGATGGGCGAGCGCCGGCCGACGAACGATCTGATGGCGTGGAACGCCGACGCGACGCGCATGCCCTACCGCATGCACAGCGAATATCTGCGCAAACTGTTCCTGAACAACGATCTGGCGGAGGGGCGGTTCAGCGTCGCGGGGCGGCCGGTCGCGCTCACCGATATCCGCGCCCCGATCTTCGCGGTCGGCACGGAGCGCGATCATGTCGCGCCGTGGCGCTCGACCTACAAGATCCACCTCCTGACCGACACCGAGGTGACCTACCTCCTGACCACCGGCGGGCACAATGCCGGCATCGTGTCGGAGCCCGGCCACAAGCGGCGGAGCTTCCGGGTGATGCGGCGGGAAGCGGACGATCACTACCTCGATCCGGACGCCTATCTCGCAGAGGCGCCGCGCAAGGACGGCTCCTGGTGGCCGGAATGGGTCGATTGGCTCGAGACGCGGAGCGGCAAGCCGGCAACGCCACCGGCGATGGGTGCGGAGGCGGCGGGCTATCCGCCGCTTGGCGACGCGCCCGGAACCTACGTGCTGGAACGCTGAGGCGTTTCAGGTCGCCGCGGCGTCGCCTGCCACAGTGGAAACCGGTGCAGGCACATCCGCGGGCTCGTGCTCGCTCACCCAACGGATGCTCTTGTAGTCGAAGCCGCGCTCGATCGTCGGCTTGACGACGGAGAAATAGGGCGAGAGGTCGAAGTCGCGCGGCGCGTAGAGCGAATGGTGGCGGATATAATAGTGTTCCCGCCGCGCACGCCGCGCCTTGCTGTCCTCACCCGCCAAACGAACGACGCGCGGCAGGATCGGATAGCCCACGACCTGGAACGCCTCGGCGATGAGCGAGGAGCAGATAGCGCGCGTCGGATCGCCCGAGCCGAAGGCGATGGCGCGCCGCCGCCAGCTCCTCGGAAGCGGCAGCGGAAGGAAGTAGCGGATCAGGTCGAAGAGATTGCGCATGTCGTAGCTGAGCCCGATCCGCTCCACCATGAAACGAACGATGCGCTGCTGATCGGGGTAAGAGAGCATGATCGGGCGGCAGACCCGCGTGTTGAAGGTCGCGTAACGGGAGAGCGGCGCCGACACGCATCCCTCGCCGAGATTGACCTCAACCAGCACATGCGGCTCGCCATCCGGTTCGGTGTGGCCCGGGATGTCGCCGACGAAGATCGCCGCGTGCGACCAGCTCGACGTCGTCATGTACTCGATCACCATGGAGATATACTGGTGGCCCTCCACCAGGAGCACGTCGCCGGGGCGGAGCACGGCGCGCAGCGTATCGGGATCCGACGGCGTATAAGGCTCATAGCCGGAGGTCTCGCGTCGCAACCGGGCCGCCAGGAAGCGGCCGATCCTGTCGAGCGTGGTGTCGAGCTTTCTTCCAACCGGCGCGGTCATGCCGACTATTCTGGCAGATCAGTCCCCAAGAATTTCTTTCTCCGCGACCGTCGTGTCTTCGTTCAGGCGATAGACAAGCGGCACGCCGGTCGCGATCTCAAGCTTCAGGATTTCGTCGGTGCTGAGCTTGTCGAGCACCATGACGAGCGAGCGGAGCGAGTTGCCGTGCGCGGAGACGAGCACGCGCCGGCCGCGCATCACGTCAGGGAGGATGCGGGTCAGATAATAGGGCCAGACACGCGCACCGGTGTCGCGCAGGCTTTCGCCGCCGGGCGGGTTGGTGGCGTAGGAACGGCGCCAGATATGCACCTGCTCCTCGCCCCATTTCTTGCGCGCATCGTCCTTGTTGAGGCCTGAGAGATCGCCGTAGTCGCGCTCGTTCAGCGCTTGGTCGCGATGCTCCTCAAGCCCCGTCTGGCCGAGCTCTTCGAGCATCAGTTTCAGCGTGTTCTGGGCGCGGATCAGCGCGCTCGTATAAGCGACGTCGAAGGTGAGCCCCTTGGCCTTCAGCTTCGTGCCGGCGGAACGCGCTTCGTCCACCCCCTTGGGCGACAGGTCGACGTCCTTCCAGCCGGTGAAGAGGTTCTGCAAATTCCATTCGCTCTGGCCGTGGCGCACGAGCACGAGAAGACGGTCCATGGAAGCTCCGATCCATTTTGACGGCGCATGATCTTATCCGAAAACCGGTTCCACTTTTCGGGATCATGCCCTGGCGGGCGGACAATTGCCGAGGCGCTCGGCATTCCCCTCGCCTGCTATCTTGGGGCTCACGTCGCGGTCAAGGCTGCAAGCCAGGCGAAGCCGATCAGCGAGAGCGCCGCGAGACCATAGATGTATTGCGCGCGGCGGCCACGCGGGAGGCGACTGCCGAGAAAATGCAGCGCCGCGCCGCCGACAACGCCGACCAGGAAGCCGGCGATGTGGGCTCCGAAATCGACCCGCTCTCCGCCGAATCCGAGGAACGCGAGGAGCATGATCGCCGCGGCGAGAGGAAGCCACGACCGCGAGCCACGCGTCCAGCGGATCGGCCCCCGCCGCCACACGAGCGCCGCAAGCAATCCAAGCGTAGCGAAGACGCTCGTGGAAGCGCCGATCGACGTATGCTGCGTGGACACGACCAAGGCGTTCAGCGCATTGCCGAGCCCGCCTGCCAACAGGATCGCGAGCCAGGTCAGGCCCGGCCCGAGGATCTGCGCCAGCAGCAGGCCGAGCATGCTGCCGGCGAAGACGTTGCTGGCAAGATGTTCCAGGTTGGCGTGCAGGGTCAGCGCGGTCAGCGCCCGCCACCACTCGCCGCCGAGCATCAGGCCCGCCTGCGCGTAGCCGGCCGCATCCCAGTCGAGGCCGAACAGGCTTCGTCCCGCCGCGACATAGACGACGATCAGAACGGTCGAATAAGCGAACGCCGCGTCGGCGCCTTCCCATATGGACGGAAGCTCCGGCGGGGGCGGACGCCGGTTCTCGCGGTCGTATTCGATGAGCTCGCGGCTCGCATGGGTCGCGTCGGAGGCGGCGACGAGAACCGTGACGCCTTCCCGGTCGCGGACGAGATGCGACCCGATGCCCGCTGAGGCGAGCGCCAGCGCGGCGCTTTCGGCATCGCGCGGCTGGGAATAGTGACCGACCTCGATCAACGAATCGTCGGGGGCGTCGTGCAAGGAGCGCGCCTCAGAGCCGCTTCGGGTCGACGCCCATGGCGGCGGCGATCTTCGCGAAATCCTCGCGCGGCACGGAAAAGAGGCTGCGGTGGAAGAAGAGGCCCCAATGCGTGCGATCCCGGATGAAGGAGAGCTCGTCGAGGAGCGGATAGACGCCCGCTTCGTGCGCACGCTTCTCAAACGCGATGTCGCGCCGCCAGCCAACGCGACCCGCCATCATCTCCGCTTCGTAGGGTTCGCGATCGGTGAATTTTCCGATCGCGGTGAAGGCGCGCACTTCCTCGCCACCCTTCAAAATTGTGCGCGGCGAATAGTACGTGAGCCATTCGCCGGGCTTGGTGCGCATCACCGCGTCGTGACGGCCATGCGCGAACATGGCGAAGCCGCCGGCGAGACAGCGTTCGACGCCGATCTTGGGGACGACGGCGATCCAGTAGCGCGGGCCGGTGGGCTTCTTGGCAGGCAACGAGACCACCCACTTCTGAGGTCGTCATGCCCGGACTTGATCCGGGCATCCATTCCATGGCGGTAGACGTCGATCGTGACGGAATGGATTGCCGGGTCAAGCCCGGCAATGACGACAATGCTGGGCTAGTGCAGTCCCAGCACGTCGTGCATGTCGTAGAGGCCGGGCTTCTTGTCAAAGGCCCAGAGCGCGGCGCGGACGGCGCCGTGGGCGAAGTTGTCGCGGCTCTCGGCGCGGTGCGTCAGCTCGATGCGTTCGCCCTCGCCGGCGAAGATCACCATGTGGTCGCCGACGACCGAGCCGCCCCTGAGGCTCGCGAAGCCGATCGCCTCGTTCGGCCTTGCGCCGGTTACGCCGTCGCGGCCGCGCAGCGACTTTTCGGAAAGCTCGATGCCGCGCCCCTCCGCCGCCGCGCGCCCGAGAAGAAGGGCCGTGCCCGACGGCGCATCGACCTTGTTGCGATGATGCATCTCGACGATCTCGATATCGAATTCGGGCCCGAGCACGGCCGCCGCGCGCTTCACCAGGCCGGCGAGCACGTTGACGCCGAGGCTCATATTGCCGGACTTCACGATGCGGCAATGGCGCGCCGCCGCCTTCAGCCGCGCTTCGTGCTCCGCGTCGATGCCGGTCGTCCCGATGATGTGGACGATGCGCGCCTGCGCGGCGAGCTCCGAATAGGCAAGCGTCGCCTCCGGCGCGGTAAAGTCGAGAAGCGCGTCGGTCGCGGCAAGAACGGGCAGCGGATCGGTCTGAACGACGACCCCCGTCTCGCCGACACCGGCGAGCATGCCGACGTCTTTGCCTTCCGCCTCCGCGCCCGGCCGGTCGAGCGCGCCGACGAGCCGCATCTTCGGCTCGCCGAGAACGGCGCGCGCCAGCGCGCGTCCCATGCGCCCGCCCGCTCCGGCGACGACGACGCGAAGCTCTGCCATTGCTTTGGACCTCCCCTTTCGCCGACGCAGGCGACTGGCCGTTCCTCTCCCCATCGGGGAGAGGCACCGTCACAGTAGCGCCCTATAGCAATCGCGCTTCATCTGCGAAACCGACATCGGAGAGCGCTCGCCTGACTCGGGACGGCGGACGCGGTAAGAGAGCCGCATGGAACTGACGATACGCGGGCTGACGGAGGGGCCCGGCGGCTGGTCCGGCCGGCGGCTGAAGCTTTCCACGCTCATCCGGCTCCGCTGGCTCGCCGTCGGCGGGCAGACGGCGGCCATCCTGGTGGTCGGGCTGTGGTTCGGATTCCCGCTGCCGATGGGCGAATGCTTCGGGCTGATCGCGCTGTCCGCCTGGCTCAATCTTGGGCTAAGGCTCGTCTTCCCGGCGGCCTACCGGCTCGATCCGAACTGGGCGACGCTGCTTCTCGCCTACGATCTCCTGCAACTCGCCGGGCTGCTCTACCTGACCGGCGGACTGGAGAACCCGTTCGCGATCCTGCTGCTTGCGCCGGCCATGGTCTCCGCGACGACGCAGCAGCCGGACAAGACCTTCCTGATCGGCACGCTGACGCTTGCCGCGGCGACGCTGCTCGTCTTCCTGCACCAGCCGCTGCCATGGTTTCCGGGCCGCGCCTACGACGTGCCGCTGCATTACGTGGGCGGCGTCTGGGTGGCGCTCGTCTGCGCGCTCGGCTTCATGGCCTTCTACGCTTTCCGCGTCGCGGAGGAGGCGCGCGTTCTCGCCGACGCCATCGCCGCGACGGAGCTGGTGCTGCAGCGCGAGCAGCATCTCTCCGCGCTCGATGGGCTCGCCGCCGCGGCGGCGCACGAGCTCGGCACGCCGCTTGCCACGATCGCGATCGCGGCGCACGAGCTGGCAAGCGAGCTCGATCCCGACGATCCGCGCGCCGACGACATCCGACTCATCCGCACGCAGACGGAGCGCTGCCGCGAGATCCTCTCCAAGATCGCCTCGCTCTCCTCCGCGCCGGAGGAGCATCTCGGCCTGATGCCGCTCTCCCATTTCCTGGAGGAGGCGACGGCCCCGCACCGCGATTTCGGCATTCGCATCGACGTGGAGCGGACGGGCGAGGGACCGGAGCCGGTAGCGGGGCGTAATCCGGGCCTCCTCTATGGCCTCGGCAACCTCGTCGACAACGCTGTCGATTTCGCCAAATCGGCGGTCACGATCGCGGCGAAATGGTCACCGAGCGAGGTCACGATCGCGATCGCGGACGACGGTCCGGGCTTTCCCGCGGAGGTGATCGACCAGCTCGGCGAGCCCTATGTCACCACGCGGCGCACCGGCCAATCCGCCGCGCCGGAGCATGAAGGCCTCGGCCTCGGCATTTTCATCGCCAAGACGCTGCTTGAGCGCTCCGGCGCGAACCTGCGCTTCAGCAACCGAAAAGCGCCGGAATCCGGGGCTTTTGTGACGGTCTCGTGGCCGCGCACCGTGTTCGAGGCGACCGCCCCGCAGGCGTTATCCAAACCCGGAGACGGGGCCGGCAAGACCTTGATCGGGCGTGCATAATGCTTACGTTTCCAATAGCCTTATCCATCGAGAACAAAGCAGATGCTTGACCAGGCCACGCCCATGGCCGAACAGCCCACCTCCATCGCGCCGGCCGAGGGGCAGGTTCTCCTCATCGTCGACGACGACAAAGCCTTCGTGCAGCGCCTCGCGCGCGCCATGGAGAAGCGCGGCTACGTAACGGAAACGGCGGAATCGGTGGCAGAAGCCCGCGCCAAGGTCGAGACGGCAAATCCCGTCTTCGCGGTCGTCGACATGCGGCTTGAGGATGGAAACGGCCTCGACGTGATCGAGATGATCCGCACCCGCCGTCCCGAGGCCCGCGCCATCATCCTGACCGGCTACGGCAATATCGCGACCGCGGTCACCGCGGTGAAGCTCGGCGCCGTCGACTATCTGTCAAAGCCCGCCGACGCCGACGAGATCCACGCCGCGCTGATGCAGAAGAAGGATGCGCGTGCGCTGCCGCCGGAAAATCCGATGTCGGCCGACCGCGTCCGCTGGGAGCACATCCAGCGCGTCTACGAGCTTTGCGACCGCAATGTCTCGGAGACGGCGCGACGCTTGAACATGCACCGCCGCACGCTGCAAAGAATCCTCGCCAAGCGCGCCCCGCGCTAGCGGAAAGTCAACGCCGCGCCTTGCGAGCCGCGTAGCGGGCATCGCGAGCGGCTTTCCGTTCGGCCGCCTCGGTCGCTTCACGCTCCGCCTTGGCGGCTTGCTCGGAGGCTTCACGCTCAGCGTGCTCAACGAGCGCCGCCTGCTGCGCCAGCGCTTCAGATTTCAATTGCGCCTCGCGCGCCAGCTTCCGTTCGGCGGCGCGAGCCTCGCGTGCAGCGCTGACTGCCTGCCGCGTCGCCCGCAACTCAACGACGCGCGGGTCGTCATTCCCCGGCATCGCGCGAAACTTCTCCACATGCGCCTGCTTGGCTCGCGCCGCTGCCTTCTGTCGCTCGGAAAAGCTCGCGTCCTTGAATCCACTCACCTGTCGCACCTTTCAGAAATTGTCGCCGTATCTGGGGTCAGCAGCGGCGTAGCGCCAGTGTCCGCCGGCAAAGAATGATGAACGAAGCACGCCCTGCGCTAAGGGCATTCCCATTAGATTGCGATCTCGGCCTTCCTCAGGTCGTCGGCCAGGCGATCGAGATAACCGGGATCGGCGTATGGCAACGTGCGCTTCAGGTGCTCGACAGAGAAGCGCGGGTTGATCTCGACAACCTCTCGCCAAATCGCCTGCGCCTCCTCCTTGCGACCGGAGCGGCCTAAGATACAGGCGAGATAGAAGCGACTCATGTCGGAGCGCGGCGCGAATGTCAGCCGCTTTCTGAATGCGGTCTCCGCCTCGTCGAGGCGCCCGAGCGAAAGCAGGGCGCGGCCCATGAAATGCAGCGCCATGTCCCACTGTGGATCGAGCCGGTATGCACGCGTATAGAGCGGCACCGCATCTTCCGAGTGGCCCTTGAACTCGAGCACATTGCCAAGCCCGGTGTAACCGTCGGCCGAGTTCGGATCGAGCTCGATTGCCCGCCGCGCATGGGGCTCCGCCTCGTCCAGTCGGCGCGTCCAGGACAACATGATCGACATCGCGAGGTGGCCCTGCGGCTCCATCTCGTCGATCTCCACGGCCTTCTTCGCAAGCTCCGTCGCGCGGACGAGATTTTCCGTAGTCGCGTTGTTCCACTGATTCACATATTCGGCGAACGTCGTTATGGCGAGCCGCGCATAGGCGATGGCGAGGCTGGGGTCGATGGCGATAACGCGCTGAAGCATTTCCTTCGCCGCGGTCGCCGCCTGCGGCGTGAGCTGCAGCGCCGTCGCACGCGCGCGGACGATCAGATCGTATGCCTCCGGGCTGATCTTCGCGCGGCCTCCGCGCGCCGCTTCCTCGCCACTGGTGAGCTTTACCTTGAGCGCCCCGACGATGGTGCGGGTCACCTCGTCCTGCACCTCGAAGATGTCGGCGATGTCGCGGTCGTAACGCTCCGCCCAGAGATGACCTCCAGTCGTGCCGTCGATCATCTGCGCGTTGATACGGATCCGGTTCGACGCGCGGCGCACGCTTCCTTCAAGCACGTAGCGCACGCCAAGCTCGCGGCTCACCTGGCGGATGTCGGGCGCCTTGCCCTTGTAGGCGAAGGAGGAATTGCGGGCGATGACGAAGAGCCCCGACACCTTGGAAAGATCGGTGATGATGTCCTCGGTGATGCCGTCGGCGAAATAGCCCTGCTCGGGGTCGCCGGACATGTTGTCGAACGGCAGCACGGCAATCGACGGCTTCTCGGGAAGTGCTGGCTCCACCGCCGCGATATCGTCGACGCTCATGCCCGGCTTCCATCCCCAGACGTGAAGCGGGCGGTCGATATTCTTGACCGAATGCTCGCCGCGATCGGCGAAGGCTACGTCGACATGGCCGCGGACATGCTGGCTCACGGCATCCGAAATCGCGACGCCGCCGGGCTCGGCGAGCCCCTCGATGCGCGCCGCGACGTTGACCCCGTCGCCGAAGATATCGTCGCCGTCGATGATGATGTCACCGACATGGACGCCGATTCGATACTGCAGGAGCTCGTTTTGCTGCGTGCCGTCGGCGCGCGCGGCCATCGCCGATTGCACGGCGACGCCGCACTGCACGGCATCGACGGCGGAGGAAAATTCGACCAAGAGACCGTCGCCCGTCGACTTGACGATACGGCCGCGGTGCTCGGCGATCGACGGATCGACGACTTCGGCGCGCGCGGCCTTGAGCCGCGCCAGCGTGCCGCTTTCACTATGGCCCATAAGCCGCGAGTATCCGGCTACGTCGGCGGACATGATCGCCGCAAGCCTGCGCTGTTCCCGCGGCACTGACGATTCCCTCTTCACCCGCCCGAGCGGAAGCTAGTGACGCGCCCGGGCGATATCAATGGCAGCCAAGCGCAACTGAAATCCGCTCCTGACATTCCGGACACGGCGGCGTTACCACGCTCCGCGCATGCAATCCGGGTCTTCCAGATCGTGCAGGCGGTGCGCGCCGGCGCGCGCGATACGGATCAGCATCTCCTTGCGGGTCGCGGCCGGGAGCTTCGCGGTGCCCGACGGGCGCAGAATCTCCGCGCCGAACGGATCGGCGACGATCAGCCCTGCCTCCTCCGGGAAAATCTCGGCCGGCACATGCGGCCCTGTGGCGAAATAGAAACGGTCTGAATGGAAGAGGTAATCCTGCCATTTCTGGTCGGCGCGGAAATCCTCGACCGACGATTTGATCTCGACGATGGTGATGGCGCCGTCGGACCCTAGCGCGACCAGATCGGCGCGACGGCCTGAGCGCAGTGTAACCTCGGGGATCAGCGCCAGCCCCTCGGCGCGCAGCCGGCGGCAGACACCGCGACGGATGGCAAGCGCACGCTCCGATTGCCGCCCGTCGGTGGGAAGCGCCGGCGTCTCTGCCTCGGCATGGCTGGCGCGCGTCAGGATTCGGATATTCAAGGCACCGCTCCAGATTCGGGCACCCATATTGCATCATCCGGCCATGGAAACAAAGCCGGAACGAACCGCGTCGGGATTTGCGGAAACTTAACCCGCCTCGTTCACTTTCCGAAAACGACGTTTCACCGGAGTTCTGTAACCATGCGTTTCGGCAAGACGGGAATCGCGGCGGTTTTCGCCTGCGGTCTCATCCTCGCGGGCGGCTGCTCGCGGACCCAGCAATATCTGGCGACGGGTGCCGCGATCGGAGCCGGCGGCGGCGCGATCGTCGCGGCGGTGGCAGGTGGCTCGGTCGTGGGCGGCGCCATCGTCGGCGGCGCGCTCGGCACCGGCGGCGGCTATATCGCTTCGCGCTGAGGCGTTCCCCATCCGGCCTCAGGCCGAACCGGCCTCCAAGACCAGAATATCCTCCGGCGTGAAGCTGACGCTCACCTTGTCGCCATGGCGCGGCGGCGGGGCGTTCGGATTGTTGAACGTATCGAGCGATACCGCGCTCTCGGAGAACCGCACGCGCACCCTGACCACCGAGCCGAGGAAATCCACCTCTTCGATGGTGCCGTCGAGACGGTTGCCGCCGGACTCGGCGCCGTTCAGCGACAGGGCTTCGGGACGAAGCGCGACGGAGCGGACAGAGCCCGCCGCCGCGCCCGCGACGCCGCCCGCCGCCGTGACCTCCTGACCGTCGATCGCGATCCGGCCGCGGTCGGGATCGACAATGCTCGCCTCCACGATGTTCAGCGTGCCGACGAAGGACGCGACGAAGCGCGTGCGCGGATTGTTGTAGATCTCGAACGGGGTGCCGACCTGCTCCACGCGCCCTTCGCTCATCACCACGATGCGGTCGGACATGGAGAGCGCTTCTTCCTGGTCGTGCGTCACGTAGACCGTGGTGATGCCGAGCTCGCGCTGCAGCGCCTTGATCTCCTCGCGCAGCGAAACGCGGATCTTGGCGTCGAGCGCCGATAGCGGCTCGTCGAGCAGGAGCACTTCCGGCTTGGTCGCGATGGCGCGGGCAAGCGCCACGCGCTGCTGCTGGCCGCCGGAGAGCTGATAGGGGTAGCGATCGGCGAGCTGCGGCAGCTTGATCAGCTTCAGCATCTCCTCAACGCGCGACACGATCTCAGAGCGCGGCTTCTTCTGCACCTTCAGCCCGAAGCCGACATTCTGCGCCACCGTCATGTTGGGGAAGAGCGCATAGGACTGGAACACCATGCCGACGTGCCGCTGGTTCGGCTTCAGATGCGTGACGTCGCGGTCGGCGATGCGGATCGTGCCGGAGGTCGGCTCCTCGAAGCCCGCCACCATTCTGAGCGTCGTGGTCTTGCCGCAGCCGGACGGGCCGAGGAACGACACGAACTCGCCGCGCTGGATCGCAAGGTCCACCGTCTGCACGACCTGGTGCGTGCCGAAGGACTTGTTGACGCCCTCAAGTTCGAGAAAGGCCATCCACCGCCCCCTTGCGCTATCTCTTGCCGGCGGCCGCGTCACGCGGTCCGCGGCCGAAAATGTTGATCAATCCCATACAGAGCCAGGTCACGGCGAAGGCAATGATGGCGAGCGCGGAAGGCTCGTAGGCCTTGTTCGCGCCGATATTCTGCAAATAGGGGCCGAAGGCCGGCCGGTCGAGCAGGCTGGCGATGGTGAACTCGCCGATGACGATGGCGAAGGTCAGGAACGCGCCGGCCATGACGCCGGAGCGAACATTCGGCAGGATCACGCGGAAGAGGATCGTCGGCCAGCCGGCACCGAGGCATTGCGCCGCTTCCGTCAACGTCCTGACGTCGATGGAGCGCAAGCCGGTATCGACTGCGCGGTAGGTGTAGGGAAGCGCCAGCGTGACATAGCTGAAGATCAAGAGAACGTCGGTGGCGCGCGCATTCGCCGTGAACGGCAGCCAGGACGACGAGTTGTAGAGACGCAGATACCCGAACACGACGACGATCGCCGGGATCACCAGCGGCATCAGCGTGATGAATTCGATGTAGGGGCGAAGCCGCGGAAGCTTCAGCCTGATCCAGTAGGCGGTCGGCACGACGAGCAGGATGCCGACGAGGATGGCGAGGACGGCGACCAGCGTCGAATAGCCGAAGCTTTGCAGGAAGTGATTGTCCTGGAACACCGAGCGATAGGCGTCGAAGGAGTAGGCGCCGCGACGCTTTCGCATCGAGAACTCGAAGGTCGCGACGAGCGGAAGCACGAAATAGAGACCGCTCAGAAGAACGATGATCCAGGGAACGATGCGGCCGCCTTTCATCGGATCCACCTCTCGCCGCGCACGCGCAGCCAGATATAGGCGAGGTTCGCAGCACCCGTGATGACGATCATGCCGAGCGCGAGCGCGTAGCCGAGATGCGGATCGTGCAGCACGTCGCCGCGGATCTGCGCATAGAGCAGGATCGGCACGATGTTGAGCGAAGAACCGGTCAGCGCATAAGCGGTGGCGACCGCGCCGAAGGCATTGGCGAAGAGCAGGATGGTGGTGCCGAGAAGGCTCGGCCACAGCACCGGCAGCGCGACGTAGCGCCAATACTGAAAGCCGGTCGCGCCGAGGATCGACGCGGCTTCGCGCCATTCCTTCTTCAGCCCGTCGAGCGCCGGCAACAGGATCAGCACCATCAGTGGAATCTGGAAATAGAGATAGGTGATGGTGAGGCCCCAGAAGCTCAGGATGGTGAAGCCGAGCACCCTGAGATTGATGCCGATGTCCATCAGGAAGGCGGTGACGAGCCCGGTCGGCCCGAGCGTCGCGAGGAACGCGAAGGCAAGCGGAATACCGGCGAAATTGGAGGCGACGCCGCTGAACGTGGTGATCATCGGGCGCAGGAAGCGCGGTATCCGCCCCATCACCACCGCCCAGGCGAGGAGGAATCCGACGAGCGCGCCGAGCAGGGATGAAGCGACGCTCACCTCGATACTCACCCAGTAGGCGGCGAGGATCGTCGGCTGGTTGAGTCGGCGGATATTGTCGAGGGTGAACGCGCCGTCGGGCGTGCGGAAGGCGCCGACGATAAGATCGAAGGTCGGCAGGATCAGGAAGAGCAGAACGAACAGAAGGAAGGGAACGACGCCGAGCCAGGCGAGCGAAATCTTCTCCCGCCCTGCCCTTGGAACGGCGAGCGGCCGCGCCGCGCTATCTGCGATCTCTGCCATGCCCCCTGCCGAAGAGAAGAGCCCTCCCCGCCGGGCGGGAAGGGCTCTCAGCCTTTACTGGACGTTGGCGCCGACCACCTTGTCCCAGCTCTCAGTGATCGCCGGTTTCGCCGCGTTCTGCTCCTCGAGCGTCGGGAAGACCGCCGCCTCGTAGGCCGCCGCCGGCGGCAGCGCGTCGAGCAGCTCCTTTGGAATCTTGTTGTTCTTGGCGAGGTCGTTGAAGCGGATCGGATGGCAGAAGCCCTTCAGCCAGATGAGCTGGCCCTCGTCGGAATAGAGGGTACTCCATCCACAGCTTCGCGGCGTTCGGATGCGGCGCGTAGGCTGAGATCGCCTGCACGTAGACGCCAGCGACGACGCCGGTCTTCGGCACCACAACATCAACCGGGGGATTCCCTTCCAGGGTCTTTGCCCAGGACAGGCCGTTATAGTCCCACGCCACGATGACCGGCGTGGAGCCCTGCGCAAGCGACGCCGACTTGCCGATGACGGGAACGAAGTTGCCGCTCTTGTTGAGCTCGGCGAAGAACTCCAGGCCGGCTTCCGGCGCCTTGGCGGCGTCACCCTCGGCGCGCGAAAGGCCGGCGGCGTAGACGCCCTGGATCGCCTGGTTCGACGAGCGCGGATCGCCGGCGAGCGCCACGGCGTTGGCGTAATCGGAGCCGAGCAGGTCCGGCCAGTCCTCAGGCGTCTTGGAGATCAGGTCCTTGTTCACGACGAAGGAAAGCACGCCGTAATAGTCGCCGTACCAATACCCGTCGGCGTCCTTGGCGCTGTCCGGGATCGTGTCCCAGGTGGAGACCTTGTAGGGCTGGATCAGGTTTTCCGACTTGGCGGAGGGACCGAAGGAAAGGCCGACGTCGATCACGTCGGGCGCCTGCGGACCCATGTTGCCCTGGTTCGCCCTGATCGCCTCGACCTCGTCGCCGGAGCCGGCGTCGGGGTTCAGCTCGTTGACCGATATCTCGGGATACTTCGCCTTGAAGCTCTCGATCGTCTCGCCGTAATTGCACCAGGAATGCGGCAGCGCGATCGTCGTCAGCGCCCCCTCAGCCTTGGCGGCGTCGACAAGCTCCTGGCTCTGCGCCATGGCCCATCCGGTGGACACGCAAACGGCTAGCGCCGCAAGTGTCGTCGTGCTCATCAGCCTGGATTTCATACCCGTCACCTCCTCCTTGGCGCGGCGACATTTTCCGCAGCGCAAAACCGAAAAGCGGCGCAGGATTTTGCGCCGGAAGAACCCACCTAGCGCCGACCGGCGACGCTTATGTGACGGTCCCGTCACAAGGCGATCGGCGGCCGATCACCGGCGGACCGGCTGTCACGTTAGGGCCAATCTTGCCTTCCCGCCACCCGGCAAAAGGTGCGCCGGCGGCCCGTTGTGACAGTTTTGTGACTATCTCGGCCCCGCCCCGTGGGACGCCGGCTGCCGCGGCGCAAAGAAAAAATCGCCCGTCCGCGTAGGGAAGCCCGTCCAGCGTCGTGAAAGGCGTGATCGGCGGTGACGACACGCTGCCCGAGGACGGAGAGACCTCATGCAGCCTGTCGCAGACCCGACCCATCCTCCCAACCCCAGCACCAGGAGAATGCAATGACGAGATTTCTGAAAGCCACCGCGCTCGCCGCCGGCCTCGCAACCGCCGCCATGGTCGCCCCGGCCTTCGCCGATGGGACCTATGCCGGCCCGAATGGCGGCACCGCGTCTTGGCAGGGCGACTGCACCGGCAACGCCTACCGGCACGGATGTCACCGCTCGTGGACCGCGACCGGTCCGGAGGGCAACAGCTATTCCGGCGGCAGCACGGTCTATCGCGGCCCCTGGTATGCCGGCCGCAGCGGACACGTGGCGGGTCCGGACGCCGCCGCCTATCGCAGGGCTTGGCGTCGCTGGTAACATCACGCGTTGACGCCACGGGACGGCCGGGGTCTCACCGGCCGCTTCCCTGGGCCGCGGCGCTCCGCGCATGATGGAGACATGGCGCCGTCCTGAACTCCTGGAGGACGACAGCTGCTTCGCGCGGCGGGGCGGGGCCTGCACGAACGAGCCTTCAACCGGCTCGTCGCGGATCCTGGCCCGCGCGTCCATGCGGTCGCGCGCCGTTCTCTCGGGACCGACGCGGACGCGGTACGAGGCGGCGCATTCGTCGTGAGGAGCCTGCTCAAGCAGGCGGAAGCGCCTTTCCCGGACGCGCTAAAGACGAGCTTCCGCGGCAATCTCGCGGCGCATCGCCGCGACATCATCGGCGCGCTCAGGGATTTCCGCGACGCGCGCGAAGAGCAGCAGAAGACGTTCACCGCCGCTACCTTCGACCGCACCGCCGCGGAAGTTGCGCAGGCAAAGGTCCGCTCGACGGGCGAGCACCTCGCGGCCATCCTGCAGACAGCGCTCCTCGACAGCGTGGAGAGCCTGCCGGACGCGCAGCGGCGCGACCTGCCACAACTTCCCTTCGGGATGCGGGCGCTGCGCGAACTCGACCTTCCCGATTCGACCGGCGGCTAGGCGCGTAGCGGGCATGGGAGGCGTGCACGAACGGCTGTTGGCCTCCGCGCCTTCAGCTCCTATGACGCTTCGATCCACGAAAGCCGAAACGAAAGCCGCCCTTTGTCACTCGATCTTCGAACGCGCGCCGGCTGGCCGCCGGAGCTGCGCGTGCTTCTCGACCGCTTTCCGCGCGACGTCTGGGACGAACATCCCAATCTCGGCGAGATCGCGCGGTTCTGGCTGGAACGGCACGCGGAATTCCGCTCGCTCGGCGGCCTGTTGCAGAACGCCACCGCGGAATTCCACGAGGGGAAGCTGACACCGGAGGAATTCCGCAGCTTTTTCGCCCCGCGCCTGCAGTTCTTCCTGCAGGGGCTTAACGGACACCATCAGATCGAGGACCACAGCTACTTCCCGATCTTCCGCACCGCCGAGACGCGGCTCCTCAGGGGCTTCGACGTGCTCGAAAACGATCACGAGACGCTGCATGCCGACATCCTCGCCACGGTCGAGACGGCGAACGGCCTGCTCCGCGCGATCGAGGGCGATGCCGACGCGCGCCTCTTCGCGACGGATTCCTACGCCGATACAAGCGGGCGGCTCCTTTCCAGCATGCTCCGCCACCTCGACGACGAGGAGGATCTGATCGTGCCGGTCATCCTGGACCAGGGAGAGCGCAAGCTCTTCTACGGCTGAACGGCACGCCTCCGGCCGATTCTGCTTGACTTTCCGGCGCTTTACACCCACATGCGCGGCATAGCGGCAGCGCCTGACGAACGGCGCTCGACCGAGGCAGCGTGAAAGTGCCCCTCGAAAAGGGACCCGGCCTCCGTCTTCATTCGCTCTAATCCAGACAGCCCTATTCGCGCGGGTCGTCTTTATGACACCGCTTCGGTGCGCTGCGATTTGCTCGCGCGCGCCGGGCTTGGATACAACTGAAAGAACCAATTGACCCAGTTTACCGATTTCGCCCTCGGCGAAACCCTTCTTCGCGCCGTCGCCAAGGAAGGCCACAGCGCCCCTACCCCGATCCAGTCACAAGCCATCGCCCCGATCCTCGCCGGCCGCGACCTCTGCGGCATCGCCCAGACCGGCACCGGCAAGACGGCGGCCTTCGCGCTGCCGATCCTGGAGCGGCTTTCCCACACCCGCGCCACACGCGTTCCGGGCCGTCCCCGCGTCCTGGTGCTGACGCCGACGCGCGAGCTTGCAAGCCAGGTGGCGCAAAGCTTCCGCACCTATGGCGCCGGGTTGAAGCTCTCCGTCTCCGTTGTCTTCGGGGGCGTCTCGCAGCGTCCGCAGGAGGCCGCGCTCAGGCAGGGCGTCGACGTTCTCGTGGCCACGCCCGGGCGGCTTCTCGACCTGATCGACCAGCGGATCCTCTCGCTCGGCGCGGTGGAGATCCTCGTCGTTGACGAGGCCGACCAGATGCTCGACCTCGGCTTCATCGTGCCGATCCGCAAGATCGTGAAGATGCTGCCGGCGCAGCGGCAGACGCTCTTCTTCTCCGCCACCATGCCGAAATCGATCGCCGATCTCGCCGACCAGCTTCTGACCGACCCGGTGCAGGTGGCGGTGACGCCCGTCGCCTCCACGGTGGAGCGCGTCGCGCAGAACGTGATGTTCGTCGGCAGCGGCGAGAAGCAGCGGCTGCTTGAGCGCATCCTTTCCGATCGGACAATGGAGCGCGTGCTCGTCTTCACCCGCACCAAGCACGGCGCCGACAAGGTGGTGCGTAACCTCGATCGCGCCGGCGTCAACGCCGCCGCGATCCACGGCAACAAGAGCCAGTCGCAGAGGGAACGTGCGCTCGCCGCCTTCAAGCGCGGGCAGACGCGCGTGCTTGTCGCGACCGACATCGCGGCGCGCGGCATTCACGTGGAGAATGTCAGCCACGTGGTGAACTACGAGCTGCCGAACGTGCCTGAAAGCTACGTCCACCGCATCGGCCGCACCGCGCGCGCCGGCGCGGCGGGGATCGCCATCTCCTTCTGTAACGGCGAGGAGCGCGCCTTTCTGAAGGACATCGAGAAGCTGATGAAGCAGGCCGTGCCTGTCGCGGCGCTGCCTGAGGGAATCGAATCGCGCGTCGAAGCCCCATCAAGCGAAGCCACCAAGCCCAGGCGCAACGGCCGGAAGCCAGGACGCCAGGCAGAGGGACGCCAGGCGCAGGGTCGCCAGAAGCCGCGCCGCGAAGCCCGCGCCGATTCGCCGTCGCGCAAAGAAAACAGGCCGAAGCGGAATCGCAGCGAGGGCCATAACGGTCAGAAGCGCGAGCGTTATTCGGGCCTCGACCCGAAGACCGGTCTTCCGGGATTCCTGTCCCGGCCGGTCCGTCCCGAGAGTGAGCTCGCGGAGGCGTAGACCGCCTGCAGCCTCCGGGCCGCCAACAACGGTCCTCATGGTGAGGTGCTCGCCGTTCGGCGAGCCTCGAACCACGCAGAGGGTTCGTTCCGAGCGCCTTCTGGACGATCCTTCGAGGCTCGCACCCTGTGGGCGCTCGCACCTCAGGATAAGGGGGACGTTTCCCCCATCGCCGACCGCCTTGACCACGCCCACTTGATCGTGACAGTCGCCGCGACTCTTTTCAGAAGGAGACGCGGCGAATGGCGATCGGGAGAAGAATTGGGCGGACAGCGGCGATCTTGCTCGCGGCTGGCGTTTTGATGGCGCCGGCGGAGGGCTTCGCGAAATGCGGAAACGGCCCCGCCGGCTTTTCCACCTGGCTCAACGCGTTCAAGCAGGACGCCGCGGCGGCGGGCATTTCCGCCGGCACGATCGCCGCGCTGAACGGCGTCTCCTACGACCAGAAGGTCATCAACGCCGACCGCCGCCAGGGCGTCTTCGCCCAGAGCTTCAACGAGTTCTCCGGCCGTATGGTGGCGGGCTACCGGATGAAGCAGGGCGCCGGCCTCTTGAAGAAGAACGCCGGCACGTTCGGGAAGATCGAGAAGCAGTTCGGCGTGCCGGGCCCGGTCATCACCTCCTTCTGGGGGCTGGAGACGGACTTCGGCGCCAATCTCGGCGACTTCCCAACGCTGCAATCGCTCGCCACGCTCGCCTATGACTGCCGACGGCCCGAGCAATTCACACCGGAGCTGATGGCGGCGCTCAAGCTCATCGACAGCGGCGACCTCACGCCCGCCGAAATGAAGGGCGCGTGGGCCGGTGAAGTTGGGCAGATGCAGTTTGTGCCGACCTATTATGTCGACTTCGCCGTCGACTATGACGGCGACGGCAAGCGCAATCTCGTCAAGAGCGTGCCCGACGTCCTCGCCTCCTCAGCCAACCTCCTGAAGCATCACGGATGGCAGGCCGGCCAGCCCTGGCTTGAAGAGGTGCGCGTGCCAAAGGACATGCCGTGGGCGGAAGCCGATCTCGCGATCAAGCATCCGCGCACGACATGGGCCGGCTTCGGCGTGACCAAGGCCAACGGCAGCCCGCTTCCGAACGACGGGATGCAGGCCTCGCTGCTCCTGCCGATGGGGCGGCTCGGTCCGGCCTTCCTCGCCTATCCGAATTTCGACGTCTACACGCAGTGGAACCAGTCGCTGGTCTACGCGACGACCGCCGCCTATTTCGCCACGCGGCTCGCCGGCGCGCCGGCGGCGCAGAAGGGCAGCGCCACCGCGCCGAGCCGGGCGCAGGTGCAAGAGGTGCAGAAGCGCCTGCAGACGCTCGGCTACGACGTCGGCGGCGCCGACGGCGTGATCGGCGCGCAGACCCGCGCGGCGGTGAAGGACGTGCAGCAGAAGCTCGGCCTTCCGGCGGATTCCTATCCCGACCCGTCGTTCCTGGCGGCGCTGCAGAAGATGTAGGGCGCGCCGCTATTCCAGTTGTCGTCATTGCCGGGCTTGACCCGGCAATCCATTCCGCAACGATCGCATATTCCACTTGCGCGACGGAATGGGTGCCGGGATCAAGTCCGGACATGACGACGGTACTGAGAGGTTGAGATGGCTGGTCTCCATCGTGCCGAGAACACCCTGGTCGCCGGCGCGGCTGCCGCGGACGCGAAGGCCGCGGCGATCCTCGTGCACGGGCGCGGCGGCACGCCGGAATCGATGCTGCCGCTCGTAGACGCCTTCGGGCACGACGACATCCTCTACCTCGCGCCGCGCGCCACCGGGAACACCTGGTACCCGAATTCCTTCCTGGCGCCGATCGAAACAAACGAGCCGTGGCTTTCCTCCGCGCTCCAGACGATCGGCGCGCTCGTCGCGCGGCTTGACGGCGAAGGCTTCGGTGCGGAGCGGATTGCGATCGTCGGCTTCTCGCAGGGCGCCTGCCTCGCGACCGAGTTCGCGGCGCGGAACGCGCGCCGCTATGGCGCGATCATCGCGCTGACCGGCGGGCTGATCGGCCCGCCGGGCACGCCGCGCGACTACGTTGGCTCGCTTGACGGCACGCCGGTCTTCATCGGCTCAAGCGACGTCGATCCGCATGTGCCGCTGGAGCGGGTCGAGGAGACGGCCGAGGTGCTGACGCGGCTCGGTGCAAAGGTCGACAAGCGCATCTATCCGGGCTTCGGCCACAGCGTGAACGACGACGAAGTGGAAGCGGCGCGGGAGATGCTTGCGGGGATGGTCGCTGAGGAATAGCGGCCCGCTCCACCCGCCTGTCATCCCGGAAGCGCCGCAAGGCCGCTCCCTAGAGACACCCACCTGCTGTCGTCATGCCCGGACTCGATCCGGGCATCCATTCCGTGACGCCGATGCGAATCTCGACCGCAACGGAATGGATTGCCGGGTCAAGCCCGGCAATGACGACGGATTTTGTTTGGCTGCCCTAGACCGGCGTGAGGCCCGCTTCGATCTCGGCGCGGCGCGGCTCAAGGAACGGCGGCAGCGACAGCGATTCCCCGAGCGTCTCCAGCGGCTCGTCGGCGGCGAAGCCCGGGCCATCGGAGGCGATCTCGAAGAGGATGCCGTTCGGCTCGCGGAAATAGAGGCTCTTGAAGTAGAAGCGGTCGACCTTGCCGCTGTTCGGGATGCGCATCCGACTGAGCCGCTCCGCCCATTCGCCGTATTCGGCGTCGGGCGTGCGGAACGCGACGTGGTGGACGCCGCCCCTACCCTGGCGCGCCGTCGGCATGCCCGGCTGCACGGCGACGTGCAGCTCGGCCGCCGGCCCGCCCTCGCCCATCTCGTAGACATGCACGGTGTCGCCGGGATTTTCCGGATGCGGATAGGTCCTGACCGGCCGCATCTCCATGACCGCCGTCAGCACCGCGTCGGTCGGCGCAAGGTCCGGGACGGAAAGCGTGATCGGACCGAGGCCGCGAATCTGCTGCTCAGCAGGAACCGGGCTCTTCGCCCAGGCATGCGCGACGCCCGCACCGGAATCGTCGACGAGGCTCAGCCTCTGGCCCTCCGGGTCTTCGAAGTCGAGGGTCGGACGCCCGTCGCGCTCGGCGATCTCGCCATGGCTGACGCGATGCTCGTCGAAATGCGCGCGCCACCAGAGAAGCGTCTCGCCGCCCGCGACACGCAGGGCGGTGCGGGCGATCGAATGCGTGCCGCGCCGCTCCGGCGCAGCCGGCCAGTCGAAGAAGGTGATGTCGCTGCCAGGGCTCGCGAGCCCGTCGGCGTAGAACAGGTGATAGGCGCTGACGTCGTCCTGGTTGACGGTCTTCTTGACGAGGCGCATGCCGAGCACGCCCTCGTAGAAGCGCCGGTTCCCCGGCGCGTCGGCGGAGATCGCGGTCAGATGGTGGATGCCGGTGAGTTGCATGGCGATTGGACTTTCAGCGCATGGGTTGCAGTTTGCAACGCATAGCTAGGTGCCGAAACGGCGCGATTCCAGCGCCGATCGGTGCAGAGGAGCCATGCCGCAGGCGCGACGTTCAGCCCGCATTCAGCCGGGCACAGCCATTCTCCGCCGTCTTATTCGCGTTGCATGATCTCATGCAAACTGGTTTGCTTCCGCCCCAGGAGGGCACTATGGACGCGACGGTCCCGTCGGCCGTGAAGAGTCTCATGCGCGATTCAGCCGTTCGGAACCGCCGTGACACGCGGGCCGGCAGCCGCCGTGCGTGCGCGCACGCGCCGCGCCGTTCCTCCGCCTGCCAGATCGGCAAAGAGTAGCCAGGGAGGCGTCGCCTTGGGCCGCTTGGTGGCGCTCCTGCGCTCTATCCTCACACTTGGCCTGGCGGGCGATCTCGCCGACGTGGGCACGAGGACGCGCGCGATCGACGCGCGCCTCAGCAAGATGGAAGACGACCTCGCGACGCTGCGCACGATCGTGCGCACGCGCGACGAGCGCGCGCAAAAGCGGCTGAAAGCGAGCCTGGCATCGCTCGTCAACGTCATCTCCATCCTGCCGGATCTCGGCATCAAGGGCGCGGTGCCCGCCTTTCCCTACCAGGGATTCGAGATCACCGGCGAAGAGGCGGCGTTCCTCTTCCACTTGCTTCGCCGGCAGCGTCCGAGGCTCGTCATGGAGCTCGGCTCGGGCAGTTCCACGGTGCTGTTCGCGGCGGCGCTCAACGCCAACGGCGCGGGCCGCCTCGTCTCCGTTGAACACGATGTCATGCATGCGCGCCACACAGCGGAGATGCTGAGCCAGGCCGGACTTTCCGACCGTGTCGATCTGGTGATCGCGCCGCTCGTCGACGCGACCATCGGCGAGCGCACCTTCCAATGGTACGACCTCGGCCCACGCCTCTCGACGCTCGGCGAGAAGATCGATTTCCTTTTCGTCGACGGGCCGCCGGGTAAGGTGCAGTCGCTGAGCCGGTATCCGGCGCTGCCCGTGCTGCTGCCCTATCTTTCGCCGCGCGCGACTATCTTCGTCGACGACGGGGCGCGCGAAGACGAGACGAAGATGGTGGCGATGTGGGGCGAGATGGATTCCGTCGCCTTCGAAGCGGAAGCGCTCGACTTCCTGCCGCACGCGCCGTTCCTGCTGACGATGCAGGGAAGCGAGAGCCGCATCGCGGAGCTTCGGCGCGCGCGCGAGGAGCGGCCCGACGCCGTCGATGACGTAGAGGTGCTCGGCCGCCGCAGCGGCACTTCATGAACGGCAAGCCTCCCCTCTTGCGGGGGAGAGTAAGAAGAGGGGAAGGCCGCCGTGGCCTGCTTCTTTCCCCCTCCCCCAGCCCCTCCCCACAAGGGGGAGGGGGAACGGCGCCTCACACCGTTTCGAACGCCTGGTCCTTGACGTAGTCGCGGAAGCCCCAGAGCGCCTCGTTGCATTTCGCCCAGCTTGGCGTCTCCGCCATGCGATCGAGCCACGCCGTGATGTTCGGATAGGCGTCGAACGTCGTGCGGATCGGATCCCCGGAGGTGAGAAGCGCGGCGCCGAAATAGTCGGCGATCGTGATCTGGTCCCCGGTCAGATATTTGTTGCCCTTGCCGAGCCAATGGTCGTTCAGCACCTGCAGCCACTTCTTGGTCTTCTCCCTTGCCCATTCGATGGTGCCCTTCTGCAGTTCGTCGCTCGGGCGCTTGTGGTGCGGGAAGACCTGCGGGTAGACCATGCCGTAGGCGTAGTCGTGGTAGAAATGCGTGTTGAACCAGTCCATCGCCTCGTTGACCTTGGCGCGCGCCCGGATGTCCTTCGGATAGGCGGCAAGGTCGAACTTGTCGGCGAGATATTTCAGGATCGCCGAGCTCTCGCCCATCACCAGATCGCCGTCGACCAGCGTCGGCACCTGGTTGTTGGGATTGATCGAGGCATAAGGTTCCTGGAAATGCGCGCCGGTCATCAGGTCGACCTCCACCTCCTCGACCGGCAAATTGTTGTCCTTGATGATCATGCGCACGGGCCGGGTCGTGTTCGACACCGGATGCATATAAAGCTTCACGTCTGACCTCCCCTTCGCGTTCTCGCCGAAAGGAGTGCTTCCGGCGCGTGATTGTAGAAACCTCGTATCAGGCGGCACGCCCGCCGAAAATCATGCGCCGGCGCGCTCCGGCTTCTTCGCCTTCTTCGCCGCCTTGGTCTTATAGGGATCCTTCGCGCGCCGATCCTTGGAAAGGCTCTCGCGCCGTTCGCGCGTCAAGTTCTCGATAGCGTCGGCGAGATGCACCTCCGCGATGTTGGCATCGCCACGCGCGACGCGCAGCTTGTGCGCCGCCGTCAGAACGTCGACGTGTGTCATCCCCGCCGGCGGCTCGAAGCGATACGAGGCAAGCTCGATCATCAGCCCGAGCGGATCGCGGAAATAGATGGAATCCATAAAGCCGCGATCCTTGACGCCGCTATGCGAGATGCCGCGGTCGTCGAGGCGCTTCACCGCCTGCAGGAACGTCACGCGCGAGACGGAGAAGGCGATGTGGTGGACGCTCCCCTGGTCGCGCGCCACCGGTGTCTTGTCGGGCGTGCGGGTCTCATCGCTGAAGACGGTGATGAGGCGGCCGTCACCTGGATCGAAATAGAGGTGGCTTTCGGAGGCGAGGTCGAGATTCGGCTGCTCGAAGACGAAGGGCATGCCGAGCACGCCCTCCCAGAAATCGATCGACGTCTGCCGGTCGGCGCCGACGAGCGTGATGTGGTGGACACCCTGCGTCTGAAGCTTCTGCATCGGACCCCTCCGCCGGCAAGCCGCCGGGCAACAGCAATCTCCGCCTTCATTCTAGCGGAACGAAGGCGGCTTGCGCGAGCGCCTGTGGTAGGGCGCCCGGCGGAGGCGGCGACCCGTCAGGCCGTGAAGGTGAGGTTCTTCCCGCTGCCGCGGTCGAAGCAATGCATCTTCTTGGGATCGAAGCTGAATTTGACGGCGCCCTCGATATTGACCGCCGCCGTGGCGGGCACCGTCGCGCGGAAAAGATGGTCGTCGACCCTGAGCGTCACGATTTTTTCTACGCCGTGGTTCTCGACATCGTGAACGCGCGCCTCGACCGCTTCCGACGGGCCGACGCGGATGTCCTCCGAACGGATGCCGACGGTGACCGCGCCGGCATCGCCATTCGCGCCGGCGGCAGCGTCCAGCGGAACCTGGACCTTGCCGGACATGGTGGAGACGCGCCCGCCGCGCAATTCGCCGTCGAGCAGGTTCATGGCGGGCGAGCCGACGAAGCCGGCCACGAACGTGTCGCGCGGCGCGTTGTAGATCTCCTGCGGCCTGCCGACCTGGACGATCCGCCCGTCGTTCAGGACGCCAACCTTATCGCCCATCGACATCGCCTCGATCTGGTCGTGCGTGACGTAGAGGAAGGTCGCGCCAAGCTTCATCTGAAGGTCCTTGAGCTCGGAGCGGAGCGCCTCCCTGAGCTTGGCGTCGAGATTGGAGAGCGGCTCGTCCATCAGGAAGGCCTTCGGCTCGCGCACGATGGCGCGGCCGATGGAGACGCGCTGCATCTCGCCGCCGGAGAGCTTGTCGGTCTTGCGGTCGAGGAGGTGATCGATCCTGAGCGTATGCGCGGCCTTGGCGACACGCTCCTCAATCTCCGCCGTGCTGTAATTGCGCACGCGTGACTTCAGGGGAAAGGCGAGGTTCTGGCGCACCGTGTAGCGCGGATAGAGCGAGTAGGTACTGAAAGACGAGCGCCACGTCGCGCTCCGCCGCGCTCCAATCGCGCACATCCGCTCCGTCGATCGAGATGGAGCCGGCGGTCGGCTTCTCCAGCCCGGCGATCAGGCGCAGCGTGGTGGTCTTGCCGGCGCCGGTCGGGCCAAGCAGCACGAAGAACTCGCCGTCCTCGATCTCCAGTGACAAATCGCGGACGGCCGTGGCGCCGCCGAACTTCTTGGTTACGCCGTCGAGCTTGATATGCGCCATCAGTCGCCCAGCCTCACATCGATGGCGTCGCCGCTCGTGGTTTCGAAGAAGTGCGTCTGGGCCTGGTCGAGCTTCGCCCAGACCATGTCGCCGGGCCGGCCGACATAGCCGCTCGCCGTGCGCGCACGCAGGAAGGCGTTGCCGACCTTGAGGTCGACGATGTCATAGGCGCCGAGCGGCTCGATGATGTGCGCCTCGACGGGCACGTGACCGGCCGCCTGCTCACGCGAGACGAGCACGCCCTCCGGCCTGATGCCGAGGACGAGGTCAGCGTTGGATCGAACAGCCGCCGCCATACGGCTCTCCAGATCCTTGGGGAAGTCGAAGCCAACCTCGCCGTCGCCGAGCATGACCTTGGTGTGGCCGCCGTTCGCCTTCAGGCTCGCCTTGGTGACGTTCATCACCGGGCTGCCGACGAACTGCGCGACGAAAAGGTTGGCCGGATGCTGATAGACCTCCGACGGCGTGCCGACCTGCTGCAACACGCCTTCGTTCATAATGGCGATGCGATCGGCGAGCGACATCGCCTCGACCTGATCGTGGGTGACGTAGACGGTGGTCTGGTCGTTCTCCAGATGCAGCCGCTTCAGCTCGGTGCGCATCTCCTCGCGCAGCTTGGCGTCGAGCGCGCCGATCGGCTCGTCCATGAGCATCGCCTTCGGGTGCCTGACGAGCGCCCGGCCGATGGCGACGCGCTGCATGTCGCCGCCCGACAGCGCGGACGGACGCTGCGAGAGGAAGTGCTCGATCTGCAGCGACTTGGCGACGGCGCGCACCTTGGCGTCGACCTCCGCGCGGCTCTCGCGCGTGGCGCGCAGCGGGAAGGCGATGTTGTCGTAGGAGGTCAGGTGCGGATAGAGCGCGAAGAGCTGGAAGACGAAGGCGATGTCGCGCTCGCCCGGCTGCAGTGTCTGCACCGGCTTACCGTCGATCAGGATATCGCCGCTGTCGATCTCCTCCAGGCCCGCGATGGCTCGGAGCGTCGTGGTCTTGCCGCAGCCCGACGGCCCGAGCAGCACCACGAACTCCTTGTGCGCGATCGTCAGATTCAGCTTCCGGATGACGTAATTGTCCCCGAAATATTTCTCGATGTCGCGAAGCACGATCTCTGCCATGGCGGCTCAGCCTCGCTCCGCCGGGTCGGGCTTGATGTGCGAGAAGATGAGGAAGCCGACCAGGCCGACGAGGATGACCGTCGTCCCGTAGCGGTGCAGCAGCTCCACCCAGGGCTGACAAAGCGCCACGATGCCGACGATCATGATCCACATGGAAAGCGGCTCGAGGACGCTGGCGCTCAGTTGCTTGAATCCCATCAGCGTTGCCCCGTCACTTGCGGATCGCGCCGAAGGTGACGCCGCGCAGAAGGTGCCCGCGCAGGAGGAAGGTGAAGATCGCCACCGGCAGCAGGAAGAGGAACGTGCCGGCCGCAATCGTCGTCCAGTCGGTCAGGCCGGAGCCGATCTGCGCGGGAATGAAAGGCGGCGCGGTCTGTGCTTCGCGATTGGTGAGGATCAGCGCGAAGGCATATTCGTTCCAGGCGATGATGAAACAGAACACCGCCGTCGCCGCGATCCCGGTCGTCGCCTCGGGAAGCACGATCTTGAAGAAGGCCTGCATGCGCGTGTAGCCGTCGACGAGCGCCGCCTCCTCGTACTCCTTCGGTATCTCGTCCATGAAGCCCTTCATCAGCCACACGGAGAAGGAGAGGTTGAAGGCGGTGTAGAGGATGATGAGCCCGATATGCGTGTCGGTGAGCCCGACGACGCGATACATCAGGAACATCGGAATGGCCACGACGACCGGCGGCAGCATGCGCGTGGAGAGGATGAAGAAGAGCAGATCCTGCTCCCCCGCGATCTTGAAGCGGGAGAAGCCGTAGGCCGTGAACGTTCCCATCCCGACCGCCAGCACCGTGGAGGTGATGGCGGTTATGAGGGAATTCATGAAACGGCTCGGATAGGCGGAAAGCTGCGGTTTTGTGCCGATCTTCAGCACTCTTTCGCCGCCGTCATAGATGCGCTGCTCCCACCAGGGCGCTTTCGCGTAGACCTCCGGATCGACCGGCTTCGTGAGCTGCACCCGCTTGGTGAAGAGCTTGATGAAGGCGGTGACCTCGGGCTGAAACAGCACCGTCGGCGGGACGGTCGTCGCCAGCGCGCGCGGCTTGAAGGCGGTCGACGCGATCCAGTAGATCGGCGACAGGAAGATCAGCGTGACGATGATCACCGCAACGATGGCGATGCGGTTGCCGATGCGCGCGGTCGGTGAAGCAACTGCCGCCATCTCAGCGCTCCTTCACCCGGTTCAGATATTTGACGTAGATGTTGGTGATCGCGATCACCACGATCAGCACGATATAGGCCATGGCGCAGGAGCGGCCGGTCTGCCATTCCTGGAACGCCATCTTGTAAAGCCGGATGGAAACGAGCTCCGTCGTCGGCTGGCCGCTCATGATGAAGGCGAGATCGAACGTCTTGAACGCCTCCATGGTGCGGAAGATGAGCGCGATCATCAGAAGCGGTGAGACGAGCGGCAACGTGATGCGCGTGAAGGTGTACCAGCGCCCGGCGCGATCGATCGCGGCGGCCTCGTAAAGATGCTTCGGCACGGCGGACAGCCCGGCCAGCGACAACAGCATCACGAAGGGCGACCACATCCAGATGTCGGTGATGGCGACGGCATAGAGCGCCACGCTGGGGTTCGACAGCCACTCGAAGTTCCCGAGATGGAGCGCGTAGTTGAGCGGGCCCCAGGACGGGTCGTAGATGAGCTTCCAGAAGAGGCCGACGACGGCCATGGAAAGCATCATCGGCAGAAGCAGAAGCGTCGTGATGAAGCCTTTGAGCGGGATGTCGCGGTTCAGGAGCATCGCCAGCCCGAAGCCGACAAACATCTGCCCGCCGACGGAGACGATCACGTATTTCGCGGTGGCGTAGAAGTTGCGCCAGATGTTCGGATCGGCAAGCAGCTCGCGGTAGTTCTGCAGCCCGACGAAATTCGCCGGCGCGCTCACCGACGCGCGGAAATCCGTGAACGAATAACCGAGCGAATAGAGCAACGGAAAGACGTTGAAGACGATCAGGAAAAGGACCGTCGGAATGATGAAGGAATTGCGGATGGCGAGGTCGCTCATCCCATGCGCGCCCGTGCGTGGGCGCGGCACACTTCCCGTCAGCGCAGCCGCTTCAGCCAACGCTCCCTCCAGCCTTTCTTCTTCTCATTACCGGCGACCGGAAGAGGCTCGCCCCGTTCCGGTCGCCGTTCGCAATGCTCAGACGCGTCTTACATGCGCCCGTATTTCTTGAACGTCGCCTGCCAGTCCTCGGACAGTCCGTCCAGGGCTTCCTTCGACGTCCCCTCGCCGCCGACGATGAACGGATAGATGCGATTGTTCATCTGCGTCAGAAGCTCGGCATATTCCGGCACCGCCCAGAAATCCTTCACCATGAACATCGTCTGGTAGAAGGCTTCGTTGAAGGGCGTGGCTTTGCGGAACTCGTCCGACTTCAGCACCGCAGCGCTGCAGGTGTAACCACCGAGCTCCGCCCACTTCTTCTGGGTGTCCTCCTTGATGAACCACTCAAGGAACTTCATCGCCTCGTCCTGGTTCTTGGAATAGGAGACGACGGAGATGCCCTGCCCGCCAAGCGCCGCATGCTGTGCGCCGCCGGGACCCGCCGGATTGGCGAAGTAGCCGGTGGCGTCGGCGTGCGGGTTGGTCGCCGGGTTGGCGAGCGCCGGGAAGAAGGCGAAGAAGTTCAGGCTCATCGCCGCCAGGCCCTCGGTGATCGCCTGGTTGTCCTCCTGGAAGAAGGTCTTGCCCCAGTTCGGCGGCGTGAAGCTGTAGAGGTCCTTGTACATCTGCAGGCCGGCGATGTTCTCCGGCGAGTTGATGATACCGTCGACCTTGTAGGTCGAGTAGTCGCCAAGGTCCCCGCCATAGCTGAAGATGGCGCCCTCGAAGCCCATCGCCATCGCATCATAGGAATTGTCGGTGTAGATCGCGATGCCGTAGCGGTTCTCGTCGGGCCGGGTGAAGAACTCGGCGATGTCGCGAAGCTCCGCGTAGGTCTTCGGCACACCGAGGTCGTAGCCGTACTTCGCCTTGAAGTTGGCCATCTCCGTCGGGTCCTCGAACCAGTCCTTGCGGTAGGCCCAGCCCGCCGCGTCGCCTTCCAGCGGGATCGCCCAATACTTGCCGCTGTTACCAGGATATTCGGCGTAGTACTTGATCGTCGCGGGAGCCATCACCTCGCCGAGATTGTGCTTCTTGAAGAAGTCGGTGAGGTCGACATAGTGCCCGCCGGTCGAGCCGGCGCCGAGCCACTGCGAGTCGCCGACGACCATGTCATAGGCATCGCCGTGGGCGTTGAACTCGGCAAAGGCCTTGGTCTGGAAATCCGGCCACGGCGTCGTTTCCACCGTGACGGTCACGCCGGTCTCGGCGGTGTATTCGTTGACGAGCTCCTGGAGATAGTTCGCCGGATCCCATTCGGCCCAGAAGATGGTCAGCTCCTGCGCCGCGGCCGGCCCGGCGGCGAGGGCGATCGCCGTCCCCGCCAGCATACCAGTCCACATTTTTCTCAACATCTCAGTTTCCTCCGTTAGGTTCGCCGGTCCTTCTCAGGGACCGGAAGCGAATTGCGCCACATTTCCTGCGGCTTGTTGTTTTGTCGAAGCTTCTACCCTGCGATCCTTTTCTTCTTCTTGGCCATGTTCTTCTTGGCAACGGCGAGGCGCCGCGGCTGCTTCGTCGCAGCGCCGGACGCCGCCGTCGGCTTTCCGGCGGCAGGCCGCCCGGCCGGTTTCTTCGCGGCGCCA
The DNA here is from genome assembly GCA_963814905.1 of uncultured Alphaproteobacteria bacterium. Taxonomy (GTDB): domain Bacteria; phylum Pseudomonadota; class Alphaproteobacteria; order Rhizobiales; family Afifellaceae; genus DASWJZ01. The sequence continues at coordinate 214,344 of CAWFEM010000008.1, read as the reverse complement.
GAGTGCCCCGCAGAGGGGCTTTCCGCAACCGCCGCCTCGACCAGGGCATGCGCCGCCCAAAGGGCGAGACCGCGCAGTTCCGCGTCGTCGACGTTCCAAATATCCTTGAGGACGATAATCGCCTCAATCCCGAAAATCAGTGACAGCGACTGCGCCAGCTTGTCAAACGTGGCCGCCGGAACGCGGCCCTCAAGCGGCGCCAGCGCATCGCGAATGAGGTTCTTGCGGTTGCCGCGCACGATGCGCGGCTCCGCGCCGAGCGTGCCGGCCTGGCGCCGCGTCCACTGATCGAGCGCCTGGGAAAGGGCAGCGCGGTGCGTCGCCTCGTATTCCAGCATGCGCGGGAAGGCGAAGGCGAAAAGCTCGGCGACATTCGCGTCGGCATCGTCGCTCGCGGAGCGCCAGGCGCGGATCGGCCCGAGCGCCTCGTCGACCACCGCCTGCACCATCGCCGCCTGGCTCGGGAAATAGCGATAGGCTGTGGCGCGGGAGACCTCCGCCGCCTCCGCGACGTCGCTGACCGAAGGCACGAAGCCGTCCTGCATGAGGCGGATCGCTGCCGCCAGCATGTGACGGCGCATGCGCACGCGCGGGCCGCGCTCCGCGGCGGCGCTTCGCTCCCGTACTTGACCCGAGACGGACATGCCAATATGGTACGGCCGTCTCAAAATAAAAGCAAACCAAAAACAGAAGCGATCGAATGAAATCGCTTGTTTCGTCGGGGAGGCGATGAAGCGCATCGACAGCGCCGGCACGACGGGCGCCCGAAACGAGCGGGCGAGCGGCAGAGCGCGCGGCGACGCCGGAGCTGCCTTCCCTGCTCGCGCTCGCCGGGGCTGAGGGAGGCCGCATGGCGCGCATTGCAAGACAGGCGATCCTGGAGAAATTTCAGGACATGGTGCGCCGGCGCGTTCCGATCGTCGGCGGCGGGGCGGGCACGGGCCTGTCGGCGAAATGCGAGGAAGCCGGCGGCATCGACCTGATCATCATCTATAATTCCGGACGCTACCGCATGGCCGGGCGCGGGTCCGCGGCGGGGCTTCTCGCCTATGGCAACGCCAATGAGATCGTGAAGGAGATGGCCGTCGAAGTGCTGCCGGTGGTGAAGAAGACGCCGGTGCTCGCCGGCGTCAACGGCACCGATCCCTTCGTGCTGATGCCGCAATTCCTCGCCGAGCTCGGCGCAATGGGCTTTTCCGGCGTGCAGAACTTTCCCACGATCGGGCTCTTCGACGGCACGATGCGCGCGAGCTTCGAGGAGACCGGCATGGGCTTCGGGCTCGAGGTCGACATGATAGCCCAGGCGCATGCGCTCGACCTCCTGACAACGCCCTATGTCTTCAATCCCGACGAGGCGACGGCCATGGCCAAGGCCGGCGCCGACATCGTCGTTGCGCATATGGGGGTGACGGTCGGCGGCGCGATCGGCGCGACCTCGGCAAAGTCGCTTGAAAAATGCGTCGGCGAGATCGACGCCATCGCCGAAGCCGCAACGCGTGTGCGCAAGGACATCATCGTGCTCTGCCACGGCGGCCCGATCGCGATGCCGGCGGACGCGGAATATGTTCTGAAGAACGCCGCGCTTTGCCACGGGTTCTATGGCGCGTCGTCGATGGAGCGGCTGCCGGTGGAGGGCGCGCTGACGGAGCAGGTGCGGCACTTCAAGGATATCGCCTTCGGCGCGAGCTGAAGCGGCCGGCAAGGACCAGGGAGAGCGAAATGCGCGGCAAGTTCGTGATCGCCAAGGAGATGACGCCTGAGGTGCTCGACTGGGGCCGGCTCGGCTGGATGAGCAACCCGCCCAATACCGGTGCTTCGCAGCTCACCATGATCGACGTCACCCTCAGCCCCGGCAAGGGACACGACTTCCACAAGCACCCCGACCAGGAAGAGATCATCTACTGCGTTTCCGGCGAGGTTGAGCAATGGGTCGATCGGGAGAAGCGCGTGCTTTTGCCGGGCGACTGCGCCTTCATCCCCGCCGACATGGTGCACGCCTCCTTCAACACCGGAGACCGCGACGCCAAGGTCCTGGCGATCCTCGGCCCCTGCGTCGGCGAGATCGGCTATGAGGTGGTGGACGTTTCGGGCGAGGCGCCGTGGAAGGATTTGAGGAAGTAAGGCGGAAGGACCGACGCGCTCCTCTCCGTCGTCATTGCCGGACTTGATCCGGCAATCCATTCCGTCCCGGTCGCGGCTATCTTAGACGTCACGGAATGGATGCCCGGATCAAATCCGGGCATGACGACCTCGAATGAAGGCAAGAGAATTCAGCCGTCTCCGATCGGTGACGGTCCACGGAGGAAACGATGGCCAACAATTATCCGAAGCTGCACAACGCCATGTGGCCGGGCATCGTCGGCAAGGGCTCCGGCGACGGCGAGCCGATCATCCCGCTCGATACGCTGCTTGAGCTGACCCGCGACGCGCGCGGCCCGAACGGTGAGAAGTTCGACGGCGTCGACCTCTTCATCGTAGCGCCGCATTTCGACATCGACTCCACGAAGGACGACGTGAAGAAGATGGCCGACCACATCGCCGGCTATGGGCTGAAGGTCGGGTCGTTCGTGGCCCCGATCTGGGGCGGCGCGGGGGGCGGCTCGGCCATGGGCACGCCCGACGAGCGCAAGACATTCGTGTCGCAGGTCAAGAAGGCCTGCGCCATTGGAAAACAGATGCGCGAGCTGGGCATTCGGCCGACCGGCGGCGTCAGGATCGATTCCTCCACCAGCGTCGAGGCCTGGGACAAGAACCCGAAGGAAGGCACCAAGCTCATCGCCGAGACGTTCCGCGAAGCCGGCAAGGTCGCGCAGGATTACGGCGAGTTCCTCGTCGCGGAGGGCGAGATCTGCTGGGGCGGCATGCATTCGTGGCGAGAGAACGTGAACCTGCTTGAGATGGTCGGCATGCCCGGCGTTGTCGGCTATCAGGCCGACATGGCGCATTCGATGCTCTTCGTGCTCGGCGCCAACGCGGAGAAGGACCGCATCCTTCCCAAGGATTTCGACTGGAAGGACAAAGACGCGCTCGACGCCGCCTACCGCAAGGTCGCCGATGCGCTCAGACCATGGACCTACGATTTCCACGTTGCGCAGAACGACGGCTCCACCTTCGGCTCCGGCGACCACGAGAAGACCGGCCGCCACTGCCAGGTCAACGATCCGAACGGCAAGCTCGACGTCGTCAAGCACGCCGGCTACTGGCTGCGCGACGAGAAGGGCGCGCTCACGAAAAAGATGCGCCACATCTGCTGGGACGGATGCATGTTCCCGAACAGCGTGATGGAGAGCCAGGAGACCTGGGACGCGATCCTCGGCGCAATGATCAAGGTGCGCGACGCGCACGGTTGGAGCGAATAGAAGCAAGGCGAGCGAATGAGGGCGCAACCTCCCCCTTGAGGGGAGGTCGAAATCGGAGGACGCGAAGCGGACGACGCATTTCGGGAGGGGGTTGAGGCTCCGACGCAGAACCCCCTCCCGAAGTTTGCATCAGCTTCGCCTCGCAAACTTCGACCTCCTCAAGGGGGAGGCTACGCGCCCCGGCGACTCCGATTTTGGAGGTAACGATGGCGAAGAAGGCACTGAACATCGGCATGGTCGGCTACGGCTTCATGGGCCGGGCGCATTCGAACGCCTGGCGGCGGGCTTCAAATTTCTTCGACACGGGCTATGAGCCGGTGCTGAAGGCCGTCGCCGCGCGCGACAAGAAGAACGCCAAGGCCTTCGCCGACATGTGGGGCTACGAGACGGTGGAGACCGACTGGCGGAAGCTCGTGGAACGCAAGGACATCGACGCGATCGACATCTGCGTGCCGAACGACCTGCACGCCGAGATCGCCATCGCCGCGGCAAAGGCCGGCAAGATGGTGCTCTGCGAAAAGCCGCTTGCGCGCGACGCCAAGGAGGCGCTGCCGATGGTGCGCGCGGTGGAGAAGGCGGGCGTGCCGAACACGGTCTGGTACAATTACCGCCGCATCCCCGCGGTCTCGCTGATCAAGCAGGTGGTGGACGAAGGCAGGCTCGGCCAGATCTTCCATTACCGCGCGAGCTTCCTTCAGGACTGGACGATCTCGCCCGACGTGCCGCAGGGCGGCGCCGGCACTTGGCGGCTCGACGTCAAAGCCGCGGGCTCCGGCGTCACCGGCGACCTCCTCGCCCACTGCATCGACACCGCGATCTGGATCAACGGCGGGATATCGAAGGTCTCGGCGATGACGGAGACCTTCGTGAAGGAGCGCAAGAACGCGTTGACCGGGAAGAAGGAGAAGGTCGGCATCGACGACGCGGCGGCGGTGCTTGCGCGTTACGCGAACGGCTCGATGGGCACGTTCGAATCCACGCGCTACGCGCGCGGCCACAAGGCGCTCTACACGCTGGAGATCAATGGCGAGCGCGGCTCCTTCATGTGGGACCTGCACGACCTGAACCATTTGAAATGGTTCGACCATTCGAAGGAAGGGCGGCTCAGAGGCTGGACCGACATCCTCGTCACCGACGGCGAGCACCCCTATCTCGGCAAGTGGTGGGTGCCGGGGCTCATCATCGGCTACGAGCATTCCTTCGTGCACCAGGCGGCGGATTTCCTGGAGGGGCTCAAGAAGGGCAAACCCACCTCCCCCACCTTCCGCGAAGCGCTGGAGACGACCAAGGTCTGCGACGCGATCCTGAAGTCGGGCAAGACGGGGAGATGGGAGGGGATCAGGTAGGAGCAACCGCGTTTCGGGCCGAAGTCCGAAACGCCGCTTGCATGGCTAGAGCATCGAAGGATCCGGCGCTCTAGGTGGCGGTCGCCGGATCGATCACTGCCTTGACTTCGGTGATGATGTTGGCGGGAAAGCCTGACAGCCGAGCGTGCTCGCGAACCGCCGCTTCGTCCTCCGCAAGATAGATGCAGAAGGTCTTGTCGTCCGTGACGTAACTCTGCTGCCACTGGACCCGCGGGCTCAGCTTGGCGAGCGCGTCGTTCGACTTGTGGGCGATACCGCTGAGCCCATTCTGGTCACTTCCGCCAACGCCTGTGACGCTGCGTTCAATCACATATTTCTTCATTGTCTGTTCTCCGGTTTCAGACCTCCGCCTGGCGCGCATAAAGCCGAATTTCGCCCAATCCCGCGAGTGTCGAAAATGTCATTTTACGAGGGCGCTTCCGCCATGCTCGTTGATGCCCATGATCGACGTTACAATCCTCTACTCACCGGACGGCTCGGTTTCGTCCTCAATCGCCCCGCTCGAGGTGTTCTACGCCGCGGGCACTCGGTGGAACCTTTGCGTGAGCTCCGATCCGGAACCCCGATTCAAGGTCACGACCGTCTCGGTCGACGGACAGCCCGTCGTCGGCGGTGCCGGCGTGCAGGTCATCCCCGACAAGCCGTTGTCGGCAATCAAACACACCGACCTCGTCTTGATCCCGTCGGGAGGGACCGACCTCGATGTCCTGATCGAGAAGAGCGCTTCGCTCATCCCGTGGCTCCAAGAGATTCACGCCAAGGGCGCACTGATCGCCGGCGTGTGCACCGGTGTCGCGATCCTGGCAGAGGCGGGCTTGCTCGAAGGGCGGCGCGCGACCACGCATTGGGCTGTCGCGGATCAATATCGGGAGCGCTATCCGAACGTCGATTGGCAGCCGCAGTTCCTCGTCACTGAGGACCGTGGCATTCTCTGCGGCGGCGGGGTCTACGCCTCCATCGATCTTTCGCTCTACATCGTTGAGAAGCTCTGCGGCCGCGACGTTGCGATCGGCTGCGCGAAGTCGCTCGTCCTGCAGATGCCGCGCACGTACCAGACAGGATTCTCCGTCGTTCCACACGGAACCGACCATGCAGACGCCGTGATACGTCGCGCGGAGGACTGGCTGCACAATCATTTTCCCGACGACATCGATCTCGACCGGTTGGCCGCGGACATGGCGCTCACGCCCCGCACGTTCCTGCGCCGCTTCAAGGCGGCAACAGGCGAGACGCCGCTCACTTATCTCCAGCGGCTCAGAATCGACGCCGCCAAGCGGATGCTTGAGGAAGATCGCCTGACAATCCAGGAAGTAGGCCTCGCGGTCGGCTACGAAGACGTGGCTTTCTTCCGCAACCTCTTCAAGCGTCACGCCGGCCTTCCCCCAGGCGCCTATCGCGAGCGCTATGGCCGGTCGATCCAGAGGTCGGCGGCCTAGCCGGCGGAACGATCCAACGCTGCCCGATACGATCGCAGCGAGACCGTCTCCCAGATCGCCACGATGATAAGGACGCCTGATGACACCGCGCCCAGGAAGAGCGGCGAGAGGTGGCTCGCAAGCGGTAGAAGCAAGACATAGAGCATCAGGCCGATCAGATGCGACAGCGGCCGGTGCGCTGCGACCGTTCCCTTGAAGAGGAAATTGCCGAGGAGATAGAGACCCGGGCCACCGACGACCGCGGCAATCGTAGCGGCGTTTGCATGCCCTGACGGATGCGCGAGCACCAGTTCGTCGCCGACGGCGACGACGATGATGCCGGCGACGATCACGATGTGGATGTAGGTGTAGGCGAGGCGGCCGAGCCGCCCGGGATCGGCGCTTTGGGCAATGTGGTGGCTCGCCTTCTCCGCGCCGATGTTGAAATAGATCCACCACATCGCCACGGAGCCGACGAAGGCGGAGGCGAAGGCGGCAAGCGTGGCAGCCTCCCATTCCAGCTCGGCGAAAGTCGCGCCGGTGACGAGGACAAATTCGCCGAGCGCGATGATGATAAAAAGCCCGCAGCGCTCCGCCATGTGCGCGCCGGCGATATCCCAGTCCGCGGTCGTGGAGCGTCCAAGGCCGGGCACGAAGAAGCCGACCGCCGGGCCGATATTCTCCACGACGAGCGCCACGATCCAGAGCGCAAGGCGCATTTCGTCATGGGCGAGGCCGCCGGCGATCCAAACGAGCGCGATCAGGACATGCCACGCGGCGATGCGCTGGAAATTGCGGTAGTTGCGGGCGCTGTGGTTCTTGAGCGCCCACACCATGAAGAGCGAGCGCCCGAGCTGTATCGCCGCATAAGCCACGGCAAAGATGAGGCCCTTCTCGTGGAACGCCTCGGGGATCGAGGCGGAGAGCACCAGCCCGATCAGCATCAGCGCGAAGAGCATGAGACGCACCGGCGCCTTTTGCGGATCGAGCCAGTTCGTTACCCATGAGGTGTCGATCCACGCCCACCAGACGGCGAGGAGAAGAAGCCCGGTGTGGAGAAGGCCGGCCGGCGTCGGATCGTGGAGAAGGCCGTGCGAGAGTTGCGTGACGGCGAAGACGAAGACGAGATCGAAGAACAGCTCGACGAAGGTGACACGGCCGTCCTCGTGGCCTCCCCTGTGGCGAAGGAGATTGGGGCTTTCCAGCCACGGCATGGGCGCTCAGGGCTTCGTATCGAGGTCGGCGCGGAAGGCCTTGATGAAAAGCCAGAGCGGCAACAGGAAGAAGAAACCGTCGACCATCAGGATCGGCCAATAGGCGAGCGTGCCGAGCCAGATCATGATCACGGTGAAGAAGACGACGCCGAGGAAACGGGCAAAGAGCGCGGCGGCGAGAAGCAGCGGATTGCGGAGCGGGTTCAGACCCGCCTGCACGTAGGTCAGCCCGATCGTGATCAGGATGTTGCCGGTATGGCGCACCCAGACCTGCGGCTCCTGCTCGGGCGGAAAACCGAGCAGGTCGAAATACCAGCTCGGGAAGAAGATCAGGATGATGCCGTTCACGATGTTGACGGCGACGCCGATCAGGATCACGCGACCGAGCCATTTCTCGTAAACGTTCTGCGTGGTGCGCATCGCCGTCGCTCCCCTCACTCAGTGCGGACGCATGATCTTGTCCGAAAGCCGATGCCGACTTTTCGGGATCATGCTCTAGAACGTCTTCAGATATTCAAGCAGCGCTTCCTTCTCGTCGGCGGCGAGATCGGTGCCGTAGAGATGGCCGATATTGCGGTTGCCGCGATCCGGCCCGCCGTTGTTCTGGCGCGTGTCGAAGCAATAGTGGATGCCGTAATAGACCTCCGGATCGCAGACCGGCGCCTGGAAGCCGCCGTCCTCCGGATCGAGCGTGTCGCCGCCGCGCTCAAACGCGACGGGGCGCTCTTCGGGTGGATTGAGAAGGTCGCGGAGCGTCGGCACGGAGCCATTGTGGAGATAGGGCGCGCGCAGCCATAGCCCGTCGAGCGGCTGGTTGGCGTAGCCGTCGGTCTTCTTGAAATGCGTGAAGTCGTAGACCGGGTCGTCCTTGAAGAAGGTCGCAAGCTGCAGGTCGCGCAGCTTCTCGGTGTAGGAATCGAGCCTCCCGCGATCGGTACCGATCTCTTCGATCGGCGTGACGCGGCCGATCCTGTTGCCGGAGAAGACGTAGCCGTCCGCACCCTGATAGCCGTGGCAGTCGGCGCAGAGGCGCATATAGGTGCCGCGCCCCGCCGCCGCCTTCACCGGGTCGACCCGATAGGGCGAGGGTGGCGGGCGCAGATCGAGCAGCCACTCGGCGACGCGCTGGATCGCAACGTGATCGACAGTCCGCTCCGTCACGCCGGCGCCGATCGCAGCGGAGAGGTTGCGCTCCTGCAATGAATCGTTGTTGCCGTCCCAGTGCAGGTCCATGTCCTGCTCGCCGCGCGGGCGTTGCTCGAAGATCGAGGGCAGATCGGAGACGCCGTGCCGCTCATGCGGGTCGAGATCCTTGAGCCGCATGTCGAACTGGATCACCTTGTAGGGATTGAAGGTGTCGACCCGGCCGGGGCCCCAGACGACCTGCTCCTTCATGATCGGTCCAAGGCCCGCCGCCGTGCGCTTCAGGCCGTTCAGGACGCGGGGGATGACGTAGAAACGATAGAGCGCCCAGTCGACGGGCCCGAAATGCGCGCCGGCCTTCTTCATGCCGTCCATGACGGAGGCTGGCGTCAGGCGCTTGTCTTGAACCGCCTTGAAGAGGAAGCGCACGAAGGCCTCGAAATCGAGGTTGTTGGAGGGCATGCCGAGGACGATGCGGCGCTCGCCGTCGAGCCCGGTATAGGTGCCGGTGTGGCAGACGGCGCAATTCAGCCAGGCGAGCTCCACGCCGCGATAGTTCCGCCGGGAGACGCCGATCGGCAGATCGCGCCCCGCCTCGTAGAGGAACCCGAAGACGGAGAGCCCGTCCGGCCCGAGCTCGTTCTCGAACATGATCGGCAGCGCGCGCCACATCCAATAGGGAAGCCCGCTCTCCGGCTCGCTGCCGATCGAGCCGTATTTGAAGTGGTCGCCGATATTGGCGTAGCGAACCGGCTCGTTGGTGTAGAGGCGCCAGATATTGGCGATGGCGACGATCGCGAGGATGACGAGGACCAGCAGGATCGGCCCGAGAGTCCAGAAGCGTCTGCGCCGAGCGCGGTCGCCCACCTCTTGAACGAGCGTGACCGGGGGATCGGGACTTAGCATAGCTTCGCTCCGTTCCCTAAGTGACCCGGTAGTTCGGGGCGGTGTCGTAGATGGAGAGGATCTCGGCGAGCATCCTCTCCACGTCGCCGTCGAAGCGCGGCAGCTCGTAGCAGCCGAGCGGATTCTTCGGCGCATTCAAGAGGCACTTGTTGCAATAGGTGCAGGGCCGCTCCGGCAGATCGTAGCCCTTCTCGAACCAGCGCACGAGGTCGGGATTGGCGATGAGCGGCCGCGCGATCGCAACCGCGTCGAACGACCCTTCCTCGATCCCCAAACGGATCAGCCGCGCGTCCTGGTAGCCGCCGGTCGAGATCACGGGAATGGAGACCGCCTGCTTGATGGCGCGCGCCTCGTCGAGGCCGACACCCTCAGGCGGATTGAGCTTCTTCTTGCGCTCCCAGACGAACGCGAAGATCGGGCGCAGCAGGTGGTAGCGGAAGAGCAGGTAGTTGCGCATCGTGCGCGTGCCCGACGAGATCATGGCGTCGTAGGTCGCGGCGATCGAGTTGAAGGAGAAGCCGCCGGGCGGATTGAGCGGATGCGGGAAGAGACTGCCGGTGGAGACGTGGATCGCGTGGGCGCCGGCCGCTTCCACCCACTTCGCCACCTGCACCGTCTCCGCCAGCCCGTCGCCTTTCGGCTCCCAGGGGATGACGTCGTTCTGGTCGATCGCCGAGAGCTTCACCTGGAGGTGGAAGCCCGGGCCGACGAAGTCTCGGACCCTGGCGATCACGTCGAGCAGGAAGCGGGCGCGATTAAAAAGCGAGCCGCCATATTCGTCGGTGCGGTCGTTGATGCCGGAGCTCAAGAACTGCGTGAAGAGGTAGCCGTTCGCGGCGTGCAGTTCGACGCCGTCGAGCCCCGCCTCCTGGGCGCGCCGCGCGCCGTGGCCGAAGGCGTCGATCACGTCGTCGATCTGCCAGCGCGTCATCGCCTGGCAGGGAAAGCCGTGCAGCGATTCTGTGCGCGAGGTGGAGGAGAGCGCCTTGCGCCAGCGGTTGGACACGCCGGGCCGGTCCTGCTGCCGCCCCGAATGGCTGAGCTGCATGATGAAGCGGCATTCGAACTTGCGCGCCTGCTCGCCGACCGTCCGCCAGAACGGAATGTGCTCGTCGCGATGGATGGTGGCGTAGAAGGGAAGGATGCGGCCGCGCATCATTACCGGCACGTAGGAGGAGATGATGGCGCCCACCCCGCCGCGCGCGAAGCGCGCCTCCCAGTTGATGCGGGTCTGCGTGCCGGAGCCGTCCTCGTTGTCGAACTGCCCGGAGATCGACGAGCGGAAGATGCGGTTCTTCACCCTGAGCCCGCTCTTGAAGCGCAGCGGCCGGAAGATCGGGTCGTCGTTCACGGCTCACCTCGGCGAATGGCGCGCCGCCATATCTCGGCAAAGAGCTCCGGGACCCAGTCGCGCGCCGGGCAGGCCGACCAATTGTCCTCGGCGAAGACGAGCCGGTGGTCGACGCTTTGCGCCTTGCCGCGATCGAAGCGGACGAGCGCACCGCGCCTGAGTGGCTTCTTCGTCTCCGGCACGTCGATCTTGACGTTCGGACGGCGCAGCGCGAGCCGCGGATCGGCGGGAAGCACGAGCGGCCGCACGCCGCGGATCAGCGTGCGCGGACCGCGTATGACACTGAGCGCCGCGGCCGTGGAGCGCATCTCCGTCAGGTCCGGCGTCGCGCGCCGGAGCGCCCGCATCCGCTCGAAGCTCGCGATCATGTTCGGAAGCGCCAGCGAGATGGCGTGGGCGCAATAGGGATCGTTCTTCGCCGCCTCCAGGATCACGCGCCGCGAGCGCTGGATGGAGCCGGAAAGCGTCATCCACAACGACCGCAAGGGCCCGGCCTGCGGCCAGTTCGCGAGGCGGTCGGCGGCGGCATAGGTCTCCGGCGTCGCCTGGAATCCGGAATGGAAGGCGCGCCCCACGGCCTGCTGCATCGCCTCTCCGATCGCCGGACGGGTGGCGTCCGGCGCGAGCAGCAGAGCGGCGAGACTGTCGAGCGCGTCGACGTCGAAGGCGTTGCGGCGCGCGTGGCTGCTGAGGCGCGCATGTAGCGCCTCCCCGTCCCTCTGACGAGCTTCGTCGCCGCGCGGCAGGAAGGCGGGCCAGAGCCGGCCGTCGATATGGAAGACTGTACGGATGCGCGCGCGCAGGATGCGCGTCAGGAGCGGACCCTCCGGGTCGAAGACGCGATCGATGCGCGGATGCGCGTCGAGCGTGCGGATCGACCCCGCCTCATCGGCGGTGAAGAGATCAGCCAAGCCCGGTATCCGCAAATGTCGAGCCATGTTCCGATCCGACCCCGCCGCAAGCGGCGCGGCGTTTACTGCGGTTTCGCTTCCCGCCATTTGAAGAACGCGTTCTTTACCCCGCGCAGCGCCGGCTCAAGCTCCGGCATATGGCGCAAAAGCACATCCGTCATGAAGGTGCGATTGATCCAGTCCATGCCTTCCGGCGTGTACATATCGGAGGTGAAGTCGACGGTGAAGAAGCGGTCGCTCTTCAGCCGCCGCGATGCCATCACGATGAAGATGCGGAACGCCGTGTCGGAGAAGCCAAAGCCTTCCGGCAGGTCCTCGGCGAGAAGTCCGACGATGGTGTCTACCTTCTCCACGTCGCCGCCGTAGACGGCGCCGATCTCCGCCGCCCATTCCTTGTTCGACGTGATCTGATCGATCGTCTCGAAAGGCGGCATGCGCAGCATGCGGCGGAAATCGTTGTAGCGCGGGATGCCGCGCTCGCGGTCGCGCACGACGTCGACGGTCCCGAGATCGAAGAAGTCGCTGCTCTCCGTGCCCGAAAGGGAATCCTGCCGCTCGAAGTGCGAGAGCCCGCTCGGATAATTGCGCAGCCTGACCTGGCCGGGATTGCGGGTGCCGAGCGAATAGGCGGCGTCGGCCTGCGACATGCGCTCGTAAAGGTCGACGGTGCGCTTGCCGGAGACACCGCGAAAATCGAGCGCTTCGGCGCCGCGTATCGGCGAATCGTCGGCAAGCGAGCGGAAATCGAAGACATCCGGCATCAGGGGATGCATCCGGTAGACGGCGACGAACTCCTCGGTCAGCGAATAGGGCGCGGTGTGGTGATCGGTCACGGAGCCCGGAATCCCCTGCAGCGTCTCGCCCTGGGTGACGCGCCCGCGCTCGCGGTAGAAGGTCTCGCCGAAGGCGCCCCACCAATTGGCGCGCATGGCGAAGCGCATGGTCGGGTTGTTCAGGAGCGCCGGCGTCCATTCGACGGTGTGAATCTTGGCGATCACGGCGATGGTGACGAGCCTCGCCTTCTGGTAGAGCCATTCGTCGTCGCCGCGGCGCGACGGATAGGCCGCGATCAGCCGGTCGCAGATCGCATTGTGCTCGCGCGTGAAGAGCGTGTGGAGCAGCGACAGACCGACCCACCAATTGTCGTTGACGCCGGTCAGCTCAAGCCCCGTCGCCTCTTTTTCGAGCCGACCGTCCGACCCGACCTTGAGCTTGCCCTCCACCCCGGTGCGCAGTGCCTGCTGACGCGTTTCATCCTTGCCGTAGACTTGGCCGCAATCCCACCAGTGCGATTCGGTGTTCACGAAGGCCGGCGGCAGACCGCGATCTGCATAGGCTTCCTTGTCGGGCTGCGACCGGCCGAAGCGGATCTTGCGCTCCGCGCTCGGCCATTCGTCGCCGTCGGCAAGCGGGATCTCATGCGGATTCTGATCGTCGCGCGGATGGCCGAACCAGTCATGCGTCTGGAATTGCAGCCAGGCGGCGGCGAAGACGTTCAAATAGGGGACGGCGTGGAACTCGCCGTTACGCCGCGCCAGGAGCCGGCGGCTCACCTCGCGCGGGTTCGGCTCCATGATGTCGCGCGCCGTCGGGATCTTGAGGCTGTCGACGGGGGCGTTGCGGCCGAAGCGCATGCCGCGCATGCCCATCGCGGGTGTGGCGAGATCGTTGTAGCTGCCATCGACCGTGCGGCCGACGCGATACAACTCCGGCCCGACGTCGTTCTCGGGCCGCGGAAAGCCGCCGCGTTGCGTATCGTGAAGGTTGAGGCGGCGCAGGCCGCGACGGATGATCAGGAGATTAGCGATACGCAACGGCAGGAATGGCAGCCGGTGCCAAACGCGCACGCGATTGATCTGCGCGAACAACGCCTCGGCCAGTCTCCCGAGCATGGCCTCCTCCTCACCGCAACCTGCGATGATATTGCGCCGTGGAGAGAAGTCCGGTCAATCGCGAGACGCGACCGTTCTTCGCCGGCTTGCACGACGCTTCGTCCACAAGGCGCGGTGTTCCGCCGAATCCGGCTCTTAACCCTCCCATGACGCGAGACGGTGCTTCCCGGTGACAAGGGCCGGAGACGATGCCGCTCCCCCACGACTGGACCCGCCATGCTTTCCAAAGCTATTGGTGCCCGGCGTCGACCTCGCCGACTTTTGAAAGAAGAAGGGCCATGCCGCTCAATCCGGACGTGAAAGAAATTCTCGCCCAGACCTCGACCGCGACGATAACGACGGTCCTGCTGAAGAAGGGGCTGCGCAATATCTGGATGCGCGGTCCGCAGGCGCTGCACCCAAATCAGCCGCGCGTGGTCGGCAGCGTCTTCACGCTCCGCTTCGTGCCGGCGCGCGAGGATCTTGCGACCCCCGCGTCGTGGTCCTCGCCCACCTCCACGCGCGCAGCGATCGAGGCCATGCCGCCGGATTGCGTGGTGGTCGCCGACGCGAGGGGCGTGACGGATGCCGGGATATTCGGCGACATCCTCTGCGCCCGCATGGTCAAGCGCCAGGTGGCGGCATTGGTCACCGACGGCATGGTGCGCGATCTCGCCGGCGTGAAGGAGACCGGCCTCCCCGTTTGGTGCCAGGGCGGCGCAGCGCCGCCTTCGGTCGCCGCGCTGACTTTTGTCGGCTGGCAGGAGCCGATCGGCTGCGGTGGGGTCGCGGTGATGCCCGACGACATCGTCGTTCTCGACGGGGACGGCGCAGTCGTCATCCCGCAGGCGCTCGTGGACGAAGTGCTGGCGGAGGCGCCCGAACAGGAGCGCATGGAGGCGTGGATCGTGGCGGAGGTGGAGAAGGGCGCGTCCCTCCCCGGCCTTTACCCCATGAACGCGGAGACCAAGGACCGCTACCTCGCGTCCAAGCCGAAATAGCGGAGAAGCGGCCCCGCGCCGCTAGAGCCAGCCGATGACGTTGAGCCAAAGCGCCGCGGACACGACCGCGAGCGCCGTCGACAGCGTGATCGTGGTCGATGCGAGACCCTCGCCTGTGCGGAACCGGCCGGCGACCAGGAACGGCGTCACGCCGGTCGGGCAGGCTGCGGCGATGACGGCGACCTTGGCGGCAACCGGCGGAAGACCGACGAGGCGCGCGAAAAGAAGGAGAAGCGCCGGCATCGCCAGGAGCTTGAGGACCGTGAGCGCGAAGCCCGCGGAAACATTTCCCCGGATGCCGTATCGCTTGAGCGTCATCCCCAGCGCGAAGAGCGCCAGGGTGCCCGCGACGTCGGCAAGGCGGTTCACCAAATCGGCCGGCAGGCCGGAAAGCGGGACGCCCGAAAGGCGCCACGCCAGGCCGGCGGCGAGGCCGATAACGATCGGATTGCGCACCAGGTTCTCCGCGATCGAACGAAGGAGCGCGCCGACCCGCGGAGCCGCCGGCTTGGTATTGTCGTCTCGCTCGGCCCGCACCATCAGAAGCGCCACGGCGGTCATCATCACCGGAAGCTGCACGGCGACGATGAGAGCCATCGGAACCGATCCCTCCGCTCCGAAGGCGGCGAATGCGAGCGGAATGCCGATCAGCGTGGTATTCCCGTAGGCTGCGGCCAGTCCAGCCACGAGCCCGGCGCGCGCATCCCGGCCGAAGAAGCGGCGCGTCAGCACGGTGCCGGCGATCCAGACGACGGCGAAGGCGGCGAAGAACGCGAGCCAGAGACGCCATGCCGAGACGCCGCCCAAATCCGCGGTTGCCATGATGCGGAAGATCAGGAGCGGGATCGCGACGACGAAGACGAATTCCGACAGAGCTTCGCCCGAAGCCTCGCCGAGAAGCTTCATCCACGCGACCGCCGCCCCGATGCCGATCAGCCCGAAGACCGGCAGGACGATGCCGAGAATCTCACCCATGGCTCTCCCGCAGGATTCTCTTTCGGAGGCGCCGCGGGAAAGTCCCGCCGGAGCCCGTGTTCTCGCCGCCGATCGGCTGTCGCCCGGATGCTATTTTCGCCGTCGCTCCCAGACCTCGGGATTGAGAAATCCCTCCGGCCGGCGGCCGCAGAGGACGGAGATCGCAATGTCGGCCGATGCGAGCGCAAGCGTGCGCGCCGCCGCCACCGTGTTGCCGGCGGTGTGGGGCGAAAGCACGACGTTTGGCGCCGTCAGGATCGGATTGTCCGGTGCCGGGGGCTCGACCTCGAAGACGTCGAGCGCCGCGCCGCCGATCCGTCCGTCGTGCAAAGCCTCCGCCAGCGCGCGCTCGTCGATGAGCGGCCCCCGCGCCGCGTTGACGAGAATCGCGGTCGGCTTCATGGCCTTCAGCTCTTCCCGGCCGATGATGTGGCGGGTCTCCGCCGTCAGCGGCACATGCAGGGAGACGGCGTCGGACGCCGACAGGAGTGCTTCGAGGCTCCCCACCTTCTCCGCCCCGCGCTCCTTGACGGCCGCTTCTGAGAGCCCCGGATCGTAGGCCAGCACGCGCATCCTGAACCCGCTCGCGCATATACGCGCGACGCGCGCGCCTATATTCCCGATTCCCACAAGCCCCAGAGTCCGATCGAGGAGCTGTTCGTATTGCAGCTCCCAGCGCGCCGCGTAGCGCCCGCCGACGACCATTTCATGCACGGCCGGAACACGCCGCAGTGCGGCGAGCATCATGGTCACGGTCGCCTCCGCGACGGCATCCGCATTGCCGCCGGGAACGCTCGCGACGACGATACCGCGCGCGGTCGCCGCGGCGATGTCGATGTTGTCGACCCCGGCCCCGTGCTTGGCGATCACCCTGAGACGTGGAAGCGCCGCGATCAGCTCGGCGTCGATCCCGATATTTCTGACGACGACCGCGTCGGCCATAGAGAACGACAGCCACTGCTCGTCCTCATCCTGGCTGAGCGGGGCATCGACGACGAAATGCTCCGCCAGCCTGGCAAGCCCGTCAGCGTGGATCGGATGCGGAACGAAGACGCGGGGCAGGCTCACGCGTTTCGGACGCTCATTTTGCGTCGGCCTCCGGTTCGCCCTGGCCTTTGCCCGGCCCCTCGAAGACCCGCTCGCACGCATTCCCGATGTGCGTTCGCATCGCGAGACGAGCGGCCTCCCTGTCCCCGGCTTCGATCGCGTCGAACATGGCGACGTGTTCAGCCTGCACCGTCAGCAGGTGCTCGAGCGGCCGCGTCAGCGTCAGGCTGCGCGCGAGATTGACGGCGAACTCCAAAGGCGTCCGCATCGCCTCCATCACCGCCTCGAAGAACTCGTTCCCGGACGCGCGGGCAACGGCGAAATGGAATTCCAGGTCGGCGCTCATGCCGAGCGCGCCTTCGTTGACCGCGCGCGCCATCCGATCGAGCGCGTCCTTCATGGGAAGCAGCGTTTCGGCGGTGCGGTTCTGCGCCGCGTAATACGCCGCATCGCCCTCGAAGCTCATCCGAAACTCGTAACACTTACGCACCTGCGCCAGGCTGCTGACCGGACCGAACCCGATCGCCGGCACGTCCGAGGGCGGGCTGGCGCGCTTCTGCACGTAGCTTCCCGACCCCTTGCGCGAAATGATGACCCCCATCATTCGCAGGCGCGACAACGCTTCCCGGATCACCGGGCGCGACACCCCGAAGCGCAAGGCGAGCTCGCTCTCCGCCGGAAGCCGTCCGCCCTCGCTGAACTCGCCACGTTCGATCAAAGTGACCATTCGCTGGCAGAGCCGGTCACCGAGGCGTGCGCCCGGCGGCAGCGCGTCCCAATCGCTTGTCAGGTCCTCTCGGAAAAGTTGTCTGACAGATTGTGGTGGCATACCGCTCCTTCGCTTGCGCGCCTTTAGCGAGAAACCGCCGCTGGCCCCGCACCGCGGCGGGAATCTCAGCGACATCGCCCAAAAATCAGATTGACACCTTTACTGATTTCCTTACGTTAAATCTAGTGTGAAGCGACGACTGTCGCCGTGAATTAGACTCGGAATTTGCCTGGCTCTGCGTGAGACGCAGACGCCTCTGTCATCTTCAGCGGATGTTGCTGGGGTTCAGAACCCAAGCCTGACTGCGTATGCGGGGCTTCGGTCGACTAGGCGAACCGGGGACGGGAGGAGTGAGCCGGGTGGATGGCGAAGGGCGGCCCGTTGGGTCAACCAGCGTAAGCAGCGACGCCGGCGCGGCCGCGAACCGCGGCGAGCCGCTTCTGGTGATGCACGACATCTCCAAGCAGTTCGGCGGGACGCGGGCGCTCGACCAGGTCGGCCTACAGGTCGGCGCCGGCGAGATCGTCGCTCTCCTGGGTGAGAACGGCGCCGGCAAATCCACGCTCATCAAGATCCTTGCAAACGTCTACACGCTCGACGACGGCGCGGTTAAATATCGCGGCCGCGATGCCGCGCATATGCTCCGCCGTCTGCCGATCTCCTTCATCCATCAGGACCTCGGGCTGATCGATTGGATGACGGTCGCCGAGAATATCTGCCTCACGCTCGGCTATCCGCGGCGGATCGGCATGGTGAACTGGCGCGCGGCCCGCGAACGCGCGGCGGCGGCGCTTGAGATCCTCGGCGCCGACATCGATCCGGACGTGCGCATCGAGAGCCTCACCCGGACCGAGAAATCGCTCGTCGCGATCGCACGCGCTTTGGCCGCCGAGGCGGAGATTCTGGTGCTCGACGAGCCGACCGCGAGTCTCCCCGCCGACGAGGTGGTGCGGCTCTTCTCCGCGCTTCGCAGACTGCGCGATCGCGGTGTCGGGATGATCTACGTCTCGCACCGGCTTGACGAAGTATTCGAGATCGCCGACCGCATGGTCGTGCTGCGCGACGGCCGCGTCGCCGGCGAGCGCCGTCTGTCGGAGACGACACCGGAGGAGACGATCCTGCTGATCGTCGGGCGCGAGCCGTCGCAAGTGTTCCGCCGCCCGGCGCACCGCGAGGGGATGGCGCGCCTCGTCTTGAAGGCGATGATCACAGAGGACGTCGGTCCGGTCGACTGCTCGCTGCATGCCGGCGAAGTCGTCGGGTTCGTCGGCCTGCGCGGCGCCGGACAGGAGTGCATCGGCCGCGCCCTCTTCGGGCTTTTCCCGATAACATCGGGCAGTGCGATGCTCGACGGTGATGCGTTGGACGTCGACTCCCCGGGACAGGCGATGGCGTGCGGCATCAACATGGTCGGCGCCGACCGGGTCGGCGAATCCGTGATGCCCAATCTGAGCGTCAGGGAGAACCTGTTCCTCAATCCGCTGGCCGCAGGGCTCGGCCTCTTCTCCTTCCTGCCGCCGCGCCGCGAGAACCACGCGGCCCTGGATCTAGGCCGCAAGGTCGGGCTGCGGCCGAACGATCCGAACCTCGCCATCGAACTCCTCTCCGGCGGCAACCAGCAGAAGGTGGTCGTGGGACGCTGGCTTCACCTAGCGAGCAAGGTCTACATCTTCGAGGATCCGACGGCGGGCGTCGACGTCGGCGCCAAGGCCGAGATCTATCGGCTCTTCGACGTCGCTCTGCAGGCAGGCGCGGCGATCATCATCGTCTCGACGGATTTCGAGGAAGTCGCCAAGGTCTGCCATCGCGCGCTGGTCTTCGACCGCGGCCGCGTCGTTGCGGAGCTCGGTGCCCACGATCTGTCGGTGGAGAACCTGCTCGCGGCGGCCTCCGCTCGCGTGGGGCGAATGGGCGTCTACGCGAATCCCCACGAAGCCGGCGGTGGCCGCAATGCCGTCCATTAGGTCCAACGCGCTCGAGCCGACGCGCTCGGAGCTGGCCAGCCTCTCTCGGGGCCGCCAGATCCTGCGGCTGATTCCGGTCTACGGCCTGCCGATCCTGACGGTCCTGCTCATCATCTTCTTCTCGCTGCTCCTGCCCAGGACCTTTCCGACCTACCTGAACTTCCGCTCGATCCTCGCCGACAAGGCGATCATTGCCCTCCTCTCGCTGGCGGCGACCGTTCCGATGATGGCAGGCCGCATCGACCTCAATGTCGGCTTCGGCATCGTGATGTGGCACATCCTGGCGATCGGTCTGCAGGTCAAATACGGCGTGCCGTGGCCACTTGCGATCCTGGCCGTGCTTGTGTGCGCCGCGCTTGTCGGCCTCTTCAACGGCCTCCTTGTGGAGGTGGCGCAGATCGACTCGTTCATCGCCACGCTTGGGACCGGCACCGTGCTTTACGCCCTGGCGCTGTGGTTCACCGACGGGCGCCAGCTCGTCGGCTCGCTTTCGCCCAGCTTCATCGCGATCAACACGACCTCCGTCCTCGGCATTCCGATCCCCGCCCTCTACGTCCTCGCGCTGGCCATAGCGCTGTGGATCATGAGCGAGCGATTGCCGCTCGGGCGGCACGTCTATGCGATAGGCGCCAACGAGAAGGCGGCCGCGCTGAACGGCATTCCGGTTCGCTACTACATTATCGGCGTCTTCGTCGGCTCCGCGCTGATCGCGGGCTTCGCCGGCTGCGTGCTCGCCGCGAAGCTCAGGATCGGGCAGGCGAATGTCGGGCTCGACTATCTTCTGCCCGCGCTGGTCGGCGCCTTTCTCGGATCGACGACGATCAAGCCCGGCCGGGTCAACGTCTGGGGAACAATCTTCGGCGTGGCGATCCTCGCCGTCGGCATTTCGGGGATTCAGCAGCTCGGCGGCGCCTTCTTCGTGGAGCCGCTGTTCAACGGGACGACCCTCGTCGTCTCGATCGCGCTTGCGGGCTTCGCCCAGCGCCGCCGTGCGGCGGTGCGGGCGGCACCGACAAGGATAACTGTCACACCGGAAGAAGATCCGGGCAGCGTCGCCGCGGCGGCCGCCCGCGAAGAGAAGGCCGGCAGAGCATAAAGCCGGCCGTGCATCGGCGGGATTCGACCCGTCGAGCGCCAGAAGGGAGAAATAAGATGAGATTGAGAACCATCGGTGAAGCACTGTTCGTCTCCACCGCGATCGTCACGCTCACGGCAGGCACGAGCTTCGCGCAAGATGCCTTCATGGACGAGGCGAAAGCCTATATCGACACCGTCACCGCGCCGGTGACGGAATGGACCGGTCCGACCACCGGCCCCAAGGCACAGCCCGACAAGCTGGTCATCTACGTCTCCGACGATCAGCGCAACGGCGGCGCCAAGGGCGTCGGCGACGGCGCGGAAGAAGCGGCGAAGGCGATTGGTTGGGACTTCCGCCTGCTCGACGGGCAGGGGCAGCCGTCCACTCGTGCTTCCGCCCTGACGCAGGCGATCGCGCTGAAGCCCGACGGCATCATCCTCGGTACCATCGACGCACGCGAACAGGCGCCGCTGATCGAGCAGGCGGTGGCGCAGGGCATCAAGGTCGTCGGATGGCACTCCGGCGGCGCTCCTGGCCCGATCGAGGGCGTGCCGGGCGTGATCACCAACATCACGACCGACCCGCTTGAGGTCGCCAAGGCGTCGGGCCTCTACGCGGTGGTGGATTCCGGCGGCAAGGCCGGTGTCATCATCTTCACCGACTCCATCTACGCGATCGCGATCGCGAAGAGCGACGCGACCGCGAAGGCCGTCGAAGGCTGCTCGGGCTGCAAGGTGCTTGAGACGGTCGATACGCCGATCGGCGACCTGCAAAACCGCATGGGCCAGCTCACGACGTCGCTGCTCACGAAATACGGCGACCAGTGGACCTATTCGGTCGCGGTCAACGACCTCTACTACGACTTTGCCGCACCGTCGCTGCAGAGCGCCGGCATCGACCCCGCCGAGGGATATCCGCGTAATATCTCGGCCGGCGACGGCTCCGTTCCGGCGTTCCAGCGCATCCGCGACGGCCAGTACCAGGTCGCCACGGTCGCCGAGCCGCTCTACCTGCATGGCTGGGAGACGATCGACGAGCTGAACCGCGCGTTCGCCGGCGAGGCTCCGAGCGGCTACGTCGCCCCGCCGCACCTCTTCATCCGCGCCAACATCGACGCGGACGGTGGCAAGGACAACATCTTCGATCCCGGCAACGGCTATCGCGACGAGTACAAGAAAATCTGGGGCAAGTAAGCCCGGACGCAGAGATCAAAGAGTCTCGACGAGAAAAGGAGACGGCGCCGCGCGCGCCGTCTCCCACATAAGGGGACGAAGATGGCCGGCGATATTCCGAAACCCGCTTATGCGCACAACATGCGCGCCATAGGCCACAGCGACCAGGGCGGCCGCCCGGATGCCGTGCAGGTGATGGTCAACAAGGGCCATGCTTACGTCAGCCACCTGTTCTCCAACGGCTTCAGCGTCATCGACGTTCGCGATCCGAAGAACCCGAAGCCGCTCGGCTACTACCCCTGCCCGGACAATACCTGGAACCTGCACTGCCAGGCCTATGAGGACCTGCTCCTCGTCGTGCATGCCAAGAACATGTGGGCGCAGCCGGAACTCGCCGACGAGCGCAACTACTACAAAGGCAAGACCGACTTCCACGGGCAGTCGGAGGCGAAGGGCGAGCGCAACTGGTCGGCGGGCATGGCCGTCTGGGACATCTCAAAGCCGGCCGCGCCGAAGCAGATCGGCTTCATGCCGGTCGACGGCGGCGGCATTCACCGCCTTTGGTACGTGGGCGGGCGCTGGGCCTACGCATCGGCCCTGATCGAGGGCTTTTCGGACTACATCTTCATCACCATCGACATGTCGGACCCGACCAATCCGCGCGAGGCGGGACGGTTCTGGCTCCCGGGCATGAATCTGGCCGCCGGCGAGAAGACGAACTGGCCGACGGAGACCGGACGCTACGGCTGCCACCACGGCGTCGTCCATGGCGACACCGCCTACTGCGCCTGGCGCGACGCCAACCTCGTCGTCGTCGACGTCAAGGACCGCAGCGATCCGAAGCTGATCGTCCACAAGAGCTGGTCGCCGCCGTTCCAGGGCGGCACGCATAATTGCCTGCCGCTTCCGGAGCGCGATCTGCTCCTCGTCCTCGACGAAGCCGTCCTCGACAAGATGGAGGACGGGATGAAGCCGATCTGGGTGTTCGACAATCGCGAGCCGACGAATCCGGTCTCGATCTCCACCTTCCCGCTCGCCACCGACACCGACTATTTGGAGGTCGGCGGCCATTACGGCCCTCACAACGTCTATGAGAACCGGCCGGACGCATTCGTCAGCGACCGCACGATCTTCACCACCTATCAGAACGCGGGTGTGCGCGTCTTCGACATCGACAACGCCTACCAGCCGAAGGAGATCGGCGCGTTCGTCCCGGCGCCGCCGACGAAGCTCGTCGATCCCCGGCCGAACCGGCCGCTGGTGCTCCACTCAGCGGACGTGTTCGTCGACAAGGCCGGCCTCGTCTATTTCACCGACTTCAGCGTGGGGCTTTATATCTGCGAGTTTTCGGGCTGACCGGCTTCGCGCTCGCCGATCGACGCCGATCGAGCGCGCGGCGAGGCCGTCAGGCCTGACATAACCACCGACCAAGATGCAGGCGCCGGCCGCAAATGCGGGGCGTCGGACCGAGGAGACGATCGCCATGGCGCTTCCCAAACCCGACTACGCAACCAAGAACATGAAACTCGTCGGCTACAGCGACCAGGACGGCCGCTGCGACGGCGTGCAGATCATGGTGCACCGCGGCTTCGCCTATATCGGGCACATCTTCTCCAAGGGCTTTTCGGTCGTCGACGTGCGCGACCCGAAGAACCCGAAGACCGTGAAACATGTCGCCGCACCGCCGAACACCTGGACGCTGCACCTGCAGGCGCATGACGACCTTCTCCTCGTCATCCACAACAAGGACATGTTCGCGCAGCCCGAGCTCGCCGACGAGAAGGCGTATTACAAGGGCAAGGTGGCGCATCACGCCGAGCCGAAATCGGCGAAGCGCGACTGGTCGGCGGGCATGGCCGTCTACGACATCTCCAAGCCCGGCGACCCGAAACAGATCGGCTTCATGCCGGTGGAAGGAACCGGGCTCCATCGCCTCTGGTATGTGGGCGGGCGCTGGGCCTACGCCTCAGCGCTCCTCGACGGCTTCTCCGACTACATCCTGATCACCATCGACCTGAAGGATCCGAAGAAGCCGAAGCTGGCGGGAAAATATTGGCTGCCCGGCATGAACACGGCGGCGGGAGAGAAGGCGAACTGGCCGACCCCGAACGGACGCTTCGGCCTGCACCACGCCATCATCCACGACGACGTCGCCTATTGCTCGTGGCGCGACGCCTGCCTCGCCGTGGTCGACGTCAAGAACAAGTCCAAGCCGAAGCTGATCGTCCACAAGACGTGGGCGCCGCCCTTCGGTGGGGGCACGCACAACGCCCTTCCCCTCCCCGACCGCGATCTTCTGGTCGTGGTCGACGAGACCGTGCTCGACAACCAGGAGGACGGCTTCAAGCCGATCTGGGTCTTCGACAACCAGGTGAAGTCGAATCCGATCTCGATCTCCACCTTCCCCGCGCCCTCAGACAAGAACTACCTGAAGGTCGGCGGGCACTTCGGGCCGCATAACGTGCATGAGAACCGGCCGGGAAGCTTCCAGAGCTCGGAGACGATCTTCGCGACCTACCAGAACGCCGGTCTCCGGGTTTACGACATCAAGGACCAGTTCCGGCCGAAAGAGATCGCCGCCTTCGTTCCGCCGCCGCCCAAGAAGTGGGTCGATCCGCGGCCGAACCGTCCGATCGTGCTGCATTCCGCCGACGTCTTCGTCGACAAGAACGCGCTTTGCTACGTGACCGACTTCTCGGCAGGCCTCTACATCGTCGAATATAAGGGGTGAGTGGCGGAAGCGTCGCTGCGTGCTTCGAGGCTCCCCCGGATTAAGTCCGGGGTCGCACCTCAGCATGAGGGAGGCAGGGAGGGCTGCAATCCCCAACGCCCCTCATCCTGAGGCGCTCGGCACCTAGGGGCCGGGCCTCGAAGGACGCAAGGCGCTCATGCACGTCTTCCCGAACCGCATGCGAGACTAGGAACGAAAGATGCCCCGCCCCGATTTCCCGAAGCCGTCTTACGCGCAGAACATGCGCATCGTCGGCCACACCGACCAGAACGGGCGGGGCGACGGCCAGCAGATCATGGTGCATCGCGGCCATGCCTATATCGGGCATGTCTGCTCGCGTGGCTTCAGCGTCGTCGACGTGCGCGATCCGACGAAGCCAAAAACGGTCAACTATGTGGAGAACCCGCCCAACACGTGGAGCCTGCACCTGCAGGTCCACGGCGACCTGCTCCTCCTGATCCACGCGCATGACATGTTCGCGCAGACGGAGATGGCGGACGAACGGAACTACTACAAACCGAAGGCCGGCACGCACGGCCACGCCGCTGAGAAGAAGAGGCGCGACTGGTCGGCCGGGATGGCGGTCTACGACATCTCCAAGCCGGCCGAGCCGCGCCGCATCGGCTTCATGCCGGTCAAGGGAACGGGGCTGCACCGCATCTGGTACACGGGCGGACGCTGGGCCTACGCCTCCGCCATGCTCGACGGATTCAGCGACTACATCCTCGTCACCATCGACATGCAGGATCCAACGAAACCGCGAATTGTCGGGAAATACTGGCTGCCCGGCATGAACGTGGCGCGCGACGAGGTGGCGGACTGGCCGCTAAAGCGCGGACGCTACGGGCTCCATCACGCGGTCGTGCATGACGACGTCGCCTATTGCGCCTGGCGCGACGGATGCCTCGCGGTGGTCGACGTGAAAGACAAGGCGAAGCCGAAGCTCATCGTGCATAAGAACTGGTCGCCGCCCTTCGGCGGGGGCACGCACAATTGCCTGCCGTTGCCGAAGCGCAATCTGCTGATCGTGCTCGACGAAGCCGTGCTCGATGGCGGAGAGGACGGGTTCAAGCCGATCTGGGTCTTCGACAACCAGGTAAAGGCGAACCCGATCTCGATCTCGATCCTGCCGCCGCCCGAGGATCGCGACTATATCGCGGTCGGCGGCCATTTCGGCCCGCACAACATCTATGAGAACCGGCCGGAAGGCTTGCAAAGCGAGACGCTGATCTTCTCGACCTGGCAGAATGCCGGCCTGCGCGTCCACGATATCAGCGACCCGCTCCGCCCGATCGAGGTCGGAGCCTGCGTCCCGCCGGCGCCGAAGAAGCTGGTCGATCCGCGCCCGAACCGCCCGATCGTGCTCCATTCCGCCGACGTCTTCGTCGACCGGAACGGACTTTGCTACGTGACCGACTGGAGCGGCGCAGGCCTCTACATCATGGAATATTCCGGCTGACCCTCGCGGCACCGGAAAGCGCCTTCAGGCCGGAACGTTCCGACCTCGGCTCCTCCCATTCCCTCGACCGCCGGTCGGTCGCAGCGACGAAAGACACAGGATGACAGCGGAACGAGAGCTTGGCGCGGAGACCCCGCCGATCGCGATGTGGCGCGGGATTCCGATCCCAGTGCTTGCGCTCACCATGTGCGCCTTTTGCATCGGTACCGCCGAATTTGTGGTGATGGGGCTTTTGCCGGATATCGCCCGCGATCTTTCCGTCTCAATCCCGCTCGCCGGGCAGCTCGTCACCGCCTATGCCCTCGGCGTCGTGATCGGGGCACCGATCCTCGCCGCGCTGACCGCCAACCAGCCGCGCAAGCGCGTGCTCATCATGATGGTCGGCGTGTTCATCGTCGGCAATTTCATCTCTGCCTTATCGCCGAGCTACTGGCTCCTGGTCGTTGCGCGCGTGCTTGCAGCCTTCGC
Source organism: uncultured Alphaproteobacteria bacterium (assembly GCA_963814905.1). Classification (GTDB taxonomy): domain Bacteria; phylum Pseudomonadota; class Alphaproteobacteria; order Rhizobiales; family Afifellaceae; genus DASWJZ01. The sequence goes on along the minus strand of CAWFEM010000008.1, from coordinate 188,143 downwards.
GCACGGGACGCTCTTCGGCGTCGGCGCGGTGGTCGCGGCCGGCATGGTGCCCGTGAACCGCCAGGCTAGCGCGATCGGCCTGATGTTCCTCGGTCTGACGCTCGCCAATATCCTCGGCGTGCCGCTCGGAACCCTGGTCGGACAGACGTTCGGCTGGCGGGCAACATTCGGGGTGATCACAGTGCTCGGCCTGGTCGCCCTCGTCCCCGTCTACTGGCTCGTGCCCGAGATCGCCGCGCGGCGCTCAGAAGGCATGCGCCGCGAGCTCTCGGTCCTCCGCCAAGGGGACGTGCTGCTGGCGATCGCCACGACGATCATCGCCTCCGCCAGCACCTTCACGCTCTTCACCTATATCGTGCCGCTGCTCCAGACGGTGACCGGCTTCACGCCCTCCAACGTCACGCTGATCCTGTTCATGATCGGGATCGCGCTGACGATCGGAATCACCCTCGGCGGCAAGTTTTCCGACCGCGGCGCGATGCGCGCGATGATCACGATGCTCGCCGTGCTCGTCGTCTCGCTGGCCGCGGTCTCGCTCGTCGCCCATAGCAAGGTCGCCACGCTGATCGTCATCTTCATCTGGGCGATGGCCGCCTTCGGTGTCGTGCCCGGCCTTCAGTCGCGCGTCGTGGACAAGGCGAGCCACGCGCCGAACCTCGCGTCGACTTTGAATATCGGGGCCTTCAACCTCGGCAACGCCGGGGGCGCTTTTCTCGGCGGCGTTATCATCGATCAAGGCTTCAGCCTGCCGGCCGTGCCGCTCGCGGGCGCTCTGGTCGCACTGGTCGGCCTCGCCGCCGCGCTGCTTGGGGCCGCGAACGATCGGGCGCGCGCGAACGCGTCCGCACGGCTGCGATGAGCTCGCCCGAATAAAGCTGCATCGCTTCGGAAATACGCCGGGCGTCGAGGCTTTCTTAAACGTATTCGCTGACGGGTAGCGACATCGCGGGCAATGCTCTATTTCCTCCTTTGAGCGGCTCGGCCGCTGGCCCGCCGGAATTTGGAGCGACCATGCAGCTAGGCATTATCGGGCTCGGACGGATGGGCGCCAACATTGCGCGCCGGCTCATGCGCGGCGGGCATGAGTGCGTCGTCTTCGACATCAGGCCGCAATCGGTGGCGGCGCTCGCCGGTGAAGGCGCCGTCGGCGCGGATTCGATGGCCGATCTCGTCGCCAAGCTGAAAGCCCCGCGCGCCGTCTGGATGATGCTACCGGCGGCTATCGTCGACGACACGATCGGCCAATTGACCGGTCTTCTCGCGGCGGATGACGTGCTGATCGACGGCGGCAATTCCTACTACCGCGACGACATCGCCCGCGCGAAGGCGCTTCAGCAAAAGCGCATCCACTATCTCGATGTCGGCACCAGCGGCGGCGTCTGGGGCCTGGAGCGCGGCTACTGTCAAATGATCGGCGGGGAAGACGAGCCGGTCAGGCGGCTCGATCCGATCTTCGCCACGCTCGCGCCCGCGATCGATTCCGCGCCGCGCATCCCTGGACGCGCGGACCGCGCCACGACGGCCGAGCACGGCTATCTGCATTGCGGCCCGAGCGGCGCCGGCCACTTCGTCAAGATGGTCCATAACGGGATCGAATACGGCCTCATGGCCGCCTACGCCGAAGGTCTCAACGTGCTGCGCCACGCCAATGTCGGCGCGAAGACGGGCGTCGCCGACGCGGAGACCGCGCCTCTCGCCGATCCGGAGGCCTACCGCTACGAAATCGATGTCGCGGAGGTCGCCGAGGTGTGGCGCCGCGGCAGCGTCATCTCCTCCTGGCTTCTCGACCTGACGGCGGAGGCGCTTCTGAACGACCCCGAACTCTCGGCCTTCAAGGGACGGGTTTCCGATTCCGGAGAGGGGCGCTGGACGGTGAAGGCGGCGATCGACGAAGGTGTGCCGGTACCGGTGTTGAGCACGGCGCTCTTCGAGCGCTTCGCTTCGCGCGGCGCCGCCGATTTCGCCGACAAGATGCTCTCCGCGATGCGCGACGAGTTCGGCGGCCACGTCGAGAAACCCGCGGACAAATAGCGTGACGACGACCGCCGCACCCTCGGACGCATTGGTCCTGTTCGGCGCGAGCGGCGATCTCGCGCACAAGAAGATTCTTCCCGCCCTTTACGCGATGTGCCGGCGCGGCAAGCTCCACGTCCCGGTTGTCGGCGTGGCGAAATCCGGCTGGACACTCGACGACCTGAAGGCGCACGCGCGAGACGCCGTGAAAGAAGCGCCCGACTTCGATGCGGACGTCTTCGCGCGGCTCGCCGGACTCTTGCGCTACATCGATGGCGACTACCGAGATGCCGAGACATTCCGGCAATTGCGTTCGGCGCTAAGCGGTTGCCAGCGGCCGCTCTACTACCTCGCCATCCCGCCGAGCATGTTTCCCGACGTCGTCGATGGCCTGGCCAGTTCCGGCGGTGTCGAGGGCGCTCGCGTCGTCATCGAAAAGCCCTTCGGGCGGGATCTCCAATCGGCGGTGGCTCTCGATCAGACGCTGCACAAGGTTCTGGCGGAAAACGCTATTTTCAGGATCGACCACTTCCTCGGCAAGGAGCCGGTCCAAAACCTTCTCTATTTCCGCTTCGCCAACGCGTTTCTGGAGCCGATCTGGAACCGCAACTATGTGCGCAGCGTCCAGATCACGATGGCCGAAAGTTTCGGCGTCGCCGGCCGCGGCCGCTTCTACGAGGAGGTCGGCGCCCTTCGCGATGTCATCCAGAACCATCTTCTGCAGATCGTCGCTATTCTGGCGATGGAGTGTCCGGTCAGCGACGACGCCAACTTTGTGCGTGACGAGAAGATCAAGCTGTTCAACTCCGTGCGGCCGCTCGACCCGGCGGAGCTCGTCCGCGGCCAATTCAACGGCTACCGAAGCGAGCCGGGTGTAGCGCCGGACTCCGAGGTCGAGACGTTCGCTGCCCTGCGCCTGCACATCGATTCCTGGAGGTGGCAGGGCGTGCCGTTCCTGGTGCGGGCGGGCAAGTGTCTGTCGGTTACGGCAACCGAAGTGGTGGTCGATTTCGACTATCCGCCGAAGATCGTTTTCGGCACGAGCCGACCGCGGCGGCCGAACTATCTCCGCTTCCGCCTCAGTCCCGACGTGGTGATCGCCCTCGGCGCGCGAACCAAGAAGCCCGGCGAGGCGATGACCGGCGAGCAGGCCGAACTCAAGGTGATGCACAGCAGCGGCGACGAGATGAGCGCCTACGAGCGGCTCATCGGCGATGCGATGCTCGGAGACGCGACGCTGTTCGCGCGACAGGACAGCGCCGAAGCGCAATGGCGCATCGTCGACCCTATCCTCGGCAACAAGACGCCGCTGCACGAATACGATCGCGGATCCATGGGGCCGGCCGAGGCAGCTGAAATCGCGAAAGGCGCCGGCGGCTGGCGCGAGCCGAGCGTCGCCGGCGGATCGAATCATGAGCAATAAGCGTGGAAAAGCTGCGACGCCCGTAAAACCGCCCCGATCCGGTCAGCGTGGAAAGCGCCGCAAGATTCTTGCGATCGACGTCGGCGGAACGCATGTCAAAGTTCTGCTGAACTCAAAATCGGAGAGGCGCGCGTTCGAGTCCGGCCCTGATCTCAGCGCTCGGGAAATGGCGGCCCAGGTCCTGGAGCTGACGAAGGACTGGGACTACGATGTCGTGTCGATGGGATATCCCGGGCCGGTCATTCACAATCGGCCCATCGCCGAGCCGCACAATCTCGGCAGCGGCTGGGTCGGGTTCGATTTTCACGCCGCGTTCGCCCGACCGATCAAGATCGTCAACGACGCCGTCATGCAGGCGCTCGGCAGCTATTCAGGCGGGCGCATGCTGTTCCTAGGCCTCGGAACAGGTCTGGGCGCGGCCATGATTGTCGACGGCGCGGTGCAACCGATGGAATTGGCGCATCTCGGCTATCGGCACGGAAAGACGTTCGAGCAATATCTCGGCCGCGACGGCCTTAAACGGATGGGGCTCAAGAGGTGGCGCCACGTCGTCGCCTCCGCGGTCGAGCATCTTACGGCCGCGCTTGAGCCCGATTATGTCGTTCTGGGCGGCGGCAACGCGACGAAGTTGAAAACGCTGCCGCCGCACGCGCGGCTCGGCGACAACGAAAACGCCTTCATCGGAGGATTTCGGCTCTGGGACGAGCGTAAGCCCCATGCTTGAGCCGATCGAGGTATCCCGCGGCTCAGCACCCGGCGGCCCCGGCATCGCTCCGACCTGGACGAGCAGCGCCAAGGACGTCGTCGGCTGCGCGCTCGGCCGTTCGCGCGTCTGGTTCACGCTCGGCTACGGCATACTGAACGAGGTCTACTACCCACGCGTCGACCTTCCGCAGATCCGCGATCTCGGCTTCATCGTCGGCGACGGCCACGGCTTCTGGGTCGAGGTCAAGCGGCTGCAGAACTACACCTTGCGTCTCCTGGCGCCGGGCACGCCGGCGGTCGAGATCGTGCACACGCATGCGCGCTTCACGCTCACGCTGCGCGTCACCCCCGATCCGGATCGTGACGTGCTGGCGATCGAGGTCGACCTCGCGGGCGATGCGGAGCTCAAGCCCTATGTGCTTCTCGCGCCGCGGCTCGGCACCGACGGCACGCATAACCTCGCCACCATCCGCCGCCAAAGCGGGCGCCGGCTGCTCACCGCCGAGCAAGGCCCCTTTGCACTGGCGGTCGCGGCCGTCGACGACAACCAGCGCGAGGCATTCGGCGCGCTTGGCGCAGGCTATGTCGGCGAGACCGACGGTTGGCAGGACTTTCACCGCAACGGCGCGCTGACCTGGCAATATGCCTCCGCCGGGCCGGGCAACGTCGCCCTCGTCGGGGCACTTGCCCGCAACGCCGTCCTCGCCTTGGGCTTCGGCGACACCATCCAGGCCGCCGCGACGCTTACACTCTCAAGCCTCATGCAGCCCTTCGACAACCTCGTGCAGCAACAGGTCGCCGACTGGCGGCGATGGCACGAGCGCCGCAAGAAGCGCTCGATGCTGCCGGATGAGCCGTCGATGGAGCTGGCCGACCAGTTGCAGCTCTCCTCGATGGTGCTGCGCACGCATCGCGACAAGACCTATCCGGGCGCCATGGTCGCCAGCCTGAGCGTGCCGTGGGGCAACAGCGGCGACAACCTCGGCGGCTATCATCTGGTTTGGCCGCGTGACCTGGTCGAGTGCGCCACCGGGCTGCTCGCGCTCGGCGCGGAGCACGAGGCGCGCGAGACGCTGCGCTACCTGATCGCCACGCAGAAGCCGGACGGCAGCTGGTACCAGAACCAATGGCTCGGCGGCACCGCCTATTGGCAGGGCATGCAGCTCGACGAGACGGCGTTTCCGGTGCTGCTCGCCGCAGCGCTCGCCGACCGCCAGGCGCTGCACGGAACGGACGTGCACGACATGGTGCTGAAGGCGCTTTCCTATATCGCCCGCACTGGTCCGTCGAGCAGCCAGGACCGATGGGAGGAGAATGCCGGGGTCAACGGCTTCACGCTTGCCGCAAGCATCGCCGCTCTCGTCGCCGGTGCGGAGTTCCTCCCGGAGCCGTCGCGAACCTCCGCGCTTGCCCTCGCCGACTTCTGGAACGCCAACATCGAGGCATGGACCGCGGTCGAAGGTACGACCCTCGCCAGGACCGTCGGCGTAGAGGGCTATTATATCCGCATCGCGCCGCCGGAGGTGCTGCACGATCCGACGGCCGTCAAGGGCCGGTTCGACATCCGCAACCTTCGCGAAGCGAGTCACATCACCTACGACGAGGAGGTCGGCGTCGACTTTCTTCAGCTCGTGCGCTTCGGGCTTCGCGCCCCGACGGACGCGCTGATCCGCGACAGCGTGAAGGTGGTGGATGCGATCCTGAAGACCGACACGCCGAAGGGCCCGGTCTGGCACCGCTACAACGGCGACGGCTACGGCGAGCACGACGATGGCGGTCCCTTCGACGGCACGGGGCGCGGGCGCGGATGGCCGCTTCTTGCCGGCGAGCGCGGCCACTATGAGCTGGTCGCGGGCAACGATCCGGCACCCTATCTCCGCACCATGGCGTCGATGACCGGAGCTGGCGGGATGATGCCCGAGCAGGTGTGGGACGCCGAGGCGCTGCGCGCGCAGGGGCTATTTCCGGGCAAGCCGACCGGATCGGCGATGCCGCTCGCCTGGGCGCACGCGGAGTTCATCAAGCTCATGGTCTCGCGCCATCTCGGATATCCGTTCGACCGGCCGCCGGCGGTCTGGCGCCGCTATGGCGGCCGGCGCCCGACGATCAGATACGCGATCTGGTGTCCGCACGCGCAAATCGCACGGACCGAGCGCGGCGGAACGCTGGTGATCGCGCTCCCGCGCCCCGCGCGCGTCCATTGGGGCGTCGACGGGTGGCAGAACGTCAGCGACGGCGAAACGAAAGAGGCCGGGCTCGGCTCACACGCTTTCGAGGTCAGCCTGTCCGGCTTGGAGAATGTGCGCCGTGTCGATTTCACCTTCCGCTGGCGCGATACGCAAGCGTGGGTGGGCGAGGATTTTCACGTCGCGGTCGACGACTAGGAGCCGCGCCCGATCACTCCTCGATCGTGCGCAACTCGGCAAGACGCTGCTTCATCGTCTGGAAGCGCCGCAGGCGCTCGTCATTGCGCCTCAGCGCCACCGCGGTGGAGAGAATGTCGATCACGACGAGCGCGGCGATGCGCGAGATCGTCGGCGTATAGACGTTGGTGTTGTCCAGCGTCTCGACGATCAGCGCGACGTCGCACTCGTCGACGAGCGGCGAGCGCGAGCCGGTGATGCCGACGACCTTGGCGCCGTTCTCCCGCGCGGTGCGCGCGACGTTGAGGATCGAGCGCGTGCGGCCGGTATTGGAGATGACGACGGCGACGTCGCTCGGCCCCATCATCGTCGCGGCCATGATCTGCTGGTGCGAGTCGAGCTGGGCGCCGCAGGGAACCCCGAAGAGCGGGAACTTCTGCTGCGCGTCGCTCGCCACGATGCCGGAGGCGCCGAAGCCGAAGAACTCGATGGAGCGCGCCTTCTCCAAAAACGTGACGGCCGTCTCCACCGCTTCCCTGTCGAGGTGATGCCTGGCCCAGTCGAGGCTCGAGATCGTATAGTCGAAGATCTTCTCAGCCACCGTCGAGGCGGCGTCGTCCTCCGACAGGACGGAATGCGTCGCGGGCGTCCCGAGCGCCAGACTGTGCGCGAGCCGCAGCTTGAAATCCTGGAAGCCCACGCAGCCGAGCGCGGTGCAAAAGCGGATCACGGTCGGCTGGCTGACGTCAGCGAGCTCCGCCGTCTCCGCGACCGTCGCGCCAAGCACCTTGCGCGGATGCTCGAGCACAAGGTCGGCCACCTTGCGCTCCGACTTGCGCAGCCGCGCGTACGCCGTTCTCACCACCTCCAGGATGTTCTGGCCGGCGGTAGGCGCGATCGGTTGATCGGTGAGCAGCATGGAATGCATTCCTAGCCGGCTGAACCTAGCTTACCGCGAGCGGAGACTCCACAGGCGCCGGATCGGACCAGGCGATCCGGCGCTCCGCGCGAAGTGCGGGCGCGGGCGTTCATGCGACGCCTCCCGACGCGAGCGCATCGAGAAGATTTGCTACCGCCATCTCGGTCGCGCGCTCGACGCTCTCCTCGGTGAAGGCGCCGACATGGCTCGTCGCAATGACGCGCGGGTGTCCGACAAGAGCAAGCGTGCGCGGCTCCCGCAGCAACTCGGCTTCGTCCGGCTGTCGCCCCGGTGCCGAATAGACGTTCTCGAAACCCAGCTCGCGCAGCTTCTCGACGCGCGGATGCGGCGATGCCGTCAACGAGCGGGGCGTGACGAGGATCCGTCCCGGCATCGGATCACCCGCTCGTCGCCTTGGCGGCGATCGCCGCGATCGCATCGAAGCCAGGGCCACCGGTCGGGATGGCGACGTGAAAGACCTCGCCGATCACCTGCGTCCAGCCGTGGATGAAATAGGTCCAGCCGTTCTCGACCTGGAGATTGCGCTCCTTCTCTTGCGCCCGCGCCTGATCGAGGAAAACCAGGTCACCGCGATAGTTGAGGTCCCAGGCGATGCCGCCTTCGGGGAAGCCCGCGGCGTCGGAAAGCGGCGAGCCGGGCGCGTCCTTGCCGAGCCCGGTCGCGTTGACGACCAGCGAGCCGGGCTTCAGGCCCGCCAGGACCGCGTCGTTCTCCGCCAGATCGGAAGCGATCACGTAGTCGACCGGGATGGCCATGCCGAACTCGCGGTGGATGCGCGCGACCTCCTGCAGACGCTCGGAATTGCGGTCGGAGACGACGATGCGGGAGGGCCGGTCGGCGCCCAGCTCCGGCTGCGACAGATACCAGGTGATGGCGATCGTCGAGCCGCCCGCCCCGATCGCAAAGAGCTCCGCGCGCGTCTCGGCGAAATGGTTCCTCGGCAGGAAGCCCTTCAAAGCCAGGCCGGAGGAGATCGGATCCTTGGCGTGACAGACGAATTTTCCGCCCTGCTTCGAGAGACAGCTCGTCTCCTCCATCACGCGGGCATGGGGGCCGATCTCGTCGAAAAGGTCGCGGCAGGCCTTGAAGAGGTCGATCTTGTGCGTGGTGACGAGTGCGCCGAGCGAGAGCGGGTCGTCCTTGATGAAGCTCACGGCGGCACGATAGGCCTGCGGGTCGGCGCGCAGCGGGAAATCGATCCCCTTGATCGCGGCATCCTTGAGCCCGAGGTGCTCCGCCCAGGCGGGAAAGACCTTCATGATCGAGCTTTGCGTCGTGGTGACGCCGATGAAGTAGAGAGTTGGCCGCGTGGCCGGCGCAAGATCGGTCATGAGCGCAAGTGCCTTGCTGCATCGCGCGCGTCGGCCGAACGAGCCAGGCTGGTCATGGCGCGAGCCGTTCTCAGCGCGACTGCGCGAGGATGCTTTCGACAAGCTCGGGCGGCCGGAAGCAGTAGCGCTCGTTGTCGACGGTCGTCCAGCCGCCATTGCCGTCGTCGACGATGCGGCTGCGCATCCCGCCCGCCTTGGCGATGATATCGTAGTCCTGCCCAGAATCCGCCGGATAAGCGAAGGTCATCACCAGAATGTCGCTGCCCACATTCACCGAGCGGTGGATCCAAAAAGGCGGCACGTAGCACATCGTGCGCGGCGCGATCTCCACCGTCCGTACCTCGCCGGCCGGCGATTCCAGCAGCATCACCCCATGGCCGCTCTCGCCATAATAGAGCTCCGGCCGATTGGCGTTGGCGTGGATATGGCCGCGCGTCAGGAAGAACTCACGACCGACCTTGCCGGGCAGCATGCGGGTCACGCCGACGATCATGTCCCCGGCATCGCTGGAGGGCCTGTAGTCGCTCACCTCGTAGACGGCCGTGTCGGCCATCTCGTCGAGAAGCGCTCGATAGGCCGCCTCGTCGGCGTAGATGCCGTCCAGGTCGCCCAGCGTCTTCGCGTAGCGACCGGTGGCGCCCGCAAGCTCGCCCTTCTCAACATCGACCCGGCAGAATCCGGGTTCGCGCATGCCGCTCCTCCCGCTCTCAGAACTGCGACCAGCGCCGCAAGTTCTGTAATTTTGCTACATAAATCGGAAGATATCCGAAAGGCAAGTGCGGTGACGAGGCGGATGACGTCTCCTCGGTGGAGCATTGTTCCAAGCTAGCGATCTCACGAATGTCTCTCTCATTGAAATTTGTGAGACCAGCGACGGCTTGACCGAAGCGAGCGCATGTATCTATGCTACATAACTGGGCCCATTGAGAACAGCCCAGCGAAATCAATCGTGGAGGGAACTGATGAGGAAATTTCTTCCTGCATGTTTGCTTGGGGCGGCCTTCTTGGTGGGCACCGCAGGCGCCGCCGCGCAGGCGGCCGACTGCAAGGTCGGCATTGCGATGTACACCTTGAGCGCACCCTATTTCGTCGCCCAGGTGAAGGCCGCCGAAGCTCAGGCGAAGGAGGCCGGATGCGAGGTGGTCACGTCCGACGGCCAGAACGACATGAACAAGCAGATCTCCGACGTCGAGGACATGGTCGCCCAGGGCATCAATCTCCTGATCCTCAATCCGCGCGATCCGGAGGGCCTCGTCTCCACCGCCGACGCCGCGACCAAGGCCGGGGTGAAGGTCATCATCATGGACTCCAGCCTCGACACGAAGGCGGATGTCATCACGCAAGTGCGGTCGTCGAATTCCCAGAACGGCTATCTGGTCGGCCAGTGGCTCGCCAAGCAGATGCAAGGCAAGCCGATCAAGATCATCCTGCTCTCCGGCTCCCAGGGCAACGAGGTCGGACGCGACCGCCGTCTCGGCGTGTTCAGCGGCCTGATCGAAGGCCAGCTCGTCAACGAAGGCCATGCCGGCTTCGAGGTCCTCGGCCAGGGCTGGGGCTCATGGGCGCAGGAAGGCGGGCTGAAGGCGGCTGAAGACCTGCTGCAGGCGCATCCCGACGCCAACGTGATTCTCGGCGAGAACGATTCAATGGTGCTCGGCGCGATCAAGGCGCTGCAGGCGATCGGCAAGGAGAACGACGTGCTCGTGCTCGCCGCCGCCGATGGCCAGAAGGAAGCGCTGAAGCTCATCCAGGATGGCAAGTACGGCGCAACCGGCCTGAACGATCCGGCGCTCGTCGCCCGCACCGCGGTCGACGTCGGCCTGCAGGCGCTCAAGGGCGAGCTGCCGGCCGGCTTCCCGAAGCTCGACCTCACGACGCCAGCGGCGATTACGAAGGAGAACGTCGACAAATACTACAATCCGGATGCAGTGTTCTAAGACTGCGACCACGTATTTGTCTCGTGCGGGCGGCGGAACCTCCCACCGCCGCCCGCAAACGTAATCGGGCCAGGCGCCATGACGGAACTCGCACGGCTCACGGCGATCACCAAATCCTATGGTGGAGTCCACGCCCTGACGGGCGTGGACTTCGACGTGCAAAGCGGCGAGGTGCACGCGCTCGTCGGTGAGAACGGCGCCGGAAAGTCCACCCTCATCCGCATTCTCGGCGGCGAGATACAGCCGAGCAGCGGCGAGATCATGATCGGCGGCGAGAAGGTCAGCCTGCGCGATCCGCGCGCCGCGCTCGCGCTTGGCGTCACGGTCATCCACCAGGAACTGGCGCTCGCCCCCGATCTTTCGGTGGCCGAGAATCTCTTTCTCGGCGAGCTTCCCGGGGTGATCTCCTGGCGCGCGCTCAAGCAGCGGGCGACCGCGCTGATCAGCCGGCTCGGCTTCGAGATCAATCCGACGAGCCGCGTCGGCAGTCTCTCGGTGGCGCACCAGCAGGTCGTCGAGATCGCCAAGGCGCTGTCGCACGAGGTCAGGATCATCGTGTTCGACGAGCCGACGGCGGTACTTTCCGGCCGCGATGCCGAGCGTCTGCACCAGATCATCGCCGACCTGCGGTCGCAGGGCGTCGGCATCGTCTACATCTCCCATCGCCTCGACGAAGTTCTCGAGATCGCCGACCGCGTGACCGTGATGAAGGACGGCCAGGTGGTCGACACGCTGGCGGTCGAGGACGCGACGATCGACGGGGTCATCCGCATGATGGTGGGGCGGCCGCTTTCGGCGATGTTCCCCGAGCGCGGCCACCGCGAGATCGGCGAGGAGCTCTTGCGGATCAACGGCGCAACCGACGGGCACAAGCTGCGCGACATCAGCCTTTCCATCCGCGCCGGCGAGATCATCGGGCTTGGCGGCCTGGTCGGCTCCGGCCGCACCGAAGTCGCGCGGCTGATCTTCGGCGCCGATCGCCTGAACGGCGGCGCCATCACGCTGAAGGGCAAGACGGTGCGCTTCCGCTCGCCGAAGGACGCCGTCAATGCCGGGATCGGCCTCGTTCCGGAGGACCGCAAACAGCATGGTGTCATCCTCGACAAGTCGGTCCGCGTCAACGCCACGATGGCGCGTCTTTCCTCGGTGGTGAACGCGTTCGGCTTCTTGCGGCGCGCGCTTGAGCGGCGCACGGTGACCGAGCTCGGCGAAAGCCTCCGGCTGAAAGCGGCGAGCGTCGACGCGCCGGTCTCAAGCCTTTCCGGGGGCAACCAGCAGAAAGTGGTGCTCGCCAAGTGGTTTCACGCGGACGGCGACGTCATCCTGCTTGACGAGCCGACGCGCGGCGTCGATGTCGGGGCCAAGTCGGAGATTTACGCCCTGATCAACAGGATGGCGGAGTCGGGGAAAGCCGTGCTCATGATCTCGTCGGAGCATCAGGAGCTTTTCGGGCTTTGCGACCGCGTCCTCGTCATGGGCGAAGGTGAGCTACGGGGGGAATTGACGCCCGACCGCTACAGCGACGAGAACCTTCTCGCGCTGGCCATGGTCGGACGTCCCAATGAGGGCCAGGCACAACCATGACAGTCATCAGCGAGCCGCGATCGGAACCCCGCAACAAGATCGACTTCCGCGAGTTGCTGCAGCGGTTCGGCACGCTCGCCATCTTCGTGGCGATGGTGATCGTCGCCAGCTTCTGGTCCGACAGCTTCCTGACCAAGCTGAACATCCTCAACGTGCTGCGCCAGGTGGCGGCCGGCTCCGGCATCATGGCGGTCGGCATGCTGTTCGTGATCCTGACGCGCGGGATCGACCTCTCGGTCGGCTCGATCGTCGCCCTGGGGAGCGTGCTGACCGGCTATTTCGTGGCCAGCTCGGGCTTCGGCATTGTGACGACGGTCATCCTCGTCATTCTCTCCGGCGCCGCATGCGGTCTCGTGACCGGCAGCTTCGTCGCCTATCTCAGGCTTCCTTCCTTCGTGATGTCGCTCGCCATGATGGCGATTGCGCGCGGCCTCTCGCTCATCATCTCGGAGGGCCGCCCGATCATGATCGGCGGCGCGCCGGGCGACGCGCTGTCGAACTTCGGGGCGGGCTATCTCTTCGGCATTCCGCAGCCGGTGATCCTGATGTTCGTGGTCTTCATCGTCGGCGGCATCGTGCTGAACTTCACGCGCTTCGGGCGCATCATCACGGCGATCGGCTCGAACGAGGAGGCCGTGCGCCTTTCCGGAATCGCGGTCCCGCGCTACGTGCTCGCCGTCTACATCATCTCCGGCGCGCTCGCCGCGGTCGCCGGCATCATCTCGGCGAGCCGGACCGGGGTCGGATCATCGCAGGTTGGCGTCGGCGCGGAGCTTAACGTCATCGCCGCCGTGGTCATCGGCGGGGCGAGCCTGATGGGCGGGCGCGGCAGCGTCATCAACACGCTGCTCGGCGCGCTCGTCATGGGCATCATCGCCAACATCATGAATCTCGGCGGCGTGCCCGGCTATCACCAGCAGGTCTATATGGGCCTGATCATCCTTGTGGCCTTGCTGCTGCAGTACAGCACCGGATCGCTGAAGCACTGATCCGAAAGCGGCGTCGCCTTGCCCCGTGACCTCACCCTTGCGATCGACGTCGGCACGGGGAGCGTGCGCGCGGCGCTGGTCGATCAGGCGGGCGCGATCCTCCATATCGCCGCCCGCGAGCACGACCAGATCGTGCCGACCTTCGGCTGGGCGGAGCAACGGCCCCGGGATTGGTGGGCCGGCGTTGTCCACGCCATCCGCGCGACGCTCGCCGCGGTCGAGGGCGCGCGTGAAAGGATCGCGGCCGTGTGCGCCTGCGGGCAGATGCACGGAACCGTGCTCGTCGACGCGGCCGGGGAGCCGACCCGCGAGCTCGTGCCCTTGTGGAACGACAAGCGCACGATCGACATCGTCGCCGCGTTCGAGCGCGGCAACGCGCCCGACACCTACCTCAAGGAAAGCGGCAATCCGCCGACGCCGGCCTGGCCGGGCTTCAAGCTCGCGTGGCTGCGCGACAACGACCCCGAGGCCTATCGCGCGGCAACGGCCGTGATCATGCCGAAGGATTTCATCAATCTGCGGCTCACCGGCGAGGTCGCGATGGATTCCGGCGACGCCTCCTGCAGCTTCCTGATGAACCCGGCGAAGCGCGCCTGGTCGCCGGCGATGATCGACCTGCTCAGCATCGACGCGGCGAAGCTGCCGCCGATCCGCGACCCGCTCGAGATTCTCGGCGCCGTCACCGCCGTGGCGGCCGCGGAGACCGGGCTCGTGGAAGGAACGCCCGTCCTCGTCGGGGGGGCCGACTATCCGGTAGCCCTGCTCGGCTCGGGCGCCTGTCGCCTGGGCCTCGCCTCCGACGTGACCGGCACCTCCTGCATTCTGACGCTGATCGCCGAGACGCCGCTCCTCGATCCGGAAATCTGCAACGTTGCCACGGTCGAAGGCCATTGGGGCCCGTTCGTGCTGCTTGAGACAGGTGGCGATGCCATGCGCTGGGCGCGCCGCGCCTTCCACGAGAAGGCGCTCTCCTACGACGACATCGTCGCCAAGGCGGCGGAGGCGCCTGCCGGTGCGGACGGACTTTTCTTCATCCCCTACCTCGCCGGCGAACGGCTCGGCGCGCACCGCAATGCCCGGGCCCAGTTCTTCGGGCTCGGGGCGGCGCATGGCCTCTCGCATCTTCATCGCGCCGTGCTCGAAGGCGTCGCATTCGCCGCGGCGCGGCACCTGAGGATCATGGAGCGTGCCGCCGGTCGCCGGATCGAAAAGGTGATCGCCTCAGGCGGCGGCGCGAAGACGGAGCTCTGGCTGCGCATAAAGGCCAGCATCTACGGCATCCCAATCGTCGTGCCGAAGGAAGCCGAGTGCGGCGTGGTCGGCTGCGCGGCCATGGCGGCGACCGCGACTGGCCGCTTCGCGCGCGTCGAGGACGCGGTCGACGCCTTCGTCCGCACCGCCGACGAGATCGCCCCCGATCCGGAATGGGTGGAGCGCTACGCGCGTATGCAGCCGCTTTTCGACCGCATCTATCATCACAGCCAGGCGCTCTATGACGACCTCGATGCGCTCACGCATTGAGCCGGCGACCGGCGAACAAAGGTGGGAAATCCTGATGGACGAGATTATCGCGACCTTCCGGCCGGATCTCTTTGCCAAGAAACGCGTGCTCGTCTCCGGGGCTTCGAGCGGCATCGGGCTTGCCATCGCGCAGGGTTTCGCGCGCCTCGGAGCCGAGGTCATCGCCACCGGCAGCTCCAACGAAAAGCTCGCCGCCCAGCGTGCGGATGCGGCGAACAAGGGCATCCGCTTCGAGCTCCTCGACGTGCGCGACCGCAAGGCGATCGACGCCTTCGTCGGCGCCCTCGACGGCCTCGACGTGTTGATCAACGCGGCCGGCATCGCCCGCGCCGACGCCGAATACGAGGAGGCGATCTATCTCGACGTGATCGACGTCAACATGAACAGCACCATGCGCCTTTCCATGGCGGCGCGGCCGCTTCTCGCCCGCTCCAAGGGCGTCATCATCAATACCGCGTCGATGCTGAGCTACCTCGCCGACGATACGGTACCCGCCTATTGCGCCAGCAAGGCCGGCATTCTCGGGCTCACGCGCGCGCTTGCGCACAAATTCGGACCCGAGGGCATCCGCGTCAACGCGATCGCGCCCGGCTACCACAAGACGGCGATGACCAAGGCTTTGTGGTCCGACCCGGTGTCGGCCGAAAAGATCGCCGAGCGGTCGGCGCTGAAGCGTTGGGGCACGGTCGACGACCTCGTGGGGACGACGCTCTTCCTCGCCTCGCCCGCGGCGGCCTTCGTGACCGCCACGACACTCCCCGTCGACGGCGGCTACGTCGTCGGCGGCAACATCTGAGCCCGCGGGCCGAGCGAAGCAAACTTGAACGGAGAAGAGATGACAAGGACAGGGGGATGGCGCGCAGCGACCGGCAGAGCGCACGGCGCCTTCACCAGCGCCGCGACGGCGAGCGCCGCGGCATGACGGTCGCGCGCCAATCGCCGCGGCTCGCCATGCCGGCGGGCGGACTTTAGGCTTCGCCGCGCCATGGCACTGCTTCTCGGTCTCGACTTCGGCACTGGCGGCATCCGGGTCGGCGTGTTCGACCTTGCGACCCGCACGATGCGCGGCGAAAACGAGGTCAGATACGCCACGACCTATCCGCGGCCGGGCTGGGCCGAACAGTCGCCGGTCGCCTGGTGGAACGCGCTCGGCGAGGCGACGCGCGGCCTGATGCGCGACCTCGGCACGCCATCGATCGCCGGCATCTGCGTCGCCACCACCGCCTCTACCGTCGTCGTCGCGAAGCGCGACGGCATGCCGCTCCGCCCGGCGCTTCTGTGGATGGACTGCCGCGCAGCGGCCGAAGCGGACCGCACGGCGCGCTCAAATCACAAGGTGCTCGCCTATTCGGGCGGCAGCGACGCCGCCGAATGGCTGGTGCCGAAGGCGATGTGGCTCGCCGCGAACGAGCCCGCGACCTATGCCGAAGCCGACATCATCTGCGAGTGCCTCGACTACGTGAACTTCATGCTCACCGGCCGCTGGGTCGGCTCGCGCATGAACGCGACCTGCAAGTGGAACTACGATTCGACCGCCGCGATCTTCCATGACGAGCTCTACGCCGAATTCGGCGTGCCCGACCTTGCCGAGAAGCTCCCGAGCGAGATCCTCCCGGTCGGCGCGCCGATCGCGCCGATCAGCGAGAAGGCGGCCGCGCATCTCGGCCTCGCCGATCACCCGATCGTCGCGCAGGGCGGCATCGACGCGCATATGGGCATGATCGGCGCGGGCACGCTCGCGCCGGGGGAGCTCCTGTTGATCGGCGGCACCTCGGTCGTCCATCTGTTCCAGCTCTCCGCCGAGCAGCCTGTCGCCGGCTTCTGGGGCCCCTACCCCCGCGCGCTCGTCGACGGCCATTGGCTGGTCGAGGCCGGCCAGGTGTCGGCGGGATCGGTGCTCTCATGGTTCGCCGAGGAGATGTTCAAGCTCGCTCCGGCGGGCGCGGAGGAGCTGCGGCGGACGGCAGAGGCGCTTCCGGTCGGCAGCACCGGGCTTTTGACGCTCGATTATTTCATGGGGAACCGCACGCCCTACCGCGATCCGCTGCTCCGCGGCGCGGTGCTCGGCCTCTCGCTCGGTCACGACCGCGCGGCGCTCTACCGCTCGGCCGTCGAGGGCGTGGCGCTCGCATCGGCCAATGTGCTGAAGCGCATGGACGAGCTCGGGATCGAGTCGCACCGCATCGTGAGCTCCGGCGGCTACGCCCGCAATCCGCTCTGGCTGAGAGCGACGGTCGATGCTATCGGCCGCCCGATCGAGCTTCCGGTGGACGCCAATCTCACGATCATCGGCACGGCCGGTTCTGCGGCGACAGGCGCCGGTCTCGTGCCCGACCTCTTCGCGGCTGCGGAGGCGGTGACGCAGCCGACCACAACTTTAGAGCCAGACCTTGCCGACCATGCACGCTATAGTGAGCTGCTGAGCGAGTATCTTGAGGCGACGGAGCTGCTGACGCCGCTCTCCCATCGGCTGGCGGCGCGGCAATTGGGAGAGCCGGAGGCATGAGGGCCGATAATCTCGAGCGGGAGGTCCAGTTCCGCGCCCTGTCGGCGGAGCAGCGCGAGCTCCTGATGCTGCAGGTCGCGAAGCGTTACTACGAGCTCGACATGACAATGGGCGAGCTTGCCAAGGAGCTCGGCCTCACCCGCTGGCAGGCGAGCCGGCTGCTGACCGAGGCGCGCGAGAGCGGCATCGTGCGGATCGAGATCATCCCGCGCGCGCCGCGCGCGCCCGAGATCGAAAGCCGCCTGCAGCGCCGCTATCACCTCAGGGAAGCGGTCGTGGTGCCGCGGAGCGGCGACGAGGACGACGGCGTCCTTCTCGACAGCGTGGCGCAGGCGGCGGGACGGTTCCTCGCGAGCCTCGGCAAGATTCCACTGATCGGCGTCTCCTGGGGAAGCACGATGAGCGCAGTCGCGCGGCGCCTCCCGCCCTTCTGGAACGAGGGCGTCGAGGTGGTGCTCCTGAACGGCGCCATGAACATCCGCTCGCCGTCGGTGCGCACCAACAACACGGCGGAGCTTTTCGCGCGCACGGCAAACGGCACGGCGACGCTGCTGCCGGTGCCGGCGATCCTCGGCCAGGCGGCGACACGGATCGCGCTCGAAAACGATCCGACCATCGCCAAGGTGCTGGAGCTCGGCCGGCGCGCGCAGGTCATCTGCTTCGGCCTCGGCGCCATCAGCCCGCAATCGGTTCTGGTGCAATCGGGATTCGTCTCCGAGGCGGAAACGCGTGCCCTCAAGGAGAAGGGCGCGGTCGGCGACATCTTGAGCCGCTATATCGACGCGGAAGGCAACATCGCCGATCCCGAGCTTGACGCCCGCACGATCGGGCTTGAGCTTCGCTATTGCGCGGACCGCGCCTATTCGATCGGCGTCTGCGCCGGCGAGGCCAAACATGCCGTGGCGCTCGCCTGTCTGCGCGCCGGCTATATCAACGTGCTCGTCACCGACGAGGAGACCGCGCTCTTCCTGTTGAGCTGAGCCGGCGCGTGAGCCCCGCCTGCCCTACTCGCCGTAAGGCACCCAGATGTTCTTCACCTGTGTGGCGTGACGGAGGTAACGGCGCCCCTGCCCGTCCGCGGCGCTAGACCAGTCGACGGCGCGGCCGTGATTGACCCAGGTCGCCTTGAGATTGCCGGCGGAGGCGCGCTCCACGGCCGCGCTCCCCTCCGCGCTGCCGAAATACCAATAGGCGGCGATGTCATCGTGCTCTGCGAGCGTCTTCGCAAGCGCCTCGCGGTCGCCGGTCACGATGTTGACGACGCCGGCGGGAATATCACTCGTCTCAATGACCTGATAGAGATCGGTGGCGACGAGCGGATAGACCGGCGACGGCGTGACGATCACGCGGTTGCCCATGGCGATTGCCGGCGCGACCAGCGAGACCAGGGCGAGAAGCGGCGCCTCGTCCGGGCATGAGATGCCCATGACGCCCCACGGCTCATTCATGGCGAGCGTGACGTGGCGGGCGCGCGTCGCATGCACGCGCCCGTCATACTTGTCGGCGTGGGCGGCATAGAAGGTGATGCGGCGGATCGCCTGCGCGACCTCCTCGTCCGCGGCACGGCCGCGCATGCCGGTCAGCGTCGCGATGCGCTCGCCGAATTCCTCCGCGCGCGCCTCCAAATTCTCCGCCAGGAAGAAGAGCACCTGTGCGCGGTTATGGCCGCTGACCCCGCCCCAGCCGCCGGCCTTGTGCGCGGCCTCCACGGCGTTCCTGATATCTTTGCGATTGCCAAGGCCCGCCTGCCCCGCCTCCGTGCCGCTCGCGTCGGTGACGGCGTAGCTGTAGCCGGAATCCGGCCGCGTCTGCTTTCCGCCGATATAGAGCTTCGCCGTGCGATCGAGGCGCGGGTGATCGCCGGCCGATTCATGCGGATGGGTGGAGGGCGCGGCTGAGAAGCTCGCGACCGTGGTCTTCACAGGCTTCGCGGCCTTCTTCTCAGTCGCGGGCACCAGATATTCGAACAGTCCCTCGCGCCCCCCTTCCCGGCCGAAGCCGGATTCCTTGTAGCCGCCGAAGCCGGCCGCGGCGTCGAAGAGGTTGGTGGAGTTGACCCACACGACGCCAGCCTTGAGCCGAGCCGCGGCGTCGAGCGTAACGTTGATCGATTCCGACCAGACGGAGGCGGCGAGCCCGTAGCGGGAGTTGTTGGCAAGCGCCAGCGCCTCCTCCGGCGTGCGGAAGGTCATCGACACGAGCACCGGCCCGAAAATCTCCTCCTGTGCCAGGATAGAGGCGGGCGCGACGCCGGTGACGAGCGTCGGCGGATAGAAGAGACCTTCGCCCGGGAGCGCCGTGTTCGGCTGGTGGCAGACCGCGCCGTCGGCGCGCCCCTGCTCCACGAGCTCGCGGATGCGGTCGAGTTGCACGTCGGCGACGATGGCGCCGATGTCGGTCGACTTGTCGAGCGGATCGCCGACGCGCAGCGTTGCCATCCTGGCACGCAGCTTGGCGTACATCTTCTCCGCCACCGCCTCCTGCACGATGAGCCGCGAGCCGGCGCAGCAGACCTCGCCCTGGTTGAACCAGATGGCGTCAACGACACCTTCGACCGCGCTGTCGAGATCGGCGTCGTCGAAGACGATGAAGGGCGACTTGCCGCCAAGTTCCAGCGACAGCTTCTTGCCCGTCCCCGCCGTCGCCGCACGGATGATGCGCCCGACCTCGGTCGATCCGGTGAAGGCGATCTTGTCGATGTCCTTGTGCTCGACGATCAGAGCGCCGGTCGCACCGTCTCCGGTGACGATGTTGACGACGCCGGCGGGAAGCCCCGCCTCCATGCAGATTTCGGCGAAGGCGAGCGCGGTGAGCGGCGTGTACTCCGCCGGCTTCAGCACCACCGTGTTCCCGGCCGCGAGCGCTGGCGCGATCTTCCAGGCGAGCATCAAGAGCGGGAAATTCCACGGGATGATCTGCCCGCAGACGCCGACAGGCTGATGGCCGGGAAGCTCGCTGTCGATCAGCTCCGCCCAGCCGGCGTGATGATAGAAGTGGCGGATGACGAGCGGGATATCGATGTCGCGGCTCTCGCGGATCGGCTTGCCGTTGTCCATCGACTCCAGCACGGAGAAGAAGCGCTCGCGCTTGTTGATGATGCGCGCGATCGCATAGAGGTAGCGGGCGCGCGCGTCGCCGGAGAGCGCGGCCCATCCCTTCTGCGCTTTGCGCGCGGCGACGACCGCCTTGTCGACGTCCTTCGCCGTCCCTTCCGCGCATTCGGCGAGGCGGTTGCCGCGCGCCGGATTGATGACGGGGAAGTAGCTCCCCTCCGCCGGCGCGACGAACTTACCGCCGATGAAATGCAGGAAGCGGCCCTCGTGCTTTTCCAGCCAGGCGGTCACATGGTCGCTCGCCTCCGGCGCGGGCCCGTATTCCATGCTTCGCAGGATCTCGGTGACGGCTGTCATTGTTTCCTCTCCTCGCCGCTGGCTTGTCGCCTCCCCGTCTCCACTGTCGTCATTGCCGGGCGTGACCCGGCAATCCATTCCGTCGCGGTGGTGTCACGGACTGGATGCCCGGATCAAGTCCGGGCATGACGACGTTGAGATGATTGCGTAGGCAATTCCTCGCTTCGTGAGGCTCACGCCATTGCATGGCGCGTGGCCGAGGAGTAGCGGCCGGTCACAAAATGCTCGATCTGGCGCTCGATGTCACCGAGCATGGAGCTTGCGCCGATCCGGAAGAGCTCCGGCTCCAGCCACTCCCGCCCAAGCTCCTCCTTCATCAGGATCAGCCAGGAGAGCGCGTCCTTCGCCGTCTTCAGCCCGCCCGCCGGCTTGAAGCCGACCTTGGCGCCGGTCTCTTCGAGATAATCGCGGATGGCGCGCACCATGACGATCGAGACAGGAAGCGTGGCGTTCACGTCCTCCTTGCCGGTCGAGGTCTTGATGAAATCGGCGCCGGCCTGCATCGCGACCATCGAGGCGCGGTGGACGTTCCTGAGCGTCTTCAGATCACCGGTCGCGAGGATCGTCTTCAGATGCGCCGCGCCGCAGGCTTCGCGCATGGCGCGGATCTCGTCGTAGAGCGCCCGCCAGTTCTGGTCGAGGACGTGGGCGCGGGTGACGACGATATCGATCTCGCGCGCGCCCTCGCCCACGGCATAGCGGATTTCTTCCAGCCGGAGCGGCAGCGGCGTCAGCCCCGCGGGAAAGCCTGTCGCGACGGAGGCGACGGGAATGCCGGAGCCTTCCAGCGCCTTCACCGCCGTTCCGACCATGGTCGGGTAGACGCAGACGGCGCCGACGGTCGGCATGTGGTCGAGACCGAGCGCTTCGACGAGGTCGGCGCGGAGCGGCTGCCTCGCCTTGGCGCAGAGCCGCCGGACACGCTCCGGCGTGTCGTCGCCGGCAAGCGTTGTCAGATCGATGCACGTCATCGCCTTCACCAGCCACGCCGCCTGCCATTCCTTCTTGACCGTGCGGCGCGTGACCAAGGTCGCGGCGCGACGCTCCACGGCGGAAAGGTTCACGCGCGCCGCTTCCACCCAGTCGACGCGCAGAGGCACGCCCTCGTTGCGGGGGAGGTTCGCGTGGTGCGGCTCCGAGCGGACGGCACCGGTCTCCGCTCCAGCCGGCTCACGCGTTTCGTTCGCCGCGTCCGGCGGACGAAATCTCACAACAGGATCGGTGGCCATTGGATTGCCGCCCTTCTCGTCTCGCTCCCCTCTCAGGGGCGGAACATCACCTTCGAATAGAAGGCATTCCGCGCCCGGAAGCTCTGGAACATGTCGGGCAGCGCGTCCAGGCCGAGGTCATGCGAGATCATGAATGCCCATTTGAGATCGCCGGAGGCGAGCTTCTCGAGCGTCACCGTCCATTGCCGACCCGGGAACGGCGCCCCGAAGGAATTCCATGCGCCGTGCAGTGAAATCTCCTGCCTGAGGAGATGGTTGCAGACCTTGTTCGAAAACGTCACGTCGCCGGTCGGGATGCCGATGAAGACGACATGGCCGCCGGATGCCGCCATGGAGAGCGCGAGGTTCTCCGACGCCGGATGGCCCGCCGCCTCGATGACGACATCGGCGGAGAAATCTGCGACGGCGGGATCGTCGCTCAAGGCGGCGTGGGTGGCGCCGGCCTCGCGGGCTAGCTCAAGCTTCTGCTCCGAGAGATCGACGGCCATAACCTCGGCCGCCCCCATCAGGCGGAACCATTGGATGGCGAAGAGCCCGATCGGGCCAGCGCCGACGATCGCGGCGCGCTGGCCGATCGCGAACGGCGCCTTCCAGATCGCGTGCAGCGCGATCGAGGCGGGATCGGCCATGGCGACCGCCGTCGCGTCCGAGCCCGACGGCACCTTCAAGAGATTGGTCGCCGGGACGCGCACATATTCGGCGTAGGCGCCGTCGCGACGGCTGCCGAAATAGTCGTAGTCGCGGCAGCGCGAGAAGAAACCCTGCCGGCACTGGTCGCATTCGAAGCAGGGGATGAGCGGCGGGATGGCGACAAGCTCGTCCTTGGCGAAGCCTGCAACCGCATCGCCGAGCGCGACGATCCGGCCGGAGAATTCGTGGCCGCAGATGAGCGGCATCTTATGCGCGCCCTTGGTCAGAAGGCGCGGAATGTCGGAGCCGCATACGCCGACGGCGGCCACCCGGATGAGCGCCTCGTCGCTTTTCGGCTCCGGCTTGGGCACGTCCTCGACCCGAATATCCCCGGGAGCGTAGAGAACCGCAGCGCGCATCAGTGTCTCCGTGTCTTCGTAATTCACATTAGAGCATATAATTCACATATGTTGCAATCGACGGCCGCAGGAGCATCACTTTTTGCGGCGGTGTCTTACCTTCGCGTCGCTGTCGCCGAAGACGACGATACGCCTCCTTTCCCGCGATCGCCGGAAGCGGACGGGCGCGCTTTAAGGCCGGGCCTCGATTTTGCGCCAGTAGCGGACGGCCCTAGGTCGCGTTTCGTGATGCTCTAAACCGCTCGTAACGAAAGGGTCGAGGATCGACGATCGAAGCCTTGCCGCTCGTCAAGTCCGCCAACAGGCGGCCGGCGCCCGGCCCAATTCCGAAGCCGTCGCCGGAGAAGGGACCGCCATGCGATGCTGTCGCCGCAGCTGCTTGAAGAACAGCCCGTAGCGGGTCAGATTCGGACTCCCGACAACACTGTTAGTATGTCCGCTTCACCCTCTAGAGAAGACATGCTCCCCGTCGGTCCCGACTTCAGTTAAGCGCCAGGAGCGGACATGGGCATGGAGAGCTAGATCAATGCTTTCATGCTTTCCATCGCTCGCTGCTGAGCGGCGATGCGGAAGGGTGCGTTCGGCGCACCGTAGCCCTGATAGCCCTTCCTGCGCTCAACGATCTCGAAGAAGAAGCCGTCGCCGTAGGTGCGGCTGTAGAGCTGGAAATATTCTCCCCGCTCGTCGCGGTCGTAGAGCAGGTTGAATGCCTGAAGACGCGAGCTGAGGTCGGGGTCGAGCCCGAAGCGGGCTTCCAGGTCGCCGTAGTAATTCGGTGAGATCGGAAGCGCGTCGAAGCCGCCGGACCTCAGGGCGGCCGCAGTCGCGAAGATGTCGGCGGTCGCGAAGGCGAGATGCTGCACGTTCGAGCCGAAGCTGTCGGCAAAGAAGCGTCCGGCGAGCGTCTTCGTGTTCTCCGCGCCGTTCAGCGTCAGCCGCAGTGCCTTATCGTCGCTTTCGATGACCTGGCTGCGGACGACCCCGCCGGGGTCGATCACGTCGACCATCGGCAGTTTCCGCGTCCGGAAGATCGACGTGTAGAAGAGCAGCCAAGTGAGCATCTCTTCATAGCTCATCGTCTGCGCGACATGGTCGACCCGCGTCAGGCCGGCCGCGGTGCCCGGTGGTGAATTGATCGGATCGAATTCGATGTCCCAGACCCGGCCCAGTTCGCTCTTGTCATCGAGGAAATAGATGATGCCGCCGCCGACACCGCGGATGGCGGGGATCGCCAGTTCACCGGGCCCCAGCGGCTGCTCGAAGGGATCGGCCCCGAGCATCTTCGCCCGCGCCACCGTCGCTGCCGCGTCGTCGACCTTCAGCCCGATCGCGTAAGCGGATGCCCCGTGCATCAGATAGGATGAATGCGCGAGCCCTTCCTTCTCCGTGTTGATCACGAGGTTGATTTCGCCCTGGCGGTAGAGCGTGACGTCCTTGTTCTTGTGGCGCGCCTTGCTGGCGAACCCGAGCGTCAGAAGCAGCGAGGCGAGGTCTTCCGCCTCGCTTTCGTTGGCTGCGAATTCGATGAACTCGACGCTCTTCGCGCCCACGCGATCCGGCATCTTCGGCACATCGATCGCAATTTGAGGCTCGGCGCGCACGACCCTGTCCATGAGGTAGACGAGCGAGCGGCGGCCATCGACGGAGATCGACTTCGGCGAGCCTCCGCGGAACTGGTCGTTGAAGATTTCGAGCGAAAGCGGACCTCCATAGCCGGTGGCGGCCACGGCCCGCATGAAGTCCACGACCGGCAGATCGCCCTGCCCAGGCATGTTGCGGAAATGGCGACTCCAATAGAGCAGGTCCATGTCGATGAGCGGCGCATCGGCGAGCTGCACCAAAAAGATTCGATCGCCGGGGATGGCGCGTATCGAGCCGACATCGATCTTGCGCGCAAGCGTATGGAAGGAATCGAGGATCAAACCGATGTTCGGATGATCGGCGCGCCGAACGGTCTCCCACGCATCGCGATGGTCGTGGACATGGCGCCCCCAGGCGAGCGCCTCGTAGCCTACGCGAAGCCCGCGCATGGCCGCTCGCTCGCCAAGTTCGCGAAAATCCTCGGCGGCGCGGTCGATGCCGCCAAGGGCGAGCGGTGATACGTTCGAGCAGATCAGGATCAGGTCGGTGCCGAGTTCCTGCATCAGGTCGAATTTGCGCTCGGCGCGGTCGAAGGTGCGGACCCGCTGCGGCTCGGGCATGCCCTCGAAATCGCGGAACGGCTGAAAGACGGTGATTTCCAGCCCGTGATCGCGTACGAGCCGGCCGACCTCTGCGGGCGAACCGTCGAATGCGAGGAAGTCGCTCTCAAAGAGCTCGACGCCGTCGAACCCCGCCGCCGCGATCGCCGCGAGCTTTTCGCGAAGGTCGCCGCTGATTGAAACGGTCGCGATCGAAGTCTTCACATTTCAGTCCTTGCGGACATGGCGGACGATCATCTCCACGACGGCCTCCCGCAGCGAGGCGAGCGACTTCTTCGACCCGAGGTCGCGCTTGAAAATCTTCGAGAACGTCGCGCGGTTGGAGACGTTGAAGAAGCAAAGCGCGCTGATCTGCCAGTGCAGGTCGACGGGATCGAGGCCGGCCCGGAAAGTTCCCGCCTCCACGCCGCGATCGTAAAGTTCCCGAACAGTGTCGATGGCCGTGACGTTAAGTTTCTGGATGACCTGCGACTTCGCCAGGAACGCGCCGTGGTGGATGTTCTCTATCATCACGAGGCGGATGAAGGCTTCATGGCTGTTGTGATGGTCGAATGTGAAGCCAGCGAGTTTCTTGAGCGCGTCGAGCGGCGGAAGATCCTGCAGGTCGAGCGTCGCCTCGGTTGCGCGCATCCGGCTGTAGGCTTCCTCGAGGACCTTGAGATAGAGCCCTTCCTTGTCGCCGAAATAGTAGTAGATCATCCGCTTGCTGGATTTCGTCTTCGCAGCGATCTCGTCGATGCGGGCGCCTGAAAGGCCGTTCTCCGCGAACTCCTTCATGGCGACTTCGATGATGTTGCGCTTGGTGCCTTCGGGATCGTTCACGCGACCCGGCGCCGCTTTAGCGACCTGGACGTCCATTCTTGCCATGGCCCTCCTTTGCGAACCGCATAATTGACTATACGAACTGGTTCGTCCACTCTTTGTCTTTCACCCCGCGATCCTTATAGCGCACGAAACGGGAGCGACAGGTGGTCGGCGAAGCGCGGCGGCCGGACCTCGGCGACATCGGGAGCGACCTGACCGCGCTGATCGGCCACCGGGCCGACAGGGACGCGCGACCTGTGCTGCGCGCGGGCCTGCTCGGCCGCGGGATCCAAGAATCGCTTTCGCCACGAATGCACGAAGCCGAGGGCGCGCGGCTTGGTCTTCGCTACGAATATCGGCTCTTCGATTTTGATCGCCTCGGGCTCAAGGACTCCGAACTCCCGCAGCTGATCGGTAAGCTGAGGGCTGCCAAATATTCCGGGTTCAACGTCACGCATCCCTTCAAGGAGCGCGTGGTTGTGTCGCTCGATCGCTTGTCCGAGGACGCCGCGGCCGTCGGCGCGGTCAATACCGTTGTCTTTGGGGGCGAGGAGGTCGTCGGCCACAACACCGACTGCTGGGGCTTCGCCGAGAGTTTCCGACAGGGGCTGAAGGCGCCGCGGCTCGATCATGTCGTGCTCCTCGGCGCCGGCGGGGCCGGACGAGCGGTCACGAAAGCCCTTTTCGATCTCGGCGCGCAGCGTATTTCGATCTTCGACACGGATTCCGGCAAGGCGTCTCGACTCGCGAAAGCGCTCGGCGAAGGGCGTGCATCGAGGCTCGTCGATGTCGAGGTGGGGCTAGCCGACGCCGACGGCGTGGTGAACGCGACGCCGCTGGGCATGGCGAAATATCCCGGCATGCCCGTGAATGCGGACTGGTTGCGCCCGGAAATTTGGGTGGCGGACATCGTCTATTTCCCGGCGGAGACGGAGCTTCTTCGGCACGCCAGGGCGGCGGGTTGTCAGACGCTTCCCGGCGCGGGCATGGCCGTGTTCCAGGCTGTTCGGGCTTTCGAACTCATCACTGGCCATCCGCCCGATCGGGACCAGATGGCCCGCCACTTCGTCGAAGGTTGAGCACCGGAAGAGAAGCATTCCTGCGCGTTGACATAAACGAACTATTTCGTCCATATTTATTGCAAATTCAAGTGCAGGCCGGAACGAAGCCTGCTCCGCCAAGGGAGGAGATCATGAAATTCTCGATCAGCCGTCGTGCCGCTATCCTGGCAAGCGCGATGCTTGCTGCTGTCGGCGTCGCCGGCGGTGCGCTCGCGCAGGACAAGCCCACGCTGAAATTCTCGGCCGTCTTCAGCGACACCGACATCCGCGCCGACGCGATGCGTCAGCTCGGCGACGCGCTGAAGGACGACTTCACATTCGAGCCGCACTTCGGCGCCACGCTCTTCAAGCAGGGAACGGAGCTCGTCGCCCTCCAGCGCGGCAATCTCGAGACCGGCATCGTCGCGCCGCAGGACATCGCAAACCAGCTTCCAGCGTGGTCGCTTCTTACCGCCGCCTACCTCTTCCGCGACGCCGATCATCTGAAGAAATTCTTCGAGAGCGACGCCGGAAAGGAGATGGTGAAGATGGCCGAGGATCAGCTCGGCATCCACATCGTCGCTCCGGTCTATTTCGGCGCCCGTCAGGTGAACCTGAAGCCCGACAAGGAGATCAAGACGCCGGCGGATATGGCCGGCGTCAAGCTCCGCATGCCGGGCGGCGACGCGTGGCAGTTCCTCGGCACCGCGCTCGGCGCCAATCCGACGCCGATGGCTTACGCCGAGGTCTACACCGGGCTGCAGACCGGCGCGATCGACGGCCAGGACAACCCGCTTCCCAACGACTACAACATGAAGTTCTACGAGGTGACGTCGCAGATCGTGCTGACCAGCCACCTCATCGGCTTCGACCTGTTCGTCGTCTCGAAGAAAACCTGGGATTCGCTCAGCGCCGACCAGCAACAGAAGCTCGAGACCGAGGTCAACAAAGCGATTGACTGGAGCACGGGCAAGCACGTCGCCCGCGAGGCGGAACTCGTGCAGTTCTTCAAGGATAAGGGGCTGAAGGTTTACGAGCCCGACCTTGCCGCCTTCCGCGAATACGCCCAGAAGAAGTATCTTGAGTCCGACTTCGCCAAGGACTGGCCGGCGGGCATGCTCGACAAGATCAACGCGATGTAATTTCCTTCCGGACACCGGTCTCCGGCCTGGTGGCGGGAGACCGCGCCGCGCGGCATGATCCCCGCGGCGTTTCATCAGCAATCGGGCGCTTCGGTGATGACTGTCCTCTCCGCGATCGTCCGGTGGATGCGGTGGCTCGCCGAAGTCGTGGCCGTCGCGCTGCTCGCCACCGTCTTCGTCTCGTTTCTGCTGCAGATCCTGTTCCGCTACGTGCTCGGCTGGCCGGTCGGCTGGACGCTCGAAGTCAGCACGCTCGCCTGGATGTGGCTGGTGCTGTGGGGCGGCGCCTTCGTCGTAACGGAGCGCGACGAAATCCGCTTCGATATCCTCTATGGCGCGGTCAGCGATCGGATGCGCCGTGGCTTCACGATCGTGACGGCCCTCGCCGTCGTCGCCCTTTTCGCATGGTCGCTCCCCGCCGTATTCGACTATGTCACCTTCATGAAGGTGGAGCGCGCGTCATACATCGCCATACGCTTGGACTACCTTTTCTCGGTCTATCTCCTGTTCGCTGTCGCGGCCATCGCACGCTATCTCTGGCTTGGCTTCAAGGCGTTGCGCGGCGAGCCCGTCGAAATCACCGACCCCTCGTTGCTGAGGGAAGAATGAGTTTCGCCAGCCCGTTCTCGATCTGCCTCATCGCGATCACAGGGCTTGCGATCCTCGGCCTGCCGATTGGCTACGCCATGATCGCGGGATCGATCGTCTACCTGATCTCCGCCGGACAGGACATGAGCATCGCAGCGGAGCAGTTGCTGCAGGGCCTGCGGGGCAGTTTCGTGCTCCTCGCCATCCCACTCTTCATTCTCTCCGCCGAGCTGATGAATGTCGGGAGCCTCTCCAATCGGCTGCTCGACTTCTGCAACGCCATCGTTGGCCGATTTCGTGGCGGGCTCGGTCACGTCAACGTGGTGCAGAGCGTGATCTTCGCCGGAATGTCCGGGTCCGCCATCGCGGACGCCGTCGGCATCGGCCGGCTTATCATCAAAATGATGGTGCGCGATGGCCGTTATCCGCGGAGCTACGCGGCCGCCATCACCGCCGCCGGCGCCGTGATCGGGCCGATCATTCCGCCGTCGATCCCGATGGTTCTCTTCGCGCTCGTTTCGGATGCATCGATCGGATACCTCTTTCTCGGCGGCGCCGTGCCGGGGCTGCTGATGGCAGCCGCGCTAATGACGATGAACGCCGTCATTGCGCGCCGACGAAATTTCCCTGTGGAACCGCCGGTGGAGATAAGAGCGCTCCCCGCCACCACGCTTCGCGCTTTGCCCGCGCTGCTGATGCCGGTGATCCTGCTCGGAGGAATTTACGGGGGCGTTACGACTCCGACCGAGGCAGCGGCCGTGGCGGCAGCCTACGCGCTGTTCATCTCAATCGTGCTTTATCGCGACGTCTCCGCGCGACAGCTCTACGGCGCCGTCCTTGCAAGTGCGCGGTCGAGCGCATCCATCGGACTTCTGATCGGCGGCGCACTCGTCTTCAACTACGTCGTCACCATCGAAAACATCCCGTACAGTCTCGCCGCGATGCTCGACGGGATGCAGCTCTCGCCCACGTCCTTTCTGATCATCGTCAATCTGACCCTCCTCGTCCTCGGCTGCGTGCTCGAGGGTACGACCATTCTGCTCGTCATCGTGCCGATCTTCATTCCGACCGCGCGGGCGCTGGGAATCGACATGGTGCACTTCGGTGTCGTCGTGGTCGTCAACCTGATGATCGGTCTGATCACGCCGCCTTACGGGCTGCTTCTTTTCATCGTCGCGAACATCGCCCGCACGGGTCTCTTGGAAATCGTCCGCGACGTGCTCCCGTTCCTGGTCGCATTGCTCACGGCGCTCGCACTCATCACTTTTGTTCCCGATGTCGTCCTGTGGCTCCCGCGGCTGCTCGGCTACGCCGGATAGGAGAGATCGATGTCAAAACCAATTTTCGTTCTGAACGGGCCGAATTTAAACCGCCTCGGCACACGCGAGCCGCATATCTACGGAACGACCAACCTGGCAGACATTGAGGCGATGTGCCGGGCGGAAGTTCCAGGCCATGCCATCGACTTCCGACAGACGAACCATGAGGGCGAACTTGTCGAGTGGGTTCAG
Source organism: uncultured Alphaproteobacteria bacterium (assembly GCA_963814905.1). Taxonomy (GTDB): domain Bacteria; phylum Pseudomonadota; class Alphaproteobacteria; order Rhizobiales; family Afifellaceae; genus DASWJZ01. Next base: position 157,857 of record CAWFEM010000008.1, on the reverse strand, counting down.
GAGGCGATCGAGAGCGCGTGCGGGATCGTGATCAACCCCGCCGGCTACTCCTTCACCTCAATTGCGCTTCTTGATTCCCTCAAGATGTTTCCCGGACCGATCGTCGAGGTGCACATCTCCAATATCCACAAGCGGGAGGCCCACTATCACCGCTCCTACGTGTCGCTCGTTGCAACCGCGGTGATCGCCGGCCTCGGTCCGGCCGGCTATCGCGCCGCCGTGCGAGCGATCGCGGAAGGGGTCCGGTCATAAAAGGTCAAGGTCCGTTTTGGTAGTGCTCTCAACTGATCGACGCAACACGTACCTGGGAATAAGGGCGTGGAGCGAAGGCCATGAGGAGGAAGTATCGTCGAGTTGGGTTTGCCACGGCGCAGAGCGCGGATCCCTTCTGCCTGTCTCTCGCCCAGGTCGGGAGCCACCCGACCTCTAGGCGCCAAGCTCGCCGACTATGCCCTACGCTTTTAGGTTCCATCGCACGAGTGCCCGCAATCGTGGCCCCTCTGTTATTTCAATCAACCGACATAGAGTGAGAGGGCTGCGCCCTCAGGCACTATGTCGCTTCGGCCTAGATCATGGAGGCGGCAACGCTTTTCGGCTGTTATCGGGAGAGTCCAGGGTGAGATTCGATGAAAGCGGAATTGATGCATCTGCCGTGCTTGAAGCGGCATCTGAAAGCATCTTGGTCACTGTTGCTGATCTGGAACCGCCGGGACCCGCAATTGTCTATGTTAACCCGAATTTTGAGCGCATGACGGGATGGACGGCCGAAGAGGTTGTCGGCAAGTCGCCGCGCATCCTTCAGGGGGAGAAGACCGATCCGTCCGTATTCTTCGGGATGCAGGAAACATTGAGACGCGGAGATCGCTGGGAAGGTCAGGCGGTCAACTACCGCAAGGACGGCACTGAATTTGTGATGGAATGGTCGATTACGCCGCTGCGAGACGCGACCGGGCGCATTGCTCATTTCGTCGCGGTTCAGCGTGACGTGAGTGCGCGTGTCGAGGCTGAGACGCGGCTCGCCAAGGCGCAAGCGGCGGCTCGCGAGTCGGACAGGAAGAAGACGAATCTGGCCCGCTACTTCTCGCCGGGGATGGTTGAGACGTTGGCACAAAGAGATCGCCCCCTCGGCCCAGTGCGTCGACAGGAGATAGCTGTTCTCTTCGTTGATATCGTCGGATTTGTTGGGCTGAGCGAGAGCCTGCCGCCGGAGCGCGTCGTCGCTCTTCTTCGCTCCTTCTATCGACGGCTGGCAAGGGTGATCTTTGCCCAAGGCGGCTCCGTTGAGAAGTTCTCCGGTGACGCCCTGATGGCGCTGTTCGGCGTCCCAAACCCCACGGGGTCGGAAGCCACCAATGCACTGAAAGCAGCAATCGAAATGATGGAGGAAATGGAGCGCTGGAACTCAAAGCGAACCAGAGCCGGCCGCAGCCGCATTGATTTTGGAATCAGCGTCAATTTTGGAATAGCTGTCCTCGGCGATATTGGCACTCGCGAGTCCATGAGTTTTACGGCCATTGGCGACACCGTAAACACCGCGAGCAGAATGCAGGAGCTGTGCCGAGGTCTGAACGTGCGGCTTGTTGCTAGCCAGTCTTTGATCGAACGAGCTTGCGAGGAAAGTGGCAAAAAGCCAAGAGGGCGGACACGACTTACCGATGCGGGCCACCACCGTTTAAGGGGTGTGAGTTTGCCCGTACAGGTGTGGACGTGCGCCTGATCGGCGGGTTCCCCTGAAAAATGTGACGAACGTGCGGCCTTGATTAGTCTTGCGTGGCGGCCGCGCGATTGAGACGCCAGACGGCGAAATTGAGTGCCGCGGCAAAGGTGACCCAGGCCAGGTAGGGTATGAGCAACAAAGCCGCCCCCGGGTAGATTGGGTAGAAAAGGGCGCTCGTTGCGACGATGGACAGCCACACCAGCACAATGTCCAGGAAGCCGAGATCGGGACGGTGCAGGCCAAAGAAAAGCGGCGTCCAAGCGGCGTTCAGAGCGAGCTGCACAGCATAGACCGCGAGTGGCAATGCCGCCCCGGCAAAACCCGCTCGCTGCCAAACCAACCAACCGGAGATGGCGATCGTGAAATACAGAATTGTCCATACCGGCGCGAAAATCCGGTTCGGCGGCCGCCAAGACGGCTTCTTCAGGCGGTCGTACCATTCGCCCGGACGAAAAAAAGCGCCCGTCAGAGCAGCGAGGAAGCAGGCGGCGATGAAGCCAGCGAGTCCGATGGTCGAAGAGATATCCACTCAATGGCTCCTCGATTGAAGTCTCTAATTGAGCTTTCCGGGATCAGGCGAAACGTCGTCAAAGCGAAACCGGCTTTATGAGCCGGCAGCGATTTCTAGCGAGCGACAACGACGATGGCCGAGCAGGCCGCTCTCCCTTGTCGGCGGTAGCTATGAGGAAAGCCCGAGTCAAAGTACATTGAGTCGCCTTCGCCGAGCTGCGTGTCTTCGCCGTCAACATTCACGACGAGGTGCCCAGAGATCACATAAATGATTTCTGCGCCCGAATGTTGGTGAGGCTCAGTCGGAGTTGAGTGCGGCTCGAATTCCGCATAGTAGGCCTCCATCTTGCGGTCGCTTACAGGAAAATCGAGGCTCTCAAAAAAATATGTCGGCGATCCTTCTTTTGGACGGTCTGGCAAGCGAATACGGTCCTCTTTCCTGACGACTGCAACGGTCGGCAGGTCGGTTGTATCGATGAAGAAGTGCTCAAGGCCGACGCCGAAGACCATAGCGATCTTGAGCAGGGTTGGCAGCGTCGGGAAAAGCTGTCCGCGTTCGATCTTCGACAGCATGCCCGAGGAAAGGCCCGTGTGTTCGCCGAGCTGTACGAGCCCAAGGTTCTTCTCCAGGCGCAGCGCACGGATCTTTGGACCGATCTGATAGCTCTCCAGGCCTTTGGCCAACGCGTCTGAGAGCATTGCTCCGGACTCCTTTCGCACCATTCAAATCACCATAGCGCTTTTGTCTTGTGATGCAACTTACTATTCGCATCACGATAATGTGCCTGTTGTGCTAAATCGATTGCACTATATGCAAATTACGAGCGCGGTCAGTCCGGGTCGCGATCGAAAGGTCCACACGGGCCGCTTACAAACTCAGGGAAGATCAATCATGACACTCAATACTTTGAAATCCGCTCTTGCCGCGACGGCGATTGGCCTGGCGGTTGTGACTTCAAGCGCCTACGCGACCGGCAAGGACATCGTCGACACCGCGGTCGAAGCGGGTCAGTTTAAGACGCTTGCGGCAGCGCTGACCGCCGCCGGTCTCGTCGACACGCTGAAGGGAGCTGGACCGTTTACTGTCTTTGCCCCGACCGACGATGCCTTCGCCAAGCTGCCGGCCGGCACGGTCGAGAGCCTGCTGAAGCCGGAGAACAAGGCAAAGCTTACGGCCATCCTGACTTACCATGTCGTGCCCGGTGACGTGATGGCCGCCGATGTCGTCAAGCTCGACGAAGCGAAAACTGTCGAGGGGGCGATGCTGAATATTTCGACCAAGGGCAACGCGGTGATGATCAACGACTCGACGGTTACGGCGACCGATATCGCAGCCTCTAACGGCGTAATCCACGTGATCGACACCGTTCTGATTCCGCCCGCCAACTGAGCGTCGACCATCCACGAAAAAACGTTGGGTCTCAGTTCAATCGACTGACGCCTTTCACTGAGATCGGGCGCCGCGCCGAAGACATTTCGAGCGGCTGTCCGATCTCTGAATAAAACCCGACGGCGACAATCAGAAATGACATGGCGACCGAGAAAGATATCGTCGACACGGCAGTTGCTGCCATCTCGCCGTCCGAAGCCGGTTCTCCTGGTGAACGCAGCGGGGCGATGACCTCGGCATCGTTGCGCACGACCGGATGATATTGCTGCACCGAACGCGCCAGACCGACGATCCGGCAGCTCCGGCGCTCGCTCAGGCCAATCTCGGCCATCAGACGGCGAGGGAGATTCCTCGCGGATTTTGGCGCAGACCGAACATGAGCGTGCCGCCGACGGTGCCAAGGCGGGCCACTCCGACGAAAACGCGACAATCTGTCCAAGAGCGCCCTTCCAGCTGCTTCCGCCATGCTTCCGCGGGAAGCAAAGGCCGCTTGAGCGAACGCCCTAACTTATTGAAAAGATTGGCGCACCCGACAGGATTCGAACCTGTGACCTCTGCCTTCGGAGGGCAGCACTCTATCCAGCTGAGCTACGGGTGCTTGCGTCCAAGTCGCAAGCTCGGCTCATAGCCGATCCGGGCGCGGCCCGCAATGCAAGCGCGCCGCGCGCGTGAAGCCCCGCTCCTCGGCGCGTCACGGCCCCCAAGAGCGGCCCCCGCCCCGGGTCAAGGCCAAGGTATGCTCTCCGGATCATGCGTCGTGCCCGGGCATGGCCTCATTCGACCTTGCTTCGCCCGCCGAAGCGGCTTCACGAAGGCGGGAAAACCGGTTCCCACTTTTCAGGACGATGCTCTAAATCTCGTGGCATGATCCGCGTCACCGACGACATCGCCATAGCCGAATGGGAAATTTCGGAGAGCTTCGTGCGCGCCTCCGGCCCCGGCGGGCAGAACGTCAACAAGCTCGCGACCGCCGTGCAGCTTCGCTTCGACGCGCGCCGCTCGCCCTCCTTGCCCGAGCCCGTCAAGGCACGCGTAGAGCGGCTTGCAGGCGCGCGGCTCACCAAGGACGGCGTCGTGGTGATCTTCGCCGACCGCTACCGCACGCAGGAGCGCAACCGCGCCGACGCGCTGGAGCGGCTCGTCTCGCTGATCCGCCGCGCATCGGTGGTGCCGAAGGCGCGTCGGCCGACGAAGCCTACCCTCGCCTCGAAGGCGCGGCGGCTCAAGGCGAAGAGCGAGCGCGGCGACGTGAAGCGTCTGCGCGGAAGGCCCGCGCCGGAGGATTAGGCGGAGGCTTTTGAATGCGTTGCGCCGTCCACGCTCCACGCGCCCGGCCCCGCGAAGACGAGATAGAGGAAGGCGAAGCAGAAGAGGATCGCCGCCTCGCCCTGGTTCACGACAGGCCAGAAGCCCTGCGGCGCGTGCGCCATGAAATAGGCGACGGCCATTTCCCCGGAAAGCACGAAGGCGACGATCCGAGTGAAGAACCCGAGCAGGATCAATACCCCGCCGACGATCTCAATCACGCCCGCCAGCCCGAACAACGAGAAGAGCGATACCTCCATCGGCATCGCGGAGGGAAAGCCGAAGAGCTTCATCGTCCCGTGCTCGATGAAGAGCAGGGCCACGATGATTCTGAGGACAGCGAGAGCGTAAGGCGAATACGCGGAAAGGCGGTCGAACATTGGTTCTCCGTAAGGCGTGTTGCGGCGTCTTAGTAGCCGAGCCTCGGCGGCGGTCGAATTCCTAATCCGCACGCTCAGTAAATCGTGAGGAACCTGTGAGTAACAAGGTTACCTCGATCAAACGTCGAGGTTTGCTACCGTCAGCGCATTCGCCTGGATGAACTCGCGCCGCGGCTCGACCTCGTCGCCCATCAGCTTGGTGAAGATGTCGTCGGCCTCGTCGGCCTCGCGGATCTTCACCTGCAGGAGCGAGCGGACATTCGGATCGAGCGTCGTTTCCCAGAGCTGGCCCGGGTTCATCTCGCCGAGGCCCTTGTAGCGCTGCATCGCCGTACCCTTGCGGCCGGCGGCGAAAACCGCCTCAAGCAGGTCGCGTGGCCCATGGATCGGCGTGTCGGCGCCCTTCCGGCGCAATGTCGCGGTGTGGAGATAGACCTCCTGCAGCCGCGCCGCGTACTGATCGAGGCGGCGAGCATCGGCGGAGTGGAGAAGTGCCGCGTCGATGACCTGCACCTCGGTCACGCCGCGCACCGAGCGCTCGAAGGTGAGGCCGGTGTCCTCCGCAAAGCTTCCCGTCCAGCCGCGCTCGGTCTCGTCGGAGAGGATGTCGAGCCGGCGTGCGATATAGGCGGCGGCCTCGTGGCCGCGCTCGTCGTTCGACAGGAGCTCCGGATTGAGCGCACCGGCAATCGCCGCCTGCTCCACGACGCCGCGGTCATAGCGCGAATGAAGACCGTCTAGGACGTGGCGTGTCTGCTGCGCCTCGTCGACGATGGCGCGCAGGTCGGGACCGGCGCGCTCCTCGCCGGTGGCGAGCGTCAGCACCGCCTCGTCGAGCCCGCCTTCGATCAGGAAGTTCTCCAGCGCGGGCTCGTCCTTCAGATATTGTTCCGACTTGCCGCGCGTCACCTTGTAGAGCGGCGGCTGCGCGATGAAGAGATGCCCGCGCTCCAAAAGGTCCCGCATCTGACGGAAGAAGAAGGTCAGAAGCAGCGTGCGAATATGGGCGCCGTCAACGTCGGCGTCCGTCATGATGATGATCTTGTGGTAGCGGAGCTTCTCCGGATTGAACTCTTCTTCGCCGATGCCGGTGCCGAGCGCGGTGATGAGCGTTCCGATCTGCTCGGAGCCGAGCATCTTGTCGAAACGCGCGCGCTCCACGTTCAGGATCTTGCCCCTAAGCGGCAGCACCGCCTGGAACGCGCGGTTGCGACCCTGCTTGGCCGAGCCGCCGGCGGAATCGCCCTCAACGATGAAGATCTCCGAATGCGCCGGATCGCGCTCCTGGCAGTCGGCGAGCTTGCCCGGGAGCGAGGCCATGTCGAGCGCGCCCTTGCGGCGGGTCAGCTCGCGCGCCTTGCGCGCCGCCTCGCGCGCCGCGGCGGCCTCAACCACCTTGCCGACAATCGTCCTCGCTTCCGCCGGGTGCTCCTCGAACCAGGCGCCGAGCGCCTCGTTGACGATCCCTTCCACAACGGGCCGCACCTCGGAGGAGACGAGCTTGTCCTTGGTCTGCGAGGAGAATTTCGGGTCGGGTAACTTCACCGAGAGCACGCAGGTCATGCCCTCGCGGCAATCCTCTCCGGTGACGTTGATCTTCTCGCGCTTCGCAACGCCGGAGGTTTCCGCGTAGCCGACGAGCTGACGGGTCAGCGCGCCGCGGAAGCCGGCGAGATGCGTGCCGCCATCGCGCTGCGGGATATTGTTCGTAAAGAGAAGCATGTTCTCGTGGTAGGAATTGTTCCACCAGAGCGCTGCCTCGACAGTGACGGAATCGCGCTCGCCGTGCAGCACGACCGGCGCCTGAATGAGCGGCTTCTTGGCGCGGTCGAGGAAGCGCACGAAGGCTTCCAGCCCGCCCTCGTAATGCAGCTCTTCGCTCTTCTCGTCGGGCCCGCGGCGGTCGGTCAGATGAATGCGCACGCCGGAATTCAGGAAGGCGAGTTCGCGCAGCCGATGCTCCAGCGTCGCGTAGTCGTAATCCGTCATGGTGAAGGTCTGCGGCGAGGCAAGGAAGGTCACTTCCGTGCCGGTCTTGCCGCCGGATTCGCCGGTAACCTGCAGATCGTCGTCGGGCTCACCGTCTGTAAAGGAAATCTCGTGCGCCTTGCCGGCGCGCCATATCCTGAGCTTCAGCCAGGAGGAGAGCGCGTTGACGACGGAGACGCCGACGCCGTGCAGGCCGCCGGAAACCTTGTAGGAGTTCTGGTCGAATTTTCCGCCGGCGTGAAGCTGGGTCATGATGACCTGCGCGGCGGAGACGCCCTCCCCTTTATGGATGTCGGTCGGGATGCCGCGGCCGTTGTCGAACACGGTGACGGAACCGTCGGCGTTCAGCGTCACGTCGACGCGCGTGGCGTGGCCGGCGAGCACCTCGTCGATGGCGTTGTCGACGACCTCGTAGACCATGTGGTGCAGGCCGGAGCCGTCATCGGTGTCGCCGATATACATGCCGGGGCGCTTGCGCACGGCATCAAGGCCCTTCAGGACCTTGATCGATTCAGCACCGTATTCCGGCTGCGGGACGGCGCCCGCGAGGGCGCCTTCGGGAGGCGATTCCATCATTTCGAGTTGGGCTTTTCGAATCAGCAAATTCGCGCTGTGCGAGGACGCTTATAGATGGTCATTCCGGGCATGGAAATGAAGCCCCAAAAGGGCCTTCACGAGCGCTTTCTTTATGCCGGAAAATTAAGGTTTTTCAGCGGCTTGCGACAACGGCCGCGGCGCCGGCCATGAGCGCGCCGGAAGCCCGTCTCACGGAGCGGATAATTGTGGGCCGACGAAGCAGCCTCCCGACCCTCGCCGCCATCAGCACGTAGCCCCCGTCAACCGTGGTCACCACGAGGACCGTGACCACGGCCAGTTCGGCAAAGCCGAGCGCGGAAACGTGGGCGAGATCGATCAGATTGGGTAGCAAAGCGAGGTAGAAGATCATCACCTTAGGGTTGCCAAGCATGATCGAAAGCGCGGTCAGGAAGAGGCGGAAGGGGTGCTCCGCCTTCGGCGCATCGGTAGTCGCCACCTCGGCCGGCGCCGTCCACATCCGCCACGCAAGATAAAGGAGGTAGGCGGCGCCCGCATATTTCAGCGCCAGGAACAGCCACACAAACGTCTTCGCGACGAAAGCCAAGCCCAGAACCGCGCAGGTCAACCAGAAGAGGTCGCCGACGGCGAGCCCGAGCATGTATGCAAACGCGCCCGCTGTCCCTTGGATAAGCACACGCGCGACGAGGGCCACGATCGCCGGTCCCGGCGAAGCGGCGGCGACGAAGAGTACGAGCGCGAAGATTGCGAGAGCGGCGGGATCCATGGCCGATGCCTTTGGCTCACTCTAGCGGACCGACGGTCCCCGCGGCCACCCGAAAGCGGACGGCGGCGGCCGGCAGGTCAGCGAAAAGCGCCGGGTCGGCACCTGTCAGGAACGCCTGGCAGCCAAGCCTCGAAAGCCGCTCAAAAAGCGCCAGACGCCGGCCCTGATCGAGATGCGCCGCCACCTCGTCGAGGAGCAGGAGCGGTGTCATCCCGCTCGTTTCCGCGACGATCTCGGCATAGGCGAGGATCAGCCCGATCAGCAGCGCCTTCTGCTCGCCGGTCGAGGAGCGGGCGGCGGGCATCTCCTTTGCCACGAGAACGACGTCGAGATCGCTGCGGTGCGGGCCGGAGAGGGTCCGGCCTGCGGCCCGGTCGGCGGCACGGCCGAGGCCTAGGGCCTCGCGATAGGCAAGCTCCGCCTCCGCGGCGCTGCGTCCGGCCAGCGCAGCGTCGAAGTCGCCGAGAAGCGATAGCCGCCCGGCGGGGAAGAGCGAAGCCTCCGCGCGCTCCATGCGGGCGGAAAGGAGCGTCACCGTCTCCGCGCGCGCCAGCGCCACGGCGATGGCGCGGCCGGAAAGCTCCGCCTCCACGGCGTCGAGCCATCGTGCGCCGGCATTCTCGTCGAGCAGGCGGTTCCGCTGTGTCATCAGCCTGTCGAATTCCCTGACGCGGCGTCCGTGGGCGGAGTTGATCGCCAGGACGAGCCGGTCGAGGAAGCGCCGCCGCTCCGACCCCGGACCGGTGAAGAGCCCATCCATGGCCGGCGTCAGCCAAAGCACGCGGAGATATTCGAGAAGAAGATCGGCGGACGCGGCCGGCGCGCCGTTGATCCGAACGACGCGTCGTTGATCCTGGGGGCGCGCGTCCCCAGCGCCGTTCTCTGCAAGCCCGGTGCCGAGGCGGGCCTCCTCGCCGTTGCGCGAAATCGTTGCGGACACGGCCCAGCCCGCAGGCGCGCCGATCCGCGTGATCTCCTCGTAGCGCGCGCGGCGGAGCCCGCGTCCGGGTGTCAGCAGCGAGATCGCCTCAAGCAGGTTTGTCTTGCCGGCGCCGTTCTCGCCGGTCAGCGCCACAAGCGCTGCTTCCGGCGCGAGGCGCGCGGTTGAATAGTTGCGGAAGTCGGTGAGCGCGAGCGCGCTCAGCGTCACGCGGTCGGGCGCGGGCGTCGCGGCGGGCGGTTCTAACGGCAAGGCATCCGGCGCGGCGGGGCCGCGACTCACACCCGCATCGGCATCAGCACGTAGATCGCGTCGCCGTCGCCGGCATCCTGGATGAGCGTGGGCGAGCCCGGATCGGCGAGCTTGAAGATCGCTTCCTCGCTGGTGAGCTGGTCGGCGATATCGAGCAGATACTTGGAATTGAAGCCGATATCGAGCGGCTCCGCCTCATAGCCGACGGCGAGTTCGTCGGTGGCCGAGCCGGAATCCGGATTGTTCACCGCGAGCGTCATCTTGTCGTCCGCCAAGCTGAGCTTCACGGCCCGGCCGCGGTCAGAGGAGATGGTGGAGACGCGGTCGACGGCGTTCTTGAACTCCGACTTGTCGAGGGTCAGCACCTTGTCGTTCGCCTTCGGGATCACGCGCTCGTAGTCGGGGAAGGTGCCGTCGATCAGCTTGGAGGTGAGCACCATTTCGCCCATCGCCAGCCTGATCTTGGAATCGGAAAGGCTAACGGCGACGTCGGCGGTCGGGTCCTCCAAGAGCTTCTGGATCTCGCCGACGGTCTTCCGTGGCACGATGATCCCGGGCATGCCGGCGCTTCCCTTCGGGGCCGGCACTTCCGCCTTGGCGAGCCGATGCCCGTCGGTCGCAACCGCGCGCAGCCGCGCATCGGCGCCCTCGCCGACCACGTGGAAATAGATGCCGTTCAGATAGTAGCGCGTCTCCTCGGTGGAGATGGCGAACTGCGTGCGATCGATCAGCCGCTTCAGCACCTCGGCGGTGAGCGTGAAGGCGACCGGCAGGTCGCCGGCGTTCAGATCGGGAAAGTCGGAATCCGGCAGCATTTGCAGCGCGAAACGGGCGCGTCCGGCCTTCAGCGCCATCGACTGCCCGGATTCGGTGTCGAGCGCGATCTCCGCCCCGTCCGGCAGCTTGCGAACGATGTCGTAGAGCATGTGGGCGGGGACGGTGGCGGCGCCCGGCTGCTCGACGGCGGCGGGCGCTTTGTCGACGATCTCCAGGTCGAGGTCGGTGGCTTTCAGCGATAATTCGTCGCCCTCCGCCTTGAGCAGCACGTTGGCGAGGATCGGGATCGTGTTTCGCCGCTCGACGACCCGATGGACGTGGTTGAGCGCCTTTAGGAGGTTCGCCCGTTCAATTCTGACGCGCATGATTTCAATCCGTGGAGACCGGGCAGAATCGGTGGATGCCCGGCCATTGGCAACGCAGGAACTTGACCCGGCATGTCATGAAAGACAAGAGCCGGAAGGAGCGCCGGTCGCGCCCAGGGAGGCGGGTCGCGACGGCCCCTTCCGGCACTCGCGGCAGACGCTAATCCTGGATCAAGCGCTTCAAAAGCTCGATCTCCTGGGCCAGCGTCTCGTCCGCGGCGGCAAGCTCCTCCACCTTACGCACAGCATGCAGTACGGTGGTGTGGTCGCGTCCGCCGAAGCGTTTGCCGATCTCCGGGAAGGAGCGCGGCGTCATCGTTTTCGCCAGGTACATCGCGATCTGGCGCGGTCGCACAATGGCGCGGGTACGCCGCGCCGACAGAAGGTCCTGCTTGGAGACGTTGTAGTGGCTGGCAACGACCTTCTGGATGTCCTCGATGCGGATGCGCCTCGGTTCGCGCACGCCGACGAGGTCGGCGATCGCCATCTCGGCGACCTCCATCGTCATCGCCGCGTCGGAGAATTCGGAGCGGCAGACGAGACGGTTCAGCGCTCCGTCGAGATCGCGGCCGTTGCTGGTCACCACCTGCGCCACGTAGTCGAGCACCGGCTCGGGGATGACGAGGCTCGGGTTGCGGTCGCAGGCGGCGGCGAGCCGGTTCTCCAATATGCGCCGGCGCATGGCGAGGTCCGGTGGCGCCATGCCGACGACGACACCGCCCTTCATTCGCGAGCGCACGCGCTCGTCGACCCCTTCCAGCTCCGCCGGCGGCCGATCGGCGGCGACAACCACCTGCTTGCCGCTGTCGAGGAGCTGGTTCAGCATGTGGCAGAACTCCTGCTGCACGGCGCGCCCGGTCAGGAACTGCATGTCGTCGATCAGGAGGATGTCGATCGAGCGAAGCTGCTCCTTGAAGTCGAGCGCGGAGCGGTCGCGCAACGCTCCGACGAACTGGATCGTGAAGCGCTCCACCGTCAGGTAGCGGACGCGACGGCTCGGATTGAGCGCGCGCGCCTCGTTGGCGATGGCCTGAAGGAGGTGCGTCTTCCCGAGCCCCACGCCCGCATGGATATAGAGCGGGTTGTAGGGCGGCGCGCTCCCTTCCGGCGCAGATGCGACGGCACGCGCGGCGCGGCATGCGACGTCGTTTGAACGGCCTTCGCAAAAGGTCACGAAAGTCAGCCGCGGATCGAGCGGCGAGCCGCCGAAGCGATCGCCGGCAATCTCGGCCGCCGGCGCCTGTGCGGGCCGGCCGGCCAATGCGGAACGCGGCTCCTCCTGAACCACCCTGAGCGCCGTCCGCCGCAGGACATCGACGCGGCGCACGTTCGCATCCTCCTCGCGCCAAAGCGCGAGCATGCGGTCACCGTAATGGGATTTGATCCATCCCTTAAGAAAGACCGTCGGCACCGAAAGGCGTACGACGCCCGCGTCGGTACTCTCAAGATCGACTCTGGCGAACCAAGAACTGAAAACGTCTTCACCCAATTCCGCGCGTAGCCGGCGTCTTACGCGATCCCATATGCCGGCGGCTTCTTTTTTGTTCGCAGAATCGGCCCCATCGGGGTCTTTTCCGGCGAACTCCCGCTCGCTTGCCGCACCCGCTGACATTCAAGGCCTCCAAGATCAAATTTCATGTGTTTGTTCTCAAACGCACACGCATACCGAGGAATGACGCTCACGCCTGGACCCACGGCAGACCCGCCGCCTTCCAGCCTTCAACCGTGCCGCGGTGCCCCTCCGCGTCGCGCGGCCCTTCGAAGCCGCCCGCCACGTTGTAGCAACGCGCATAACCCGCCTCCGTCATCGCCGCCGCCGCCGAGGCGCTGCGCGCGCCGGAGCGGCAGATGAAGTAGAGCGGCCCGTCCCGCCCGACGCCCGCCGTGTCCAACGCATCCGACAACGCCTCAACGAACTCTCGATTGACGGCGCCGGAGGGAAACAGCTGCCACTCGACACGCAACAGCGGGACTTCAATCGCAGAGAGATCGGGCAGGCCGACATAGCTCCACTCCGCGGCGGTGCGCACGTCGACGAGCGCAGCCTTCGGCTCACTCGCCAGGACGTCCCACGTCTCCCTCGGCGTCGCATCGGCCAGATACCCCTGCGGCATCAGACAAAGCACCCCCGTTGCGGCCGAACGCATTCGGCCACGCCTCTACGCAATCGAGATAGAAACGGCAGCCCCCGACACGGAGAGCATGCCATGAACTCCCAGATGGGAGAGACGCGACGCAGGCAACTTGACTCTACGAGGAACGAAAAACCTTCTTCGCGCAGGAGGACGCTTTTTGGAACTTCGCTCCCACCGCCTCTTACTTACTCGTTCCGCTGCCGGGCTCGCCCCGTCCGCCGAGACCATAGCAAACCGAGTTCGCTAGTAAACGGGTCAAGAGGTGGCTGAGACGATCGGGGCGACGAGGGACGCGACGGGCCGATAGGCGAAATTATGGCAAGCCTCGGTGATACCAAATCAATTGCACTGAGTGCGCCGCGACGATGCGATGCGAAAGTCACATCATGTTTTTTTTCTGCGCGCGCCTTGACTCACACTGACCGCATCCGAAATCGAGGCCCGCTTTCGCTCTCGTCGTTAACCAATTGCGATCTATCGTGAATTTAGTGAGTGTCGCAGCGACCAGACTCGCCCGCCCAATGAAATCCGCGGAAGTCCGTTACCGCTTGTCGCCGCGACTACCTGTAAGCCCTTGTCACACCACGCAGTAACGAAAAAGGCCCGATCCGAATGGATCGAGCCTTTTTGTTCGAGTGACGTCTCAACGACCTCAGGCAAGCGCTTCGACGCGATGGTTGAGACGCGAGACTTTGCGCGAGGCGGTGTTGCGATGGACGATGCCTCTGGAGGCGGCCTTCATGATCTGCGACTGCGCCGCCTGCAGCGCGGCGCGCGCCGCCGCCTTGTCGCCGGAGGCGATCGCCTCTTCGACCTTGCGGATGAAGCCGCGCATGCGCGTGCGCGGAACTTTGTTGATCGCCGTCCGGCGCGTCATCTTGCGCATGGCCTTCTTGGCCGACGGGGTATTCGCCATGTTCGTTCCTTAAGTCTTCCGGGTCTTCCGACCGGGGCGGCGCGCCGGGAAAGCGGCGCGGGACCGCGATAAAGGACACCCGCGGTCGCGGCCGCGGGTTTGAGCGCAGTCCTATAGGTATCGCGCCCCCTCCCGTCAAGGAAAAGCGCGGGTTTTTCGACCTCAGACGCCGCGGAACTTCGGGGCGCGCTTCTCCAGGAAGGCGGCCATCCCCTCCTTCTGGTCCTCGGTCGAGAAAAGCGCGTGGAAGAGCCGGCGCTCGAAGCGCAGCCCCTCCGAAAGCGGCGTCTCCTCGGCACGGTTGACGCTCTCCTTCGCCATCATCACCGCAGAGAGCGGAAAGGAGGCGATCTTCTCGGCCACCTTCAGCGCTTCCTCCACCAGTTCCGCCGCAGGGACGATGCGGGAGACAAGGCCCGCCCGCTCCGCCTCCGCGGCGTCGATCAGCCGTCCGGTCAGGCACAACTCCATCGCCTTCGCCTTGCCGATCATGCGGGTCAGGCGCTGCGTGCCGCCGGCGCCCGGAATAATGCCGAGCGTGATCTCCGGCTGGCCGAATTTCGCGGTGTCGGCGGCAAGGATGATGTCGCACATCATGGCAAGCTCGCAGCCGCCGCCGAGCGCGTATCCGGCGACCGCCGCGACGATCGGCTTGCGGCAATCCGCGACGCGGTCCCATTCGCGCACCGGGTCGTCGCGGTAGACCGTCTCGAAATCGGCGCCCGCGACCTCGCGGATATTGGCGCCGGCGCAGAACGCCTTTTCAGAGCCGGTGATGACGATCGCGCCGATCCCTTCGTCCGCTTCGAAGGCGCTGAGCGCATCGTTCACGTCGGCGACCAGGCTCTTCGACAACGCGTTCAGGGTCTTGGGACTGTTCAGCCGGATCAGCCCTGCGCGGCCGTGGCGCTCGACCAGGATGTTCTCGTAGGCCATCAAGCCCTCCAGGTTGAATTGGCGATTGGCGGCTTACCGCTGGCAGACCGGACAATAGAAGGTCGAGCGGCCGGATTGAACGATGCGCCGGATCGTGCCGCCGTCGGCGCGCGGGCACGGGCTCCCCTCGCGGTCATAGACGGCGAAACGATGCTGGAACAGGCCGAGTTCGCCATTCGCCTGCACGTAGTCGCGCAGAGAAGAGCCGCCCGCCGCGACGGCCTCCGCAATCACCGCCCGCACCGCCTCCACGAGGCGCTGAAGCCGCTCGGTCGGTTTGCCGTCCGCCCGGACCAGGGTTCCGGCGGCGCGACGCGGCGAAAGCCGCGCGCGCCACAGCGCCTCGCAGACATAGATGTTCCCGAGCCCGGCAATCACCCGCTGGTCGGAAAGCACCGCCTTCAAAGGCGCGGCGCGGCCCTTGAAGCGGGGGCTGAGCGCTTCGGCCGACAATTCGTTGCCGGTCGGCTCCAGGCCAAGCCCTTTCAGGAGCGGATGCCCGGCCAGCGCACGCGGCGCAACGAGAAGCATGAAGCCGAAGCGGCGCGGATCGTTATAGACGACGCGCGTGCCCCCCTTCAGGTGGATCACGACGTGGTCGTGGGCGCTGTCCTTGCCGGCCGGATAGTAGCGGGGATCGATCCCCGCCTGGCGGACGATGGCATCGCTCTCCACCCGGAACGACCCCGACATCCCGAGGTGCATGAGAAGCACATTGCCGTCGTCGAGTTCCGCCAGCAGGTATTTGGCGCGGCGGCGAAGCGCGGTGACGCGGCGGCCGGTCAGGCGTGCGGCAAACCGTTTTGGCAGGGGAAAGCGCAGATCCGGCCGTCTCTGCTCGACCCGCGCGATCCTCGCGCCCGCCAGCACGGGCTCAAGGCCGCGCCGGACCGTCTCCACTTCCGGAAGCTCGGGCATTCGGGCTTTTCCCAGGGTTCCCGCCTTAATGGCGCGGCAAGACGCGTTCCTTTATGGTCCGCGCGGGCTTCATACAGCAAAACACCGCCGAACCATGAGTGACCGCGTTTCCTTCGGCTTCGAGAACGTCCCGCTTTCCGACAAGCAGGCGATGGTCGACGACGTCTTCTCCAGCGTCGCGCGGCGCTACGATCTCATGAACGATCTGATGTCCGGCGGCCTGCACCGCGCCTGGAAAAGCGCCATGGTCTCCGCGCTCAATCCGCCGAAGCGCGGCCGGCCCTGGCTGCTGGTGGACGTCGCAGGCGGCACCGGCGACATCGCCTTCCGCGTTTCGGAGCGCTCCGACGGGCACGCCGACTGCACGGTCGTCGACATCAACGCGTCGATGCTCGATGTCGGCCGCGCGCGGGCCGAGAAGCGCGGCTTCGCAAACGTCGCCTTCGTGGAGGGAAACGCCGAGACGCTTCCGTTCGAGACCGCGAGCTTCGACGCCTTCACGATCGCCTTCGGCATCCGCAACGTGCCGCGCATCGAGGCCGCGCTCAGCGAGGCGTTTCGCGTGCTGAAGCATGGCGGGCGCTTCCTCTGCCTGGAATTCTCCGCGGTGGAGACGCCGATGCTCGACCGCCTCTACGACGCTTTTTCCTTCAACGTCATCCCGCGGCTCGGACACGCCGTCGCCGGCGACGCGGAATCCTATCAGTATCTCGTGGAATCCATCCGCACCTTCCCCAATCAGGAGCGCTTCGCCGCGATGATCCGCGACGCCGGCTTTGCGCGCGTCACCTACCGGAATTTCTCGGGCGGCATCGCCGCGCTCCATTCCGGCTGGAAGCTCTAGAGGACCCCGGCGTGCGTGATCTCGTGCGGCTCCTGCGCGCAGGCTACGTGCTTGCCCGCGCCGGCTTCTTCAACTTCCTCGATATCGGGGAGCTGCCGCCGCGGGCGCAGGGACCGTTCCGGCTCGCGCAGCTCATCGAGCGGCGCGGCGCGACCCCCGCGGAGCGCGGCCAGCGCATCTCCGACGCGATGAACCGGCTCGGCCCCTCCTACATCAAGCTCGGGCAGTTCCTCGCCACGCGGCAAGACATCGTCGGAGCCGAGATGGCGGACTCGCTCGCCGCCCTTAAGGACGACCTGCCCCCCTTCCCGACCGAGGAAGCGCGGCGAATCGTGGAGGAGTCGCTCGGCCAGCCGATCGAATCCGTCTTCGAGAGCTTCTCCGACTCCGTCGCCGCCGCCTCGATCGCGCAGGTGCACAAGGCCGTGCTGATCCGCGCCGAAGGACCGCAGACGGTCGCGGTAAAGGTTCTGAGGCCAGGCGTGCGCCGCCGCTTCGCCCGCGATCTCCGCACCTTCTATGCCGGCGCCCGCTTCGTTGAGCAGAACGCGCCGGAGGCGCGGCGGCTGCGGCCGATAGCGGTCGTGGACATCCTGCAGCGCAGCGTCTCGCTGGAGATGGATCTGAGGCTTGAAGCCGCCGCCTATTCGGAGATGACGGAGAACGTCACGCTGGAACCGGACTTCCACCTCCCCGCGGTCAATTGGGAGCTGACCGGCCGCGACGTGCTCGTCACCGAATGGGTGGAGGGGACACGGCTCGCCGACCGGGACGCGATCGTCGCCGCCGGCCACGACCCGAAGCGCATTGCGACTTCCGTCGTGCAGAGCTTCCTGCGCCATGCGCTGCGCGACGGTTTCTTCCACGCCGACATGCACGAGGGGAACCTCTTCGTCGACGCGCAGGGCCGGCTCGTCGCCGTCGACCTGGGCATCATGGGACGCATCGGGCCGAAGGAGCGCCGCTTTCTCGCGGAAATCCTCTTCGGCTTCATCCGGCGCGACTACCAGCGCATCGCCGAGGTGCATATCGAGGCGGGCTACGTGCCGCGGGCGCATTCGGCAGAGGATTTCGCGCAGGCGCTGCGCGCCATCGGCGAGCCGATCCATGGGCACCGCGCGAGCGAGATCTCGATGGCAAAGCTGCTTGGCCTGCTCTTCGAGGTGACCGACCTCTTCGACATGCAGACGCGGCCGGAGCTGGTGCTCCTGCAGAAGACCATGGTGGTGGTGGAAGGCGTCGCGCGGCGGCTCGACCCGGAGTTCGACATGTGGAGCACGGCCGAACCGGTCGTGGGGAAATGGATCGAGCGCAATCTTGGCCCGACCGGGCGGCTGGAGCAGGCCGGTGGCGCACTCTCCGCGCTCAGCCATTTCGCGGGCCAGGTGCCGGAGCTCACGCGGCGCGCCGAGCGGCTGAGCCAGGAACTCGACCAGATGGCGGTGCGTGGCGTGCGCCTCGATCCTCTGACGGTGGAGGGAATCGGCCATGAAGTCGCGCGTTACGGGCGCTCCGGCCGGGTCGCGCTGTGGGTGATCGCGCTTTCCGCCGCCGGGGCGGCCATCGCTGCCATTGTCATTTCGGTGCTACGCTAGCGCCATGTCTCTCACCGGCCGGAAAATCCTGATCGTCATCGGTGGCGGCATCGCCGCCTACAAGGTCCTGGAACTCGTCCGCCGGCTGAAGGACGAGGGCGCGAACGTGCGCGCCGCGATGAGCCGCTCGGCGCATCATTTCGTGACGCCGCTTTCGGTGTCGGCGATCACCGGCGAGCGCGTGTTCCAGAGCCTCTTCGATCCTGAGGACGAGGACGCTGTGGGCCACATCAGGCTGGCGCGCGAGGCCGATCTGATCGTGGTTGCGCCGGCGACCGCCGACCTCCTCGCCAAGATGGCGCACGGGCTCGCCGACGACCTCGCCTCCGCGATCCTGCTCGCAACCGACCATCCGGTGCTCGTCGCGCCGGCGATGAACCCGAAAATGTGGGCGAACGCGGCAACGCAGCGCAACGTCGCGCAGCTTCAAGCCGACGGTGTTCGCTTCGTTGGGCCTGCGGAAGGCGAGATGGCGGAAGCGAACGAAGCCGGGATCGGTCGGCTCGCCGAGCCGGCGGATATCCTGGCCGCGATCAAGGCGCATTTCGCACCGGCCTCCGGGCCGCTTTCGGGAAAACGCGCGATCGTCACCTCCGGGCCGACGAAGGAGCCGATCGATCCGGTACGCTATATCGCCAACCGCTCTTCCGGCCGGCAGGGCCACGCGATCGCCGCCGCTCTCGCGGAAGCCGGCGCGGCGGTGACATTGGTGAGCGGGCCGGTCGAACTCCCGCCGCCGCCGAACGTGCGCACAATCCCGGTCGCAACGGCGCGCGAGATGAAAGACGCGGTGGAGAACGCCCTTCCCGCCGACATCGCGGTGCTGGCGGCGGCGGTCGCCGACTGGCGGGTCGATGCAGGGACAGCCAAGATCAAGAAGGACGGGAACGCCCCGCCATCGCTGGCGTTGATCGAGAACCCCGACATCCTCGCCGGGCTCGCGCGGCATACGCAGCGGCCGACGCTTCTTATCGGCTTCGCCGCGGAGACGGACGACGTCGTGGCGAACGCCAAGGCGAAGCTCAGGAAGAAGGGCTGCGACTGGATCGTCGCAAACGACGTGTCGCCCGCCAGCGGCGTCATGGGCGGGGCGCGGAACCGCGTGCATCTCGTCACCGCGTCGGGTGTGGAAGACTGGCCTGAAATGTCGAAGGCTGAGGTCGCCGCGAAGCTCGTCGCGCGCATCGCCGCGCATCTCGGCACGAAATAGTTTTCGCGACAAAACGTAGCGACGTTCGCAAGCCCGCGAACGATTCCCCCAACCGCACATTGAATCGGCACGCCCTTCCCTACGTCCAAAAGCGGAGGCAGTGCTTTTATGTGGAATTTCTCGCAAACGCGGCCGGTTCTATGGATCTCCGGCGCGGTCTTCTTCTTAGCCGGTTTAGCTCTCGCGATCGGCGGCGTCTGGCTCGCCGCGCTCGGCGGCTCCTGGTACTATCTCGTCGTCGCAATCGGCTTCATCCTGACAGCCGTTCTTCTGGTCCTCAGGCGTCCCGCCGCACTCCTCGTCTACGCCCTCGTCGTCATCGGCTCTCTTGGCTGGGCCTATTACGAAGTGGGTCTCGATTGGTGGGCGCTCGCGCCGCGCGGCGACATCGTCGTGCTTCTTGGCGTGTGGCTTGTCATGCCGTGGGTGACGCGCGCCCTCGTTCCGCAATTCGGCGACCGGCCACCAGCGGGCTGGCGAGGCGCGGGCCTCGCTCTCAGCGCCTCGATCGCCGTCGCCGCGATTATCGCCGTCATCGCAGCAGCCAATGATCCGCATAAAACCGAAGGCACGATCGCAGCATCCAACGGTTCGGCCGACGCGACACTGGCGGGTGCCGTCCCGGCCGGCGAATGGCACGCCTACGGGCGGACCGATGCCGGCCAGCGCTACTCGCCACTTGCCGAGATCACGCCCAAGAACGTCGCCAAGCTCCAGGTCGCCTGGCACTATCACACCGGCGATGTGAGGCAGCCGGGCGACACGACCGAGACCACCTACGAGGTGACACCGCTCAAGATCGGCAACACGGTCTATCTCTGCACGCCGCATGATCTCGTGATCGCGCTCGACGCGGCAACCGGCGAAGAGCGCTGGCGCTACGATCCGGGTATCGAGCCAAGCCAGAGCCGCCAGCACCAGACCTGCCGCGGCGTCTCCTATTATGAAGCGGCGGCCGGCTCGGCCGCGGCGGCGCCCGCAACGCCGACGCCTTCCGACGCACAGTCCGCTGCCGCCACCGCGCCAACGGCGCCTACGACGTCGACCGCGCCGAGCGACACCACCGACGCCCGGCGCGCGGCGCTCGCCCAAGAATGTCCGCGGCGCATCTACATGCCGACCGCCGATGCGCGCCTGATCGCGCTCAATGCCGATACCGGCGCGGTCTGCGCCAACTTCGCCGACGCCGGCACGATCGACCTCTCCAGGAACATGCCGAACTGGAACCCCGGCTCCTACTACTCGACATCCGCGCCGGTCATCGCCAGCGGGCTCATCGTCGTGGGCGGAGCCGTCAATGACAACGTGTCGACCACGGAGCAATCGGGTGTCATCCGCGCCTACGATGTCGACACCGGCGCCTTGGTCTGGAACTTCGATTCCGGCAATCCCGACGCGACAGCGCCGATTCAACCTGATGCGACCTACACGGCGAACTCACCGAACGCCTGGTCGACGCTGAGCGCCGATACCGATCTCGGCCTCGTCTACGCGCCGCTCGGCAATCAGCCGCCGGACCAGTACGGCGGCAATCGCTCCGAAAACGTCGAGCGGTTCTCTTCCTCCGTCGTCGCGCTCGATCTCGACACAGGCAAGCTCCGCTGGGTGTTCCAGACTGTTCATCACGACCTCTGGGACTACGACGTCCCGGCGCAGCCGACGCTGATCGACCTGACGATCGACGGCGCCAAGGTCCCGGCGCTCGTGCAGGCGACGAAGCAAGGCGAGATCTTCGTGCTGAACCGCGAGACCGGCGAGCCGATCCTGCCGGTGACCGAGACGAAGGCGCCGCAGGGCGCCGCGAAGGGCGACCAAGCGGCGCCGACGCAGCCCGTCTCGGCGATCTCCTTCGATCCGAAGGCGCTGCAGGGACGGGACATGTGGGGTGGAACGATGTTTGACCAGCTCGCCTGCCGCATCGAATTCCAGAGGATGCGCTACGAGGGCCGCTTCACGCCGCCGTCCGAGCAGGCGTCGCTCATTTATCCGGGCAATTTCGGCGTCTTCAACTGGGGCGGCATCGCCGTCGATCCGAAGCGGCAGATGCTCTTCGCGACGCCCGTCTACCTCGCCTTTGTCTCCCGGCTTATCCCGCGCGAGAACCCGACCGAGCACTACGTGTCGGAGGAAGACTCGGTCGGCATCAACGAGAATTTCGGCGCGCCCTATGCCGTCGACCTTCATCCCTTCCTGTCGCCGATCGGAATCCCCTGCCAGCAGCCACCTTGGGGTTATGTCGCGGGCGCCGACCTCACCACCGGCAAGATCGTGTGGCAGCACAAGAACGGCACGGTGCAGGACCGCACGCCGCTTCCGCTGCCGCTCAGGTTGGGCGTACCGGGCATCGGCGGCCCGCTCCTCACCGCGGGCGGCATCGCGTTCTACAGCGGCAATGTCGATAATTACGCGCGCGCCTTCGACGTCGCGACCGGCGAGCAGTTGTGGGAAGCGCGGCTTCCGGCGGGCGGCCAGGCGACGCCGATGACCTACGAGCAAGGCGGCAAGCAGTACGTCGTGGTGGTCGCCGGCGGCCATGGCTCGACCGGCACCGACCCGGGCGACTCCATCATTGCCTACACGCTTCCCTCAAGCTGACTTGCTTCTCCCATCGCGCGCCGGTAATCGGCGCGCACCGGGGAGGCGATAGGACGCATGGGCGGCGGGCTGGAATTCGAACTGAAAATCCTCGACGCGCGGCTCCACGAATGGGGCCTTCCCGCCTATCACTCCGACATGGCGGCGGGGCTCGATCTCCGCGCCTGCATAGACGCACCGATCGCGATCGAGCCGCAGGCGCCCGCCGTCATGGTCCCCTCCGGCGTCGCGATCCTCATCAACCGCCCAGACGTCGTGGCGCTGGTGTTGCCGAGAAGCGGGCTCGGCGCGCGGCGCGGCATCGTCCTCGGCCAGGCGGTCGGAACCATCGACCCGGACTACGCCGGCCCGTGGCTGATCCCGCTCGTCAACCGCAACGCGGTCGGCACGCCGCCCGTCATCATCAATCCCGGTGATCGCATCGCGCAGGCGGTGTTCCTGCCGCTCCTTCGCCCGAAATTCCGCGTGGTGGAGGAATTCTCGGTGGCGACCGCGCGCGGCGACGGAGGTTTCGGCTCCACCGGCTAGCTGGTCGGTCGAGTTCGCTCCTCAGGCTCGGCGTGCCGTGGCCGGCAACGAGAGCCGCGCCGGCTTCTTGTCGAAGAGCGCCTGCGCCTCCGCCCCCGTGATCGGGTGACTGAAGAGATCCCCCTGCCCCTGATCGCAGCCTTCGCCGGCAAGCATCTCGCGCTGGAGCGCAGTCTCGATGCCCGCGGCCGTCACCTCCACGCCGAGACCGTGACCGAGGCCGAGCAGCGCGCGCACGATCGCCGCGCTTTCCCCTTCCTCGCCCATCCTCTCCACGAAGGTGCGGTCGATCTTGATGCGGTCGACCTTGAAGTTGCGCAGGTGATAGAGGCTCGAATAGCCGGTGCCGAAATCGTCGAGCACGATCTTGACGCCGACTTTTCGCAATTCGGCGAAGGCGGCGTCGACGCCGCTCATGTCCCGCACAAGGGCGCTCTCGCTCACTTCGATCTCGAGTCTGTGCGGCTGAAACCCCGTATCAACGAGGATCGCAAGAACGCTCAAGCCGAAGCCGGGCATGCGCAATTGCCGGGCGGAGACATTCATGGCGAGACGCGTCTCGGCGGGCCAATGGCTCGCATCGGAGCAGGCGGCGCGCAGAAGTTGTTCGGTGAGCGACCGGATCAGGCCGGTTTCCTCCGCGAGCGGAATGAACCGCTCCGGCGGCACTTCGCCCAGGAGATCATGGTGCCAGCGGGGAAAGGCCTCGAAGCCGGCGATCGCGCCCGTCGCCAGATCGACGATCGGCTGATAGCGTGGTTTGATGACGTCATCGGCGACCGCACGCCGCAGCTCCGCCTCGACGATCGCGCGCTCGCGAATCTGGGCGTCCATCTTCTCTTCGAAGAACCGCAGATTCGACCCCGGCTCGGACTTGGCGCGGTAAAGCGCGATATCGGCGCGCCGGATGATTTCCTCCCGCGTATTGCCGTCGCGCGGAAATATCGCGATGCCAATTCCGACTCCGAAATTGTGCGAAGTCTCGTCGACCTGTACCGGCTCGTTCAAAGCAGCGATGAGCCGCAAGGCGATTCCGGTGGCGTCCTCCGGCCCGCGCAATTGCGTGGCCAGCATGCCGAACTCGTCGCCCCCGATGCGCGACACGAGATCACCCGATTCCCGCGCGACCGCCGCGAGCCGCGTCGCCACCACGCGCAACGCGATGTCGCCGGTCGGATGGCCGAACAGGTCGTTCACGTTCTTGAAACCGTTCAGATCGAGGAGGAAGACCGCATGAACGCGGTCCACTCCCGGTGGCGCCGCCAAGGCGGCGGCCACAGCCTCGTCGAATTGCCGCCGGTTCGGGAGACCCGTCAGCGGATCCTGGAACGCCAGCTCCCTCGCCTTGTTCTCCGCCGCGGTCCGGCGCGCCACCTCGCGCTGCTGCGCACGCATGCGCCGCAGCGCGACAAACAGGAGACCGCTCAGAATAAGCGAGATGAGGATGAGCTCGCCGACCTCGATTAACGCCGCCTGCCCCTGCCTCAGTCCCACGACGCGCAAGATGTCGTATTCCGCGCTCAGGAAGAGCAGGGCGATCGCGGCCGCCAGAACAACCGCGAAGTCCCAGATCGTGAATCTGTGGCGCATGATGAAGCCGGCAAAACCCTTGGTTGTAGAAAGACCCATGCGGCTGCTCTTCGTGCTGCGTCCGCAAAAGATAGGGCGGGCGCCTCAAGAAACCCTGAATCGGAATGGCGCTCTCTTCTGCTATCCTGCCGCGCGGAAGGAAGCGCACGCACGAAAAGAAAACGGAGCCCAGCATGAACGACGCGCCGAAGACGGCCGCATCCGCCCACGTCCCGGGGCGTGGCCGGATCTACGATTCCATCACCGAGACGATCGGCGACACGCCGCTCGTCCGTCTCGATAAGATCGCCAAGGCCGAGGGCGTCGCCGCGCGGCTCGTCGCCAAGCTGGAATTCTTCAACCCGATCGCGAGCGTCAAGGACCGGATCGGCGTTTCCATGATCGAAGCGATGGAGAAGGACGGGCGCATCAAGCCGGGCGAGACGACGCTGATCGAGCCGACCTCCGGCAATACCGGTATCGCGCTCGCCTTCGCGGCCGCCGCCAAGGGCTACCGGATGATCCTCGTCATGCCGGAGACAATGAGCGTGGAGCGGCGCAAGATGCTGCGCCTGTTGGGCGCAGAGCTCGTGCTGACCGAGGGCGCGAAGGGCATGCGCGGCGCCATCGCCAAGGCCGAGGAGCTGAAGGCGATGACGCCGGGAGCCGTCATCCCGCAGCAATTCGAGAACCCGGCGAACCCTGAAATCCACCGCAAGACCACGGCGGAGGAAATCTGGAACGATACGGGCGGCGACATCGACGTCTTCGTCTCCGGCATCGGGACGGGCGGAACCATCACCGGCGTCGGCCAGGCCCTGAAGCCGCGCAAGCCGAGCCTCCACATCGTCGCGGTGGAGCCGGCGGAAAGCCCCATCCTCTCCGGCGGCGAGCCGGGCCCGCACAAGATCCAGGGGATCGGTGCGGGCTTCGTGCCGCCGGTGCTCGACACCAAGATCTACGACGAGGTCGTGACGGTAACGAGCGAGGAGGCCTTCACCTATGCGCGGCTCGCCGCGAGGTTGGAAGGCATCCCGGTCGGCATCTCGTCGGGGGGAGCCATTGCGGCGGCGCTCAAGGTCGGCCGGCGGCCGGAGTTTTCCGGCAAGACCATCGTCGTCATCATCCCCTCCTTCGCCGAGCGCTATCTGTCGACGGCGCTCTTCGAAGGGCTCGACGCGTGACCTGACGAGTTGCGCGCGGTATCAGGCACCATGCCTTCCCGCGCGCGCACTCTCACCGCCATCGGCTTCGACGCCGACGATACGCTCTGGCAGAACGAGCAGTTCTTCCGCTTCACGGAGGCGCGCTTCAAGGACCTGCTCGGCGACTACGCTGATGCAGAGCACAGCGGCGCGCGTCTGCTGGAGACGGAGCGGCGCAACCTTCAGCGCTACGGCTTCGGGATCAAGGGCTTCACGCTGTCGATGATCGAAACGGCGATCGAGGTGACGGAGGGGCGCGTGCCGGCCGAGGTCATCGGCAAGATTCTCGAGGCCGGACGGGAAATGCTCGCGCATCCCGTCGAGACGCTGCCACATGCGCGCGAAACGCTGCAGGCGCTCGCCGACGACTACACAATCGTGCTTATCACCAAGGGCGACCTCTTCGACCAGGAACGAAAGCTCGCTCAGTCCGGGCTCGGCGAACTCTTCGACGCAGTGGAGATCGTCAGCGACAAGAACGCGGCGACCTATGAGCGCGTCTTCGCCCGCCATGCCGACGGGGCCGCGCGTGCCATGATGGTCGGCAACTCGCTCAAGTCCGACGTGGTGCCGGCGATCGAAGCGGGGAGTTGGGGCGTCCATGTGCCCCACGATCTGACCTGGCAACTGGAACACGCCGAGCCCCCCGTCGAGCAACCGCGGTTCAGGGAGCTCGCCCATCTCGGCGAGCTTCCGGCGCTGATCGCGGAGGTCGAGGAGATCGTGTGAGGTCTATTTCGGAGAGTTTTTCGTAAACGCCCCCGCCGGCTCCGTCTTATCCTTGTAGCGGCAGATGTCGGCGATTACGCATTCGGGGCATTTCGGCTTGCGCGCCACGCAGACATAGCGGCCGTGCAGGATCAGCCAATGATGAGCGTGGAGCTTGAAGCGGTCGGGCACCACCTTCTCCAAGAGATCGGCGACGGCGTCCGCCGTCTCGCCGGGCGCAAGTCCGGTGCGGTTGGAGACGCGGAAGATGTGGGTGTCGACCGCAATCACCGGCTCGCCGAAGGCGATATTCAGGACCACGTTCGCGGTCTTGCGCCCGACGCCCGGCAGCCTCTCCAGCGCCTCGCGATCGCGCGGCACCTCGCCGCCATGCTCCTCCACGAGGATTCTTGAGAGCCGCATCACGTTCTTCGCCTTCATGTTGAAGAAGCCGAGCGAGCGGATCGCCTCCACGAGCTTCGCCTCGCCGAGCGCCAGCATCTTCTTCGGCGTGTCGACCTTGGCGAAGAGCGGGCGCGTGGCGCGGTTCACGCCGACATCGGTCGACTGCGCGGAAAGCACGACGGCGACGAGCAGCGTGTAGGGATTGACGAATTCAAGCTCGCCCTTCGGCTCCGGATTCTTCGCTTCGAGCAGCGAGAAGAGGAGCGCGATCTCCTCCGGCTTCAGACGCGAGCGCGCGGTTCTGCGAGCCGGCTTGCGCGGCTTCACAACCCCGACTGCTTTCGCCATTGCCTTTTCCTTGGGCATGATCTTATCCGAAAACCGGTTCCCACTTTTCGGAATCATGCTCAGCGCGCCATCTTGAGCGCCTCGCGGCGCTTCAGGCTCTCCGCCGGCCACAGAGCCTTCATGTCGTAATAGACGTCAAAGGCCGGGACGCCCTCAGGCAACATCACCCAGGGGAGCTTGGAGCGCGTGTAGATGTGCACGTCCGGCGGCAATGCGCTCGGCTCGTCGAGCGTGCCGACGCGCACGAAGAGCATGACGCCGCGACGGCCGTAGTCGCTCCACACCGCGACCCCGCATTCCGGGCAACGATAGATGTCGTGCGGGCGGCCGCTGTCGGTCGGCATGGCGACGGGCTCCGGCGCACCGGAAAGGATCTCCAGGCGGTCGCTCTCGATCAGCGCGTTCAGGGCAAAAGCGCTTCCGGTCTGCCGCTGGCAATCGAGGCAATGGCAGCAATGCACGAACATCGGTGCGCTCTTGAGCCGATAGCGCACGGCGCCGCAGGAGCAGCCGCCTTCCAGACCCGCGCTATCAGGGCCCGCACTTTCAGGAGGTGTCTCCATCCGATAGTCTCCTACTTTCCCCGTTGTGCCGAATTGCCTGTATATTGCGTCGCGATGAGCACGGCCACGTTCGACGACACCATCTTCTCCGCGACGCTCGTGCCGCATCGCTCGCTCGGGCGACGCGGCTTCCTCCTGCTGATGGGCGGCATCGGGACGCTGTGGTTCGCCATCAGCTTCTATTTCTGGCGGCTCGGCGCCTGGCCGGTCATCGGGTTCGGCGGGCTCGACGTTCTCGCGATCTATGTCGCCTTCCGGCTGAACTATCGCTCCGCACGCGCGCGCGAGGAGGTCGCCGTCAGCCGCACGGAGATCGTGGTGCGCAAGGTGACGGCGGCGGGCCGGGCGCAGGAGTTCCGCTTCAACCCGCAATGGGTGCGGCTGGAAGTGGAGGAGGTCGAGGACGAGGGCGTCGTCAGGGTGGCGCTGCGAGCGCGCGACCACCGCGTGGCGGTGGGCGCTTTCCTGAACCCGGAGGACCGCAAGAGCTTCGCGCACGCCTTCGGCGCGGCAATCGCCACCGCCAAGGCTTGAGGCCGACGCGAACGGCGCGGCAAGAATTGGGTGGCGCGGCACCTGGCCCCGCGCCACTCTGAGGCGTTGAAAGGAAAAAGGCCATGGCTTTCGAGGCACAGATGCTTTCCGCCGCCACGCACCCGCCGCTCCAACGCTGCGAGGCAACCGACGATTACAGCGTCGTCCGCCGCGTCATCGAATTTGTCACCGAGAGCTGGCGCGACCAGCCGTCGCTGGAGGCGATTGCCGAACATGTCGGCATGGAGCCGACGCGGCTGCAGAAGCTCTTCACCCGCTGGGCGGGGCTTTCGCCGAAGGCCTTCGTGCAGGCGCTGACGCTCGACCGGGCGCGCGCGCTGCTGGAGGAATCCGCGACCGTGCTCGATACCGCTTATGAGGTCGGCCTCTCCGGGCCGGGCCGGCTGCACGACCTCTTCGTCACGCATGAGGCGGTGACGCCGGGCGCCTATCGCGCACGCGGCGAGGGCCTCGTCATCCGCTACGGCTTCCACCCCTCGCCCTTCGGCAGCGCGCTCGTCATGGGGACGGAATACGGGCTCGCCGGACTCGCCTTCGCCGACGAGGGCGGCGAGCAGTCGGCGCTCGCCGACATGATGCGGCGCTGGCCGAAGGCCGCCTATGTCGAGGACGCCGCGGCGACCGAGCCGCTTGCCCGCCGCATTTTCGATCCGCGCGAATGGAGGCCGGACAGGCCGCTCCGCGTCGTCCTGATCGGCACCGATTTCGAGGTGCGGGTATGGGAGACGCTCCTGAGGGTGCCCTTCGCGGCGGCCACCACCTATTCCGATGTGGCGCGCAAGATCGAGCGGCCGAGCGCGGCGCGGGCGGTCGGCGCGGCGGTCGGCAAGAACCCGATCTCCTTCGTCGTCCCCTGTCATCGCGTGCTCGGGCGCTCCGGCGCGCTGACCGGCTATCACTGGGGATTGACGCGCAAACGCGCCATTCTCGGCTGGGAAGCGGGCATCGCCGGCGGGACGGCTTGACGCGGAGGCGCTACACGACCATTTTCGGTACTTAGAACCGTTCCAAACGGCTGCGCGCCTTGACCGCGCAGAAAGGACCGAGATGTTCATCCAGACCGAAGAAACGCCAAATCCGGCTACCCTGAAGTTCATTCCCGGCCGCGTCGTACTTGATGACGGCACGCGCGACTTCCGCAGTGCCGCGGAAGCGGAGGTCTCTCCACTCGCGAGCCGCATCTTCGCGGTCGACGGCGTGTCGGGGGTGTTCCTCGGAAGCGACTTCGTGACGGTGACGCGCGAGGACGCCGAATGGCCGCACATCAAGCCGGCCGTGCTCGGCGCCATCATGGAGCACTATCTCTCCGGCGCGCCGGTGCTGGTGGAGGGCTCCCTGGAGGACGCCGACGACGCCAATTTCGACGAGGCGGATTCAGAGACCGTCGCGGTCATCAAGGAGCTCCTGGAGACGCGCGTGCGCCCGGCCGTCGCCAATGACGGCGGCGACATCACCTTCCAGGGTTTCCGCGACGGAATCGTCTTCCTGCACATGCGCGGCGCCTGTTCGGGCTGCCCCTCCTCCACGGCGACGCTGAAGCAGGGGATCGAGAACCTCCTGAAGCATTTCGTGCCGGACGTGACGGAAGTCCGCCCGGTCTAGGTGGCCGAGCGAAGGACGCCGCTACAACGCTCAAACGGGCAGCGCATCCGCTCGCGCGGACTTCACATGCGCGATTGAGGCGACACCGAGCCAGCGCGGCAGCGCCTTGCGGGCGCGCGCCGAGCCGTGCGCCTCCAGCCTTCCCGTATCCAAGGCACGCGCGAGCGTCAGATCGCCGCGCCAGATGTAGATCATGTCGCGCAGCGTGACGGCGATGTGGAGGTCGACGTCGAACCCCGGGTCGTCGACGCAGAGCTCACACGCGCCCTTCTCGTTCAAGAACCACCATTGGCGCTTCGCCTTCGGCAGATCGGTGAACTCGACCTTCACCAACGCGCGTTCGCCGGCGAAGGCATCGGGACGGACGCTTCTTTCCATCGCCCACACCAGAAGGCCGAGATCGACTTCGTGCTCGGCAAGCTCGCGGCGCGACCACCGCTGACCCCAAATCCCGAGCGCCTCCACGATCGGCGCGAACTCCGCGCCCGCGGGCGTCAGGTGATAGGTCCAAGCGCTTCCGGAAGGAGAGCGCCGGCGCTCCACGACGCCCTCCGCTTCAAGCTGCTTCAGCCGCCGCGACAATATCGTCGGCGACGCCAGCGGAACGCCGCGCTGAAGCTCGGAGAACCGCGTGGCCCCGGCGGCGAGATCGCGCAGGATCAGCGCGGTCCAGCGCTCGCAGAAGAGCTCGGCGGCCTTGGCGACAGGACAGAACTGGCCATAGCTCTTCATGGTCCGCTCCTCATGTCCGTGTGCGGGCCTGACTAGCACCCGAGCCGCCGCGTGGACACTACACTTCGTGGAGTGTTTTGCGTGAGGGAACCGTGTTCGAAACACGGGAAGGGGGAGCAGGTCATGGAGACATCGATGCACGGAACCCGTCCTTCCATCCTTCCCAGCAACGAGGCGGCAGCGCGCATGTGGAGCGCGGGCGGAAGCGCGTACAACGATATCAGCTTCGGCATCTGCGACGCGCTCGCCCACGCCGCGCAGCGCCTGAATGCAAAGCCCGGGCAGAAGGTCCTCGACGTCGCGACCGGAACCGGCTGGACGGCGCGCAACGTCGCGGCCGCGGGCGCGGAGGTGACCGGCGTCGACATCGCGTCCGATCTCATTGCCGCGGCCGAGACGCTTTCGGCACATGTCCGGCCGCCGATCGTCTACCGGCTCGCCGATGCTGAGAAGCTTCCCTTTCCCGAGGCGGCGTTCGACGGGGTGATCTCCACCTTCGGCGTGATGTTCGCGGCAGATCAGAAGCAGGCCGCCGCGGAGCTCGCCCGGGTCTGCAGGCCGGGCGGACGGCTCTCGCTCGCCACCTGGGTGCCGGACGGGTCCGTCGCCGAGTTCTTCGGAATCGTCGCAAAGCACGCAAAGGCTCCGCCGCCTGAAGCGTCGCCGCTTGCGTGGGGCCACCCGGAGCACGTCCGCGGTCTTCTCGGCGACGCCTTCGCCCTGACGTTCGAGCGCGGTACGAACCACGCCTATTACGACAGCCCGAGGGAAATCCGGGAATGGTTCGAGCGCGGCTTCGGCCCGGTCCGCGCGCTCCTCGCCGATCTCGACCCGGCCGGGCAGGCAGCACTCAGAGCCGACATCGACGCGTACCACGAGCACTACAGAGCCGAAGCCGGGCTGCACGTGACGCGGGACTATCTGATCGTCATCGGACGCCGTCTCTGAGTCTGCGAGGCTCGCCGATTTCTTCCGCTGGGCGATACAGTTAGCCTCGACAGCATTGGATCGCTTGATTAAGCGATCCGGATGCTTCTTCTCGCCATCGACACCGCAGGTCCGGCTTGCGCGGTCGCCGTCGCCCGCGACCGCGCGGGCGGCGGTGCGGAGATTGCGGCAAAGACGAGCGAAGCGATGGCTCGCGGCCATGCCGAGCGGCTGATGCCGATGATCGAAGCGGCGCTGCGGAAGGCCGGCACGGGCTTCAAGGACCTCGACCGCGTGGCGGTGACGACGGGTCCCGGCTCCTTCACGGGGGTGCGCGTCGGCATCGCCGCGGCGCGCGGGCTGGCGCTCGCGCTCGATATTCCGGCGATCGGGATCGGCAGCCTGGAGGCACTGGCCTTTCCCGTCCGTCAGAGCCACAACGACGGCACCGCAATCGCCGTGCTCGATGCACGCCGCGATGAGGTCTATGCGCGCGCCACCGACCTCAGCTCCGGCGAAACGCTGGTCGAAGCGGCGGCTCTTACGGTCACCGCGCTTGCGGCGAAGCTAACGGCGGCGCGTGAGCCGCTCGTTCTCATCGGCGTAGGCGCCGCACTTCTTGAGCCGGCGATTCAGGGCCGCACCTTCGAGATCGTGGGCAAGCCGGCGACGCCCGACATTGAAGACGTCGCACGGCTCGGGCTCGCAGCCGCGGCTGACGCGAAGCCTCCGGTTCCGCTCTATGCGCGCGATCCGGACGCCAAGCCGCAAACCGACAAGGCCGTCGCCCGCCAATGAAGCGTCCGCTTAGTCCCACCTTCGCGATCCGCGTTGCCAGCGTCGCCGATTGCGATGCGCTTTCCGACATCCATGCGAGCGCCTTCTCGCGCGGCTGGAGCGACGCGGAGTTCGAGTTGCTGCTCGTGCAGCCGGGGACGCACGCCTTGATCGCGCATTCGCGCAATGTCCTCGGACGCCGTTCCCCCTCCGGCTTCATCCTCTACCGGATCGTCGGCGGCGAAGCGGAGGTTCTCACCATCGCAGTGGCACGCGACCACCGCCGCCGCGGCATCGGCCGCGCGCTCCTGGAGGAGGCGCTGCGCCACGTCTATCGTGACGGGGCGCAGCGCGTCCACCTGGAGGTGGAGGATTCCAACCGCGCCGCGATCGCGCTTTACGAGCGCACCGAATTTCGCGAGGCCGGGCGCCGCGCAGGCTATTATAGAGAAGGGCGCACCACGCCGGGCGGTGCGCTTGTCATGCTTCGGCAACTTCGTTAGGCCCCCTTCGGGAGAGCCCCCGTGACCGAGAAACCGAACCGCCGCCTCGAAGCCGCCTGCGCCGAAAAAGGCATGCGCATGACGGAGCAGAGGCGCGTCATCGCGCGGGTTCTGGAGAAGTCCGACGACCACCCCGACGTGGAGGAGCTCTATCGTCGCGCTTCGGCAGTCGATCCAAACATCTCCATTTCCACCGTCTACCGCACCGTGAAGCTCTTCGAGGATGCCGGCATCATCGAGCGTCACGAGTTCCGCGACGGACGATCGCGTTACGAGACGCTGCCGGAAGAACATCACGACCACCTGATCGATCTGCGCTCCGGCGACGTGATCGAGTTCCGCGACGAGGAGATCGAGAAGATCCAGCAGCGGATCGCGGAAAAACTCGGCTACAAGCTCGTCGACCACCGGCTCGAGCTCTACGTCGTGCCGCTCGACAAGGAGCGCTGACAAAAGCGCACCATGCTCGGCCAGTTCCGCTTCTATTCGACCGTGCTCCTCGCCGCGCTCGCGCTCGCGGTGCTGCTGCCGTTCCATTTCTTCGCGGTGCGCTTCGGCGGACGCTCGGGCATGAAGGTGGCGCAGCTCTGGCAACGCTTCGTCTGCATGCTGATGGGCATCAGGATCACAGTGACCGGCAAGCCGGCGGAGGACCGCCCGCTCCTTCTCCTTTCCAACCACAATTCCTGGCTCGACATCCCGGTGCTCGCGGCCGTCGCTCCGATCTCCTTCATCGCCAAGCAGGAAGTGGCGGGATGGCCGGTCGTCGGCTTCCTGGCGCGCACGCAGCGCACCGTCTTCGTCGACCGCGACCGCCGCCACGCGACCGGCGCGCAGGCCGACGTGGTCGCCGGGCGGCTCTCCAAGGGCGACATCATCGTGCTCTTCGCGGAAGGAACGTCGAGCGACGGCAACAAGGTCCTGCCGTTCCGCTCAGCACTCGTCGGCGCGGCGCAGCGCGCCATTGCAAATGGCGGCGCCGATGGCGGCGTCGCAACGGTGCAGCCGGTCGCCATCGCCTATCCGAAGATGCTCGGCCTGCCGCTCGGCCGCCAGCACCGGCCGCTCGTCGCCTGGTATGGCGGCGCCGACCTGCTGCCGCACCTGAAGCGCATCCTCTCGGAGGGCGGCGTCGACGTGCACGTGGTCTTCGGCCCGGCGCACAGGCTCACGCAGAGCGACAACCGCAAGACGGTGACGCAGGAATCGGGCGAGCTCGTGCGCCGGCTCGTCGCGGCGGTGAATTCGGGGCGCGCGCCGGCGGAGGTTCTCGGCAAGCATGAACGCGCCGACCCCTAGCCCGCTTTTGCCGTTTCGGCTAAGGATGACCCGAGTGATCCTGTCCCACGGAAAGCCGCTAAGCCGTTGATGACCAAGGCGCGCCGAGTCTTCATCAAGACCTATGGCTGCCAGATGAACGTCTACGATTCGGAGCGGATCGCGGATGTCCTCGCAGCGGAGGGATACAGCCAAGCGGCGGGCCCGGAAGACGCCGACCTGATCCTCCTAAACACCTGCCACATCAGGGAAAAGGCCGCCGAGAAGGTCTATTCTGAAGTCGGCAAGCTGAAGCTCCTGAAGGAGGCGGCTCGGCTCGACGGACGCGCGGTGAAGATCGCCGTCGCGGGCTGCGTCGCGCAGGCCGAGGGCGAGGAAATTCTGAAGCGTACGCAAGCGGTTGACGTGGTTGTCGGGCCGCAGAGCTACCACCGCCTGCCGGCGTTGCTGGCGCGCGAAGACCGCGCGGTGGAGACCGAATTTCCGGCCGAATCCAAGTTCGACCACCTGCCGGAAGCCGGCTACCGCGACACGCCCTTCCGCTCCGCGCCCGTCACCGCCTTCCTGACCGTTCAGGAAGGCTGCGACAAGTTCTGCACCTTCTGCGTCGTTCCCTATACGCGCGGGGCGGAATTCTCGCGCCCGGTCGCGAAGATCGTGGAGGAGGCGGAGGGCCTCGCGGCGCGCGGCGTGAAGGAGGTCATGCTGCTCGGGCAGAACGTGAACGCCTATCACGGCGAAGGCGGTGACGGCGGGACGCGATCGCTCGCCGATCTGCTCGCGCGGCTTTCGGAGATCGATGGCATCGAGCGGCTCAGATATACGACCAGCCATCCGCGAGATATGAGCGACGACCTGATCGCAGCGCATCGCGACCTGCCGAAGCTGATGCCCTATCTGCACCTGCCGGTGCAGGCGGGCGCGACGCGTGTGCTCGCTGAGATGAACCGCGGGCACGACCGCGGCTTCTATCTGCGGCTCGTGGAGAAGCTGCGCGCGGCGCGGCCCGACCTGGCGCTCTCCGGCGACTTCATCGTCGGCTTCCCGGGCGAGACCGACGCCGATTTCGAGGAGACGATGCGGCTCGTCGAAGAGGTCGGCTATGCGAGCGCCTATTCGTTCAAATATTCGCCGCGGCCGGGAACGCCGGCGGCGGAGCGCGCGCCCGTTCCCGAGCCGGTGAAGGCGGAGCGGCTCGCGCGGCTGCAACTGCTCCTGCAAGCGCAGCAGACGGCGTTCAACGCGCGCATGCGCGGGCTCGAAGTCGACGTGCTTTTCGAGAAGCCGGGAAAGCACCCCGGGCAGATCGTCGGACGCTCGCCGTGGCTGCAGGCCGTGCATGCCGACGCGCCGGCGTCGCTGATCGGCGAGATCGCCACGGTCAGGATCGAGGCGATCGGATCGAACAGCCTGTTCGGCGCGTTGAAGGATTCCGCGCTGCGCGAAAGGGCCATCGCTTGAAGCGGGATTCCGCGACGTCTTCGAGAATGGCGCCTTCCATCGATGTCGTCATTGCCGGGCTTGACCCGGCAATCCATTCCTCGACCGTCAAACTCAACAGCCGCTACGGAATGGATGCCATGGTCGAGCCATGGCATGACGACAACTGGAAGAGCGCTGAGGAAGTCGAAGCGTTGCCCCCCGGCACTGTCGTCATTGCCGGGCTTGACCCGGCAATCCATTCCGTAGCGCAATTCCAGTATGCGCGGTTACACCTATCTTCTCGCTTCAAAGAAGGGCGGTACGCTCTATTGCGGAGTCACCAGCGATCTGCCTCGCCGGGCCTGGGAACACCGGGAGAAGGGGATCAAGGGATTCACCAGCCGGTACGGTGTGACTCGCCTTGTCTGGTACGAAGAGTTTGCATGGATGATCGATGCGATCAAACGCGAGAAGGCCATCAAGTCGTGGCCGCGCAAATGGAAGATCGCGATGATCGAAAAGGACAATCCCGAATGGCGGGATCTCTATTCGCACTTGCTGATGTTCTGAGGCGGCGTCAGCCTTTCAACGTCACGGAATGGATGCCCGGATCAAGTCCGGGCATGACGACAGTGGATGGGATCGTACATGGGTTGCCGCTGGAAACCTGCATGAAGGCATCCGCCTGATGGCGCGGGGATCGAGCGCGTCGCGCGTGGAGACGCGGGCGCGCGCACGCGGCGAGTCCAATCGCGGCGAAAGCGGGCGCAGCGCCTCCGGCGGCGAGGGAGCCGGCGGCGACGACGCGCGGCAGATCGATCTGGTGTTCGAGAACAACCGGCTTGCCTCCGCGCTCTACGGCGAGTTCGACCAGCACTTGGCGCTGCTTGAGCGGAAGCTCGACATCGACGCGCGGGCGCGCGGCAACATGGTGACGCTCTCCGGGCCGCCGGCCGAACTGGCGCTGGCGAAGCGCGTGCTGGAATTGCTCTACGACCGGCTGCTCGAAGGCTACGAGGTGCAGCTCGGCGACGTGGAAGGCGCGATCCGCATGGCGGAGGCGGAAGAGGCGCAGCTTCCGCTCCCCACCCTCGACGGCCCCGGCCGCATGCAGCTTGCCAGGATCGCCACGCGCAAGAAATCCGTCGTCGCGCGGACGCCCATGCAGGACGCCTATATCCGCGCCATGGACCGCTCGCGAGCTCGTCTTCGGCATCGGCCCGGCGGGAACGGGAAAGACCTATCTCGCCGTGGCGCTCGCCGCGGGGATGCTTGAGCGCGGCGACGTTGAGCGCATCATCCTCTCGCGCCCGGCCGTGGAAGCCGGCGAGCGGCTCGGCTTCCTCCCCGGCGACATGAAGGAGAAGGTCGACCCCTATCTCCGCCCGCTCTACGACGCGCTCTACGACATGATGCCGGCCGATCGCGTGGAGCGGGGCTTGTCCTCCGGCATCATCGAGGTGGCGCCGCTCGCCTTCATGCGCGGGCGCACGCTGCAACGCGCCGCGATCATCCTGGACGAGGCGCAGAACGCCACCTCCATGCAGATGAAGATGTTCCTGACGCGCCTCGGCGAGGACGCGAAGATGATCGTGACCGGCGACCCGACGCAGAGCGACCTTCGCCCCGGCGAGCTTTCCGGCCTCTACGAAGCGACGCGCATCCTCGACGGCGTGGAGGGCGTTTCGATCGTGCGCTTCACCGGCGCGGACGTGGTGCGCCATCCGCTGGTGCAGCGGATCGTGGACGCGTATGAGCGCGACGAGAAGGCGGAGACGGATTTGGGCGGGTAGTGCGAGGCGAGTGCGCCGGCGCGGGGCGACCGCGCACGGTGACGGTGACGCGCTTCCGGCCCTCCCCTCTCCGTCGTCATTGCCGGGCTTGACCCGGCAATCCATTCCGTAGCGGTCGAACGTCGTTTCCGCGGCCACGGAATGGATGCCCGGATCAAGTCCGGGCATGACGACAGTGGGTATGTTCAAGTCGCGCATTTCCGGAGGAAAACCCATGACAAGACCCATCGCGCTCGTCACCGGCGCGTCGTCCGGCATCGGCCGCGTCTATGCGAAGCGGCTCGCCGCGGACGGCTACGACCTCGTCATCACCGCGCGCCGCGAGGCGCGGCTGAAGGACCTGGCGCGCGAACTTGAAGCGGCGGGCGCCAAGGCCGAGATCGTCGTCGCCGACCTCGACACACCCGAAGGCGTCGCGAAAGTCGAGAAGCGCGCGGCCAAGGGCGACATCGCGATGCTCGTCAACAATGCCGGCTACCAGACCTACATGCCCTTCGTGGAGCTCGACCCCGACGTGGCGGAGGCGCAGATCCACGCGATGGTGACGGCGGTCGTGCGGCTCACCCGCGCGGTGTTGCCGGCCATGCTCAAGCGCGGCGCGGGCGACATCGTCAACGTCTCCTCCACGCTCGCCTTCTCCGCCGGGATGACCGAGCCGTTCCTGCCGAAGCGCGCCAACTACGCGGCGACGAAGGCCTTCGTG
Organism: uncultured Alphaproteobacteria bacterium; assembly: GCA_963814905.1. GTDB lineage: Bacteria > Pseudomonadota > Alphaproteobacteria > Rhizobiales > Afifellaceae > DASWJZ01. The sequence goes on along the minus strand of CAWFEM010000008.1, from coordinate 120,144 downwards.
AACGCCTTCACCGAGATCGTGGCGAACGAGGTGGCGGGGACCGGCGTCAGGCTGCAGGCGCTCTGCCCGGGCGTGGTGCAGGACCGAGTTCCACGACGTCGACGGCAAGCCGAAGATCAGGCCGAACATCGCGCTCCTGGAGCCGGAGGACGTGGTGCAGGCCTCGCTCGCAGGCCTGAAGCTCGGCGACGTGATCTGCATGCCGGCGCTGTCGGATCGCGCGGTCGCGGAGCGGGAGAGCGAGGGGAGAGCCGCGATGTTTCGGGCGGGGGTGAGCGGGGAGATGGCGGAGAGGTATAGGGCGCTCAAGTAGGCGAGGCGTCGCGGATATTGGATGGGGTCGACGGCATTGCGATCGTGCGGTTCTCGGCGGAGGATGCGGTGCGGCACCCGCTGGTGCAGAGAATTGTGGATGCGCATGACAGGATGACCCGACCGTTTAGCGAATTCTCCGTTCCGGCGGATCGCCCGAGAACTCGCGCATGAGTTGGCCATCACAAAGACGCTTCATACACTTGCAGCGTTGATCAGAGGCTTGTCACCCTATGCCGCCTTTGCTGGTCGCTTTCGATCCGTCCTGAACTGCACTTTGCCCACGGGAACGAACCGCAGGACTATGTCCTTAAACTTCAAAATGTTCCGAAGGTTGTCGTGCGTTAGCTTCAGTTCGTACAGCGCAATGAGCGGTATCTGCGTCTTGTCTGGTTTTGCCTTGAGGCGATCGAAAAGAAGCCACAGGCAAATGTCGTAGTCGGCGGCGTTTAGATCGGCGATCTGTGATTTGATGTAGGCTAGGTAGTCTGCTTTACGTTGGCTCGGCGACGCATCAATGTGGGCGCGGATTTCGGCGAGGAACACCTGATCCTGTAGAAAGGCCGCGCTGTAGAGATTCGCTTGAGCGAAGAGATAGTTTGTGGATGAGGAGTCTTTGTAGGGTTTACAGTGGATAATGCGGATGCGCCCAGCGTCGGTAAGATCCAAAACATCACAGAATTCCTTGTCAGCTCTACCGGTGCCAATCCTTAGTCTTGCACGATCGAAGAGGACCGCCGATGGGCGGCGCTTGCAGATTTCTTCATTGAATATCGACTCCTTGTTCCTTTTCTCGTCTGGATTGCTGATATCGATGTTCATATAGGCGTTTTCGCAAGGCTCCTCATGGAGCGTGTCGGCAACGAACTTCATGATCGAAGCGTAGAAATCGCCGTCTACTTCAAGCCAGCGACCATTGGCGAGGACGAAGTACTTGTTGTCCAGTTTGTGTTCGAACACGAGGCAGTTGTAGAGCCGCCAACGCCGGTAGGAGAGAATCCGATCTTCCTCATGGGAGTAGGCGAATATCCTCTTGTTCTTGAGTTGTTTTGCCGTCAGCCGGTCGAGGTCGAGTTGATCTTCCAGCTGCTGAACATCCAAGAATGCGTAGACCGCATTGTCGCGCTTGGCATGATCTGAGTAAGAGAAGCTGTAACCATCCTCTAATACAAACTCTGGAATACCAAGATTAATGCGAGCGAAGTCGCGTACCTTGAGGCAACCAAGAAGCTCAGTGTCCAGAATCTCGATCTCTTCTGGAGAGGCCTGGCGGAAGTTCTTGTAATTCGGGAAAAGGCTCGCGAAATCCTTTCGCCCAAACGCTTCTCTGAACTCCCGGCAGCGTGCGACGATCAGAGGCCAAGTCAGGCGACCCTCTCCCACCACCTTAATTGTGAGGTTGTTGCGCCCCTGCAGAGTGACGTTTTTGTCTCCCTTGATGTGCGCGGAGATATAGTGGAGGTCCTCGGCCTCACTGAGACCGAATGTGAAAGTGTCGGCTGGCTTGCCAACCTGACGATCAATTTGGGTTGGCGTGACCGTGTTGCTCTGGCTTCGCGTTTGCCGCACCTCTTCGTTGCCGCACAGGTTCATTGCGGTCTTGATACCGAAGTCGGGTTCGAACGCCGTTTCCTCGAGATAACTTGACGCGCTACGTCCAAACGTCGCGGCGAGTACCTGATCGTCGATATTGATCAGCAGAATACCGTTGGGGCTTTTGCTAAGGCCGCTAAAGGTGATGCGGTCTCTAGGTGGAATTTTGTCGTTCACGAAATCAAGCCAAGGCGGGTTCGATCTTTTCGAAGCAGTCTCAAAGTAGTGTAGGCGGCAGGCAGCGCCTTCCACCTCGAACTCAAACTGCTTTGCGGCCTTGCGATCTCCAACATCTTTTTCAGCGGACAGCACCGTCGCAAAGGTTTGCCCCGGCTTCGCGAGGTAGAACGAAATCTGGGCTATCTCGATCGGATCGTCTTCCGACATGGCCACCTCCGACCACTAGCCTTGATTTACCTGTTTCCGATGTCAACCGGGAGTTGTTTGTGTCTGCGGTCTTGGGAGAAGGTTGGCGTTCGCGGCCTTCATCCTTCCCCTCTCCCCGACCCTCTCACGCAAGGGGAGAGCGGGCGCGGCGCGGCGGGAAGGCACCAACCTTCTCCCGAGACCGGGAGAAGGTGCCGTTTGGCTCTGCCAAACGGCGGATGAGGGTTCAGGTCCGAGGCGGGGCGGAACGCGGGATCACAACCGCCGCTGTCATCAACGGCACCGCCGCGTCCGGCTTAGACCTCAACCCTCATCCGTCCGCTCCGCGGACACCTTCTCCCAAGCTTGGGAGAAGGTTGGCGTTGAGGCCGTCTTCGGCCCTGCGGCGCGGGGCGAAGCGCGCTGTTAAGCACCGCCGGGCTAACACAGGCGCACCGTCCTTGAACCGAAGGAGAGCTCCCATGCGAACCGGGCTTCATCGCCGCATGCTGGTCGTCGCGGCGCTGGCGGGCGCCTGCGGTGTGGCGGTCGGCTTCGCCGCCGCCAAGACGGCCTATCCGCCCGTCGACGTGCTGCTCAAGAGCGGCAAGACCGTCATCGGGCAAGAGATCGCCTATCCGGCCGGCACGCCGGAGGTGACCGCGGCGATCATCACCATGCAGCCGGGCGAGGAGACGGGCTGGCACCGCCACGACGCGCCGCTCTTCGCCTATATGCTCGACGGCGAGCTGACCGTCGATTACGGCGCGGACGGCGCCCGCGTCTATCGCGCCGGCGACGCCTTCCTCGAAGCCTTCAAGACCGAGCACAACGGCAAGGCCACCGGCGCGGAGCCGGCGCGGGTGCTGGCGGTCTTCATGGGCGCGGAAGGCGTGGCGAATACGGTCGCGCGCGGGGAATGACCAAGCACCAACCTTCTCCCGAGACCGGGAGAAGGTTGGCGTTGTGGCGGCCTTCAGCCCTTCGCGTATTCCTCGTCCGTCACCTTCTCCAGCCACTCCACGTGCTTGTCGCCGTCCGCCTCCTGCATCGCGAGGTGGGTCATGGCGACGGTCGGCGAGGCGCCGTGCCAGTGCTTTTCGCCGGGCGGGATCCACACGACGTCGCCGGGGCGGATTTCTTCGATCGGCCCGCCCACCTTCTGCGTGCGCCCGAGGCCGGAGAGCACGAAGAGCGTCTGGCCGAGCGGATGCGTGTGCCAGGCGGTGCGCGCGCCGGGCTCGAAGGTGACGACCGCGGCGCGGATGCGCGCCGGCGCCGGCGCCTCGATCACCGGGTCCTGCCGCACCCGCCCGGTGAAATAATCGGCAGGCGGCGTGACGCGAGGGCCGCGACCCGTTCCGCTTGATCTCCATGGCGCTTCCTTTCGTGGCTTCCTCCAAGGCGTCGCGACATCCTTCCCCGCGCACGCGGCGGCGGCAAGGCGGCGGCCTCGCCGGGCAGCGGCGCGCGAATGAACCGAATGCCACGCAGGCGCGTTCAATAGCCGGCAACAGATTGTGAGGCAGGGATGAAGAACCGAAACGGGCTCTATCTGATCATCGGGGCACTGGTCGCCGTGGTCGTCATCGGCGGCTACTTCTTCTATCAGGAGCGCCAGAAGAGCGGCATCTCCGTCGAGCTCGGAAACGGCGGGCTCTCCGTCGAGACGAAGTGAACGCGCCCGCGGCATAGCGGCGGACGCGCAGCGGCGGACGCGCAGCGCGAGGCTGCCCCCCGCTGGCGCCGGCCGCGCGTGGCGGCAATCGGCTTTCCGCGACAAAAAAACGGCTTCGCCTGTCGATCCTTCACCGCCCCGCTCGTCGTGTCGACAGCGGCGGCGCATCGCCGCGCGTGAAGGAGAAGGACAATGACCGAGAAAGTATCGGAGCCGAGATGGAAATCCGCCGCGGCGCTCGCCGGCCGGCTCATCTTCGCCGCGACGTTCCTGATGGGGCTCGTCTTCAAGGTCGCCGATATCGGCGCCACGGCGGGCTATATCCAGGCCGCCGGCTTCCCGTTCCCGCTCCTTCTCGCCTGGCTCGCGGCGATCTTCGAGGCGCTGCTCGTCGTCGCCTTCGCGAGCGGGCTCTTCTTCGCCGAGGCGTCGCTCCTTGCCGCGCTCTACGTCGTCTTCCTCGGCTTCACCTTTCACTGGGCCTCGCACTGGGGCGCGGACCAGCTCGGCCAGCTGGAGTTCGGCGCCTTCGTCAGCCACTTCCCGTTCGCGGCGGGGCTCCTCTTCGCCGCGGCCTTCGGGCCGGGGAGATGGGCGATCAGGAAGGGGTGGATCGGGAGGGAGAGCGCCGGCCTCGCCTAAACCGCAGATGAACGTCGGCTTCCGGAACGGTTCAGTTGCGCGATGGCAATCTCCGCTCGTCCTCAAGCGAACGCGGGACGAGAAAACCGGGCGGACAGGGTCGCCACGCAACCGCAGTCAAATGGAGATCACGATGTTCAAGAAGACCACGCTCGCAGCCGCCGCCCTCGCCACCACAATCGCCGCGGCGACCGTCACCCTGCCCGTCACCAGCGCCAACGCCGCGCCGCCGGTCATCAATCTCTCGATCGGCATCGGCACGCCGGGCGGCTACATCCAGTTCGGCACAGGTCCCTACGGCGGCTTCTATCCGCAGCCCGCGCCGCTCTCCTGCTTCCAGGCGAAGCAGGTGCTGAAGTCGGACTTCAAGAAGGTCTCGACGGTCGAGTGCAACGGCGGCGTCTATACCTTCAAGGTCAAGAAGCACTTCGTCGGCCCGTGGAAGACCGTGAAGCTCAACCGGATGACCGGCCATTACTGGATCGTGTGAGCCCGCGCCCCGCAAGCCTCCCTCATCCATTCCTCTCCCTATCTGAGCCCGGGCCAAGCGCCCGGGCTCTTTTTTGTGGCCGCGCGTGTTATCGGACGCGTGTGCAGACACCGACAATCGCAATCGCCGTGGAGGCGGGGGACTGGCCGGGCAGGAGGGCGCTGAGCGCGCTCGCCGGGCGGGCCGTCGACGCCGCGGTCGCAGCGCTTGCGGACGACGATCCTTCCCCCCTCTCGGTCTCTCCCCCGCAAGGGGGGAGAGGGACGACAGAGCCGCGGCCGGAGCTCTCCATCCTCTTCACCGACGACGCGGGGATCAGAGCGCTCAACCGGGACTGGCGGGGCAAGGATAAGCCCACCAATGTGCTTTCTTTTCCGCTCGCCGTTCCGCGCGCCGGCGCGCCAGCCATCTCAGACGGCACGAATCCTGCAAGCAACCTGCTTCTTGGAGATGTCATCTTGTCGGCGGAAACTATCGCCAGGGAGGCGGCCCTTGCGGGAAAGCCGCTTGAAGACCACATGGCGCACCTGATAATTCACGGATTCCTTCACCTTCTGGGCTATGACCACGAAACGCAGCCAGAAGCGGAAAAAATGGAGCAATTGGAGCGTGTTGCGTTGAAGCGGATGGGCATTTCCGATCCCTACGCAACCGCCAGAGGACGATGAGCGACGACCAAAGTCGAAGTTCCGCCGCCCCCCCGGCGGAGGAATCCCGGTCCCAGGGGGGCCAGCAATCAGACATTGTGGGGCGTCTCAGATCCGCGCTTTTGAGCGCGCTGGGAATTAAGGCCAACGGCTCGGCGCGCGCCGAGATCGAGGACGCGATCGCCGCCGACGAAGCCGCCGGCGCGACGCTGACGGCCGACGAGCGCACGATGCTGCGCGCCATCCTGAAGCTCGGCGACATGACCGTCGACGACGTCATGATCCCGCGCGCCGACATCGAGGCGATCGACATCGAAAGCTCGATCGCGGAGGTCATCGCGATGTTCCGCAAGTCCGCCCATTCGCGCATGCCCGCCTATCGCGAGACGCTCGACGATCCGGTCGGCATGATCCACATCCGCGACCTGATGACGTGGATCGCCGACCGCGCGCTCGGCCAGGCGAACGGGACCGATCAGCACGAGGCCGGGCAGAACGAAAACCCGCACTTCGATTTCGGCGCCGTCGACCTTTCCGCCACGCTGGAAGATTCCAAGCTGGTGCGCCCGCTCCTCTTCGTGCCGCCGTCCATGCCGGCGCGCGCGCTTTTGAAGCGCATGCAGTCGAGCCGCACGCAGATGGCGCTCGTGATCGACGAATATGGCGGCACCGACGGGCTCGTCTCGCTGGAAGACCTGGTGGAGATCATCGTCGGCGAGATCGAGGACGAGCACGACCCCGACGAGGAGGCGACCATCCGCAAGGTGGCGGAAGGCGTCTTCATCGCCGATGCGCGCACCGAGCTTGAGGACGCGGCGGAAGTGATCGGGCCGGACTTCAATGTCGGCGAGAAGGGCGAGGAGATCGAGACGATCGGCGGCCTCGTCTTCGCCGCCACCGGCCGCATCCCGCCCAAGGGCGAGGTGGTGGAGGCGATCGCGGGCTTCGATTTCGAGGTGCTCGACGCCGATCCGCGCCGCATCAAGAAGGTCAGGATCCGCGACCGCGCCAAGGCGGCGGCCGCGCCGGTCCGCCAGAAGCGCGTCGCCGCAGGCTGATCAATCCCGAGAACGAGGTTCTTATTGGGTCTTGTAGGCCCGGATTCCGATCGCCTGCTGCTCCGCCTTGGTGAGCCAGCGGATGTCGCTCGGCGCGGTCTGCGCCATGCGGCGGAGCGTGGCGGAGGGGACGCCCACCTGGCTCAGATAGGCGGCCATCAGCTTGGTCGCCTCCGGATCGGCACGCCCGTCGGCGTAGGAGGCGGAATGCAATCCGACGGTGGCGCCGGAACCGAGATAGCGGGTCTGGCCGGAGAGGAAGACGACCGCGCAGGCCGACGCGCAGGAGCGCTTCGATGCAACCATCGTGTCGAGATGGCGGCGGCGGATCTCCTCGCCGATCAGGATCGCCTCGCCGAGCACCCCGCCCGGCCCTTCGATCACGACGAGCTTCGGCGTCGCGCGCGAGACGGCGGCGTGGAACTGGTCGTAGGAGCCGGGACCAATGACGCCGGTGATGAGAAGTGCTGTGGCGGTTTCCGTTTCCTGTGTCGCCGCGCTCGGATGCCCCGAATATTCATGCAGGAGCCGGTAGAACTCTCTGCGATCGGCGTTGTCGCGGTCATCGGCTCGACCGGCGCCGGTCGCGGCGAACAGCGTCAGCGCGGCGAGCGCCGCGACAACGAACCTTGAGGCGATCAGTTTCGACATTCCACGGCCTTCAGGCTCGACCGGAGTGATTTGCCGGATAGTTTTCGTGCGCTCGCGCAAAAGTTTCAACAGCAAAGCGCGTGCCAGGCGAGCGAAAGCCGGCGTGTGTTGCGCGCGTGTGGTCGTGGGCGGCAGCCCCGCGCAGCGCGGGATCGCGGTCCGTTAACGGCCACCTCACCAAGAAAACAAGATCGTCGATGGCGGCAATCGGGGGGAAACGCCGCTGCGCTACGCCGGTCGCCGCGCATTAACGGCTTTGGGGGCGGGGGTTTCGGGGCCGGAGCGCATGGAGGCAGAAACAAAAACGGGGACCTGAAAAATGACTGGCAGGAGGCTCGCCCGCGCGGCTTACGCCCACGGCAAACTTGCACCGGCCGCAATCGCGGCGACCGGATTCCTGATGATCGGACTGTTCGTTATCGCGGCGGCCTCGTCGGCCGCGGCCGGTTCGTCGTTTCCGGCGGCGGTTGAGCAGATCCTCCGGCATCAGCAGGAGGGCATCGTCAGCCGGCTGCCCGCCGACAAGAAGAAGGCGCTCATCTCCTGCGTGAACCAGGTGCTTGCCGACCTTCCGAAGGGCAAACAGCGCTTCGTCATCGAAGCCACGAGCTTCGACGAGCTTCAGGTCCGCTTCGGCAAGGTGGTTATGGAAAACCACGCGGAGTGGAAGCAGAGGATCGCGCGCGGCTGCGCCCACATCGTGGTCTAGCCGGGGGCAGGAGCGAGGGCGCGGTGGATTTTCTCCGCGCCGGACGGTCTCCGCGGCAAACGCGGCATGCCCGCCTCGCGGGGAAAAGTGTGCCGTTTGCGCGCGGCGCGGACCCTCCCCGCCATTTCGACGTAAGGCCTCCGCCTCGCCTTGATTTTGGCCGCAGCAACCGTCAGCAACGGGGAGCGGCAGCGAATTGGCGGGACCAATCAGCGCAATGGATCGCTTGGCAAATGCGGTCATCCTCTCGTGGGGCTGGCGGCGGCGCGCAATCGCGTTCGCGGCGGGCGCAGTCTCCTCGCTTGCCATGGCGCCGTTCTTCGCCTTCCCGCTTCTTTGGATCACCTTCCCCGTTCTCGTCTGGCTGATCGACGGGGCGGTCGGCGAGGCGAAGAACGGACGTGTGCGGTGGCTGCGACCCGCCTTCGCGATCGGCTGGTGGTTCGGCTTCGGCTATTTCCTCGCGGGTCTCTGGTGGGTCGGCAACGCCTTCTTCACGGAAGCCGACCGCTTCCTATGGCTGATGCCGGTCGCTGTGCTGCTGCTTCCTGCCGGGCTGGCGCTCTTCTGGGGATTCGGCGTGGCGCTCGCCCAGCTTCTGTGGAGCGACGACTGGCGCCGCATCTTCGCGCTCGCCGCCGGGCTCGGCGCTGCGGAATGGCTGCGCGGCCATCTCTTGACCGGCTTTCCGTGGAACGCCATCGGTTACGCGCTGACCGCCGGCGAAGCGCTGATGCAATCGGCGTCGCTCTTCGGGGTCGAAGCGCTCAGCGTCATCGCCGTTGCGATTTTCGCAGCACCCGCCGCGCTCGCGCCGATCGTCGGCGAGCGGCGGCGGAACGTCGTGCTGCCATCGCTGGCGGTGCTGGCCGTCGCCGGCCTCGGCGCCTTCGGCGTGCTGCGCCTGGCGCATGCCGATACGGCCTTCGTTCCAGGCGTCACCGTCCGCGTCGTGCAGCCGGCCCTGGAACAGCTTCAGAAATGGGACCCGTCACAGAAGGATGAAGTGCTCAGCACCTATTTCAGGCTGAGCGCGCCGAAGGACGATCCGCTCAAAGCCGGCACCGTGCTCGTCTGGCCGGAATCCGCTTTCCCCTTCCCGCTCACACAAGACCCGGGCGTGCTCGCCGCGGTCGGCCAGCTGCTGCCGGAAGGAACCACGCTCGTCACCGGGGCCTATCGCGAGGAATTCACGCCGAGCGAGCCGACGCAGTTCTACAATTCCATCTATCTGATCGGAGACGACGGCACGATCCTCGGCGCCTACGACAAGGTCCATCTGGTGCCGTTCGGCGAATACATGCCCGCCGAGACGTTCTTCGACCGCCTCGGCATCCGGCAGCTCGTTCCGCTCGGCTTCTCGCCCGGCCCCAGGCGACGCGCGCTGACGCTGCCGTCCGGCAGGAACTTCCTGCCGCTCATCTGCTACGAAAGCATCTTTTCCGGCGCGATTCTCGGCAACGGCCCCCGGCCGTCCTTCCTGATCAACGTGACGAATGACGGCTGGTTCGGTCTCAGCACCGGCCCCTACCAGCACTTCCACCAAGCACGCATAAGAAGTGTCGAGGAAGGATTACCACTCGTGCGTGCAGCAAATACGGGTATTTCCGCGGTCATCGATTCGTTCGGGCGGAGTATTTCACAGACTCGACTGGGTGACTCGACAATGATCGAGGCGCGACTTCCTGCCTCAATCACGCCTCCGTTCTACGCGAAGTGGAGACGTGCTATCCTCATTCTATCTCTGGCTGTCTGTGTACTGGTTGCGGCTACAAAGTTTCTTTACCGGACGTCCGCAGTGTGATTGACTTGTCCACAATCAGCGAAAAACGAGCCGCTTTCGGGCGAAACGATTTGCTGGTTTTTTGTTGTGCCATCGGCACTTGCGATGCGGGGCGGGGGCTCCAGACATCGGTAACATATCCGTGAGGACGTTGTGAACGACGGTCCACAGAAGACGGGCAAGCGCCCAAATCCGACCGATATCTATGTCGGGAGCCGCATACGAATGCGACGCAAGATACTGGGGTTGAGCCAGGAGAAACTGGGGGAGCGGCTCGGCATCACATTTCAGCAGATCCAGAAATACGAGAAGGGCACAAACCGCGTCGGCGCAAGCCGCCTGCAAGCCATGTCCGAGGCGCTCGAAGTCCCGGTCGCCTACTTCTTTCCCGACACGGGCCCCGATGCTCCGGCCGGGATGAAAGAGGAAAGCGCCGGCTTCATGATGGACTTCCTGTCCACGTCCGAAGGGCTCGATTTGACCCGCGCCTTCATGCGCATCGTCAATCCTAAAGTGCGGCGAAAATTGGTAGAGTTGGTGCGCGCGCTTGCCGAGGTGAGCCCGGAATAGGCCTGCCTGCGGCCGTCGGTCCGACGCGGCGGTATGGTAAATATCTTGACGGCGAGCGAGGCGGTGGGGAACAGTCCCCGCCGCGGTCGGGCTCGGCCGCTTTTTCTCGTCAAAATCACTACAAAATCGTCAGGGGCCCTATGTCACGTCGCAGCCATCTCTTCACCAGCGAGTCCGTTTCGGAGGGCCATCCGGATAAACTCTGCGACCGGATTTCCGATTCAGTCGTCGACGCTCACCTCGCCGCGCTGCCGGAAGCCCGCGTCGCCTGCGAGACGCTCGCCACAACGAACCGCGTCGTCATCGCGGGCGAAGTACGCGGGTCGGAACATGTCGACGCGCAGGTGATCGAAAGCCTGGCGCGCGACGCGATCCGCGACATCGGCTACGAGCAGAACGGCTTCCATTGGAAGAACGCGGTGGTGGAAGTGCTCCTGCACGAGCAGTCCGCCGACATCGCGCAGGGCGTCGACAGCCTGGGCAACAAGGACGAGGGCGCCGGCGATCAGGGCATCATGTTCGGCTATGCCTGCAAGGAAACGCCGGAGCTGATGCCGGCGCCGATCCTCTACGCGCACAAGATCCTGCGCCTGATGGCGGAGGCGCGGCGCGGCGGCGTGGAGAAGGAGCTCGGCCCCGACGCGAAGTCGCAGGTGACCGTGCGCTACGACGACGGCGTGCCCACCGGCGTCGCCTCCGTCGTCGTCTCCACCCAGCACCACGACCCGGCGCTTCTGTCGGAGGACGTGAAGACGATCGTGGAACCCTACGTCCGGCAGGCGCTGCCGGAGGCATGGCTCGACGACAATACGGTGTGGCACGTGAACCCGACCGGCAAGTTCGTCATCGGCGGGCCGGACGGCGATTGCGGCCTCACCGGGCGCAAGATCATCGTCGACACCTATGGCGGCGCGGCACCGCACGGCGGCGGCGCGTTTTCCGGAAAGGACCCGACCAAGGTCGACCGCTCGGCCGCCTATGCGGCGCGCTATCTCGCCAAGAACGTGGTGGCGGGCGATTTCGCCGACCGCTGCACCATCCAGCTCTCCTACGCCATCGGCGTTTCCAAGCCACTGTCGATCTACGTCGATCTCCATGGCACGGGCCGGGTGGAGGCGAACGATCTGGAAAGGGCGCTGTCGGAGGTGATGGACCTTTCGCCGCGCGGCATCCGCCAGCACCTGGAGCTGAACCGGCCGATCTATAGCCGCACCGCGGCCTACGGCCATTTCGGCCGCGAGCCGGAGGCCGATGGCGGCTTCTCGTGGGAGCGCACGGATCTCGTCGACGCGATCGAGGACGCGCTCTGAGGGCGTGAGCGAAGAGCGGCGGAGCGGCTCCTTCTTCGGCCGGCGCAAGGGGAAGACGCTTCGGCCAGGGCAGCGCGAAGCGCTCGATGCGCTCCTCCCGGTTCTCCGGTTAGACCTTTCAAAGCCGGCGCCGGCCTCGCTTGCCGCGCTCTTCCCCGTTCCGGTCGGCGAGGTGCGGCTGGAGATCGGGTTCGGTGGCGGCGAGCATCTCCTCCACGCGGCGCGAGAGAACCCCGCGACCGGCTTCATCGGCGTAGAGCCGTTCGAAAGCGGGCTCGCGAAGGCGGCAACCCTGATCAAGCGCGAGGGGCTGAAGACCATCCGGCTTTACGACGACGACGCGGCCCCCCTCCTCGACTGGCTGCCGGCAGGTTCGCTTACGCGCGTCGACCTCCTCTTCCCCGACCCGTGGCCGAAGAAGCGGCATTGGAAGCGCCGCTTCGTCAACGAGGCGAATCTCGACCGGATCGCGCGCGTGCTTTCCGCGGATGGCATCTTCCGCTTCGCGACCGACGTCGCGGATTACGCCGAATGGACGCGCGAAAAGGTCACGGCCAACGCGAAGCTCGTCGCGACCGGCGAGCCGGAGGATGCGCCGTGGCCCGATTGGCCGGGCACGCGCTACGAGGCGAAGGCGGCACGCGCCGGCCGCGGCGCGACGTATCTGGCGTTCCGCAAAGCGGATTAGGGTCAGCCGCCGCCGAGAAGCTCCGCGCGCGTCAGTGCGACAATCCGCCCGAAACCGGCGACCAGGTGGCCGGCCTCGATCTCGAAGCGATAGAGAGAGAAATCGGAGAAGCCCGCGTAGCGCGCGGCGTCGGGATGGCGCTCGACATAGCGGCCGCGGTCGCCGGGATCGGCGTCCTTTTCCGCACGGCCGGTCAGCGTGAGCCGCATCGCCGTCATCGCCTCGGAGCCGGGCTCCGGCTCACGCACGAAGAGGAGCGAAGCGCGCGGATCGCGCAAAAGGTTCTTCGTGTGCTCTGCGAGGTCGGAGAGGAGCATCAGCGGCGCGCCGTCGGCGGCGGCCGCGGTCACCACGTAGGACGCGAAGGGATCGCCGTCCCGTGCCAATGTCGCCAGCGTCGCGGCGCCGCCGGCGGTGAGCAGCTCACGCGCAAGCGCTTGATTTGACGGCGTTTCAGGAGTCATTCGCCTTGCCTTCCGCGCCGCCCGGAAAATGCTTGCCACATTCTGTTCGCATTCTGTTACAAAAGCGTGGGGGCGAGGCTGCCGGTTCGTGCAGCCAGATGACAGGAGCCTGCATGCCGACCATCGCGCTCGTCGACGATGACCGCAATATCCTGACCTCCGTTTCCATGACGCTGGAATCGGAGGGCTATCGGGTCACGACCTATAATGACGGGAGCACCGCGCTCGACGGGCTCGCCACCAATCCGCCCGACCTTGCGATCCTCGACATCAAGATGCCGCGCATGGACGGCATGGAGCTGTTGCGCAAGCTCAGGCAGTCGACCGACCTCCCGGTGATCTTCCTCACCTCCAAGGACGACGAGATCGACGAGCTCTTCGGCCTCAAGATGGGCGCCGACGATTTCATCAAGAAGCCATTCTCGCAGCGGCTCCTGGTGGAGCGCGTGCGCGCGGTGCTCCGGCGCGCCTCGCCGCGCGACGGCACCGCCGCGCGTACGGTGGAGCAAAGCCGTATCCTGGAGCGCGGCGCGCTCACCATGGACCAGGAACGCCACACCTGCACCTGGAACGGCCAGAACGTCACGCTGACGGTGACGGAGTTCCTCATCCTTTTCGCGCTGGCGCAGCGACCGGGCGTGGTGAAAAGCCGCAACGCCCTCATGGACGCCGCCTATGACGACCAGGTCTATGTCGACGATCGCACCATCGACAGCCACATCAAGCGGCTTCGCAAGAAGTTCAAGGTCGTCGACGATGAGTTCAACATGATCGAGACTCTCTACGGGGTGGGCTACCGCTTCCGCGAGGGGTAAACTCAAGCATGGTCGCCGAAACCAGTCGACCAGAGCAGGCGCAGCGCAAGCGGTCGCTCTCAGCCGGGCGGCTGACGTCGTGGACTCATGTGCTGCGGCCAGCGGGTCAATGGCTGCGAAGCCTCGGGCAGGCGGCGACTTCCAGCCTGACCCGGCGCATCGTCTTCCTGAACCTCGCCGGGCTGATGGCGCTGGTCGCCGGCATCCTTTACCTGAACCAGTTCCGCGCCGGCCTGATCGACACGCGCGTGCAGAGCCTGCTCGTGCAGGGCCAGATCATCGCCGCGGCGATCGCGGCGCAGGCGACCGCCGACACCGACGCCATCACCATCGACCCGGACAAGCTGCTGGAGCTGCAGGCCGGGCAGAGCGGCGCGCCCTACCGCTCCGGCGACACCTCGACGGATTTCCCCATCAACCCGGAGCGCGTGGCGCCGCTCCTTCGCCGTCTCATCTCGCCGACACGAACGCGCGCGCGCATCTACGACAATGACGGCGCGCTCATCCTCGATTCGCGCGGCCTCTACATGCGCGGCTTCATCCAGGCCGTCGACCTGCCGCCGCTCGGCCAGGAGAAGAGCTTCGTCGACCGTTGGTGGGACGCGGTAAAACTCTGGTACCGGCGCGGCGAGCTTCCCGTCTACGAGGAGATCGGCTCGGCCAACGGACGCGAATACGCGGAGGTCGCCTCGGCGCTGAACGGCCAGGCGGCAAGCGTCGTGCGCGTCGGCGAGGACGGCGGACTGATCGTCTCCGTCGCGGTGCCGGTACAGCGCTATCGCGCCATCCTCGGCAGCCTGCTTCTTTCCACCGAATCCGGCGATATCGACGCCATCGTGCAGGCGGAGCGCATGGCGATCCTGCGCGTCTTCCTGGTCGCCGCCGGAGTCACCGTGCTTCTTTCGGTGCTGCTCGCCTCCACCATCGCCGGGCCGGTCAGGCGGCTTGCCTCGGCGGCGGAGCGGGTCCGGCGCGGCATCAAGCAGCGGCACGCGGATATCCCCGACTTCGGAACCCGCAAGGACGAGATCGGGCACCTGGCGCGCGTGCTCTCCGAAATGACCAACGCGCTTTATAAGCGCATGGAGGCGATCGAGAGCTTCGCCGCCGACGTGTCGCACGAACTGAAGAACCCGCTGACCTCGCTTCGAAGCGCGGTCGAGACGCTGCCGATCACCAAGAACGACGAGCAGCGCTCGCGCCTCCTCGCCGTTATCAAGCACGACGTCAGGCGGCTCGACCGGCTGATCACCGATATCTCAGACGCCTCGCGGCTCGACGCGGAGCTGGCGCGCGAGACAAGCGACCCGGTCGACATGTCGAAACTGCTGCAAACCGTGGTCTCGATCGCGCGCGAGACGCGGCTTTCGGAGAACCGCAGAGTCGAACTGACGCTCGAGCCGCGCCGCTGGGGCAAAGACGCCTTCTTCGTGCTCGGCAATGACAGCCGCCTCGGCCAGGTCGTCAACAATCTGATCGACAACGCCTTGTCGTTCTCGCCGCCGGGCGGGACGGTGCGCGTCCACGCATTGCGCGAAGCGGCGCGCATCGTGGTGACGGTCGACGACGACGGGCCCGGCATCCGCGCGGAGAACGTCGAGAGCATTTTCGAGCGCTTCTATACCGACCGGCCGGAGGGCGACGAATTCGGCCAGAATTCCGGCCTTGGCCTCGCCATCACGCGGCAGATCGTGGAGGCGCATCGCGGCACGATCAAAGCGGAGAACCGCCGCGCGCCGGCCGGGCCGGAGGGCGGCCGCGTGCAAGGCGCGCGCTTCACCGTGATCCTGCCGGGGCCGGGCTAAAGCATGATCCCGAAAAGTGGACGCCGGTTTTCGGAAAAGATCATGCTCAAACAAACGGATAGAGCACCCATTCTGATTCAATCAGAATGGAAAAGGTACTAGCGGCGCATGTCGGAGACCGTGCACGGGACAGCCGTCCTGGTGGGTGCCGACGGCGTGCTGATCCGCGGGCCGTCCGGCAGCGGCAAATCGGCGCTGGCGCTCAAGCTGATCGGTGACGGCGCCAGGCTCATCGGCGACGACCGGCTGACGCTTTCCGCCCGCCACGGGCGTATCGTCGCGTCCGCACCGAGCGCCATTGCAGGGCGGATCGAGCTCAGGGGGCGCGGCCTTCTGAGCCTCCCCTACGAGCAGAGCGGGGTCATCCGGCTCGTCGCCGACATCGCCGGCGAGACGGGGCTTGAACGGATGCCAGAGGCGCACCAGCTAACCGTCACGCTTCTCGGAGTCGCACTGACCCGCCAACCGATTCCCGCTGACGTTGAATGGGCTTCGCGGCTCCTTTATGCGGCATTGGAAGCGCTGTCGTCGCAGCCCGAGAAGGGGCTTGCGAATGACGAGAGTTTCGCGATGATGGCGGCCCCTCCCACGCCCACGGCATCTTCATGATCGGTCTTGTGCTTGTCACCCATGGAAAACTGGCGACGGAATTCCGCGCCGCGCTCGAACATGTGGTGGGTCATCAGGACGCCTGCGAGGCCGTCTCCATCGGCCCGGAGGACGACATGGAGGAACGACGACGCGACATCGTCGCCGCCGTCGACAAGGTAAACGACGGCTCCGGCGTGATCCTCTTGACCGACATGTTCGGCGGCACGCCCTCCAATCTCGCCATTTCGGTGATGGAGCCGGGGCGGGTGGAGGTGGTCGCCGGCGTAAACCTGCCGATGCTGATCAAGCTTGCCAGCGTGCGCGGCGATTCCGACCTCGACAGGGTCGCCTGCTGCGCCCAGGACGCGGGCCGCAAATACATCAACGTCGCAAGCAAGCTCCTCGCCGCCGAATAAGCGAGGCCGAATGAGCGAGCCCGCATCGCGCCGAGTCACCATCGTCAACCGACGCGGCCTGCATGCGCGCGCCTCGGCGCGCTTCGTCAAATGCGCCGAGGGTTTCGACTGCGAGGTCGTGGTGATCAAGGACGGGCAGAGCGTCGGCGGCACCTCGATCATGGGGCTGATGACGCTCGCAGCCGCGCCCGGGTGCACCATCGAGCTCAAAGCCGAGGGGCGCGACGCCGACGCCGCGCTCGAGGCGCTGACGAGTCTCGTGGAAGACGGCTTCGGCGAAGAAGACTAGCTCTGCGCCAGACCCGCGAACGGATTGCGGATCGTCACCGGGCCTATGGTTTGACCATCGTGCATGTCTTCCGAAAATAGAGTCGTGGCGCCCGAAAGGATGGCAGACGCGACGATCGTGCCATCGAAGATCCGGAACCGGTGTTGTTGGGAGAGCTCCACCGCAAGCGTGAACGTCTCGACAGTGGCATCGGCAACCACGCACAGTTCCCGCACGAGGTCGAGAGCGTCGACTAATTGGCTCCAAGGCGTGCGATGTTTACGTCGGGCGACGTCTACGAATTCGGTCAGCACTTGGACGCTTACAACGCCTCCCCGCCTTAAGAGCTCCTCTGCGCGTGCCGCTCTCGAAACGTCACCCGACACCGCATAGATCAGGATATTCGTATCGAGGAACGTGTCAGTCGCGCTCATAGATTTCAGACCGATCAAACCGAAAGTCGGCAGGAATCATTCCGCGATATTTCCGCAGTCGCCGGAGCAGCTCCTCGCGATCCGGAGTCTTCTCGATATCCAGCGCGCGCTCACCAGCCACCCGGATATCGATCTTATCGCCGACTTTCAGATTAAGAGCCTGAACGACCGCAGCGGGCAGCCGCACAGCGAGACTGTTGCCCCACTTCGCGACCTGCATGTCACTTCTCCCTGGATATACACCGCACGATATGTGTATCCAAAAAGCGGCGAACGCAAGCGTTACCCGCTGATATTGTAGGCGGCGAGCGCGGCCATGTTGACGATGTCGGAATCGCGCGCCGCGATCGGCAGGATCTGCACCGGGCAGTTGAAGCCGACGAGAAGCGGCCCGAGAACCGTTGAGCCGCCAAGCTCCTGCAGCATATTGGTGGAGATCGCCGCGGAGTGCCGCGCCGGCATGACCAGGACATTGGCCGGAGCGGAAAGGCGGCAGAACGGATAGGTCGCCATCACGTTCGGGTTGAGCGCCACGTCGGCGCCCATCTCGCCGTCATATTCGAAGTCGACCTCGCGCTCGTCGAGAATGCGCACCGCTTCCTTCACCTTCTCCGCCCGCTCGCCGGCGGGATTGCCGAAGGTGGAGTAGGCGAGCATGGCGACGCGCGGCTCGAAGCCGAGGCGTCTTGCAACGCCTGCCGCCTCAACCGCGATATGGGCAAGCTCCTCGGAGTTCGGCATGTCGTGCACGGCGGTGTCGGCGATCAGAACCGTGCGTCCGCGACAAAGCGCGATCGAGACGCCGATGATGCGATGGCCGGGCTTCGGGTCGATGCAGCGCCGCAGATCCTCCATCACCGAGGCGTAGTTGCGCGTGATGCCGGTGACGAGCCCGTCGGCGTCGCCGAGCGCAACCATGCTCGCGGCGAAATGATTGCGATCGGTGTTGATGAGCCGCATGCAGTCGCGGAACAGATAGCCGCTGCGCTGCAGCCGGCCGTAGAGATAGTCCGCATAAGCGTCGCGCCGCTTGGAAAGCCGCGCGTTCATGATCTCGATGTCGCCCTTGAGCTCGATCCCGGCCTCTTTGGCGTGCGCCATCACGAGATCTTCGCGACCGACCAGGATCGCCTTGCCGAGGCTCTGATGGGCGAAGCTGACGGCGGCGCGGATCACCGGCTCCTCCTCGCCCTCCGCGAAGACGATGCGCTTCGGATTCTGGCGCACATGCGCGGTAATCTGCTGCAGCGTGCCGGCGATCGGATCGCGCCGCGCCAAAAGCTCCTGGCTATACGTCTCCATGTCGGTGATCGGACGCCGTGCGACGCCGGAATCGACCGCCGCCTTGGCGACCGCCGGCGGAATCGCGGAGATCAGGCGCGGATCGAAGGGCACCGGAATGATATAGTTTCGACCGAAACGCGGCCGGTTGCCCTGATAGGCGGCGGCCACCTCGTCAGGCACATCCTCGCGCGCAAGCGCGGCAAGCGCCTCCGCAGCGGCAAGCTTCATCGCGTCGTTAATGGTGGTGGCGCGCACGTCGAGCGCGCCGCGGAAGATATAGGGGAAGCCGAGGACGTTGTTCACCTGGTTCGGATAGTCGGAGCGGCCGGTCGCCATGATGGCGTCGTCGCGGACCTCCTCGACCTCCTCCGGCGTGATCTCCGGATCGGGATTGGCCATGGCGAAGATGATCGGGTCCTTCGCCATGGAGGCGATCATCGCGCGCGTATAGGCGCCCTTCACCGAAAGACCGTAGGCGATGTCGGCGCCCTCCATCGCCTCTTCCAGCGTGCGCGCCTTGGTCTTGACCGCATGCGCCGACTTCCACTGGTTCATCCCCTCGGTGCGGCCTTCATGCACCACGCCCTTGGTGTCGCAGATGATGACGTTGTCGTGCGCCATGCCATAGGCTTTCGCCAATTCCACGCAGGCGATCGCGGCGGCGCCCGCGCCGTTGCAGACGAGGCGCGTCGTCTTGATGTCGCGCCCAGTCAGCTGCAGCGCGTTGATTATGCCGGCGAGCGAGATGATCGCAGTGCCGTGCTGATCGTCGTGGAAGACGGGTATGTCCATCAGCTCGCGCAGCCGGCTTTCGATCACGAAGCAGTCGGGCGCGCGGATATCTTCCAGGTTGATGCCGCCGAAGGAGGGGCCGAGATAGCGCACGGCGCCAACGAACTCGTCGACGTCCTCCGTTCCCACTTCCAGGTCGATGGCGTCGATGTCGGCGAAGCGCTTGAAGAGCACCGCCTTGCCTTCCATGACCGGTTTCGATGCCAGCGCACCGAGATTGCCGAGGCCGAGGATGGCGGTGCCGTTGGAAATGACGGCGACGAGATTGCCGCGCGCCGTATAGTCGAAGGCGAGGTTCGGGTCTTCCGCGATATGCTTCACCGGAACGGCGACGCCGGGCGAATAAGCGAGCGACAGGTCGCGCTGCGTCGCCATCGGCTTGGTCGCCACGATCTCGATCTTGCCGGGGCGACCCTGCGAATGGAACTGCAGCGCCTCCTGGTCGGTGACCGAAACGATACTCTTCCAGCCCTTGTCATACGACATGCCGGCACTTCCTCCCTTGACGGAACGACCTTACAGAACCCTTCGCGGCAGTCACAAGACATTGCGCCCGCCGCCACTGGCCGCCAGACCCTAGAGGCTCTATTGGATGCGGCATGCGAGCGGAAGCCCCCGCGATCGCCGTGACCGGCCTCGTCAAGAACTATCGCGACGTGCGGGCGGTCGACGGCATCGATTTCAGCGTGCCGCGCGGCGCGACCGTCGGGCTGCTCGGCGGCAACGGCGCCGGCAAGACGACGACCATCGCCATGATCATGGGGCTCGTCATCCCGAGCGCCGGCACGGCGAAGGTGCTCGGCATCGACATGGCGCACGAGCGCCACAGGGTGCTGCATCGCATCAATTTCGAGAGTCCCTACGTGGAAATGCCGAAACGGCTGACGGTGCGACAGAACCTCAAGGTTTTCGGCACCCTCTACGGGGTCGTGGATCTGGCGCGGCGTATCGACGAGCTGGCCGGCGAGCTCAACCTCAAAAGCTTCCTCGACCGGCCGTCGGGCGAGCTTTCCTCCGGGCAGAAGACACGCGTGGCGCTGGCCAAGTCGCTTATCAACACGCCCGACGTGCTGCTTCTCGACGAGCCCACCGCCTCGCTCGATCCCGATACCGCCGACTGGGTGCGCTCGCATCTCGAACGCTACCGGCGCGAGCGCAACGCCGCCATCCTGCTGGCCTCCCACAACATGCCGGAAGTGGAGCGCCTCTGCGACGACGTGCTCATGATGAAGGAAGGCAAGATCGTCGACCGCGGGGCGCCGAGCGAGCTCGTCGCGCGCTACGGGCGGGAGACCATGGAGGAGGTGTTCCTCGACGTCGCCCGCGACCGCAGGAAGAACACGGCGGGCGACGCGGCGACGGGCCATGAGGTGACGGAATGAGCGACGGCGCGCACGAAATCGCGTATCGAACGTCGGATTACCACGCCGTATCGTTTCGCCGCGTCGGCGCGATGGTGCTCAGATACTGGTATCTCCTGCGCTCCTCCTGGCCGCGCATCGTCGACCTGATCTACTGGCCGACCGTGCAGATGCTGATGTGGGGGTTCCTGCAGCTCTATCTGGTGGATCGCACCTCCATGGCGGCGCAAGCCGGCGGCGCTTTCATCGGCGCGGTGCTGTTGTGGGACATCCTCTTCCGCGGGCAGCTCGGCTTTTCCATCTCGTTCCTGGAAGAGATGTGGTCGCGCAATCTCGGCAACCTGATGATGACGCCGCTCAGGCCTTTCGAGCTTGTCGCCGCGCTGATGGTGATGAGCGTGGTGCGCCTCATGATCGGGCTGGTGCCGGTGACGATCCTCGCGCTCCTTTTCTTCGGCTTCAACTTCTGGTCGCTCGGCCTCGCCGTTCCCGCCTTCTTCCTGAACCTGATTCTGACGAGCTGGTCGATCGGGCTCATCTCCGCCGGCATGGTGCTCAGAAAAGGACTCGGCGCGGAGGCGCTCGCCTGGTCGATGACCTTCATCCTCTTGCCGCTCTGCTGCGTCTACTACCCGGTCTCGATCCTGCCGGAATGGTTGCAATGGATCTCGCTCTCGCTGCCGCCGACGCACGTCTTCGAGGGGCTGAGGACGCTTCTCCTGGAGAACCGCTTCGATGTGGCGGAGATGCTGACCGCGTTGGCGCTGAATATCGTGGTTTTTGGACTGGCTTCCGCGGCTTTCGGCCTGCTTCTGCGCTCCGCGCGCGTGCACGGCGCCCTCATGCAGACGGGCGAGTGACGCCTGCGTCAAAGTTAACAATTCCTTACGAATTAACTGCGAAGCTGTAAATCCGGGTTGTCACGAGGGTTTCAGTCGCTAAATTTGCAGTGCGGAATCTTTTTCGCAGCGCACAATGTTCCTTTTTGGAGCGCGTTTCTGGGGGTGCCGTTTGGGGGGCGCCGAACGACGGGGCGCCGAAAGGCAGGCTGGACGTTGTCGATCTACCAGCTCTATGAGCTCAACCACGCGGCCTTGGCGCCGTGGCGCGCCGTGGCGGACGCGGCGCGGCTGACCTTCCAGAACCCCCTGAACCCATTTTCGGACACACCCTTCGGACGCTCGGTCGCGGCGGCGGCGGAACTTTTCGAACGCACCACGCGGCGCTACGGCAAGCCGGAATTCGGCCTGACGGAAACGATCGTCGACGGCGAGCGGGTAGCGGTTGAAGACGAAATCGTCTGGCAGAAGCCTTTCTGCTCGCTCCTGCACTTCCGCCGCGACCTGCCGAAGAGCCGCGCCACGCACGATCCGAAGCTGTTGATCGTCGCGCCGCTCTCCGGCCATTACGCGACGCTTCTGCGCGGCACGGTGGATGCGATGCTGCCGGAGCACGAGGTCTTCATCACCGACTGGGCCGATGCGCGCATGGTGCCGGTCTCCGACGGCAAATTCGATCTCGACGACTACATCGATTACCTGATCGAGATCTATCATCACCTCGGGCCGTCGACGCACGTGATGGCGGTGTGCCAGCCCTCCGTGCCGGTGCTCGCCAGCGTGGCGCTGATGTCGGAGGACGGCGATCCGGACCTGCCGCGCACGATGACGTTGATGGGCGGCCCGATCGACACGCGGCTTGCGCCGACGGCGGTGAACCAGATCGCCGAGGCGCGCGGGACCGAATGGTTCCGCAACAACACGATCATGACCGTGCCGTTTCCCCATCCCGGCTTCATGCGCAAGGTCTATCCGGGCTTCCTGCAGCTTTCCGGATTCATGAACATGAATCTCGACCGCCACGTCACGGCGCATCAGGAGTTCTACAGCCACCTCGTCGACGGCGACGGCAACTCCGCGGAGAAGCACCGCGACTTCTACGACGAGTATCTCGCGGTGATGGACCTGACGGCCGAGTTCTATCTGCAGACCGTGGAGACGGTGTTCGTGGAGCACCACCTCCCGAACGGGACGATGACGCATCGCGGGCGCCCGGTCCGCCCCGATCTGATCCGGCGCACCGCGCTCCAGACGGTGGAAGGGGAGCGCGACGACATCTCCGGCGTAGGCCAGACCAAGGCGGCGCACGCGCTGTGCACCAATCTGCCCTACGAGATGAAGCAGCATTACCTCGCCAAGGGCGTCGGCCATTACGGCGTCTTCAACGGCTCGCGCTACCGCGCCGAGATCCAGCCGCGCATCCGCGACTTCGTGCGTAAATACGACGCCGGCAAGAACGGCGGCGCGAACGGCAGCCTGGAGCGCGCGGCCAAGCCGATCACGAAACGCATCGCAGCGTTCGAGGCGCGGTTCGCGGACGCCTTCGGCTTCACTGCCCTCTCCGGCAAGAACATGAAGGATGTGACGGAGGGGATGGCGAACGGGCTGACGGAGATCGTCGGCGTCGGCCCGAAGATGGCGGCGGAGCTCAACAAGCAAGGCATCTTCGACATCGGGCAGCTCGCCGAGATGGCGGAGGACGCCATGCATACGCTCGACGTGCGACTGAACGGGCGGCCGAGCCGCGAGGACTGGTTCGGCCAGGCGAAGAAGCTGACGAACGGCGACGACTAGGCGGGCATTCCTTTCTTCGCGCGGCCAATCCGCCCGCACTCCGCCTTCTCGCCGGCACTGCCCGGTTCACCGCCAAGTCCGAGATTGAGCCAATCCCGACCATTCCATGTCCGTAGTTCCGCGTGCGTGCCAAACGCTAAGGCGGTCGCACCGGCACGTCGGGTCGATTTGTCCCCTGCCCGCTGACATTTCGCCTATCTTGGCTCCGGGGGAATGCCTTTGGAGGGCTTATGTTCTTTGCGGTAACCGCGCATAGCGAAGATATCGATGCGCGAGGCGTCCTAGAAGAGCTGCTCGAGCAGTGCCGTGAAGACCTCGACGATCGCGTTCCGCGGGCCGGCATTCTGTTTTGCACCATCGACCTGGAGCATGACGAACTCGTCCAGGGGATCGACGACGCCTGGCCCGGCATCGCGCTGATCGGCTGCACGACCGATGGCGAGTTTTCTTCGCGGCTCGGCTATCGTGATGACTCCACGGTGCTCATGCTCCTTGGGTCTGACAGCATCGAGATGACCGCCGGTGTGGGTCGCGACGTCAGCAAGGACATCGCAGCCGCCTGTGCCCAGGCGGTCGCAATGGCGAATGCGAATATCACGAAGTCCCCCGCTCTCTGCATCGCGCTGCCGGAGAGTCTTACGACCAGCGCGCAGCAGATTGTCGAGACGCTGCGACAGACCCTTGGCGCGGGAGTGCCCGTTCTCGGCGGCACCGCAGGCGATGCCTTCAAGCTCACCGGCACGCGCCAGTTTTGCGGCCGCGAGGTTTGCTCCGACTCCGTTCCGGTTCTCTTGTTCTCCGGACCGCTCATCTATTCGGTGGCCGTTGCGAGCGGCTGGAAGCCGATGGGAGAGCCGGGGCTGGTCACGCGTTCCGAAGTGACGCTGGTGCATGAGATCGACGGCCGCCCGGCCATCGACTTTTACCGGCAGCGCCTGGGGGCGCTGTCCGTTCCAGGGCCGGAAAACCCGCTCGCGATCCTCGACGAAACGGGTGCGGTCGCGTGCCTGCGCGCTACCGCGGAGCCAGGGATCCGCGAGAGCGGCGCGATCAACTATCTCGGCGATGTCGGCGAAGGCGCGATGGTCCAGATCACCGTTGCCGACCGCAATGCGATTCTTGAGGGCGCCAGGGAATCGATCAGCAAAGCCTTTACCGACTATCCGCATGGCAAGACGCCGACGGCGGCATTGATCTTCTCGTGCGCGGCGCGGAAGCTTCTGCTTGGGACCCATACGGGCGAAGAGATCGACATCGTGCAGTCCGTGATCGGCTCGCAAGTGCCCGTCTGCGGGTTCTACGGCTACGGTGAGATCGGGCCGCTCGACACAAAAGACCCCACATCGAAATTCCATAACGAGACGTTCGTGTCGCTCATCCTGGGCACCTGACGTGGGAACATCGGGCCGCGGCATTTCCGATTTCCGGACGTCCCACGAGAGAGGGGTCCGTCCATGACCGATGTTGACGAGACTGCCGACCTCGAGTCTCAGATCGCCGCCCTGCAGCGCCAAGTGCGCGTTTTCGAAAAGAAGGTGGCCCGGTCCGAGCAAAGCCGGGTCGCGCTGGAGAATGCCAAGGACCGTTTCGACGTTCTCTACCAGAAGACGATCGGCGAGCTCGATGAGCAGAAGGCGCTGGTCGACGAGAAGAACGGCAAGCTCGAAAGCCTGTCGCTCAAGCTGTCAAAATACCTCGCGCCGCAGATATTCCAGTCGATCTTTTCCAGCGAGACCGCAGTCTCGCTTGAGACGAAGCGCAAGAAGCTCACCGTCTTTTTCAGCGACATCAAGGACTTCACCCAGATCACCGAGGACCTCCAGGCCGAGGACCTGGCTGATCTCCTGAACGAGTACTTCACCGAGATGTCGCAGATCGCCCTCGCGCATGGGGCGACCATCGATAAGTTTATTGGCGACGCCATGCTGATGTTCTTTGGCGATCCCGAAACCAAGGGCGTCGAGGAGGACGCCAAAGCGTGTGTCGCGATGGCAATCGCCATGCAGCGCCGGATGGGCGAGCTAGAAGCGATCTGGCGCGCCAAAGGATATCAACATCCGTTCCGGATGCGAATCGGCATCAACACCGGCTTCTGCAATGTCGGGAATTTCGGCAGCGAAGCGCGGATGGACTACACGATCATCGGTGGCGAGGTGAACCTGGCCGCCCGGCTCGAGAACCAGGCCGATCCGGGTGGCATTCTCCTCTCATATGAAACGTACGCGCTGGTGCGCGACATGGTCGAGGCTGAGGAGCTGCCCTCGATCGAGGCAAAAGGGATCCGGCGGGAGATTCGACCGTTTGCGCTAAGGCGTTTCCTCGATGAGGCCAAACGGGACAGGCTCATCGAATGCGAGCGTGACGGCGTATCGATCCGCATCGACCTGGACCGGCTGAGCGAAGGCGACAAGCGCGATGCCCTCGAACAGCTTTCCGAGGTCATCGCGCAGCTAAGGCGCTAGTCGGCGGCGAATGGCGCGGCCGATCCTTTCGCGGGCGGCATCGACGAGGTCCGTCATCGCCTTGCCTTTCGCGGTGACGGCGGCTTCGCGCACGCGGCGGTCGGCGGCACTTTCGCGGCGTTCCACCAGACCGAGGTCTTCGAGCCTTGCGACCTGGCGACTGACGGGGCGCGGCCGAAGATGCGCCGGCAGGCTGGCGCCGTCCGATTTTTCTTGAACCGAACTTTTCGCCTCCCCATGTCCCTTTTGTCCTTGGAGATAAGGGGAGTCCAATGCAGCAAACCGCAACCGCGACGGGGCCCTCCACGCGCGGCCGCTGGACGGCGCTCAACATCGTCCTGATGGTCGTCGGCTTCGCCGTTTTCTGGCCGCTCGGCCTGGCCATGCTCGCCTGGATCATCTGGGGCGAGGAGATCGCCGCCAGGACGGAGGCGTTCAGGAGCCAGTGTCGTTCCTTCTCCGATCGAGGCCTGCGCGGGCCGCAGGGCTTCGGCCGCACCGGCAACGCCGCCTTCGACGAGTTCCGGGTGCAGGAGCTCCAGCGCCTTGAAGAGGAGCGCCAGAAGCTCGCCGCGATGCGCGCCGAGTTCGAGAGCTTCCTCTCCGAGCTCCGCCGGGTGAAAGACCAGGAGGAATTCGACCGGTTCATGGGCGAGTTCCGCAGCCGCGGCGGGAGCGGAGACCAGCCCGCCGCCTGATGCCTAAAAAACGGTCATGAAGAAATGACGGGGCCGAAAGGCCCCGTTCTGCATTTTTGCCACTTCCGTGCCCGCGAGACTCTTGGCAAGAATAGCTCAACCATGAGCCTCGCCCTGAAACGCGGACCCGAGAAAGTTCTCATCGCTGCTGCAGGGCGGCGGATACCCGTGGCGATCCGGCGCAACCCGAGAGCCCAGCGGCTGATCCTCAGGATCGACGAAGCCCTCGGCCTGCCGATCCTGACCCTGCCGTCGCGCACCGCCCTTTCGGAGGGGGAGCGCTTCCTGCGCACACACATCGAATGGATCGAGGAGCGGCTCCGGCTGCTGACCCCCTCCCGCCCCTTCGTCGACGGCGGGACCTTTCCGCTGCGCGGGCGCCTCTGCCGCATCCGCGCCGGCCGCGGACGCGGAGTGGTCACCTGCGAGCGGAGCGGCGAAGGCTATGTCCTGCGCGTCCCCGGCGAGCCGGAATTCCTGGCGCGGCGGGTCACCGACTGGCTGCGCCGCGAAGCGAGGCGCGACCTCTCCGCCGCCGTCGCCCGGCATGAGAGGATGGTCGGCCGCAAGGCGGCGCGCATCCGCGTCGCCGACCCGAAAAGCCGCTGGGGCTCGTGCTCCTCGCAGCGCGTGCTGACCTTCTCCTGGCGGCTCATCCTGGCGCCGCCGCGGGTGCTCGACTACCTCGCCGCGCACGAAGTGGCGCACTTGCGGATCATGAACCACGGGACGCGGTTCTGGGCGCTCGTGGAGGAGCTCGACCCCGACCACGCATTGGCGCGCGCCTGGCTGAATAAGACCGGGCTCAGCCTCGCCGCGGTCGGGCGCGCACGCTAGTCAGAGTTCGAGGCGCGTCAGCCCCCGAAAAGCCTCTGGAAGAACCCGCGCACCTGACCGCCTTCGGGCGGTCTCCGCGGCGGGCTGTCGTCGCCGAAGAGCCAATTGCGCGAGCGCTGCTCGTTGGTCGCGCGCTCCTCCGGCGTGCCGCCGTCCGGCCCCCAGCCGAGATTGGAGCCCGGCGTCGGCTGCGACAGGAGATATGCGACGAGGTCGGTCCCCGGCAGCTGCTGCGCCGGCACGCCCTGGTGCGCCTTGGTCATGAATTTCGACCAGATCTCGGCTGGCACGTTGGCGCCGGAGGCGTGCTTGGTCGGCGCGTCGGTGTCGTTGCCCACCCAGACGCCGGCGGTCAGGTTCGCCGTGTAGCCGACGAACCAGGCATCGCGGAAATTCTGGCTCGTCCCGGTCTTGCCGCCGGCCGGCCAGCCGGAGAGGCGCGCGCGCGTGCCGGTCCCCATCTCCACCGTCGTCTGCAGCATGTAGTTCATCAGTGCGACGCTCTCCAGGCTGATCACGCGGTTGGCGCTGGAGGCGCTGCGGTCGAAGAGCACGTCGCCCTTGGGCGTCCTGACCCGCTGCACCACGAAGGGGAGCACCGAATAGCCGCCGTTCGAGAACGGCACGTAGGCGTCGGTCAATTCGAGGAGCGAAACCTCCGAGGTGCCGAGCGCGATGGAGGGCACGGCACCGAGCGCGGAATTGATGCCCATGCGTTTCGCCGTCTGCACCACGGCTTCCGGCGTCACCTGGTCGGCGAGCTGGGCGGCGATCGTGTTGATCGAGTGGGCAAGCGCGTCGATCAGCGTGACCGGCCCGCGGAACTTGCCGTCATAATTCTGCGGCGACCAATTGCCGAAGGTCACCGGCTCGTCGATCATCACCGTGTCGGGGCGGTAGCCGAGCTTCTCGATTGCCGTCAGATAGACGAACGGCTTGAAGGCGGAGCCCGGCTGGCGGCGCGCTTCCACGGCGCGGTTGAACTGGCTTTCCGCGTAGGAGCGCCCGCCGACCAGCGCGCGCACCGCGCCTGTCCCGTCGATGACGGCCATCGCGCCCTCGCCGACGCCGTATTTGACGCCCTCCTCGTCGAGGGTATCGGCGACGGCGGCCTCCGCCGCGTCCTGCAGGTCGAGGTCGACCGTCGTCTCCACCACGACGTCCTGCTCCACGACGCCGAGATGATAGGGAAGCTGGTCCATCACCCAGTCGGCGATGTAGTTGCCGGCGCGTTTCAGGTGATAGTTGGCGGCGTCGACGGGCGCCTCGCGCGCCTCTTTCGCCTGGGCCGGCGTGATGTAGCCCTCATCGGCCATCGCTGCGAGCACCAGGGTCTCGCGCTGGCGCGCGGCGTCGGGGTTCTTGTTCGGGGCGTAGCGGCTCGGCGCCGGCAGCACGCCGGCGAGCGTGGCCGCCTGCGGCAGGGTCAGATCGCGCGCGTCGACATTGAAATAGCGCGTGGCGGCGGCTTCGATGCCATAGGCGCCGGAACCGAAATAGACCCGGTTCAGATACATCTCCAGGATCTGGTCCTTGGAGAATTTCGTCTCCAGCCAGAGCGAGAGGATCACCTCCTGCACCTTGCGCTTGAGCGAGCGCTCGGGCGTCAGGAACATGTTCTTGGCGAGCTGCTGGGTGAGCGTGGACCCGCCCTCCACGACACCGCCGGCGAAGACGTTCTTGGCGACGGCGCGCAAGAGGCCGACCGGGTCGACGCCGTGATGGGTGCGGAAGCGGCGATCCTCGATGGCGATCACCGCATTGGGGACATAGGAGGGGAGGTCGGAAAGGCTTACCGCCTCGCCGCCGGTGTCGCCGCGATTGCCGATCAGCCGTCCGTCGACGGCGAGAATCTGGATGTTCGGCGGGCGCTCCGGAACGCGCCATTCCGACGCGCTGCGCAGATCCGCGGCGAAATAGGCGACCATGCCGACGGCGGCGAGCACGACCCACACGCCGAGCATGACGAGGAGCCGGAAAGCCCGCCCGACGAGCGAGCGACGGCGGCGCTCACGCGCGCCGCGCTTGGGCTTCTTCCCCTTGCCGCGCCGCTTGGAGGATTTGCCGCCCGACGAGCCCTTTCCGGGCCGCGTCTCCCGCACCTCCGCCGGCAGGTTGATCGTCACCGGTTCGCCGGCAACAAATTTCGGCTCGATCCGGCGCGGGTTCTTGCGGCCTGCCATTCTCTTTCCAGCTTTGCCCCAGATGGCGGTTTCGACGCCAAATTGGGCGATTTGACGGGCAGATCAAAGCCCTTTCCGTATTTACCTTCTCTTCAGGATTGAGGCGACAGCAACGGCGGAACTCCCCACAAGAGCGGCATGCGGAAAGCCCGAGGAGTCCCTTCATGAACGCACCCGTGAGCGCTCCAGCGAGCGCTGTGACCGCTGCGACGAACGGGCGCGTCGATTGGGTCGACGTCGCCAAGGGCATCTGCATCGTCATGGTGGTGATGATGCATTCCACGCTCGGCGTCGAAAAGGCGGCCGGCGAGCCGGGCTGGATGGGCTACGTGGTGGAGTTCGCGCGGCCGTTCCGCATGCCGGACTTCTTCCTGATCGCCGGCCTCTTCCTGGCACGGCGGATCGATGCGCCGTGGCGGGTCTATCTCGACCGCAAGGTGCTGCACTTCTTCTATTTCTACGCGCTGTGGCTGACCATCCAGTTCGCGCTGAAGGCGCCGGGGATCGCTGCGGAGGCCGGATGGGAGGGGCTCATCCAGCAATATCTCATGGCCTATATCGAGCCGTGGGGAACGCTCTGGTTCATCTACCACCTGGCGCTCTTCCTGCTCGTGACACGGGTCCTGAAAGACGTGCCGTGGCCGATCGTCTGGATCGCTGCCGCGGTGCTGGAGGCCGCGCACATCCACACCGGCTCGGTGCTGATCGACGAATTCGCCTCCCGCTTCGTCTATTTCTACAGCGGCTACGTCTTCGCGAAGCTGGTCTTCCGCTTCGCCAGCGAGGCTTCCGCCGAGCGTGGGACGGCAATCACCGGGCTGGCGCTCTGGGCCGTGCTTGAGGCCGTCTTCGTTTTCAACGGCTACAGCACCCTGCCCGGCGTCAGCCTCGCGCTCGGTCTTGCCGGCGCAATGGCCGTCATCACCGGAGCGACGCTCATCACCCGCTCCCCCGCGGCGCCGGCGTTCAGGTGGCTCGGCGAGCATTCGATCGTGATCTACCTCTCCTTCTTCCTGCCGATGGCGCTGTCCCGCACGCTGCTCCTGAAGACGGCGGTGATCACCGATGTCGGCACGATCTCCGTCCTTGTCACGCTCTGCGGCATCGCCGGACCGATCCTGCTCTACGCGCTGGTCCAGACCACGGGCTACGGCAAGTTCCTGTTCGAGCGGCCCGCCTGGGCGCGGATCGACCGCCCGCATCGCCGCAAGGAGCCGCAGGAAGCGATGGTGCCGGCGGAATAGAGCCGGCACGCCTTCGCGGGGCGTCGTTCCGCGGATTTCCCCGGCGCATTGCTTGCGGGCCGGTCGAGACGAAATCTTAACCCTCTTCGTTGCGTCGCGCCCACCGCGACGAAACCGCTTCCTCCCGGCCGCGACATGCCGGCGCAACGGGGCGGCGGCAGTCTCCGTGGCCATGGAAAGCCGGCAAGGCCGGAGCACGGAGGATGTGCCATGATGAGCATCGCGAAGATCGTCTTCCCCGTCGCAGCCGCCGCTTGCATCGCCGCGACGCTGACCCTTGCAAACCCGGCCGCGGCGATGGAGCCGAGCGGCAAGGCAGTGAAGGTCGACCCGGCGGTCAACGCCACCGGACCCGGCGGGCGCCGCATGATCGAGCTACAGGGCGCCGTTTTCGTTGGCGACGAGATTGTCGCCAGCAGCGAAGGCCTGGCGCAGATCATCTTCATCGACAACACGCGCATCGTGATCGGCCCGAACTCGCGCCTCACGATCGACCGTTTCGTTTTCAACGCGGATTACACCGCGCGCGACGTCACGATCACCGCGCTCAAGGGCACGTTCCGCTTCATCAGCGGCAACAGCCCCGACGACGCCTATACGATCAAGACACCGACGATGACGATCGGCGTTCGGGGATAGCGGCAAGGAACGGACCGCGCCGCGCAGAGGCAGTCTCCGTGAGCCCCCGACAGCGTCAGGGGCTCATGCTGTCCTCGTCCTCAGTCACCGACTTGTAGATGAAATAGCCGCCTACGCCGAGGCCGCCCAGGCCCAGGATGGCAATGCCCGCCGCCAGGGAGGATCCGTCCTCCGCCGCGGGCGTCGTCTCCGCCTGCGTCGTGGTGGAACATGCCGCTTCCTCCACGACCGTCATGGACGGCGCCTCAAGCGGCACCGTGCAATTGTCGCCGTAGTCGAGAAGCGCGCCGCCGTCGTCCGCGACCAGAACGCGGTCGCCGGGCCTTAAGCCCACGTCATCGAGGACGCGCACAAAGCCTGAACCGGTATCGACAAGAACCGTCCCCTGCATTTGCACCAGCCGGGCGATTTCCGCCGCCTGCTCGGCAGAGGCGGGTGCCGAGGCGCATATGAAAGCCACCGACGTGGCAACGCCGACGATGCTTCGGAACGTTCGGGGCGAGCCCACCGATCCCCCTTCTCTTTAGCGGATGTGCCATTTCTAGATGCAGTTGGAACCGCAATAATGCAGTTGTCAATTGCAGCGCCGGAAAGTCGCGCCGTTGTGACAATTCCGCTATAGCGGCTTGGAAACGGATGCCGGGCGGGCGAAATGTCGACTATGCCGAAAGATGCCCACACACCCGTCGCCAATCCGCCGCTCAAGGCCGGCGACCACCTGATCCTGGTCGACGGCTCTGGCTTCATCTTCCGCGCCTTCCACGCGCTGCCACCGCTGACGCGGAAATCCGACAATCTGCCGGTCGGCGCGGTCGCCGGCTTTTGCAACATGATCTGGAAGATGCTGCAGGAGGGGCCGAGCCCGGAGAAGGGCGCACAAGGCTCCTACAAGGGTCCGACGCATTTCGCGGTCATCTTCGACTATTCCGCCAAGACCTTCCGCAAGGACATCTACGCCGACTACAAGGCGCACCGGCCGGAGCCGCCCTCCGACCTCGTCCCACAGTTCGGTCTGATCCGTCAGGCGACGCGCGCCTTCAACCTCGCCTGCGTCGAGCAGGAGGGCTGGGAGGCCGACGACCTGATCGCGACCTACGCGAGAGAGGCGAGCGAAGCGGGCGCGAGCGTCACCATCGTCTCCTCAGACAAGGACCTGATGCAGCTCGTGAAGCCCGGCGTCACCATGGTCGATACGATGAAGAACATCGCCATCGACCGCGAAGGCGTGAAGGAGAAGTTCGGGGTCTATCCGGAGAAGATGATCGACCTGCAGGCGCTGGTGGGCGATTCCACCGACAACGTGCCGGGCGTTCCCGGCATCGGGCCGAAGACCGCCGCGCAGCTCCTCGACGACTATGGCGACCTTGAAACGCTGCTTTCGCACGCCTCGGAGATCAAGCAGCAGAAGCGGCGCGAGAACCTGATCGAATACGCCGAGCAGGCGCGGGTCTCGCGCCGGCTGGTGGAGCTTTCCACCGAGGTGCCGCTCGACGTGCCGCTCAATGACCTCGCGGTGGAGGCCGTCGACGGAATGAAGGCCGTCGCTTTTTGCAAGGCAATGGAATTCGCCGCATTGACCAAGCGCGTCGCCGACAAGACCGGCGTCGATGCGGCGGAGATTGAGGCGGCCAGGCTCGACATTCGTGGCTGGCCGCCGGGCAGCACATCGAACGGCGGCGATGTGCATGGCCCCGACATGGGCGTCTCGGAGCGCCCCGCGGCCGCGCCCGCAGCCGGCGGACAGGGCCGGCTCGACCTCGGCGCCGATCCACGCGCGACAGCGCCGCGACGGGCTGCGAATGGCGGCGGCGCGGCCGCAGGTCCGCTCGGCAAGCCGGCCGACCTCGTCGCGCTGCGCATGCAGAATGCCGACGAGCCGAAGATCGCGACGGAGACCTATCAATGCGTGCGCACGCTGGAGGCGCTCGAAGGCTGGGTCACGAAGGCGCGCGAAAGCGGCATCGTCGCAATCGAAACGGAAGCGGCGGGCGCCGGTCCGATGCAGGCGGAGCTCTGCGGCATCGCGCTGGCGCTTGCGCCCGGGACGGCCTGCTACGTGCCGCTCGGCCATCGCGGCGCCGACGGCGAGATGTTCGCGCCCGACGGCAATTTCGGCGGGTTGGAGAAAGACCAGATCCCGCTTGACGCAGCGCTTTCCGTGCTGAAGCCGCTGCTGGAGGATCCTTCCGTCCTGAAGGTCGGGCAGAACATCAAGGACGACTGGCTGGTGCTTCTGCGCCACGGCATCGAGATGGCGCCGATCGACGACACGATGCTGATGTCCTACGCGCTCGACGCCGGCGCGCTGAAGCACGGGCACACGATCGACGAGCTTTCCGAAAGCGTGCTCGATCACGAGCGCCTCGCCATCAAGGCGGTGATCGGCTCAGGCAAGGACAAGCTCACCTTCGACCGCGTGCCGATCGAGAGGGCCACGGCCTTCGCGGCGGAGGATTCCGATCTGGCGCTCCGCTTCTGGGGCGTGTTGAAGGCGCGCCTTCCAGGCGAGCAGGTCACGCGCGTCTACGAGCGGCTGGAGCGGCCGATGATCCCGGTGCTCGCCAAGATGGAGCGCCGCGGCATCAAGGTCGACCGGCAGATCCTCTCCCGTCTCTCCGGCAATTTCGCGCAGAAGGCGGCGGCGGTCGAAGCGGAGATCTACGAGCTCGCCGGCGGCGACTTCAACATCGGCTCCACCAAGCAGCTCGGCGAGATCCTCTACGGCAGGATGGGCCTGCCGGGCGGCAAGAAGACCAAGACCGGGCAATGGTCGACCGACGTGAAGGTGCTCGAAGAGCTTGCTCTGGAAGGCGTTCCCATCGCGCGGAAGATCGTGGATTGGCGGCAGCTCACCAAGCTCAAATCCACCTATACCGACGCACTCCCCACCTACATCCATCCGGAGACCGGCCGCGTCCATACCGACTACGCGCTCGCCTCCACCTCCACGGGGCGGCTCTCGTCGTCGGAGCCGAACCTGCAGAACATCCCGGTGCGCACCGAGGAAGGCCGAGCCATCCGCCGCGCCTTCATCGCGGAGGAAGGGCACAAGCTCGTCTCCGCCGACTATTCGCAGATCGAGCTCCGCGTGCTCGCGCACATGGCGGAGATACCGCAGCTCGTGAAGGCGTTCGACGAGGGGCTCGACATCCATGCCATGACCGCGTCGGAAATGTTCGGCGTGCCGGTGGAAGGCATGGACCCGAACGTGCGCCGCCGCGCCAAGGCGATCAATTTCGGCATCATCTACGGCATCTCCGCCTTCGGGCTCGCCAACCAGCTCGGCATCCCGCGCGGCGAGGCGGCGGACTATATCAACCGCTATTTCGAGCGCTTCCCCGGCATCCGCGACTACATGGATTCCACCAAGGCGTTCTGCCGGGAGCATCTCTACGTGGAGACGCTCTTCGGGCGGCGCGCGCACTACCCCGACATCCGCGCTTCGCAGCCGAGCCTGCGCGCCTTCCAGGAGCGCGCGGCGATCAACGCGCCGATCCAGGGATCGGCAGCCGACATCATCCGCCGCGCAATGATCCAGATGGACGACGCGCTGGAAGAAGCCGGCTTGAGGGGCAGGATGCTCCTGCAGGTGCACGACGAGCTGGTCTTCGAAGTGCCGGACGATGAGGTGGAGGCGACGATCCCGGTCATCCGCCGCGTGATGGAGAACGCCGCACTACCGGCGGTGCAACTCCGCGTGCCGCTCCATGTCGACGCCCGCGCCGCGGACAATTGGGAAGAGGCGCATTAGGGCTGAGGCGCGAGCACTCGCTCCACCGTCTTCTGCTCCCGCTCGATCACCTTCAGGTAAGCAAGCGCCA
This sequence comes from uncultured Alphaproteobacteria bacterium, assembly GCA_963814905.1. Taxonomy (GTDB): domain Bacteria; phylum Pseudomonadota; class Alphaproteobacteria; order Rhizobiales; family Afifellaceae; genus DASWJZ01. The sequence goes on along the minus strand of CAWFEM010000008.1, from coordinate 84,900 downwards.
CGCTGTCAGGCGTAGTTCGGCCTTGCTCCCAATCCTTGAGGCGCGCGGGATTGATCTGGAAGCGTCTGGCGAAGGCGCTTTGGCTGAGTCCCGTCGCCGCCCTCGCCCGCTGGACGGCCCGCGCGGTGGCGAGCCGATCCAATTCCTTGTCCGTCAGCGGCGGATTGTCGGGGTCAGACAGAGCGTTCGCGGTCAGCTGCTCATCGGTGAGCGCATCGAGGCGCGCCCTCGTTTCCTTAGAAAGCCGCGGCGGCTTCTTGCGGTCAAGATGTGTCTTAACGGTCGCCATAAGCGCGCTCCTCTTTTCTGTTTGCGCGCCTCGCCGAGATCATCCGAGTGACAGGCCCGCGTTCGGCATAGACAACCACGAAAAGCCTGTCGCCGATCCGGCCGATCGCCTTTGAACGGTCCTCGCCATCCTCGCCGCGCGTCGCATCCAGAACGATCAGGCGCGGATCCGCGAAGGCGGCAATCGCCTCGGTGAACGAGATCGAGTGCTTGGATCGATTGGATGCGTCCTTGGCGGCATCCCATTCGAACTCCACAGCGCCACCCGCTATACGGAATTTCCGTATACCTAGTTCTTTTCAGCTGGGTTCGCAAGCCCTGCCACTTGCCGCCCGCCTCAATGCGCCATGAGCACCGGCACGGTCATCTCGCCGAGGATGTCGCGGGTGGCGCCGCCGAAGAGATATTCCCGCGTGCGGCTGTGGCCGTAGGCGCCCATCACCACGAAATCGAAGCCCCCGTCGGCGACGGTGTTCAAGAGGACGTCGGCGACGCGAACCTCGGTGGGCGGCGCCTGCTCCAGCTCGACCTTGAGCCCGTGACGGTCGAGATAGATCGCAAGGTCGCTCGCCTCTTCCGCCGGGCGCTTACCGATCGCAAGCACCGTGACGCTCTCCGTCACGCCGAGGAGCGGGAGAGCGGCGTGGATGGCGCGCGCCGCCGTGGCGCTGCCGTCCCAGGCGATCAGCGCGCGGCGGAACGCGGCGTCCCCGGCGCCGACATAGGGGACGAGGAGAACCGGCGCGCCGCCTTCGAACAGCAACGTCTCAATCAGCGTCGCGCGCATCGGCTCCGGCGCGTCGGGGTTCTCCTGCCCGATAACGACGAGATCGGTCAGCCGGCTGCGGCGCGTGAGCTCCGCGAAATAACTGTCGGTCAGCGCGTCGACGATGACGCTCTCACAGCGAATGCCGGCAAGGCGCCCGATCTCCTGGAAGGCGGCGTCGGCCTCCCTGGCGTGCTCCAACCAGATCTCGCGGACCTGGGCATTCAGAACATCGGGAGTCGCCCCGATGCCGAAGCCGGGGATCATCGGGCTGTACGCCAGGGTGAGTCCCGTCAGATGCGCGTCGAGCTGACGCGCCAGCTCGGCGGCCGCGGAGGCGGCAGGCCGCTTGCCGCCAAGATCGACGATGGTGAGGATGTCTTTGACCGGCATGATTGAATCCACGCTTTGAGGAGGCGAAATATGGTCGCGGGAAGCGGCCAGCGTTGACTTTGATCAACCGATCATACGCCGCACGGCGCCTCCGCCGCCATCCCGCGCGGGAAAACAAAAGCCACCCTCTCCCGCTCCCGTGCGAGAAAAGGTGGCCTGCTCACTTCGGGCTTAAGCCAACAAGCGCGCTTCAGATCAGCCAGTTCAGGACCGCGGACATGTAGTGTCCGTGGAAGAGAAGAAGGTCGAGCGCCCCAAGCCCCGCGGCAAAGGCCTCGATGGCGAATGGTATCCCTTGCATCACCGTCCTCCTGCCAATTCCCATTTTGAAGCTTATTCGGCGGCGCGGTCTTGGCGAGAAGTACCGAAGCTTGAAGTCACCCTTGGATCACCTACGTCGAATACGTTTGATTCGAATTTTCGGCGACTTCGCGCCGGGGGGACGGGTGTTGCGCTGGATCAAGGCCTGAGCGTGTGTCGCCTTCTATTCGGTAAGAACCCCATTCCGGAGCGCCGACAGTGTCGAGCCGAGACCAGTCCGCCTTCATCTTCGTCTTCCGCCTGGCGATGGCATGGACGTTCCTCTACGCGGCCTCGCAGCAGGTGTTCAATCCGGATTGGGACGTCGCCGGGTTCCTGCGCGGCACGGAGACGTTCCACGACATCTACGGCGTCTTCACCGGTGCGCGCGCCGCGGCGATCGTCGCCTTCCTCGTCGCCTGGGGGCATCTCCTGATCGGCGTCTCGCTGCTCGTCGGGCTGCTCACGCGGCTGAGCGCCACGATCGGCGGGCTCTTGATGCTCGCCTACTGGGCGGCCTTCATGGACTTCCCCTATGTCGGCGGCGACAATTTCATCGTCGACTTCCACCTCGTCTACGCGGTGATCCTCTTCTATCTCGCAGCCGCGCGCGCGGGACGCGTCTTCGGGCTCGACGCCCTGGCGGCGGAGCTTCCGATGTTCAGGCGGCATGCCGCCCTGCAGGCGCTCACCTGACGCAGACGCCGTTCCGTCTCAGAAGCGCGGCAGCATTCACCCTCTAACGAAAAGCGCGAGAGCCGCTGAGCCCTCGCGCTTCTTCATGCGAACGGTCGAAACTCGAGCTGCGGGGTTCGAACATCGAGCCCGCGTCAGGGCTCAAGCGGCGGCGCTGGCCTTCTTCTCCGTCGGAACCTCGGCGACCGTCTTCAGAATCTGCGAGGCGATCTGATAGGGGTCGCCCTGCGAGTTCGGACGACGGTCCTCAAGATAGCCCTTGTACCCATTCCTGATGAAGGAGTGGGGAACGCGGACGGAAGCCCCGCGGTCGGCGACGCCGTAGCTGAACTTATTCCACGGCGCGGTCTCGTGCTTGCCGGTCAGACGCAAATGGTTGTCCGGGCCGTAGACGGAGATGTGATCCTCGAGGTTCTTCTCGAACGCGGTCATCAGAGCTTCGAAATATTCCTTGCCGCCGACCTCGCGCAGATAGGCGGTAGAGAAGTTCGCGTGCATGCCGGAGCCGTTCCAATCGGTGTCGCCCAGCGGCTTGCAGTGATATTCGATATCGATGCCGTATCTTTCGGTCAGACGCTGCAGAAGGTAGCGAGCCATCCACATCTCGTCGGCCGCCTTCCTGGAGCCCTTGCCGAAAATCTGGAACTCCCACTGGCCTTTCGCCACCTCGGCGTTGATGCCTTCGTGGTTGATGCCGGCGGCCAGGCAGTAGTCGAGGTGCGTGTCGACGATCTCGCGCGCCACGGCGCCAACGGCGGAGTAGCCAACACCGGTATAGTACTTGCCCTGCGGCTCGGGATAGCCCGCCTCGGGGAAGCCGAGCGGACGGCCGTCCTTGTAGAAGAAATATTCCTGCTCGAAGCCGAACCAGGCGCCCTCATCGTCGAGGATCGTCGCGCGCATGTTCGTGGGATGCGGCGTCTCGCCGTCGGGCATCATGACTTCGCAGAGCACGAGCGCGCCGTTGGTGCGCGCCGGGTCCGGAAAGACGCGGATCGGCTTCAGGATGCAGTCGGAGTTCGAGCCCTCAGCCTGCTTCGTCGAGCTTCCGTCGAAACCCCAAAGCGGCAGCTCGTCCAACGACGGGAACGTGTCGAATTCCTTGATCTGTGTCTTGCCGCGCAGGTTCGGAACCGGCGTGTATCCGTCGAGCCAGATATACTCGAGCTTGTACTTTGTCATTGCGGGTCTCTCATGCTGATGACGTGAGGTGCGAGGAATTCCAACGCTGGCACGGCCCCCGGGAGGCCGCCCGGCTCACGCCTCACCAAGCACACAATGTGCCAACGGCCAGGCACCCGCCGGCGGCCGCGCGCGGCGTGCCCCCGCAGCGGGCGCCGGCGCAGGGAAACACGCGATTTCGCTCAGGAAATTGAGCCGTCGCCGGGAAAGATTCACCCCGCGAACCGGGCAATTGAAAAGGGTGCTCGGAAGAAAAAACCGCCTCTGCGCGATGCCGCCGAAAGAAGCAAAGGCGGGCAATGCTTATAAAATAGCCAACTGTCTATTTTTTTTCCAATGCGGTGCTCAAGGGTGGTTCAGAATCTGCTATGGTAACCCCATGTAAGCTTGCCGCGTCACCGGCGCAGCATCGAATGGAGACAAAGAATGACAACAAGTCATGAGCAAGGATCCGCGAGGATCTACCAGTTCCCTGTGAAGTTTCGCGCCACGGTCGGCGGGCAGCGCGAAGAGGTGGAGTCCGCCGCGTATTTCGGTTCGCAGAAGGCCCCGGTCGCGGCATGCGGCGGCGGCGCCTGGTACCACGACGAAGCGATCCGTGACGCCGAGCGCGCCAGCGCAACCTCGCATCGGTTCCCGAAACGATGACGAGGCCATCTGAACAAACGCTTCATCACGGAGCGGCAAGCGAAGAACGAAGAAGCCGGACCTAGGGGTTCGGCTTCTTTCGTTTTGGAAGGGCCGCCACGCGCCGCCTAAGGCCTCTTCTTTCGCTTGTAGCGGATCTCGTCGAAGCGCTGTGCAAGCCCGTCATAAAGAAGAAGCCGGCCCACCAGCGGCTCGCCGATGCCGGCGACAAGCTTCAAGACCTCCAGCGCCTGGATCGATCCGATCACGCCGGTCAGCGCGCCAAGAATGCCCGCCTCCGCGCAGGTCGGGAGGAGCCCCTCGGGCGGCGGCGCGGGAAAGACGTCGCGATAACCCGGATTGTCGCCCTCATAGGGTTTCAGCACGGTGACGGAACCGTCGAAGCGACCGACCGCCGCGGTGACGAGCGGTATCTTCAGCTCCGCGCAGATGTCGGCCATCAGGAAGCGCGTCGTGAAATTGTCCGAACCGTCGGCGACGAGGTCGTAGCCCGAGACGATCTCATGGGCGTTCGCGGCGGTGAGCCGCGCCTGGTGCGGCACCACCTTCACATGCGGGTTGATCGCGGCGAGCGTCTCCTTCGCGCTCTCCACCTTGGGCATGCCGACGCGGTCGGACGCGTGGATAACCTGCCGCTGCAGGTTGGAAAGGCTCACAACGTCGTCGTCGACAATGCCGATCGTGCCGATGCCGGCGGCGGCGAGATAAAGCGCCACCGGCGCGCCGAGCCCGCCCGCGCCGACGACGAGGACACGGGCGGCCTTGAATTTCTGCTGACCGGCGCCGCCCACTTCGCCGAGCACGATGTGGCGCGCATAGCGCTGCAGCTCTTCCGGTGAAAGCGGCGCGTCGGTCATTGGGCGCCCGAGGTGCTCAATCGCCGGGCTGCGGGCCGTCATAGCCCTCGATGACGACGATTTCGCCTTCTGTCACCGGATCGCGGATCGCCTTCGCCGCCTGATACTCCGCGTCGTTGAAGCAATCGAGCGCCGCCTGATAGCTCGGGAACTCCAACACGACGTTGCGCGCCCGCGCCTTGCCCTCGACCGCTTCGTGGGTGCCACCGCGAACGATGAATCTTCCGCCGTGGCGGCCGATCGGCGCCGCGTTCGCCTTGATGTAGCGCCCGTAGACTTCCGGATCGGAAACATCGATGCGCACGATCCAATATCCCTTCGGCATTCAGTCCTCCCACTTCATACGTGCCGCGTCGCGCTGCCGATCTCCTCCACGATGGCCGCAGCCGCCGCCGCGGGCTCGGCCGCCGCGGTCACCGGCCTTCCGACCACGATATAGTCCGCGCCGGCCGCAATCGCCTCGCCCGGAATCATCACCCGCTTCTGATCGCCGGCCGCCGAGCCCGCCGGCCGGATGCCCGGCGTGACGATCAGCATGTCCGGGCCGACGATCGCCCTGACCGCCGCCGCTTCGTTGGGGGCGCAGACGATACCGGCCATGCCGGCTTGACGCGCGTCGGCGGCCCGGAGCCGCACCAGATCTTCGGCGCCATGCGCGTAGCCGGCGCGCTCCAGATCGCCATCGTTGAGCGAGGTCAGAACCGTGACGGCGAGGAGCCCCAGCCTCTCCCGGGCCTTCCCGCCGGCATCGCCAAGCGCGGCGACCGCGGCGCGCATGGCGTTCGGGTAGGCGTGGATCGTGGTGAGGGTCACGCCGAGGCGGGCAATCGAGCCGACGCCGCCGGCGACGGTGTTGTCGATGTCGAGGAGCTTCATGTCGAGGAAGACGCGCTTTTCGGCCGCCACCAGCTCCTCGACCAGCGAAAGCCCGCCGGCGAAGACGAGCTGCATCCCGACCTTGTAGAAGCTGACGCTCGCGCCGAGCGTCTCCACCATCCGCCGCGCGTCGGCAACTGACGGCAGGTCGAGCGCGACGATCAGCCGGTCGCGCGCGTCGCGGGGCGCGAGGTCGCCGCCGCTCACAATCGCCTCAACGCAACTTCCTTGACCCCGTGATCGGGTCCCTTGCGCAGGATAAGCTCGGCGCGCGGTCGCGTGGGTACGATGTTCTCGCGCAGGTTCACCAGATTGATGCGCTCCCAGAGCCCGAGCGCGATCTCCTCCGCCTCCTCGTCGCTCAGGTCGGCGTAGTGGTGGAAATAGGAGTCCGGGTCGTGGAAGCGGGTCTCCTTCAGGCGCATGAAGCGCTCGACGTACCAGTCCTTCAGCGCCTCCTCCTCCGCATCGAGGTAGATGGAGAAATCGAAGAAATCGGAGACGAAGGGAACCGCCTTCCCGTCCTTCGGGAGCACGCGCGGCTGCAGCACGTTGAGCCCTTCGAGAATGAGAATGTCGGGCCGGTCGATCACCTGCGTCTCGCCGGGGAGGACGTCGTAGGTCAGATGCGAATAGACCGGCGCGGTGACGCGCGGCCTGCCGCCCTTGATGTCGGTCAGAAAGGCGAGGAGCGCGGAGACGTCGTAGCTCTCCGGGAAGCCCTTGCGCTCCATCAGTCCTTCCGCCTGGAGAACGGCGTTCGGAAAGAGGAAGCCGTCGGTGGTGACGAGCTCGACCTTGGGCGCTTCCGGCCAGCGCATCAGGAGCTCGTGCAGGATGCGCGCGGTGGTCGACTTGCCGACGGCGACGGAGCCGCCGATCCCGATGATGAAGGGGACCTTCGCGTCGTTGGTGCCGAGGAAGCGGCGCGTTGCGTCGAAGACGCCCTGCGTCGCGGTGACATGGAAGGAAAGGAGACGCGAGACCGGCAGGTAGACGCGCTCCACCTCCTCGATCGACACCGGGTCGCCGAGCGAGCGAAGCGCCACGATCTGTTCTTCCGACAGCGTCATCGGCGTGTCGGCGCGCAGCTTCGCCCATTCCTCGATGGCGAAGACGTGGTAGGGCGAGAGGCTGGCGCGCATGACCTGATCCATCACGCGCCGGCCCTCCGCGCCTTTTCCTGCAAGCCGGTCTCCGCGGTCCGCCGCCCCAGCTCCTCCTTCACCGAATCGAAGGAGACGCCGGTGACATGGAGAAGCACGAGCAGGTGATAGAGCACGTCCGCGGCTTCGCCCTTAAGCCCTTCGCGGTCGCCCTTGACGGCGGCGATCGCCGCCTCGACGCCCTCCTCGCCGAGCTTCTTGGCGGCGGCGGCGATGCCGGCATTGGCGAGCTTCGCCGTATAGGAGGCCGGATCGCCGGAACGCGCGCGCGTTTCGACGATTTTCGCCAAGTCTTCGAGGGTGAAATCGGCCATTTCCGGGGGGTTTCTCGGATTCGCGGCTTCCTTTTAGGCCGAAACGCGACGAATCGGTATACCCGCCGCCGCCATGGCCGTTTTCGCCTCGGCGATCGTGTGGGTGCCGAAATGGAAGATCGAGGCGGCGAGCACCGCGGTCGCATGGCCGTCGCGAATGCCCTCCACCAGGTGCTGGAGCGTGCCGACGCCGCCTGAGGCAATCACCGGCACGCGCACCGCGTCGGCGACCGTGCGGGTCAGCGGGATGTCGAAGCCCTGCTTGGTGCCGTCGCGGTCCATGGAAGTGAGCAGGATCTCGCCCGCTCCGAGCGCCACCACCGCGCGCGCAAAGTCCACCGCGTCGATGCCGGTCGGGCGGCGGCCCCCGTGGGTATAGATCTCCCAGCGAGGCGGCCCGTCGGCCTCGGCCACCCGGCGCGCATCGATGGCGACGACGATGCACTGGTCGCCGAACTTGTCGGCCGCTCGGGCGACGAAGGACCGGTCGGCGACGGCGGCGGTGTTGATCGACACCTTGTCGGCCCCGGCGAGGAGCAGGCCGCGGATATCCTCGATCGTACGCACCCCGCCGCCGACGGTGAGCGGCATGAAGCATTGCTCCGCGGTCTGGGCGACAACGTCGAGGATGGTGCCGCGGTCCTCGTGGCTGGCGGTGATGTCGAGGAAGCAGAGCTCGTCGGCGCCGGCCGCGTCATAGGCCTTCGCCGCCTCAACCGGATCGCCGGCGTCGACGAGGTCGACGAAGTTGACGCCTTTCACGACGCGGCCGTCCTTCACGTCGAGGCAGGGAATGACGCGGGCTTTGAGCATGGCTTCGAAAGGGTGGCAGGGACGCCCTGTCCTTAGCGCGCGGGGGCTCCGCTTGAACAGGAAAAATGCCTGAGCCGAAACGGCCGCCGGCCGAAAATCAGGCCTTGCGCGCCAGCGGCCGCTCCGCGGGGGCGGCGGCGGCGCGGAAGTCGCCGAGGATGACACCGGCCACCTGGGCGGGCGACATCGGGCGGCCGAAAAAGAAGCCCTGCAGCTCGTCGCAGCCGGCGCGGAGGAGGAACTCCGCCTGCGCCGCCGTTTCCACGCCCTCGGCGTTGACACGCATGCCGAGCGACTTTCCGAGCGTCACGATCGCCTCGATCACCGAGGCGAGATGGCTGTCGGCGTCGCCGAGCGCGCGCGCGAAGGACTGGTCGATCTTCAGCTTGTCGAAGGGGAATTTCCAAAGATAGCTCAGGCTGGAATAGCCGGTGCCGAAATCGTCCATGGCGATCTTGACTCCGAGCGCCTTCAGCTCCGCCAGCTGCCGCATGACCGGTTCGGTATGCGACAGGAGCAGGCCCTCGGTGATCTCAAGCTCCAGGCGCTGCGGCGCAAGGCCGCTCGTCTTCAGGGCCTCACGCACGCGCGCGGCGATGCTGCCATCCTCGAACTGAACCGGCGAAAGATTCACCGCGATCGTCAGCTTCGACGGCCACGTCGCCGCTGTCATGCAGGCGTTGCGTATGACCCACTGGCCGATCTCGCCGACCAGGCCGAGACGTTCGGCGATCGGGATGAAGACCGTCGGCGAAACCGAGCCGCCTTTACCCCTCGGAAGCCTGAGGAGCGCCTCGAACCCGGATAGTCTTTCGGTCGAGGCTCGGAAGATCGGTTGAAAGAGCAGCTCAAAGCCATCATTCGCCAGCGCCTTGCGGATGTGGGATTCGAGCGCGCGCCGCGCGCGCAGATCCGCGTCCATCTCCGGGCGGAAGAGGCTGCGCGTGCCGCGTCCTTCGTTCTCGGCATGGACAAGCGCGATCTCGGCGCTCTTCATCAGCGTCGCCGCGTTCTCGCCATGCGCCGGCGCAACGGCGCTGCCGACCGAGACAGTCAGCTCCGTCTCGCTCTCCCCGATACGGAAGGCTTCGCCAAGCGCCGCAACAATGCGCCGCGCCGTCCTGGTGATCTGGCGAGGATGGCGTACGATCTCGGCGAGCGCGAAGTTGTCACCGGAGAGTCGCGCAAGGAGATCTTCCCTGTCGAAGATCCTCTGCAGGCGGCGTGCGACCTGACGCAGGAGGTCGTCTCCGGCCGACTGGCCGAGCGTGTCGTTCAGGCCCTTGAAGTCGTTGATATCGATGATGTGGACCGCGAGCGGACATCCGAGCGCGATCGCTTCATCCAGATCGCGCATGAAGCGCGTTCGGTTCAGGAGCTCCGTCAGCGGGTCGTGGTGCGCGAGAAAATCGGCGCGCGAATCCGCCTGCCGCTTCTGGCGCGTGCGCAGGGTGAAGCCGAGCGCCGGAAGACCAAAAGCAATTGCGATGATGGCGACGAGCGACAACGCGACGCCGGCGATCTTCGCGTGGAAGGCGGCGTGCTTCGCCGACTGGTCGACATAGGCTTCCATGATGCCGATCACGGAGCCGTGGAGAACGACCGGGACGTAGGCTTCGGAAAAGAACGCCGGGCGCATCTTTTCAACGGCCGGGTCTTCGTCGTGATGGTCTTCTTCCGCGTCTTCCGCTTTGACCACGGTTCCGCCGGCGAGCACCGCTTCGGCAATCTCGGGATTGTGCGCGACGAGCGACTCTTCCCCCGGATCGGTCTCGCCCGACTTGTGCGAGGAGAGGCGGAGACGGCCGTCCGGCGCGTAGACCTTGTAGAGGAAGACGTTGCCGACCCGCTCCGCCTTCTCGAAGAAGGCGAGGCTCTCCGCCGACGGGCTCGCGCCGGCGACGATCCGGTCAAGGTCGGTGACGTTGGCGGCGAGATAGCGCGCCCAGGCCTCGCCCTCACTTCGCGCGTCATCGTGGAGCAGCCCCTCCACCGCCCGCGTCGCGACGAAGACCGCCGACCACACCGCGACGAGGAGAAGAACCGAAAAACCCGCGAAAAGCACAAGATCGCGGCGATGGATACGCATGGAACGACGCCGATACTCTTTTGCGGCGGACGCTATAGGGAGAAGTTGAAGAGTTTCTTTCGGCCTAGTGCCTTTTCCATTCTGATTGAATCAGAATGGAGGCCCTATCTATTTGTTCGAGCAAGGTCTTTTCCGAAAGCCGGCGCCACCCAGGATCGTTGTCCGGGGCATGCTTTTCGGGACCATGCTTCAAGAACGACGCTTCACCGCGCATTCCCTCCGCCAAGCAGCGCCAGCGCCGCTTTCGGATCGATACGGCCGTCGTAAAGCGCACGCCCGGTGATCGCGCCTTCGAGCTTCTCCGCGTCGGGCTTCGTCATGCGCTCGATGTCGGTCATCGAGGCGAGGCCGCCGGAGGCGATCACAGGAATCGAGATCGCGTCGGCGAGCGCGATCGTCGCCTCCCAGTTGACGCCGGTCAGAACGCCGTCGCGGTCGATATCGGTGTAGACGATCGCAGTCACGCCCGCGTCCTCGAAGAGCCGGGCAAGCTCCACCGCCTCCATGTCGGAGGTCTCCGTCCAGCCCTCCACCGCCACCTTGCCGCCGCGCGCGTCGATGCCGACCGCGATCTGGCCCGGGCAGTCCCGCGCGGCGTCGCGCACGAGGTCCGGGTCGCGCAGCGCGGCCGTGCCCAGGATGACGCGGGCGGCGCCCTTCTCCAGCCAGTTGTCGATGGCGGCGCGGTCGCGGATGCCGCCGCCGATCTGCACCTTCATCCCGCCACCGACGCACCAAAGGATGGCGTCGAGCGCCTCGCCGTTCTTGCTCTTGCCCGCGACCGCGCCGTCGAGATCGACGACGTGCAGCCAGGGAAAGCCGATCTCCATGAAGGCGCGCGCCTGCTCGCCGGGATTTTCGTTGTAGACGGTCGCCGCATCCATCTCGCCTTTGACGAGACGCACGCATTTTCCGTCCTTCAGGTCGATGGCGGGGAAGAGGATCATGGGGAAGCTGTCTTTCACGATATCAGAGCTGTCGTCATCGCCGGACCTGATCCGGCGATCCATTCCGCGGCGGCGCGGCCGGCTCCAGCGTTGCGGAATGGATGCCCGGGTCAAGCCCGGGCATGACGACACTGGAAGGGCGTCAAGGCTTCCACTTCAGGAAATTCGCGATCAGCGCCAGGCCGAGCGCCTGGCTCTTCTCCGGGTGGAACTGCGTGCCGACGAAATTGTCGCGGCCGACGATCGCCGTCACAGGTCCGGCATAGTCTGCGGTGGCGACGAGATCATCCGCCTCGCGCGGCGCGAGGTGGAAGGAGTGCACGAAATAGGCGTCTAGCCCCGCCTCGCCCGTCGGGATGCCGGCAAGGATCGGATGGTCGTGAACCACGTCGAGCGCGTTCCAGCCCATGTGCGGGATCTTGAGATCGGGATCGGCGGGCTCGATCTCCACCACATCGCCGGCGATCCAGCCGAGGCCCTCGCTGATCTCCTTCTCAAGCCCGCGCTCCGCCATCAGCTGGCAGCCGACGCAGATGCCGAGGAAGGGCGTGCCGCGTCCGATCACCGAATCCTTCAGCGCGTCAACCATGCCGGGAACGGCATCGAGCCCGCGCCGGCAATCGGCAAAAGCGCCAACGCCCGGCAGCACGATACGGTCAGCCTTGGCGACCGCGTCCGCGTCGGAGGTGACGAGGATCGTCTCACCGCCGTCGCGCGCTGCGCGCTCAAAAGCCTTTGCCGCGGAATGCAAATTCCCCGAGCCGTAGTCGATGATCGCGACGGTCATGTCACGATCCACTCGACATGATTTGGTCCAAAGACCGGTTGCCACATTTCGGGATCGTGCATTCTTTGAGCATGACCTTGTCCGAAAACCGGTTCCCACTTTTCGGGGTCATGCTTCCGGCTCCGGAAAAAGCCCGAGGATCGGCTCGTCGGCGCCATGCGCGCGGGCCTCGGCGGAGTAAGCGGCACGCGACAGCGCCTCGCGCCGCGGCGCCAGTTCAGGCGCCGCCCCCCATTCGGCGAAGAAGCGCGCCTCCGCCTCGTCATAGTCCCGGCCGGAGGCCGCACCCACGTCGTGCCAGCCGCGCGCGGCAAGCGCCATGCGGCGAAAGTCGTTCGCCTGAAGCGCGAAGAGAAGCCAGCCAAGGAGCGCGACGACCGCCGCGAGATTGTCGCCGCCGAGGCGCCCGATCCAGGCGACAGCCAGCACGAAGACGACATACCAGACGAGCGTCAGCCACATCCGATGCCAAAGAACCCAGAGCACCGGAAAGAACAGCGCGGGCCAGGAGAAGCCGTCCTTCACGAACAGGAACGCCTCCGGCGCGGCCGGCTCCTCCGGCGGTGCGTGGACCGTGTAGTTTCGCATCAGGCAGACTTTATCCGGTGAGCGTTCCCTTGGTGGAGGGAATTGCATCGGCGGCCCTGGGATCGATGGCGAAGGCGGCGCGGAAGGCGCGCGCCGTCGCCTTGAAGCAGGTCTCCGCGATGTGGTGGCTGTTCTCGCCGTAAAGGTTGACGATGTGGAGCGTGATCCCGGCGTTCTGCGCGAGCGCCTGGAAGAACTCGCGAAAGAGCTCGGTATCGAACTCACCGACCTTGGGACGGGCGAATTCCACCTGGAAGACCAGGAACGGACGCCCGGAGACGTCGACCGCTGCGCGCGTGCAGACCTCGTCCATCGGCAGGTCGATGGAGGCGTAGCGGGCGATGCCCTTGCGGTCGCCGAGCGCCTTGGCGATCGCCGACCCGAGCGCGATCCCCACATCCTCCGTCGTGTGGTGGAGGTCGATATGGGTGTCGCCCTCCGCCCGCACGGTCAGGTCGATCAGCGAGTGGCGGGAGAGCTGCTCCAGCATGTGGTCGAGGAACCCGACGCCGGTCTTCACGTCATAGCGGCCCGACCCGTCGAGATCGACGGCGACGCTGATTGTCGTCTCGGTGGTCTTGCGGGAGACCTCAGCCTTGCGCATTTGCGGCGTCCTTCGGAATGCCGGCGCTTTTACCAGCGCGGCCGGGCAAAGGCCACCGGCGAAAAGCCGCCCTTTCCGGCGGGGCCGCGGGCGGTTTCGCCCATGGCTTTGCATGCCCGGCCGGGCGACCTACATATGCGTCGTCGTGATCAGGGGTGGGGCCGGTGCTTCGGTGACGAAGGCCGGCTTTATCCGCTGGAGGAGTTGTCTCATTGCCCAATAGTTCCCCTTTCGATTCCTGGCATGCGACGACCATCGTCTCGGTCCGCAAGGGCGGGAAGATCGTCATTGCCGGCGACGGGCAGGTCACGCTTGGCCAGACCGTCATCAAGCACAATGCCCGCAAGGTTCGCAGGCTCTCCAAGGGCGACGTGATCGCCGGCTTCGCCGGAGCGACCGCCGATGCGTTCACGCTCCTGGAGCGGCTGGAAGCGAAGCTCGAGCAATATCCCGGGCAGCTCATGCGCGCCTGCGTGGAGCTCGCCAAGGACTGGCGCACCGACCGCTATCTGCGCCGGCTGGAGGCGATGATGATCGTCGCCGACAAGTCGTCGACGCTGGTCCTGACCGGGACCGGCGACGTGCTGGAGCCGGAGCACGGCATTGCCGCGATCGGCTCGGGCGGCAATTACGCCCTCGCCGCAGCGCGCGCGCTCGACGAAACCGACTGGGACGCGGAGAAGATCGCACGGCGCGCCATGGAGATCGCCGGCGACATCTGCGTCTATACCAATGGAAACGTGATCGTGGAGAGCCTCGATGCCGAGCGCTAGCACTGTGAGCAGGATTGAGCCCGAGGTGACGGAGGAGCTGAAGAAGGGAGCGTTCTCGCCGCGCGAGACGGTCTCCGAGCTCGACCGCTTCATCATCGGACAGAACGACGCGAAGCGCGCCGTCGCCATCGCGCTCAGGAACCGCTGGCGGCGCCAGCAGCTCACCGGGCCGATGCGCGAGGAGGTGCTGCCGAAGAACATCCTGATGATCGGCCCGACCGGCGTCGGCAAGACGGAAATCTCGCGCCGCCTCGCCAAGCTCGCCAACGCGCCCTTCGTCAAGGTGGAAGCGACCAAGTTCACCGAGGTCGGCTATGTCGGCCGCGACGTGGAGCAGATCATCCGCGACCTGGTCGAGGTCGGGATCGGATTGGTGCGCGAGGAGAAGCGCCGCGAGGTGCAGGCCAAGGCGCATCAGCAGGCGGAGGAGCGCGTGCTCGACGCGCTGGTCGGCGAGCATTCGAGCCCGACCACGCGCGAGAGCTTCCGCAAGCGGCTGCGCGCCGGCGAGCTCGACGACAAGGAGATCGAGGTCCAGGTCAAGGATACGTCGAGCCCGCTTGGCTCGTTCGACGTGCCGGGCATGCCGGGTGCGTCGATCGGCGTGATGAATGTCGGCGAGATGCTGGGCAAGGCCTTCGGCCAGGGGCGCACCAAGGCGCGCAAGGTCTCGGTGAAGGATTCCTACCATCTCCTGATCGATGAGGAGGCCGACAAGCTCCTCGACGAGGAAGTGGTGGTCTCCGACGCGATCCGCGCGGTGGAGAATGACGGCATCGTCTTCCTCGACGAGATCGACAAGATCGCCTCGCGCAGCGACCTGCGCGGCGCGGACGTGAGCCGCGAGGGCGTGCAGCGCGATCTGCTGCCGCTCGTGGAAGGCACGACCGTCGCCACCAAGCACGGGCCGGTGAAGACCGACCACATCCTCTTCATCGCGTCGGGCGCCTTCCATGTCGCCAAGCCGTCGGACCTCCTTCCGGAACTTCAGGGCCGGCTGCCGATCCGCGTGGAGCTGAGCGCGCTCACCGAGGAGGACTTCCGCCGCATCCTGACGGAGACGGAGGCGAGCCTCATCAAGCAGTACAGGGCGCTGATGGCGACGGAAGGGCTGACGCTCGACTTCACGCCCGACGCCGTCGATGCGATCGCGCGCATCTCGGTGGAGGTCAATTCGTCGGTGGAGAATATCGGCGCACGGCGGCTGCAGACGGTGATGGAGCGTATCCTCGACGACATCTCCTTCAACGCCACCGACCGCGCCGGAGAGACGGTGACGATCGACGCGGCCTACGTGGAGAAGCATATCGGCGACCTTGCGCGGAACGCCGATCTGAGCCGGTTCATTCTTTAGGGCGTCCGCGAGGCCTCTCCATTTGTCGTCATTGCCGGGCATGACCCGGCAATCCATCCCGTTGCGGTCGCGAGCGGCGGCGGTGTTACGGAATGGATGCCCGGATCAAGTCCGGGCATGACGACAGCGGAGGGGCTGTTCACGCCCCAAGCGGAAAGCTCACGAAATCGGCGCCGACGATCACCCGGCCCGAATAGTGTTTCTTCACCCCCTCCGCCCACATAGCGTCGGTGATCGTCGGGTCGTCGCCCGGCACGAAGTGGTTGAGCACCAGCGTCTTTACGCCGGCC
Organism: uncultured Alphaproteobacteria bacterium; assembly: GCA_963814905.1. Lineage (GTDB taxonomy): Bacteria > Pseudomonadota > Alphaproteobacteria > Rhizobiales > Afifellaceae > DASWJZ01. Next base: position 69,169 of record CAWFEM010000008.1, on the reverse strand, counting down.
GCCGCGGCGATGCGGCCGACATCCTCCGTCGTCGTGTGCGCGGCCATCAGGTGCGCTTTCAGCGAGCCGGCGTTCGGGATGCGTTCGACAAGCGCGTCGACGCCGGGCTCGTAGAGCACCTCGTGCACGAGAATGTCGGCGCCCGCCGCAAACTCGGCAAGCTTCGGGTTGTATTCCGTGTCGCTGGAGAACACGACGACGGCGTCCTTTGTCTCGAACTTGTAGGCGAAATTCTCGGCGATCGGCGGATGCGGCGTCTTGAAAGCCGTGACCCTCACCGTGTCATTCTCAACGACCGGGCCGCTCTCGCGAATCTCGTGCGCGGTCACGAGCGTGCGGATGTCGGGGCGCGCCTCGTCGGCGATGCGGATCTCGATGTCGAAGCGGTTCAGCTCGAAGAAGAGCTCGGTCATGCGCGCGAGGCCCACCGGGCCGTAGGCGTCGACCGGCTGCGCGAGCCCGCGCCCCCAGGCATTCAGGATCAGGTTGCCGTATTCGAGATTGTGGTCGGAATGGTGGTGGGTGATGAAGATCGTACGGAGCGCGGTCAGCGGCAGACCGATGCGGACAAGCTGGCGCGTCACGCCGTAGCCGCAGTCGACGACATAGGGCATGCCGGCGACGATCAGGAGGTTCGCCGGATTGGAGCGGCCGGTCGCGACGCGCGGGCCGCCTTTCGTCCCGAGCAGCACGAGACGGTCGCCGCCGAGGTCCGAAGGCGGCATCTCGGTGAGCCGCTCCGGTTCCTGCTCCGGGTTCATGCGCGACCGTCGCCGGCGGCCTACGCCGCCAGCCCCGCCTGACCCGCGAGCTGCTTCAGCGAACCGACCGGCCGCGCGCCGACATGGGAGATCACCTCAGCCGCGGCGAGCGAGCCGAGCCGGCCGCAGACGTCGAAGGGGTAGCCGCGGGCAAGCCCGTAGAGGAACCCGGCGGCATATTGATCGCCGGCGCCGGTCAGGTCCATCAGTTCTTCCACGTGCGCCGCGGGGATGCGGGTGCGCTCGCCTCCGACGGCGACCATCGAGCCTTCCTCGCTCATGGTGACGACGGCGAGTCCGATATCGCGTTCCAGGCACTCGATCGCGGTCTCGAAATCGCTCGTCTGGTAGAGCGAAAGCACCTCGTGGCGGTTGGCGAAAACGATGTCGAGCTGGTCGGTCCGCATCAGCTCCAGGAACTCGTCGCGGAAGCGATCGACGCAGAAGGAATCGGAGAGCGTGATCGCGACCTTGCGCCCGGCACCGTGCGCGGTCTTCGCCGCGACGCGGAATGCCTCCTTGGCCTTGGGCGGGTCCCAAAGATAGCCTTCAAGATAGGTAATCGCCGCGCCTTCCACCGTCGGCCCATCGATGTCGGCCGGCGTCAGTTCCTGGCAGGCGGCGAGGTAGGTGTTCATGGTGCGCTCGCCGTCCGGCGTGATCAGGATCATGGAGCGCGCGGTCGGCGTGCCGTCTGTGACCGAGGTGGTCGGGAAGCCGATGCCGAGCGCCTTCATGTCATGGCGGTAGAAGCGGCCGAGCTCGTCGTCCGCCACCTTGCCGATGAAGGCGGCGCGCCCGCCGAAGGAGGCGATGCCGGCGGCCGTGTTGCCGGCGCAGCCGCCGGAGATCAGCTGCGCCGCACCCATGTGATCGTAGAGCCGGTCAGCCTCCGTGCCGTCGATCAGCCGCATGGAGCCCTTGACCAGCCCCTCGCGCACCAGAAAATCCTCTTCCGCATGCGCCAGCACGTCAACGATCGCGTTGCCGATCGTCAGCACATCGTATTTCGGCTCCGGCATGAATCTCCACCCGTGAGAAAAGACCCGTCCGCCTAGCGAATCGGAGGGGGGTTGGCAAATGGGAGGGTCAACACTGGACTTTGCGCCCGGCGCTTCCCGTCACCTGCAGAGGGATATCTCACATGCTCGCCCAGCCTCCCTCATGCTGAGGTGCTCCATTCCGCCCCTTCGAGGCTCGCTCCGCTCGCACCTCAGGATGAGGCGGAACGGAGCCTCGAAGCACGCCGGGTATCCGGCCGCTGCGTCGCTATTGCGCGTCGGGATGAGGTTGCCGATATGCGCCCCTCCGAATAGAAGAGCGACCTTCATGATCGACGCCGCCGCGCTTGCGTTTCGCGACATTCTCTCGCCGCCCTTTCGCGGCGTGCTTCTAAAGGCGCTGGCCTTGACGCTGGCGCTGCTGGCGGCGCTCTGGCTCACGCTCGAATGGCTGGTCGCGCGCTTCCTCGCCACGCCCTGGCCGTGGCTCGACACGACGCTCGACGTCCTGACCGGGCTCGGCTTTCTGATCGGGCTCGGCTTTCTCGTCGCGCCGGTCGCAGCGCTCTTTGCCGGCATCTTCCTGGACGACGTGGCGGAGGTCGTCGAGCGCACGCACTATCCGGCCGATCCGCCCGGCCGGGCGCAGCCGCTCCTTTTCTCCATCGTCACGGCGATCAAGTTTCTCGGCGTGGTGCTCCTGGTGAACGTGGTGGCGCTGCCGCTGGTCTTTCTGGTCGGGTTTGGCTTTCTCGTTTTTCTCGCCGCCAACGCCTATCTGCTCGGGCGCGAATATTTCGAGCTCGCCGCGCTCCGTCATCACGACGAGATCGCCGCGCGGCGGCTGAGATTGAGGAACGCCGGCACGATCTTCGCCGCCGGACTGGTGATCGCCGTGTTCGTCGCTATCCCCGTCGTCAATCTGCTGGCGCCTCTCTTCGCCACTGCCTTCATGGTGCATCTGGAGAAGCGGCTATCGGCCAAAGCAGGGCAAACATTGTAGCGGTCTGAGCGGCCGACTAGGATCGGGTTACCAGCGCCTCAAGCTAACAGTCGCCGCAGCACGCGCATGCATTCATCATCGTCGCCGCCGGGGCGATCCATTGCGAAGGGCGGACGCAGCGCAGATCGCCGACCTGGCGACGCCGACCGCACCGTGGTCTCGATCCGCCACACCGGACTCGGCGATCGCCTGGCGTCGCTTGCCGCAGCCTGGCGGTACGCGCGATGCACCGGCCGGGTACTGGTGGTGGACTGGCGCTTCGGCAACTTCACCAGCAATATGGAAAACACCTTCACGCAATGCTTCGAAGCCGTCGACGACCTCGCCGGCGTGAGATTCATCGCCGACAGAAGCGTCTTCCCTCCATCCCGCTGGCGAAACCGCGGCTTCCTTCCGTTTGGGACTCCGACGCGCTGATCGGCCTGCCATTTCTGCGTCCGCGCCGCGGCTATTCGACCGCTCAAAGGGAAGCCGTGAATCTGATCCGGGAAGGCCGGGATGTCGCGGCCGGCACGGTCGTGTTCGACGGCTGCGTCAACGACGGCATCGTCGACATTGAAGAGGCGCGTTCCTTCTTTTCCGCGCTCCGGCCGATCCAGCGCATTGCAAACGACGTCGCCTCGTTTAGGCGCGAAGCCATCGGCACCAAACCCGTCGTCGCTGTCCACGTTCGCCACGGCAACGGCGGCGACATCATGGCGCACGGCCGCTACTGGGATTCATTCGAGGCCGCAATCGACCGATGCGTGCGGGCGGTCGATCACGCGCGCGCAAAGCTTGGCCGCGACGCGACCGTCTTCCTTAGTACGGACAGCATCGAGGTCGAGGCGGCATTCAAAGCAAAGCGTCCGGACACACTATGCCGTCCGAAGGGCTTCAGGCCGCCTGGCGCCGGCGAGCTTCACGTCGGGCCCGACGCCTGGGTCCGCCGCCCCGATGCAGTGACGGAGATGCTCCTCCTCGCCACCTGCGACGCGATCGTGAGATACCCTCCGGGGAGCTTCTTCTCCCTCTATCCCGCCGTCGCCATCGCGCCTGAGGGCGGAGAATTGAAGACATTGTACGATCTGCTCCGCCCCTGGGACGGAGCAGCCCTCTCGCCGGCCATCATTTTCGCGGGGAATGGCCGATAGGTCGGCAGCCGCCCGGCGCCAATGCGAACGCGCGACGCGACGGGGCCCGCGTCAGGTAAAATCGAACCTTGAGCCGGCAAACGCATTATCCCTCCGAACATCCAAAACGGAGGGGCGCTCGTGCTGCCCAAACTCTTCGCCTTCTGGGAGCGCGTGCGCACCAGCCTCTGGTTCCTGCCGGGCCTGATGATGGCGGGCGCGGTCCTGCTTTCCTGGCTCGCGTTCCGGATCGACATCCAAGTCGACGCCACGGGCTTCGTCTGGTGGCTCAACCAGGGAAGCGCGGAGGAGGCCGGGCGGCTCCTCTCCGCCCTCCTCGGCTCGCTCATCACCATGGCGACGCTCGTCATCTCCATCACCATGGTGGTGCTGACGCTTGCAGCCGGACAACTCGGCCCGCGTCTCATTCGCAACTTCGTCGGCGACCGCCGCACGCAACTTGTGATCGGGCTCTTCATCGGGACGATCGTCTACATCCTCCTGATCTTCCGCCTCCTCGACAGCGACCTTGCGAACGACGCGGTCCCGCATTTCGCGGTGACGCTGGCGAGCGGGCTGGTTCTCTGTTGCCTGCTCGCGCTCATTTTCTACGTGCATCACCTGTCGCGCTCGATCGTCGCCGACACGATGGTGAACCGCGTCGGCGAGGAGCTCGACCGCGCCATCCGCAGCAATCTTCGCGATGCGAAGGACGACGTGCCCACGCTCGTCGCTCATCGCTCGGGCGCGCCGGCACGTACCGGGTTTCAAAGCAGCGGCTACGTTCAGGCGATCGACTACGCCGGGCTTGCCGCCGCTGCGGCCGAGCACGACGCCTTGATCGAGGTTCTGGTGCGGCCGGGCCATCACGTGCTCGCCGGCAGGACGCATGCACATGTCTGGCCGGCCGCGGCGCTGGACGACGGGCTCAGTCAGGCGATCGGCGAGGCGGTCGCGATCGGACGCGATCGGACGGCGTTCCAGGACATCGAATTTTCTGTACGGCAGCTCGTCGAGATCGCGGTTCGCGCCCTGTCGCCCGGAATCAACGATCCCTTCACGGCGATCGCCGTCGTCGACCGCCTTGCCGCCGCGCTCGCCTCGGCGATGCAGCGCGGCGAAGCGCAGTCGATCTGGAACGACGATGACGGCCGGGCGCGCATCGTTCTCGCCGCCGCCTCGAGCTTCGACGGCCTCGCCGACCTCGCCTTCAACCAGATCCGCCAGGCCGCCGCTGGGCATGCGGATGTCCTGATCAGCCTGATGGATGCGCTCGCCGCGCTTGCGGAGACGCCGCGCACGGAGACGCAGCGAGGGGCGCTGCGGCGCCATATGGAGGCGATCATGGAAACCGGGCGGAATTCCATCAGGCACACGGGAGACCTCGCCACGCTTGAAACGCGCTTCGCATCGGCGATCGGCGACGACTAGACGCGCCGCAGAGACGATTTCCTAACGCTTCCGGAAGAGGCTCGGCCGCGCAATCGGCGAGGGTCGAGCCCCGTGGGAAATATCAGGCCTTTTCGAAAGAGAACCGGCGGACGGCATTCCGTAACGGGTCTGCTGCCCGCCTGGCAGTCCTATGCGCTTTGGATTTTCATCGGCCTCGCGGGCGTAGCGGTCGTTCTGAACGGCGGCGGACCGCACCTGAAGCTTCCGGAGATCGGCATCGATACTTCGGTGACGCAAAGCTTCGCGATGTGCGGCGGGAGCCGTAGCGACAATTGCGTCATCGACGGAGACACGTTCCGCTTCGGCGGCGAAAAGATCCGCATCGCCGATATCGACGCGCCGGAAACGCATCCGTCGCGCTGCGCGGAAGAAGCGCGGCTCGGCACAGCCGCCACGAACCGCCTGCAAGAGCTTCTGAACGAGGGGCCGTTCCGGATGCGGACGCAGGGACGCGATGAGGACCAGTACGGCCGCAAGCTCAGGGTGGTGACGCGCGACGGCCGATCGCTCGGCACGGTCCTCGTCCGTGAGGGCCTGGCGCGCGAGTGGATCGGTCACCGCGAGCCCTGGTGCGAAGGCGCTTAGATCGTGATGCGGAGCACTGTGTAAGAGGCGGACGGAAGTCTGCCCTTCACCCGGCCGTCGCGGAGCGAAAGGCCCCTGCCCTTCTTCGGGACGACGTTGTTCGGCGCGGCCTCGATGTTGGTCGCGCCCGAGGTCGGCATGCGCGAGCACGACATGCTCGGCGATCGAGCGCGGCCTGAAACCCGTCAGCGCCGCGTCGATGGTCATCGCCTCGTCAGGATGGCGGTTGACCATGAACAGCGTCAGTGTCTTGCCGTCGGCGTTCGCCACCGCGGCAACGTCGAGATAAGGCACGTTCGCGGCGGCCGGCGCATCGTAGGCCGGACAATCGACGGCGACGGAGAGCGCCTCGCCGCGCCCATAGAGAGAGGCGATCCGCAGCGGGTGATAGATCGTCTGCCGCCACGACGGCCCGCCGTTCCGCGTGCGAATCGGCGCGATGACGTTCACCAGCTGCGCGATGCAGGCGATCTTCACGCGGTCGGCGTTGCGGATCAGCGTGTTCAGGATAAGCGCGACGACAAGGGCGTCGGCGAAGGTGAAATCTTCCTCCAGCAGCGCCGGCGCGACCGGCCAGTTCCACTTTGTCACGCGCTCCATGTCGGCAAGGCGGTCGTGGTACCAGACGTTCCACTCGTCGAAGCAGATATGGACGCGCTTGCCGGAGCGCCTCTTCGCCTTAACCCCGTCGGCGATGCCGGCGACGGTCTTGATATAGGCGTCCATGGCGAGCGGCTTCGCCACGAAATTCAGGTAGTCGCTCTCCGCGTCGTCGAAATACATGTGCAGCGAGATGTGATCGATCGCGTCATAGCAAAGGTCGAGGACGGTCGATTCCCACGCCGGAAAGGTCGGCATGAACATCGAGGACGACCCGCAGGCGACAAGCTCAAGCGTCGGATCGAACGCGCGCATCGCCTTCGCCGTCTCGTTGGCGAGGCGGCCATATTCCTCCGCCGTCTTGTGGCCGACCTGCCAGGGCCCGTCCATCTCGTTGCCGAGGCACCAGGCGCGGACGCCGTAAGGCTCCTTGCGGCCGTTGGCGATGCGGCGGTCGCTCCACGCGGTGCCGCCGGGATGGTTGCAGTATTCGACGAGGCTTCGCGCGGCGTCGATACCGCGCGTTCCGAGATTGACGGCGAGCATCATCTCGGTGCCGGCGCTTTCCGCCCAGCGGGCGAAATCGTCGACGCCGACCTGGTTCGTCTCGGTCGAGCGCCAGGCATAATCGAGCCGGACCGGCCGCTCCGCCTTCGGGCCGATGCCGTCCTCCCAGTCATAGGCGGAGACGAAGTTGCCGCCGGGATAGCGCACGATCGGGGGCTTCAGCGCGCGCACGTGATCGAGCACGTCGGTGCGGAAGCCGTCGGCGTCGGCGCCGTCATGACCCGGCTCGTAGATGCCGCCATAGACGGCGCGGCCCATGTGCTCGAGGAAGGCGCCATAGATGCGCGCGTCGATCGGGCCGATGGAGAAATCCCGGTCGATCGCGACGCGGGCTTTCATGCGCGTGCGGATGATCCACCCCGGACCGGAGTCGGGATCATGCCGAAGCAAAACTCGGGAGCACGCGGTCGGGCGGCTTGTGGCCGTCCATCCAGGTGCGGATGTTGAAGATCACCGTCTCGCCCATGTCGACTCGACCTTCCAGCGTCGCGGAGCCCATATGCGGCAGGAGCACGACCTTGCCGGCCTTGGCGAGCTTGATCAGCTTCGGGTTGATGGCCGGCTCGTGCTCGAAGACGTCGAGGCCGGCACCGGAGATCGCGCCCTCCTCCAACGCGTTGATCAGCGCCTCCTCGTCGATGATCGAGCCGCGCGCCGTGTTCACGATGACGGCGCCGGGGCGCATCAGCTTCAGCCGCCGTGCGGAGAGAAGATGAAATGTCGCAGGGGTCGCCGGGCAATTGACCGAGAGGATGTCGACGCGCGCCAGCATCTGGTCGAAGCTGTCCCAGAAGGTCGCCTCCAGCTCCTCCTCGACCCGCGACTCGACAGGGCGGCGATTGTGATAGTGGATGGAGAGACCGAAGGCGCGGGCGCGTCGCGCGACGGCCGTGCCGATTCGCCCCATGCCGAGAATGCCGAGGCGCTTTCCGCCGATGCGGTGGCCGAGCATCCAGGTCGGCGACCAGCCGTGCCATTTTCGTCCCTCGCGCAACACGCCGGCGCCTTCGGCGAGGCGGCGCGGCACGGAGAGAATCAGCGCCATCGTCATGTCGGCGGTGTCTTCCGTCAGGACGCCCGGCGTATTGGTGACGAAGATGCCGCGCTTCACCGCCGCGTCCACGTCGATATTGTCGACGCCGTTGCCGAAATTGGCGATCAGCTTCAGCTTTTCGCCCGCCTGCGCGATCATCTCCGCGTCGATCCGGTCGGTGACGGTCGGCACCAGCACGTCGGCCGCCTTGAGCGCCTCGACAAGCTCCGCCTGGGTCATCGGCGTATCGTCGATATTGAGGCGGGTCTGGAAGAGCTCGCGCATGCGGGTCTCCACCGGTTCCGGCAGCCGCCGCGTCACGATCACCAGAGGCTTGGCTCTCGTCATTGGCAGCACACCCCGACTTGCCCGCGTAAGGCCGCGTTCGCGATACACGCTCTTAACAAAAGGTCGGGTAAACGCAACAAAAGCAGATTCGCCGGAGGAGCCGCGTTTCCACGCATGCCTGTCACCGCCCCGTTTCGAATGCCCCGCCTTTCCCTTGCGATTCTCGCCGCGGCGCTTGCCGCCGTCCTGCTTCTGCCCGGGCCTGAGGCGGCCGCGCAGGACCCCACGCGCGGCACCGGCCTGCCGCTGCCGCGTTTCGTCAGCCTGAAATCGGACGGCGTCAATGTGCGCCGCGGCCCAGGCCAGGAATACGAGATCGCCTTCAAGTTCGTGAAAGAGGGGCTGCCGGTCGAGATCACACAGGAATTCGACACCTGGCGGAAAATCCGCGATTCGGAAGGGGCGGAGGGCTGGGTCTTCCACAGCCTGCTTTCCGGCAAGCGGACGGCGCTTGTCGCGCCGTGGGAGACGGACGGCAATGCCGGTCCCTTCCCGGCGCATGCGGAGCCGAAGGCGGAGAGCGCCGTCGTCGCCTATCTCGCGCCGCGCGTGATCGCGGGCGTGGAGGAATGCCACGACGCATGGTGTCTCATCAGCGGACGCGGCTACCGCGGCTGGATCGAGCAGGACAAGCTCTGGGGGGTCTATCCGAACGAAACGTTCTAGGAACAGCGGCGCGACTGCTGCAGGCGGAATCGCGGGATTGCCGAGGGAAACGCTTCTATCAGCCCTTGCGGCGAACCCGCACCACCACCTCCACGGAGGTGATCTCCATGCCCTCCGGCGGCCTCGGCAGCTCGGCAATGTCGACATGCTCGTCCATGTCGATCAGCCGGCCCTCGCCTTCCACGAAGAAATGATGGTGGTCGCTGACATTGGTATCGAAATAGGTGCGGGTGCCGTCGATCGCGACTTCGCGCAGGAGGCCGGCCTCGGTGAACTGATGCAGGGCGTTGTAGACGGTCGCGAGCGAGACACGAACCCCCGCCAGTTCCGCCTCCGCGTGCAAATCCTCCGCGGAAATATGACGCGGACCCTTGGCGAACAGCACACGGCCGAGATCCACGCGCTGGCGCGTCGGCCTGAGCCCCGCGTGCCGCAGCTCCGCCGCCATCCGATCCTGGTCGCCGAATGCACGCATCGAGGCGTCCGCCATTTCTCGTCCGGATTGTTGCATTTCTTTCCCACCTTATATGGAAACGGCGATTCGAGACAAGTCGCGGGCCGCTCGCAAAGGCCGGGCGGACGCGTCGGTTCGGGCGTTTCGCGCGCCCGCCGCCTGTGATAGGTACTGTAACGAAGCGTGATGCGAAGCGGGCCGGAGGCCGCCAGGAGAGGCATGACAGAGCGCCAGACGCGTTTTGAATATGAGGAGCTGCTCGCCTGCGGGCGGGGCGAGCTCTTCGGCGAGGGCAACGCGCAACTCCCGTTGCCGCCGATGCTGATGTTCGACCGTATCTCGGAGATTTCGGAGACCGGCGGCGACGGCGGCAAGGGCCTGATCCGGGCGGAGCTCGCGGTCAGGCCGGACCTGTGGTTCTTCTCCTGTCACTTCAAGGACGATCCGGTGATGCCGGGATGCCTGGGGCTCGACGCGCTATGGCAGCTGCTCGGGTTCTTTCTCGGCTGGCTCGGCGGCGAGGGACGCGGCAGGGCGCTGTCCGTCGGCGCGGTCAAGTTCTCCGGCATGGTGCTGCCGCACATCAAGCTGGTCGAATACGGCGTCGACCTCAGGCGCGTCGTCCGCTCGAAACTGACGCTCGGCATCGGCAACGGCTGGCTAAAGGCCGACGGGGAAACCATCTACGAGGCGGCGGACCTGAGGGTCGGTCTGTTCAAGACCTGATCCGGGCATCGGGCTGAACATCGGAACTGGCACCGAAGAACGGTCGGCTTCGCCCGGCCGGTGACCAAAAGGAGATCGCCATGAGACGTGTCGTCGTCTCCGGCATGGGAATCGTCTCTTCCATCGGCAATAGCACGCAGGAAGTGCTGGCAAGCCTGAGGGAGGCGCGCCCCGGCATCGTGGCCGCCGACAGATACAAGGAGCTCGGCTTCCGCTGCCAGGTGCACGGCGCGCCGCAGGGAGAGCCGGAGCAGGCGATCGACCGGCGCGCCATGCGCTTCCACGGCGGCGGCACCGCGTGGAACCATGTCGCCATGGATCAGGCGATCCTCGACGCCGGCCTGGAGCCTGGCGAAATCTCGCATGAGCGCACCGGCCTGATCATGGGATCGGGCGGCCCCTCGACGCGCGCCATCGTGGCGGCCGCCGACGCGACCCGCGAGAAGGGCCCGAAGCGGGTCGGGCCGTTCGCTGTGCCGAAGGCGATGTCGTCGACCGCGTCGGCGACGCTCGCCACATGGTTCAAGATCAAGGGCGTGAACTACACGATCTCGTCAGCCTGCGCGACCTCCAACCATTGCATCGGCAACGCCTACGAGACGATCCAGCTCGGCAAACAGGACATCATATTCGCCGGCGGCTGCGAGGAGCTCGACTGGACGCTCTCCGTGCTCTTCGACGCGATGGGGGCGATGTCGTCGAAATTCAACGACACGCCGGAAAAGGCCTCGCGCGCCTACGACGTGCGGCGCGACGGCTTCGTCATCGCCGGGGGCGCCGGTGTGCTGGTGCTGGAGGAACTGGAGCACGCCAAGGCGCGCGGCGCCAAAATCTACGGCGAGATCGTCGGCTACGGGGCCACGTCGGACGGCTACGACATGGTGGCGCCCTCCGGCGAAGGCGGTGAGCGCTGCATGCGCCTGGCGCTTTCCACGGTGCGCGAGAAGGTCGGCTACATCAATCCGCACGCCACCTCCACGCCGGCCGGCGACGGACCGGAAATCGAGGCGATCCGCAAGGTGTTCGGCTCCGGCGACACATGCCCGCCGATCTCGGCGACGAAATCGCTGACCGGTCACTCGCTCGGGGCCACCGGCGCGCAGGAGGCGATCTACTGCCTGTTGATGATGCAGAACGGCTTCATCTGCGAGAGCGCCAATATCGACGAGCTCGATCCGAAGTTCGAGGACATGCCGATCGTGCGTGAGCGCATCGACGACGTGGAACTCGACTGCGCTCTTTCGAACTCCTTCGGATTCGGTGGCACCAACGCCACATTGGTATTCCAGCGTTACGCCGCCTGAGGAAGCGAATGAGCAATTTGATGGCCGGAAAGCGCGGCCTCGTCATGGGTGTCGCCAACGATCACTCGATCGCCTGGGGCATCGCCAAGCAGCTCGCGGCGGAAGGCGCCGAGCTCGCCTTCACTTACCAGGGCGAGCATTTCGGGCGGCGCGTGAAGCCGCTCGCCGCCGCGCTCGGCTCCTCGCTCCTCTACCATTGCGACGTTGAGGACAGGGCTTCGATGCAGGCGGTCTTCGCCGGGCTGAAATCGGCGTGGGGCGGGATCGACTTCGCCGTCCACGCCGTCGCGTTCTCCGACAAGGCGGAGCTCAAGGGGCGCTACGCCGATACCTCGCGCGAGAATTTCGCGCGCACCATGCTCATCTCCTGCTTTTCCTTCACCGAGATGACGAAGCTCGCCGCGGAGCTGATGCCGGAAGGCGGCAGCATTCTCACCCTCACCTATGGCGGGTCGATGCGGGTCATGCCCAATTACAACGTCATGGGGGTCGCCAAGGCAGCGCTTGAAGCCTCGGTGCGCTATCTCGCCGCGGATTTCGGCGAGCGCGGCGTACGCGTCAACGCCGTCTCGGCGGGGCCGATCCGCACGCTCGCCGGCGCCGGGGTGTCGGACGCGCGGCTGATGTTCTCCTATCAGCGCGACAATGCGCCACTGCGCCGCGCGACGACGATCGACGACGTCGGCGGAGCCGCGCTCTTCCTCCTCAGCGACCTCTCGCGGGCGGTCACCGGCGGTATTCATTACGTCGATTGTGGTTACAACATCGTTGCCATGCCGCGTCTCGACCTGATCAAGGCGAATGACGAAAAGACGACGAGCGAAGCGGCGGAATGACCTCCGCTTCGTCCAGCTGTCGATCCGGCCGGCGAGACGGCCGCGAAATCTCTGGCAAGTAAGGGAATTCTTTACAGGAATTGGGCTTTGCTGATCCCCGAGTAACCGGGATTGGCCATGACTATTCCCAAGTTCCGCGCCGTGATGGTCGTCTTCCTCGTCGGCTTCGCGCTCGGACTGTCCGTTTTCGTCGCGTCGCGCCTTTTCGTACGCGCCGTTCTGAACGGCGACGCGATCGCCGCCGCTGAGGAAGTCGCGGGACAGCTCGCCAACGGCGCCAAGGTCGAGCCGAGCGGCGCGCTTTCCTCCATCCTCCAGTACGCCTATTACGATCTCGCCGGAAAAGTCATCGCCGAGGCGACGCCGCACGGCGTTGCGCCGCAAGCGCCTTTGAGCGCAGGGGACGCATCTGCGATCACCGGGATTGCACGGCAGGGCGGCTCCGTCATAGGCGGTGCGCCGTTGCTGCCAAGCCTCTTCGGGCTCGCGGATTCGGCGATCAAAAAGGTTGTCGTGCCGGTCGTCGGCAGCGGCGGGATGGTCGGAACGCTGGTTGCAGAGGTCGACCAGACGCGCTCGCTTGAATCGCTTACCCGCGCCTTCGCCGTGATCGGGATGGTGACGGTCGGGCTCGCCGTGCTCGCCGTAATCGCCGTCGCCTTCGTCGTGACGCGCGGACGCGGTTTCGGACGCCACTCGAAATCGTTCAATCCGGCGCTCCTGCCGCGCGATCCGTTGACCGACATCCCGACGCGATCGGGCCTGACCGCGGCACTGGAGGACGCCGTCCGACGCGCCGCGGAGTCCGACCAGCAGGTGGGCCTGATGATCGTCGGCCTCGACGGCTTCCGCTCCGTCAACGACATCTGGGGCCACGCAGCCGGCGACGAAGTTTTGCAGGCGGCGGCGGAGCGGCTTCGCGCCTTCGCCAGCGGACCGGTCGGGGTGGCGCGCGTCGCCGGCGACGAGTTCGCGGTCATCGTGGAGGGCGAATCCACACGCTCCATGGGCCACATCGCAGACGGCATCCGCACCGCGATCGGCAAGCCTTTCGAGATCGAGGGAAGCTCCATCCTGCTCGGCGCGAGCATCGGTTCGGCGCTTTATCCGATCAACGCGGAAAGCGGAGGGTTCCTGTTCCGCGCCGCAGACAGCGCACTGTCGAAGGCGAAGGCGCAGGGGCGCAACACGCTCGCCGTCTTCGATACGGAGATGAAGGAGCGCATGCAGCGGAAGGCGACGCTCGAACGCGACATGCGGCTGGCGCTGAGCCGCGAGGAATTCGTGATCTTCTATCAGCCGCAGATGGAGCTCGCCTCGGGCCGGCTGCGCGGCTACGAGGCGTTGGTGCGCTGGGAGCGCCCGAACGAGGGAATTCTTTCCCCGCGCGATTTCCTGGCGGTGGCGGAAGAAACCGGCCTCATTCGCGAGATCGGAGAGTGGGTGCTTAAGAAGGCCTGCCAGGACGCCGCTTCATGGCTCGATTCCGGCACAGTGGCAGTCAACTTCTCCGCCGCGGAGTTCGATTTGCCAAACGCCGAAGGGCGCATCGCGAAGGTGCTCGAAGAGACGGGCCTCTCCGCCGACCGTCTCGAGATCGAGGTACCGGAGCATCTTTTCCTCAACCAGCCGGAAGAGATGATGGCGACGCTGAAGCGCGTGAAGGCGCTTGGCGTCCACGTTACCATCGACGATTTCGGCGGCAGCTATGGCGGCCTTGCCGCACTCGCGCATTTCCCCTTCGACAAGGTCAAGATCAACCGCGCGTTCGTGGACCAGCTCACCGATGACACGAGCGTGGCGGCGACCGTCGCTGCCATCGTGGCGCTCGCGCGAACGCTCAGCGTCGACGTGACCGCGGAGGGCGTGGAGACGGACGAGCAGGTCACGCTTCTCAAGGCGGCGGGATGCAGCGTCGTGCAAGGCTTCCTCTTCGGAGCGCCGAAGCGGGATGCGGCGGGGAGAGAACCGGCGGCGATCGCGCAAGCCGAAGTGCAAGCGGAGGAACCGGCGAAAGCGGTAAGCGGATGACCGCTCGAGTTTTCGCCGCGGTCTTCATCGACCGCTAAGGACCCGCGTTTATCCAGGAAATGCGAGCGGTTACGGCATCCGCAGAGGCAGCGGCGGCAATCGAGGGGCGGGTGACTTGAAGCAGATCGAGAGGAAGCCGCTCACGACCGCAGTCACGCTGGCTGGCGTCATCCTCGCTGTGCTCGTCGCCGTCTACGTGCTCGGCGAATTCGCGCTCGGCCGCATGCTGAAGGAGGACGCGCTCGCCACCGCGGAGCTATGGTCGCGCGCGCTCGGCCAGCAAAACGACCTTGAGACGGCGCTCGCCGGGGCCAACCCGGAGGTGCTCGACAGCACGCTTCGTATCGCCGACATCGATCGCCTTCTGCTTGTCCCCGCCGCGCAGAATCCGATCGCCTTTCGCGGGCAGACGGGAGCGGCCGAGCTTGTCGGGGTGACGGGCGCCGCGAAGGGCGCGCTCTACAAGCTCGATAGCGGTGTCTACACCGACGATTCGATCAGCTGGATGTCGCCGACCCCATTCCGGAGCTGGGTGCTGTTTCCGCCCAGGCGCGAAGAGGGCGCGCGGCTCGCGCTGCGCGTCGATCAGAGCGCGACCGCGGCGGAGCTCGTCTCCTCCTTCGAGCATGAGGTGCTGTTCTCAAGCGGCGTCGCCATTATCACCTTCGTCTCCTTCATGGCGGGCTTCAGCTACCGCCAGCGCCAGCTCAAGGCGGAGAACGCCGCCATCCGCTTCCTGGCGTTGCACGACGAAATGACCGGCCTGCCGAACCGCAAGCAGTTCGAGGAGTTCATGGCGGACGCACTTGCCGGTGTCGAGCAAGACGGCCACAAAGCGGCGCTGTTCGTGCTCGACCTCGACGGCTTCAAGGCGGTGAACGACACGCTCGGCCATCCGGTCGGCGACGGCCTGCTCAAGGCCTGCGGCAAGCGGCTGAAGGCCTCGCTCAGGGGCGGCGACCTGCTCTCCCGCCTTTCCGGCGACGAGTTCGCCGTCGTGGTGCCGCGCGTCACCGATCCGGCCATGCTCGCACCGCTGGCGGAGCGCATCCTGAAGCTTCTCTCCAGCCCGTTCAGCGTCGACGGTCATGAAATCCAGGTCGGATGCTCCATCGGCCTCGCGGTCGCGCCCGACAACGGCAACGATCTGGCGACGGTGATGCGCAACGCCGACTTCGCGCTTTACCGCGCCAAGAGCGAGGGCCGCCGCACCTGGCGCTTCTTCGATCCCAAGATGGCGGAAGATCTCGCGAGCCGGCGCACGCTGGAGGATGGGCTGCGCCACGCGCTTGAGCACGACCATTTCCAGCTCCTCTATCAGCCGCAGGTGGAGCTCTCGACCGGATGCATCGTCGGCTACGAGGCGATGCTGCGCTGGCGACTGCCGGGCAAGGGGCTCGTTCCGGCGTCCGTCTTCGTGTCGATCGCGGAGGAGACGGGTCTCGTCGTTCCGATCGGCGAGTGGGTGATCCGGCAAGCGGCCAGCGACTGCCGCCTGATCCCCGCCGACCGGCGCGTAGCGATCAACCTCTCCGCGACGCAGTTGAAGCGCGACGGCATCGACAGCTTCATTCTCGAAACTCTGAAGAACCACAAGGTTCCGCCGGGCCGCATCGAGATCGAGGTCAACGAGACGATCCTCGGGCGCAACGAGACCACCGCCTTCGCGCGGCTCGGCGCCATCCGCGATGCCGGCGTCCACGTGGTCATGGATTCCTTCGGCGTCGGCACGCTCTCGCTCGGGCTCCTGTCGCGCTACTCCTTCGACAAGATCAAGATCGACCGCTCATTCCTCCTGAACAACGACGAGCAGAAGAGCGCCGCCGTGCTCGCCGCCATCTGCAGCCTCGGCCATTCGCTCGGCTTCAAGGTCGCCGGCCAGGGCGTGGAGACGATCGAGCATGCGCAGCTTCTGCGCGTCGCCGGCTGCACGGAGGCGCAGGGCTATTATTTCGCCGCGCCGATGCCGCTGGAAAAGCTCCTGAAAGGCGAAGAAGAGGCGGCGGAGATGCCGAAGCTCGCGCAAAGCGCCTGATCCCCAGCATGCATTCCGTCGCGCCCGCCGGCCCGGCTTCAGGGCCACGGAATGGATTGCCGGATCAAGTCCGGCAATGACGACAGTCTGAGAGAGCTGCGGCGATGTGACGTCGCGAACGAAAAAGGGCGCCCGCGGGCGCCCTTCGTGTTTCGTGCAAAGCGATGCGGGCCGCTTAAGCGGCGGCGTCGTCGCTCTTGATCTCCTGGCCGCTCGCCTGGTCGACGACCTTCATGGAGAGCCGCACCTTGCCGCGCTCGTCGGAGCCCATGAACTTGACCCAGACCTTGTCGCCCTCATTCACCACGTCCTTGACGTTGGCGACGCGGTGCGGGGCGAGCTGCGACACGTGAACGAGGCCGTCGCGCGAACCGAAGAAGTTCACGAACGCGCCGAAGTCGACGACCTTGACGACGGTGCCCTGATAGATCTGACCGGGCTCCGGCTCCGCCGCGATCCCCTGGATCCATTTCAGCGCCGCGCGGATCGAATCGGCGTTGGCGGAGGCCACCTTGATGGTCCCGTCATCGTCGACGTTGATCTTGGCACCGGTCTTCTCCACGATCTCGCGGATCACCTTGCCGCCGGTGCCGATCACTTCGCGAATCTTGTCGACCGGGATCTTGATCATCTCGATGCGCGGTGCATGCTCGCCGAGCTCGGCGCGCGCCTCGCCGAGCGCTTTGCGCATCTCGCCGAGAATGTGCAGACGCCCGTCCTTCGCCTGGTCGAGCGCCACCTTCATGATCTCCTCGGTGATGCCCTGGATCTTGATGTCCATCTGCAGCGAGGTGATGCCGTCCGCGGTGCCGGCGACCTTGAAGTCCATGTCGCCGAGATGATCCTCGTCGCCGAGAATGTCGGAGAGCACGGCGAAGCGGTCGTCCTCCTTGATCAGGCCCATGGCGATGCCGGCGACCGGCGCCTTCAAGGGCACGCCGGCATCCATCAGCGCCAGCGAGGTGCCGCACACGGTCGCCATCGAGGACGAGCCGTTCGACTCGGTGATCTCGGAGACGACGCGCATCGTATAGGGGAACTCGTGGTTCGCCGGCAGGATCGGACGGATGGCGCGCCAGGCGAGCTTGCCGTGGCCGATCTCGCGGCGGCCGGGCGAGCCCATGCGGCCGGTTTCGCCCACCGAGTAGGGGGGGAAGTTGTAGTGCAGCATGAAGGCCACCTTGTAGGTGCCTTCAAGGCCGTCGATCATCTGCTCGTCCTCGCCGGTGCCCAAGGTCGCGACCACGAGCGCCTGCGTCTCGCCGCGTGTGAACAGCGCCGAACCGTGCGCGCGCGGCAGCACGCCGACCTCCGAGAGGATCGGGCGCACCGTCTTCAGGTCGCGTCCGTCGATGCGTCCGCCGGTGTCGAGGATGTTCCAGCGGACGATCTTCGCCTGCAGGTCCTTGAAGACGGCCGCCACCTTCTCCTTGTCGAAGCGCGGCTCGGCGTCTTCGGGGAAGAGCGCGGTCATCACCTTCGCCTTCACCGCGTCGACGGCGGTATAGCGCTGCTGCTTCTCGGTGATCTTATAAGCCTCGCGAAGATCGCCTTCGGCGATCTCCAGCACCGCCTTCTCGATCTCCGAGACGTCGGGCTGCTTGAAGTCGCGCGGCTCCTTGGCGGCGCGCTCGGCGAGCTTGATGATCGCGTCGATCACCGGCTGGAAGGAGCGGTGGCCGAACATGACGGCGCCGAGCATCACGTCCTCGGCGAGCTGATGCGCCTCCGATTCCACCATCAAGACCGCGTCGGCGGTGCCGGCGACGACCAGGTCGAGCTGCGAGCCCTTCACGTCTTCGACCAGCGGATTGAGCACATAGCTGCCGTTGATGTAGCCGACGCGCGCCGCGGCGATCGGGCCCATGAAGGGCACGCCGGAAAGCGTCAGCGCCGCTGATGCGGCGACCATGCCGACGATGTCGGGGTCATTCTCAAGATCGTGACTGAGCACGGTGACGACGACCTGCGTCTCGTTCTTGTAGCCGTCGGCGAAGAGCGGCCGGATCGGCCGGTCGATCAGGCGCGAGGTCAGCGTCTCCTTCTCCGTCGGGCGGCCTTCGCGCTTGAAGAAGCCGCCCGGAATGCGGCCGGCGGCGTAGTAGCGCTCCTGGTAGTTCACGGTGAGCGGGAAGAAGTCGAAGCCGGGCTTCGGCTCCTTCATGGAGACGACGGTGGCGAGAACCGTGGTCTCGCCGTAGGTGGCGAGCACCGCGCCGTCGGCCTGGCGGGCTACGCGCCCGGATTCCAGAACGAGCGTCCGTCCGCCCCAGTCGATTTCAACTTTCTCAATATCAAACATGCCTAGTCCTTTCGTTCGGATGCAGGACAGGCCATGCGCAAGACGGCGGGGCGCTTCGGAGGCTGGAATCCAGCTTCAGAAGCGACCGGCGATCCTGCCATGGCCTTAGTTCCTGCGTTCTCGGACAAATGCGCCTGCGACCCCTGTCGCTTAAGCGCACGCGCCTTGCGCCTTAGCGGCGCAGTCCAAGGCGCGAGATGAGCGCCTGATAGCGCTCGGTGTCCTTCGTCTTCAGATAGTCGAGAAGACGACGGCGCTGCGAAACGAGCTTCAGGAGCCCACGCCGCGAATGGTTGTCCTTCACGTGGCTCTTGAAGTGCTCGGTGAGATTGGAGATACGCTCCGACAGGATGGCGACCTGTACTTCGGGCGAGCCCGTGTCGCCGGATTTCGTCGCGTATTCCTTCATCAATTCCTGTTTGCGATCTGGCGTGATCGACATCGGTCATCCTCGATTTTCATTGCCGGGCCGCTCGCGCGCCTCGGCCAGATTGAACACACGCTTGGGATTGAAAGCGCCCTTGTCCACCTCGCCCAGCGCGACGGGAAGACCGCCGAAAATCGCGTAAGCTGGGCCAGACATGACGGGCGCATCCCGTCCTCTCAGGATGACGGCCTGGCCGCGTCGCAGCCTCGCCGCATCCCTTTCGGTCATGGCGAGCGCCGGGATGTCGTCCAGCGCTGTCGCAACCGAAAGCAGAGCCTCCTCGGCCCCAAGGCCGTCGGAAGTCCCGGCCTTATGGCGCAACTCCTCCAGCTTTTCCAGTGAAATCATGTCGGCTTCGCTGAACGGGCCAACGGCGAGGCGGCGGAGCGCGACAACGTGGCCGTGCGTGCCGAGCCGCCGGCCCATGTCGCGGGCAAGCGCCCGGACATAGGCGCCTTTGCCGCATTCGGCCTGAAACACAGCGTGATCGGCGTCCGGGGCATCCACCAGCTCAAGCCGGTGGATGAGGATCTCGCGCGGCTCAAGCTCCACGATCTCGCCCTCGCGGGCGAGGTCGTAGGCGCGCTCGCCGGCGATCTTGATGGCCGAGAAACGCGGGGGAACCTGGCTGATCCGGCCGGTGAATTCCGGCAGGACGGCGCGGATGTCGTCCGCGCTCGGGCGGTGTTCGGACGTCGCCGCGACCGGCCCCTCCGCATCGTCGGTCGTCGTCTCCTCGCCCCAGCGGACGGTGAAGCGGTAAATCTTGCGCCCGTCCATGACGAGGCTCACGGTCTTTGTCGCTTCGCCGAGCGCGATCGGCAGCGAGCCGGAGGCCAGTGGATCGAGGGTCCCGGCATGCCCGGCCTTTGCCGCGTCGAAGAGGCGCTTCACCCGCGCCACGGCCTCGGTCGACGTCATGCCGACCGGCTTGTCGAAGACGAGCCAGCCGTCGACCTTCCTGCCCCTGTCGCGGCGCCCCATCAGTCTTGGTCCTTGTCGTCGTGTTTCGTTGTTCCAGCACGATCTTGTCCGAAAACCGGTTTCCATTTTTCGGGATCATGCTTCAGATCACGCGCCACCTCCGGCGAGCGCAGCAGCGCGTCGATGCGCGCATCATCCTCGAAGCGCGTATCGAGGTGGAATTTCAGGTCCGGCATGGAGCGCATCTGCTTCAGCGCCGGCGTGATCTTTCCGCGCAACATCTTCGCGTTACGATTGAGCGTCGCCACCAGCGTTTCCGGATCGTCCTTGGCGAGCGGCGCGACGAGCACGGTGGCGTGCTTCAGATCGGGCGACATGCGGACTTCGGCGAAAGAGATGAGCACGCCGTCGAGCTCCAGGCCCGCCTCGCCGCGTGCGAAGACCTCGGCGAGTGCATGGCGCACCAGCTCGCCGACCCGAAGCTGGCGCTGGGAGGGGCCGGATTTGCGGGTCTCAAGACGAGGCATCGAATTTCCAGACATGACCTTTGAAATTGCCGTCATGCCCGGGCTTGGCCCGGGCATCCATTTCGCACCCGTCACGAATCTTGCAACGCCACGGAATGGATCGCCGGATCAAGTCCGGCGATGACGACATCAATGTTGAAGCTACCCTTCGGCGTCGCCGTGTCGGCGACTAGAGCGAGCGTGCGATCTCCTCGACGCGGTAGCACTCGATCACGTCGCCGACGCGCATGTCCTCGTATTTCTCGAAGGCCATGCCGCATTCCTGACCGACCGGCACCTCGCGCACCTCGTCCTTGAAGCGCTTCAAGGTCGAGAGCTTGCCTTCGTGGATGACGACGTTGTCGCGGATCAGGCGGACGCTCGCGCCGCGCTCCACCTTGCCTTCGGTGACGCGGCAGCCGGCGACCTTGCCGACCTTGGAGATGTTGAACACCTCCAGGATCTCGGCGTTGCCGAGGAAGGTCTCGCGCCGCTCCGGCGAGAGCAGGCCCGACATCGCCTTCCTGATGTCGTCCACCAGGTCGTAGATGATGTTGTAGTAGCGGATCTCGATGCCTTCACGCTCCGCCGCGTCGCGCGCCTGAGCATTGGCGCGAACGTTGAAGCCGATGATCGGCGCCTCCGATGTCGCCGCGAGATTGACGTCCGACTCGGTGATGCCGCCGACGCCGGCATGCATGACCTGCGCCGCCACCTCCTCGGTGCCGAGCTTTTCCAGCGCCTGCACGATCGCCTCGACCGAGCCCTGCACGTCGCCCTTGATCAGGATCGGGAAGAGGCTCTTCCCCTGCGTACCAAGGCGGCTCATCATCTGCTCGAGCGAGCCGCGCATGCCGGCGGCGTGCGCCGCGGTCTTCTCGCGCTTCAGATGCTGGCGATATTCGGTGACCTCGCGGGCGCGCGCCTCGTTCTCCACGACGCCGAGCCGGTCGCCGGCCTCAGGCGTTGCCTGGAAACCGAGCACTTCGACCGGGGTCGAGGGTCCCGCCTCGCGCACCTGCTCGCTGCGATCGTTGATCAGCGCGCGCACGCGGCCCCATTCGGCGCCGGCCACGATGATGTCGCCGACATGCAGCGTGCCGCGCTGCACGAGCACGGTGGCGACCGGTCCGCGGCCGCGGTCGAGCTGCGCCTCGACGACGATGCCCTCCGCCGCGCGGTCGGGATTGGCCCGCAAGTTCAGCACCTCGGCCTGCAGCAGGATGGCTTCCAGCAGCTTGTCGAGGTTGGTGTGCTTCAACGCCGAGACTTCCACTTCGAGCGTCTCGCCGCCCATCGATTCCACCACGATCTCGTGGCTCAAGAGCTCGGTCCTGACACGATTCGGATCGGCGCCCTGCTTGTCGATCTTGTTGATCGCCACGATGATCGGGACACCGGCCGCGCGGGCGTGATTGATCGATTCGATCGTCTGCGGCATCACGCCGTCATCGGCGGCGACGACAAGAATAGCGATGTCGGTCGCCTGTGCGCCACGCGCCCGCATGGCGGTGAACGCCTCGTGGCCCGGCGTGTCGATGAAGGTGACCTTCTGACCGTCCTTCTCGATCTGATAGGCGCCGATATGCTGGGTGATGCCGCCCGCCTCGGTGGAGACGACATTGGCCTCGCGGATGGCGTCGAGAAGCGAGGTCTTGCCGTGATCGACGTGGCCCATGATGGTGACGATCGGCGGGCGCGGCTGCAGCGTCTCTTCCGGATCGGGCTTGTCGAAAAGCCCTTCCTCAACGTCGGCGGCGGCGACGCGGCGGACGTTGTGGCCCATCTCCTCCGTCACGATCTGTGCGGTGTCGGCGTCGAGCACGTCGGTGATCTTAACCAGCTGGCCGTCCTTCATGAGCAGGCGGATCACGTCGACGGCGCGCTCCGCCATACGGTTGGCCAGCTCCTGCACGGTGATGGCCTCCGGGATAACGACGTCGCGGACGATCTTCTCCTGCGTGGGCGTGAAGCCGTGCAGCTGGCGTTGCTGCTTCTCGCGCTTGCGCCGCACGGAGGCGAGCGAGCGCTCGCGTTCGCTCTCCGAGGCTTCAAGCGCGTTGGTGACGGTCAGGCGGCCGCGCCTGCGATCTGCGCCGCCCGGCGTCTTGGTGCGGGTGGGCTTCGGCGTTTCAAGGCGCTTGGGACGAAGCGCCGGACGCGCACCGGCCGGTGTTTCGGCGACCGCCGGGCGCGCGGGCGCGGCTTCCTCGCCAAGACGCCGACGTGCTTCGTCCTCGCCACGCCGCCGCGCCTGTTCCTCAAACTCCTTGCGCGCCTCTTCCTCCACCTGACGGCGTTCCGCCTCGGTGCGCTCGCGCGCAAGCTGCGCCTCTTCCTCCACGCGGCGCTGGGAATCGATCTCCGCCTGCCGGCGTTCCTCGGCCTCGCGGACTCGCGCCTCGGCCAGCGCCTGGGCACGCGCATCGCGCTCCTCGTCGGTGAGCGTGCGCAGGACGACACTGCCGGTACGCGGGCGCGCCGGCGCGGGTGCCGCGGCCTCGCTCTCCGCCTTGCGGGCGCTGACGCGCGGCCGCGCTGGCTCGGCGGCGACGGGCGCCTCTTCCGCAGCCGGCGCGGAGGGCTCCGCCCGCTCGCCCGGCCCGGCCACGCGCCGCCGCTTGCGCTCCACCGTGACCGCCTTGGAGCGGCCGCCGGAGAAGCTCTGGCGGACGGTGTCGGTATCGCGCTTCAGCGACAGCGGCTTGCGGCCGCCCACGCGTAACGTCTTGTCCTTACTAGTCGTATCACTCATTCATCAATTCCCAAGGGCTCGGCAGCCCGCGCTTCCAGCCCGACATCGCTCACCGCGACATAGCGCTGGAGGCGGATCGCCGCTTCCACGAAACTTACGCCAGCCGGGCCTCGGAGCACGGCTGCATGTATCACATCTGGCCGGCCGATTGCCAAACCCAATTCCGCCGCACTGAAGAGGCGGATAACGGGGACCGGCACGGCGTCGCCGAAGCCGCGGCGAAGCGCCTGGTGCATCTTGCGCACGCCGTCCTCGGCGGCATCGGCCGCGATCACGAGCCCCGCGACCTCGCCGCGCGAAACCGCCGCCTCGACCTTGGCGAAGCCGGCGACCGCCTGCCCCGCCTTGCGCGCCAGGCCGAGACGCCCGAGCGCGTGCTCGCCAAGCCGAGCGGCGACCAGATCGGGAAGCCCGGAATCCGGCTTGAGCGGCCGCTTCAGGCCGCGGGAGAAGACGTTCCTGCGGACCGCTTCGGCAACCGTCTCGCGGCTTGCGCCGACCCAGATTCCGCGCCCGGGAAGCTTCGCCTTCAGATCGGCGACGATCGTGTCGTCGGGTGCGGCGACGAAGCGGATCAGGTCGCGTTCCGGCAGCACCTCGCGCGTGACCGCGCACATTCGTGTGCGGCCCTGGCGCGTGCGGCCCTGGCGCGGGCCGCCAAGGCCCGGACCGTCGCCGGCATCCTTCTCCTTCAGCGCTTCCCTCAAACGGCGGCCGCCTCCTCCTCAGGCTCTGTCTCCTCGACGGGCGGCGGGGCGAGGTCGGCCTCGGTGACGATCCCGGCCTTCAGCCGCGCCGCCATCACGATCTGCTCCGCCTCCTGCCGCGACACATCGAAACCCTGCAACGCGCCTTCGAAGCGAACCGTCTCGCCATCCTTGCGCTCGCTCCAGCCGACAAGATCGTCGGCGGCGCAATAGGCGAGGTCTTCCAGCGTCTTGACGTCGTTCTTGCCGAGCGCGACCATCATGGCGGTGGTGATGCCGGGCACCTCCTTCAGCGAGTCTTCGACGCCGAGCGCCTTGCGCTCCGTGTCCTGCTCCGCCTCCACCTTCTCCAGATGTTCGCGCGCGCGCGTTTGCAGCTCCTCCGCCGTCTCCTCGTCGAAGCCTTCGATGGAGGCGATCTCGTCGAGCTCCACGAAAGCGATCTCGTCGACGCTGGCGAAGCCCTCCGAGGCGAGGAGCTGCGCCACCATCTCGTCGACGTCGAGGGCGTCCATGAAGAGCTGCGAGCGGTCCTGGAACTCTTTCTGGCGGCGCTCCGATTCCTCGTCCTCCGTCAGGATGTCGATATCCCAGCCGGTGAGCTGCGAGGCGAGACGCACGTTCTGGCCGCGCCGGCCGATGGCGAGCGAAAGCTGGTCATCGGGGACGACGACCTCGATCCGCTCCGCCTCCTCGTCGAGCACGACCTTGGTGACCTCGGCCGGCTGCAGCGAGTTGACGATGAAGGTGGCGGCATCCGGGTTCCACGGGATGATGTCGATGCGCTCGCCGGCAAGCTCGCCGACCACCGCCTGCACGCGGCTGCCGCGCATGCCGACGCAGGCGCCGACCGGGTCGATCGAGGTGTCGTGCGAGACGACCGCGATCTTGGCGCGGCTGCCCGGATCGCGGGCCACCGACTTGATCTCGATGATGCCGTCGTAAATCTCCGGCACTTCCATGGTGAAGAGCTTCGCCATGAACTGCGGATGCGTGCGGGAAAGGAAGATCTGCGGGCCCCGCTGCTCGCGGCGCACGTCGTAGACGTAGGCGCGCACGCGGTCGCCGTAGCGGAAGGTCTCGCGCGGGATCATTTCGTCGCGGCGGATGATCGCCTCGCCGCGGCCGAGGTCGACGATGACGTTGCCGTATTCGACACGCTTCACGGTGCCGTTGACGATCTCGCCGATCCTGTCCTTGAAGTCCTCGTACTGGCGGTCGCGCTCAGCCTCGCGCACCTTCTGCATGATGACCTGCTTCGCCGACTGGGCGGCGATGCGGCCGTAATCGAGCGGCGGCAGCGGCTCGGAGATGTAGTCGCCGACCTGGGCGGCGGGATTGCGGATACGCGCTTCCTCCACGGCGATCTGCGCGGAATCGTTCTCCACCGTGTCGACCACCTCCATCAGCCGCTGAAGACGAATCTCGCCGGTCTTCTCATCGATCTCGGCGCGCACATCCGTCTCCGCGCCGTAGCGGGACTTCGCCGCCTTCTGGATCGCATCCTCCATGGCGCCGATGACGATGCGACGATCGATCGTCTTCTCGCGCGCGACCGCATCCGCGATCTGCAGGAGTTCCAACCTATTTGCACTGACAGCCATCTGCTTCAGCTCCGTTCGCGTCAGATTTCTTGACCTACCTGCTCGGCTTTTTCGGCCGAGCGATTCTGTGTTTCGCCCTTGAGCGCAGCCTTTACGAGCGCGTCGGTCAGGACGAGCCTCGCCTCGTCGATCTTGTCCATCGGCAGCCACACATCGCTCTCGCCCGGCGCGTCGAGGAGCCGGATGCCGGTGTCACCCTCCTTCACGCCGAGGAGCACGCCGCGAAAGCGCTTGCGTCCGTCGATCGGCGCGTCGGTCTCGATCTTCGCCTCGTGCCCGGCCCAGAGCGCAAAGTCCTTGGCGCGGGTCAGCGGCCGGTCGATGCCGGGGGAGGATATTTCCAGATGGTATTCGCGACTGATCGGATCGGCGACGTCCATGGCCGGGGAGACGTTGCGCGACAGACGCTCGCAATCCTCCACCGTCATCGTGCCGTCCGGCCGCTCCGCCATGATCTGGACGGTCATGCCGTTCAGCCCCGAAACCTTGACGCGCACCAACTCGTAGCCGAGATCGCTGGCGATCGGCTCCACGATATGGGCAATGCGGGCTTCAAGCCCGCTTTCGCGTGTCAGACGTCGGCCGTCCATTCAATCCTCGCCCGGGCTGGGACCGGTCCGATGGCCCTTCGGGCAACAAAAAAGAGCGGGCCCCGCAGGACCCACCCTCGATTAGCTTCGAGATGTGTTGTCCGCGATATAGGCTCTGGGCCGGCGGCATGCAAGCGTAAGATCGGCGTTTCGGCGATCCTTCTGAGGGAAAATCCAGGGATCCCTTCTTGAGTCTGAACCGTTCAAAAAGGCCAGGACCCATGACCCTTCGCAAGACAGCCATCTTGGCCGCCGCCCTCGGCGCATTCGGATCGTCTACGGCGGCGCAGGCCGCCGACTTTCCGAAAGTCGTCAGGTCGATCCTCGACAGCCAGACCACCGGGCGGCTCGCCACGATGGGCCCCGGCAAGCGGGCGCGCATGACCGATTGCGTGATCTCCACGCTGAACGGCCTGCCGAACGGCAAGAAGCGATACATCGTCGAAGGCGGCACGCTCGATCAGCAGGAGCATCGCTTCGGAGAAGTGGTGCAGGAGAACCACGCCCAGTGGAAGCAGGAGATCGCCCGCGCCTGCGCGCAGATCGCGATGGGCAAAGACCAACAAGACACAAACAACTAACCTTCTTCCCCTCGATCCGCAGGACTCCCGCATGACGCCAAGCTCGCACGCCGCGCTCCTCCTGGCCCTGTTCGCCGCCACCGGCGGCGGCTCAGGCGCGCGCGCCGCCGACTTCCCGACGGTGGTGCGGGCGATTCTCGACGCCCAGACCTCCGGGCCGCTCGCCGAGATGAGCAAACGCAAGCGCGCTCTGATGACCGATTGCGTCGTCGCCGCGCTCGATGCGCTGCCGAACGGAAAGAAGCGCCTCATCACCGGCGGCGCGAATTTCGAGGAGCAGGAGCATCGCTTCGGGCAGGTGGTCGACGAGGATCAGGCGCGCTGGAGGAAGAACATCGCCAAGGCCTGCTCCGAGATCGCGGTGGACGACTCGCTGAACTAGCGAGAGGGCGTCGCGCTCGAAGCGCTCTCATAGGCAAGGATCGCGGCGGTGAGATCCTCGACCGCCGTTCCGACCGACTTGAAGAGCGTGATCTCGTCGGCCGATGCGCGCCCTTGTGATTTCCCGCGGCAGAGATCGAAGAGGTCGCCGGCGATATCGCTCTCCTTAAGAACGCCGGCGGCGAGCGGCTGCGCGATGTCGCCGGCCTCCGTAAGCGCGCCGGCGCGCGTGTCGACGTAAACGCGGGCGCGGCGCACCGCCTCGTCGTCGCTCTCGCGCATTTTCGGGGTGAAAGCGCCGACGAGATCGAGATGCGCCCCGGGCTTCAGCCAGGCGCCTTTCACAAGCGGCTCGGCGGAGAGCGTCGCGCAGGAGACGATGTCGGCTTCGCGTGCCGCCGCTTCGATGTCGCTCGTCGCGCGCACGGAATATTCGCGGCCAGAGAGCGTCTCGGCGAGCGCCTCGGCGCGCGCAAAATTGTGGTTCCAGACAAGGATTTCCTTAAGCGGATGCACGCTCGCATGCGCAGCGATCAGGCGCGGCGCGAGCGAGCCGGCGCCGACCATGAGCATGCGCCGCGCGTCAGAGCGCGCGAGATAGGAGGCAGCGAGCGCGGAGGCGGCGCCAGTGCGCCACAGCGTCAATTCCTGCCCGTCGATGACGGCGAGCGGCGCACCGGTCGCGCCGTCCATCAACATATAGGCGCCCATTACACTCGGCAGGTTGCGCGCGCCGTTGCCGGGAAAGATCGACACGACCTTCACGCCGAGGAAGGCGCGCATTTCCTGCCGAGCGTGATGGGCGCTTTCCCCTTCCGCGCGCCAGGCCGGCATCAGCAGAAGCGTCGCGGCCGGCTCGCCCGGCCGTTCGATCGTGTGGTGATGACGGACCGGCGCTTCGATGTCGGCGCGAAAGCCGGCGCGAAGCGCTTCGATCAGCGCCGGAAACGTGAAGAGGCGGCCGAGATCGTCAGCCGACAGAACCCGCATGCCGCCGCCGTCAGCCGTGACGCGGACCGGGGAGGAACCCGGCGACATCCGCCGCAACGGGAGAGGTGTTGGGTGTCCGCCCCGGAGCGCCATGTGCGCGGCTCGGATAGAGCGCGTCGCCCCGCACGCGGTCACGCCGGCGGCGGCGCAGTCCGCTCGCCCAGGCGACGAGCCCGCCGACCAGAACGCCCAGGACGAAAAGAATGAAGGCGAACTGATAAAGCGGCAGGACCACACGAAGGACCGGATCGTCGCCGTCGAACGGGTTCAGGTGGACCGTCACGTCCTCGCCGTTGGCGACCGCGAGAAGCAGGATCGCGGCGAGGATCGGCAGCAGGATCAGCCATTTCAGCAGGGTGCCGAGCGCGCGCACAGAGCTCATCCAGTGGTTGTGTTCAAGCGCTCGCGCATGTCCTTGCCGGTCTTGAAGAACGGCACGTATTTTTCCGAGACGACGACCTGCTCGCCGGTGCGCGGATTGCGTCCGGTGCGCGCCGGGCGGTTCTTCACCGAGAACGCGCCGAAGCCGCGCAATTCCACCCGGTCCCCGCGCGCAAGGGCGGCGACGACCTCCTCCAGGATGGCATTGACGATGTGCTCCACGTCGCGCTGGAACAGGTGCGGATTTCGCGACGCAATTCGCTCGATGAGCTCCGATTTGATCACCGCTGGCCCCCTAGCGATCCGATCGCCGGAAAATCGTAGCCTGCCAAACGGATAGCAGACCGTCAACTGTAAGTCTGCGGGGCAGAATCCCGGCCGCGTCAAGATCGATTCCAACAAGGCGCGCCAGGCCGGCGACCGCGTCGGTCTGAAAAGCGGCGAAGACGGAGCTGTCTTCCTTCCAATCGCGCAGCGGCAGATCTTCTGAAACGCCCTTCTCTTTCGCGAGCCATGCGCGCGCTTCCGGATCGCCGCCCACCGCGTCGATAAGCTTCACGCCCAGTGCCTGGCGTCCGGTGAAGATGCGCCCGTCCGCGAGGCGGCGCGCATCCGGCTCGGAAAGGTTGCGGCGCTCGGCGACGAGTCCGACGAACCAGTCATAGGTATCGTCGATCACCGACTTCAGCATGGCGGTCGCCGCGGGGTTGGGCGCCTGGAAGATCGAAGGCTCGCCTTTCAGGGGCGCGCTCTTCACTTCCTCATACTGGGCGCCGATCTTCTGCAGGAGTTCCTCGAAATGCCCGTACTGGAAGATCACGCCGATGGAGCCGGTGATGGCCGTCTCGCGCGCGACGATATGATCGGCGGCGATCGCCGTCATATAGGCGGCGGATGCGCCAAGCCCGTCGATGACGGCGACGACCGGCTTCTTCTCCGTGGCGCGGCGGACGGCGTTGTAAAGGGCCTCGCCGCCGGAAGCCGCGCCGCCGCCGGAATCGATGTGGAGCACGATCGCCTTCACCGCATCCGTCTTGGCGGCGCGGTCGATCGTCTTCACCGCATTAGGGCGCGTGGTGATGAACCCGTCGACCTTGATGTCGGCGATCTGCGCGCGCCCCGCGCCGACTCCGTCGCGGTCCCATATTGCGCTCGCGCCGACCACGACCGCGACAACGAGGATGACGAAGGCGGCGATCCGCCAGAAGCTCGCGCGACGCCGCAGGCGGCGGCGTTCGAGGATCGCTTCGGTATCCATGGCATCAGTCTCCCGGATCGGCCGAAATCGGCCGAGACGATCACAACCGACGCGACCCGGCGCCGGAAGTCATTGAGTTTGCTCAAAGTCCGCTTGGCGATCCCTACAGCGGCGACCGTCCTGCCGCAAGGCGGGCCTTCGGATTTGCCGGGCCTTCATGTGGGCGGCGGCGCCTCCGTTCTGGTCCCGCCGGTATCCGCTCTGCTAGCCTCAAGCCCATGAACAAGCGCGAGCCGGGCGAGCCCGCGCCGGGCACCGAGCCGCCCGGCCGCGTCACCCCCATGATGGAGCAATATCTGGAGATCCGGGCGGTGAACCCGGATTGCCTGCTCTTTTACCGTATGGGGGATTTCTACGAGCTGTTCTTCGATGACGCGGCGGTCGCCTCGCGCGCGCTCGGCATCGCGCTCACCAAGCGCGGCAAGCATCTCGGCGACGACATCCCGATGTGCGGCGTGCCGGTGCATGCCGCCGACGACTATCTGCAGAAGCTGATCGCGCTCGGCTACCGCGTGGCGGTCTGCGAGCAGATCGAGGACCCCGCCGAGGCGCGCCGCCGGGGCTCGAAGACCGTGGTGCAGCGCGCCGTGACGCGGCTCGTCACGCCCGGAACGATCACCGAGGACCGGCTGCTCGATTCCGCCCGCAACAACTATCTCGCGGCAATCGTGCGCACCGCCCTGAGCGACGGCGGCGAAAGCCACGCGCTCGCCTGGATCGACATTTCCACCGGCGAGTTCCGCATGAGCGAATGCCCGCCGGGCGCGCTTCCCGCCGCGCTCGCGCGGATCGAGCCGCGCGAAATCCTCGCCGCGGAACGCCTCGCAGCCGATCGGGAGATTGCAGCGATGGCGGACGCGACCGGCGCTGCGCTGACCCCCCTGCCGGCGGCGTTCTTCGACACCAGCACGGCGGAGGAGCGGCTCGCCGATCTCTTCGGCGTGAAGACGATGGAGGCCTTCGGGGCTTTCAGCCGCGCGGAGCTTTCCGCGGGTGCGGGGCTCATCGCCTATGTCGACAAGACGCAGATCGCCAAGCGTCCGCCGATCGAGCCGCCGCGCCGCATCGCCGAAGGCGAGACGATGCGGATCGACGCGGCGACACGCGCCAACCTGGAAGTCTTCCGCACCACCGCAGGGGCCCGCGCCGGGACGCTGCTTGCGGCGATCGACCGGACGATGAGCGCGGCGGGCTCGCGGCTCCTCGCCGAACGGCTCGCGAGCCCGCTTTCCGACCCCGCCGCGATCGAGACGCGCCTCGACGGCGTCGCGTTCTTCCTGGAGCGGCCGCGGCTTCGCGCCGGCATCCGCAAGGCGCTTTCGGGCGCGCCGGACATGCTGCGCGCATTTTCCCGCCTCGGCCTCGACCGTGGCGGCCCGCGCGACCTCGACATGATCCGCGCCGGACTTGAAGCGGCGTCCGACATCGCGGCGCTTCTCAAGCAACCCGACGCGGAGGATGACCCTGGAGACGGTGGGGAGACGCTCGTTCCCGACCATCGCATCGAGATTGCGCCGGCTCCGGAGGGGCTCGCCGCCACGCTCGCCGCAAGGCTCGCCGACGAGCTTCCGCTATTGAAGCGCGACGGCGGTTTCATCCGTTCCGGCGCGGACGCGGCGCTCGACGAGGCGCTGGCGCTTCGCGACGAGAGCCGGCGCGTGATCGCGGCCCTGCAGGCGCGCTACGCGGAGGAGACGGGCATCCGCTCGCTCAAGATCCGGCACAACAATGTGCTCGGCTATTTCGTCGAGGTGACTGCCGGCCAGGCGGATGCGCTCAAAGCGAGCGGCGGCGCGGAGCGCTTCATCCACCGCCAGACGATGGCAAGCGCCATGCGCTTCACCACCACGGAGCTGGGCGATCTGGAGCAGAAGATCGCGAGCGCCGCGGAGCGCGCGCTTTCCATCGAGCTTGCGATCTTCGACGACCTGTCGGCGCGCGTCGCCGAAGCGGAGACGGCGATCCGGGGCGCGGCGCGCGGGCTCGCCGAGATCGACGTGGCGGCGGCGCTCGCCGAGCTTGCCGAGCGAGAGGCCTACGTGCGCCCGAAGGTCGACCGGAGCCTCGCCTTCAGGATCGAGGGCGGACGCCATCCGGTGGTGGAGCAGGCACTCCGCAGTAACGGCGAGAGCTTCGTCGCGAACGACTGCGATCTGGGCCCTTCGAGGCTCGCTTCGCTCGCACCTCAGGATGAGGACGGAGGTGGCGCCGGCCGCATCTGGCTTTTGACCGGCCCGAACATGGCCGGCAAGTCGACCTTCCTTCGCCAGAACGCGCTGATCGCCATCCTGGCGCAGGCGGGAAGCTTCGTGCCGGCGAAGGCCGCCCATATCGGCATCGTCGACGCCGTCTTCAGCCGCGTCGGCGCGGCCGACGATCTGGCGCGCGGGCGCTCCACCTTCATGGTGGAGATGGTGGAGACCGCCGCAATCCTGAACCAGGCGAGCGAGCGCTCGCTCGTCATTCTCGACGAGATCGGGCGCGGCACGGCGACCTTCGACGGGCTCTCCATCGCCTGGGCGGCGATCGAGCACCTGCACGACGTGAATTCTTCCCGCGCGCTGTTTGCGACCCACTACCATGAGCTGACGGCGCTCGCCGCGAAGCTGCCGCGCCTCGTCAACGCGACGATGACGGTGAAGGAATGGAAGGGCGACGTGGTCTTCCTGCACGAGGTCGCGCCGGGCGCCGCCGACCGCTCCTACGGCATCCAGGTGGCAAAGCTCGCCGGATTGCCGGCCGCCGTGATTTCGCGCGCGCGGCAGGTGCTCACCATGCTGGAGAAGGGCGACCGCGCGCGGCCGGTCTCCATCATCGACGATTTACCGCTTTTCGCCGTGGCGCGCGCGGAGCCGGACGAAGCGGAGGATCATCCGGCGCTGACGGCGCTCGAGGCGATCAACCCCGACGAGCTGTCGCCGAAGGAAGCGCTGGAGCGGCTTTACGAATTGAAGCGACTCAAGCGAGGGGCGGAGCCGCAGTAAAAGGTTGCATCCCCGTCGCGTTTGACATGGCCGCTACGCTCTGGCACGCGCGATCGATCATATTCTGAAAGCCGAATATCTAACGCACTGGGGTTTCGGAGCCGCACCATGACGCAACGACCCGAGGTGACCGGGCACTACCATCAGGACACGTCCTCCATCGCCTATCTCGTCGCCGACCCGGAGACGAAGCGCGCGGCGATCATCGATCCGGTGCTCGACTACGACGAGCGGGCCGGGCGCATATCGACCACATTCGCCGACGCGATGATCGCCGCGGCGAAGGCGAAGGGCGTGACGATCGACTGGATTCTCGACACGCATCCGCATGCCGACCATTTGAGCGCCGCGCACTATCTCCAAGGTAAGCTCGGCGCGCCGACGGCGATCGGCGAGCACGTCATGGACGTGCAGCGGCTTTGGAAGGACATCTACAATCTCCCCGATTTTCCCGCCGACGGCTCACAATGGGACCGGCTCTTTGCCGACGGGGAGACGTTCAAGATCGGGTCGATCGAGACGCGCGTGATCTATTCGCCGGGCCACACGCTTGCCTCCGTCACCTATGTCGTGGGCGACGCCGCCTTCATCCACGACACGCTCTTCCAGCCGGATTCCGGCTCCGCGCGCGCGGACTTTCCCGGTGGCGACGCCGGCGAGCTTTATCGCTCGATCCAGAGGATCCTGGCGCTTCCCGACGACACGCGGCTCTTCACAGGCCACGATTACATGCCTGGCGGCCGGGCGGCCGCGTGGGAAAGCACGGTCGCGGAGCAGAAGCGCTCCAATATCCATTTCAAGGACAGTCCGAGCGAAGCGGACTTCGTCGCCTTGCGGCAGAAGCGCGACGCCACGCTTTCGATGCCGCGACAAATCCTTCATGCGCTGCGGGTCAACATGAACGGCGGGCGGCTTCCGGAGCCGGAGGACAACGGGCGCGTCTATCTGAAGATTCCGATCGACGCGCTTTGAGGTAGCCTCGCATCAGTCGGCCGTAAGCTCATAGAGCACGAACGACTCAATCAGGATCGAGCGCTCCTTGACGAGCCGCGCATGGAAGCCGGCATCGGCGATCAGCCGGCCGAGGCAGCCGAGATCGGAATCCGACGACAGGAGCACGTAGAAGCGCCCACCGGGCTTCAACCGCTCGCGCGCCTCGATGAAGAGCGCCGCGATGTCGCGATACCCGGGACCGGCATGCCAGGCGCGATCGGCGACGTCGCGCGGCTCGCCGGCGAAGGAGGGCGGGCTCGACAGGATCACGTCGAAGAGCGGACGCGGCGCGATGCCGGAGAAGAGACTGGAGCAGACCGGGAAGACCCGGTCGGCGAGATTGTTGAGCCGCGCATTGTCGGCGGCGGAGAGCGCCGCGTTCGGGTTGATGTCGATCGCCACCACGCGCTCGGCGCCCGCCCGTGCCGCCGCGAGCGAGAGGATGCCCGACCCCGTTCCGATCTCCGCCACGGTCTTTCCCTTGAGGTCGAGCCGGTCGATGAAGGAGGCGAAATACTCGCTGGTCAGAAACAGGCGCGGGTGGAAGACCGTCGGCCGGACGACAAAGCGGAAGCCGGCCGCGTGCGCGCGCCGGGTGGAGCGCCGGGCGAGAATGAGGTGATAGGAGAGGAAGTGGATCGCCTCGCGCAAGAGCCGTCGCGCCGCACCATAAGGTGCGCTCGGCCGGGATAAATCAAACCGGTCGTCCAGACGCTTCTCCACGTTCGTAGAAACCACCCCGTCAGCCTGGTCGCACGGCCAGGGACACGAGGCCGCCGTTCCGGCTCGCCCTTTGTTCGTCCCTCCCGGGCAGATGCTAAACAGAAATCAGCAACGGTTGCAAAACGTCATCGGCGTCACCGGCGTGCATTCGGACGGGCAGCCATGCTAAGCGGGCGCGCATTCCGCAACGGCGGAGGGATTGTGGTGCAACGGTCGCGGTTGGCGGAGAGCCCGGTTGACGAGGACAGGCTGAAGGCCGAGCTCGCGGCAATCGCGGAGGAGCACGGGCCGGCCTCGCCCGCCGCGCGCAAGGCGGTGCTCGCGCTGATGCACGAGATCCTCGACAACGGCCGCCTCATCGTACGCGGCCGCCTGGAGCAGGATGGGCGCGGCACCCGCGCGGCGGAGCGGCTCGCCGCCCTCGCCGATACGATCATCGAGGCGCTGTTCGATTTCGCCACGCGCCAGGTGTTCCCGGCGAGCAATCCCTCGGCGGCGGAGCGGCTGGCGCTGGTGGCTGTCGGCGGCTACGGGCGGGGCACGCTGGCGCCCTATTCCGACATCGACCTCCTGTTCCTGTTTCCGTGGAAGCAGACCGCGTGGTCGGAGAGCGTGACGGAATACATCCTCTACATGCTCTGGGACTTGCGGCTGAAGGTCGGCCACGCCACACGCACGGTCAACGAGACGCTGAAAGCGGTGCGCGACGACATGACCATCCGCACCGCGCTCCTGGAATCGCGCCTGATCGCAGGCGACGAGGCGCTGTTCGAGGAGATTCAGTCGCGCTTCAGGAACGAGATCGTCGCCGGGACGGCGCGCGAATTCATCGCCGCGAAGCTCGCCGAGCGCGACCAGCGCCATCGGCGCGTCGGCCAGTCGCGCTATCTGGTCGAGCCGCAGGTGAAGGAGGGGAAAGGCGGACAACGCGACCTGCAGACGCTGTTCTGGATCGCCAAATATTATTACCGCGTCAGCACCAACGAGGCGCTCGTCGATGCGGGGCTCCTCTCGCGCTCCGAATACGCGCTGTTCCGCCGCTGCGCCGACTTTCTGTGGGCGGTGCGCTGCCACATGCATTTCATTGCGGGGCGGGCGGAGGAACGGCTCTCCTTCGACCTGCAGCCGGAGCTGGCGCGCCGCCTCGGCTACCAGAAGCATCCGGGCCTGCAGGCCGCCGAGCGCTTCATGAAGCACTATTTCCTGGTCGCCAAGGACGTCGGCGACCTGACCCGCATCGTCTGCGCGGAGCTTGAGGAGCGCGAAGCGAAGACGGCGCCGCGGCTGAACCGCTTCCTGCGCGGAATGCGGAAAAGCCGGCGCGTCATCAAGGGGACGACGGACTTCGTGATCGACCACGGGCGGATCAACGTCGCCGGAGACGACGTTTTCGAGCGCGACCCGGTGAACCTCATCCGCATCTTCCACGAAGCGGGAAAGAACGACCTCCCCTTCCATCCCGACGCGCTCAGGCTGATCAGCAAGTCGCTGAAGCGCTTGGATCGCAAGGTGCAGCAGGACCCGCAGGCGAACCGGCTCTTCCTCGAAATCCTCTGCGATCCGGAGCACGCCGAGCCGGTGCTGCGCCATATGAACGAGGCCGGCGTTCTCGGCCGCTTCATCCCCGACTTCGGCAAGGTCGTGGCGATGATGCAGTTCAACATGTACCATCACTACACGGTGGACGAGCATCTGCTGCGCGCGATCGGCATCCTGTCCGCCATCCGCACCGGGCGGCTCATGGAAGACCATCCGCTCTCCGCGAAGATCCTTCCCTCCATCAAAGATATGACGGTGCTGACCGTCGCGCTCTTCCTGCACGATATCGCCAAGGGCCGGCCGGAGGACCATTCGACCGCCGGCGCCAAGGTGGCGCGCCGCCTATGCCCGCGCTTCGGCCTGACCCCCGGGCAGACGGAGCTCGTCGCGTGGCTCATCGAGGAGCACCTGACGATGTCGCGCATCGCCCAGTCGCGCGACCTCGCGGACCGCCGCACGATTCTCGATTTCGCCACCACCGTGCAGTCGATGGACCGGCTGAAGCTGCTTGTCATCCTCACCGTCTGCGACATCCGCGCCGTCGGCCCGGGCGTTTGGAACGGCTGGAAGGGCCAGCTCCTGCGCGCTCTCTATTACGAGACGGAGCCGATTCTGACCGGCGGCTTCAGCGCCGGCTCGCGCGGGCAGCAGCTCGCGCAGGCGCGCGCAGCGCTCGGCGAGCGGCTGAAGGACTGGCCGGAGAAGGAGCGCGAACGCTATCTCGACCTGCACTACCCCGCCTATTGGCTGCGCGTCGACGAGGAGCGCCAGGCACGCCACGCCGCCTTCGTGCGCAGCGCCGACGCGCAGGGCCTGAAATTCGCCTTCGAGGTGCGTCCGATGGCGTTCGAGGCGGCGACCGAGCTGACCGTGCTCGCGCCCGACCACCCGCGGCTCCTCTCCGTCGTCGCCGGCGCCTGCGCGGCCTGCGAGGCCAATATCGTCGACGCGCAGATCTATACGACCGCCGACGGGCGGGCGCTCGACACCGTCATTGTCGGCCGCGCCTTCAACAGCGATGAGGACGAGGAGCGCCGCGGCAAACGGATCGCCGCCCTGATCGAGCAGGAGCTGCAAGGCAGCGTCAACCTGCAGGAGGCGCTCGCCGGCAAGCGCCAGAAGAGCCGCCGGCGCGACGCCTTCAAGATCGAGCCGGAGGTGCGGCTCGACAACGAGCTCTCCGACCGCTTCACCGTGATCGAGGTGGAATGCCTCGACCGCAACGGCCTCCTCTACGATCTCACCCACACGATCTCGGAGCTCAGCCTCGACATCGCCTCCGCGCATATCGCGACTTTCGGCGAGCGTGCCGTCGACACCTTCTACGTGACCGACCTCGTGGGCCATAAGATCGTCGCCAAGGCGCGCGTGACCCGCATCAAGAAGAACCTCCTCGACGCAATCGGCGCCGGGGCGGCGGCGGAAACGTCGGCGCGCGAGGTCGCGATCTCCTGAGAATGCACGCCCGGCCCGGAAATCCGGCCGGAAACGCGGCTTAAGCCGTCGTTGAACCTTTGCCGATAGTCTCCCGCCGGCACGGCCGGAAATGGGCATTGCCGCATGGCGACGTCGAACGGATTTCGGGATCTGACGCCGCGGCAAACGGAGCGTGGGGGCTTGTTTGCCGGCGGCTTCGTGCTGGCCGCTTTCGCCATGATCACGATCGGCGTGGGGTTGGGCGTCGCCGGCTATCTCTGGACGGCGCCCACGCCGCAGGTCTCGGATGCCATTGACGCAGCCACCGGCCGCCGTTCCGCGGAAACCACGCCGCAGACCGACGACAGCGCCTGGTCGGACGCCGATCTTCGCCAATGCTCGGAGGAGGCCGAAGCCGCCGCCCGCGCCGCGTCGAGCCGGTGGCTCGCCGCCGTCAGCGCCAACCGGGTGGGCCTCGGCGGACCCGACGCCGCGATGATGAAGCGCGCGACCTACCTCCTTTGCAACGCGCGCACCAAGCCCAGGCATCTCTGCCAGGACTACTGGCACCGTTCGCTGGTCGACGCGATCAAGTCCTATGCCGTGGAAATTCGCCAGGTGAGAGCCGCCGCCTATTGGACCAAGGTCAATCTGGCGGAGCGCGCGCGCAACGAAGCGCGCGCCAACGGCGAGGCGATCAGGGCCTTCGCCGACGATCTCGACCAGACGACGCGGGAGCTTGCCAAGACGCACGAGGAAATCGTCGTCGCGATCCGTGCCCTCGTTACCGAAGGCATCCTCAAGCCGGACGAGTTCAGCGTGTTCTTCGGCTTCGGAATTTCGCCCGATATCGGCGCGATCCTCGGCAACGCCAAGCCGGTCCGCAACGTCTGCGGTTGACGCTTCAATTTTCGGCGGGGCGGGATTAGGCAGGGGCGCGGCCCCCGAATCGGATCGCCCGCCGAACGGCCGAAGCACGGGCCCGGCGCCGAAAGATCAGCAGGAAAGCCCTCCCCCATGAGCCTCGTCCGCCAGTTCGTGAATGTCGGCGGCGCGACGCTGGCCTCGCGGCTTCTCGGCTTCGTGCGGGAAACCATGATCGCCGGGGCGCTCGGCGCCGGCCCGGTCGCCGACGCCTTCTACGCCGCTTTCCGCTTCCCCAACCTCTTCCGCAGGCTGTTCGCGGAAGGCGCCTTCAACTCCGCCTTCATTCCGCTCTTCGCGCGCACGCTCGAAGGCGAGGGCGAGGAGGCGGCGCGCAAATTCGCCGAGGACGTGCTCGCGGCACTCCTCTTCGTGCTTCTCGCGCTGACCGCGGTCGTGATGATCGCGACGCCGCTGATCGTGACGCTGATCGCGCCCGGCTTCACCGAGGACCCGGACAAGTTCGCGCTGACCGTGACGCTCTTCCGCATCATGTTCCCGTATCTCCTGTGCATGTCGCTGACCGCGATGGTGTCGGGCGTCCTGAACGCGCATCGGCGCTTCCTGGTCGCGGCGCTGGCGCCGCTTCTCTTGAACATCACCGCGGTGGCGGCGCTGACGGCAGCGCTCTTTTTCAAGCTCGATACGGTGACGGTCGGTCTCGTCCTCGGCTGGTCGATACCGGTGGCGGGCGTGGCGCAGCTTGTCTGGGTCGCGGTCGCCGCCCACCGGATCGGCTTCTCCGTTCGCTTGAGACGCCCGCAGCTGACGCCAAGCGTGAAGCGGCTCCTGTGGCTCGCCGCGCCGGCGGCGGCGGCCGGCGGCATCACGCAGATCAACCTCTTCGTTGGACAGATCATCGCCTCCACCAAGGAAGGCGCGATCGCGGTCCTGCAATATGCCGACCGCGTCTACCAGCTTCCGCTCGGCGTCGTCGGAATCGCGATCGGCGTCGTGCTCCTGCCGGAGCTTTCGCGCGCGCTCAAGGCCGGTCACCAGCGTGAAGCGGTCCACAACCAGAACCGCGCACTGGAGTTCGCGCTGTTCCTGACGCTGCCGGCGGCGGCGGCCATCGCCACCATCGCCGTCGTCATCGTTCGCGTGCTTTACGAGCGCGGCGCCTTCACGCCGGAAACGACGGCAATCACCGCGAGCGCGCTCTCCGTCTTCGCCATCGGCCTCCCCGCCTTCGTCATGATCAAGGTGTTCACGCCGGGCTATTTCGCGCGCGAGGACACGCGGACGCCGATGCTGATCGCCGGCGCGTCGGCGTTGCTCAATGTCGCGCTGGCGCTCTCCCTCTTCCCGCTGATCCACGAAACGGGGATCGCGACGGCCGAAGCCGCCGCGGGATGGCTGAACGCGAGCCTGCTCGCCTTCACGCTGTGGCGGCGAGGCCATTTCGCGCTCGATGCAACCGCGCGCACGAACATCCCGCGCATCGTCGTCTGCTGCATCCTCATGGCCGCGGCGCTCTATGGCGGCCTAAAGGTGCTTCAGCCCTACCTGCGGGCCGAGACCCCGCTCGCCGCCCAGATCGGGGCGCTTCTCCTCCTCGTCCTCGGCGGCGCGCTCATCTATTTCGCCGCAGCCCAGCTCACCGGCGCCGCCGATATCCGCGCGCTGGTCAGGAATTTCCGCAAGCGTCCGGCTTCCTGACGCTTGCGTGCGCCGCCCCGTTTGGCGATAAGCGCGCCGCCTACGCCCATCCCAGCGAAAAAGCCCTGTCGAGCGCATCCATGAGCGAATTCCCCGAACGCGTCTTCTCCGGCATGCAGCCGACGGCGGCGCTCCATCTCGGCAACTACCTGGGCGCGATGGTGAACTGGATCGCCATGCAGGAGACGCATTCGTGCATCTACTGCGTGGTCGACATGCACGCGATCACGATCTTCCAGGATCCGAAGGAGCTCGTGCAGAACATCCGCGGCGTCACCGCCGCCTATCTCGCCTGCGGCCTCGACCCGAAGCGCTCCATCATCTTCAATCAGAGCCAGGTGCACGAGCACGCCGAGCTCGCCTGGGTGTTCAATTGCGTGGCGCGGCTCGGCTGGCTGAACCGCATGACGCAGTTCAAGGAGAAGGCCGGCAAGGATCGCGAGAACGCCTCCGTCGGGCTCTACGCCTATCCGAACCTGATGGCGGCCGACATCCTGGTCTACAAGGGAACGCACGTGCCGGTCGGCGAGGACCAGAAGCAGCACCTGGAGCTTGCCCGCGACATCGCGCAGAAATTCAACAACGACTTCTCCGAATCGATCGCGGCGCACGGACACGGCGAGCAGTTCTTCCCGCTGCCGGAGCCGATGATCACCGGGCCGGCGACGCGCGTCATGAGTTTGCGCGACGGCACCAGGAAGATGTCGAAGTCGGAGCCCTCCGACATGTCGCGCATCAACCTGACCGACGACGCCGACATGATCGCGCAGAAGATCCGGAAGGCGAAGACCGATCCGGAGCCGCTTCCCTCCGAGGCGAAGGGGCTTGCCGGACGGCCGGAGGCGGAGAACCTCGTCGATATCTACGCCGCGCTCGCCGGCAAACCGCGCGACGCGGTGCTGAAGGAATTCGGCGGAGCGCAGTTCTCCGCCTTCAAGCCGGTGCTTTCGGAACTGGCGGTTGAGAAGCTCGCGCCGATCGCGGGTGAGATGCGCCGCCTTCTCGACGATCCGGGGCATATCGACGCCGTCCTCGCCGACGGCGCGGCGCGCGCCCGCGTCATCGCCGGCCCGATCATGGACGACGTGAAGGACATCGTCGGGTGGCTCAGGACCGGGCGGTGAGCCGCGCCCGCATACCGCGCGTAGCCCGGATGAAGCGAAGCGAAATCCGGGAGTTCCGCGTGTCCCCGCATTGCGCGTGTCCCCGCATTGCGCTTCGCTCCATGCGGGCTACGGGATGGGCTACCGGTTCATCTTGCGATTGGCCGCCGGCTAATGGCAGCATGACAAGATGATGCGGCCGAGACGTGCCCGCGAGGAAGGGCACAAGCGCAAATTCCTCGTCGTCATCGACGACACGCCGGAGTGCCTGATCGCGCTCTCCTTCGCGGCGCGTCGCGCTGGCCATACGAGCGGCGCCGTCGTGCTCCTGTTCGTCATCGAGCCGGAGGGGCCGCAGGGCTTTGCCGGCGTTGAGGACATCATCCGCCAGGAGGCGATGGAGCAGGCGCAGACGACGCTCGCCAAGTTCGCGGCGCGGGCGCGCGACCTCTCCAACATCGACCCGGAGATCGTCATCCGCGAGGGGAAGCGCGCCGACGAGATCCGCGACCTGATCGAGGGCGACGAGGACATCGCCGTCCTGGTGCTCGCGGCGGGCGACAGTTCCGAGGGCCCGGGGCCGCTGGTGACGGCGATCGCCGGGCGCGGAGCCGGCTCCTTCCCGGTGCCGATCACCATCGTGCCGGGCACGCTGACGGAAGAGCAGCTCGACGCGATCGCGTGAGGCGGGGCGGTAGGCAAACCGCGGCCGCCGGAGGTGCATCTCCTCCTGCCCGCGACGGCGATTCCGCTAAGCCTTTGACATGGTTAATGTTCCGGTTCTGTCTCCAAAACCGAGCCGTCGCCTCATTGTGAGAAACAAAAGGCCAACGCCGCATAAGCCATTGCGCGCACTCACCTTTCTCGTGGCGAGACCGTGACAATCCACAGTTTATCCAAGGATATCAAGGGCCTAGCGGCGGGACGCCACGGAGAGGCGAACAAAGCAAGTCGCTCAGCTCCGAAGCTCGCCGCCGGTCGCCTTCGTCACGGCCGCAACGATTGCGCCTGAAACCCTGTCGATCTCCTCGTCGGTCAGCGTCCGGTCGCGCGGCTGCAGCGTGACCTCGATCGCGACCGATTTCCGCCCCGCCCCGATCGCCTCGCCGGCGAAAACGTCGAAGACGGAGACGCTCTCCACCAGCGCCTTGTCGGCGCCCTTGGCAGCGCGGACGATCTTCTCCGCCGCCACGCCGGCTTCCACGACGAAGGCGAAATCGCGGGTCACGGCCTGGAACTGCGAGGCGTCGAGCGCGGGGCGCGTGGTGCGCGCACTCTTAGGCAGCGGCACAGCGTTCAGATCGACCTCGAAGGCGACGAGCGGGCCGGTCACGTCCATCGCGGCGAGCACGCGCGGATGCACCTCGCCGAAGACCGCGAGCCGGTTCTTCGGCCCGAGCCGGAACTCGCCGACGCGGCCGGGATGATACCAGGCCGGGCCTTCGGCAAAGGTCTGCAGCTTGTCGACCGGTGCGCCGATCGCGGCGAGCACGGCCTCCGCGTCGGCCTTGGCGTCGAAGATATCGACGGCGCGGCGCGGCTTCGACCAGTGGCGCGGGCCGTCATGGCCGCGGCGGATGCCGGCGGCGCTCACCGACTCGTCCTCCGGCCGGTCGCCGCCATAGACCTGCCCGACCTCGCAGAGCGCGAGATCGGCGAAGCCGCGCGCCACGTTACGCCCCGCCGCGGCGATCAGGTTGGGAAGCAGCGACGGCCGCATGTCGGAGAGCTCCGAGGAGATCGGATTGGCGAGCGCCAGCTCCGCCTGCCCGCCGCCGAAGAGCTCGGCCTGCGCCTTCGGCAGGAACGACCACGTCATCGCCTCGTTCAGCCCGCGCGCGGCAAGCGCCCGCGCCGCGGTGAAGCGGCGGCGCTGCGCGATCGTGACGTGGCGGCCGGTCACCGTCTCAAGGCGCGGTAGGGCCACATGCGCGACCTTGTCGAGGCCGTAGATGCGCACGACCTCCTCGACGAGGTCGGCCTCGCCGTTGATGTCCGGGCGCCAGGACGGCACTTCGGCCACCACCTCCTTGCCCGTACCGGCGGCGATGAAGCCGAGCGCATGCAGGATCTCCACCTGCTCCTCGCGCGGGATGTCGACGCCGGCGAGGGTCTTCACCCGGTCGAGGCGGAAGGGCACGGAGAGATCGCGGCGCGGCGCCTTGCCGGCGATCACAAGCTCCGACGCCTCGCCGCCGCAAAGGTCGAGGATCAGACGCGTGGCGATCTCCGCGCCGGTCTCCACGAAGGCCGGATCGACGCCGCGCTCGAAACGGAAGCGCGCATCGGAGACGATGCCGAGCTTCCTGCCGGTCGCCGCGGTGCGGATCGGATCGAACCAGGCGGCTTCCAGGAAGACGTTCTTCGTCTCTGGCCCGCACCCCGTCACTTCTCCGCCGATGATCCCGGCGATCCCTTCCGGGCCGGCATCGTCGGCGATGACGGTCATCTCGTCGTCGAGCGTGTAGTTCTTGCCGTCGAGCGCCTCGATCGTCTCGCCGTCGCGGGCAAACCGCGCATGGATCGTGCCCGTCACCTTGTCGGCGTCGAAAACGTGAAGCGGCCGAGCGAAGCTCATGGTGATGTAGTTGGTGATGTCGACCAGCGCTGAGATCGGGCGAAGGCCGATGGCGTGCAGCCGCCGCTGCATCCAGGCCGGCGACGGGCCGTTCGTTACGCCGCGGAAAGCGCGCCCGACGAAGAGCGGACAGGGCTTGTTCTCCGGGTCGTCGAAGCGGAGCTCAACGGCGATCGGGCTCTTGAACGTGCCGGTGACGGCGCCGGTATCAAGCGGCTTCAGGCGACCGATCCCCTTCGCCGCGAGGTCGCGCGCAATGCCGTAGACGCCGAGCGCGTCAGGCCGGTTCGGCGTGACGGCGATATCGATCACCGGATCGTCGAGGCCAGCCCACGCGGCGTAGGCGACGCCGACCGGCGCATCCGCAGGGAGATCGACGATCCCCTCGTGGTCGTCGGACAGACCCAGCTCGCGCTCCGACAGGAGCATGCCGTTCGACGCTTCGCCGCGGATCGTTCCGGCCTTCAGGTCGATGGCGGTGCCGGGGATGTGCGTGCCGGCAGCGGCAAAAACGCCCTTCATGCCGGTGCGGGCATTGGGCGCGCCGCAGACGACCTGGACCGGCGTTCCGGTGCCCGGATCGACCAAGCAGACGCGCAGGCGGTCGGCGTTCGGATGCGGCTTCGCCTCCACGACGTCGGCGATGACGAAGGGCTTCAGCGTCTCGGCCGGATTGTGAATGTCCTCCACCTCAAGGCCGATATGGGTCAGCGCCTCGGCGACTTCGTCCGCCGACGCGTCGGTCTCAAGGTAGTCCTTCAGCCAGGAGAGAGTGAATTTCATGGGAAAAGCTTGATCTGCGAACGCATTGTGTTGGGGCTTTAGCGGAGAAGGATGTCGTGGATTGCCAGACGAGCGGTCTTGATCTTGTCACGCATTAGACGACGGGGATCGCCTCGGCCTCAACCCGCTTCCGGATGCGGCGGTGGACGCTCTCGCGCATCATTGCATCGACCTCGCCGCCGAGTATCTCCGAAAACCGCTCTTTGACCCGCATCAGGTCGAACAAACTGAATTTCGGATCGTCATGGTCGAAGAAAAGGTCGACATCCGACCGCTCGTCCGCCTCTCCGCGGGCGACGGAGCCGAAGAGATAGACGTGCGAAATCCCTTC
This sequence comes from uncultured Alphaproteobacteria bacterium, assembly GCA_963814905.1. Classification (GTDB taxonomy): domain Bacteria; phylum Pseudomonadota; class Alphaproteobacteria; order Rhizobiales; family Afifellaceae; genus DASWJZ01. Next base: position 24,216 of record CAWFEM010000008.1, on the reverse strand, counting down.
GGCGCGAAGCTCGGCTTCGTGCGCGCGCAAGGTGCGGATGACGGTCTCCCTGTCCATTGGCGACGTATGGCGCTCGCGGCCGGAGAGTTCAAGCCGGCTCATGGACGTGCCGCATTAGGCCGCCGCAATTCGGCCGTGAAAAAGGCCCGGCGACGTAACCCTTTCAGGACGCGGACGAAACGCCGAGGAAACAGACGGCCGGTAATCCACGCCTCCCCGCGCCCGGCGCGACGCCGGGGCCGCGCCGATTCCCTGTTTGTCGCTCGAACCGAAGGAAGGAGAGACCCGTGAGTACCGCCGCGCTTTCGCGCAATCCGTTGAGAATCATTGCCGCGCTTTCCGCAGTCATGAGCCTCGGCCACCCGTTTTGGCGCCTGATCCGCAGGTGCCGGAAGACGGGCGCGGATGCGCGTATCCTGCAGCGACTCCCGGATCACGTCCTCGCCGACATCGGCCTGGAAAAGATGGAGATCATGAGCGGCACGAACGGCACGCGCGAGACCTGGGTCATCCCGCACCGTTACTACTGAGAAGACCGCCGCCGTCGAAGGACGGCGGCGCGCTCGTCAGCCGCTCAGCCCTTCCGCCAGGCTCGGCACGGCGAGTGCCGAGAACCCGTAGTGGCGGAGCCATCTGAGGTCCGCCTCGAAGAACGCGCGCAGATCCGGGATGCCGTATTTCAGCATGGCGATGCGGTCGATCCCCATGCCGAAGGCGAAGCCCTGGTATTTGTCCGGATCGAGGCCGCCGGCGCGGATGACGTTCGGGTGCACCATGCCGGAGCCGAGAATCTCCAGCCAGTCGTCGCCGGCGCCGATCTTCAACTCGCCGCCTTCCCACGAGCAGCCGATATCGACCTCCATCGACGGCTCGGTGAAGGGAAAGTGCGACGGGCGGAAGCGCATCTTCACTTCGTCGATCTCGAAGAACGCCTTGCAGAAGGCTTCAAGCGTTCCCTTCAGGTGGCCGAGATGCGTCGCCTCGTCGATGACGAGACCCTCAACCTGATGGAACATCGGCGTGTGCGTCTGGTCGGAATCGGAGCGAAAGGTGCGGCCCGGCGCGATGATGCGGATCGGCGGCGCGCTTTCCTCCATCGTGCGGATCTGCACCGGCGAGGTGTGGGTGCGTAAGACCATGCGCTCGTTGGAACCGGGGCGCGGATTGAAATAGAAGGTGTCGTGCTCCTGGCGCGCGGGATGCTCGTCGGGAATGTTCAGCGCACCGAAATTGTACCAGTCGGTCTCGATATGCGGCCCCTCGGCGACGGAGAATCCCATGTCGCCGAAGACCTGGATCACCTCCTGCCAGGCCTGCGTGACCGGATGGATGGTGCCGCGCATTTCGGGCCGGACGGGAAGCGTGACGTCGACGGTCTCGGATTTGAGCCGCTCGTCGAGTGCGCTGTCGCGGAGTGTCGCGCGGCGCGCCTCGATCGCCGCAGCTATCGCGTCTTTCAGGACGTTCAGCGCCGCACCCGCGGCCTTGCGCTCTTCCGGCGCCATGGCGCCGAGCCCCTTCAGCCGCTCGGAGATCGTGCCCTTCTTGCCGAGGGCCGCGACGCGCACCTCTTCAAGCGCGCGCTCGTCGGCGGCCGCGGCGATCGCGGCGGTCAGGTCGGCTTCAAGGGTCGCGAGATCGGACATCTGAGGCTTGGCGGGTTCGTCTAACCTGTCGTCATTGCCGGACTTGATCCGGCAATCCATTCCGGAACGGTCGCGGTCCGCCGTGGCGTAACGGAATGGATGCCCGGGTCAAGCCCGGGCATGACGACAGTCCTGGAAGGTGGGAGGCCCTTCGCTTTCGCTAGGCCTTTTCGCCGACCGCCCTGGCGTGCTCGTTCGGCGTCTTTTCCTTCAGGTAGGAAAGCGCCTCCTTGGCCTGCGCAGCGAGCGCGGCGAAAGCCGCCGGCTCGTGGATCGCGAGGTCGGAAAGCACCTTGCGGTCGACTTCGACGCCGGCGCGGGTGAGCCCGTCGATCAGGCGGCCGTAGGTCAGGCCGAGATCGCGCGAGGCCGCGTTGATGCGCTGGATCCACAGAGCGCGGAAGTTGCGCTTGCGGTTCTTGCGGTCGCGATAGGCGTACTGGTTGGCCTTCTCCACCGCCTGCTTGGCGATGCGGATGGTGTTCTTGCGACGGCCGTAATAGCCCTTGGCCTGGTCGAGAACCTTCTTGTGCTTGGCGTGAGACGTCACGCCGCGTTTGACACGCGCCATTTCAAAAAACTCCGGTCGGCTAGCGGTTGTAGGGCATGTAGACCTTGACGATCTTCTCGTCCGCGGCGTCGAGCACCATGGTGCCGCGCGCCTTGCGGATGAACTTCGTGGTCCGCTTGATCATGCCGTGACGTTTGCCCGCTTGCCCGACCTTCACATGGCCGTTGGCGGTGAACTTGAAGCGCTTCTTGGCGCCCGACTTGGTCTTCTGCTTGGGCATTTTGCTCTCCATGTGGACGCAAGGCAGTTCCGCCGCAGCGGGCCTCGCACCGAGTGCTCGGGATTGAGCGTTCAGGACCGCCACGGCATGCCCAAGGGCAAGCGCCCTAAAGCCGGGCCATCCGAAGGGCGCTCATATAGCCAAGCCGGGCCGTCTAGGCAAGCGGAGAAGCGGCGGAAAGCCGGGAGGTCCGCGCCTTTCTGGGGGTCGGGCCGCAGTCCACGCCGCCGCGCCGGTTGCACGCTCCGACGCCCTATGGCATTGAGCGCCTCGCCGCGAACGGCCGCGCCACTTGAGCGGCCCCCGGACGCTGCCGTAGCTCAGTGGTAGAGCACTCCCTTGGTAAGGGAGAGGTCGACAGTTCAATCCTGTCCGGCAGCACCAGAAATTTCCTCTGCGATCACAGTCAATTGGGCGGCGCGGCGAAGGCTTTTCACTTTGCAGGGGCGATCATCGGGGGGTGATAGGCTTCAGATGATCTTGAGCCAATCCCCCATGCTGGGTTCTCCGAGGGCTGTGGCGCCCGCCAGGAGCCACCCCGCAACAGGTGTGTTTTTCGCCTGGCCCAGACTCAGCACGGTGGACGGAGGGACACCGAAGCGCTGACGAAAAAGCCTGCTGAAATGGCCGGGATCATCGAAGCCGCAGCGGCTGGCGATCGCTTGCACTTCTCCCCGAAGGGGCGACGCCGACAGCAATTCACGAAAGGCGCGATCGAGCCGGCGCGCGGCGATGTATCGGGCAACGCCACCCGTATCGGCGAAGTCACGATAGACGGTCGGGACCGACGCGCGGAATGCGCGACAAAGCTGTTCGACACTTAAGTCCGGATTTTCCAAGTGCCGCTCGATATACGAGCGCATGTCCGCGCGACGCTCCGTCCGGCGCCTTCGCATGTTGGGCTCGTCAACTGAGCCGGGAAGGGCATGGCGGCGGAGCAAATCGCAAAAACCATCAGCGAGGCCGCTTGCTTCATCCGGGCGAAGCTCCGGCAGACGGCTCAGCAGCGCCATGAGCGAGTCGATCAGGAAACCGCCGGCGGTCGTGGCGGAGGAGAACTCGATATGCGCTGGGTGCCGCCCCGGATCGTAGCCGACAACGTCGTGGGGGATGACCAAGCCTGCCACGGTCGATTGTTCTGCGACCGAGTAGAACTCGCGTGAGAAATCGAAGAGATGGATTTCGCCCGGCCTCATCCGGAAGGTCTGGTCTGCCGCGACGCCCCGACAGTCGCCGTCCCGGTAGATCTGAAGAGAAAGGTAGCCCGCATTCTCAGCGTGCGAGGCGTGATGGCTGAACGACTGCGGCGAGAAGGCGACGTCGGTGAAGATCAGATTGTCCACGAGCCAGGCTTTGACGTTCTCCTGTCCGTCGGGGGCTTCGGACAGCGGTTCTACGTCGTAGAAAGGACGCACGGCCTCTCGCCACGCGTCGAAGCAATGCCGCTGCCCGACCATCGTCGCGTCGAGCTGGACAGAGGGAATCAGATCTTCTTGCTCCACAATTTCTGATAGTCATCGATGTCGTGGCCATCAATCAGCCGGCTTCTTAATCCACATGTTATTGGTCTCGTCGCGGGGCGCTCGCCGCAGCTAAAGCTGAAGCCGCCCCGTGTCTTCGCGCACCCTGCGGTTGCGTCAATCGATGCGGCTCTCGACATGCTCGCGCGGTATCGTCGGGTCGGGCTTGAAGGATCGCGTGGTCATGCGGTTGCGGCAGACCTCCAATAGAGTGTCGTAGGCGTTATTAGCGGCGACCGGCGATGCCTCGCTCACCGGCTTCCTCCCCATGACGATCCGAGCGCAAGCACCGGGATGTCCTTCTGGCGCCCGGCCGCCGCGGCCTTTGCCGCCCTCTCTGTTGCCATCGTCCTGGGATTGGCGAACGGGGCGCTGGTCCGACGCGCGGCGGAGCTCGGGATCGCCGTTCCGGTGAACGAGACGATCGTCAATGCGATCAAGGCGCTGGAGGCGGCCGGGGCCAGACCGGAAGCCGCGCTCGACGAGAAGGCGCTTGAGGCGGCCGCAGCACTTCATCCGCGCGGCGAAAGCTGGGGCGGCGAATAGGCGCCAACGCGGCAGGCGTCATGCGCATGCCGGAATGCTAGGCTAGCCAGGAAGCGCGGCGATGAACTCCGGTGAAAGTCCGGTCGCGAAAGGAGCCCAAGGATGGCGACGAGAACAGGCTTTGCGGGATTTGCAGCCGTCGCAATGGCGGCATTGGCGCTCACCGTCGGTCCGGCGCGGGCGGACGCCATAGACGGCGACTGGTGCGCCCCCGACGGACGGACCATGTCCATTCGCGGCCCGGCGATCACCACGCCCGGCGGCAACGAGACCGCGGGCAATTACGCGCGCCACAGTTTTAGCTACGTCGTCCCCGACGGCGAAGCGAGCGCTGGGGAGACCGTGGCGATGATCCTCCTCAACGAGAACGCGGTGAACGTGCAGGAGAGCGGAGAGGCGAAGATCTGGGTGCGCTGCAAGCCGGCGATCAGCTAAAAGCACCGCAAGACGATGTCTCGTGCATGAGGGGGCGGCATGATCCGGCACACCGTGGTTTTCCGGTTGAAGCACCCAAAAGGCTCGGCGGAGGAGCAGGCCTTCCTCGCCGCCGCCGACGTGCTCGCGACAATCCCCGGCGTTCAGAAATTCGAGAAGCTCAGGCAGGTGAGCGCCAAGAACGCGTTCGCCTACGGCTTCTCCATGGAGTTCGCCGACGAGGCCGCCTATCGCGGCTATAACGAGCATCCGCAGCACGTGCGCTTCGTGGAGGAGCGCTGGGTGCCGGAGGTCGAGGACTTCCTGGAGATCGACTACGAGCGGCTGTAGCCGCCACGGCGTCAGCCGGCGAGCAGCTGATTGAGCTGGGCGATCGCGTCGCCGTTCATGGCGACGACGAGGACGATGGCGCCGGTGATCGTGGCGAAGAGCAGGTGGTCGAGGGTCAGCTTCATGATTCCCTGACTAACGCCCGCATCTTTCAGGCCGATGTCGCGAATGTTTCCAGAGTGTTGCGTGGGCGCTTTTTGCCGAGACTGCCGCTCGACAGCGGCGGCCGGCTGTGTTGGTCTTTTTCGCCGACAGGACGAGACGACGGGACGAGCCCATGCGCATCGACGGCAAGGACTACCGCACCATCTGGCCGAACGCGGACGGCGGGGCGGTCGACGTCATCGACCAGACCAAGCTGCCGCATCGCTTTGAGATTCTGACGCTGCGCTCGGCGGCTGAGGCCGCCGGCGCGATCAAGCGCATGGTGGTGCGCGGGGCGCCGCTGATCGGCGCGACCGCCGCCTACGGCATGGCGCTTGCCGCGCGCGAGGACGCCTCCGACGCCGGGCTTAAGCGCGCCTACGACCTCCTCTATGCCAGCCGGCCGACGGCGGTGAATTTGCGCTGGGCGCTGGAGCGCATGCGCGGTGTGCTCCTCGCGCTTCGCGAAGGAGAGCGCGTCTCGGCGGCCTATGCCGAGGCAGCGCGGATCGCCGACGAAGACGTCGCCGTCTGTTCGCCGCGATCGGCGAGAACGGCGCGACGCTGATCGAGGACATCGCCGAGCGCCGCGCGGCCGGGCTACCGGTCAACGTCCTCACCCACTGTAATGCCGGCTGGCTTGCCACCGTCGATTGGGGGACGGCGCTTGCTCCCATATACAAAGCGCATCGCGCCGGCATCCCCGTGCATGTCTGGGTCGACGAGACGCGCCCGCGGAACCAGGGCGCGAGCCTGACCGCCTGGGAGCTCAACAAGGAGGGCGTGCCGCACACCGTCATCGTCGACAATGCCGGCGGGCACCTGATGCAGCACGGCATGGTCGATCTCGCCATCGTCGGGACCGATCGCACCACGCGCTCAGGCGACGTCGCCAACAAGATCGGCACTTATCTGAAGGCGCTCGCCGCGCACGACAATCATGTGCCGTTCTATGTCGCCCTCCCCTCCTCCACCATCGACTGGCGGGTGCGCGACGGTGTGAAGGAGATCCCGATCGAGGAGCGGAGCGCGGAAGAGGTCACGCATATGACCGGCGCGACGGAGGACGGCGCGATCGCCACCATCCGCATCACGCCGGAGGGTAGCCCGGCGGCGAACTACGCCTTCGACGTGACGCCGGCGCGGCTCGTCACCGGGCTCATCACCGAGCGCGGCATCTCTGAGGCGACGGAGGCCGGGCTGACGGGGCTCTTCCCGGAGGCCGAGGCGGCTTAGCGGAGACCACGACGGTTGTCGTCACGCCCGGACTTGATCCGGGCATCCATTCCGCAACGCCGCGCAAGCTACTACCGCCACGGAATGGATTGCCGGGCCAAGCCCGGCAATGACGACATGGGAAAGGTGCGACTTGCCGCTAGTCCCCGACGGCGCTGTCCGCGACCTCGGGCGCCGAGACGATAGGGGCGACGAGCATCCGGTCGATGCGGCGGCCGTCCATGTCGACGACCTCGAAGCGCAGGCCGTTCCACTCGAAATGCTCGCCCGTCTGCGGGATGTGGCCGAGCCGCGCCAGCACGAAGCCCGCAAGCGTCTCGAAATCCTCGTCGCCGCGCATATCCTTGCGCTCCAGGAATCGCTCCGCCTCGTCGATGCCGATCATGCCGTCCATGAGCCAGGAGCCGTCGTCGCGGCGAACGGCCTCGTCGGCCTCCAGGTCGGCGATGTCTTCAGGGAGATCGCCGGCGATGGCGGTCAGGATATCGGTCGGCGTGACGATCCCTTCCAGGCCGCCATATTCGTCGACGACGACCGCCATATGCACAGGGTTTTCGCGGAACATCTCCAGCAGCCGCAGCACCGGCGTCGCCTCGTGCACGATCAACGGCTCGCTCAGCGACGCGGTGATGTCGAAATGTCCGGTGCGCGCCGCCTGGTCGAGCAGGTGCTTGGTGTGGACGATGCCTTCCAGCTCGTCGAGGGCCTTGCGCCCGGCGGGATAGCGCGAATGCTCGCTCTCGGCGATCTCGCGCTGGATCGTCTCCGGCGGGTCGTCGAGGTCGAGCCAGACGACATCGACGCGCGGCGTCATCACGCTCTTCACCGAGCGGTCGGCGAGCCTCAAGACGCCGTTGATCATGTCGCGCTCGGCGATGTGGAAGACGCCGGTCTGCGCGCCCTCCGCGATCAGCCGCTTCACCTCCTCCTCGGTGACGGAGCTCTCAGGCTTGTCGGGAATGCGAAGCAGCCGCACCAAGGCGTTGGTGGAGGCGCGCAGGAAGAAGACGATCGGCCCGCCCACGACGGACAGGCGGGCCATGAACGGCGCGACGGCCGATGCCACCCGCTCCGGGTTGTTGAAGGCGATGCGCTTGGGAACCAGCTCGCCGACGAGAAGCGAAAGGTAGGTGATGCCGAAGACGACGATGGTAAGGGCGGCGGAATAGGCGTAGTCGCCGAACGCGCTCAGGAGCTCGCTCAGCGGCCCGGCAAGCGTGGCGCCGGAGTAGGCGCCGGCGAAGACGCCGATCAGGGTGATGCCGGCCTGGGCGGTCGACAGGAAGCGGGTCGGATCCTCAAGCAGGCGGAGCGCCGCGCGCGCGCCGCGCACATTCTCATCGGCCATCTGCTCGAGGCGGGCGCGGCGGGAGGACAACACCGCCAGCTCCGACATCGCGAAGAAGCCGTTCAGAAGGATCAAGAGGACGATGACGAGAATGTCCCAGGCGGGCATCGGATGGTGCGATTCCAGGAGCTGTCGCGGTTAGCCTAACCAAAACCGTCACGAAATGCGCGCATCGACAAGCTGAAAACTCAAACCATTGGCGCTGCGACGAAAAAAAGGGCCGGGCGCGAGCCCGGCCAAAGTCTCCCAGGAGCCTCGTGGCGGATCAGCGCGTGACGCGCAGCGTCGTCAGATCCTTGCCGATGTCCTCGAAAGCGTCGTCGAGATCGGACGCATCCGGCACCTCGTAATAGAGAGCCTCGCCGGAGCTGTTGCGCGACGCGCAATCCTCGAAAATCTGCTTCGTTTCGGCGTCATTCTCCTCAAGCAGGATCATGTAGAGGCGGATACCCTTCGCCTTGACCGCTTTGCAGATTGTGGTGACCTTCTCGTTCAACCGCTGCACGCCGGCGTTCCAGTTGGAGGCAAGCCGCCCGTCGGCCTGATAGCCGTAGCTCGTATAGGTGTCCGGGAAGGTGTTCTTGCCGTCGGAGAGGAGCACGAGCGCCTTCTGCGTCGTGACGTCGTCGTAGGCGACGCCTTGCGTGAACGGCTCGCCGGGGGATAGCACGCGCCAGCCCCACACCAGCCCCTGCGGGATGTGCGTATAGCCGCCCGGCTGCATCGCCTTGATGGCGTTGCGCATGCGTGTCTCGTTGGTGGTGAGCTCGACGATCGGCCCGCGGCAGCTCTGGTTCGGTCCGGAATCTACGTCGAAGGGGTCGAATTTGGCCCCGGTGATCGGCTTGAAATACTTGTCGACGTTCTTGAGGCGGTCGAGTGCCGAGCCCTTGGTCTGGTCGGAGATATAGGAATTGGCGTGCACCCAGCCGCTGCCGTTGTCGGAGCCGTCGGGCGACAGATAAGGCGTCCAGCGGGTGGCGGCATCGCCATCCGGCGCCGCATCGTCGACGTCGTGGCCGTCGGCGCGCGCCTCCACGCAGCCCTTCCACGCCGTCGGCAGGCCGTCGGAACCGACATTCCCGTTGCTGAGAGCCTTGAAAATATCGAGGCGGCTGACCTCGCGGTCGTAGCTGTCGAAGCGATGGTCGCCGAGACCGAGACCCTTCGGGTCAAGCCAGTCCGGATTGAATGCTTGGCCGCGGATGTTGACGGCGGTGGTGAAGGGAACGAGCGCCATCTTGACGCGATCTTCCGAGCCCGCCTCCTTGTAGAGGGTGTCGATCAGATGGTTGGCGGCCGTCTTCAGGGCGCCGATCTTGTTGTGCTCGGCCATCGAGCCGGTGTTATCGAGCGCCAGCGCCACCTCGTAGCGGCCGGTCGTCGCCATCACCTCGGTCTCGACGTGAAGCGGCATCTCCTGAATGCCGACGACAGGCAGGAAGGCGGTCTCCATGTAGCCGTCGCCGACGACATGGTAGCCGCCGGGAACCGCGGTGGCGTTGAAGCGCTCGATATGGAGCATCTTGTCCTGGCCGCCACCGGGCATCATCGCGGCCACGTAGTCGGTGATGAATTTGTCGGCCTTGGCGTCGTCCTCGGTGTCGTGGCGGACGAGCGCGATCGTGGCCGCGTCGAGCGCGTTGGCGAGCTCGACCTTGTAGCGGTGATGCCGGGTGACATCGACGGCCCCGCCCATCAGCCCGATCAGAGGCACCATCGAAAAAGCGAAGAGAACCGCGACGTTGCCACGTTGATCCGTGTCAAAGCGTGCGCGCGCCCGGGAGAGCATTTTCAACATGACGGCCTCCGAAGTCTTGTTCGTTCGGCGGTCTCCGCAGCGCCGCCTTTAACGCTTCGTTGACATAGCTTAACGGCCGTTAACCTGGGTTAATTCGAGACAAGTTTGGGGGGAATTTTCCTGTTAATTCTAAGGATTTACGGTAAACGCCAGCGGGCGGCGCACAAGGCGCGCGACCTCCGCGGCCTTCGCGACAAGGTGATATTGCGCGGTAAGCTGGCACTGGAAATAGCGCGCCCTTCGGGACTAAGAAGGGACGGAGCGGCGGGAGCAGCGCATGTTTGACTACAAATCCCGGTTCGAGAGCGCCCTCGACGCACTTCGCGCCGAGCGACGCTACCGGGTCTTCGCCGACCTCGAACGGCAGGTCGGAAAGTTCCCCCGCGCGCTCATGCGCCGCGACGGCGAGGCCCGCGAGATCGTCATCTGGTGCTCCAACGACTATCTCGGCATGGGCCACCATCCGAAGGTCGTCTCCGCGCTGCAGGAAGCGGCGGGCCGCATGGGCGCCGGCGCCGGCGGTACGCGCAACATTTCAGGCACCAACCATCCGCTGGTGGAGCTTGAGGCCGAGCTCGCCGATCTGCACGGCAAGGAATCGGCGCTGGTCTTCACCTCCGGATTCGTCTCCAACGAGGCGGCGATCTCCACCATCGCCAAGCTGCTCCCCGACTGCCTGATCCTTTCCGACCAGCTCAACCACGCCTCGATGATAGAGGGCGTGCGGCGTTCCGGCGGGCAGAAGCAGATCTGGCGGCACAACGACCTCGACCATCTCGAGGACCTGTTGAAGGCCGCCGGCCGCGACCGCGCCAAGCTCATCGTCTTCGAATTGGTCTACTCGATGGACGGCGACGTGGCGCCGATCGGCAGGGTCGCCGATCTCGCCGCGAAATACGGCGCCATGACCTATCTCGACGAAGTGCACGCGGTCGGCATGTACGGCGCACGCGGCGGCGGCATCGCCGAGCGCGACAGCGTGATGGACCGCATCGACGTGATCGAAGGCACGCTCGCCAAAGCGTTCGGCGTGCTCGGCGGCTATATCGCCGCCTCCGGCACGGTGGTCGATGCGGTGCGCTCCTACGCGCCGGGTTTCATCTTCACCACCGCGCTGCCTCCAGGGCTTGCGGCGGCGGCCTGCGCTTCGATCCGCCACCTGAAGGGCTCCTCCGCCGAGCGCGAAGCGCAACAGCGGCAGGTGGCGCTGACGCGCGCGCGGCTTTTGGAAGCCGGCCTGCCGGTCATGCCGTCTGAGACGCAGATCATCCCGGTCCTCGTCGGCGAGGCGGAAGCCTGCAAGGCGGCGAGCGACCACCTGCTCGACAAGCACGGCATCTATATCCAGCCGATCAACTATCCGACCGTACCGCGCGGCATGGAGCGGCTCAGGATCACCGCCACGCCCTTCCACGACGACGCCCTGATCGACGGGCTCGCCGCGGCACTGGTGGAGACGTGGCAGACGCTCGATTTGCCGCTCACGACCCCCGCCGCCGCGGAGACGGTGGCACGCGCGGAGATCTTCGCCGCCTCGGGCGGCTGACCTCGCGGATCCGCTAGTCACGCGCTCCGCGCGCCAGCCAGCGTGTGATCACCGGCACCGCCACCACCAGCGCCAGAAAGCGCGCGACGTGGTGGGCGGCGACATAGGCCGGATCGATATTCATCTGAAAGGCGATGATGGTGAGCGCGTCGAGCGCGCCCGGCGCGAAGGCGAGCAGCGTTTGGATGATGTTCACGCCGAAGAGCGCGCTGACGATGCTGGCAAAGAAGAAGGAAATGCAAAGTGCCATCCCGAAGGCGACAAGCGCCGGCTTCAGGATGTGCGGCAGGATCGCGAGGTCTCCCGGGCGAAAGCGGCTTCCGGTCACGGCGGCGAGCGTAATGACGAAGGGGAGCGCCACCGCGAACGGAAGTCGCGTGTGGACGACGTCGAAAAGCAGCAACCCGGCGGCGGAGAGCAGCCCGCCGAGCATCCAGCCCCCCGCGATCTTGAAAGCCTCCAGGAGAAGTGCCGCGGCAAGACCGCACAGAAGCAGGATGGCAATATCGACGAGCGAGCCCGATTGGGCGACCGCGGTCGGGATCGAAGCCGGGTGGCCGATCAACAGGGCGAGGAGCGGGATAAGCTCCACCAGGATGAGAAGCCGCAGCGTCTGCGAAATCGCCACCTTCTTGATGTCGGTGCGAAGGTCTTCCGCCGCGGCCATCACGAAGGAGAGCGCGCCTGGAAGCGCCGCCAGCAGTGCGGCGTTGCGGTCCCATCCGCAGCGACCGTGCAGCCACCAATAAGAGCTTGCGATCAGGACGATCAGCGAGACGCCGAGAAGGGCGAAGCTCGCCGGCCAGGTCTGCATCTGATGCAGCGTTTCATGCGAGACGCCGCCGCCGGCATAAACGCCAAGCACCAGATAGACCGGCGCGCGCACCGGTCTCGGCACGTCGGTGTTAAGCCCGGCGAGCGAGGAGGCCGCGACGGCGAGGACGCCGCCTGCGATCCATCCGGCCGGCATGCCCAGCGATTGCGCGATCAGGCCGCCGGCCGCGCTCACGCCAAGGGTCAGTGCAAATCGCCGCGCTGCCTGCCAATCGATGCGTGCGAACAACCGCCCTCAGCCTTCGCTAATCGGCAGCCGCGCCCGAAACGGGCGTCGCGCCGTTCGTGGCGGCCGCTCGGCTGTTGACAGAACGGCCCGCGCGAGGGTGTGGCGCATCTCTGTCTCCTGAGGCGCCCGACCGGCACCTCCGCCGCGAATTATCGTGCGCAGCGCCTCAGCTCTCAAGCCAGACGCGAAGCCGCCGCATCGCCTCGGTGAGATCCTCGCCCTTGCGCGCGAAGCAGATGCGCATGAATGCCTCGCCGCCGGCGCCGAAGGCGGCGCCTGGCGCGACGCCGACATTGGCCTCGTCGACGAGCTTCAGCCCGAGCTTGCGGGTGTCCTCCACGTCGTCGAGGGAGAAGAACAGATAGAAGGCGCCGTCGGGCCAGGCGAAGCGCACGCGATTGGAGCCGGCGAGGCTTTCGCAGACAATCTGGCGGCCGGCCGCCGACCGAGCCACCTGCTCGCGCACGAACGCTTCGCCGTCCTCCACCGCGGCGGTGGCGGCGCGCTGCATGAAGGCGGCGACGCCGGAAGTCGAGTACTGGATCAGGTTCTCGATCACGCCGCCGAGCGATTCGGGCGCCGACAGCCAGCCGATGCGCCAGCCGGTCATCGCCCAGTTCTTGGAGAAGGTGTTGACGAAGATGACCCGATCGCGGTCGTCGATGAGGTCGTAGAAGGACGGCGCGCGCTCCGCGCCGCCATAGACGAAGCGGCTATAGACCTCGTCGGCGACGATCCAGAGGCCGTGCTCGCGCGCGAGATTCAGGATCGCGCGGAGCTCCGCCTCCGTCGCCGTCCAGCCGGTCGGATTGGCGGGTGAGTTGATGAAGATGGCGCGCGTCCGCTCGCCGATCGCGGCGCCGAGCCGGTCGATATCGAGAATCCAGCGGACGCCGTCGAAGTCGAGCGGCACGGAGACGGCACGGGCACCGCCAATGCCGACGGCGGCGGCGAAATTCGGCCAGGCCGGCGTCGGCAGGATGACCTCGTCGCCGCTGCCGGCGGTCGCGGCGATGGCGATCTGGATCGCCTGCATCCCGCCGCCGGTCACGAAGAAGCGCTCCGGCGAAAAAGCGCGCCCGAAATGGCGCTCGTGGTAGCGGGCGAGCGCGGAGCGGAGCTCAGGCACGCCGCGCTGCCAAGTGTAGAAGGTCTCTCCGGCCTTGAGCGAGCGGGTAGCCGCCTCGCAGATGAAGTCCGGGGTCGGCAGGTCGCCTTCGCCCACCCACAGCGGAATCAGGTCTTCGCGCCCGCGCCCGTAATTGAAGACCTCGACGATGCCGGAATCCGGCGCCTCCCGCGCTTCGCGCCGGAGCGCGGAAAAGACGTGCTCACTCATCGTCCGCTGCGTAGCGCAACTTGCCGGGCGCGGGAAGCCGCCTCCCCGCGACACGGAGGCCCGCGCAATGGGGTGCGACTAACTGCGCTTGGCGAGGAGGTCGCGAATCTCCCGCAAGAGCACGACGTCCTCCGGTGGGACCGCCGGCGGCGCGGAAGCTTCCGCCTCCTGCTTGCGGGCCAGCCTGTTGATCCCCTTGACCAGAAGGAAGACCGCGAAGGCGACGATCAGAAACTTGATGACCGCGTTGATGAACATGCCGATGTTCCAGGTGACCGCCCCGGCTTCCTTGGCCTGCGCCACGGTGTTGTAAGGGCCATCGCCCTTCAGGACGACGAAGAGCTGGGAGAAGTCTACGCCGCCCGTGAGAAGACCGATCGGCGGCATGATGATGTCGTCGACGAGCGAGGACACGATCGCAGTGAACGCGGCTCCGATGATGATACCGACAGCAAGGTCAACGACGTTGCCCTTCAGTGCGAATTCCTTGAATTCCTTCAGCATCGCGTCCTCCGGCACCGGCGATTTCGCCGACTGGTTGCCGACCGATGCTGGCTCCGCTTCCACGGTAAAGCAAGTGCGGGCTCGACACAGGCGGCGAGCCCCTTCGGGCGAAACGAGCACTGCATCGGGCGCGTGGCATGGATGCACCATCGGCAACCATCGCGACCGCAATCCCCACCCCAAATGCAACGGCCGATTGCCTTTGACGCAACAGCCGGTCATTGTGAGACGTGCGTGCGGAAGAGTAGTGAGTGGAGTGAGGCATGGCGAGGTTGTTGCCGCCGGAACGAGACATCGGCGTGCTACGCGCGCCTATCCGTGCAAGCGCCACGCTTCTGGCGATCTTCATCGTTGTCCTGATCGCCGTCAGCCTGCTCGACCGCATCGGCGCGTCGCCGGGCTTTGCACCGTTCGCGCTTGCCGGTGCGACGTTCGCCCTGTTCGTGCTCGCCGCGCTTAATGCGCATAGCCGCCGCGCGACGGATTTCTACGTCGCCGACCGCAAGGCGCCGGGCATCTTCGGCGGCCTCGCGGCCGCGAGCGCGCTGGCCGGCCTGCTTGCCGTCGAACTCGCCGGCGGCACCTACGACACGCGAGCAAGCTTCGTCCTGTCGGCGATCGGGCTCATCGGCGGCTATCTCCTGCTTGCCGTCCTGATCGCCCCGAGGCTGCGCACGTTCGGCGCCTATTCGACCGGCGACTTCATCGGCGCGCGTTTCGGCGGCGTGCTGGCGCGGCTGGTCTGGGCGGGGATCGCATTTTGCGTCTCGTTCCTGCTCTTCATCGCGCATCTGAAGATCGCCTCGCCTTTGATCGAAGCGACGCTCGGCGTGGCGCCGAAGACGGCGCTCTACATCGCCGCGGGTCTGACAGCCATGGCCGCGCTTCCGGGCGGCATGCGCTCGCTCTCCTGGACGCAGACCGTTCAGTATTTCGTGATCGTCATCGCCTGCCTCATCCCGGCGGCATTTTTCGTCTCCGGCGGGCCGGCCGCGCCGGATGACATCGCCGGACAGTTCGGGACGCTCCTTGCCGACAGCCTGCCGGCGTGGCGCGAGGCCGGGACCGCCGGATGGGCGTTGCCCCTCCTCCTTTCCCTGCTCGGGGCGGCTTCGCTCCCGCATCTCCGCGCTCGCGCGCTCGCCGCTCCGTCGGGGCGCGAGGCGGCGACCTCGATAGTGTGGGCGGCGCTCTTCTCCGTCTTGCTCGTGGCGGGCGGGTATGTGCTCTTCGAGCTTCTTGCCGGGGCGGTCGGATCGGCGGCCCCGGAGGACCGTGGCGAGGGCGTGGTGCAGCTCGCGCATCTCTTCGCGGCACTTCCCGCCGTTCTCGCCGGGTTGGTGCTGGCGGGCGTGCTCGCGGCTCTCTTCGCGTTCGGCCAGGCGGCGCTCTTCGCCGCCGCCACGTCGATCAGCCACGACGTCTGGGACGAGATCGTCGACCGCCGGGGACCGGAAGGGCGGCGGATCATGGTGGCGCGCGTGATCGTGGTCGCGGTCGCCGCCGGCGCCGTCCTCTTGACGCCTCTCTGGCAGACGGATGCCGCTTCGCTTGTCGCCTGGGCGCTCGCCTTCGCGGCGGCGGGAAGCTTCGTGCCGCTCGTGCTCGGGCTCTGGTGGCGGCGCTGCAACGAGATCGGCGCAATCGGCGGCATGGTGGCCGGCTTCGGCTTCACCGCCCTCGTGTTCCTGCTGCGCCAGGACGTCATCCCCGAGGCCATCGTGACCAGCGGCTGGGCGGGTGTCGACGCTCCGACGGCGACCGCCGCAGGCGTGCTCATGTCGTTCGCCGTGACGGTCGGCCTGTCGCTGGTGACGCCCGCGCCGGACGAGGACGAGCAGGATCCCGCCAATGCCGACGCGCAGAGCGGCCGGATGCCGGTGCGCGAGCGCCCGGCCTAAAGCCTTGGCCGGCGCCCCGGATCAAGCCCCGGGCATGTTTTAGAGCGTCTCGCCGTTCATCTCGCGCACAAGTCCGGCGAGCCGCCGCATCATCCGCTCCGCCAGGATCTTGACGCGACCCATCGCATCGTCGCGCGCGCCCGAGCGGCCGTTTCCGGCAGCCGCCTCAAGCGCCGCGACCCGCGCTTCCAGCGCCTCCGTGTCGTCGGAACCGGCCGGGGCGTGCTCGGCACCCGCCGCGGGCGTGCTGAGACAGATCAGCGCGCCGTTTTTCGCCGTGCAGAGCGACACGGCTCCGGTCCACGTATCGAGGCGAAACACGCCGTTCTCCGCCGCGACAAAGGCGAAACGCGCGGATTCGTCCGCCGCCGCGGAAGACGCGGCGAGAAGAAAAAGCCCCAGGGCAAAGAGACGCATGCGACCCCCAATATCGCGAAAACCATAGGACGGCTAAGGCTGTGGCGAAAGCGTGCTTGGCCTGCCGAACCTCCGCCTTCTATCCTTGGCGGGCGATGTCGCAGACGATCTACAAAATCTGTCCCCGCGCGCTTTGGCGCGAGGCGGAGCGCGCCGGGCGCTTCGAGGGCGCGCCCGTCGACGTTGCGGACGGCTTCATCCATTTCTCCACCGCCCGGCAACTGCGGGAGACCGCGGCGCGGCATTTCGCTGGAGAGGGCGACCTCGTGCTCGTGGCGGTCGATGCGGGAGCACTCGGCGAGGCGCTGCGTTTTGAGCCGTCACGCGGCGGCGACCTCTTTCCCCACCTCTACGGCGCCCTGCCGCTCGAAGCGGTGAGGGATACTTCGCCACTGCCGCTTGAGGCCGGGGTCCATCTCTTCCCGCCGGAAATCCCATGACGATCGGCGATCGCGCGACACAGGTGCTGAGGCTGCTTGAGCCGGAGCGCGCGCATCGCGTGGCCATCCGCACGGCGCGCTGGCGCGGGTCGCGTCCGCCGGCGATCGCGACCGACGCGCGGCTTGCCGTCAGCGCGCTCGGCATCGACTTCCCAAACCCGGTCGGCCTCGCCGCCGGCCTCGACAAGGACGGCAAGGCGCCGGACGCCATGCTCGGCCTCGGCTTCGGCTTCGCGGAGATCGGGACGCTGACGCCGCTTCCGCAGGACGGCAATCCAAAGCCGCGTCTCTTCCGGCTTTCCGCCGACCGGGCGCTCATCAACCGGCTCGGCTTCAACAATGAAGGCCACGAAGCCGCGCTCGACCGGCTCGATCGGCGCGCCGGCCGGCCCGGCATCATCGGTGTCAATATCGGCGCCAACCGCGACAGCGAGGATCGTCTCTTCGACTATTATGCCGGGGTGCGGCTCTTCGCGCCGATGGCCGCCTATCTCACAGTCAACGTCTCCTCGCCCAACACGCCGGGCCTGCGCGCGCTACAGAGCGGCGAGGCGCTGACCGCGCTGCTCCACCGGATCGGCACGGCACGCGACGAAGCGATTGAGGAATGCCGGCGACGCACGCCGATCCTCCTCAAGGTCTCTCCCGACCTGAACGACGCGGAGCTCTCCGCGCTGATCGAGGCGGCCAAGGCGCATGGCGTTGACGGCCTGATCATTGCGAACACCACGGTGAAGCGGCCGGACCTGAAATCGAAGCGCCACGCACAGGAGCTCGGCGGGCTCTCCGGGCGGCCGCTTTTCGAGCTCTCCACCGCGATGCTGGCGCGCGCAAGGCAACTTGCCGGACCCGATCTCGTGCTCGTCGGCGCCGGCGGCGTCGAGGGCGCGTCGGCCGCCTGGTCGAAGATCGCGGCGGGTGCCGACCTCGTGCAGCTCTATACGGGCCTCGTCTATGAGGGGCCGTCGCTGCCGAAGCGCATCGCCGCCGACCTCGTCAAGCGGCTCGAAGAGCGCAATATCAAGACCCTCAAGGACGTGCGCGGCATCGAGACGGAGCGCTGGGCGGCTGCCTGGCCGCGCTAGGACTCGGCTGGAAAGCACGAAGTCGGCCGATTGGTGTGGAGGGCCCCGCGGCGGCGTGCTATTTCGCCGGCTTCGCGATGCAACCGGCCGCCGACCGAAGCGGGAGCCGTCGAATGCCTTTGATGGAACCGCTCTACGAGAGGCTCGGCGGACTTGAGGCGGTGGCGCGGATCGTCTTCGGCTTCTACGACAGGGTGCTCAGGTCGGAGCGGCTCGCGCCTTATTTCGCGGACGTCGACATGCGCCGGCTGATCGACCACCAGACAAGCTTCCTGGCGGCGGCGATGGGCGGCCCGCCGAGCTATACGGACGTGCATCTTCGCGAAATACACGCGCGGTTTCGGATCGACGACGACGCGTTCGACGAGATGCTCGGGATTCTCGGAGAGACGTTGTGGAGCTTCGGCCTGAAGGATGAGGACGTGGCGTCCGTGCTTTCCGACCTTGAGACGCGCCGCGCCGTGATCGTCAGCACCGCCGTCGACACCTGAGGTCATCCTCAGCCTGCGGCCGCCGGAAAGGTCCGCGGCAGGAGCCCGCGCATGCGCAGATGGAACGAGACGCTGCGCGCGCCGAGAAAGATCAGGAGCGCCAGCCACAGCCCGTCATTGCCGAGGATCGGCGTGAGTGCGGCCCAGGCGAGAAGATAGATCGCGACGGAGAGGAGCATCATGTTGCGCATGTCGCGCGACCAGGTCGCGCCGATGAAGATGCCGTCCATCTGAAAGGCAACCGCGCCGGCGATCGGGGTGAGCACCGCCCAGGGCAGGAAGCGGCGCGCCATTTCGCGCACGTCCGGAGCCGTCGTCATCAGGTCGATGATGAGCGTGCCGAAGACGAGATAGGCGAGCGACAGCGCGATCCCGGTGCCGAGACCCCAAAAAGTGGTGAGCCTGACGACGCGCTCGAAGGCCGGGCGAAAGCGCGCGCCGACGGCGCGGCCGGCGAGCTGCTCCGCGGCGGTGGCAAACCCGTCGAGGAAATAGCCGCCGACAACGAAGAAGTGCATCAGGATCGCATTGGCGGCGAGGATGACCGCGCCAAACTGTGCGCCCTGGCGAGTAAAGAACGCGAACGCGAACAGGAGCACGAACGAGCGGATCATGATGTCGCGGTTGACGCCGATCAGCCGAGCAAAGCCGGCGCGCTCGAAGATGCGGTCGCGCTCGGGCAGCCCTGACAGCGGCGCGAGCCTGAGCACGACCGGCACCTGCGCGATGACGGTGATCGTTTCCGACAGCACCGAGGCCCAGGCGACGCCGGTGACCCCAAGGTCGAGGCCGAGCACGAACCAGACGGAAAAGACGATGTTGAGACAGGCGAAGAGCGTCTGTATCGCGAGCACCGTCATCGAGCGGCCAAGCCCGACGAACCAGCCGAGCAGCGCGTAGTTGACGAGGGTCAGCGGCGTTTCCCAGATGCGGATCGTGAGATAATCCTGGATCGCCGCCACGACCTCGGGCCCCGGATCCATGAACCAGATGCTGGCCGCGATGAACGGGATCTGCAGAACCAGGATCGCCGCGCTGCTCAGTCCCGCGACGATCAACGCGCGCAGGAGCACCGCGACGATCTCCACCTTGTCCTGCGCACCGACGGCCTGCGCGGTGAGCCCGGTCGTACCGGAGCGCAGGAAGTTGAACGTGGTGAAGAGGATGTCGAGGATGATGGCGCCGACGGCGATGCCGCCGATCAGCGCCGCGATTCCAAGCTGACCGATCACAACCGTGTCGATCACGCCGATCAGCGGCACGGTGACATAAGCGAGCGTCATCGGCACGGCGAGGCGGAAGACCGTGCGGTGCGTCACCGCGAAGGGACGGACCGCGGGCTCGCCCGCGCCTGCGGCGCGGCGGAAGACGCTTCTGAAGACTCCGCCCCGGTCACTCTTGGCGGCGCCGGCCGCCGAGCTTGAAGAGACGCGCGATCAGGAAAAGCGGCACGACGATCACCGCGCCGGCGATCAGATAATCGAGCGAACCTGAGAAGAACTCCCAGCCCATGTCGTAGATGCGCAGGACCGCGCGCTCGACCCATTCGTAGATCTGATAGGGGCGGATGCCGAGGACGGAGAGAACCAGCCCCACGACGAAGGAGAGGAGCACGAGGCGGACCGCCACCCGAAGCGGCGTATCGCCCAGAAAGCGCGTCAGTCCGTGCATGATTCGTCCCGTTCGTGCCTCGGGCGTTAGGTAAAGTGCGCGGAACGGTCGGGCAAGGCGCCCGTCCCTCCCAACCTTCGTCGTCATTGCCGGGCTCGACCCGGCAATCCATTCCGTCGCGGTCGCAGACATGTCCGTCACGGAATGGATGCCATGGTCAAGCCATGGCATGACGACAGTGGATGACCCGAATGAAGGCGGCTACTTCGCTTCGGCCGGCAGGAGCTTCTCCAGCGTCTCCAGCCGATCCGCTTCCGCCGGCGGCTTGTCCCACCTGAGGCGGCTGATGCGGGGAAAGCGCATGGCGATGCCGGAGCGATGGCGGGTCGAGCGGTTCAGACCCTCGAAGGCGACCTCCAGCACAAGCCCGTGGTTGGGCTCGGCGCGGACCGCGCGCACCGGGCCGAAGCGTTCCGTTGTGTTGTTGCGGACGTAGCGGTCAAGCTCGCGCAATTCCTCGTCGGTGAAGCCGAAATACGCCTTCCCGACGGGGACCAGTTCCGGCGCGGTATCATCGCCGGACCAGACCCCGAACGTGTAATCGGAGTAGAAGGAGGAGCGCTTGCCGTGGCCGCGCTGGGCATACATGAGCACGGCGTCGACGATGTGCGGATCGCGCTTCCACTTGAACCACGGCCCCTTCGGACGGCCCGGCACGTAGGCGGAATCCCAGCGCTTCAGCATCAGCCCCTCGGCGACCTCGTGCACGCGGCCGTCGGTCGGCGGATTCATGCGGAGTGCGGCGAGCGCGTCCCATCCCGCGAAATCGACGAGCGGCGAGACATCGATGCGCGGCGAGGCGATTTCCTGCACGAACACCTCAAGCCGCTTGCGCCGCGCGGCGAAGGGGAGCGCGCGCGGATCGTCCTCGCCGTCGCGCAGGAGATCGTAGGCGCGGATGAAGGCGGGATGCGAGCGGACGAGCTTCTGCGACACGGTCTTGCGATTGAGCCGCTGCTGCAGGTCTCCGAAAGGCGCGATGGCAATCGAGCCCTGATCCTCGCGCGCCACAAGCAGCTCGCCGTCGAGCGCGCCCTCGAAAGTCAGATGCTCCAGGATGTCGGGGAAGGCGCCGGAGATATCGTCGCCGGTGCGCGAATAGAGTTTTCTCACGCCCTCTTCCGCCACCGCCTGCACGCGGATGCCGTCCCATTTCCATTCGGCGGCGTAGTCTTGCGGGGCGAGGCCGGAAAGCTCCGCCTCGTCGAGCGCCTGCGCCAGCATAACCGGGCGGAAGGGCGCGAGCGCGGCGGAGACGGGGCGCGCGGCGCGGCCCTCAAGCCAAGCGAAGAACTCCGCATAGGGCGGCGCGAGCCCGTGCCAGAGCTCCTCGATCTCCGTCACGTCCTTGCCGCCCATCCTGGCGAGCGCCTGCTTGGCGAGGCGCGCGGTGACGCCGACGCGCAAGCCGCCGGTGACGAGCTTCAGGAGCGCATAGCGACCCGACGCGTCGAGCCGGTCGAGCCAGCGCTCCACGAGGCGCGGGCCTTCCAGCCGCGAGGCGGCGTGGAGCGCCTCCACGACCTCCGACAGGCGCAGCGGCTCGCCCGGCCCTTCGTGCGCCGGCCAGACCAGCGAGATCGTCTCGGCGAGGTCGCCGACATAATCGTAGGAATAGCCGAAGAGCACCTCGTCCATGCGCTCCGTGACAAGCGCGCGCAGCATCGCCGGCTTGACGCTGGCGATCGCAAGATCGCCGGTCAGCGCCGCGAGCGCGTAGCCGCGGTCGGGATCGGGCGTCGCGGCGAAGTAGTCGGCAAGCAGCCTGAGCTTGCCGTTCCGGGCGGGCGTCAGCACGAGGCGGTCGAGAAGAGCGGCGAAGGCCTGCATGGCGGGAATATAGGGATTTGGAGGCGGGAGTGGGGATTGGGGATTGGGGATTGGTTGGGGGTTAGGGAACTGGGGAAGAGCGTCCTTCTTCTCAAACGTCGTCATGCCATGGCTTGACCATGGCATCCATTCCGTCCCGCCGGGGCTTCCGTGACCGTTGCGGAATGGATTGCCGGATCAAGTCCGGCAATGACGACAGTGGAAGGGAGCGTCGCGGGGGCTAGCCTCAACAGACGCTGCAACCGCGCCTCCCCTGCCCTATATCTCCCGCATGCGCTTCACCGAGCTTCTCTGCGCGACGCCGGCCGGCATCTATTGCCCGCCCGGCGATTTCCATATCGACCCGACGCGGGCGGTCCCGCGCGCGCTCGTCACGCACGGCCATTCCGACCATGCGCGGCGCGGGCATGGGAGTGTGCTGGCAACCGCGGAAACGCTCAAGATCATGGCGGAGCGCTACGGCGCGGATTTCGCCGGTTCCACGGAGGTCGCGGCTCTCGGCGAGACGAAAACCGTCAACGGCGTTTCCGTCACCTTCCATCCGGCCGGGCACGTGCTCGGCTCCGCGCAGATCGCGGTGGAGATGGACGGCATGCGGATCGTCGCCTCGGGCGACTACAAGCGGCGGCTCGACCCGACCTGCGCGCCGTTCACGCCCGTCCCCTGCGACGTCTTCATCACCGAGGCGACGTTCGCGCTTCCCGTCTTCCGGCACCCCGACGACCGCGCGGAGATCGCCAAGCTCCTCGCCTCCGTCGCGCAATTCCCCGAGCGCACGCACCTCGTCGGCGCCTACGCGCTCGGCAAGGCGCAGCGCGTCATCGCGCTGATCCGCGAGGCGGGTTACGACGCGCCGATCTACATCCACGGCGCGCTGCAGAAGCTCTGCGATCTCTATCAGCGCGAGGGGATCGACCTGGGCGTGCTGGAGCCCGCCACGCTGGAGAAGGGCCGCAAGAAGGACTTTGCCGGCGCGATCGTCGTCGGCCCGCCCTCGGCGTTCCAGGACCGCTGGGCGCGGCGCTTCGCCGATCCGGTGTCGTGCTTCGCGTCCGGCTGGATGCGCATCCGCCAGCGCGCCAAGCAGGGCGGCGTGGAGCTGCCGCTCGTCATCTCCGACCACGCGGACTGGGACGAGCTCTGCGCCACGATCCGCGAGGTCTCGCCGCAGGAGGTGTGGGTGACGCACGGGCGCGAGGAGGCGCTGGTCCGCTGGTGCGAGCTTCAGGGGATACCGGCCAAGCCGCTGCATTTGGCGGGGTATGAGGACGAGGCGGAATAGGGTTTTCCGCCGCCGGATATTTCGGACGCGATGTTCGGAAAGGCCCTCTTTCTAATCGCCGGAGCCGCCTCGACTTTCGCCGAAATTGCTCGATGTTGAACACGGGCCGAACAGCGCGACTTCGAGAGCGAATGGCAACGGAGCCGATCAGAACGGGCGATGCTCGCGCGCTACACTCATGACGGGCGCAACCGCACCCCTCCCCCATTATTGGGCGAGGTGAAACTGGGCTGCGGGAGGATTCGTGACGCTCTACGCCAGCGACTCCGCCCAATTAGCCACCGGTGCTTGCGCTCTAGCTCCGTCATTAAACAGGGGCTCAAACAGAACGCAGTGGATACTGAGATCGGTTCATTCCCGATCCGGAACCAGTTCATTCTCGCGGGCCATATTTTCCTTTGTAGAAAGCGTGGACAGACGCACCCTTCCTTCGAAGCAGATGTTCGCCAACTTTGCGACCTAGGGTCAGGACCCATAAAGGGGATTGAACGAAGCCGCTAGCGCGGCAAGTGCGGCCAGGTCGCGGTGGTCGCCTTCTGTCTGAGAGGATCGTGGGTGTCAAAGCCCAACCCTTCAGACAGGAGGTTTCCGATGGCCGATTTGAGCCCTTTGCGCCGCCGCATGATCGAGGACATGACGGTCCGCAATCTGTCGCCGGCAACTCAGCGATCCTACGTTCACGCGGTCGCGAAGTTCAGCCGCTTCTTCGGCCGGTCGCCGGACCGGCTCGGCCTGGAGGACGTGCGGGCGTTCCAGGTCCACCTGGTGTCGAGCGGGATCTCGTGGCCGGCTCTGAACCAGACGGTCTGCGCTCTGCGGTTCTTCTATGGCGTCACGCTTGGCCATGACG
>CAWFEM010000007.1:0-46087 GCA_963814905.1 uncultured Alphaproteobacteria bacterium | reverse complement strand
AAACTACCCCCCACTTTCCATACTTATTCCATACGGAACGCGCGAGCTGATGTCTAACTCACTGAACTTGTGGCGCACCCAACAGGATTCGAACCTGTGGCCCCTCTCTTCGGAGTGCGTCGAGGGCCCTCTTTCCCGCACTTACCATCGCAGGATTTTTCTTACTTTCTTCACTGACATCAATAACTTAGGCCTTACTCCCCTGCCCTGATTGCGATAGTCTCTGAGCTCCGATTTCCGTCGAGTGCTGACATGGCGCTGACACGGAGAGGCTCTTAGGAGTTGCTCAGTCACTATGCCGAAGATCACAAAAAGCGTTGTTGACGCAGCCTCAAAGGCTGCAGCTCGCTGCTACGTTTGGGACTCGCACCTCGCCGGCTTTGGGCTGCTCGTCACACCAACCGGTCAAAGAAGCTACATCTTCCAGTATCGAACGACAGAGGGGCGAACGCGACGCGCGACCATCGGCAAGCATGGGCATGGACGGCAGAGGTTGCTCGACGCAAGGCCGAGGAATTGCGTCATGCTGTTCGGGAAGGTCGCGATCCGCTCGAAGAGAAAAATCGGCTGCGGAACGCGCCGACGGTCGCCGACATGCTTGATCTCTATGTGCAGTCCGAGCGGTTCCTCGCAAAGACCGACGAGACACGCGCCATCGATCGTGGTCGCATCGAGCGACACCTGAAACCGCTCCTTGGGCGCCGTCATGTTCACACCCTGACAACTGGGGAGGTGGAGCGCGCCTTTGCGGCGATTCGCGACGGAAGCACATCTATCGACGTCAAGACGCGAAAGCGTGGCCGGGCTCGCGTCCGCGGCGGTGCAGGTGCCGCGAGGATGTGTATCCGTTTGCTAAAGGCAGTATTCAACTGGGGTATTCGAGAGGGCTTGGCCTCATCCAATCCGTGCCAAACGTCGCCATCGGCCGCGATGGGATACGATCAGTCATTCTGGAGGACGCCTCCGCCTACTCGCGACTTTTCTCGACCTTGGCAACGTTGGAAGACCGGAAGCAGATAAGGCCTCAGGTGGCAGATGCGATCCGGCTAATAGCGATGACTGGTGCACGCCGCGGGGAAATCGCAAAACTTAAGTGGTCACAGGTAGACCTCTCGCGCGGTATAATCACCATTCCTTCCGGCGCGCACAAGACCGGACGACGAACAGGCCGACCGCGTCTCATAGGTCTGCCCAAACCCGGTGAGGAGATACTAAGACGACAGCCACGCAGGAGCCCGGAGGATTTTGTCTTCGAACCTTATCGAGGCGAGGGTCCCTTGGAGCTATCAAAGGCATGGAGAATGGTGCGGAAGGAGGCAAAGTTGCCTGAACGGGCGGGCCTGCATTCTCTCAGGCATTCGATCGCGACACGTTGGGCTCTCGCAGGTGCCGGCGCACCGCAACTCGCAGCACTGCTTGGCCATGCGCAGGTATCGACCGTGGAGCGATACATTCACTTTGCGGCAAACGCGCATCGGGCGCTTGCCGAACAGGCTGCCGCCGCCGTGCTCGTCGGCGTCGACACGTTCCACACCCTTCTCGCGCGCAGGCAGCGGCGGAGCCTGGTGATGTCCCAATCATAGGCTGCCGTCGGAAAATTAGTATTCCGAGCCGGCCGCGAAGCCCGTGGGATCGGAGCAAGAGCTTCAGGATGCCCTCGCCTTTCTCAAAAAGGATGACGGCGAAGTCCCCATCCTTTGCCCTGCACTTTGTTGTCAGCGCCGCGCGAGATCTTTGCGTCAAGACCCGGCCATCCAGAAATCAATCGCGAGTGTCGGAGGACACCCAGACCCTTAAGGAGATTGGCCACAGCGCGGCCGAGCTGATCCCCAAAGTCGAGCGGCTTTCGGGAGTTGCGCGATCTGTTCTCGAAAAGGCGTTGTCCGACAGTGCGTTTGCCAAACGATGTGACGGAATGCTGGCTACCGAGATCTATCTCCTGCTCAGCGACTTGCGAACGGCGGCGCCGGCCGCAGCAGCAGCGCTTAGCGAGAAGTTTGGGAAAGATCGCGGCGGCCCAAACCTGTCGACGCACCGTCGCGCTTTCGGCAATCCCTATGCCTATTTCATTACGCGCCTCGTCGATCTTTATGTCGACGTGCACGGCCTGGAAAATCTTACCGCAACGATCGCGAGCAGACGGGGCAGCAGCTGCTACGAGTTCATCAATGCCGTGCACCAGTACGCCTTAGGAGATAGCATTGGCTACGAGAAGCTATTCAAACAGCTCGTTCGAAAACGAAAGGCGAAAAAAGATCCCGAGCGGCCTTTTTACCCGATCCATTAGGGGAAGAACCCCCTCGAATTCGATCGGGTTTCACCCCTGACAGGAACTACCAGCCTCCTACAATCCGCCCAGTTGATCTTGCGACAGGTGGAGGGAAGCAATGGAAGGTCGCTATCTCGATCGTCGAGAGGCCGCGGAGTATCTCACTTCGCAGCGTGGCCTGAAGGTGTCCCGTAACACGCTGCAGAAGATGGCCACCCTCGGCGGGGGCCCGCCCTACCGTGTGTTCGGCATCCGCGCCGTCTACACGATGGAGGATCTCGACGATTGGGCAGCGAGCAAGCTGTCGCCGCTTCGGCGTTCGACGAGCGAAATCAGGCTCTTCGATGCTGCCGGGTCCGTTTCACCCGCCCACAGTGGGAGGGCAGATCGATGACGCCTGAGATCAGACCCGCAGACCACAACCAGGCTAAGGAACTGATGCGCCGCATCCGCGATCGCCGTTGGGTAACTGGCGCGGACATCCTTCAGCATGGTGAGGATCTGACGGCGCTAAAAGATATTCTCGGGCACGATCGCTTCGTCGAGACGATACGTAGGGAGCTCGGTCTCAGCGCTCGTAACGCAGATGCTTGCATAACGGCGTACTGGGAGTTTCGACGATACAAGGAGGTCGCGGGGGTGCTGCCCGCCGAAAGCCTCCTGCTGCTCTGTCAGAGGGCGACGCCTCCCTCTCTCCGCGAGACAGTGCGCAAATACTGGGAGAGCGGGAAGCGGCTTGAGCCTCATCAAATTCTCGCCTGGGTGACCACTGCCAAGCAGGCCGAGGCTGAGGCGGCAAGAGAGGCGAAGCTTTCGATAGAGCGCTACCGAGAAAGTGCTTGGCGGCCGAGGACCGAGAGAGCGAGGCACAAACGCAAGCTGGCTCGGGATCGCGCCTTTGACGCTGCAAAGGTGGCGCTTCGCATGCTCGAGCGGGATCAAAGAATTGCAGTCGGGCAATTCCTCGCCCACGCGACGCCGCAAGAGTGCAAGGTCCTCGCGTATCAGGTGACTAACGATCCTCGCTAAGCAGATCGACGATGGCTGCCGAATCACAGCGGAGCGGCGACCGGCGAGAAAGGACTCGCTCATTGAAACGGAGCTGGTACCAACCGCAGGATAGGGGCGTCATCCGCAAGTTCCTCGACTGCTGCGTCACCAGCGCACCGGGGTGCTCCGTTTCGGCAAACGACATTCGGTCGGCGCTGCGAGCGTTCTGTAACGAAAGTGGCCTTGCGGCACCCTCAGGTCGGCTCTTAGGCTTGGAACTCTCCGAGCGAGGCTTCGTGCGTCACAAGGAACCTTCGACGGTATACCTCGATGTCCGTCTACGGCCACCGTTCGGCTGACGGTCGACAGAATCCTATCCGCCGACAAGGTCTCCACGCGCGACTGCAGCGGCCTCGGACCTGCTCCTGCCGGTGCGCGATAGGAAGATCAGGATAGCGCGAGGATAGGCGAACAACGATGTGCTGCGGAGATATTCGAGCGCCTTCAGGCCCATACGGGCAAATAGGAGGATCAGGATAGCTCTCGCGCGCACGTATATATGTTGCGCGCGCGTATACCTAAAATAAGGTCAATGTACTTTTTGACCATTAATTATATGTGAGATAGTGTATGTGGGCGGTGCGGGAGGGTTGATCTATTATATATACCAGTACTTTGGTGTATATGTACACTAGGGCTGGCCAAATGATTTTTGGTTCTTCGTTTCTTTTGGCCCGTCTTCGTCAGATTGGCTCTACTTCCCTCTGGGAGCCTCGCTGAAGCAAGTTTGGTTCTGGCCGGTCATGGGGGACGGCCGACCGTGGAAAATTCGCTGTACGGCCCTCCTAGGGCCGTCGGGGCGGAGGCAGGCAACACGCGCTTTTCACGCCTGCCTCCGCATCCAATTCATCCGACACGATATCAGAGCTGTTGGCTTGACCAGGCTCGGGTAGCCTAGGTTCTTCTGAAGCTTCGGCGGACACGGGCGACTTAAGACTTACGGGGCTCCAGAAAATTCAGTTTTTGCAAAGCCTGAATTTCAGGCGACAGCCTGAATTCACCGTTCAAACTCCGCAGAACCACACCGCATTGCCAATGCGACAGCCTGAAAAAGGCTGAAAGTTTGAATTTGCATAGGAGGAAAGGCGACCATGGCCCGCCGCAAGCCAAGGGGGTGCGGGGGGCGACAAGCCGCCGTGGCGATCTCAAACGGTTGAGTGGAGGAACTAATAGTTTGTTTGCCCGGTCTTTCGCCTCGATCATTGGTGACAGCAAGAGTTTCACAAGCGTCCTTTCGTTTTCCTAATCGACAATTTTGCCGAAACGGTCATGATGGCGGCGTTGCATCTTAGAGTTTTGTCGGTGCGCCGCCGGGGCTGGGCGAGCACGGCGACTCAGCGGCAGGTGTTACTTTGGCGAAGTCGAAACAGCCCAGATCGCGCCGCGCGCGTGCGAAAAAGCGGCCGGCAAAATCCTCTCGCACCGCCGTGTCCGACGCGGCCGACGCCGATCCATCCCGCAGCCGAGAGAGCCTCGCCGTCTTCGAGCGTGCTTCCGCAACAACACTCACATCGCGACTTGCGCTCGCCGACGCAGCCCGCAAGGTCGTCGCCCGCTCCGGCTGGCAGAAGACGCAGGACGCACAGCTTGCGCGTCAGTGCAGGGAGCTCGTGGCGCGGCTGCGCGAAACCTGCCCCGATGTCGTCAGCGGGCGCCCCCTGAAGCCAGGCGAGGTCGCGGGCGAGATCACCCTCGGGCAGGAAGAATTCCAGGCCATGGTGGCGACGGCCGCCGGTGCAGGGCCGGCGCCGACCACAGTGTGGAACGACGGCACGAACGAGCTTCAAGTCGAGCTGCGCCGCATCGCGGTCAAGACGACCGATGGCATCGTGCAGGTGCTGATCCCGGTCTCCTGCAACGAAACCGGCGCCGTCACGATCGAGGTGACGTTCGCGACGGGCGGGCCGGGAAGCACCGCCGGGCTCATCTTCGCTGCGGACGCGATCCCGGTCGGCCCGCCCGAGGTCGTCGAAATCTGGGGAGAGGCCCTCGTCGCGCTGGCGTGGACAGCGGTGCTCCGTGCGATCAGCGCGCTCGCAGATGTCGCCGGCACCGATCTCGACGGCAGCGGTCTGGTGCCGGCCGGAATGTCGGCCGCGGGCGGTGGGATAAGCCTCCTCGTGATGGCGCGGCACGAGATGGATCGGGTCGGGCGATGACCTTCGCCGCCTCAGACCTCGGCGACATCGAGCGGCTCGCGCGCGCGATCGGGCTCGTCGACGAAGGCGGCGGCTTCAACAACGACTGGCTCTCCAATCCTGGCGATTACCTCGCCTCGGTCATTTCCAGTGACACGCAACGCGAAGCGCTTCTCGGTGTCGTCGACGACCTTCTCGGCGGCGGCCCGGCGGAAACCGACCCGAGTGGGCGGATCTGGCTTCCTCTCTTCGAGAGCACCGATCCGCCGGTCGTCTTCTTCGCGGTCGTCGACGAGAGCGCGAGCGACCAGGTGCGGCTCGGTCTCGGCGTGAAGCTCACGTCGCACAATCCCAATTCGACGACGCAACTCCATCTGCCGTTGTTCAAGGCGGGACGCGGCAACAACGCGGTCGCCGATCCAATCCTGCTCGGCGCACCCGGCGGCGTCATCACGTTCTTGAGCGAGATCACGGTCGACACCGCGCCGCCCGTTCCGGGCCAGGCGCATCTTCGCGGCGTGGGGCTCGCGCTCGAAGTCCCGACCGACGGCAGCGTGCCCGACTTCGGACTGACGCTCGGCGGCTTGCAACTCCCCGGTGCGACCGGCCCCCGCGACATCGCGCTCTCGCTCGCGCATATCGATCAGCTCGACGACATCGTGCTCGATCTCGTGCTCGGCCTGCTCGAAGCTCAGGCGCGGCAGGCCGGCGGCGCCGTTCAGGCCTTCGCGCGGCTCATCGGCCTTTCCGCCGGCACGTCCATCCCGCAACTGCCGCTCGATCGCCTCGCGACGCAGGGTCTGGCGGCGATCTCCGAGTGGGCTGCGAGCCTGTTCCGCACGGCCGCCGCTCGCGATGCGTGGCTCGGCGAGCTTGCAGCGTTGCTCCAGAACGGCGCGGCCGTCAGTGCGGGCCGTGTGGTCCTTCCGTTCGGCGCTGGCCGCGTGACGATCGGCGTCGATGTCGCCGACGGAAGCGGCGGCTTTCCCGTCATCACGCCCGTTATCGGGATCGAGGCCGGCGCCGGCCAGGCGATCGGCCGCATCGCGGCGAGCCTCTTCCGGCTCGACCTCGGAAGCGGCGCTGCGACGGCGCTCCCCGCTCTCAACGCGGACCTCACCTTTGGGAAGAGCGCGACCGGCGGCAGCGCGCTTCTGACCGGCGACCCGGCCGTCGACGCCATCCGGTTCGGGCTGACCCTCGACCAGAACCGCCGCCCCGCCGCGACGCTCGCACTCCTCAACGTCAGGATCGGCACGCACCCCGCCTACCCACTGCTCGATCTTTCCTCGCCGGGCGCAGTCATCGAGAGCGCGGGGCAGGTCATCGGCGATGTGGTCGATCAGGTGCTCGGCGCGCTCGGCCCGCTCGAAGCCACGCTGCGCGTCGCGCTCGGCCTCTCGGTGCCGCCCGGCATCCCGGGGCTCAGTCCGACGAGCCTCACCGCATTCCTGAGCGATCCGCTCGCGGCCGTGCGCGGCTACTGGCGCGAGCTGATCCTGAACCATGCCGCTGGCGTGCCGCAGGTTCTGACGCCGGTCCGCGATCTGATCGCCGACCAGGCGACGATCGCAACTCCCGTGAGCGGCACGGGCACGCCGCAGGACCCGTGGACGATCGCGCTCGTCGGACCGCTGGTCCTGACGGCCGTGAAACCGCCGAGCTCAAACAGGCTCGAGATCGGGTTGGCTGCCGCCTACTTCAACGACCAGATCGGCGAACGCTGCACGCGGCTCGACGCCGATATTGGTGTCGCGCTGGTCTCAATCGACCTCGACGGCGGCAGCGCCACTTTCCTCTCGTCGATCACCGCCGGCATCCGCGGCCGGCCGCGCGGCGCGCGACGCGCGGCGATCGAATTTCCGCCGATGCGGCTCTCGGCGGACAGCGTCGGACTCGTCGGACGCTGGACGCCGGCTGATGGGCTGACGCTTCGCTTCGCCGCGCCGAATCCGACCGTCGCCGTCAACGAAATCGAGCTCGCGCTCGACATCCCCGATCTCGGTTCGGGCTTCGCCGGCCTCTCCGATAGGCAATGGGACGCCATCGAATTTCTGGCCGGGCAGCTTGCGCAGCTTACCCCCGAATCCTGGGTGCGCGACCTTCTCGATGCGTTCGGATGGATTCCGGCTTCGCCTCTCCTTGCGACGGCGGATCGGCCGCGCCTTCCGCTTGCCGGCCTCGTCTCGGCGCCGCAGGCGACGATCCTCGCATGGGCGAACGACGTGCTGCTGCGTCAGGCGTCGCGCGTCGAGCGGCTGCTCGAGCCGCTTGCACGCGTTCTGACGGGTACGGCCGCGACGGGCGGCGCCCTTTCCGGGATTGGAACACCGCGCGATCCCTATCGCATCGCCCTCTCCTCCATCGCCGGCACACCCGAACTCTCGCTCTGGATCGAGCCGAACGGTCCGCCGCTCGCCTTCGCGACGCTCGTGCCGGAGCGGCTGCGCGGGTGGCTTCCGGGAATGCCCGGCCTGTCGCCGTCGGAGCTTGTCGATGCGCTCGTTCGCGAGGCGCGCGCGGCGCCGGACGTGGCCGACATCGCCTCCGGCCGGTTCGATCTCGGAATCGGCCTTTCCGACCTGACCGTACGGTGGACCAATACCGACGGCCGCATCCTCGCCCCGTCCGACGATCCACCCGGTGTCGCCGTGGAGCTGATCGACGACGTGGCCTTCGAGAGCCTGCGGACGGCCGTCGATGCCGCGAGCCTCCTTGCAGCGCCGGCCGTGACGACGCTCCGCATCGCGGTCGCCGCTTCCCTTGCCGAAGCGCCATGGGCAAGCCCGCCCGCCGCGCGCATCATCGATCTCACCCAGCCGGCGCTCGCGCCGAACGCCTTCGTTCCGCCGAATGCGGCGACCGGAGAATGGTTCGTCGTGCTCGGCACCCGTCCGGCCTGCCGGCTCGCTTCCGGCGATCCGGACGGCATCGCCGGCCAGGCGGCGCGGCTCGAACGCATCCTCCAGCCGTTCCGCGCGCTCGGCGGCGGCATCGCGCTCGTCGCCGAAGGCGGCGCGGGCCATGCCGCCCGGCGCGTCGCCGAAAGCGTCGCCGAGGTCAGCGCGCTCGTGACGATCGGCACGCCGCTTGGTCCGGTCGCCTTCTCCGTCCTCGCCGCCGAGCCTGCCGCAAGCACGCTGCGGCTGCTCAATTCACTGTTGCCGGCCGACGATCCCGCAGACCCGTTTGATCCCGATCTGGCGCGCGGACGCGACCTCGTTCGCGGGTTGACGAAGCTCGCGGACACGCCGTCGCTCGCCGACGAGCTTGCGCCGCCCGCGACGCTGCCGCCCGCGCCCCGAGCCGGTCTCGAGGTGCACGCCGTCTTCGGCAACGTCACACCGCCAGCGATCAGCCGCGCGCTGACCGCCATTTTCGCGGCCGCCCTCAGCCAGAAGGCGGTGAAGCGTTTCGCCCTCCCCGCGTTCCAGACGATCAGCGGTGTTGGCGCCGGGCTTCGCCTGCCGATCGCGCTCGGCACGACCGGGATCACCGTCACCGGCCATGCGGCGCTCGAGCTTTTCGGCGCCGATCTCAGCGGCCCCTCGATCCGCGGCACGCGACCGCTCAACGTCCATCTCGAAGTCCGGCGCGCGGGCGGATGGCTGGTCGGCGGCCCGGGCGCGATGGGAAACCAGGACCTTCGCTGGCTCGAGTTCAACATGACGATGCCGCTCGGCAGCGCGGGCGAAGCGCAGGCCGAGATCGTGCTCCACGAGCCGCGCGTCTTCTCCATCCGCCGCGACCGCTGGGTCGTGCGGCACGCGGGCTCGACGACCAGCGCCGACGAAGTCGTCACGCCCGCCCTTCCCGAAGCCGGAGTGCTTCTCTCCGGCGTCATGCGCGAGCTGTCGCTCGACGCCGATGCCGGCATCGCGACGTTCCTCGACCTGCTCGAAGCGGCCGGCGTGTTCTCGCTGACAGCAGCCGGCGGCCAGGGCGGCTTCGTCGCGTCCGCGCTCGACAGCATCCTGAACCAGCCGGCCGAGCACTTCCGCGCGCTCGCCACGGGGGCGCAGTCGCGCGCCGAGTTGCAGACGATCCTCAACACCGTGATCGCGCCGCTCCCCGGCGTCTCCGTTGACCTCGCCCAGCGCCGCGCGGAGGTGACGCTGTCCGGCACACCGGGGACCGTTGGCCTCGCGCCGTGGTCGCTCTCCGCCTTCGTCTCGACGGACGGCGCGTTCGGCGGCGACCTCAGACTCGGCGAGCCGGGCGCGTGCCTGAAGGTCGCCCTCAATCCGCTCACCGCCAGCGTCGAGTGGCCACGCGTCGGACAGCCGCAGCCGGATACCATCCCGGTCTGGCCGAACGCCGATCCCTCGCGCCTGATCGCGGCCCTGCCCTCGGTCATCGTCGCGAACGCGATCCGCCTCGGCTTCGAC
Source organism: uncultured Alphaproteobacteria bacterium (assembly GCA_963814905.1). GTDB lineage: Bacteria > Pseudomonadota > Alphaproteobacteria > Rhizobiales > Afifellaceae > DASWJZ01. The sequence continues at coordinate 36,242 of CAWFEM010000007.1, read as the reverse complement.
TATCTGCGCGAGCTCGACGACGGCGCGCGGCCGCTCGTCGAGGCCGTGCTCGATACGGTCGGATTGCTGAGCGGGGTCGCGGGCGATCTCGAACGGCGCGCGCGCGTGCCGATCGCCTTACTCACAGAGCCGGCCGCGTGGATGAAAAGCGCGCACGCGCTTGGCGATGCGTCGGGCGTGCTCGCGCCGATCCGCGTCGCGGCGTTTTTCGATGCCCTGAAGCCGCTCCTGCAAATTCCGGGGGGACCCGGCGAGATGCAGCTCGCGCCAGGCGTCCTCGTGACCGCGACGGGAACGGGCGGCACGCTCCGCCTCGGCCTGCAACTCGACAGCGCCGCGCTGACGTCACCGCCCGGCATCTCGCCGCGCCTCGCCTTCGGCGGCATGTTCGCGCTCGACATCGGCGCTAACGGGTCGCTTGCGCCAAACCTCGACGTCTTCGCCGGACTTCCTGGCGCAGCGAACGGACGGCAGGCGGTGCATCTCACCGTAGGCCCGGCGGTGCGTCTCTTCATCCGCCCGCAGACGGGAAGCGATATCGGGCTCTATCCCGATCCGCCGGGGCTCGGCAGCGTCGCCGGCGCGGCGTTGCAGGTGCTCCCCTTCGTTCTCGACGAAGTGGCGAAGCTCACCTCACCGCCGGCAGCGGCGCAGGCAGCGCGCGTGGTGCGCGCCATCGGCGACGCGCTCGATCTGCGCACCGGCGCGACGCCGAAGTTCGACGGCGCGCGTCTCAACGCCTGGGCGGAGAATCCGGCGCAGCGTTTCGCAGACCGCCTCCCCGCGCTGGCGCAAACAGCGCTCGCTGAACTCGCCGCCGCCATCGGGCCGACATCGCCCGCGCCGCTCTCCGTCTCGGCTCCGGCGGGCCGCCTCCTGCTGCAGGCCGGGCCAGTCGAGGTGGAGATCGCCACGGCGCCGTTCAGCGCCACGGTTTGGGTCGACGCCTCGGGCGTTCCCTTTGCGCAGAAGGTCGTCGCGACGCTCGCCTTCGACGCCAGCGGAATGCAGACCTTCACCGGCAACGTCGGCCCAGCCGCGATCGCCGTGAACGGCGCAGCGCTTCGTCCGCTCGTCTCCTTCGCGGCGGGCGCAAGCGCCCCCGGCGGCGCACGCATCGAGGTTGGCAGCGCGCTCGACGCGGCCGGCACCGACGCCGTTTTCGCGCGCTGGGCGCTCCCCGGAGGCTTCGCGCTCGTCTCGCGATCGAGCGCCGGCGAAACGACCGACCCCGCCGACGTGGCGCTCGCCATGACGCGTGTCGCACTCGACCTCGTGTCGCGCTTCGCCATGCAGACGCCGGCCGTGCAAGCGCTTCTGGAAAAGACGGTGCCGCATACGACCGCGCCGAACGTGAAGGTGAAGGGACTTCTCCCCGGGGTCTTCCTCGACGCGGCGAACCCCGCGTCGCTCGACCCGACGCTCTTCGATCCGACGCTCCTCGCTGGTCGCTTCATGCGTCTCCTGAAGAACGTCGCGGAAGCCGGACCGAACTTCGATGTCGGTGGCGGCATATCGATCGGGATGCGACTCGATGCGCCGATCGTGAAGCTCACACTCGGCGTCAACGGACGCGTCGACATCGCGACCGGCGAGACGCGCGTATCGCTTGAAGCCGACTCACGCTGGATAAAAAACCATCCGCCGCCCGGCCTCGCCATCGGCTTCGTCGACATCACGGGGCCAAGCTTCGCGCCGTCGCTTTCCGTCAACGGCATTGGCTTGCGGGTCGGCAAGTCGTCGGGACCGCTGCTCGACAGCTTCATCAAGCTCGGCTCGGTGGCGACGCATCTCTTCGCCGACATCTCGGTGTCGAAGTTCTCCGGCGGCGTGCAGATCCAGTTGAGCGACCTCGCCGTCGGCGCCGGCAGCGCGGGCGGCGGCGGCAATGCCGTCGCGCAGGGGATGCTCGGCGACACAGGGACGGGGAGCAATGCGCTCGCCCCCGCCTTCAGCCCGGGGCTCGCCGTGCAGAAGCACGATACCGGGCCGGTGCTCGTCTCCCTCTCAGCCGGCGAAGGCGACGGGCCATGGTGGCTCTCAATCCAGAAAGGCTTTGGGCCGCTCTATGTCGAGCAGGTCGGCTTCGGAGTCACGGTCCGGCAGGATCAGCTCGAGAAGATCGCGGTCCTCTTCGACGGGCGCGTGTCGATCGCCGGGCTCGTGGCGGCGGTCGACGACCTTCAGATCACCTTCGCTGTCACCTCGGGCGCTTCCCTCTTCGATGCGTCCAACTGGAAGGTCGATCTCGCCGGCCTTGCCGTCAGCGCCGACATCGGCGGCGTGACGCTTGCTGGGGGCCTGCGGAAGTTCGGCACCGAGCCGAACATCGAATATGTCGGCATGCTGATGGCGCGCGTCGCCACCTACGGGCTGTCGATCTACGGCGGCTACGGCACAGGCGTCACCGATGGCACGCGGTTCACCGCCTTCTTCGCGTTTGGCGCCGTCACCGGACCGATCGGCGGCCCGCCCGCCTTCTTCGTGACCGGCATCGGCGGCGGCTTCGGCATCAACCGGGACCTCATCTTCCCGTCGAGCCTCAGCACGTTCGGCGACTTCGTGATGATCCAGGCGCTCGACGCCTCGGCCTCGGCGCCCTCCGATCCGATGCAGGCGCTCGTCGCCGTGCGCGATACGTTCCCCATGCGCCGCGACCGCTTCTGGTTCGCGGCCGGGCTCGGCTTCACCAGCTTCGCGCTGGTCGACGGCGTCGCCGTCGTCGCCGTGTCTTTCGGCGGCGGGTTCGAGCTGACGATCCTCGGCCTTGGACGCATGGCGCTGCCGCGGCCGCAGGTGGCGCTCGTCTCGATCGAGATCGGTCTCATCGCGCGCTTCTCCACGCGCGACGGTGTGATGTGGGTGCAGGCGGAGCTGACGGAGAATTCCTGGCTGCTGCACGAGTTGGTACGCCTCACCGGCGGCTTCGCCTACGTGATGTGGTTCGGCGGGCCGCATGCGGGCGAGTTCGTGCTGACGCTCGGCGGCTTCCATCCAGACTTCCACCGCGACGGCTATCCGCAGGTGCCGCGGCTCGGCTTCCGATGGCAGGCGAGCAGCTTCATCTCCATAAAGGGAGAGAGCTATTTCGCGCTGACCTCCGAGGCGCTGATGGCGGGCGGCGCGCTCGAAGCCTCCGCCAGCCTCGGGCCGGCATGGGCCAACGTCTCGTTCGGCGCGAACGTCATCATCTACTTCGATCCCTTCCGCTACGAGGCGGAGGTGCACGCGCGGATCGCGGCCGGCGTCACCATCGACCTCTGGCTCGGCGAGATCACGATCTCCGTCAGCATCAGCGCGAAGATCGAAGTCACCGGCCCCGAATTCCACGGCATCGCGCGCTTCGACGTCGGCCCGGTCGGGCTGAAGGTGGAGTTCGGCGGCAGCGACCGCGCGCCTTTCGAGCCGATCTCGTGGGACGCGTTCGTCACCAAGTACCTCGAAGCGTCGAGCCCCGGCGTCGCGCGCGTGCTGACCTCCTCGACCGGAAAGGGCTCGATCCCGCCCGGCGTCGGGTCGAACGGGACCGAGAAGGGCACCGCCGACGGCACGCCGCAGAAGCCGTTCGAGGTGTTTTCCGAATTCGAGCTGACGCTGACGACGATCGCTCCGGCGACGAGCCTCGTCGCTGGCGGCGCGCCGGTAAACAGGCCGGCGAGCCGTGCGCTCGGCATCGCGCCGGTCGGCGACGCCACGATGTCCTCCGCCATCGCGCTCAATCTCTATCCGGCCGCAAGCGACGGCGTCGCGGCCGCCGACCGGATCGGACGGCTCCGCCTCGCCTCCACCTCGACCGGTTCGTTCCCGCTCGGCGCATGGGGTCCGGTGCAGTCGCGTGAAGACAAGAAAGTGCCGAAGGGCGAGATCGTCGAGGCCCTGAACGGCGCGCTCCTCGTGTCGGAGGCATCGCTTCAGGACCGGCTTCCGAAGGAGGTCGCCTACAACCAGGTCGAGGCCGGACCGCGCAAACCGCTCCCCTTCGTCACCGAGAAGAACGACCGGGCGCGCGTGCTCTTAGGCGCGAAGCAGCTCGCCGACCTGCTGCCGACCAACATCGACGCTAGCGGCATCTATAGAACCGTGCGGCCGTGGATGGCGGAGGCGGGGAACAGCAATGTCGCGCTCGCCTCCCTGCGCGGCGACCGGGCGGCCCCGCCCCGGCTCGGCGCGCTTGGCGAGCGCATGGCGCCGCAGACGCCGGGCGCATCGGTAGCCCTTGCCAACCCCGACCCGCCGAAGGTGTTCGATCACGGCGTCAGGGCGCCGGTCGCGATCGCCGTGCTCACCCCGATGGCGCGCCGCGAGACGAAGGTTCGGCGGACGACGGTGACATCGGAGCTGCCGCGCGTGGCCCCGCCGACCTTCGACGCCGCCAATTCGATCCTCGAAAGCGGGCTCCCGGCGCGCCTTCTGCGCGTCGCGCCGCGCGCCGCCGTCGCCGGGCGTTCGCTCATCGCGACGCAGAAGGTACCGCTCACGCGGCCTGCCCGGATACCGCCGGCCGCGGTCGATGGGTACGGGGCGGATCGCGCTGCGCTGGCGCGGCTCCGGACGCTCAGCAACGCGATCGCCGGCAAGCGCTCCGCGAGCGCCGACGCAAGCATCTCCGCCGGCGAGGTCGCGGTGCTCGCGATGCCAAACGCGCAGCGTGACGCCGGTCTCGGCGCGCGTCCCGCCCTTACCTTCAAGGGGCATGCGCGCGTCGTCATGTTCGGCGCCGGCGGCGATGTGCTCGCCGACATCACGGGCGAAAGCGGCAAGCCGCCGATCCCGCAAGGCACGGAACGCGTCGCCGTCTGGGCCGCGCCGGCCGATCCGTCGGGCGCGCTGTCCGGTCTTGCCGGCTGGCATGACGGACAGAGCCTCGCCTATGTCGGCTGGTCCACGTGCCTTTGCAGCGGCGGCTCGGTGCAGGCGGAGAACGCCGTGCTGAAGCGCGGGCGCGAGTCGTTCAAGGCCGGCTGGATCGGGGCACGGTCCTTCGTCGAAGGCTCGCGCCTCGTCACCACGCGCTTCGCCATGCGCGCCACGACCGTGGTGCTTCTGATCGACGAGACGGCGTCGGGCGATCCAGCGGCCGATTTCTCGCTGTCGCTCGACGGCGCGTCGGTGGCGCGCGACAAATCTGGCGCGGAGATCGCGCCGGTGCTTTTGAGCCAGGGCGCGCGACGCGTCCTCGTCTACGCCGTGGAGCCCGAGAAATCCGACGCGGTCACGGTGCGGGTGCTCCGCGACGGCACTGTGACGCTCGCCGGCGTGATGGCGTCCGAGGCCGACGCCGCGCTCGTCGCGGCGCGGCTGACGTCGGAAGCGCCGGACGCGCTGCTCGACGCGGCACTCGCGAATCCGGGCGAGGACGTCGCCGTGACATTCGTCGAAGCGCGACGCGAAAGACCGACACGGGGAGGAAACGGCTGACATGGTGAGCCGGGGCAAATTCGTGCTTCACAGTCGCGCCGTTCCGCCGCTCACGGCCGGCGACTATGTCTTCCACGGCACGCAGACGATTTCCGGCGGCAGCCGGCCGACGGCACCGCATCGCGCCAACATCCGCGTGACGTCGCCGCGCTTCAAGCTGCCGCCCGACCAGCTCCTGTCGGCATTTCCGCCGGCGAATTCCGAGGGCGCCTACGAGTCGCGACTGCCGCAGATCGTTCTGAAGCGCCGCACGCTGCCGTGGGAGCGTGCCGCCGACCCGACCGATCCGACGATTCCCTGGCTGGCGCTGGTGGTGATCGCGGAGGGCGAAGGGGAAATCTCGCCCGAGGCGTCAATCGCAGAATGCGTCACGCCGGGGGTCAAGCTCTCCGGGCCGAACGATGTCGCGAACGGCGTCTATCTTTCGGTGCCGCAGACGACGGTGACGAAGGTCTTCCCCACCAAGCAGGACCTTTCGCTTCTTACCCATGTGCGCGAGGTCGACCTCGAAGACACCGAGCTCGCGAACGGCGACGACGATGGCTTTCTCGCCGTCGTCATGGCGAACCGCTTACCGCAATACGACCGCGTCGCGTGCAAGCCGGTGCGCTACACCGCCTGTCTGATCAATCTCGAAGGTCAGCTCAACGCGCTGCCGCCGCCATCGACCCCGCAGCTCGACTTCTTCGCGATGGCGACCGTCTTTGACATCCGCGACTACTACGTACCGGTCAGTCCTGATGGGAGCGGCGGCTCGCCCGACATCGCGGTGATGGGCGCGCAAGTCGCGGCGGCCGTCGCATCGACGCCGTTCCTCGCGGCCGGGAGTCCGGTGGCGAGCGCGCCTGTCGCAACACCCACGGCCACCGTCAAAGCGCCGGCGGCTCGCTCGGCGAAGTCCGCATCCCCGCGGCCGGGCGCGGCAGGCGAGTGGAGCGCAAGCGTGAAGGCCATCGAGGACGTGGCCCTGACCGCGAGCTCCGAGCGCGCCTCCTTTGCTGTCCGCGACGCGATGAAGGCCGGCTTCCGCCTGCCGATCGAGGGCGTCGTGCTCGAAAAGGTCTATCGCTTCCCCGTCCTCGCACACTGGTCGTTCACCTGCGATGGCGGCGGTTCCTTCGAGTCGCTCATGCGCGGCATCGACGTCGGGTTGCTTGGAACGCTGCCCGGCCCGGGGGCGAAGAAGGCGCGCCCGCCGTGCGCGCCGGAACCACTGAAAGGACCGCCTGACGCGCCCTCCCCGCGGCCGGATCCGGAAGTCGCGGAGACGGGGCATGTGGGGCTCGCCCACACAACGCGCGCGGGCGACGACGCGCGCGCCTGGTATCGTGGGCCCTTCGTGCCGTCGCCGACGCTTCGCGAGGTAACCGGCGCGCCGAAGCCGGTGCTCGCGCATGCGAGCGACCAGCTCCGTTCCGTCGTGCCCGACGGACGCGAAGACCTTTCGCTCGCCGTCGCCTTTGAGATCGGGCGACTCCTGGCTCTGTCGCGACCGGCCTTCGTCAATGCGCTGATGGCGTGGCGGCGCGAGCAGTTCGGTGCCGAGCGCGCGCGCCGTCTTGCGCGCCTTGCCGGCCAATCGATCGGCAAGCTCAGCACAGTCCTGAAGGACGGCGTCGTCGGAAGTCTCGGCCCGCTGATCGGCAAGATCTTCGTGATCGAAACCGCGGTCAAGCCGGAGAACGTCCTCGGACCGTTCCGGCCCCCGATCGATCCGGGACGTCCCCTCGATTTTCTCGACGGCGACATCACCGACATTCTCTCCGTCGGTCTCGCGATCGACGCCCGCATCCTGAGCGAGATGCAGAGCGCCGGCTCGGCCGCTATCCTCGACCGAGCGACGGTGCTGCTCGGTAAATCGGAAGGCGGGCGAGATCGCTTCAGCCATCTGCAGGGCGCGCTCGCCGTAGAGGTGGACCGCGTCGCAACCGACGCGCTCGGCGGGAAGCGTACGGCGACGACGCCGACGCGGGCGCGCCGGATCGAGGCCGAACGCGAACCCGATGCGCTCGACGCGCTGATCGAGGGGCTGACCTCGCGGAAAGAGGAGGACTGACATGGCGGTGAAATTCTTCGCCGCATCCGCGGTGATGGCCGAGCTGAAGACGATGGTGACGGGCTATCTGCCGGCCGTGTCGGATCGCGACCCCGCCGCCGGCAAGGAGCGGATCACGCCGCTTGCTGTGCGCGACTGGCTCGCCCGGCTGCGCCTCCTCGAAGGCGTTCCCTTCAACAATATCGTCGCAGATTCCGAGCTTCTGCCGATCGAGTCGATCCGCTTCTTCTTCGTCGACCGCGCGTGGACCGACGCGCTCGTGCAGGGCGCGCTCAGCGTCGGCACGGTGAACAGCAGCGACCGCGCGCAGCTCGAGTCACTCTATCCGTCGATCCGCGACGAGATCGACGAGCAGGAACGTCTGGTGCGGCTCCCCGGCAGCGAGCAGCGGCAACTTGGGAAGGCCGGCCAGATCACCGGCTTCCTCCTGCGCTCGCGTGCCGTCTCCGGATGGCCCGGCCTTCAGGTCCGCGCCTATCGCCGCGAGATCGGGAACGACGAGGCGATCATCCCGGAATCCGACCCGGACCGGATCAAGCTTCTCAGGCTCGAGCGGCTGGCGCCGGCGGTGCTGCTGGCGCTCTTCGACGGCGTGCCGGAAGTCGTGCACGTGGAGGAGCCGCGGCAGGGCATCCAGTTCGGCATCAAGCTCGAACCGATCGGCGACGGCAACAGCTTCAAGGCAACGGTCAGGGCGCGGAACGTGCAGACGTCGACCGACGTCGAGCCGAAGCTGCCGATGAACATCTCCTTTCGCCGGGGCTCGCCCGGCGTGCTCGATCTCCGCGCCACCGGCGCGACGTTCCTCGGCACTCCGGCAACGCACATGAACGATGACGGAAAGCTGACCAGCGCCGAGTTCGCGCTTCAGATGATCCGCTTCCCCTATCGCCAGGTGTTCGGCGATCCGAACAGTCCCAACGCGGCGGAGAAGAAGGACGTCTTCCGCCCGACGGTCGCGAAGGACCTTGCCGGCCTCTTCACGACCTTCAAGGAGAAGTTCGAATGAGCCCGCCCCCGATCGACGACGAGACCGTCAGAAAGCTCGTCACGGAACCGCGCTGGAAGACGCTCGTGGGGGTCGAGGAACCGCTCGTCTCGATCGCCAATTGGGACAGGCTGCTGCTGCGTCAGCCACGCGTCCTGGTTCCGATCGACGTGCAGGCGCTCTACGTGCCGAAAGGCAGCGGCGAGACCTTCGTGCGCCTGCCCTTCGCGATGACCACGAAAGACGGCAAAGACCCGGAGCCCATGCCCGAGCCCTTCGCGGACGGCGTCAAACGCCCGGCCGGCGTGCATCTTCACTGGGCGATGCCGGACTCGCTTCTCGACGGCACGCTCGCCGAGCGCGATCGCGGCACGGAGAACCGGCTCTCGCTGCCGCCGCTTCCCGACCGCTGGGTGGTGCTCCGGCTCGCGGTGCCGCGCGAGGCGACGCGCGCCGCCGTCAGCGGCTGGGTCATCGAGGCGGACCGCACCACCGTGACGCCGCTCGCCGACTGGCCGGCCCCCGGGCCGAGCGATCCGCCGACCGGAAAGACGATCGCACCGGAGGCGCTGACCGGCACCGTGGGCGGCTCCCTCAACTGGAGCGGCTGCTACGATGCGGTCGCGCATCGCTTCGCCTTCCACGATCCGCTCGACGATCTCCGCGCGACCTTCCGGTCGGGCGTCATCGGCGACTTCGCCACCTATCTAGTCTGCGGCTGGTGGACCGATCCGCGGCACGATCCGCTCGACCTGGCGCAATCGAAAGCGGGCCTGCAGGCGCGGCTCGACGCGCTCAAATGGCGCCTGACCGACGATCTCGACGACCGCGGCGCCAGCGTAAAGAAGCGCGCAACGAAGCAGAAGAAGCAGAGCGCCGCAACGCTCACCTCGGCCGCCCGCTACAAGACGCTCGGGGCGGCCATCGACCCCACGGCCATCGGCGACGTGAAGCCCGCCGCATCGGCTGGTCTCGGCGGGCTCTTCGCCGAAACCGCCTCGCACTTCGCGACCGCCGTCACACACGACCCCTACGCCTCGCTGCTTCATGGCGTCATCCACGGCGTGCCCGTGGCCGGCGACGTCGTAGCAGACCAGCGCCCGGCACCGGATCGGGCGCGCGTGGCGTTCGGGTTCCATGCCGACGACATCGCAGCCGTCTTCGCCGCGACTGGGCTGAGCCTCGCGGACCCTGAGGACCGGCGCGACGTCGAGCGTCTCGTCTCGGGCTTCACGCACGACCTCCTGTCCGGCGTCGGCACCGCCAACGGCGTCTTCGCGATCGAGGAGGGCGAGCACGTCGCGGGATTCTCCTCCCGCCCGGGCGAGCCGGGACCGACGGAGCGCGTCATCTCGCCCGGGCAGAGCAGCGACCTGCCGGGCACGCGCGCCGCTCGCTCGGCGATGTTCGGGACGCTTTCGAAGAAAGACGTCGCGCTGATGGAGACTGAGATCCTCTGGTCGAGCGGGCGCCCCGCCGGCGTAAGATCGTTCACGGCCGACCGGCTGCGGACGGTCAGAGAGAAGCGCGATGCGAAGAAGGCGCCGCCCTCGCCGCCCGCGTCGCGTCTCGTCCAGCGTCCGACGCCGCGCTACTTCGAGCCGATGGAGCCGATGCTAGCAGTGAGCGGCGGCGGGCGGAGCGCCCGGCATCGCTTTGACGACAAACGTTCACCCGACGGACGATTGCAGTGCCGCTGGCCGTCACAGGTGCCAGCGGAGATCGCCGGGCTCATCAAGGGTGCGGATCTCGTCTCCGGATACCCCGCCGGCGGATTGCCGCCCGAAGTCGTGCGGCTCGTCGAAAGCGCGATGATCCTCGATCCCTACCTCGCGCCCTGGCGCGTCGAGGTGGCTTCGAAGGCGACCGGCTTCGACTCCTCCGCGGTGAAGGCGCGCATGTACGCCGAGACGGCGCTACGCTTCTCCGTCGACGGCCGTTTCGGCGTCGGCGCCACCGCGCGCCCGGCCACCCCAACGTCCTCCCCCTATCACGATGCGCGAGTCGCAGCCGGACTCGATCGCTTCAGCCTGATCGCGGGCGTCGATTCCGATCCGGTCGGCGTCACGGCATGGGCGCAGCCTTGGGTGCCGATGTGGCTCGAATGGGAGGTGGAAGTCGACACCGCCGACCGTCTCGACGGTTGGTCGCTCGGCCCCGTCGATCTCGAAGCCGGGAAGGAAGACGAGCCGCCGGGCGGAAGCGTCAGGAGCATCGCCGGGCGCAGCCCGTTGAACAGCGGCGTCGCGGCGACGCTCGGCAACGCCATCGGCGAATGGCTGAAGGCGGAGGACGCGCGCGGCGTCGACGGCGAGGTCAGCGACAGCGTCGAGACCGAGCTCTCCGACATCGCCCATGCCGTCAGCGGCATCGACATCCTCTCCGCCAATCTCGACAGCATGCACGACGTACTGCTCGGGCTCCCGGTCGGTTCCTACGGCGTGCTTCAGCCGCGAAACGGCGGTGATGTCGGGAAGCCGGTCCCCGTCTCGGTTCCCGAGCTTCTCCTCGCCGGGCGCTTACAGGTCAGGAAGGCGCGGCTCGTCGACGCCTTCGGACGAACGCTCGATCTCGATCCCGAGCGGATCGCCTATCCCGCGCGCGACGACGTTCCCGGCGGCGTGACGCTCCGGCCGCGTCTGCTCCGTCCGGCGCGCTGGCTGTTCCGTCTCGTCGATCCCGCCGACCTTTCGGAGACTTCACGCGAAGCGACGATCGACCAGCTCGAGCCGTCGCTGATGATCAATCCCGTCGCCGGCTTCCTGCTGCCGGACCATATCGACGAGGCGCTCGAGGTCTTCGATACGGCCGGCACTCCGATCGGCCAGCTCTCCCACGATCCGATCAGCGGCGGCGTGACCTGGGAGATTGCGCCCGGCCGCGACGGGCCGCCGGATGCCGGACCGCTCTTCGATCTCCAGCCTGCGCAGCAGCTTCTCGGACAGATGTCGGCCGCCATCGTCGCGAAAGACGCGGAGACGCGCGCCGGCCTGCCGGCGTCAGCAGACGCGGAGAGCGCGCTCTCCGCTCTGCTGCGCGCGATCGACACGACGCTCTGGTCCGTCGACACCTATGCCGTGCTCGGCGCGACGCACGTCGCGGGCCTCGTCGGCCGCCCGATCGCGGTGGTGCGCGCGACGCTCCGCCTCGACATCCTCGGCGATCAGAACGAGCTCGATCTCAGCGACGTCGCGAAGCGCGCCGCGCGCGAAGCGGCTTATGCCGACCTCGCGGATCGCGCCTTCCCGGTGCGGATCGGCGAGATCACGCGCGACGACGACGGCGTCCTCGGCTTTTTCGTCGACGACGACTTCACCCGCTTCCACGTGGTCGACAAGGTCGTGCGCGATGCCGCGCTCGATGCCGGACGCGGGCGCGGCCAGCTTGGGCTCCTCGGACAGACGCCGCAGGTCCCGCAAGTCAGGCCGATCACCCATCCCTACATCGTCGCCGAGGACGAGCTGGCCGTCCGCCCCGGACAGACCGTGCGTCTGACGCTGCTTCAGCATCCGGGCGGCAAGTGCCACCTCACCTCCGGCATCCTGCCGCGCAAGTCGCTGCAGCTGTCCCGCGACTGGATTCACGACGGGCTCGCCACGATCGCGCCGTCGGCGCGCATCGGACCGGTGCTGATCGACAGCGAGAAGGTGCGCCTGCCGCTCATCGCCTCGTTCGGGACGGAGCAGCTCTGGACGCGCCGCGACAGCAATTTCACCTGGAAGAACGATCCGATCCTCGCCGCGACGCAGACGGCGCTTCTGCCGCTGCAACCCGCCAAGGTCGAGGAAGGCTACATCCGCATCGCGCCCGTCGCTCCGCGCGACAGCGAAGAGTGACAACGGAGGCCCGACATGGCACGCTATGACTGGCCGGGGTCGCCGCCACGCGCGAGCGAGGACAAGCTCGCCGCGCGCACCACCTACTTCCAGCGCATCTACGGCGGCTTCACCGACGGCCTGCTCGAGGACGCCGGCATCGCCTTCCGCGACCTCCTGGCATCGCTCGCCGAGCACGGCATGACGCCGGAGCAGGCCGACCTGCAGCGCTGGCTGCCGATCGGCCCCTCCGCCATTCTGCGCGGACAGGCGACCAACAATCCGCGCGTCGCCGGGCGCATCCGCGACATCAAGCGCAGCCCCGACGGCAATCGCCTCTACGCCGCGAGCGCCAATGGCGGCGTCTGGTTCAGCAGCGACGCAGGCCAGAGCTGGTCGCCGCTCGGGGGCATGGCGACGACGCCCGACCTCAATGCGCGCGGCCGCTCCGCGAACTCGCTCGTCATCGGGTGTCTGCACGTCGACTTCGGCGCCAACGCCGACGCCGACACGATCTACGCGGGGACCGGAGAGCCCACCGCCTATTATCGCGACAACGCAGTTCCGGGCGGCAAGAGCGGCGGCATCGGCATCCTCAAGCTCACGAAGACGGTCAGCGCCGCGCTCGCCGATCCGTCCGGCAATCCCTGGGAGCGCGAAGCGCCGAACCTGATCGGCGCGGGTATCTTCCGCATCGTGCGCGATCCGGCAAACGCCAACACGCTCGTCGCCGCGACCACGCTCGGCCTCTTCACGCGCTCCGGTGCGTTCGTCCGCGATGCCGAGTGGACGCGCGTGGCGAAACCGCCCTTCAACACGCAGAACACCGACGGCGTGTTGGCGACCGACGCCGTCTGGGTGCCGGCGGCAACCGCGCCGGCGGCCGCGCCCGCGCGGCTCTTCGTAGCGATGGTGAATCTTGGGAGAACCAACGCCGAATCCGCGGTCTACGTGTCGGAGAACGGTGTCGCCGGCAACACGCCCTTCGAGAAGATCAGCCTGCCGACCTACGACGACCGGCAGCGCATCGCGCTCGCCGCGGCGATGCCGCTCGCCGCAACGCCGACGACGCATTTGCAGATAGTCTATGTGCTGAGCAGCGCCGGCAAGAACTCGCCGCGCCTCTGGCGCATCGACACGAAGACGGCGCGCGTGGTGCGCAACCTGCCGCCGCCGCTCTTCGGCGGCACGCGCGCCGTTGGAGGCGAGACGAACGATCAGTCCTGGTACGACATGGCGATCGCCGTCGACAGAAGCACGCCCACTGTCGTCTATCTCGGCGGCAGCACCGAGCGCGGCACGTCGGGATGGAATGCCTCGCTTTACGCCTGCACCGTCTCCGGAACCGCCGCGGCCAACAACTTCGCGCTCGATTTCCTGCCGGCGAACAACCAGAGACCGTGGACGGACGCTACTTTCATCGGCGACGGGGTGCATGCCGACATCCACTCGATCGTCGTCTCGGAGAACGGCAACTCCGTGGTGGTCGGCTGCGACGGCGGCATCTTCATTTCGACCGTCGGAGGCATCGCCGCCGCTTTCAACGCGCGCAACAACGGTCTCGCCGTCACAGAGTGCGGCTTCGTCTCGTCGCATCCGGGTCATGCCGGCCCAGTTGCGGCGGGAACGCAGGACAATGGCGTCATCCGGCGCATCGGCGACACGATCTGGGAGCGCACGCCCTGGGGCGGCGACGGCGGCGGCGTGCATTACCATCCGCAGCCCGGCCGCGAGGCGTTCCTGATCGGCCAGTACACGCATGTCCACTGGAACGGAAACGGCCACTTCGATCCGCCGATCGAGCGCCCCGGCGCGAGGGTCAAGGAGGAGGCCCGCCGCTCGCTCTTCTATTCGGGACCGGCGGCAGCACCCGGCGCGACGGCCGGCAAGGCGCGCCTCGCTCTCGGCTCCTTCCGGCTCTGGCTGACGGACGACTGGGATCCGCTTTCGCCAACGCCGCCGCTGATGGCCTGGCGCACGCTGCCGACCGCACGTGATGCGGTGTATGAACGGAACTTCGACATGGACCGATTGCCGAACGGCACTGGCAACGTCGTCTCGGTGAAGTGGCTCAACACCGGCGTGCTCGACGGAACGCGATTCCGCGATTCACAGCTCATCGTTCTCTACGAGCGCGCCATCGCCCGCGTGTTCCAGAAGAGCGGCGTCGATCACTGGGATCGCGAGATCCTCGCCTGGACCAAGAAGAAGCAGATCACCACCAATTCCGACATCCCGGCGAACGGCGCGCCGAGCGAGAAGCTGCCGATGCTCGGCGCGTGGACCGAGATCGCCCCGCATCGCGTGACGATGCCTGGCGATTCCGATTTCAAGGGATCGTTCTACGTCTCGACCACCGGCAAATCGGTGATCACGAACACGGGCTTCACCGAGTTCGACCGGATGGATACGCTCTGGTGGTACGACGGGAAGAAGAAGTTCCACCCGACCGGGCTTCGGAACAACGGCACGAAAGCGCCGGCGCTCTCGGTGATCTGCGATCCGGAGGACCCCGACACCGTATATGTCGGGACCGCGATGGGGGTGTGGAAGGGGCGCATCGACACGAGCGGCGCGACACCCACGTGGACTTGGGAGATGTATTCGATCGGCCTGCCCGAGGCGTCCGTGCAGGACCTCTCGATCCACTGGAACTCGGCCGCGCCGAACGGCGGCCTCAAGCTGTTGCGCGCCGCGGTCGTTTCGCGCGGCGTCTGGGAGGTCGACATCAGCGCCAACCCGGCGTCGGTGGGGCGCACCTATCTCCGCGTCCATGCGCTCGACACGCGCCGCATCGCGTCGACGAGCCTCACCAATCTCACCGGCGAAACGACGCCGATCCGCGACTACCCCCGCTGCCTGAGCCCGGACATCGCGGTGGTCGCCGTGATACCCGCGACATGGGTCGGCGGCGTGCCGACGGAAGCGGACATCGCGCAGCTCTCTCCGAATGCGAACCGCATCGGCCCGGCCGCGAACCGGATCAGCGCCGAGCATGTCACGGCGGTCTCGCAAAAGGCCTTCGTGCTCGTGCATCATCGCCACACCAAGCCGCTACCGGCGGCGGAGGTGAAGGTCGCGCTGATCAAGCGCCGCCTGAGTGTGGCCGACGGCGACGGAGGCGGCCTTGCGCTTTCGGCGGCCTGGAAGACGGCGATCGTGAAGCTCGTCGTGAACGGTCAGAACGCCACGCTCGACGATCGCTGGAAGCGGGCGAGTGCGGTGGAGAACACCAATCCCGCGACAAACGCCGTCACGGCGGCCAACACCGTGCGCAACCCGGCCGCCGCCATCGAGGCGCGCATGCCGCGCGCCGCGACCTTCGACCTCAAGCTGACCGGCGCGACCGCCGGACAGCGCTACCTGCTCCTCGCGGTGATGACGTCGTCGAAGGACCCACTGACCGCGGCCGAGCTCTCAGGCGCGACCGTCGCCGACATCGTGCTCAACAGCCGGCACGTCGCGGCGCGGGTGGTCTATATCTGAGGCTAGCGTGCGCGTTTGCTGAAGAAGCGGCGACGAACCGGCCGATAAAGCACGGCCACGATCACGACGAGGAGCAGGATTAGGTACATGAGCTCAGTGGAGCCGTCTCCTCCGTCCGGTGACACGCCGAACCATCTTTCGATGAAATCCATATACGCATGCTCCACGACCAAAGCACCGGCGACATCCCATGCCGCGACGAACGAGCGTGTCGTCCGCCGCGCCCCAAGAGAATATGCGGCAACGACGGCGCCGTCCATTCGTCAATGCCGGCATTCCTCCGGGGCCGATTTGCGCCGGTAGAGGCCTAGCCAGGCGTGGCGAGCTGCTTTTGGCCTCCATCAAGCTCGGCGTATCGAAGCCTTCCCTAGTCCCCCTGGTTGCCCAACTGATGTCGAGGAATCAGATTGTGGCCGGCCGCATGGCCCCGCCGCTAGTGTATTTTTACCATCTCCGTTGCCAAGACTTTTAGGAAATCGTGCTTGCTATTCGCGAGGAAAGGTCCGCCCAGTGCGAAGGCGCAGCGATGCACGCTTTGACGAAACAATTCCGGGCGAGCGAAGCAGGGGCGACCGCGATAGAATACGCTCTCATCTGCGCGATCATAGGTACGGTCATTATCGGAATTTCGGCGACCGGCGGATCACTGACCGGTCTCTACGATAGGCTGAGGCAGATCGTGACCGCCACGGGAGGGTAGACGGTCGATTTCTTGTCCGATCGGCCATTTGGTACCTGATTGGTACCTGAGAAGTAGCCAAAGAAATTTGAGACGCCCAGAGTCTCACGCAGCCCTACGACGATCTGCGCCGCACACAGTGTGTAAGAGATCTCCGTTGAGCAATTCGCCGCGCAGGCGCGCATTGAAGCTGTCGATGAAGCCAAATGCTCAAGCCACTCGCGTGCTGTCCGCTGTCGAATGATGGTGGATCAGAGCATGCAGTGTGGTTTGGAAGCCCGTGCGGCACGAGCGCTCGTAGTCGGCGACGAGCGGATCGGGAAGCTCGCCCTCCCGTAGCCATTCGACGGCCTTACGCATCTCGCGCGCTGCGACAGCCGTCATTTCGCGCATCGCCTGTCGGTCACGGCCGAACCGGTCGCCGGCGAGAACAAGGGCAGCGGCAAGCTCACGGCCGAAACTGTAACCGCGCTCTTCAAGTTCCGTTCGCATTGCGATGGTTGCGCTCATCTCCCGTCCGCGCATAGCAGCGCAGGCGTTCGCCTGGACCGAGATTGCTGCGAAGCTCTTATTGCGAAGAAAGCATTTCGGCCGCGTGCAAAATGTCCGCGCGATTTGAGTCAATTATTTCTGGATCGCTGAGGGTTTAGCGAAGCAAAGCCGAGGTAGTGGCTGAGCCATCACCGGAAGCGTCAAGCCAGCGACGGCGCGGGCGCTTCCATTCTGAGCGGCAGGGCCCGTTACGTTGGCCCGCGCCAACGATCGACGTCGCTCCAGAGATAACAAAAGCTGTAAAGCGTCAGCCCATTGTCGAGCTGAATAATTGCACGAACGTCGCGCTTCAGGCGCAGAACCGACGGTGACGTGGTCATGTTCCCCGCCATCGTGGCATCGAAGGCAACACGAAGTAGGACCGCTTACCCCGCATTAACCCTGCCGACCTACAAAGAGAATATTGGCGCCCGCACGATCCATCCCTTCCCCGGCGTTGGAAGAAACGGAATCGAGGTGGCACTTGCACTGGGAAATCATAGCGGCAGTAATCGGCGGTATCTTGACTGCGTACGGATTGGTGGCCTGGCCCCGACCGACGCTAATCGGTACCGGCTTGCTCTCATTGATATTGGGTCTGCTCTCCCTGGCCTCATTGAAAACGGTCAGCTTTCCTGCCTTGATCGCGGTCTTCGCAGGCATAGGGCTGATCGGCTTCGGGGCGCTGATCGGGCTTGTCGAAGCGCTCTTGGCAGAGACTAGACGCAGCCTCCGCACAACGACGGCGCGCAGCGCCACCGCTGCTGAGAACCGAGATTTGTCCAGGGCCTATATGATCCTGGAGCCCCTTGTGGCGGAGAGTCGCGTTGAGCCAAGGCTCTGGACGGAGCCGAAGCTGGTACACGAAGATCGCTTCCAAGTCAGTCCTGCTGAAAGCGGTTGATCCATTTGTTGGCAAACGCCTCGGCACTCATATCGCCAGTGCCACCGTTCCTAGTGACAGCATCGTAGCCGACGATTTCTGCCGCCGGCTTGTCTGAATGGGTGAGCAGGCCGATTGCGCCGCGAGCACCTTGCTGATGCGCCAGATAAATTTCTCCAGGAGTTGGGCGACGCTTCAGTCCTTGGCGAAGCACCCGCTCGTTGTCTATCCACAAGGAAACAGCAGCCTCAGCATTGGCTTTGGGGTCGAATACGGCCGTTAGCTGGTATTGTCGCGCGGTCGCCGGAAGAAACTGGAAGAGACCTGAAGCTCTCGAAACGGGGTGATAGGCAAACGGATCGAAGCCACTCTCGATCTGCGCCATCCGTTCGAAATCATCAGGATTTAGGCCATGGGTCTCGGCAGTGTCGCGGATAATCGATACAACGACCGCTCGATTGAACGGACCCATCAGACCAAGCCCGACGGCGGTCGAAACTACTGCGACCACTGCAAAGGTCGAGACGCTTATGCACTCCCGCCCTTTGATCTTGCCCCGCGTCGCCATGGCCCGCTTCACTGAATTTCAGCGCCCGGTAGGGAAAGACCAATATCCTTGGCAAGAATGGTTACCAAACGAACAATGCCAGTTCGCATGCATTCGTCGGGAGATGCATCGCCGCCGGACTGGAGCCGCAATGCAGGTGCGTCTTCGTTAACGCAGAGGTCGCCGTTATTTCCGCGTCTGCCAGCTCGAAGCTGAAAATGCCGAACCTGACGCTCTGGAGGCACAGGCGCCTACTTTGTTCGTTCCCGGATACGCTAACAGTGACCGGGCTGCCTAGAAGGCCGCCGGTCGCGTTCGCGGCCGGCAGCGCTCATTTCGGAATATTCAATAGGCGGTGCAGTAGAGCCGCCCATACCGATCCCGGAAGCAATCCTGCTGCGCGGGCGCATAGTAGTACGGTGTGTAGGCGAACGGGACCCCGAAGCTAAAGCTGAAGCCGGGGAAGAAATTATCATTTCGGCGGCGATCGTGATGATGATGACGCCTATTGCGCCATTCATCGTCGCGCCTGTTTCCGTTGTTCCAGTCGCCGTGCTGCCTGTCGCCGCGATATTCGACCATTTGGATTCCACTTTGGGCCATTGTCGCGGTTGGAAATTGTGCTGCCGCCGCCGGGGCGACACTCCAGGCCGCCGCGGTGCCTGCGACGATCGTGGCTGCTACAACATATGAAAAGGGGGCGCGCATGATGTCTCTCCTTCGGGCTGCTCTCAGCTTGCCGATCAGGAGAACACGTTCGGGCTGAAGGCGCATAGAACGGCGCGTTCAGCCTTCATTCATTCCAGGTCGCACGAAAACATCCGCTTGGCGGCTAAGATCGAGCATCAGTCAACAACCAAGCTTGGCTGCTTGTATGAACACCCCCAACACAGAGACGTCCTCCAACCTGACCCAGGCGAGATGGCGGAAACGAATACCACGCCGCTCAACCCCCATCGCGCTTCCGCGAAGAGGCGACCAGTTTGCTCGCTGGGCCGACGGTCTAGCAAACTACGTTGCGAATAGCTCATCCGGCGGCGACCGCCCTGTCCCAGGCATCAAAAAGCGGCTGACGATCCAGCGGTTGGCCGGAGAAGTTAACGAGCGTGTTGTCGATCTCTACCCATGGGGCCTTGGCCACAGTCCAGATGTTGCCCACTGGCGTTGCCCGTCAAATCATCGGCAGGGTGGCCGAGTCGGATGTCTTGTCATTGCGACTGGCATCGAACGACGGAAGCCTCTCGGAACCTTCGCCAGTCATCGCTCCCATCGATAACGCCCGCAACGGGTCAGAAGTGGAGTTCCGCCGGCGCGACCAGTACGTTTATTTATCTCCTAAGAGCGGAAGTCGGTCATTCCCGATGTGACTTCCTTGATGCGCAAAATCCAGACATTGTTCCGCTCGCAGCTGAGTCGCTCGTAGCCTAAATCACCGGCACCTCCGCTCAAGGAGATCGCCGATGCGTTTAACGTTCTCCGCTCCCTCTCCCAGCCAACAAAAGGGGCGGAAGGCACCAAATCAATCAGGTCCCCTTCCTCCATCATTGTATTTAAGCCGGTGACACATAGGGAAACGCTTCGAACTTGGCGACGTTCTTTTTTGCAACCATATCCTTCGTTGCGCGATCGAAGACCCTGTAGTGATCGCTGACTAGATGCGCATTGAAAGCGATCGGGTCAGTATAGACTTCGTAAAGACAAACTGCATTTTCTCGGGCCGGGATGAGTACATCGAACCGCCGGCAACCTTCCTCCACTTGAACCGAGGTTGCGGCGTTCTGACGAATGAGCTCCAGAAACCGATCGCGGCAACCGGGCAGCAGTTCGAACTCAACGGTTATCGCGAATTGTGCGGTCATTTTTTTCATCGAGGTCAGCCGATGCGGTTGCGCAATACGCCGATCTCCTTCGCCTCAATCTCGATCGTATCCCCTGGCTTCATGAACACCTGCGGTTTGCGGAAGTAACCAACGCCGGCAGGCGTCCCTGTCGTCACGATGTCGCCCGGCTCAAGCGTCATGATCTGCGACAGAAACGAAATCACTCGAGGCAGAGGAAAACAGCCACTCCGAAGTGTTTCCATCCTGGACGGTCCTACCGTTGAGGCGCGTCATGAGGTGCACGGCGCCGGGCTCTGTCAGTTCGTCCGTGGTGACGATGCATGGTCCGATCGGAGCAAAGTGGTTGAAGTTCTTGCCGATAGTGATCTGACTGTCCTTGAATTGGACATCACGCGCCGAGATGTCGTTGAGCAGCGTGTAGCCAAAGAGCGCCGGCATCACGTCGCTTTGCTTCGCGCGCGCGAGCCGCTTTCCAATCACCGCGCTGAATTCCACCTCGTAGTCGATCTGCTTCGACATAGGTGGCGCTTCAATCGAATCCTCAGGTCCGGCGATCGAGCTTGGCAACTTGGCGAAGAAGAACGGCTCGGTCGGCATCTTTGCGTTTGGGTTTTCCTCCGCGTGGCTCGCATAGTTGATGCCGCAGCAGAGGACTTTGCCTGGCCGAATTGGCGCCAAGAGCTTGGCGTCGACCAGTCTCGTACCTTTACCGTTTGCCGCGCGAACCGCTCTCCGGGCGGCGGCAAGCCCAACTTTGCCGCTGCGGATCAGAGTGATCATGGAATCGGCGACGCCAGACTTGGTTAGGTCGACAATCCGGTCGCCGGCGATCACACCGACACGCTCGCCCTTGCCTTTGCGGAACGTCACCAGCTTCATGGGAGCTCCTTGGAAAGTGCGGCCATTTATGCCGCCAGGTTGACGTTTCCGCCGCCAGCTGGAACCTCGATCCAGTCGCCTGGCTTCAGGACAAGCGAGCGAGGTATCGCTCCGCGTGCCTTTAGCGCGCTCAAGTGACGCTCGAAGTCGCGAACGTCCTGATCGTCGGGATTGATGTAGTGGCAGGGCAGCACGGTCTCGAGTCCGAGCCACTGTGCAGCGAGCGCGCCCTCATACGGCGACATCTCGCCAGTCATCATGCGGCCCGGCATCGGATTGAGGTGCAGGATCTCCTGCGGATTGGCGACTCCGACGCAGCCGATGGTTGGCTTGTAAAGCTCCGCCTGCAGCTTCATGTC
The DNA here is from genome assembly GCA_963814905.1 of uncultured Alphaproteobacteria bacterium. GTDB lineage: Bacteria > Pseudomonadota > Alphaproteobacteria > Rhizobiales > Afifellaceae > DASWJZ01. Next base: position 14,760 of record CAWFEM010000007.1, on the reverse strand, counting down.
GGTGAATATCGCGGTGTCGCCATAGTGATAGAAACGCACGCCCTCGTCCGCGTAGATGATAAATGCCATCGGAACGCCGGAGGCGAAAGTCCCGTCAGGCATCTTGATCTGCGACCAGTGGTGACACTCGACCGGCTGCACTTCTATGCCAGCGACCTCGACTCGAATGCCCCAGGTGGTGGCGCGTATCTGTGTGGGAGGGATTCCTCTGGCCGTCAGCCAAGCCTTCACCTCGCCACCACAGATGACAGGACAACCATAGTGCGCCGCAATCTTGTCAGCATCGCCGAGATGGTCAAAGGCCGCATGGGAGACAAGTACCGAGATCGACGTGCTCAAAGGCATCATGCTTAACAAACGAGCCAGGGTTTTCGTTCAGGAATGGGTCGACCAGGATGCGCTTGTTGGCGCGGGTGACAATCTCGTAGGCGGCAACGCCAAGGAAGCGGATCCGGGTGGCTGGATTGAGCATGGGAAGTCGTCTCGATCTCTCTCGCGGGCTCTTGAGCGTGGCTCAAAAGGCCATTGTCTCAGTTCCTTGCTTCAGCGAGGTAGGCTTCCTGCAGCGAGTTCACGAGCCAGACCATGCTATCGTTCAACGGCGTGGGAACGCCCGCGCGACGGCCAGCCTCGACGATCGCTCCGTTGATCACGTCGATCTCAGTTCGTCTCTTCGCCTCGACGTCCTGTAGCATCGATGCCTTGGCGCCGATTGCGCGCGCGAGCAGCCCGGTGATCGCCGTCCAGCGCTCACCCTCGTCGATATCGATTCCCTGGGCCTTAGCGACTCCGACGACTTCGCCGAGAAGGCCCTTCATGAGCGCCCGCGTTCCTTCGTGTTCGTTCAGCTCATTTGCGAAGAGATGCAGAAGCGCCGCGGTCGGCAGGGTACAGACGTTGAGCGCCAGCTTCTTCCAAATCTCTTCGAGGATGCGCGTTGAGACCGATGTTTCGAACCCCGCGCCGCGAAGGACCGACGCAGCCGCTTCGAGCCTTGGGCTCACCTTTCCATCCAACTCGCCGACATGCGTCGAGCCGACTCCCGGGTGCCTGACGCGGCCCGGCCCGAGGAGGGTCGCCGAGTGGTATGTCAATCCAACCATCACCTTCGTCTCGCCAGCGATGGCGGCAATCCGGCTGGCATTCCCCCAGCCGTTTTGTAGCGACAGGAATGCGGTCTCCGGCGTTGCCATTGCCATGGCGGAGTGGACCGCCGCTTCGGTGTGGTAGCACTTGACGAAGTTCAGGATCAGGTCGACCGGGCCTACGGTTTCCGGCTGCATTGAAGCTCGGACCTTGATTGTGGCCGGTGGGCCGTCCTTTTCCTCTATCGTCAGGCCGTTCGTATTGATCTCGTCGACCGCGGATCGGGAGACGTCGATCAGCACGACGTCCTCCCCGGCGCGCGCGAGATAGCCGCCGAAAAGGCCTCCCATCGCACCACCGCCACCAAGAACCGCGATCTTCATTGGGAGCACGCCGCTACGCTGAGCCGAGCGCCGAAAACCGAGCCACCCGAGCACAGATGAATTCGGCACAAGAACGTGATGCGCGGAAGCCGGCAAAGCGCTAATCCCCCTCCCAGAACCGTTCTTTTGAACCGGACGGCCCTTGTAACAGGGCTTCACGATAGTAATATGGCATAATGGCTGTCAAGCATGATGGTATGAAAGGTCGATGGAACAACCGATAGTCCTGGAGCGGCGCAAGCTCTTTGAACAGGTCGCTGCGCACCTCGAACAAGAGATCCTGAACGGCACACTCAAACCCGGCGACCGGCTGCCGCCTGAGCGCTATCTGCAGTCACGGTTTGGTGTCGGGCGGCCGGCCATCCGAGAAGCCCTGATTACGCTTCAGCGCGCGGGGCTCGTGGAGATCGGAAATGGCGCTCCGGCTCGGGTTGCACTGCCCACCGTCGAAAGTGTGGTGGCCGGCATGCGGCCCGCCGTTCAGCAGATACTCACAAGCGCGGACGGTCAGCGGCAACTGCAGGGCGTGCGACTGTTCATGGAGGTCGGCCTGGTGCGCCATGCTGCGGAGAACGCCACGCCGGACGATCTCCTAGAGCTGAAGCACGCACTTGCCGCCAACCGAAAGATGATCGGCAACTCCAGCGGCTTCATCAGGACCGACGTCGAATTCCATTTCGTGTTCGCCAAGATCATACGCAATCCGACATTCGTGGCCTTGCACGAAGCCATGTCCGCCTGGCTCTTGCAGCAGCGTCAGATCGCCTTGACGGAACCGGGCGAGGACAAGCGCGGATACGAAGCGCATGCGCGCATCTTCGAGGCAGTGAAGGCCGGCGATCCGGACGCAGCAGAAAACGCCATGCGCGAGCATCTCGCCAGCGGTTGGGTGGCGTTCTGGCACCGCTTCGGAGCGGAAGACACAGAGTAGCGGCGGACAGGAGGTAGAGCCTCCAGCGGTCGAAGACGTTACGTTCCCAACGTCAGGAATAGGGAACGCCTTGTGACTCGACATAGAGAGAATAGATCGACTGGCTGCCGGTGATAAATAGGCGATTGCGCTTCAGACCTCCGAAACACAGGTTCGATACCGCTTCCGGCAAATGAATCATCGCGATCCGCTCGCCCTGCGGAGAGAAAACCGCAACGCCGTTCGTCGCCGCTCCACCGAATCCCGAGGCAGACCAAAGGTTGCCGTGGACGTCGGTTCTGATCCCGTCGCTGCGTCCCGGCGCCAGGTCACAAAACGCGCGGCCGTTTGATAGCTGCTTTCCGTCAGCGACGTCGAAAACTATGATGTTGCGGTGATGGTTCGGATCGTCGGTGCAGCCGGTGTCCACGACATACAGTTGACTGTAGTCAGGTGAGAAGCAGAGGCCGTTCGGGCGCGTCAATTCATCCGTGACGACCTCTGCGTCTCCGGTGTCGGGATCCAGGCGATAGACTCGAGTCGGCAGCTCGAAGTCGGAAATCCATCCCTCGTAGTTTGAAAGGATCCCATAGCCTGGATCGGTGAACCAGACGTGGCCATCGGGGTGGACCGCCACGTCATTGGGCGCGTTCAATTGCTTTCCGCTAAATCGGTCCACGAGAACGGTAATCGAGCCGTCGATCTCCGTCCGTGTGACGCGGCGCGTCGCTTGTTCGCAACTAACCAGTCGGCCCTGCCGATCGCGCGTATTGCCGTTCGCGCAGTTGGAGGGAGACCGGTAGACAGTGACGTTTCCTGTAACCTCCGACCAGCACAGAATTCGGTCGTTCGGAATGTCGCTGAACAACAGGGCGCGCGCGTCACCAAACCAGACAGGCCCCTCCGTCCAGCGCCCGCCGGTCCACAGTCGCTCGATCGTCGCGGGCATCAGGAAGAAGCGGGAGTATTGCGGATCGAGTATCTCGATCGCGGGATCGGGATAACCCACAACCCCAGCGTTCCAGTCGCGATCGAAGAGAAATTCGTCAACCGATTTGACCATGCGTTTCCGTTTCTCGCCGCTTCAGCGCGCCGTGTAACCACCATCCACCATTAAGACCGCGCCTGTCACAAACGAGGCTGCAGCAGACGCGAGGAACGCGATTACCTCGGCGATCTCGGCCGGCGCGGCGTAGCGGCCGAGCGGATGCGCCTGGTTGACTGCGGCTTCCGCGGCGATGCGATCCGGTTGCGCATCCAGGTGGCGCGCCAGAAATGGCGTGTCGATCGCGCCCGGCGCAACCGCATTCACGCGAATGCCGTGATCAGCGTATTCGACGGCAAGCTGCCGCGTCAGCTGAACAAGCGCGCCCTTCGAAGCACAATAGGCTGCCTGCTTTCCCAGCCCGACAACGCCGGAGATCGACGTAACGTTGACGATCGAGCCGCTCCTTTTATCAAGCAGCGCAGGAAGCGCCGCGCGCACATGATGGAACGCACCCTTGACGTTGACGGCCATCAGGTCGTCCCATTCCTCTTCGGTCGTCTCAAGGATGTCCTTCGACAGGATCACCGCGGCGTTGTTGACCAGGATGTCCAAGCCGCCGAAGCGATCGAAGGAATGCCGAACGGCCGTCTCTGCCGTTGACCGGCTCCGCACGTCCCCGGCGACCACGACCACGTCGTCGCAGGCGAGCTCGTTCACGCGCGGGTCGATGTCTTCAGCAACGACCCTCGCTCCCAATTCGACGAAGAGTTGGACCGTCGCCCGTCCGACACCGCCCGCGGCGCCGGTGACGACGGCGACCTGGTTGTCCAGGCGCCTAGCGGATACCTGTGCCATCGCCATGCTGCAATTGTCTCTTGAAGGGGAGCGCGAACCGGCGCTCGCGCGACTGAATCTCGGGCGCGTTCGCGGCGACGAGGACAAGGGTAATGACGAGGCCGCTCGCAATGTTCTTTGCCTCGATCGGGAGGCCCGCAACGGTGACGGCGACCACCAACAGGGTAAGAAGCAGGGCACCGAAGGCGGTGCCGAGGACCGAGGCGGTGCCCCCAGCGATGCGGTTGCCTCCGAGCACTACCGCGCCGACACTCGTCAACAAGAACGGGTTGCCGATTTCTAGGTCGGCGCTGCCGACCGACGCGGCAAGAAGCACGCCCGTCAATCCTGCAAGCGCTCCGCTGATGACGTACGCGGTCACAATGGTCCTGTTGATGCGAATCCCGGCAAGGTGCGCGGCGCGGCGGCTCTGCCCGACCGCGAGAAGTGAGCGCCCGTAGGAGGAGCGCCGCGCCAGGACCGCGACGGCTATGCCCACCACCAGAACAACGAAAGCCGGGGTCGGAACCCCAAAGAACGACCGGCGAACGAACTCTGTCACTCCGCGATTGGCGATCGTCGTGGCGCCGCCGGCCGCGATGATCTGAACCAGGGTGAGAACCACGTAACCGACGGCGAGCGTACCGATGATCGGCGGCACCCGGAACTTGACGACGACGGCCCCGTTGACGAGGCCGATGAGCATGCCGAACGCAACCGCCATCAGAACGACCAGCAGGATCGAGGCGGGATTGCCGGAGATCAGCCTGACCGCAAGGAAGGCGCAAAAATTCATCACGAAGGGTATCGATAAGTCGATACCCCCCTCACCCGTCGCAATCGGAAACATCTGGCCGATGCCCACAAGCGCCAGGAAGGACGCCGCGGCGAGGTTAGCGGTGATGATGCCGAACTTCAGCTCCTCAGACAGCGCGAAAACGAAGACGAGAAGCATCAGGCTGGCGATCGCCGGCCAAAGCCAGGACTGATGTCGCAGTCTCCTCAACATGCGCTACCTCGCTCGACCGACCAGCAACGTCCTGACTCCAATTACGCTCAGCAGAAGGAGCCCTTGGACCATCGGAAGGAAGACGGCGTTGACTCCGAGCAGCGACAGAAGCGTGCCGACAAGCACGAGCGTTAGCGTCCCAAACAGCGCTCCAATCGGCGCCACGACGCCTCCGGAGAACGCAGCGCCGCCCAGAATGACCGCCGCCACCGAGAGAAGTGTCATCGACGTCGCGCCCGTGGGGTCGCCGCCACGCGTGCTTGCGGTGACAAGAATGCCGGTCAGAAACGCGAAGAGACCGGCGAGAGCGTAGAGGGAAGCTTTCGCGCTCCGCGTCGACCAACCCGCTGCTTCGATAGCCCGGGGGCTCGCGCCATATCCACGCAACACCGCACCGTACCGTGTCACCATCAGCACGACGTAGGCGACAAGGGCCGGCAAAGCGCACAGCAGCACCGGCAGAGGGAGGAACGGAATCTTTATGCGCAGAAGGTCGACCAGCCATTCTGGCGCCGTCCCTCCCGCGCGCGGCAGCCGTAGCGCCGCGAGCCCCAGCCATACGAAGGAGAGGCCGAGTGTGACAATGATGGCCGGCACCCTCCGTGCTTCAATGAAAAGGCCCATCATCGGGTAGGCAAGCAACATGCAGGCAAAGCAGAGTGCCGCAAGCCACGGGTTCGTGCTGAGCCACGTCGCGGCTACAGCATTCACCATTCCGATGAACGTCCCAAGACCGAGATCGATGTCGCCAGCAGCGATGATGAAAAGCTGACTGGTCGCCGCGAATGCGAGAGCGAATGCCGCCGAGAAAACGAGCGTCAGTCCGAACGCAGAAAGGATCCTCGGGTTGAGCGAGGCGCTGAGCGCGAAGACAGCCGCGAAGGTGACCAGCGGGATCAACGTCGAGACGATTGCCTCGCGCTGTCTCACCCGCTGGGCCGCGACCTGCGCATGGGAGGCGGCGCTGCCGTCCTCAATACTTCGAAAGGACGCCTCGATCAGACGCTCCTCAGATATGTCCTCGCGCTGAAACTCCGCCACGATGGCGCCATCGCGCAACACCAACGTCCGATCGCACTGCACAAATTCCGTATCGTCGGTTGAATACCAGAGAACCGTGCGGCCCTGAGCAGCGAGCTCGCGAAAGAGCTGGTAAAGATCGGCCTTCGTGCCGAGGTCCACGCCGCGCGTCGGGTCGTCGAGCAGGATGACGGCGGCATCCGCCGCCAATGCCCGGGCGATGACCGCCTTCTGCTGATTCCCGCCGCTCAGCGACGTGACCGCAACGGCGCCGGACTGGGCGTGGATCTTGAGCCTGTCGAACCATTCCGACGTGACGGCAGCCAGACGTGACGTCGATATCAACCCCCACCGCGCCAGGCGCCCAAAGCTTGAGGCGGCGATGTTCTCGTTGATCGACCAGAGCGGAAATATCCCTTCTGTCACACGATCCCCGGAGACGAATGCGACGCGACCTCGGACAGTCACGTCCTTGCCCGTACCATGTGCGCCAGCGAACACCGTGCGCAGCACCTGCCGCTGCCCGCCGCCTTCGAGACCCGCAAGCCCCAAGATCTCTCCGCGGGCGGCGGTGAAGCTGACGCCCCTGAGGACGCCGTCGCGCAATCCGGAGACCTGAACCACCGTCTCTGTCCCGGCGGCACCGGCGGCCCGCGCAGCGATTCGCTCCGCTTGCCGACCGCCGAGGAGCTCAAGCAACTTGTCATGGGAGATACTGTTCGTGTCTCCGGTCCAAGCAACCTTGCCGTTGCGCATCACAACGATGCGAGCAGCAACGTCGAGCGACTCCTGCAGGCGATGCGAAATGAAGATGAAAGAGATACCTTCTGCGCGGCGTCGCTTGATGTATTCGCGAAGCTGGACCGCCTCGCGGGAGCCGAGTGAAGACGTCGGCTCATCGAGAATAAGCAACTTGACCGCCGGATGGCTCGCCGCTCGCGCGATCTCAACCACCTGCTGCTGCGAAAGGGACAGCGCCCCCACTTTGGCGCGTGGATCGATGCTGTTACCCGGAAACACTTCATCGAGCGCTGCTTTCGCCAAGTCTATCGCGCGCCGCTTCCAGCCGAGGCCGCGAATAATGTCCGGCAGCTCGATCGCAAAGTTCTCATAGACCCGGAGATTGAGACACAGGGAAAGTTCTTGATGCACAAAACGCAGGCCAAGCTGCATCGCGGCTTGTGGCGAGTGGTCTCCACCGACGCGTCGGCCGAGAAGCTCCATCTCGCCGCTGTCGGGAATGACGAGCCCGCCGACGATCTTCATCAGCGTGCTCTTACCGGCGCCGTTGCCTCCCATCAGCCCGATGATCTCGGAGGCGCGCACCTCAAGATCGACCCCCTGGACGGCCCTGGTCGAACCGAAGGACTTGTCGATCGCCCGCATCACAAGAAGGCGGGATGAACTCCCGCCTTCTATCGATGGATTGGCATCCTGCTCCGCGAACCGCACGACGGCAGAGCCGCTCGCACATGCCATCGTTTTTGTCGCCTCGACGTCAGCCGGGCAGTTTGTCTGTGCGTGTGAAGACGCTCGGGATCTGCTCGAACGTGAAACTCTGCATCGGAACGCTCTCGCCGGTCACGTCCTTGAAGTTGTCAAGGTTCTCGTTGTTGGTGGGGACCGAAGGCGCGTACCACTCCTTTGGCTCGTTATCGTCGTCGAGCAGGATGTGGGCCATGTAGTATGTGGCCCAGCCGCCGATTGCCGGGTCGGCATTAAGCCCGGTCGCTTCATATCCGTACTTGTCGCGCGCCTCGCGCCACCATTGGATATAGTCGCCATCGGCCCCCGTGCAGATCGGCGGCATGTTCTCCATCGTGTATCCTGAGGCCAACATCCCCTCGACGATACCGAACGAGTTGTTGCCGCCCGCGCCGAGAACCGCGTCGATTTTGGGAAGCCCTGGCACGATCTGCGCAACGTTGCGCTGCGCCACCGACCGGGTTGCTTGGCCCTCGACCTCGCCGAGCAGCTTGATCCCCGGGTTGCGATCCAGCATCGCCTGATACTCGTTCCTGATGAGCTTTCCAGCGGTCGCGCCGAGAGAAAGATTGACGATCAGAACGTTGCCCTGAGCCTTGCCGGCTCCGCCAAGACGGTTTTCCACGAAGTCGGCATTGTTCTTTCCCCAGGAGCCGAAGTCGAAACCGATATTGTGGGAACGGTCAGATGAGGCGTATGCGTCGTAGGACACGACCTTGATGCCGGCGTCGGCGGCCTGCTCGATGGCACCGCCGACCTGGCTGCCGGACGAGCAATTGACCATAATGCCATCGTTCCCCTGCAGGATCATGTCGGCGATCGCCGCTAGTTGAGCCGGCACGGAATTATCGGATCCGTGCACAGCACTGTATTCGCTGAAGATGCCTCGCTCCTTCATCTCCTTCGCGGCCTGCTCGAAAGCGGCGGCGTGCTGACGACGCCATTCATTGCCGTTGTAGGCGTTGGACAAGGCGATCTTGAATGGACCAGTGGCCGAATTTGCCACCCTGGGCAAACTGCCCGCCGCCAATGCCAACCCGCCAGCGGCACTGTAGCGCAAGATGTCACGCCTCGTGGGGCTCAAGCGGCCAGCCAGACCTGAGCGCGTGACCGCGCGTTTGGGCGATGAACTCCCCATTTGCTCCCTCCCTCATTCGCTTGCGTTGGCGTGCCCGCTCTGTGGCCTTCTATCCCAACGCTATCACGATAGTAGGATGGCATAATGGCTGTCAAGCATGATGGTATGAAAGGTTGACTGGGGCTTTGGCCGTTTCTGCGCGCGATTGGCGGGTCCTAAAGTCGGATCGCCCACACGCCGTGGAGGCCACGGCTGGACGCCGGGGCTCTTGCCTCGGGAGCGACGCCACCACACATGTACGAGCGACATGACTTCAGCTACAGCGTGGATTGGCCTGGTGGTGGCGGGCAGCGTGGCGGTCATTGGCTATCGCCAGTGGCGTACGGCCCATCTCCGAGTAATGTTGGATCTCTTTGACCGCCGCAAGGCCGTCTACTTAGCGGCAAAGAGGGCTCTCGTTCACACGCGCGCGGAGGCGAATGCCACTCCGGAGGCATGGGAAGAGCTACGGAAAGCGCAGCTTGAAGCAGAGTTCTTGTTTGGGCCAGAGATCGACGCGCGCCTCAAGGAAGTCTCCGCCGCACTGGGCGACTATAACGACGCGAACAAGGAGAATGACTCTGCTCTTCGCAAGGATGCGCGCGAAAGGACCAAGCGCTACTTCAAGGAAATGTATGATCTCTTCGAGCCTTACATGCCAACCGACGCTGTGAAGCCGAAAACGCCGAAGTGGCTCCGCGAGTTCACAACCAAGAAAGCCAAGCAACTCAAAGAGAAGTTCCGTGCGCGGTCGAGCAGTGGAGCATAGGTCCTTCGATTGCCTATTCGCAGCCAATTCCATCGCCGTCGCGATCCAGGCCGTACACGTCAGGGCCGACTACCCGACCCGACCGACGAACGCGGGGCCGTAGCGGAGGCGGGCGGGCCGCCCAACCGCGAAGATCGGCGGCGCTTAATGAAGTGCTGAGCAAAGTGACCCGCGAGCAGGCCCGCTCCGGGGAACTGTTTGGCCCTTTCCTCAACGGTTCTTCCGCTTTTGAGCCGGCGGCGTCGAACTTGAATCGTTTTCCAAAGCCGACAACAGACGACTTAATGAAGTGCGGTAGCGACGTTGATTTTGCCAGCCGGAAAAGTCGCCGATATTCCTCTGGTCTCTAAGTTTCGTCGCCCAGGCCTCTTTCGTCGTCATCACCTTGTCGTCAATTCGGATCGGCATCAGGACGATCGTATTGCGTCGCCGCTCTTCCGCATAAGCCTTGCTAACTTCGTCCTCCACCCACTCGCTCGCGAGAGAGTATGCTGAAAGCATGATTACCAGCCGATCCAATCGTTCGATTTGAACATCGATTTCGTCAAAGGTCTTCGCGCCATAAGGAAGGTCGTGAGGCGCAAACCAACAGCGGACGCCTTGATCCTGTAAGTCGCGGTGAAGCTTTTCGGCAAACGACCTGTCTCTGTTCGAATAGCTTAGAAAGCAAGAAGCATACTCCACTCCCTCGTCGCCGAGGTAACGGCGAACTTCGATCGCTTTGTCTGACAGGCCAAGTCCCCGAAGGAATGTAAGGGGGAGCTTTTGGTTTAGCGTCGCAAGGTCCACATATGACGGCCCCCTGTGCTTCGCCGTTGATAAGCCTTTCGCTCCATCGAAAGACGTATCGATGAACTCTGTTTCACCGAACTCTACACGATCCAGGCGGGCCTCTTTGAATGAACAGAATCGCAGCGAGGCTCTGTCCAAGCTCGCTCCGCTTAATTCGCGTTGTCGAACTCACAGAAGAAGAACTGCAAGTCGTAGAGCCAGCCCTCGGTTAGGTCAGCCCCATTGAATTTGCAGTGGTCAAAGCGAGAGATCCTTGCATTCACTCTTCGCAAATCAGCACCGGTAAAATTGATACCCGAAAGGTCGGAGCCGCTTAGTCGTGCTGCTGAGAGATCGTAGCCGGTGAAGTCTACTCTCTTCGCGAGCGTCACTTGCATCCGAGCCAACGAGGGACGGACTTTCGTTGACCCCCGATATTCATTCCACGCCTTCAGCCCCTTCTCCCGCAAGCGCAGGAGCTTGGTCCCCTCAAGTATGGGGACATCGTCGTGCTGAGACGGCACAGAACGTATGGCGCGCTTCGGCATTTTTTCCCGGCTTCGTCGTAATTCAAATACGCGTGGCAAACGAACAACCTACGTTGTCGAACTCCTCGCGTGGAAGATCGTCCGGTCTCCCGTCAGCTGCCCCGCGAGTTCGTCAATCGCCTCGATGACTGGCGCGCCCACGCGATACGTCGGCGACCACGGGTGCAGGTGCCGATGGCTCTCGATTACGGCGTCACGGCAGCGGCGAAGGGCTTCGAGCAAGGTGTCGCGCTCGGTGGGGAAAAGCTCGGGACGGCGCTTGTGGCGCTGGATCATGCAGCCCAAAATACACGATGAACGAAGAGCGAACAAGTGACGGAGGGAGGTTAGGTGATTCACCTCGTCGCTGCAGCCCGCGACAGCCGCTCCTGAAATATATCATCAAACATCCTGTCCGCGCCCCAAGCCTGAGCAGACGTATACGCAAAGCGTCGCTTGTCTTCCGGCGTGAGTGGAATTTCGCCGGGCTTGTAGCCCAGGTCATGCTCAGCCTCCGACCAAGCATGCTGAAAAAGCGTTTTCACCTGAAGTTCGAAAACTCGCGGGACTAGCGCGGGGTCAACATCGAGCACAACCAAGTCGGAAGGCATGATAAAGATGTAATGTTTTCCAAAATAGCCGAACTCCCATTCGGATTCTGGCACGATGTCCTTCTTCTCGATCGGCCGATAATATCGGGCGAGGGAGTCTGCAACGCGGCTAACATCGGAGAGGTAGAACGTAATTACGCGAGCGCCTATTTGGTCTTGAATTTCGTCCATTGGCTCAATGTATTTTGGAGTTCCGTCTGCTCTGAGTGTCTTCGCCTTCTGGATGAACCGATCAATCGACTTAGCACGCGCTGAAATGCGATCGATGCGCGGCTCGCCATCCAGATACTCGTGCAGTTGGATACTCAAAGCGCGAGCCAGCGGCACCAATGTCTTTCCGTATCGCTCCTTATACGCTGCCTCAATTTTGGACATTCTTACTCTTTCCGAGCCTCTCGTTCACCACCTTCCCTTCCGTCGAATACCGAACCTTTTGTCCTTCCTTATCGACTACTTCGTGCTGGAACACATCGTCAAAATTGGCGAACTCGGCTGTCAGCATCGCTCCGCTGTCCATCTCCACCGTGCGGTAAGTGATATGCTTTTTGAACTCGGTGGCGTCGAACCGAAAGCGCTCGTTGGCGAGTTCTGGATGCTTAACCTCTTTCATTATGACGGCACTGGCGCCCGCCGATAACCCAAACTGGCTCAGGAATTCGGTGATGCTCACGCTCCGTTTGTTAAGGCCTGGAGCGAGGGCCGTAGCGGATGTAATTTCATGCTTGATGTCCACATCAGCTGCATTCCGAGCAGCTGATCGCAACACCACCGCGAGCCGCCGCGTTCCATTGGCGGCCGTAGTTCGAAAGTCAGAAGCGAGGAAATCGTGGATCCAATAATCAGACAGCCTCGCCACGCGATCGTTTATTTGCTTGTCAACTGCTCGGCCGGTCCAGAAGCCTCCGGCCAGTGAGGTGTCTTGATAAAACGCCGCCTTATAAGACGCCGCGTTCTTCATAAAGACACGCTCTATGAACTCAACCTTCAGAGCCTCCTCGTCTTCTTCCGCGAGAATGGCGTTGTCGGCGCGAAACCGTGAGATGACTATCTTGTGGTTGCTCCCGCTCTCTTTGCCTGACATGAGGAACAGAAGGCCAAGTCCGGACCTGTGGGTCGTATAGGCTTCGAGACGTTCAGCGATGCGTCTTCCGTTCCCCAGGGAGGGACTGCCGAGGTAAGCGGCAATCAAGTCTCGACACACGTTACTTTGCTTGCCGTCTTCGGCGGGATTGAACGAAATATCGATGTCGCACTCACGCTCGGAATTTGTGTAAACACTTCCCAGCAGGTTGAAGAGCTTGCCGGTCAAGGCGACGGCTGAGCCACTGATATGTCGTGGAACATCCGCACCCTTGCCCGGGTGAACCAAGAAGGAATGAATTCGCTCGACTGGCAAGCGATGCCTCCTCTATCTCTGCGTGTAGCGTGGACAATAGTTCGCTCGTAGCCACCTAACAACCAACTTGTTGGAAGAAGGTCGCGCGCGACCAAGGTCTTCGGTAGCGTTGGGGCGTGCGGCGGCGATCAGGAAGTCGCGACGGTTTTCGCACAAGTCCCGCGCGGCACCCGGCGATAGAGGATTGTCGGGCGACAGTAGCCGCAGTCCTTGCGGTTCAACGCCCCCGACCATTCACCTCGGCCAGTGCATGCTGAAGCCTTACGCGGTTCTTCCGCCTGGGCCATCGCTCTGGTGGAGCAGCTAGCCGACGTGAATGCGGCCCTGCCGCCCAAGGACGAACTCGAGAAGTTCATTGCTGAGCATGTGGGACGAACTCACCACGCGAGGCACGCCCGTCGTCGGCAACGATGGCAGCGTCGTGTGGCCCTACTCGATCATCAACCCGACGATCCGAGGTATCGCGGTCAGCGAGGGGCAGCGGTCCGAAGACGTGCAGGCGACGACCTACCACGGGATCGCCAACGCCCACGCCATTCTCGCTTGGCTCCATCGTGACTAACTGATCGCGAAGCTCAGGGCCGAGGCAGCCCGACGCTACGGTCCCGACACGTGAACGATGGCGGCCGATGCGAAGGCCGAGACGCTCGCGCGGCTCCATGCCGAACTCCTGGCGACTGAGCGGAACGAAGTGGCGCCATTCCCAATGAACCGATCGCGCGGCGGCTCGTTGACAATTCAACCCCCCTGCGCTCGGACTTCGATCACTTCATGTGCTGACATGGTGCTGACACAAGTCAATTCATCACGAACGGCATCGCAGAGAGACGCAGAAACATCTATCATATCATATGGTTATGGCGCACCCGACAGGATTCGAACCTGTGACCTCTGCCTTCGGAGGGCAAACCAAGCCCCATTGGTGTCAATCGGCACTGGAACGGGACCCCATATCGGCGCGCAAAAGGGACCCCGGCTGAGTGATGCGGGATCAACGCACGGGAGGGCTATTGGGCTCGGTTCTTGAAGCGCCAGCTTTCGTTACCGGTCTCGACGATGTCGCAGTGATGGGTGAGGCGGTCGAGGAGCGCGGTGGTCATCTTGGCATCGCCGAAGACGCTGGGCCATTCGCCGAAGGCCAGGTTGGTGGTGACGATCACCGAGTTCTGCTCGTAGAGCCGGCTGATCAGGTGGAAGAGCAGCTGGCCGCCGGATTGGGCGAAGGGCAGGTAGCCAAGCTCATCAAGGACGATGAAGTCCTTGCGGGAGAGAGTGTCGGCCATGCGGCCCTGGCGGCCGGCCCGGGCTTCCGCCTCGAGCTTGTTGACGAGGTCGACGACGTTGAAGAAGCGGCCGCGGGCGCCGTCGCGGATGCAGGCACGGGCGATGGCGATGGCGAGATGGGTCTTTCCGGTGCCGGTGCCACCGACGAGCACGATGTTACGCTGATGGGCGAGGAAGTCGCCGCCGGCGAGGTCGCGCACCAGGGCCTCGTTGATCGGCGTGTCGTCGAAGACGAAGTCGTCGATGTCCTTGGCGAGCGGCAGCTTGGCGATGGTGATCTGGTACTTGATCGAGCGCGCTTGCTTCTCGGCTATCTCAGCAGTGAGCAGGTCACCGATAATCCTCTGCGGCTGGTGCTGGCGCTTCAGAGCGGTGCCGATGATCTCGTCGAAGGCGTTCTTCATGCCGTAGAGCTTCAGCTCGCCCATGGCGTGAGGATCTCGGAACGCTCCATCACACAGCTCTCCTCAGGTTATCGTAGCGGGCGCAGTCGGCATCCGGCTCGTGCCTGAGCCTGAGCGCCTCCGGGGTCATGATCGTGAGCGGGACCGCTACGGCCGGCTCGCGGCG
>CAWFEM010000006.1:0-78860 GCA_963814905.1 uncultured Alphaproteobacteria bacterium | reverse complement strand
CCACGGAGAGGGCTTCGCCCACCGCGCGGCGGCGGTCCGGCCTTGCCGGAAAAGCCGAAACGCTGCAATCTGGGAAAAATGCCGATCCATCTGGGGAATGCCGGGTCAGGCAAACGGTGCCCGTCATCCGGTGGATGTCGGCTGCTGAGAGGAACCGCCACCCCTTGCGGCAGCCAAATGAAGGAGGATGCCATGTTGAGGCCGTTCTTCGCCTGCCTTGCGCTGGGGGCCATGCTCATCACGCCGCTGGACGCGGCGGAGTACTCGGCCGCGGCCTGCGCCGAGATCTATGCGCGTTTCGATCTATTCAGCGCACGGTCGATGTGCAGGAAACGGCCTACAATTCTATAGTGCCGAAGATAAATTTTGCCAATCAGAAATTGGATCGGATCGACGCTGAACAACACCATTTGCGGTGTCTATCTGTTGAAAGCGATGGGAACAACAACAAAACCATCGCGAAGCAGTGCAGGAAACTTGCACACGACAGATTGGCGGCGCTAAAGGCATAAAACGCCGCTAACAGTCTGTTGAAGCAATACGATAGTAAGAACAACAGAGATGGACAGCTCAGGACAATTTGTACTTGCTCCGGACCGAATGCGCCAACGCCCAAGCAGCTCGACAAAGGGCGGCGACGCGCACCGCACCACCATCGTCGTCTCAAGATGAATTCATAATCACAGGGAGCGGAACAATAAACTCAATAATCGGCATCATCGGCAATATGGGCGGTTTCGGTGCGGCGAGCGGCGGAGGCTCTGGTGCGGGCGCACGGGGCGGCGGAAAATCGAACTGCCACTATCGGCCGGACGGCGCGCTAAGCTCCACTAAACTCGCTGGACAACGAGGGCTGGCCGCAGAAACAAAAGAAAAGCCGCCCCAGCCGGAGCGACTGAAGCAATCTGAGGGGCTAAAACAAATTTTACACGCTCACACGCGCTCCCCTCGGGGGGCGAGAGGGGCATGGGAGCGCTCCGCAATCAACGCAGGTGGTCGGGCCTTAGTTCCCGCTCGCAGCGCGCCTAGCGCGAGAGTGATTAGATCGCCGACTTCACCTATATCTGGACGGCCGAGGGCTGGCTCTATGTAGCGGCGGTCATCGATCTGTTCTCGACCCGCGACTTCGGCAACCGAACCATGCGACTTGCATTTTTTTGCCCGAAATGAGCCCGCTTGAATGGGCACAACCAATTTGTAAGCCGTAAGGACCAATCGCATTATGAGTTCGGCATATGGCATCTCCAACAAAACGTAAAAGACAGGCACGTTCTCCGGAATACCGGGGGGGCGTACGTAGGCTTCGGTATGCTGAACACAAAGTAGGGTTTGCGGTCAGGAAGATCATACCTCGGCACTGCCACCGAAGTGACGATACCCTCATAATCTCTCTCGGTCATAGGGTCCTCCTAAGGTGTTTAAGTTCTTGTTTCGAATGCGAGGAGCTAAACAAGTGGCATCTTCTGGATTCTGTGATTCGCGCGCCAGAGCGTGCTCTGCCGGTTCAGTATGTCCACTACAAGACCTGCTACAACTCGGCCATCCTCACCCAGCTTCCGCACATGCCGGCGCAGCAAAGTTTCCCGCGCGCATACAAGAGATGTTGACCTCGACAACGGGATGATGCTTTCCCGTTTCATGGGCCTGAGCCCTACCGTGGGAAGCCGGCGACAAGCACCCAACCTTTTCTGCCTTTTTCGACGCAATTTCCGTTACTCGCTGAGCCTGTAGCAGAGACCACGCAACGGAATTCCGGACGTGTCGGCGGTCACGCTTGAGAAATGCCCACTAGCCATTGACGCCTCGTGAGACGCTGCAACTAGAGGGCCTTTTCTTTGTCACATACTCCTCTAGTAAACCGCTGCAAACTATGGAGGCCACTTTGGCAAAACAATCCGTCCTAGAACAACTGCGCGCCCTTGATGAGCAAAAGAACCAACTCATGCAGGCGGCACGCAATGAAGCCCTTCAAAAGGTTCAAAGTGCGGTCGATGAACTCAATTCCTTGGGCTACAACTACCGCGTGGTTGAAGGCGGGAGAGCTGGATCGCGCAAGGGATCTCGTCGCATAAATCCCAATCGGTCCTGCCCCATTTGCGGCTTTCAGACGGAGCCCCCGCATGATGCCAGAAGCCACCGGAGCCAAAAACCGAAGAAGCCCTATACCGGAAAAGAGCTCACTGCGCGCGGGCTCAGGAAAGTCTGATATTATTGACAGCTTGCGCGCTTAGCTACTTGAGGTTCCAAGAAGCAACAAGGATTGTGAGGCGCAAAGCCGGCTACGGCGGAGTTTTTGTCGAGATGGATCCAAACCCGGCGGAAGAAAAAAACGCTGTAGCGCGCTCCCAAAAGGGCAGATGAGAGCGTATTCTATCGTGGCCGCCCTGCCCCTAGCGCGCCGGGGATATTGTCAGGCTTGCCTACTTACTGAGGCGCCAGCTTCGATGCAGGCGGTGCCGCCGCGCCGGGGCCACCCCGCGCGACGCATGCCCAGTAGCACACGCCATACCCGGGGGCATTTCCCTCATCCAGCAAGTGTTTGCAATGATCGCCGCAATCCGAAAATGGGCCCCAATCTAGGAGCCGAGCCTCAGCTATCGTGCTTTGTATTCTCCTCGCGTTTTTCTGTCTAATGGCTAGAAGCGATCTCTCCATAATCGGATTAATTGTCGCTCTTCGTTTTTTCGTGAGACGAGTGCTTCCGGCCAGGTCAGACATAATTCTTTCTTGAGCATCCGCCCTCGTCACAAGGCGCCTATCCTGTTTGGATTGAGCCATAGCACTGCCAAAAATCATGAGTGAGACGGCGGCGGAACCACTGCTAGCCTGATCAATTTCATGAACATTTTAGCCTCCCTAGCTCCAAACATTGTTACCCACCACCGTGAGACTATCGTTAGAAGGTCGCCGACGCTACTCGATTGAACGTTGGTCTTCCACTTCAGATCCTTTTGAGTGTCCGCCGTCAGCGCTTGGCGGGCGGCTGTGCCGGTCACCAACGAACTCTTCTGGATCGCGCTTTCCAACGACGAGGGGAGGCATCCACAACATCCAACTTCTCAGGGAAGGCTCCTGGTTCGAGCATTCCGATCCTGTTTAGCGATCAGACGCGTGCGCTCGTCACCTTCGAGAAGGGGATACCGGGCGACAAGTTGTTCGAAACGGTCATGGAAAACTGGGCGGATGACTCTGTGTTTGCACTGAAAAACGGAGATTACCGCAAGCTGCCGAACGGCACCGTGTGAGAATTAGGTAAGCGGGCGGTGTTCGACCTACGCCTCAATCTGATTTTCTAGGCATTTGGGTTTGCGCCGTGACAATTAAGCTCGCATTCAGTGAGGGCCGGTCACGATGATCGCGCCGAGACTTGCATCACGCTGTGCCGGAGTTTTGAAGGTCGCTCGACGTTGGTAGGATCCGCCCTGAAACAAGTATGGCCCGGCGGCGGACAAACACCGTGCGGACCAATTTGGGTGGCGATAAAGCTGTCATCGCAGCCGCGAAATCGTCGAGTGCGAAACAGCATAAGATCGGCCAATCTCAGCCAGCGGCTCTCCGGCCTCCCGACGTGCAAGCGCTTCCCTGCGTTGGTGTGGAGTGAGTTTCGGTTTTCTACCCATTCGCACTCCGCGCGCCTTGGCCCGCTCCCGACCCTCGCCTGTTCTGGCGCGAATGAGTTCCCGCTCGAACTCGGCGAGGCCAGCAAGCACCGTCAGCATCAACCGCCCATGCGGTGTCGTGGTGTCCGCCCATGAGTCCCGCAGCGAACGGAATCCCTGCACCTTTCTCGGCAATGGTTGCGAGCGTGTTCAGCAGATCCCTCGTTGATCGAGCAAGCCTGTCGAGGCGAGTGACGAGAAGCACATCACCCTTTCCAAGCGCTTGCAGGGCACGTCGCAACTGCGCTCGATCAGTGACTGAGCCGCTGACTTTTTCCCGAAAGACCCGCTCGGCCCCGGCCGCCCGTAGCTCCCTTATTTGCGCATCGAGCGTTTGCCCGTCCGTTGACACTCTCGCGTAGCCGAAGGTGACCATGATCGCATTCCTTTTCGCACCGGAATTATGCACAACCTAAACCGCTGACGGGTCGGGGGCAAATCTTTTGTGCAAAACTCGTGAATTATGCACACCAGCCGGGGGGCACGCCAGCGCCGACGCGCAGTGATTGTACACCACGCTCGAAAAATCTGTTGTTTGCCTGCCCCGCGCGCTCACATGCAGTGCTGGTTATCAAGGCGATCCTAATGACGGTTGATTCTATCTTTGATGCCGGCAATCCTGCGATTTCTTTGCCGGATTGACCGAGCGGCATGTTTCACTGGTTTTTCTTCTGACAGGGGTACGGGATGGCCATTCCTGACTACCAAACCCTGATGCTACCAGTTCTGAAAAGAGCGGCAGCAGGCGAAGCCAGGATTGGAGACGTCATCGACGAACTGGGAACTCAGTTAAAGCTGACTGACGAGGAGCGCAGCGAGTTACTTCCGAGCGGCAAGCAGACAATTTTTGCCAACCGAGTGCATTGGGCAAAGACCTATCTGAAACAGGCCGGTCTTCTCGAGATACCAAGGAGGGCGCATTTTAAAATTTCAGAACGTGGGCAAATTGTTCTGGCCAGCAACCCTGAGCGAATTGATACGGAGCTTCTGACACAATTTGATGAGTTCAATGAGTTTCGA
The DNA here is from genome assembly GCA_963814905.1 of uncultured Alphaproteobacteria bacterium. Classification (GTDB taxonomy): domain Bacteria; phylum Pseudomonadota; class Alphaproteobacteria; order Rhizobiales; family Afifellaceae; genus DASWJZ01. Next base: position 74,181 of record CAWFEM010000006.1, on the reverse strand, counting down.
AACCGGCAGAGAGACGGGCAAGATGTTACTGCCACGGAGTTATTGCCGCAAGCGCGAAAGGACGCAGGTGCCGAACTCCTGACGAAGTAATGCGGTCTGCCCACAAGCAGATCAATACGGCGCTTGGCGACGAACTTCTGGATCGGATTGCGGCGTCGCCCCTGAGTTCTTTGAGCGGACGATTGTATCTCTGTTGTTGGCCATGGGTTATGGCGGCTCATCGGAGGACGCCGGAAGATCCATAGGTCGCTCGGGCGACGACGGAGTCGATGGGGTCATCGATCAAGACCGCTTGGCCTTGATTGGGTCTACATACAAGCCAAGCGGTATCAGCCTGGTAACAAGATCGGTTCGGGGGCGATACGAGATTTCTTTGGCAGCCTTGACATGCACAAAGCGAGCAAGGGACTTTTCGTCACCACCTCGTCTTTTTCGCAATCGGCTGCTGATACGGCCGCAAAGCTCGGCAAAAGGATTGTGCTTATTGACGGAAAAGAACTCTCTAAACTGATGATCAGGAATAATGTCGGCTGCAAAATCGAGGAGACGTTATTTTTGAAGCGCGTTGACGAAGACTTTTTCGAGTAAATTTGTATTCTGGCGCTTTACTCGGGTGACAACGCATGGATGAAGAGAGTGCTGACGCCCTCTTGCGCATCGCCGCGTTCACCCTGGGCAGGATCGCCAGTGGCGGTTCTCTATTGAGGAACTGGAGCGACTTTGGCGGCATTAAGTAGCAAACACACCTAGCGCCTTTGTTACTGTGATCTGGGATGGAGGCGGTCGATCTCCTCCAATCTCCGCCGAAGCACTATGTCATCTGCTGTTCCTGATAAAACAGGCTTCGCTCTCATTTCATGGATCACTCGGGCTCGTTCTCGCTCCGCGTCGCGTCTCGATAGCAAGACAGGATCGGCATTTCGGCGCCGTAAAAATCCCGTCCTTACCATCAGGGAAATGGTTATTCATCACCGAAGCCTCGACCCCTAGACGCCGCGCGATTTCGGCTTTTGACAAACCTTCCAAAACCCACTCCTCCGCTATCGCTAATTGCTGGTAGGAAAGCGTCGGCTTTCGCCCGCGCGGATTTCCCTTCCGAATGGGCTGCTTTCGCGGTCCCTTCCGACTGGCCTTTATTCGCTCAGCCCTTGCCGCCGCAGCCTTGGCTTTGTTCTCTTCGCTTAAAGGTTCGTTCGGAAGCCAATATCCAAGCTTTGGAAGGTGAACTAGGTTGCCAGCCTTTTTTTCTCCACCCGAAGAACCTTGTTCCATGTCTGTTTCACGACATTTGTTCAGCCAAGCGGATGCCCTTGTTCTTTGAACTTCTCCAGAATTTCAGGACTTTCCATTGGCCGGCCTGTGCTGACAAAACCGCTCGCACAAGCTGACCAAACGCCTCTTGGCCCATCCAGCCGGAGAATTCGGGATGAAGCTCCTCTTTTAAAGCATCCAAGTCGGGGGTTTCCGTCGTATACTGCCGGAACATCGCGATAAATTGCTCAACCTTTTCAAGCTTCTGGGCAGCGGTGCGAATCGCTTCCTGAAGCTCTTTCGTTCCTTTAGAGCGCGATCAAGCGCATTCTTTTGGGATCGTCGGAAGCCATCGTCGCCAGTTTTCAGCGGAACTCCGCCGGTTTCATATACCTTTTCATCACTCTTTCTACAACTCCTTTCATTCTTGCGGAGTGATCGGAAGTAGCGTAAACGGAATTAGATGGAGGCCCCTTTTGATCGGGACCTTCATCGAGATGGAGGTGTGGCTGAGTGGTTGAAAGCACCCAATTCCTAATCGGGTAGGGGCATCCAGGCTTAGCTTCCAGGCGGGCCTCGGAACGTCCCTCGGGGGTTCAAATCCCTCCGCCTCCGCTTCCCTTTGGGTCCACACCAAGGGGATGGGAACAGAGAATACCCCAGCGCCGGGGTCCAAACCCGGAGCACGCTGGGCCTTTAGCCCATCCTCCCGAAAATCGCAAGAGAAATTGTTAATTCGGGTAGAAGTGTACCCGTTTTCGATATGAAGCTTACTTCAAGACGATCTTCTCGGCTCCGATGGCGTCGAGGCACTGAATGAAGAAGACGGCGCTGATCCCACCGGCTGAGCTTATTGGCGATGTTCTGCTCGGTCTCTTTTACCCCGATAGCCTCAAGCCTGAGGGCCAGCTCCTTATAGCCAATCCCCTGCCGCGCCAGTTCTGACTTGAATAGCCCGCGCACGCGGGACTTCCAATTCTCGTCGGTAACCATCGCCTCTGCCGTTCATGGCGAGATTTCTCATCATATTCGATATGTTTCCATTGACAACGATATGCGACATACCTACATTCCATATGTTCCTATCGGATGTGATATGTCGCAGCATTTTCTTCTCAGCAAAGAAGCCCGGACGCTCAGTCTGGGAAGCGTGCTGCGTCTCACGGACGACGAAGCCTATGCCGCCTTCAAGGCGATCCGGTTTGCCGAGACAGAAGGTGAGCCTGTCTGTCCGAAGTGCGGGTGCCTCAAGGTTTATGAGTTCACGAGCCGCAAGATACTAGAGTATTCCGGCTGCAAGGCTCAGTTCACGCTTACGTCGGGGACGATCTTCGCGAGCCGCAAGCTGGCAATCCGCGATATTCTCGCAGCCATCGCGATCTTCATGAACGGTGCGAAAGGCCATTCGGCTCCTTCGCAAGAGCCTGCGCCAGCCACTCGGCTTATCGCGGCAAGGCCGGTTGCCACTCCGCCATCATCCGAAAGACCGAGTGAGCGAAATTCTTCAACAGCCTGCTAAGGACGTTACTGAAGGAATCCCGCGCCAGCTTGACGAGCGTAGAGAGTGGCGAGTTTGACTTCGCCACTCCCCGCAAAATCTCCTGGCACAGAGCGCACTAGTTACGTTCCGCTCTGCGTTGCTCACTTTCGCATCTGGGGTGCTCACGGTGCGGTTTGCTGTTGACCACGATCAATGTCGAAGGTGACAGGCGCTAACAAAGATTGGAAATAATCGAAACGCTGAGCTGCGTCGGCTACCCGTTTTCACACTGCCAGAAAGGAGCGCTGATATGGCCAAGAAACCGGAACATTCTCCCTTTGAACTGCCCGAGAAAATGGGCGAATTTTGGAGGATGTATAACCCTGAGAAGATGCAGGAAATATTCAATCCGCAGAAGTTCATGGAGCAGGTGAAGGCGATGACGCCGGGCGGCGCGCACCTCGGTGATATTGTGGACCAGAACCGCCGTAACTTCGAAGCCATGATGGAAGCCAACAAGGCCGCTGCGGAAACCTATCGGGACATGCTGGAAAAGCAGATGGAGATCTTCAGGCGCGTGACCGATACAGCAACGGAGTACGTCTCCGGTCTGGAAGCGGCAAGCAATCCCGAAGCCGTTAAGCGCAATGCTGACGCCTACGGGCGCTCGGTAGAAAAGGCGCTGAAGCTGATGCAGGAGATGGCTGCCGCAGTTCGCGCCGCCAATGAAAAGGTTTTCAAGGATGCGCAGAAGCGGGTGACGGCGGCGATGGAGGAGCTGAAGAGACGTTGAGCTAGTCTACCGGATGCCCTTCGACGCCGCCCGCTGGCCTGACGCAATTACCGTCGCCCAACTGATCGAGCGCGCGATGCCGATGAGCGTTCATTGCCATAAGTGTGGACGGGCGAGAGTGATGGACGCGGCAACTCTGCCGCTCAGAAGGGAAGCGCCCGTGCCGTCGTTGGCTGGACGCTTCCGGTGTACCCGCTGCGGATCGCGGCAAACCGAAGCCCGGCCGGAGTATCCAGCGACGGGCAGGCTGCGAGGTTATGCGTGAGCGCGGCGGAAGCGACATAGTGTTTGCGGGCCTTTGGGGCGGGCGCTGATCACCATGGCCGCAGACCAGAACACGGAGGCCCGAAGCCTCTAATGAACCGCCCTACGCGGAAGGCGAGGCCGTCGCTCCGCCTCAGTTCCTTGCCGAGCGCTTCCCGTGAACTCGACGTCGATGAAGCAAGCGTCAGGAAACTCTTCGCGGAAAGCCAAAAGCGCTTTCTCCAGATCGGCCGATATGTGGCGCTTGTCTTTCAGCGGTCGGTCATGAAACGAAGCCATCTCCGAACCGTCTTTGTCCAAGACGCGAACCGTCATACCTGCAGCGGGCTTTGCTCCCATCTATATCTCCGTCGGAATTTTCGCTGAGCGTGTGTCGGAACTGCGATTGAAGATCGTTGCGGTGACCTACGAAACCGGACCGGCCAATCCATATTCGCTGATCAGAACGGCCATTGAGGCACCGACAGAAGGACCTTCTCGGACTCTGGCAGTTTCGATCAGGCTCATCAGGTCATTGGCCTGATTGGGGGCGCGTAAGGCATCCAACAGAATGCCGGCAGCTGCGCGCCGGGAGTGCGCTTGAGCATTAAGTTTCTCGCCGATTAGTAGCGCAAGGAGGCCGTCGGACGCCATGCGCGCAGCTTATAAGCTTACTTGGTGTCGAAAGAGTGAGCGACATAGTCCGCCTACCTGATTCTCACAATCGTGCCGTTCGGCAGCATACGATAATCTCCGTTCTTGGGTGTAAACGCAGAGTCATTGTTATCTGCCCAGCTTTCCATCACCGTCTCGAAGACCTTGTCGCCCGGTATCCCCTTCTCGAAGGTGATGAGCGCGTGCGTCTGATCGCTGAAGACGATCGGGATATCGAACCAGGAGCCTTCCCTGAGAAGCTGGATATTGCGGGTGACTTCCTCCTCGTCTTTGGAAAGCGCGATCCAGAAGAGCTCGTTGGTGACCGGCACGACCGCACCCGCCAGCGGCTGTCCACGCGCCTGCTCGGTCTGCTTCAGCGCCAAAGCCGGGACGCGCTGGATCGGGCTGTCGGAAAGCGCGCCGAAGAACTGCACCTCGACGAGGTGGCTGGCCGGCAGCGCGCTGTCGTAGTTCTTGTAGATCGTGACCGTGACGGTGACGTCGCGGTCCGGAATCTTGAGCGTCGCCTGGATCGCCGGACGGCCGTCCTTCGTGATCTCCGCCCAGGTCGTAGAGCCGTCGCTCGCCTGGCCCGGCTGACCCTCCGCGCCCTGGAAGGAGTAGGTCGCCCGCTGCGCGGGAACGGTTTCAACACTTTTCCGCTCCTGCTGCACCCCATTCCACGGCTCAACCGAGATGCCGAGTTCAGCGGCTTGCTCGAAGGTTAGCCAATTCATCCCCTGAGGTGGTGGGCTTGTCATGTAGACTATGGCTGGCTGCGAAAATCCAAGATTGGTCAAATATGCACCTACGAGAGCGTTGCCATATCCTCTCTCGTATGGTCCAGAATCGCGCATTTCATAGGCCGCGTGGAAACCCACCTTTGCCGTCGCGCCCATATAGCGTTTCTGTCCTCCAAGCCAAGCCAGCGCGCAAGCTGACGCGCACATCTGCCCATCTTCGACCAGGGTCGCGAAGCCCTTCAGTCGAATTGCCTTGCCGATCTGAAAACCGACATCGATGCTTCCGCCTTCGCTGCTAAAGACCACCAGTGCGTCGTCGAGCCCGACAATCTGCTTGATAAACTCCTTGTCTTTCCCGGCAACGAACGAGCCGGTGACGAAGACGCGCGTCGCGTCTCCTTCTGCGCGGCGGGCGGGACTCGGCGCAGCGGTGATTGCGGGCGGCGCGGCGCGCTCCAGTTTGGGCAAACCTATCGCGACGCGGCAGTCGTCGATGCTCAGGTTGAGCCGCTTGGCATCGGCGACATAATTGACGTAGGCACTTCTAATGTCCCAGTCGTCTCGGGCGGCGTTGAGGGCACCACCGCAAATCACGGCTCTCGGCGCAGCAGTGATCGCGGGGCGACCTTCTTCGCTTGCTCCGAGTTTGCGATAGGCGAACACCTCAGGCTCTTCCCACCAATCTCTGGCATGTTCGATCTGTGCGGCCTTGGCGAAGTCGGGTTTGGCGCGGTCATAGTCGCCCTCGCCTATGATGTAGGCGTTTCCACGCTTCCTGTGCAATTCGGCAGAATCCGGATGAAGCCTGACAGCTTGGTCATAGTCGGCAATGGCGCGCTCGTAGTCGCCCTTGCCAGTGATGTAGGCGTTTCCGCGATTTGCATGCGCGTCAGCAAGATCCGGGCGAAGCCCGATGGCTTGGCCGTAATCGACGATGGCGCGCTCGTAGTCGCGCTCGGCGGCGTAGGCTATGCCTCGATTGTAATAGGCAGAAGCGAGGTCAGCCTCCCTCAAAGCTCGGGCGATGATTTCTTTAACGGAAAGTCCCGGGTACTTATCCGCTCGAAACGAAAGCAGGGCATTCTGCGTTGCCGCGCCATAGATACCATCGACTGAGCCGGGATCGTATCCCCGGTTTACCAGAAAGCTTTGCAAAGCTAGCGCCGAAGGTCCCCGAAGAAATTGCGGAATGTCTCGGGGATCGATCTGAGGCCCGTCGGCCTCAATGGTGCTGGTGCAGCGAAGGATGCTCCGGGTCGGATCGGCTGCCGCACAGTCTTCCAGGCCCTTCGCTATCATTTCTCTACTTGGTTCGTCCGAAAAATATTGACCAAGTGAGGTTTCCAACGATTCACGAATTACAGTAAGTGTATCACGCTTTCCATTGATCACTTTTACTGCTACATGTCTTTCCTTCAATTCTTCATATTTGACCAATTTTCGTACAGTCGAAAAATAACCATTTATAGCATCTGGAAACAACAGAACCGTAAATACGTCACCATTTATTTTTGCAAAACCATAAGCGTATGAATGGTCTGATTGTTGCCAATACTGGATTATAAAATATTGCGGTATATGTGGGTCTCGCAAAAATCGTAGCAGAAAGACTTCTTCGCCTTCTAATATTCGGTAGGACCCTTCTTCCTGCTTGATTTCTGCGCCGCCACTTCCATCTGTATAGGTGTAAAACCCAGAACTTATGGGGAATGCGATCTCGGTGTCAGATGAGATATCGTAGTCACTCTCAATAAGGGTGCAGCCGGCGGACGCGAGCAAGACGAAGAGCAATCCGGCACATCTGGCGATCATGGCGGCAATCCCAATGTCCCCTTCAGCGCAACGAAGCTGCCCCGATGTTGACTTGGGATAAAGCTCGATCTCCGGCAAGCTGAGCGCTAAGTGTCACTCTATCGGGTGGCTCCCTAGAATTGCCTGAACGGACGACTATTGGCAACCGGCCGTAGCAAGCCGGCGGCGGGCTCTCGGTGATCTCAGTCGCCAGCTCGTCCCGTGATGCGGTAGACAGACGCGCGTCCGATCCCAAGCTTACGAGCGATGACCGCTGCTCCGAGCCCCTCTTGCCGGAGCTTCTTAACCTGCGCCGCGTCGATAGACGGCTTCCTCCCCTTGTAGACACCCGCCGCCTTTGCCTTGGCGATACCTTCCATCTGGCGTTCCCGACGAAGGTTCGTCTCGAACTCCGCGAACACACCCAGCATATCGAGGAAGGCCTTCCCCGCTGCTGTCGAGGTATTTATGGGCTGCCCGGTTGCCCTAAGCGATGCCCCCTTTGCCTTCAGTGACCGGACGATATCTTGGAGGTCGCCCATGGAGCGAGCCAGCCGGTCAATGCGGGTAACGACCAGTTCGTCACCCTCACGAATGAAATCGAGAAGGGTGTCGAGTTCTGTCCGGCCCTTTCGACTGGTGGCCGACTTCGTCTCCTTGCGGATGACGGTGCAGCCGGCCGCCTTGAGAGCGGCGAGTTGAGTGGAGAGGTCCTGATCGGTGGTGCTGACGCGGGCGTAGCCGTAGGTGGCCATGAGGGGCGTCCCTATGTCTCGTTAGGCTCTAGACCCTCCTTTCCTACTGTCTCGAAATTCCCAAGTCAACCCAAATGAGACAGTGATTGCGTCTTATCCGGGCGTCTCTATTGGGTATACTCATAACATACGTTGGCGGAGCGGATGCGGAAGCACGCGGCTGCCATAAAAAATGAGTTGCACCGCAACTCATTTAGCATTATGTGCGGTGGGGTGCGGAAGCAATGTGAGCCATGACAACCAGGACATTCAAACTGCGCGAGCTATCCGACCTGTTCTGTGATGCCGATGGCGTTCACGATCAGGAAGAAAGGGATCGGCGCTATAGCCAAATGCGTCTTTTGTCCCAGAAGAAGCTCTTTAAGCCGGACGGCGACGACATTTCTCGCGGGAAAGTGGCACGATACGCGATTGGCGAAGCTTGTCTCGCACGTCTTTACGCAAGGATGTACGAGATCGGCATATCCTTCTCCGTGCTCAGGGACGTTGAGCACAATCTGCGGCGAAAGCTGAAGACGACTTCTGAAGGCCTCGACCCTTCGGCCGGCAGAGGAAATCGCTCAGAGCGTGAGGTGGGTTCGGCGCATCTTGATACTGTACTGGCTGCGATTGAACGTGGGGAGCGTTGGGTCTTTGAGGTCACGCTGAAGCGCAACGATCGCGGCGATCAGATCGCCACTGCCCGCTTCCGCCCCGAGAACGAGCCATCATCTTTTTCACGCGACCGAGTCCCCGACTTGTTTGGCAAGCCAAAGGTCGAGACACCGGGCGACACAGTTGTTCTTCAGGCGACGGATCTTCTGTCGCCCGTAATTCGCGCCGAGCCGGAGGGCTGAACATGGTGCTCCTCCGCCGCCTTCAGACCTCTATCGATTTGGACCGACGCTCCGTGCCGGAGCGATTTAGGTGCGTCTCCGCTGAGGGCGGGAAGTGATGGCGATGGCCGACACCTATTTGACCCGGCCTGTCTCTGTTCCGCCGCCTGCCCGGCGAGGACTTTCACGTGTTGAGTCCGCTCAATACGTTGGAGTGTCGCCGTCCTTCTTCGACAGGCTTGTTCAGGAGCAGAAGATGCCTGCTCCCAAGCGCATTCACTCCCGGAGGGTCTGGGATGTGCGTGCATTGGACTTGGCGTTTGACTTGCTCGGTGCTGACGGCCTGCCAGCCGTCAGTCCGTACGACTGAGGTTAGGAGTAAAGGGCGATGAAATTCCGTCTCCGATATGTAGTTGAGGACGTGGACCGGCGCGGCAATGTTAGAGTCTACTTCAGACGCAAGGGCCAACCGAAGCTCCGCCTTCCAGATCCCATTGGCTCGCCGGAGTTCCTCACCGCCTATCAGGCAGCGATGGTTGGCATGCTGAAGCCGAAGGGAGCACAGGTTCAAATCGCATCCGGACGAATCCTATCCGGATCGAACCGTGCGCTCTGCGTGGAGTATTTCAAGTCAGCGCAATTCACGAGACTGGACGCTCGGACCCAAAGGGTGCGTCGAGGGATCTTGGCGCGCTTTTGCCAGCATAGGAACAGTCGCGGAGAGCCGTACGGTGACCAGCCTTTCTCGCTTCTTGAGGCTCGTCATATTCGCCGACAACGAGACCAACTCGCGGCCACCCCGGAAGCAGCGAACGCTTTGGTGAAGGCCCTTCGCCAGCTCTTCGCCTTCGCGACGGAATATGACCATACCGAGCGCAATCCGGCTCGCGATGTGGCCTATCTCAGCTCGGGCTCAGAGGGCTTTCACACCTGGACCATCGAAGAGGTGCGCCAGTTCGAGGGACGCCATCCCGTCGGATCAAAGGCGCGTTTGGCATTCGCCTTGATGCTCTACGCGGGTGTCCGCCGTTCTGATGCGGTCGCACTTGGACGACAGCACGTGCGCGACGGGTGGCTGACCTTCACGGTCGTAAAGAATCGCGGTCGGAAGCCCGTGACGCTGCAGGTCCCGATTCTACCGGAGCTGCAGTCGATCATCGACGCCACGCCGTCCGGCAACCTGACCTTTATAGTCACAACATTCGGGAAGCCCTTCACAGCAAACGGCTTCGGCAACTGGTTCCGCCGCCGCTGCGACGAGGCCGGCCTAAACCATTGCTCGGCCCATGGACTCCGCAAAGCGGGCGCGACGATCGCAGCGGAGAACGGAGCGACCGAACATCAGCTCATGGCAATCTTCGGTTGGGCCTCTCCCAAGCAGGCGGCGCGCTACACCAGAGCAGCTCGGCAGAAGGTACTCGCCGGCGCCGCGATGTCGCTCTTGGTCAGTCAAACCAAGAACGAAAGTGTCCCACTTTCCGATGTGGTTCGGGAAGGTGGGACAAAATGGCCCTCCAACCCCTTGAAATGAAAGGAAGAGAAAAATGAGTGGTGCCCAGGGGCGGATTTGAACCACCGACACGCGGATTTTCAGTCCGCTGCTCTACCAACTGAGCTACCTGGGCTGGCTTTCGGCCGCGCGGCCGCTCCGGCGGGGCGGCAAGGCCGGCGGTTTATATCGGCTCGACCCGGGGCTGTCCACACTCGCCGGACCGAAGCGCGGCATGGCGGCAACGCTTCGCGCCGCGCAAATTCCGAAGGCGGCCAAGTTGTTGCCGAAGCGGTGAGGTTGAGGCTATCGTCGCTGCGCCGAGGGGACAGGTTCGGTCGGGCGGGCGCATGCAATGCGCCGGCAATGGTGGCGCGTGGACAAGACCTGCGAAAGGGGCCAGGGAATCATGTTTTTTCAAGCCAGAACCGGGATTTTCGGGCTGTCCCGCACAAAAGTGGCGGCCGCACTTCTCGTCGCCTCTTGCGCGACCGCGGTGCCCAGCGCCGTTGCCGCCGGCCTTTTTGCCGGCCTCTCCGGATCCTGGCGCGGCGACGGGTCGATCGCCTGGTCGACCGGCGAGACGGAGCGCATCCGCTGCACGGCCGTCTACGAGGTGGAGAAGGAGGGCAACCAGCTCATCCAGACGCTCACCTGCGCCACCGACAGCACCCGCCTGATCGTCAAGAGCGACATCACCTATAACCCCGATGCCGGCGCCATCAGCGGCACCTGGGTCGAGACCAGCTACGGCGTCAGCGGACGCGTGACCGGCAGCGCCAACGCGGCGCGCATCCAGGCGGTCGTGCAGAGCGCCGACCGGCGCTTTACCGCGCGCGTCACCGTCGCGACCCGCGGAGACACGCAGACAGTGAAGATCACCTCCGATCTCGAATTGCAGGAGGTGAACGTGCAGCTCAAGCGCACCGGCTAGTCGGGACGGAGATCTGCGCGAAAGAAGCTATTCGGCAGGCTGCACCGCGCCGCCTCTCCTCCGCCGACCGAGGCGGAAGAGGAACATCGCCGTCGGCCTCAGGATCAGAAGGTCCGCCGTCAGCGCCGCGATCATCGCGAAGGCGCTGAGCCACCCGAAGGTCCTGAGCGAGGGGAGGTCGGACAGCACCGTCACCGCCAGCCCGCAGGCAAGCACCACCGAGGTCAGGATCAGCGCTGGGCCGACGAGCACCGTCGCCCGCTCCACGCCGATGCCCGGATCGGCCTCCGGCCGGTCCTCCAGCCTCAAGCGGTTGAGGAAATGGATGGTGGCGGAGAGGCCCAGCCCGAAGGAGACGATGAGCGCCACGACGGCCGCGAAATTGAGCCCGTCCCCCAATAGCCACAGCACCGTCCCGGAGAGCACGATCGGGAAGATGCCGGGCAGGATCGACAGGAGCATCACCGTGAAGGAACGGAAGGCGAGGCCGATGAAGGCGGCGACGAAGACGATCTCGATGGTGAGCGCGCGGTTGAGCTTGCCGATCATGGAGGCGCTGTTGCGCGCCGCGATCGCCGAGAGTCCGGTGACCGCGATCGAATAGCCCGGATGCGCCGTGCGCACCGCGTTGAGCGCCGCGTCGAGCTGATCGATCACCGGCAGGAGCTGGCTCGCATCGACGTCCGGGATGCGGCCGGAGACGACGACGGAATCCTCCTCCGCCGAGATGAAGCGCCGCGTCAGATGCTCCGGCAGAATGTCGACATATTGTTTGAGCGTGGCGACGTCGGTGATGCCGGCCTTCTCTCGAAGCCAGCGTCTCAGCGTCTCCAGCGACCAGACATTGCCGACGCCGGCCTGGTCCTCGACGATCGAATGCACCGCCGCGATCGCGTCGAGCGTCTCCGGGGCGTAGAGCGAGGCGCCCGGCGGAAACTCGACCAGGACGTCGATCGGATTGGCGCCGGTGAGCTTGGCGTCGAGCCGGCTCGACGCCTCCACCGCCTGCTCGCGGTCGGGCACCTGATCGGCGAGCCGGTAGCGCGGCTCGAGCGTCGCATAGACGAGAGCGAGCCCGACCACCACGACGACGCTGACCAGGCTGTAGAAGCCCGGGCGGCTCACCATGCGCGCCGCCACCCATCCGCAGAAGCGGCGAAGCGCGTTCACGCCGGTATCGGTGGCGCGCACCTTGGCGGCGAAGGCCGCCTCCTTGCGGATCAGGAGGACGCCCAGAAGCGGCACCAGCATGAGCACGCCGAGAAGCGCGATCACGGTCGCTATGAGCCCCGCCTCGCCGAACGTTCGGATCAGGTCGGAGGAGGAAAATTGCAGCGCGATGAAGGAGATGCCGGCGGTCCCGTGGGTCAGCACGCAGGCCGGCCCGACGACGAGCACGGCGTTGCGGAAGGCGGTGTATTTATCCTCGCCCGCGAGCAGCCGGTCGCGCGCCGCAAACGTCAGCTGCATGGAATCGGCGAAGCTGATCACCATGATGAGCGGGGTCATCACGTTCAGGAACATGTTCAGCCGGAAGTCGAGCCAGCCGAGCGCGCCGAGCGCCAAGAGGATCGCGATCAGCGGCGGCCCCGCCGCGATGATCATGAAGGAGACGCGGCGGAAGAAGATGATGGCGATGAGGCAGCCCGCCGCGAAACCGAAGGCATTGTAGATCAGCCGGTCGCGCTCCACGGCGTTTCGGATCTCAAGCTGCATGATCGGCACGCCGGAAAGCTGCGCGGTGAGCCCGGTCCCTTCCAGGTCGAAGGCCGTCGTCTCGCGCATCTGGTGCACGAGGTCGTTCATCCCACCGCCGCCCGCGACGGAGGGCTCCAGCGCCAGCACGACGAGCGCGAGCTCGCCGTCGTCGGAGAGGAGCTTGCCGCGCAGGATCTCGTTGGAGCGCACGCGCTCGATCAGCTGGTCGTAGGCCGGTCCCTCCGGCAGCGTCTCCGGGAAGAGCGGGCCCGGAACGTGGCCGTTTTCCGGCGCGGTGCGGGCGGAGAAGAGGGAGATGATACCGCGCGTGCCGGGGATGAGCTGGAAATCGGTGACGAGGTCGCGCATGGCCTGCAGCGACCTGCGCTCAAGCAGCGTCTTTCCTTCCACCACGACGAGGATATCGTATTCGCTGGAGGGGAAGCGCTCGGTCACGTCGAGGAATTGCTTGAATTCCGGCGTGTCGGAGCGAAACAGCTGAGAGAGCGAATCGTCGACCTTGAGCCGCGTCACGCCGAAGCCGGCGACGATCGCCAACGCGATCAGGACGACGAGGCTGACATACGGCAGCTTGAGCGGAATCAGCCCGATCCGCTCCAGGCCATAGGCGAGATTGTGCCGCTTGCGCGCCGGCGCCTGAGCTTCGGCCGCGCCGGGCTTTTCGTCCTCGGAACTGCCGGCCGACACGCGCCCTCCCGCTTCTGTTTCTCGTATCAAGATAGAGACGGTTTTGGCCGCGCCGTCAAACGGCCGAAACCGCGCATCCACCTGCGACTGCCGCTATTCCTGCCCGACCTCACCGGTGTCGGCCGCCACAGTGTCGTCATCCTCCGCGGCGGGGATGACGTAAGTGCCGGAAAGCCAGCGGTTCAGATCGATTTTGGCACAGCGGGAGGAGCAGAAGGGACGCGCTTCCTCGCTCGCCGGCTTGCCGCAGATCGGGCATTTTCGGCGCTGACGCGACGGCCCGGCCGGCGCACGCGGTCCTTCGCCCGTCACGACGGGATCGCCCAGCGGTCGTAGACCGGGTAGCCCTCTCCGGCGAGGAGCGCCATCGTCTCATAGAGCGGCAGCCCGACGACGTTGGTGTAGGAGCCGACGAGCCGCGCGACGAAGGCGCCGGCGCGGCCTTGTATGGCGTAGCCGCCGGCCTTCCCCTCCCATTCGCCGGAGGCGAGATAGGTCTCGATCTCCTCGCGCGACAGGCGTTTGAAGCGGAGCCGCGTTTCCACGATGCGGTTCCGGACCTTGCCGGTCGGCGTGATCAGGCAGAGCGCGCCATAGACGCGATGGCTGCGCCCGGAAAGGAGCCGCAGGCATCCCGCCGCCTCGTCGGTGAATTCCGGGTTGGGCAGGATGCGCCGCCCGACCGACACGACCGTGTCGGCGCCGAGGATGAAGGCATCGCGCAGTTCCGGGTCGCGCGCCGCTGCCCGCCGCGCCGTCTCCGCCTTGGTGTAGGCGAGCCGCCTTGCGAGCGCGCGCGGCAGCTCCTTGCGCTGCGGGGTCTCGTCGATGTCGGCGGGAAGCAGCTTGTCGGGCTCGATGCCGACCTGCCCGAGAAGCTGCAGGCGCCGCGGCGAGGCGGAAGCGAGAACGAGGCGAGGGCGGTCGGTCGGCACTTTCAGCATTGCTGTACCCGGAAGGGCAAATCCTCTCTGAGGAATGCGGTCGAAGACGGCTCTACCGCATGCCGCGAGGTCTGTGAACTCAGGAACCTTCCGGCGCGCCGAAACGCTGGCGCAAAAGCGCTGCAAGGTGCTCGCGCAGATCGCGGTAGGCGAAGAGGATCTGATCGCGCGATCCGAAGACGCCGCTCGGGTCGGGAGTCGGCCAGTATTCCACCGCGATCGGGCGCGTGCGCGTCAGCTCCAGTGCGCGGTGATGCGCTTCCGGCGAAAGGGTGACGGCGAGATCGAAATCGAGATCGCCAAGCGCCTCCAGCGCGGTCGGCTCGCGGTCGCCGAGACTAAGCCCGATCTCGGCGAGGACGGCGTCCACGAAAGGGTCGCGGTCGCCGGGCGCGACCCCGGCTGAGGCGGTGCGGAAGCGCCCGGGATAAAGGCTGTCGGTAAGCGCCTGCGCCATCGGCGAGCGGATCGCGTTGCGTCCGCAGATGAAGAGCACCGAGTCGACCGCACCGTCGGCCAAGGTCAGCCGCGCCAGTGCAGGACACAGATCAGCGTGAACAGACGCCGCGCCGTGTCGAAGTCGAGATCGACCTTGCCTTTCAGCCGTTCCTTCAGGACCTCCGAGCCCTCGTTGTGGACGCCGCGCCGTCCCATGTCGATTGCCTCGATGCGGCTCGGCGCGCCGGAGCGGATGGCCTGGCGGTAGCTGTCGCAGATCATGAAATAATCCTTCACGATCCTGCGGAATGGGGTGAGCGAGAGCGCGTGCGTGACGAGCGGCCCGTCATCCTCGGTGCGCACGTCGAAGACGAGGCGCTGGTCGACGAGCTTCAGGACGAGCCGGTAGGGGCCGGGATGGCCAGGGAGCGCGAAGCGCCCCTCCTCGACGAGATCGTAGATGGCGACGGCGCGCTCGTGTTCGATGTCGGGCGCGGCGCGCGCGAAGGACGCGTCGTCGAGCATGACGGCGACCAGGCGGTTTGTCTTTTCGGCGTCGCTCATCGCGATGCCCGCTCAAAGGTTCAGGCGGATCGCGACCGAGCGTGCGTGCGCGTCCAGGCCCTCCGCCTCGGCGAGCGTGATCGCGGGCTTGGCGAGCACGCGGAGCTGCTCCGGCCCGAGCTTCAGGATCGAGGTGCGCTTCATGAAGTCGAGCACCGAAAGGCCGGAGGAGTGACGCGCCGAGCGCGCCGTCGGGAGTACATGGTTCGGCCCGCCGACATAGTCGCCGATCACCTCCGGCGTATGGCGGCCGAGAAAGGCGGAGCCGGCATTGCGTATTTTCGGCAGAAGCGCTTCCGGGTCGGCGACGGCAAGCTCCAGATGCTCCGCGGCAATGCGATTGGCGAGCGGAATCGCCTCATGGAGCGCGGCGACCGTGATGATCGCGCCGAAATCGCTCCAGCTCGCCGCCGCCGTCTCGCCCCGCGGCAGGGTCTTGAGCTGGCGCTCCACCGCTTGCGCGACGTCTTCGGCAAGCGTGTCGGAATCGGTGATCAGGATCGATTGCGCGGCGACGTCGTGCTCCGCCTGCGCCAAGAGATCGGCGGCGATCCAGTCGGGGTCGTTGTCGGCGTCGGCGATGACGAGCACCTCCGACGGGCCGGCGATCAGGTCGATGCCGACGCTGCCGAAGACGAGCCGCTTTGCCGCGGCAACGAAATCGCGCCCCGGGCCGACCACCTTGGCGACCGGCGCGATCGTCTTGGTGCCGTAGGCGAGTGCTGCGATCGCCTGCGCGCCGCCGATCCGGTAGATCTCGTCGATTCCGGCAAGCCGCGCGGCGGAGAGCACCAGCGGGTTCAAGACCCCGTCCGGCGTCGGCACCGCCATGACGATGCGCTCGACCCCCGCCACCTTGGCCGGAACGGCGTTCATCAGAACCGAGCTTGGATAGGCGGCGGTTCCGCCCGGCACATAGAGCCCGACCGCCTCGATCGCCGTCCAGCGGCTGCCGAGCTCCACGCCGAGCGCGTCGGTAAAGCGGTCGTCCTTCGGAAGCTGGCGGCGATGGAACGCCTCGATCCGCTCCCGCGCGACGGCAAGCGCTTCGCGCGCCTCCGGAGCGACGGCGCGCTCCGCCGCGTCGATCTCCGCCGTCGTGATCCTGAGGCCGTCAGCGGTGACGGAAAAGCGGTCGAACCTTTCCGTATAGTCGATGAGCGCCTCGTCGCCGCGCCGGCGCACGTCCTCGACGATCTTGCGCGCCGCGGCCTCGACGTCCTCCGCGACCTCGCGCTTCGCGGCCAGAAGCGTCGCGAAGCGCGCTTCGAAGTCGGGCGCGGCTGAATTGAGACGGATCGCCATCGCTTCAGGCCGGCATGTGCCGCGGCGCGTGCCGCGTGGACCAGGCGGGGCCGAGATCGGTGAGTTCCGCCTCCAGCACCTCCACCGTGAGACGGATCGCGGCGCCGCCGGCGAATTCGACGATCACGTCGCCCGACGGGCTGTCGCCGGGCTCGAAGCGGATGGCGAGAAGCGAAAGGACGTCCTCCGCTCGCTCGCGCGCGATGCCGGTGGAGCGCACCTTCTTCACGCGCGCGAAATGCAGTGTCGCGCGCCGGCGCTGATATTCGCCCCTGCGCCAGCTGTCGACGGCGGTCGCCTCCCAGACGAAGCGGTTCATCGCCATGACGAAATGCCCGCCGCCGGAAAGCCACACGATGTCCTTCACCTTGAGGACGGCGTCCTGCAGGTGTGCGGAAAGTATCGCGAGGTCTTCCTCATCGAGTGCGATGAGGCGAAGCAGGTCGTCATCCGCCATGATTTGGCCCGGTCGTCGGTCGCCGACGTGGTAGGGCGTCGCCAAGCGCAGGGCAAGCCGCCCGGAGAGGGTGGATCGGAGGAGGGTTAGCCGCGCGTCAGGAACGCAGGCGCTCGATCTCCGCGCCGCAGGCGGAAAGCTTCTGCTCCAAGCGCTCGAAGCCGCGGTCGAGATGATAGACGCGGTTCACCAGCGTCTCGCCTTCCGCCATGAGCCCGGCGATCACCAGCGAGACGGAAGCGCGAAGATCGGTCGCCATGACCGGCGCGCCGGTCAGCCGCTCAACGCCCCTGACCGACGCCTTCTGGCCGTCGAGATGGATGTCGGCGCCAAGCCGCGCCAGCTCCTGCACGTGCATGAAGCGGTTCTCGAAGATGGTCTCGCGGATCTCCGACACGCCTTCCGCGCGCGTCATCAGCGCCATGAACTGGGCCTGGAGATCGGTGGGAAAGCCTGGAAATGGCGCGGTGGCGACGTCGACGGGCTTCAGCCCGGCGCCGTTGCGGGCGATGCGGATGCCGGCATTGGTCTCGGCGACCTCCACGCCGCAGGCGGCGAGCGTGTCGAGCGCGCTTTGCAGCAATCCGGGCTCGGCCCCCTGAAGAACAACGTCGCCGCCTGTCGCCGCCACTGCCATGGCGTAGGTGCCGGTCTCGATGCGGTCGGGGAGCACGCGGTGCGTCGCGCCGCCGAGCTGATCGACGCCGACGACGCGGATCGTCCCGGTGCCGGCGCCCTCGATCTCCGCGCCCATCTTGATCAGGCACTCCGCGAGATTGCGCACTTCCGGTTCGCACGCGGCGTTCTCGATGATCGTCTCGCCCTTCGCCAGCGTCGCGGCCATCATGATCGTGTGGGTGGCGCCGACGGAGGCATGCGGGAAGCGCACTTTCCCGCCGACGAGGCCACGCGGCGCCTTGGCGACCACGTAGCCGGCCTCGATCGCGATATCGGCGCCGAGCGCCTCAAGCCCCATCAGGAAGAAATCGACCGGCCGCGTGCCGATGGCGCAGCCGCCAGGCAGCGACACGCGCGCGTCGTGCATGCGCGCGAGCAGCGGCCCGATCACCCAGAAGCTCGCCCGCATGCGCGAGACGAGGTCGTAGGGCGCGGTGGTGTCGACGATGTTCTCCGCGGAGAGCGTCAGCTTCTCGCCGGCATTGGGCGCCTCGTTGGCGCGCTTGCCGCTCACCATGTAGTCGACGCCGTGATTGGCGAGGATGCGCTTCAGAAGCCCGACATCCGCGAGATCGGGGACGTTCTCTAGCGTCAGCCGCTCCGGCGTGAGCAGGCCCGCGATCATCAGCGGCAGGGTCGCGTTCTTGGCGCCGGAAATGGGGATCGAGCCCACCAGACGACGCCCACCGGCGATACGAATACGATCCATCAGCCGGTCTCCTTGGTCGTCTTGGGCTTGCCCCGTGCGTCTTCAGGGGCAGCCGACCGTTCGCGTTCTTGCGCCTTGCGGCGTTTCAGATTGGCCCTGAGCGCGTCCGCGAGCCGTTTCCGCCGCTCGCTCTGTGCATCGTCGCCCATCTCCGGTTCCCTAGACGAAGCCGCTTAAAAGCGACATGGGGCGCTTCAAAGGCGGAGCGCCGTCCGCCGTGCTTTTCCCCGCCGCCGTGACCGGAAAGGCACAACCGCCAAAACGCGAGTTTCTCGCAGAAGGCGCAAGAAATCACTACCAAAAGTCGGGAAGATCGGGAATTCTAGCTTCAGGAATGCAAGCGCAAGGGGGGCTGGGCTTGCCGACTTCCGCGCGAAGACGCTTCACGGCAATCACCGGAGGCGCGGACGCCGCGCATGGGGCGCGCCGCGCTGCCGAACAGACGGCGCTGCCTTCCGATATCGCGTTCCTGGCGCGGCGCGGCGTCGCCGATTGGCTGTTGCGCGAGGCCCTCGAGCGCGGACGGGCGCGCCGCACCGACGCATCGCGCGAGCTGATCGCGCTCGGCTTCGACGCCACGCTCTACGCCTCGCTCCTTGCCGACGATCTTGGCGTCGCTTTCGTCGACGATCTTTCCGCAGCGACGCTGCTCACGAATGCCGGCCTGCTTGCCACCGAGGCCGTGCGCTTCGCCTCGTCCGCGCTCGTGCGGCTTGAAGGCTCGACCCTTCTGGTACTGGCGCCGCGTCCCGAGGAGATCGCGCTTCTCAGGCGGCATCTCGCGCGATGCCCCGCGCTTGCCGCGCGCCTGCGGATCACCACGCCGGAAGCGATCCGCGCGCTGATCGTTGCGCATCGACATCCGACGCTCACCCACTACGCGGTCAATCGGCTGGCGCATGTCCTGCCGCCGCTCTCCTCGGCGCAAAGAGGCCCGGCGGGCGCGCGCGGCCACAAGGCGCTCGTCGCGGCGGTCCTCGCCATCGGCCTCGTCGCGCCGCTTGCCACCTTCAAGGCGGTGGCGTTTCTCGCAACGCTGTTCTTCCTGAATTGCAGCTTCTGGAAGCTTGCGGCGGCGTTTCGGCGCTTGCGGCCGCTTCGCGTCGAGCCGCTCTCCGATGCGCGTCTGCCGACCTACAGCGTGCTGGTGCCGCTTTATCGCGAGGCCGCGGTGGTGCCTGATCTCCTCGCCCATCTCGCCGCCCTCGATTATCCGGAGACGAAGCTTGAGGTGCTTCTGATCGTGGAGGCCGGCGATCGGAAGACCCGTGCGGCGATCGCGCGTGCCGACGCGCAGCGTCGCTTCCAGGTCGTCGTCGTGCCGCCCGGCGGACCGCGCACCAAGCCGAAGGCGCTCACTTACGCGCTCTCCTTCGCGCGCGGCGACTGCGTCGTCGTCTACGACGCGGAGGACCGCCCGGAGCGCGACCAGCTGCGCCGCGCCGCCGCCGCCTTTCGCGAGCGGCCCGCGCTCGGATGCGTTCAGGCGCGGCTTCTCCCCGACAACGAGGGAAGCTGGCTCGCGCGCATGTTCGCCGTGGAATACGCCGCAAACTTCGAGGTGCTCTTGCCGGCGCTCGCCGATTGGGGCCTGCCGCTCCCGCTCGGCGGCACATCCAATCATTTCCCGCGCGCCGTCTTGGAACAGGTCGGGGCCTGGGACCCCTATAACGTCACCGAGGACGCCGATCTCGGCATCCGGCTGGCGCGCTTCGGCTATCCCTGCGCCACCATCTATTCGCGCACCTACGAAGAGGCGCCGGTGCGGTTCCGCCAGTGGCTGCCGCAGCGGCGGCGCTGGATCAAAGGCTGGATGCAGACGGTGGCGGTGCTTCTCGGCCGCGCCATCACGCCGGGCCTCAGGCTGCCGCTCCGCCAACAGCTCGCGATGCACGGCATCCTGACCGCGGGGGTGATCGGTCTTCTCCTCTATCCGGCGTCGCTCGTCATTCTCCTGCTTGCGATCCTCGCAGGTCTCGAGGGGCGTTATCCGCATGATGGCGCGGCATGGGCTCTGCTTGCGCTGAATGCCGCCAACGCCGTTGCCGTGCTCCTCGCGGCCGCCGTCTCGGCGCTGCGCGGGCTTGCCGCGGCACGCATCGCACACCTCGCGCCGCATATCCTCATGCTTCCGCTCTATTGGGCGCTGATGTCGCTCGCCGCCTGGCAGGCGCTCTTCCAGTTCTTCCTCAGGCCCTCCACATGGGAGAAGACCGCGCATGGCATCGCCCTCGACCGTCGGGTGCCGCGCAGACGATCCTTCTAGCTTCTTCGCGTCGGCAGACGCTGCCTCAGCTTCTCAAACCGTGCGCGCGCCATCTGCGAGAAGTCGACCATCGCGCCGACGACCGGCCACATCGCCGGGCCGGGCGCCGGCTCCGGCGCGACCGCGAGACCGGCGGCGGTCACCGCGCCGCTTTCGTCGGTGTCGCGCACGATCAGCTCCAGATAACCGATCGGCACGCGGTCGCCGGCCTCCCCCTGGCCGCCGAGACGCTCCAGCATGTAGACGCCGATGGGCGTGGCCGGGTCGCCCTGCGGCTCGACGCCATAGGCCTGGGCGAGCTCGCCGAGCGTATGGTTGGTGTCGATGACGAACGCGCCGAAGAAGTCCTTGTCGTCCTCCTCCACCGGCGCGGGGCTGGCGAAGAGCCGGTCGAGCAGGCGGATGTTGCGCGGCGCGGTGAAAAGATAGACGCGGTCGTCGGCTTCGAGCCGCCCGGCATATTGCGGGCGCATCGACTGGCCCTTGCGGATGACCAGCGAGGGCCGCGCCCAGCGCGGGACGCGCTCGCCGCGCAAGACCGGGCTGTCGGGCACCACGTGATAGACGACGAGCTCGTGGTTGGCGGTGCCGGGAAGCTCCAGCTCCACCTTGTCGACCGGTCCGAGCGTCGGCGGGATGATGAGGCCGAGCTGCCGCGCCATCGGCCGGATCGTCCAGCCCTGCAGGACGAGCGAGACGAGCACGATGATGAAGGCGGCGTTGAAGATCACCTGGCCGCTCGGCAATTGCCCGGTCATGGGCAGGATGGCGAGGAGCAGCGACACCGCGCCGCGCAGGCCGACCCAGGCGATGAAGGTCGTCTCCTCGCGATGGAAGCGGAACGGCGAGAGGCAGAGCCAGATCGCGACCGGCCGGGCGACGAAGATCAGGAACACCGCAAGCGCGATGCTCGGCAGCAGCAGGCGCGGAAATTCCGACGGCGTCGCAAGGAGCCCGAAGACGACGAACATGCCGATCTGCGCCAGCCACGTCATTCCGTCCTGGAAGCGGCGAAGCGCCAGCGCCTGGCGGAGGCGGCGGTTGCCGGCGATGAGCCCGGCGACATAGACGGCAAGGAAGCCTGAACAGTGAAGCACGCCGGCGATGCCGAAAAGGACGAGCGAGGCGGCAAGCACGACCACCGGGTAGAGCCCGGATTCCAAATCCAGCCGATTGACCAGCCTGACGATGGCAAACCCGCCGCCGAGTCCGAGCAGGAAGCCGAGGCCCATCTCGCGCACGAAGGCGATGACGAAGGTGAGCGATGCGCCCTCATGCGTCGCGCCCATGGCGATGAGCTCCACCAGCGTCACGGTGATGAAGATCGCCATCGGGTCGTTGCAGCCCGATTCCACTTCCAGGACGGCGCGCACCCGGTCCCGGAGATGGATGCCGCCGACCCTGAGCAGGAAGAAGACGGCCGCCGCGTCGGTGGAGCTGACGACGGCGCCGAGCAGGAAGGATTGCAGCCAGGCGAGGCCGAGCAGGAAATGCGCGACGACGCCGACGAGCGCTGAGGTCAGCATGACGCCGACCGTAGCCAATGCGATTGCCGGCATCGCCGCCTGGCGGAAGGTGGCGAGCCGCGTTCCGAAGCCGGAATCGAAGAGGATGATGGCGAGCGCCAGGCTGCCGAGGAAGTAGGCCGCGGGCGCGTTGTCGAACTGCAGGCCGAGCCCGTCCTCCCCGGCGATCAGCCCCACCGACAGGAAGATCAACAGGATCGGCGCGCCGAAGCGGAACGCGATCCAGCTCGTGAACACCGCCGCCATGACGAGCCCGGCGCCGATCAGGATCGCCAGGTACATCGTCTCAAGCATCGCCGCCTCGTCCCTTCGGAGTGGCTCCCTGATACGGGCTAAAGCAAGAAAGCGTCCAGGGGCTTGCCGTCCGTCACCGCGCGAGGCGGCGGAGGTGCGGCGGCTAAATGGTGACCTGCGCGCCGATCTCCACCACGCGCTCGGCGGGGATATGGAAGTAATCCGTCGCGGAATCGGCGGAGCCCGCGAGCGCGATGAACACCTTGTCCTGCCAGACCGGCATGCCGGAATGCTTCGAGGCCTTGAGCGTCCGGCGCGACATGAAGAAGGACGTGGACATGATGTCGAAGGAGAGCCCCAGCTTGCGGCAGGCGGCTATGCCTTTCAGGATGTTCGGCGTCTCCATGTAGCCGAAATTCATCGAGATCTGCGTGAAGGACGGGGAGAGCTCGCTGATCGTCGCGCGGCTCTCCGGCGTCACGCGCGGCGTCTGCTCGGTGCGGATCGTCAGGATGATGTTCCGCTCGTGGATGATCTTGTTGTGCTTGAGATTGTGGAGAAGGGCGGTCGGCGCGCCGTCGGGGTTGCCGGTCAGGAAGATCGCCGTCCCGGGCACGCGATGCGGTGGTTTTGCGTCGAGCCTGTGCACGAGATCGCTGAGCGAGACCTCGATGCGGCGCGTCTTCTCCGCAAGGATCGCGGTTCCCTTGCGCCAGGTCAGCATGACCAGCACCAGGATGCCGCCGAAGAGGATCGGCATCCAGCCGCCGCTCGGGATCTTCAGGCTGTTCGCCGTCAGGAACATGGCGGCGATGAGAACGAAGGGTCCGAGGGTCCCGAGCGCATTGAGAAGGCGCCAGTGCCAGCAGAGCCGCAAGACGATGATGCCGAGCGTCGCATCGACCACCATCGTTCCGGCAACCGCGATGCCGTAGGCGGAGGCCAGGTTTCCCGACAACTCGAAGAGCAGCGCGAGCAGAACGACGGCGGTGAACAGGAGCCAGTTGATGCGCGGGATGTAGATCTGTCCGGTCGTGGTCTCAGACGTGAACAGGATGCGCATGCGCGGCAGGAGCCCGAGCTGGATCGCCTGGCGGGTGAGGGAATAGGTGCCGCTGATGACCGCCTGGCTGGCGATCACCGTCGCCGCCGTCGCGATGACCACGACCGGAACGAGCGCCCAGTCCGGAAACATCAGGAAGAACGGGTTCTCGCGCGCCGCCGGATCGTTCAGGATCAGAGCTCCCTGGCCGAGATAGTTGAGCGCAAGCGCGGGGAAGACCGCGCAGTACCAGGCTGCCTGGATCGGACGCCGGCCGAAATGGCCGAGGTCGGCGTAGAGCGCTTCCGCTCCGGTGACCACCAGGAAGACCG
The DNA here is from genome assembly GCA_963814905.1 of uncultured Alphaproteobacteria bacterium. GTDB lineage: Bacteria > Pseudomonadota > Alphaproteobacteria > Rhizobiales > Afifellaceae > DASWJZ01. The sequence continues at coordinate 50,329 of CAWFEM010000006.1, read as the reverse complement.
CGCCGAGCGTAACGAACGCGATGAAGTTGTGCGTGAAGAGAAAGCTCACCGCGTAATAGGGGTTGATCGCGAGGAGCACGGACGGCTCCTTGACGAGCGAGACCAGCCCCGACACGGCGAGGATCACGAACCACAAAGCCGTAATCGGACCGAAGAAGCTGGAGACGCGGCCGGTCCCGGTCCGCTGCACCGAGAAGAGCCCGATCAGGATCAAGAGGGTGAGCGGCAGCACCAGGTGGCCAAGGCGCGGCGTTGCGACCGCGAGGCCCTCCACCGCGGAGAGCACCGAGATCGCCGGCGTAATCGTCGCGTCGCCGTAGAAGAGCGCGGCGCCGACGATGCCGAGGAGCACCACCCATCGCGAAGGCTTGGCGAGGCCGCGCTGCGCCAGCGCCATCAGCGAAAGCGTGCCGCCCTCGCCGTGATTGTCGGCGCGCAGCAGGATGAGCACGTATTTGATCGAGACGATGAGCGTCAGCGTCCACAGGATCAGCGACAAGACGCCGAGGACGGCGCCGCGGCCGGGGATCACATCGTGGCCGGTCGTCGCCGCGATGGCCTCGCGGAAAGCGTAGAGCGGGCTCGTGCCGATGTCGCCGAAGACGACGCCGAGCGAGCCTAGTGCGAGCTTAAGAAGGCCGGGTTGCGCGACCTCGCCGGCTCCCTCATGCCCGTTCTCCGACACGTCGCCGCGCGCGGAGGGATTCAATGCCATTGGTTGCCGGTCGGTCGCATGGGTCGCGGCTTGTAACAGAGCCCGTGTTGCGATGCACGCTTTTCGGACAACGCGCACCGGGAGGCAAGAAGCATCCTCGGCGCTCCGATAGTGTCGCGCCTAACCGATTTCAGACCATCGATAGGTGACGCCGTCCAGGGGCTGCCAGCGGCGATGCCCGAGCACGCCGACCCACCAGGCCGAAAGGCGCAAGGAGCGCACCTCGCGAAGCGCCAGGAAGGCGCCGGGGATCTTGACCGAGACTTCGCGTTCAAAATGGAGGTCTTCGCCGACTTCGCGCCAATCGAGCACCGCCGTTTCGACCTCGTAATTGCAGCGCAGGTCGGTACTGGAGCCGTCTGCGCCGGATCGTCCTGACCGCCGGCAGCTTGAGATCGAGGCGAAGCAGACGATGCGGATTGACCGCATCGGGCACGGCGAGCCGCACGTCGTGTACGCCTTCGGCGACGCTCTCCCACGTGCCCGGTAGCGGCGGGGTCTCCCGGCGCGGCTGTCGCTTCGCAGCGCGCTCAGCGCGCTCAAGCTGCGCCAGATAGCGCGCCACCATGGCGTGCGAGGAGTGCGGCGCGTAGGAATGAAAGATGGAATCGAACTCCTCGGCGAAGTGCGGGCCGACGTCGTCCTTAAGGCGCGCGCGAAGATCGCTCGGCACCGTCTGGCGGAGCTCTTCGGCGATGTAGGCGAGGCCCACGCTTGCCGCTGCGGAAATTCCGCGCGCCTTGATCTCGTCCTCCGCGACGCTCCAGTCGAAATCGTCCGCATGAAGCGCGTCGACCGCGTCAAGCACCCAGTCGGCCTGCTGCGCGCTGGAATACTGAAGGCCGTGGCAGATCGCCATCACCAGCCGATCCGCCGCCGCCGGCACGAGAATGGGAACGCCGCTAAGCGATGTCTTAATGGCGCGCGCCCACATCGCGTCGTCGTCGCCGATGCAGCGGTTCGGGAACAGCGCCGACTGATGCAGGTCGATCCCCACGTCGTCCGCCATGAAGTCGATCGAATGGCGCCATTCGCGCATCTGATGCACGATGCGCTCGCGCGGCCAGCCCGGGCGCAGGCCTTGCCGTATCAGAATGTCCACCGCCATTTCCCACTGGGACCTCGGCACGAGCAGGTCGACATCCGCGCTGACGCGCTCCGAGGCGACGCGCGGATCGAGCGCGACGCGCGCGGTTCCCTTGGTGACCAGGGGGACGATGCCGGCCTCCTGCAGCGCCTGGAGATGCGGGCGCGCCGCCTCCAGCTGCCTCTGCCGCCTCGACGACATGAAGTGGACAATGCCGAAGAGCTCCGGGAGCAAGCTGGTCTCGACCCCGAGAGCCCGCAGCCGCCTCGCCACAGCGGCAAGGAGGCGCGTCTCATCAGCCCCGGGTTTGCCGCCGCCGAACGTGGCTTCCCATTTCGACCATGCCTCGCGCGCCTCATCTTCACAGGGGCGAAGGGCGGCCTTCAGCAACAGTGAGAGTGAAAAGGTCGGGTAATACGCCGACGCACCCAGTCTCACGGCAACGTCCCGGGCGTCGCGCGGATCGCGCGCCGCCATGTTCCAAAATGATCGCGCCGTGACATCGGGAGGATTTAGCAAGGTGGCACGATGCGTGGCAATTGCCGGCGGGCCAAAACGCGCTCGGCGCGCCCAGGTGACCGCACCGTTCGGCGGGTGGGATGCGACGAGCGGGCGCGGTGCCAAATGTTCGACAGTTGGGCGACCTGCTACTATAAGCGTTACTATTCAGGTTCCCACTGAATGGGAGGAAAGAGATGAAGAAGATTCTTGTATCTATGTTGGTGGCGGGCGGTCTAGCCCTGTCCGCCGCCGCAGCATCGGCGCAGGTCGTAGTCGGCGTTTCCTGGAACAACTTCCAGGAAGAGCGCTGGAAGACCGACGAGGCAGCCATCAAGGCGGCGCTCGATGCCGGCGGCGCGAAATACATCTCCACCGACGCCCAGTCGTCGGCGTCTAAGCAGTTGACCGACGTAGAGAATCTGATTGCGCAGGGCGCCAACGTCCTGATCGTTCTCGCGCAGGACACCGACGCCATCCAGCCGGCCATCCAGAAGGCCGTCGACGAGGGCATTCCGGTGATCGGCTATGACCGCCTGATCGAGAACCCCAAGGCGTTCTACATCACCTTCGACAACAAGGAGGTTGGCGTGCTTGAGGCCCAGGCCGTCTACGCGGCTCAGCCGACCGGCAACTACGTCATCATCAAGGGCAACTCTGCCGACCCGAATGCCGACTTCCTGCGCGGCGGCATTGAGGAGGTCATCGGTGACGCGGTGAAGAAGGGCGACATCAAGATCGTCGGCGAGACCTATACCGACAACTGGGATCCTGCGAACGCTCAGAAGGAAATGGAGCAGTTCCTGACGGTGAACAACAACAACGTCGATGCCGTGGTTTGCGAGAACGACGGCATGGCCGGCGGTGTCGTCGCTGCGCTCGCCGCGCAGGGCCTTGCGGGTCAGGTCCCTGTCTCCGGCCAGGACGGCGACCACGCGGCGCTGAACCGCGTCGCGCTCGGCACGCAGACCGTGTCGGTGTGGAAGGACGCACGCGCGCTCGGCAAGGCGGCCGGCGACACGGCCCTGGCGCTTGCTTCCGGCAAGATGATGGACGAGATCGAAGGATCGATGATGTTCGACGGCGGCCCCAAGGGCGTCAGCATGCATTCGCTGTTCCTGAAGCCGAACCCGATCACCAAGGACAATTTGAGTGAGGTGATCGACGCCGGCTGGATCACGAAGGACGAGGTCTGCAAGGGCGTGCCGGCGGGTACCGTCGACGTCTGCGGCTAGATCCTCCCAGAACCGAACCAGGGCTTGCGCCGCGGAAAGCCGCGGCGCAGGCTCGACCACTCCAAAAATAGCAACGTGACGGATCGACATGGCTGAAGCCGTCGGTACGCCGGGCCGAGGGGCGGGGAACCTGGCGCAGCACAGGGTGAGGCCGTTCCGGGCCTTCATGCAGGCAACGGAAATCGACGCCCGCATGCTGGGCATGGTCGTGGCCCTCGCGATCGTATGGGTCGGCTTCCACATCGCCTCCGGCGGCGTGTTCCTGACGCCGCGCAATCTCTGGAACCTTTCGGTGCAGACCTCGGTCGTCGCGATCATGGCGACCGGCATGGTGCTCATCATCGTGTCGCGCAACATCGACCTTTCGGTCGGTTCGCTGAACGGTTTCCTGGCGATGGTCATGGGCTCGATGCAGACCGAGCTGCTGCCGCAACTCGTCGGTTACGATTACGCCACCACATGGATCATCGTGCTTGCCGGCGGGCTCTTGCTTGGCGCCCTGATCGGGACGGCGCAGGGCTTCGTTATCGCTTATCTCGGTGTGCCGGCGTTCATCGTGACGCTCGGCGGCCTGCTCGTCTGGCGCGGCGCGGCCTGGTGGGTCGCGAGCGGCAAGACGCTCGCGCCGCTCGATTCCACGTTCGGGCTCCTCGGCGGCGGCGGGCATGGCACGATCGGCGCGACGGCGAGCTGGGCGGTTGCCGTCCTCGCCTGCGCGGGCATCCTGTTCGGTATCCTGACCGGGCGCCGTCAGCGGCAGCGCTTCAACTTTCCGCTCCGTCCGGTCTGGGCGGAGGTCTTTCTCGCCGTGATCGGCTGCGGCGCCGTGATTGCCGCCATTGGCGTCATCAACGCCTATCCGATGCCGGTGGGCCTGGCGCGGCAATACGCGGCCGCGCACGGCATTCCGTGGCCGGAGGGGGGGCTCTTCATCCCGCTAGGGCTCGCCATCCCGGTGCTGATCGCGGTCGGCGTCGCCATCGTCATGACCTTCCTGTCGACGCGCACGCGCTTCGGCCGCTATGTCTTCGCCCTCGGCGGCAATCCGGAAGCGGCCGATCTCAGCGGCATCAATACGCGCTGGATCATCATGAAGACCTTCATCCTCATGGGAATCCTGTGCGGGGTCGCCGGCGCCGTCGCCTCGGCACGTTTGAACGCCGCGACGAACGCGCTTGGCACCAACGACGAACTCTATGTGATCGCGGCGACGATCATCGGCGGCACGTCCTTCGCCGGCGGCGTCGGCACGGTGCCGGGTGCGATGCTCGGCGCGCTCGTCATGCAGTCGCTGCAGTCGGGCATGCAGCTCATGGGCATCGCCTCGCCGCTCCAGAACATTGTCTCCGGGCTGGTCCTGGTGGCCGCCGTCGGCATCGACACGGCCTATCGCAAGCGAACGGCCTGAAGGCGGAAGGAGCCTCGCATGGACGAGAACCGCGGCACCCCACTCGTCGAAATGCGTAGCATCTACGTCTCGTTTGGCGGCGTCCATGCCGTCGAGGACGCGAGCATCGACCTTTATCCCGGCGAGGTCGTCGCGCTCGTCGGCGGCAACGGCGCGGGCAAGTCGACGCTCATGAAGGTGCTTTCCGGCGCCTGTCATGCGGATTCCGGGCAGGTACTCATCAACGGCAAGCCGGTGGCGATCAACAACCCGCGCGACGCCAAGGCGCTCGGCATCGAGACGATCTACCAGACGCTGGCCCTTGCCGATAACGTCGACGCGCCGGCCAACGTCTTCCTCGGCCGGGAAATCCTGACCCGCCTGAACACGCTCGACGACGTCGCCATGGAGGCGGCGACGCGCAAGGTGATGGGGCGGCTCAATCCCCTCTTCAAGGGCTTCAAGACGCCGGTGAAGGCGCTCTCCGGCGGTCAGCGCCAGTCCGTCGCAATCGCCCGCGCCATCCATTTCAATGCCCGCATCCTGATCATGGACGAGCCGACGGCGGCGCTCGGGCCGGCGGAGACCGCGCAGGTGCGCGACCTCGTCAAGCAGCTGAAGAAGGAGGGCATCGGCATCTTCCTGATCAGCCACGAAATCCATGACGTCTTCGATCTCGCCGACCGCATCGCGGTGATGAAGACCGCGCGCATGGTCGGGACGGTGCACAAGGACGACGTGACGACCGACGAGGTGCTTGCGATGATCATCGGCGGAACGCTGCCGGCGCACGCGAAGGTCACCGACGCCTATGTGGAGGCGCATCCGTGAGAGGCGCTCGCGAAGCGGTGCGTCGAAGGCGAACGCTCGCAGCGCTCCTTGGCTGTGCATGTCTCTTCGTTCACCCTGCGGTCGCCGCCGAGGCCACCGCCGCCGACACCGCGCCACCCTGGGCGGAGAAGGTGGTGCGCGAGCATGTCGCCAATCCCGAGGGGACGCTCACGGCGGCCGAGCTTGAGAAGCTGGTGGAAGCCGGCAAGACGCTCTTCGTCGGCCGCTTCACGGTTGAGGACGGCGCCGGGCGGCCGATGGCGACGCAGGCGATCATCCCCACTTTGCGCAAGCGCCCGGTCGATATCGCCTTCCGCCGTACCGCCGGCATGGACGCCAATGCCTGCTCGTCGTGCCACTCCGACCCTGGGCCGGGCGGCGCCGGGCCGTTCACCGCCAACGTCTTCGTCTCCGAAGGTTTTGAAAGCGTCGACTTCGACAGTCTCGATCCGCAATTCTCCAACGAGCGCAACACCAACTCGATGTTCGGCGACGGGCTGGTGGAGCTCTTGGCGCGCGAGATGACCGCGGATCTCCGAGCCGAGCGCCTCGCTGCGCTGAAGCAGGCACGCGCGACGCGTCAGCCGGTCACCGCCGCGCTCACCAGCAAGGGCGTCGACTTCGGTCACGTCACCGTCAGCCCCGACGGCAGCGTCGATAATTCCGGCATCGATGGGGTCGACGCCGACCTGACGATCCGGCCGTTCAGCCAGAAGGGCGTCTTCGTCTCGCTCCGCCAGTTCACCATCAACGCCATGAACGCGCATCACGGCATGGAGGCGAGCGAGCGTTTCGGGCGACGCTGGACTGGCAGCGACGATTTCGACCAGGACGGCCACGCGGACGAGCTTTCCCCCGGCGATATCTCCGCGCTTGTCGCCTTCCAGGCGGCGCTGCCGATGCCGAAGGAAAGCGTGCCGGACGACCCCGATTGGCGCAACGCCGCGGCGGCCGGCGCCAGGGCTTTCGCCGATCTCGGCTGCGCCGCGTGTCATCGCCCGACGCTGCCCTTGAAGAGCCTCGCCTTCACCGACCCCTCGCCTTACGATCTCTCCGGCACGCTCAGGCTGAGCGAGGTCCGGCAGCCCGCCGTCTATAATCTCGCTCTCCTCGACTGGGCGAAATCGCTGCAGCGTAACGACGAGGGCGAGTATCTGGTGCCGCTTTACGGCGACCTTAAGCGCCACAAGATCGCCGACAACGAGGTCACCGCCTTCGGCAACGAGATTCTCGCGCAGCGTTTCGTCGAGCGCGACATCTTCATCACTGCCGAGCTTTGGGGAATCGCTTCGACGGCGCCCTACGGCCACCGCGGCGACATGACCACGCTCGACGAGGCGATCCGCGCCCATGGCGGCGAAGCGCGCGCCTCCCGCGACGCCTACATCGCCGCGAGCGACGCCGACCGCTCGTCGATCATCGCCTACCTGAAGACGCTGGTGACCGAGCCATGAGCTGGACCGTCGCACGCGCTTCGCTTGCGGCGCTCGCGATCCTCGGCTGCGCCGGGGCGGCCGCCGCCGCCGACGGGAAAGCGACGGGCGACATTCCCGATTACGTCGACGAGGCCGCCGCGGCGGGCATCGACCACGTCTATAGCGGACCCTGGGAGTTCTTCGTCGGCGGTGGGGTGGCGGTGTTGGACTGCAACGGCGACCGCCGGCCCGACCTCTTCATGGCCGGCGGCAGCAATTCCGCCGAGCTTTTCGAAAACGAGAGCGAGACCGGAGGAGCGCTCCGCTTCAGGCCCGTCACGCTTTCCGGCATCGAGCCCGGCGATCTGAAGCGCGTCATCGGCGCCTATCCGATCGACATCGACAACGATGGCCACATGGACCTCTTCGTCATGCGGCTCGGTGCCAACCTCCTGCTCAAGGGCGACGGCGACTGCCAGTTCAAGAAGGCCAACGACGCGTGGGCCTTCGACGGCGGCCGCGAGTGGACGACAGCCTTTTCCGCCACCTTCGAGATCAACGCCAAGTTCCCGACACTCGCCATCGGCAATTATGTCGACCGGCAGGCGCCGGGCTCGCCCTGGGGAACCTGCGGCAACAATTACCTGATCCGGCCATCGATCGGCGAAACGCCGTCCTACGGCGCACCCTTCACTCTGGCGCCGGGCTATTGCGCGCTCTCCATGCTCTTCACGGATTGGAACCAGTCGGGCACGCCGTCGCTCCGCGTGACCAACGACCGCCAGTACTATCGCGGTGGCGAGGAGCAGATGTGGCACGTCGATCCCGGCCGCACGCCGAAGCTCTTCACCGCCGCCGACGGCTGGCGGCATCTTTCGATCTGGGGGATGGGGATCGCCGAGGCGGATCTCTCGGGCAACGGCTATCCGGAATACGCACTGACCTCGATGGGGGACACCAAGCTGCAGGAACTCGATCCGGAGGAGGACCAGGGCGACGACGGCTTGCGGCCGGTCTACAAGGACATCGCCTTCGATGTCGGCGCCACCGCGCAGCGTCCCTACCAGGGCACCGACTACCGTCCCTCGACCGGCTGGCACAGCCAGTTCGCCGATGTGAACAATGACGGCATGCTCGACCTCTTCATCTCCAAGGGCAACGTCGAGTCGATGCCGGAATTCGCCGCCTACGACCCCGACAATCTGCTGCTCGGCGAATGGGACGGCACGTTCACCGAGGTCGGCGGAAAGGCCGGCATTGCCTCGGAGAAACGCGGCCGTGGCGCGGCGGTCGTCGATCTCAATCTCGACGGCATGCCCGACATCGTCGTGGTCAACAGGAATTCGCCGGCGAGCCTCTTCCGCAATCTCGGCGCCCGTACCGCGTGGGGCCACAAGCCGCTCGGCAACTGGCTCGAGGTCGAGCTGGCTCAGCCCGGCACCAACCGCAACGCGGTCGGCGCGCGCATCTCCGTCAAGCTCGGCAACCAGACCATAACGCGCGTCATCTCCGTCGGCGGCGGGCATGCCTCGGGTCAGTCCGGTTTTGTGCATTTCGGTCTCGGCACCGCCGAGCGCGCCGAGATCCGCATCAAGTGGCCGGATGGCGAATGGAGCCACACCTATAAGGCGTTCGCCGACAATTTCGTGCGCATCGAGCGCGACAAGCCTGCCGCCAGCTACTGGCTGCAGCCGCCCTCCGAATCCGTGCAGTAGCGCATGCCGCGGCCTGCCGCCGGCGTCCGCCTGATCGACGCGAAGCTTCCCGATTTTCTGGGTGCCCGTCGTCCGCCCGGAGCTTCCGAGGAGCCTTTGTGCCGCGCGCTTTGACGGCTTCGCCGGCGACAGTATCTGACCCAGCGCAGGTCAGAAACATGCCCTATCCGTATCCGCTCGTCATCCAAGGGGTTAGCAAACTCGGATTTGAAAGGGTATGAGCAGCCAGCAGCAATAGCGAATCAGAGGAGAAATACTTTGGCCAAGGCGCGAACCACGAAGTCCCCGACAAAGAAGACACCGAGCAAACCTAAGACCCAGGCCGTCCGTCCGGTCAAAGGCGCGCTCACAAAATCGGCGCTTGTCGACCTTGTCGCAGCAGAGAACGACATTCCGCGCAACACCGCCAAGGGGGTCCTCGCCTCTCTCGAAAACGCTCTGTTGGGATCGGTTCATCCCCGTGGCGTTGGCGAATTTACCTGGCCGGGACTGTTGAAGGTGACACTCCGGAAGGTGCCCGCCCGAAGAGCAGGAACGCTGGTCCGCAATCCCTCCACTGGTGAAATGACGCCGGGCGCCGCCAAGCCGGCCAGCATGCGGGTCAAGATTCGGGCTTTGTCAAAGCTGAAATCGGCGGCCTTATCCTGACGGCCTCGGATCTCCCTTAAGGCATCAGCGGCCCACGAGGAGGCGCGTGCCCGCCGAGGCAACTCCGGGCCTAGATGTCGAAGTGGGCGCTTGTCTGCGTTGTCTCGGAGCGGGGCATTTCAAGCCTGGATGCGCGCCTTCTCGAAAATGACGTGCTTCCCTTCGGACCAGAGGCCTTTTTCCCTCAGGAACGCGGGAAGGAGGCTGCGGGTGTTTTCAGCGTCGTTCAGCTTGAAATAGAGCTTTCCGTCGTTCTTAAGCCTGGAGAGGCAATCGTCGATAAAAAAAGCCCATTCGGGCTCGCGCCAGTCGAACGTCTTCTTTCCTTCGCCATAGACGAACTCGTCGCGATGAAACTGCGTGTCGACGGCGACTATCCAGTCGAAGCCCGTCTCGTCCACCGGAAGGGTCGCCCATTTGCAAACGGGCTTCTCAACGCATTCGACATCGAGCAGCGCGCGGAACCTCGCAAAGTACGGTCCGGGAAAATCAAGACCCGTTACATGATGGCCGTAATGGGAGCACACCCAGGCGAAGTAACCCGGCCCACACCCGATATCGAGAATCCGAAGGGGAGGGCCGAGGTGCAATTTCAAACGCAGCGCAGTGTGGGAGGCGTCTCGCAGGCATTTTTCCCAGTCGACGTATTTGCCGTACCAGGCCTTGTAGTCGACGTCGGCCTCCAGCCCTTCCGGAAGATGCGAAATCTTCGTTCCCGGCTCTCCGTGCAAATAAGAACAGAAGGCGTCCCGGAGCCTTTTGTATTCCAGCACCTTCTCAAACCGCATGTGCTTCTCCGGACTCGGGGACCTTGCAGTGATCCGGCGCCGCCAAGCCTCGCCCGGAGGGAAATTGGCAGCGCGCTCGACCGCGAGCTTGCCGGGTCGGAAGCCTGTCGCCGGCAGCAAACAGACCTGCGGAAAGCGGCCAGGCGTTGGAGCGGGCGATCGGGATCGAACCGACGACATTCAGCTTGGGAAGCTGACGTTCTACCACTGAACTACGCCCGCGCTCCGGGCTTGTCTTGCCTTTGCGACCTCGGCAATTCCGCGGTCGCGGCCGGCATTCATACGCGTCGGCGTGGCGGAGCGTCAACGTCCGCATGCCGCCGCCGCCGAATGTCCGGCGATCTTACGGCGGCCGGCGTGAAGCGGCCCGCTTGACGCTGCGCGCCCGGCGGTGTTGCCTGAGATCAATTCTGTAACAGAAGTTCTGGGAGGGCTCTAAAGATGATCGCGCGCCGTTATCTGCTGGCTTCCGCCGTTGTGCTTCTCGGCGGGCTTGCTGTCGCCGGGCCGGCAATGGCCGCCGACGCCTTCGTCGCCGTCACCGCCATTGTCGAGCATCCGGCGCTCGATGCCTGCCGTGACGGCGTGCGCGACGAATTGAAGGCAGGCGGCTACGAGGAAGGCAAGAACCTGAAGTTCGTCTATGAGAGCGCCCAGGGCGAGCCCGCCACGGCCGTTCAGATCGCGCAGAAATTCGTCGGCGAGAACCCGAGCGTGATCGTGCCGATCTCCACGCCCTCCGCGCAGGCCGTGGTCAACGCCACGAGCGACATCCCGGTCGTCTTCACCGCCGTCACCGACCCGCTCGGCGCCAAGCTCGTAAGCGACATGATGAAGCCCGGCGGCAACGTCACCGGCATGAGCGACCTGTCGCCGATCGCCAAGCATCTGGAGCTGATCAAGGAGATCACGCCGAACGCGACGAAGGTCGGCGTGCCTTATAATCCCGGCGAGGCCAATTCCGTGACGCTGCTGGGGCTCCTGAAGGAGCACGCACCGGAGATGGGCCTGGAGATCGTCGAGGCGGCGGCGCCGAGTTCCGCCGATGTGCTCGCCGCCACGCAGAGCCTCGTCGGCAAGGTCGACGTCATCTACGTGCCGACCGACAACACCATCGTCTCCGCGCTGGAATCGGTGATCAAGGTCGGCACCGACAACCAGATTCCGGTCTATGCCGGCGATACCGACTCCGTGCCGCGCGGAGCCATGGCCGCGCTCGGTTTCAACTACTACGACGTCGGCCGGCAGACCGGGAAGATCGTGCTGCGCATCCTGAATGGCGAGAAGCCGGGGGACATCCCGGTCGAGGGCGTTGAGATCACCGAGCTCTACGTCAATCCCGGCGCGGCGAAGGCGATGGGCGTGACCATCCCCGCGGCGGTGATCGCCCGGGCGAAGACGGTGGTCGAGTAGCGGCTCCGTTCGCACGCCGCTTCGAAGCGTCGGCGGCTTCGCGACCGTTGCGGATGCCTCTCTCCCTTTGCGGCAGGGGGAGAGGGTGCCTGCGGGCGTCGTCGCGGGGGCACGCATGAACATCGTCGCCTTCCTGGGGGCCATCGAGATCGGCCTTGTTTTCGGCCTCGTCGGCCTCGGCGTGCTTCTGTCCTTCCGCGTCCTGAACTTCCCCGATCTGACCGTCGACGGCAGCTTCCCCCTCGGGGCCGCCGTGTCGGCGACGCTGATCGTCAACGGCTTCGATCCCTTCCTGGCGACCGCAATCGCGATCCTCGCCGGAGCGCTCGCCGGGCTCGTCACCGCGATGCTCAACCTGCGCTTCGGCATCCTGCATCTGCTCGCCTCGATCCTCACCATGATCGCGCTCTATTCGATCAACCTGCGCATCATGGGCCGGCCGAACGTCGCCATCATCGGCGAGCGGACAGTGCTCACGCCGTTTGAGGGGCTTGGCCTGCACAACATCTATCTGCGGCCGCTCTTCGCGGCGGTTGTCGTCATCGTCGTTGGGGCGCTGCTCGCGCGCTTCCTCCTGTCGCAATACGGCCTGGCGCTCCGCGCCACCGGGAGCAACCCGCGCATGGCCCGCGCCCAGGGCGTCGACACCAAGCAGGCGACCTATGTCGGCATGGCGATCAGCAACGCGCTGGTGGCGCTCGCCGGCGCGCTCTTCGCGCAGATGAACGGGTTCGCCGACGTGACCATCGGCACCGGCACCATCGTCGTCGGGCTCGCCGCCGTCATCATCGGCGAGGCGATCTTCGGCACGCGCTCGATCCTCGTCTGGGTGATCGGCTGCATCGCCGGCTCGGTGCTCTACAGGATCGCCGTCGCGCTCGCCTTGAACGCGTCCGTGCTCGGGCTCAACGCCTCCGACCTGAAGCTCGTGACCGCCATCCTGGTGGCGCTCGCACTGATCCTGCCGGGTACGCGCAATCCGCTCCGCGCCATGCTTGGACGGGCGAAGAAATGATCCGCCTGGAGCACATCGCCGTCACCTTCAACCGCGGCACGCCGATGGAGACGCCGGCGCTGCGCGACCTCGATCTCGCCATCCCCGCCGGCCAGTTCGTCACGGTGATCGGTTCCAACGGCGCCGGCAAGTCGACGGTTCTGAACGTGCTGACCGGCGACGCCCCGATCGAGCGCGGCCGCGTCGTCATCGACGAGCAGGACGTGACCGGCTGGTCTCCGCCGCGTCGCGCCGCGCTCGTCGCGCGCGTCTTCCAGGACCCGCTTGCCGGAAGCTGCGCCGATCTCTCGATTGAGGAGAATCTGGCGCTCGCTGCGGCGCGCGGGAGCGCGCGTGGCCTCTCCTTGGCCATTGACGCGAAGCGCCGTGACGATTTCCGCGCCCGCCTGCGCCGTCTTGGCCTCGGCCTTGAGAACCGGCTCGGCGACCGCATGGGGCTTCTGTCCGGAGGCCAGAGGCAGGCGGTGAGCCTCCTGATGGCGACGCTCAGGCCGATGAAGATCCTGCTCCTCGACGAGCACACCGCCGCGCTCGATCCGAAGACGGCGGAATTCGTCCTCGATCTGACGCAGCAGATCGTGGAGGACCAGAAGCTGACGACGCTGATGGTCACCCACTCGATGCGCCAGGCGCTCGACTACGGCGACCGCACCGTGATGCTGCACGAGGGGAGCATCGTGCTCGACGTCGCCGGCGAGGCGCGTCAGGGCCTCGACGTGCCCGATTTGCTCGCGCTCTTCGCCAGACAGCGCGGCGAGCCGCTTGCCGACGACGCGCTGCTTCTGGGGTGAGGGGCGCCGAAGGCCTTGCCGAGGCTGCGCGCCGGCACGCGCCTGACCGCAAATTCGAGTCGATTTTTAAAGGTTGGCTTCCGCAATAGCTAAAGTTTTTCTCAGAGGCTGAGGCGGAAAGAAAACCCCAAGCGAATGTGGGGAGACCGCTCGTGTTCCGGATACTCCGGCTGGTCTTGGCGTCAATTCTGGTCGCCGGTTTCGTCGGCACGACCGCCGCGGACGACCGCGACGCGTGGTCGATCGTCCAAACCTCCGGGACGATCTGGGTTCAGCCCGACGGGGCGCAACGCGTCTCCCTTGGCGACACGAAAGTGCTGGAGCCCGGCACCACGCTTGCCACGAGCAAGGGTGGGCGCGTGCTTCTTCAGCGTGGCCGAGAGACGATGGTCGTCGGCCCCGGCACGATCATGAAGGTGCCGCGCGGCTCAAGCCGGTTGTTCACGACGGTGATCCAGTGGATTGGCGAGATCGAGTTCGACGTGGACAAGCGCAACGTCCAGCATTTCGGCGTCAGGACACCGTATCTCGCGGCCCTCGTGAAGGGCACGCACTTCGCGGTCCGCGCAGGCGAGCAGAGCGGCTCTGTCGCCGTTGAGCGCGGGATCGTCGAAGTGAGATCGTTGCGAACGGGCGAGAAGAGGGACCTCCGCCCCGGCCAGAGTGCCGAGGTTCTCAGCGACGGGCGGATCGTCTTCGCCGGCGATGATCATGCCGACGCCGGATCGGGCGCATTCGACGCCGCCTCCAACTCTTCTCAAGCGCCGGGCGTTGGTGGGCCCGGCGGTTCGGGTGGCGTCAGTGCCGGTGTCGGAGACTTGGCAAGTGTCGGCGTCGGCGGCGGCGAGGGCGTGAACGTGAACGTCGGCGGCGAAAACGGCGTGAGTGCAAGCGTCGGCGGCGGAAATGGCGTGAGCGCGAGTGTTGGCGGCAGTGGCGGCGTCAGCGTGAATGCCGGCGGCGGTGGCGGCGTCAACGTGAATGTCGGCGGGGTCGGCATTGGCCTCGGCGGGCACTAATAGGCTTCCCAGAGTGCCGGCGCCCCGCCGGCGCGGGTCGCGGGTGGCGTGAGACATGCTTCGCTCAGCTCCTGCAATAGCCTTGGTCGTTGCGTCGGCTCTGCTGGCGGGGCTCTCCGGATGGCTTCGCCCGCTCGATCATTCGCTGGCGAATTTCCGTTTCCTGCTGACCGAGCGCGCGCCGACCGGCGGCATCGTCCTCGTCGACATCGACGCGAAGAGCCTCTCGGCTGAGGGTCGATGGCCGTGGCCGCGAACGCTCTATGCCGAGCTGGTCGATGATCTTCGCGCGCTCGGCGCCTCGGAGATCGCGCTCGATATCGACTTCAGTGCGCGGTCCGATCCTGCGGATGACGCCGCGTTCGCCGCCGCGCTTGAGCGTGCCGACGGAAGCGTGATCCTGGCGGCTCTCGATCAGAAGAATACCGCGCGGGCCGGCGAGACGACGCTCGTCCGCAATAGCCCGATCGATGCTTTCGCGCGCCACGCCTGGATCGCCAGTCTGAACGTGCTCGTCGATCCGGACGGCGAGGTGCGTCGACTGAGCTACGTGGATCGGAGCGACGGCAATGCGCTGCCGACCCTTGCCGCGACGCTCGGCGGCAAGGCAGGAGCGCGCGATCGCGACTATCTGATCGATTTCGGCATCCGCGCCGACCGTATCGAACGCCTGTCGTTCGTCGACGTCGTCCGGGGCGACGTGGCCAAGGAGCGCATCGCCGGAAAGAAGGTCATTGTCGGCGCGACGGCGGCCGAGCTCCGGGACTTCTTCACTGTGCCGATCCACGGAGCGATCTCCGGTTCGCTGCTCCAGGCCCTGAGCGCGGAGAGCATAGCGCAGGGACGCGCCCTCACCAGCACCGGCAGCCTTACTTCGATCGCGGCCATCCTGGCGGTTTCTCTGTTCTTCTTCGCCCTGCGGCGGGTTCCCTGGACCTTTACGCTCGGCCTGCTTGCGCTTGTCTCGCTCTCCGTCGAGGTCGCCGCGCTCGCGGTTCAGAGCGTGTGGCCGGTCG
Organism: uncultured Alphaproteobacteria bacterium; assembly: GCA_963814905.1. GTDB lineage: Bacteria > Pseudomonadota > Alphaproteobacteria > Rhizobiales > Afifellaceae > DASWJZ01. The sequence continues at coordinate 34,756 of CAWFEM010000006.1, read as the reverse complement.
TGCCGGCCACGGGCACCGTGCAAGCGGCCCTTTTGGGATTTGCTCTTCTGACCCTCCTGCGGGAGATCGATTTCCGCCGGATCCTGATCATGACGGCGCACAATCAGCGCCTCAATACGCAGACGATGCTCGATCGCGTCGTGGAAGACAGTTTCGCCGGGGTCATCGTCGTCGACGTGGATGGCGTCATCCGCGCCGCGAGCCGCGCGGGCGCGCAGATGCTTTGTGCGGGCGTCGACCCGATCGGCCGCAAGGCGGTCGGCGTTCTTCCTCCCGAAATCCGTGAGGCGGTACGCTCTGTCATCGAGGCGGCGCGGAGCGGGGATTTGCGCGTCCCGAAGCAGCGCGAGCTTGCCTATATGCCGTCCGGCGGAAAGACCGCCGTGCTCGAATATGCCGTGACGCCGTCACGCCTGGCCGGCGGCGTGACCTACGCAGGTGGAAAGCTTCCCGACACGTTTGTCGCGACCGTGACCTTCATCGACGTCTCTGAGGAGCGTTCCGCCGCGGCGCGTATCGCCTACCTCGCGAGCTTCGACACGCTGACCGGCCTCGCGAACCGGAACCAGTTCGTCGATGCGCTCGACTCGGCTCTGCGGCGCGTGCGCGATGAGGGCGAATCGTGCGCGGTGATCTGTTTCGACCTCGACCGCTTCAAGAACCTGAACGACACGCTCGGCCACGATGTCGGCGATCTCGTGCTGAAGGCCGTTGCCGGGCGAACGCGCCGCTTGACGCCGCCCGGGGATGTGGCGGCACGCTTCGGTTCCGACGACTTTGCCATCGTCTGTTCGGGCGGCGATGCGCCCGCGCGGGCAAGCGAGCTTGCCACGGCTCTGATCGCGAATCTGGGCGAGCCTTATGACCTTGGCGGCCGGCGGCAGGTCGTCACTGCGAGCTTTGGCATCGCAGTCGCCGGAATGGATGACGGCGATCCGCTCGGCGTTCTGAAGCACGCCGACACCGCGCTCTCCGTCGCCAAGGCGAGCGGCGGCAACACGCTCGCGCGCTTCGATCCGAGCATGATGGCCGCCTTGCGCAAGCGCCAGGACCTGGAGACGGAGCTGTGGGGCGCCTTCGAGCGCCGCGACTTCGAGCTCTATTACCAGCCGCAGGTCGATCTCGGCGACGAGCGTCTCGTCGGCTTCGAGGCCTTGCTTCGCTGGCGCCATCCGCAGCGCGGATTCGTTTCCCCGGCCGAATTCATCCCCGTCGCCGAGGCGTCGGGCCTGATCCAGAAGCTCGGCGCCTGGGTGCTCGAAGAGGCATGCGCGACCGCCGCGTCGTGGCCTGACCCGATCAAGATCGCGGTCAACGTCTCTTCCATCCAGTTCGCCCGCGGTGACTTCGTGCGAACCGTCGAACGTGCCCTTGCGGATTCCGGCCTTCCCGCCGCGCGCCTGGAGCTTGAGATGACCGAGTCGGTGATCCTGGAGGAGAGCCATTTCGTACGCACGGCCATCAAGGAGCTGTGCGATATGGGCGTGAGCTTCGCGCTCGACGATTTCGGCACCGGCTACTCCTCGCTGAGCTACATCCGCAGGTTCCCGATCGCGAAGATCAAGATCGACCGCAGCTTCGTGTCGGAGATGCCGCTGAACCAGGAATTGGCGGCGATCGTGAGCGCCGTCGCGGCGCTTGCGCGAAGCCTCGACATTCGCCTGAACGCCGAGGGCATCGAGACGCGCGACCAGCTCGACCGCCTTCGCCTCCTCGGCTGCGCGGAGGGGCAGGGCTATCTCTTCGGCAAGCCGGAGCCGCAAGAGGAGGCCACGCGACGTGTCGCCGCCTCCGTGCCGCCGCCGCGCGCGGCGAACTGGGCCTGAGCCTCGGCCCGCTCGCTCCGGCGCTTCAGCCGCCGCTCAAGCCGGGCGGAAATGCTTGGAAAGCTTCAGCCCCTGCGCCTGGTAGTTTGAGCCGAGCGAGGCGCCGTAGAGCGCGTCGGGCGGGCCTGCCATCTTCTCGTAGACGAGCCGGCCGATCGTCTGACCGTGCTCCAGGATGAACGGCACTTCGTGGCTGCGGACTTCCAGCACCGCGCGGCTGCCGTGTCCGCCCGCCGGTCCGTGGCCGAAGCCCGGATCGAAGAACCCCGCATAGTGAACGCGGAACTCGCCGACGAGCGGATCGAAGGGCACCATCTCCGCGGCGTAAAGAGCAGGAACGTGCACCGCTTCCGCCGAGACGAGGATATAGAACTGCTGCGGGTCGAGCACGATTTCAGGCCGCGCTCCGCGATGGATCGGCTCCCAGAACTCCGCGACGTCGTAGGCGCCGACGCGGTCGACGTCGATCACGCCGGTGTAGCGCTTGGCGCGATAGCCGACGAGGCCGCCCTGCTTGCCGCCCGCGTTGCCCTGAAGGTCGATCGACAGCGCCAGCCCGTCGACGAAGCGCGGTTTGCCGGTGGCAAGCGTCTCCTCGGCATGGAGTCTCTCGAACGCTCCGTCATCAAGCAGCGCGTCGCCGCGGCGGAAGCGGATCTGCGACAGCCGCGAGCCGGTCCGAACCAGGATCGGGAAGGTGCGCGGGCTGACTTCGAGATAGAGCGGGCCGCAATACCCCTCCGGCATCTTGTCGAAGGCGCGCGCCTTGTCGGTGATGACGCGGGTGAAGACATCGAGACGGCCGGTGGAGCTCTTCGGGTTGGCGCTTGCCGCGACGTCGGCGGGAAGCGCCAGGCTCTCAAGCAGCGGCACGATATAGACGCAGCCGGTCTCAAGCACCGCGCCTTCCGAAAGGTCGAAGGAATGGAGGCCAATCTGGTCGAGCTTCTCCTGAACCGAGAAGCCCGGCCCCGGCAGGAAGCTCGCGCGCACCCTCGTCGCCGTCCGCCCGAGCCTTAAGTCGAGGCTTGCCGGCTGCACCTGCGTCTCCGCCGCCGGCTCGGCGAGGACGAGCGCGCCCTCGGCGATCAGCCGCCTGATCGCCGCGTCGGGCAGGATGCCGTTTGGAGACAGGGTCATTCGTCCGCCAGCCTGAACGTTGCCGCAACACCGTAACCTCCCCCTTGAGGGGAGGTCGAAGTTTGATGGCGCGAAGCGGCGGCAAACTTCGGGAGGGGGGCGATTTCCAAAGATGTCATTACCCCCTCCCGAAACCGTCCGCGCTCCGCTTGCCGGTTTCGACCTCCCCTCAAGGGGGAGGTTACGCGGCGACGACGCGATAATGCCCTATCGGACGCCGGCATTGACGCCAAGGGCGACGGGCGCTAACGAGAAGATTACGTGGTGAATTTGTGCCGGCCGGCTTGCGACCACGTTAAACGATCACGCTAAAAGGCCGGAGGTGGAAACCCCCGGTCTTGTGCTTTTCGAAGAGCGCGGCCGGGTTTTTTGTTGTCGGGTTTCTGTTGGAGGTTTCCGCCATGGCAAAAGAGCCGAACGACAAGCGAGGGAAGCGCTACCGTCCCGCCACCGAGCTGGTGCATGGCGGCGCAATGCGCTCGCAATTCGCCGAAACGTCCGAGGCGCTGTTCCTGACCCAGGGCTTCGTCTACCCCGATGCGGAAGCCGCGGAAGCGCGCTTCAAGGGTGACGATCCGGGCTTCGTCTATTCGCGCTACGCCAATCCGACCGTCGCCATGTTCGAGGAGCGCATGTGCCTGCTTGAAGGCGCGGAAGCCTCGCGTGCGGTTGCGAGCGGCATGGCCGCCGTCACCGCCTCGCTCCTCTGCGATCTGAAGGCCGGCGACCACGTGCTCGCGTCGCGCGCGCTTTTCGGCTCCTGCGACTACGTGATCGGCACGCTGCTGCCGCGCTTGGGCATCTCCTCGACGCTGATCGACGGGCGCGACAACGCCGCGTGGGAGAAGGCGGTCCGGCCGGAGACGAAGGCGTTCTTCCTGGAAAGCCCTTCCAACCCGACGCTCGAATTGATCGACATCGCCGCCGTCGCGAAGATCGCGCGCGCGGCGAACGCGCGGCTTGTCGTCGACAACGTCTTCTCCACGCCGCTCTTCCAGCGGCCGCTGGAGCTTGGCGCGCATACCGTCGTCTATTCCGCCACCAAGCATATCGACGGGCAGGGCCGTTGCCTCGGCGGGATCGTGCTTTCCGACGAGGAATGGATCGAGGAGAAGCTTTTCCCCTATCTGAAGCACACCGGGCCTTCGCTCAGCCCCTTCAACGCCTGGGTGCTCCTGAAGGCGCTGGAGACCCTGGAGGTGCGGGTCACGCGGCAGGCGCAGTCGGCAGCACAGCTCGCCGATGCGCTGGCCGGGCATCCGGCGGTGGAGCGCATCTACTATCCGGGCCATGCGAGCCACCCGCAGCAGGCGCTGGCCGCGCGGCAGATGACGTCCGGCGGCACCATGATCTCTTTCGACGTGAAGGGCGGCAAGCGCGGCGCCTTCGACGTGCTGCGCGCGCTTCAGGTCGTGAAGATCTCCAACAATCTCGGCGACGCCAAGAGCCTCGTCACGCATCCGGCGACGACGACGCATCAGCGGCTGAAGGAGGAGGAGCGCGCCGCACTTGGGATCGGCGACGGCCTGGTCCGGTTCTCCGTCGGCCTGGAGGATCCGCTCGACCTCGCCGAGGACCTGACCCAGGCGCTCGACGCGGCCCTGAAGACGCCGACGCTTCGCGCGGTCTCGGCGTAGACCACGGTCGCGGCGCAGTAACCTCCCCGCAAGGGGGAGGCTGGCGGCGTTGTCGCCGCTTCAGTCGAACGTCGCATAGGCGAGCCAAACCCGCGCGGCGGTGGTGATCGCCGTCATCGCCGCGAAGATATAGGCGAGCGGCGCGAATGCACCGGGGAAGAGGCAGAAGAGCACGAAGACGATGATCGTCTCGCTCGCCTCGGCGAGCCCGGTGGTGAAATAGAGCGATTTTTCTCCGCGCGGATTGGCGTTCAGTCCACGCTTCTCCGCCATCACCGCATAGGCGAGGAAGCTCGCGCCGTTGGCGTAGAAGGCGAAGAGCAGCACCGCGCCGGCGACGCCGTTCGCGGCAGGATCGGCGATGACGAAGGCGAGCGGGATCGCGCCGTAGAAGGCGAAGTCGAGCACGATGTCGAGGAAGCCGCCGCGGTCGGTCTTGACGCTTGCCCGTGCCACCGCCCCGTCGAGCCCGTCGCAAAGACGGCTCACAAGAATGAGCACCAGCCCGATTGCGTAAAGCCGCGCTACGATCGCCGCTGCCGCCGCAAGCCCGATCGCAAATCCCGCCCAGGTTACGTGATCGGCCTTGACGCCGGCGCGCGCGAGCCTGCGCCCGAGCCGGTCGAGCGAGGGCACGATCAGCCGCCGGGCCACGCCGTCGAGCACGTCTCCTCCTTGGGCTTTCGCTTCCGCTCTTCCCGTTTAGGGGAGAACGGGCGACAATGCGACGCTTCGCGAATCCTCGGAACCGATCCTTGCGTCTCATCGTCCTCGCCGCGCTCTTTCTGGCTCTGCTCATCCCGCCGCACGCTATGGCGCAGGCGCCGCTTGCAGAGCCGCCCGCTTCGTCACCCGACTCCTCGCCGCCGCCCGCGGTCGCGCCCGGCGAGGCCGTCGTCGTCCCGAACTTCTGGGATCCGCGCGCCCGCATCGAGCGCCCCTCCGCGGAGGAGATCGGCGCGATCCGCTTTCTGACGACGGACGACTTCCCGCCGTTCTCGTTCCGCGACCGGCGCGGCATCCTGATCGGCTTCGACGTCGACCTCGCGCAGGCGATCTGCTCCGTCCTGAAGGTCCAATGCGCGATCCAGACGCGCCCCTTCGATACCCTGGTGGGCGGCCTGAAGGACGGCACCGGCAACGCCATCATCGCCGGCTTCGACGTGGAGAAGGCGCCCGCCGAAGGGCTGATCTCGAGCCAGGCCTATCTGAAGATTCCCGGCCGCTTCGTCGCCCGCAAGGAGACGAACTTCAATCCCGGCCCGCCGGTGCCTACCGGCTATGTCGGCGCGGTGTGCGAATCCGCCCACGCCGCCTATCTCGCGAAGTTCTTTCCCGAGATGCACGTCATCTGCTTCAAGCGCATGGGGGCGCTGCTCGATCTCCTGAAGGAGGGCAAGGTCGACGCCGTCTTCGGCGACGCGCTGAGCCTCGCCTTCTGGCTGAACGGCGGGCAGTCGGAGGATTGCTGCCGCTTCGCCGGCGGCGCCTATCTCGACGACGGCTATTTCGGCGCCGGGCTCGCCATCGTCATGAAGGCGGAGGATCGCGGGCTCAAATTCGCCATCGACTACGCGTTGCGCGAGGTCTACCGCGCCGGCACCTACGAAGAGCTTTATCTCCGCTATTTCCCGGTGAGCCTGTTCTGAACGAAGGGCCTCGACGCCTTTCCTCCGTCGTCATTGCCGGACTTGATCCGGCAATCCAGTCCGTTGCTTTGTCGGCGGGCGGCAACCGTTCCTTGGGACGCTTGCCGCGCCTTACCCTGCCGCCAGCCGTCGCGCGAACTCCGCCACCGTGCGCGAATAGACGTCGGACTTGTTCCACTCTTTGATCACGGCGAAGTTGGGCTTGCCCGGCATCCAGTCGGCGCCCGTCTTCCAGCCATGGCCGCGCAGATAGTTCGCCGTTGAGGCAAGCACGTCGGAGGTCGAGTGGATCAGGTCCGCGTGCCCATTGCCGTCGAAGTCGACCGCGAAAGCGGCGTAGGAGGACGGCAGAAACTGCGTCTGCCCGATCTCGCCGTGCAGCCCGCCGACCATCTGCGCTGGCGTCAGGTCGCCGCGCTCGATGACACGCAGCGCGTCGATGAGCTGCCCGCGGAAGAAATCCGCGCGCCGGCAGTCATAGGCGAGCGTCGCCACCGCGCTGATGACGGAAACCTTCTGCGTGCCGACCGCGCCGAAATCCGTCTCCAGTCCCCAGATCGCGACGACCACCTCCTTCGGCACGCCGAACTGCTTCTCGATCGCTGCGAGCACGCGGGCGTTCTTCTTGAGCTGGCTCTTCGCCCGTCCCATGCGCGGCGGGATCATGCGGCCGGAAAACTGCTCAAAGCTCTGCTTGAAGACCTTCTGGTTGCGGTCGAGCCGGATGGTGGCGGTGCTGTAGCTCACGCCGCTCAGCGCGGCGTTAACGGTACGTGATGAGATACCGTTGGCTTCCGCGTCCGCCTTGAAGGATTTCACCCAGGTCTTGAACCCCGACGAATCGTCGCCGCACTTGGCGGCGGCTGATGCGGGCCCGATACCCAGGCCCAGGAAGGCCACCAGAACCAGGACGCGCAACCCGTTCGATCGCATCAATTCAGTCTCCCAAGGCTTGCCACCCGCGGATGCTATTGCGGCGAGCCCGGCTCGCGCAACGCCGTCGACCGATCGTCATGAACGCGCCGGCCGGCAGTTACCGTTCCGCCCGCGTTTTATTGATTCCATATGAAGCGGCGACTAAGGTCCGCGCGGCCCGCGGGAAGCGGCGCCCTAAATCATTGAAGGTCATGAGTGAATTTCCGGCCGAATGGCTCGAAGCCGCGCGCGTCTCCAAGGCCTGGCCCTTCGAGGAGGCGAGGAAGCTCGTCTCCCGCTGGGAGCGCAAGGGCTCAACCGGCGAGATCCTGTTCGAGACCGGCTACGGCCCCTCCGGCCTGCCGCATATCGGCACATTCGGCGAAGTGGCGCGCACCGCGATGGTGCGCCACGCCTTCCGCGTTCTGACGAACGACAGCGTGCCGACGCGTCTCGTCTGCTTCTCCGACGACATGGACGGGCTCAGGAAGGTGCCCGACAACGTGCCCAATCCGGAAAAGCTGATGGCCTTTCTCGGCAAGCCGCTGACGGAGGTTCCCGACCCCTTCACCGACGACTATCCCTCCTTCGGCGCCGGCAACAATGCGCGCCTCAGAGCCTTCCTCGACCGCTTCGGCTTCGAGTACGAGTTCATGAGCGCGACGGAGACCTATCGCTCCGGCCGCTTCGACGCGACGCTCCTGAAGATGCTTGCAGCCTATGACGCGGTGAAGGCGATCATCCTGCCGACGCTCGGGCCCGAGCGCCGCGCCACCTATTCGCCCTTCCTGCCGATCAGCCCGCGGAGCGGCATCGTGCTGCAGGTGCCGACGGTCGCGCGTGACGTGGAGGCCGGCACCATCACCTACATCGATCCGGAGACCGGCGAGGAGGTGACGACGCCGGTCACCGGCGGCCGCGTCAAGTGCCAGTGGAAGGCGGACTGGGCGCTTCGCTGGGTGGCGCTCGGCGTCGACTACGAGATGTCGGGCAAGGACCTGATCGATTCCGTCACGCTGTCCTCGAAGGTCTGCAAGGCGCTCGGCGGCACGCCGCCCGACGGCTTCAACTACGAGCTCTTCCTCGACGAGAACGGCCAGAAGATTTCCAAGTCGAAGGGGAACGGCCTGACGATCGAGCAATGGCTCTCCTACGCCTCGCCGGAGAGCCTTTCGCTCTTCATGTTCCAGAAGCCGAGGGCGGCGAAGCGGCTCTATTTCGACGTGATCCCGCGCGCCGTCGACGACTACTATCAGTTCCTCGACGCCTATCCGCGCCAGGACGCGGCGGCGCGGCTGTCGAATCCGATCTGGCACATCCACTCCGGCCATCCGCCCGACGAGTCGATACCGGTGCCGTTCTCCATGCTCTTGAATCTGGCAAGCGCGTCGAACACCGAGGACGCGGATATCCTCTGGGGCTTCATCACGCGCCATCGTCCCGGCGTGACGAAGGAGACCGAGCCGGCGCTCGATCGCCTCGTCCATTACGCGGTGCGCTACTACCACGACTTCGTGAAGCCGACGAAGCGTTTCCGCGCGCCCGACGAGGTGGAAAGCGATGCGCTGCGCGCCCTCGACGCCACGCTTGCCGCGCTCCCCGCGGATGCCGACGCGGAGACGATCCAGGCCGCGGTCTATGACGTCGGGCGCGCCTTTGAGCGCTATCAGACGCCGCCCAAGGAAGCCGGCGAGCGGCCGGGCGTGGCGCTCACCTGGTTCGCGACGCTCTACGAGCTTCTGCTCGGCCAGGAGCGGGGTCCGCGCTTCGGCTCGTTCGTGGCGATCTACGGGATTCCGGAGACGCGCGCGCTGATCGCGAAGGCGCTCGACGGCGCGCTGTCTCAACGCCGCTCGGCGACCTCTTCGACCTGAACGTCGGGGCGCGTGGGACTGTAAAGTCCGCGCCCGTCATCCTCCGCCGCCTTCGCCGCCTTGGCATAGGTGTCGCCGTTCCGCTTCGCCCAGCCTTGCGCGACGAGCCATTCGGCGATGTCGTCGCCCGCCACGAGGCATGTCGCGGGATCGGGTATCGCGTCCGCCCCTTCCGGGATCCGGCATTCGATGGCGCGGCCGCGCACGAAGCGCCTGAGCGCCGCTCGCGCCACGCGCCCGCACGGCCATGCGCTCGCGCCATCGCCGCATGTCGCGTCGATCTCCGTCAGCGCGACGCCGGCGATGCGGATCGTCTTGTCGTTCGCCTTGATCGTTCCGGCCGACACGATGACCGGATTGAAGAGCCGCGCCGTACGCGCCTTCTCAGGTGGCGCGGGGCTTTCGCCGGGCGGCGGATCGACGCGCGTCAGCGGCGCGGTGACCGGCGGCGGCGCGGTCATATCGTCCGGCGTGACGTTGCGGACAGGTTGGGCCGCCGGGACCTGGTCGGCGGCGGCGACACGCGGCTCGGTGTTCGTACGCAGCGCAAACGCCACGTCGTCGCTGGGCGATAAAACCTCGGCGGGAGTGGCGGAATCAGCGTGCGCGGCGGGGGAAATCGAGCCGACGGTTTCCGGCGCAACGACCTCCCGGTCGTCCGGCGCCAGGGCCGAATAGACCGCGGCGAACGAGCCGAAGCAGAGGAGCGCAAGCGCGAATGCGCGAATCATCTTGGCGATGATGCGCGGCCGGGCGGGAATGTCCAGCGCTGGTAATGGTTTCGCGGCTACTGACTTGCCCACAGAATGCGCGCCGTCCAGTCGACGTCACGCAGGGCCACGACGCGGTCGGCATGCGCCGGGTTGAAGGAGCCGAGCTCCATCTCCGTCGCGCTCTTCTTCTTCAGGACCTTCGCCATGACTTCGCCGTCGGTGGTGCGCACCACGACGCGGTCGCCGCGGCGGATGCGCGCCGAGCGCGAAACGATGATGACGTCGCCGTCGCGGTAAAGCGGCATCATGGAATCGCCGGAGACCTCCAGCGCATAAGCGGCGTCGTCCTTCAGGCCCGGAAAGGCGATCTCGTCCCAGCCCTGCCCGGCGGGGAACCCGCCGTCGTCGAAGAACCCGCCGGCGCCTGCCTGCGCGAGGCCGAGAACCGGCACCGGCCGCAAGCGCTCCTCCAATGCGGCGGACGCCGCGGGCGGACGCAGCGGCGGCACCTCCATTGTGCGCGTGATGCCGACGAAGCCCTCCAGCGATTCGCCCGTCGCGGCGAGCACCTTGGCGATCGATTCCGTCGACGGCCAGCGCGGGCGCTTGTCGGAACCGTGCCGCTTGGAGGGATTGAAGGCGGTCGCATCGAGCCCCGCCTTCTTGGCGAGCCCGGAAGAACTGAGGCCGTGGCGCTCTGCAAGCGCGTCGATCGCCGCCCAGACGGACTCGTGGCTCCACATGCGCGCTTCTCCCCGCGTCGCAGGAATATAGTCCTTTTCAAGGGTGCTGGAACGAGGAAAAAGCCCGCCCTGTTGATTGTGGGACTAACTTGCTCAGGCGACCTTCTTCGTCGCCGGCGCGAAGCGCGTGTAGAACGTCTCGCCCTTCGCCGCCATTTCCGAGAGCAGTGCGTTCGGATGGAAGCGGGGCCCGTGCCTTTCCTCCAGCCGTTCCGCCAGCGAAACGAACTCCGCCACGCCCATGCCGTCGATGTAGGAGAGCGTGCCGCCGGTATAGGGCGCGAAACCGAAGCCGAGGATGGAGCCGACATCCGCCTCGCGGGGATCGGTGACGACTCCTTCTTCAACAGTGCGTGAGGCTTCGAGCGCTTGCGTGACGAGGAGCCGCTGCTTCAATTCGCTCGCATCGAAATCGTCGCCGCTCTTCGGTGGGGCGAGCTCCGCGAGTCCCGGCCAGAGCGATTTCTCGCGGCCGGCATAGTCATAAAAGCCTTTTGCGTTCTTGCGGCCAAAGCGCTCGCGCTTGACCACCAGTTCCTCGAGCAGAGCCTCCTGTTTCGGGTCGATCAGGATCTCCGTGCCGGCGTCCTGCTTCGTCGCCTGCAGGATTTTCCACGCGAGGTCGATGCCGATCTCATCGGTCAGGGAAAGAGGGCCGACCGGCATGCCGGCGGCGCGCGCGCAATTCTCGATCATCGCCGCCGGCACGCCTTCCGTCAGCATCAGATGGCCTTCGAGCAGATACGCCATGACGCAGCGGTTGGCGTAGAAGCCGCGGCTGTCGTTGACGACGATCGGCGTCTTCTTGATCTGGCGCACGAAGTCGAGCGCGGTGGCAAGTGCCGCGTCGCTCGTCTTCTTCCCCATGATGATCTCAACCAGCATCATGCGGTCGACGGGCGAGAAGAAGTGGATGCCGATGAATTTCTGCGGGTCCTTGTAGGTCTCCGCCAGCGAGGTGATCGGCAGCGTCGAGGTGTTCGACGCGAAGATCGCCGCGTCGGCAAGATGCGCCGCGGCGTTCTTCGTCGCCTCCGCCTTCACGTCGCGCGCCTCGAACACGGCTTCGACCACGAGATCGACGCCGGCGATGTCGGCGTAGTCCACCGTCGGATGGATGCGGGCGAGAAGCGCGGCCTTCTCTTCCGCATTCATCGCGCCACGTTTCATCGCCCCATCGCTCAGCTTGTCGGAATGCGCCTTGCCCTTCTCGGCGGACTCCTGGTCGCGGTCGAGGAGCACGACTTCGATGCCGGCGAGCGCGGAGACATAAGCGATACCCGCGCCCATGAAGCCGGCGCCGAGCACGGCAAGCTTCTTGATCGTGCGCTGCGGCTCCGCCGGTGGACGACGCGCGCCCTTGTTCAGCTCCTGCATGGAGACGAAGAGCGAGCGGAGCATCGCCGCCGCTTCCTTCGTCTGCATCACATGCGCGAAGTAGCGGCTTTCGACGGTGAGCGCCTGGTCCATCGGGAGTTGCAGGCCTTCGAAGACCGATTGAAGCAGGTATCGCGCGCCGGGATAATTGTCGTAGGTCTCCTTGCGATAGAGCGCGTTCGCCGCCGGCCAGAGCTGGAACCCCGCGGGCGAGAAGATGCGCGCCGCACCTTCCGGCTTCCATCCCTTCACGTCCCACGGCTTGACCGGCTTCAGGCCCGCGGCAAGCATCGCCTTCGCGGTCTCCACCATCTTGTCGCGCGGCACGACCTCATCGACGAGCTTCATCGCCTTGGCGCGCTTGCCGTCGGCGCCGGAGCCTTTCAGGAGATATTCAAGCCCGGCCTGCGCGTCGGCCATGCGCATGACGCGCTGCGTGCCGCCGGCGCCGGGGAAGATGCCGATCTTCACTTCCGGGAGCGCCATCCGCGTCGCCCTGTCGTCGGCCATGACGCGACCGTGCGCTGCCAGCGCCAGCTCCGTCGCGCCGCCCATGCACGTGCCCTGGACGCAGACGACGAACGGCTTGCCGCACGTCTCAAGCCGCCGGTAAAGCTGCGACATGCGGCGCGATTCCCGGAACAGCTCCGCCTTCGCCGCGCGGGAGTCCTTGCCGGCGCGCGCGTGATAGCCGGACAGAAGCCCGTGGATCATGGTGATGTCGGCGCCGCCGGAAAAATCCTTCTTGCCTGAGCGGATGATCGCGCCCTTCACGGCGTCGTCGCCGGCGACGGCTTCGACGATCGCGGCGAGTTCCTCCATCGCCTTCACGGTGAAGACGTTCATCGACCGGTCGGGCATGTCCCAGGTGATGAGCGCGACGCCGTCGCCGTTCGTCTCGACGCTGAAATTCTCGTAGGTCATTCCTCGCCTCTCGCCGCTCTTCAGCGCGGTGGATAGGGTTCGCCGTTCCGGTGCATGAAGCGGTCCGCGTCGGCATCGTATTCGAGCACGAGATCGATGTCGGGATAGTCGATGCGGTCGGTTTCGGGCCGCGTGCCGATCTCCAGGAAGAGCGCGTCGCGGCCGGAGCGGTTGACGAGATGATGGCCGTTGGCGACGCCCGCCTTGAAGGTGGCGGCGTCGCCGGCGCGAAGCAGCGTCTCGCCGTCGTCGTCGACGAGCACCACCTCGCCTTCGAGCATGTAGACCATCTCCTCCTCGCTCTCGTGCCAGTGGCGCTGCGAGGAGGCGGAGCCGGATTCCAGCCGACAGAGGCTTACGCCGAATTGCGTGAGTCCGCCTGCGTCTCCGATGCGCTTGCGGAAACGCCCCTTGGCGATCTCATGGAACGGATCGGGATAGCCGCAGGAATTCTCTTCCTTGAGCGCGACAACGTCGATCTTCGGCATTCGCTCACACCCGCTCGATGATGGTCGCCGTGCCCATGCCGGCGCCGATGCACAGTGTCACGAGCGCGGTGGAGAGGTCGCGCCGCTCAAGCTCGTCGAGCACCGTGCCGAGGATCATCGCGCCGGTCGCGCCGAGCGGATGGCCCATGGCGATCGCGCCGCCATTGACGTTGACCTTCGCCGGGTCGAGCTCGAAGGCTTGTATGTAGCGCAGCACCACGGAGGCGAAGGCCTCGTTGATCTCCACCAGATCGATGTCGGAGAACATCATCCCGGAGCGCTCCATTATCTTGTTCGTCACGTCGATCGGCCCGGTCAGCATCAGCGCCGGGTCGGAGCCTATATTGGCGAAGGCGCGGATCTTCGCGCGCGGCGTGAGGCCGGCCGCCTTGCCGCCCGCATGATTGGCGACAAGCACCGCCGCGGCGCCGTCGACGATGCCCGACGAATTGCCCGCGTGGTGCACGTGCTTGACCTTCTCCACCTCCGGATGCGCCTGGATGGCGACGGCGTCGAAGCCGCCCATCTGGCCGATGATCTCGAAGGACGGGTTGAGTGCCGCGAGCGCCTGCATGTTGGTGTCGGGACGCGGATGCTCGTCGCGGTCGAGCAGGATCTGATCGTTGATGTCGGTGACCGGCACGACCGATTTCGCGAAGCGTCCCTCGCTCCACGATACCGCCGTGCGCTTCTGGCTTTCCACCGCGTAGGCGTCCACGTCGTCGCGTGAAAAACCGTATTTGGTGGCGATCAGGTCGGCGGAGACGCCCTGCGGCATGAAATAGGACGGAACCGCCACCTCCGGATCGACCGGCCAGGCGCCGCCCGACATGCCGATGCCGACGCGCGACATCGATTCCACGCCGCCCGCGACGACGAGGTCGTGGTAGCCGGTCATCACCTGGGCAGCGGCCATATTCACCGCGTCGAGGCCGGAGGCGCAAAAGCGGTTGATCTGCATGCCCGGCACGTGCGCGCCGTAATCGGCGGCGAACACCGCGGCGCGGGCAATGTCGCTCCCCGCCTCGCCGACCGGATCGACGCAGCCGAGGATCACGTCGTCGACAAGCTTGGTGTCGAGGCCGTTCCGGTCGCGGATCGCTTCAAGCGTCGTCGCGGCGAGGCGCACGCTCGGCACTTCGTGCAGCGCGCCGTCCGCCTTGCCGCGTCCGCGCGGCGTCCTGACGGCGTCAAAGATGTAGGCTTCGGACATGGAGTCCTCCGATTCTCGCCGCGGCATGCGCGGCGGCCACACTTTCTTCACTACGCCCCAAGCATGGCGCCCGCGCGGCCCCCTCGCGTACGGGTATGGTCGATGCGCTTTACGATTCTTTCAGTCAAGCGCCGGAGCATCGGTCGGCCGGCGGGCCGTCCTTGCACTCCCGGCTGAGGGCCGGCACAAGGCCGGCATGCGGGCCGGCATGCGGGCCGGCACGAGGGCCGCCATGAGGCCCGGAATGAGGATTGTCTGAGATGCCTGGGTTCGTCACGCGCTTCGGCCGCAGTTGGCTCCTGATCAAGGCGAGCTGGAGCGTGCTTCGCGCCGACAAGGAGCTCCTCGTCCTGCCGCTCCTGTCCGGCGTCGCGACAATTCTCGTTCTCGCGGCCTTCATCGGCGCGGCGGCGCTTGCCGGCGTCTTCAAGGCGCTGGAGAACGGAGCCGATACGCTGAACGCTCCCTTCTATGCCGGGCTCTTCGTCTTCTACGTCGTGCAGTATTTCGTCATCATCTACTTCAACACGGCGCTGGTCGGCGCGGCGATCGAAAGGCTGGAGGGCGGCAATCCGACGGTCGGGTCCGGGCTCGCTCTGGCGCAAAGCCGCATCGGCGCGATCCTCGGCTACGCCGTCATCTCCGCGACGATCGGCGTCTTGTTGCGGATGCTTGCCGAGCGGCTCGGCTTCATCGGCCGCATCCTGGAAACCGGCGTCGGCTTCGCATGGACCGTGACCACGTTTCTCGTCGTCCCGGTGCTTGCCGCGGAAGGCGTCGGGCCTTTGGAGGCGGTCAAGAAAAGCGCCGTGCTCCTGAAGAAGACCTGGGGCGAGAACCTGATCGGCAATGCCGGCATCTCGCTCGCGCTGTCGGTGATCGCGTTTGTGGTCGCCCTCGTCGGCATCGGCGGCGGCATCGTGCTCGTCGACGAAGGTTTCGCAGTGCTCGGCGTCCCGCTCGTCGCGGCCGCAATCGTTGCGTTCCTGGCTGTCATCCTGGTGGGCTCCGCGCTCACCTCCATCTACGCCGCGGCGGTCTACCGCTACGCGGTCGACGGCCGGGCGCCGAGCGGATTCGACCAGGACCTGATCGAAGGCGCCTTCAAGAAGAAGGGCTGAGGCGAGGCCTTACGCGGCTTCCACGGCGATGGTGAGCTTTCGCCCGAGAACGGACAGCGCTTCCTCCAGTCGACCGGCCTTCGTCGCCGCGTCCGGATCGAGAATGCGGCGCGCTTCCTTCTCGTCGACGCCGAGCAGGCGCGCGAATTCGGATTTCGTGAGGCCGCTCTCCAGCCATGCCTCGACGACCGCGATTTTCAGGACATCCGTCGCCTGCGGCGCGATCCGCTCGCCGGCCCTGCGCTTCGCGGCAGGGATTTTTCGCCCTTCCTTGAGATAGCCGAACAGCGCGACGGCAAGCGCCTCTTGTGCGCTGCGAAAGGCGTCCTCGCGATCCGCCCCATGCGAGATCGCCTCGGGCACGTCCGCGAAGGTGACCAGCACGCCGCCATCCGGGTCGTCCGCGAGGGTCGCTGCGTACCGATACTCTCTTTTCACAAACCTCTCAGCGCGGTTATTCCAGACCGAGCTGCCTGCGGATCGTCTTCATCATCAGCGGCGTCAGATCGCCGCTCTGTACGGTACTGAATCGTCCGTCTACATGGACGCGATAGTGACTGCCTTTGCCCGCGGCCTTGTCGACGCGAAATGCCAGGCCGGCTCTGTTGGCTTCGCGCTTGAGTAGCCTGAGGAATTGCTCTCGCTTCATCCCTGTGCGTCCTCGTGGTCTGTCGCAGATGACCACGCCCGCACGTCTTGCGCCTGGCGCTTGATCGCTTCGGACAAAAATATCCGATATCTTTTATTACGCCGCGGCGCCTATGTCGTCAACGCGGAATTGGAATCGCACTCAGAAAGCCTCCGCCTTCAGCGCCATCATCGTGTCGGCGCCGGTCGAAATCCGCGCCAGATGCGCCGCCGTCTCCGGCATGGTGCGCTCCATGAAATATTTTCCGAGCGTCAGCCGCGTCTCGTAGAAATCCGCGCGCCCGTCGGCGCCATTTGCCAGCTTCTCGCTCGCCGCCTTGGCGATCTGCGCCCACATGAAGCCGAGCGCGACGAGCCCGAAGAGGTGCATGTAGTCGGTGGAGCCGGCGCCGGCATTGTCGGGCTTCGCCATGGCGTTCTGCATGAACCACATGGTCGCCTGCTGCAGATGGTCGAGGCCCTGCTTGAGCGGCTCCAGGTAAGGCGCGAGCGCCTCGTCGGCGGCGTTCTCCATCAGGAACGAGCCGACCTCGTTGAAGAAGGCCATTGCCGCGCGTCCGCCGTCCTTCGGCAGCTTGCGGCCGACGAGGTCGAGCGCCTGGATGCCGTTCGCGCCCTCGTAAAGCATGGCGATACGGCAATCGCGCACGAACTGCTCCATGCCGTGTTCGGCGATATAGCCGTGGCCGCCGAAGACCTGCTGCGCCGCAACCACGTTGGCAAAGCCGGTGTCGGTCAGGACGCCCTTCAGGACCGGCGTCATCAGCCCCATCTGGTCGTCCGCCTTCTGCCGGTCCTTCGCCTCGCCGGAACGGTGCGCGACGTCGCCCTTGAGCGCGGTCCAAAGCACCAGCGCCCGCGCCGCCTCGTTGAAGGCGCGGATCGACATCAGCATGCGCCGCACGTCGGGGTGGACGATGATCGGGTCGGCCGCCGCGGCCGGCTCCTTGACGCCTGAGATCGCGCGCCCCTGGCGGCGGTCGCGGGCGTACTCCGCGGCGTTCTGATAAGCCACCTCGGAGAGCGCCAGCCCCTGCACGCCGACGCCGAGCCGCGCCTCGTTCATCATCGTGAACATGGCGCGGAGCCCCTTCTCCGGTTCGCCGACAAGCCAGGCGATCGCCTCGTCATAGTTCATGACGCAGGTGGCGTTGCCGTGGATGCCCATCTTCTTCTCGATGGAGCCGCAGGAAAGCGCGTTCCGCGCCCCCGGATTGCCGTCCGCGTCGGGCAGGAATTTCGGCACCACGAAAAGCGAGATGCCTTTCGTGCCCTCCGGCGCGCCGGCGATGCGGGCGAGCACCAGGTGCACGATGTTCTGGCTGAGATCGTGTTCGCCGGCGGAGATGAAGATCTTCTGCCCTGTGATCCGGTAGCTGCCGTCATTCGCGGCGACCGCCTTGGTCTTGATGAGGCCGAGATCGGTGCCGCATTGCGGCTCCGTCAGGTTCATCGTCCCCGACCAGGCGCCGGAGACGAGCTTCGGCAAATAGAGCGCCTTCTGTTCCGCCGAGCCGTGCTGCTCGATCGCCGCGATGGCGCCCTGCGAGAGCCCGGGATACATGCCGAACGCCATGTTGGCGGAGGTCGTGAACTCGTTGACCACCGCCGCGAGCGCATAGGGAAGGCCCTGTCCGCCATAGTCGGGATCGGCTGCGAGCCCGACCCACCCCGCCTCGGTGAAGTCTTGATAGGCTTGCCTGAATCCGCCGGGCGTTGTGACCGAGCCGTCCTCGTGGCGGGTGCAGCCTTCAAGGTCGCCGACGCGGTTCAACGGCTGCAGCACTTCTTCTGAGAAGCGCGCCGCTTCGCCGAGGATCGCCTCCACCGTGTCGAGCGGCGCGTCGGAGAAGCCCGGCAGATTGGAATAGCGCTCATAGCCCAGCACGTCGCGGAGCAGGAAGAGCACGCTTTCGACCGGCGCTCTGTAGGTCGGCATGATGTCGGCGTCCTTGGCAGTCGCGATAATCGCGCCAATCTTGGCGCAGGCCCGCTAATGCCCCGTGAACGCGGCTATTCCGCGGCTTCCAGGATCGGTGCTCCGCCGCGCTGCCCGTCGGGCTCGCGCTCCTGCAGCATGCCGGAGACGACGCTCATCGTATGCGTCAGCTCCTCGATCGCCTTCTCGATGTCGCGCTTCTGGCGCGTCAAGAGCTCGATCTGTTCGCCGAAACGTGACAGCGCGACCCGAAGTTGCGTCGTCCGCCCGTCCTTCAGATCGTAGATGTCGAGCATCTCTCTGATCGTCTCGAGCGAGAAACCGACCTTCTTTCCGAGCAGAATGAGCTTCAGGCGGCTCCGATCGCGCCGCCCGTAGAGGCGGGTTTGGCCCCGGCGGCGCGGGTGCAGAAGCCCTTTATCCTCGTAGAAACGTAACGTCCTGAGCGTAAGGCCGAATTCCCCGGCCAGCTCGCCGATCGTGAAGCTCGTCTGCATCGCCCCTTCCGCATTCCGCTCCGCCGCGAAGCGTCCGGGAGGTCTTTGGCCCCGCCGATTGCGCCGAATCGCCGCACAAACCTTACGTTAACGTAAGCGTCACCGGCAAGCGGGGAGAGCCGAGCTCCCGGACCGTCATAGTATTAAAGAGTTGTGGTTAATTTTTCGGAAATGAGGCTAGGGGGTTAACCATCTATTTACCTTCGTTACGATCATCTTCACTTATGCGGCGGAATACGGGCGATTCGTGCCCGCGAAGGCGCTTGGCGCTGGGTTTCGCTGAGGAGCAGCGATGATCGCGCGATCCTTCTGGGGTGTAAGGGTGGGTAAGGGCGCAGCCGAGAAGCGTAAAGACCAGGCCGGCGACGATCAAAAGCCGGCGGTCGACAATCTGCTTGACGCACGCATCGAAGACGATGGGCAGATCGCCAAGCCCTCTAAACCTGACCGGCGTGCCAAACGGGCAGCGTCCGATCCCTTGCTGTCGCCTGTCGATGAGCTCGACCTGGCGGTGCAGAAGCTCTCCGAAGGCCTGGAGGCGATCGAGCGGCAAAGCCGCGCGCCGCGCCCTGCGCCTGCGGTCGAAACCATGGCGGAGAGCGAAGAGGAAACGCCGGAGGCGGAATCCGCCGGACGCGAATTCGTCACCCACAGCCTGGACCGGTTGGAGGCGCGGCTTGAGGCGCTGAGCAGGCGTCTGCAGCAACGCGGCACCGGAGCGCCGGCGGCTGCGAGCATCCCGGCTGCAGGCATCCCGGTGAGCGTTGCGTCGCCGGCGAGTGTCGCTCCCCTCGATCCCGAGGAGGACGATCCGGAGGACACCGAGGACGAAGACATCGCGGTACAGCTCGCCGAGTCGCGCCGTCTTGCTGAGGCGGAGGAAGAGGCTGAGCAGGCGCGTCAGGCTGAGATCGAGGCGCAGCGGGAGGCCGATGCCGCGGCCGCGGAGGAGCGGCGCCGACAGGCGATGCTCGCCGAAGCACGTCAGCATGCCCAGGCGATCGAGGCGCGGCGTCAGGCGGAGATCGCCGAAGCCCAGCGGCAGAGCGCGCTGGCCGAGGCCCGCCGTGCGGCGGCGGCGGTTGAAGCCCGCTATCAGGCGGAGCTTGCCGAGGCGCGGATGGAGGCGGAGGCCGCCGATCGAGAGCGCAAGGCGGAGCTGGCGGAAGCCCGCCGCCAGGCGGAACTTGTCGAGGCGCGGCGTCAGGCAGAATTGACAGAGGCACGTCGCGAGGCCGAAGAAGCGGATGCGCGCCGTCGCGCGGAGCTTGAGGAAGCCCGCCTGGCGGCCGAAGAAGCGGATGCGCGCCGCCGCGCGGAGCTGGAAGAAGCCCGCCTGGCGGCGGCGGAGACGGAGGAGCGGCGGCGAGCCGAAGCGGAAGCGGCGGCGGCGGCGCTGCGTCAACAGGCGGAAGAGGCTGCCGAGGAACGGCGGCGTTTGGCCGAGGAAGCGGCGGCGGAGCGCAAGCGCATGGCCGAAATGGCCGAAGAAGCTGAAGCCGTTCGTCTCGCCGACATCGCCGAGGCGCGACGTCAGGCGGAGGCGGCGGAGGAGCGGCGCCGAGAAGAGATGGCGGAGGCAAAGCGCCAGTCCGAGATCGCCGCGGCGCGCCGCGAGGCTGCGCTGGCGGCTTCGCTCGAGCAGCAATTCGCGGCCGTCGAGAGCCGCATCGAGAGCCTGCAGCAGGGCCTCGAGGAGAACCAGGTCGAGCCGGTCCGCAACGAGCTTCTGGAGCTCGTCAAGGACATGTCGGATCTGAGCCGCAGCGGCCGCACCGCCTCTGACGCGCTGACCGCCATCGATGGCCGCCTCGACGAGATGGAGATGAAGCTCAACGCCGCGCGCAACATGGCCGGCAATCGTCTCGGCGACATCCAGGATCATCTGACCGGGCTGGTCGAGCGGATCGAGGAGATCGAGGTCGAGATTCCCGGCTTCGACGCCGTGCGCGAGAACCAGAGCGCCATCCTGGAGCGCTTCGACCGCATGGAGGGGCTGGTCCATCGCCTCGCCTCCGCGGAGGAACTCCTGGAGCGCGTGGACGGCTTGAAGCGCCAGCTTCAGACGATCGCCTCGCAGAAAGAGGTGGCGCGCGTCGAGGAGCGCATCCTGAAGCTTGCCGATCGTCTCGACGCCTTGCCCGCCGATCTGAGCGACGAGGAGGCGTTTACACGTATCGAGACGCAGCTCGGGAGCCTCGCCTCCGATCTTACCGAGGCGCGGCGTCAGCGTAAGTCCGTTGCCGCGGCCGTCGACGAGCAGCTTGCGGAGATATCGGCGCAGCTGCACGAGGTGGCCGAGACCGGGCGCACGCCCGACCTCTCGGGAATCGAAGGGCGGATCGAGACGCTCGCCACGAGCCTCGCGGAGGATCGCCGCGTCGTGGGCGAGGGACTGTCGCGGCTTGAGAAGCGTCTCGGCGACCTCTCCGAGATCATCGCCGCGCAGGAAGCCTCAGCCGAGGTTCTCGCCGACCTGCAGGCGAAGATGGATGCGCTTGGCGCCGCCATCGAGGCACAGGACGCGGACGGCGCCCGCCGCGACATCAATGGCCTCGACGCCAAGCTCGACGAACTCGCCCGCGATCTCGCTGCCAAGGCGGAGCACCTTTCCCGCCAGCAGATCGAGCCGATCGGCACGCGCCTCGACGAGATGCAGGTGCTGGTCGAGCAGATCAGCAAGCGCACGCGCGATTCCAACGCCGCGTTCATTCCGCTTGCGCAGAAGCTGCACCAGATATCGGAGGGTATCGCGACGCTCGGCGAGGAGGGCGGTCCGTCGGTGCTGTCGGAGCGCCTTGACGCGATCGAGGGGCGCATCGCCGGCCTCGTCGGACGGAGCGTCGATCCCCGCTCGCTGAATGCGCAGCTTGAGGCGATCGGCAGCCGCCTCGAAGTGCTGAAGGGTCGCAGCATCGATCCAGGACGGCTGAACGAGCTTTTCGACAGGATCGAGGTCGCGATCCGCGCCATTCCCGAAGATTTCGGGCAGCGGTCCGAAGAGGGCGATATCCCGCCCGACCGGCTCGACCGGCTGGAGCGTAAGATCGCGGAGACCGCCGCTTCCGGCATCGCCGGCGAGCGTCTGTCGCGGCTGGAGAAGAAGCTCGACGACATCGGCCGCGCCTTCGCCGCGAGCGGCGAGTTCCTGACGCAGGACGATCTGGCGGAGCTGCGCTCCGACATCGCGGCGCTTCGCCGCGAGCTTCGCACCGGCGCCGGTCCCGGCACGGGCGCCGGGCAGCCCGACGAAGAGACGACGGCGCTCATGCGCACGATCGCCAAGCGGCTGGAGCGGCTTCCGCACGACGTTCCCGAGACGATCGCGAATCTGGAAACCCAGATCGCGCGAATCGCCCAGGTCCTCGACAATCCGGAGGGGGGCTCGGTCGCGCTCGCCGGCATCCATGCGAGCCTGAAGACGATCGAGAAGCGGCTCGACGATACCCGCCGCTCGCTCGGCTACCGGCCCCCGCGCGATCTTTCCGGCGAGGTTTCCGACGAGGAGAGGGATGCCGTCGCCGGTCTCGCTCGCTCGCTCTCCGACGACGTCGCTTCCCTGAGGACCTCGGCGGAGGAATCGGAGAAGAAAGCCGACGACGCCATCGAGGCGGTTCAGGACACGCTCGAAGCCGTCGTCAAGCGCATGGCCTTCCTGGAGCGTGACGCCGATTCCGCCGAACGGCCTGAGCCGCCGGCGGAAGATGCGGAGGAATCGGCGGCGAAGGGCGAGGCCGAGCCGGTCGACGAGATCGACGAGCCGAGGCCTGAGCCTGCTGCGGCGTCCGAGCCGGCTGAGGCGCCGTCCGGCGGAATCTTGAGCCGCTTCACGTCGCGCCAATTGCTGAGGCGGGCGACCGGCGGGCGCGCGGAGTCGTTCTCGCCTGTGCCGGAGGAGAGCGAGGAGCCGTCCGATGTGCCGCTTGAGCCGGGCACGGATTCGCCGCTCGCATCCTCGCTTGAAGGCGCGCCGAGCTCCGATACGGAGTTCATGTCGGGCGGCCGCCGGGGACGCAGGCCGCTCGCCGCGAGCGCTCTCGCCGCACGCGCGCGGAGCGAAGATCCGTCCCTTGTGGACGACGATTTCCTCGCCGCCGCCAGACGCGCGGCGCGCGCCGCCGAAGAGGGCCGTGACGTTGCCGACGCGGGGGATGCCGACGAGACCGAGGGCTCGGACACGCCGCGCCGCTTCCGAGGTGGCGCCGCGGTCGGCGTCATTCTGCTTGTGGCGGCTCTCGCCATTTCTGCGGGGCTGATCATCCGCAATCAGATTTGGCCCTACGAAGAGGTCGTTGCGCTTGTGAACAAGGTGACGCAATCGACCGGTCCGGCCACGACCGCTGCGCTTGCGCCGCCGAGCACAGCCGAAGACATGAGCGCTGCGGAAGAGCCCGCCGGCGCGTCGGCCATGAACGATGGGCAGCGCCCGCAAGAGTCCGAAGCCGTCGCCACGGCGAGCGTGGGGGGAGCCAGTAAGACTGAAGCCGCTCCGCCTGCCTCCGACATGTCGATGGCTCCGGCAAGACCGCAAACAGCCTCGGCTGCGCCGGCCTCTGAGAGTATCGCCGAGCCGCCCGCAACGTCGGACATGAGGGCGGCAGCCGCGTCGCCGGAGACGGCTGCGCCTGAGGCGAATGCGCCGGAGATGGCCGCGTCCGCGCCGGAGGCGCCAGATGCGGCGCCGACCGACCTGGCGCCGACCGAAATGGCAATGGGAGAAACGGCTGCTCCGACGGACTCAACCGCCGGGCCCGCCGCTATGTCCGCGACCGCCGGATCGGACGCCCAGTTGGCCTCGACCGAGCCTGCATCGGCCACGCCGCCGGCTTCCGCTTCCGCGCCCTCCGCGCTGTCTTCGGGAATAACCGACGACTCCGTCACGCTGCCTGAGGCGATAGGGCCGCCGCGGCTTCGCGCCGAGGCGCTTGCGGGCGATCCGATCGCGAGCTTCGAGGTCGCCGCGCGCTACGCAGAGGGCCGGGGCGTTCTGGCGGACATGCACTCCGCGGTCGCGTGGTATGAGCGCTCAGCCGATGCAGGCCTTGCGCCCGCGCAATATCGTCTCGGCTCCATCTACGAGAAGGGGCTCGGCGTTCCGCGCGATCTGACGCGTGCGCAGGGCTGGTACCGCAAGGCCGCCGACGCGGGGAACGTCAAGGCGATGCACAATCTCGCCGTGCTTTACGCGGAGGGCGCCGGCGGCGAGCCTGATCTCGAGCGTGCCGCCGTGCTTTTCCGCCAGGCGGCGGAGCATGGCGTGCGCGACAGCCAGTTCAACCTGGCGATCCTGCATGCCCGCGGTCTCGGCGTGCAGCAGGATCTGGTCGTCGCCTATAAGTGGTTCGCGGTTGCCGCGACCTCCGGCGATGAAGAGTCGGCCAAGCGGCGCGATATCATCGCGCAGGCTCTGTCGCCGCAGGATCTCGCGCGGGCACAGGCCGCCGCGGCGGCTTTCCAACCGCTGCCTCTGGTCTCCGAGGCGAACGAGATGATGATGCCGACCGACGGCTGGCGCGACGGGGACAGCACCAGCGTGGAGGTGAAGTCGGACAACGATCTCGTCGCGCTGGTGCAGAAGCTGCTTGCCGAGAACGGCTACGATCCGGGGCCGACCGACGGTCTCCTCGGCGAGAAGACGATCGAGGCGATCTCACAGTTCCAGGCCCGGAGCGGTCTGCCGAATACCGGCCAGATCGACACCGAGCTCGTCGCAGCCTTGCAGAAACGGTCGACCTGAGCCGCGCTCGGTGGCTTGGATCCGGCCGCCTGGCGGTGAACGCGATTTGACAGCGCCGCCGGGGCGGCGCTTATTCGTCGCGGGGCCGCCGTAACGAAAAGACTTCCGACGGGCGCCGCGGGTGCAGCTTTACCTCCCCATCGCCGAATTGACGGTGAACATGTTCCTCTTTCTGGGGATGGGTGGCGCTGTCGGTTTCCTGTCGGGAATGTTCGGCGTGGGTGGCGGCTTTCTGCTGACGCCGCTCCTGATCTTCACCGGCATCCCGCCTGCCGTCGCCGTTGCGACCGTGACGCCGCAGATCGTCGCCTCCTCCGCCTCCGCCACGATCTCCTATTGGCGCCGCCGCCTGATCGACGAGAAGATGACGCTGCTGCTCGGCGCCGGCGGCGTCGTCGGCTCCGCGCTCGGCGTCTTCGCCTTCCGGGCGCTGCGCTCCGTCGGCCAGCTCGATCTCATCATCTCGATCGCCTATGTCGTCTTCCTCGGCTTCATCGGCGTGATCATGCTGCGGGAATCCGTGCGTGCGCTCTTGCGCAGACGCGCCGGCCGGGCCGCGCGGCCGCCGGGCCATCACAACTGGATCCATGGCCTGCCGCTCAAGATGCGCTTTCGGCGCTCCAAGCTCTATGTCAGCGTGATCCCGATCATCGCGCTGGGCTCCGGTATCGGCTTTCTCGGCGCGGTTCTCGGCCTCGGCGGCGGCTTCATCATGGTGCCGGCGCTGATCTATTTGCTGCGCGTTCCGACCAGCGTGGTGATCGGAACCTCGCTTTCCTACACGCTCCTCACGATGGCGGTCGCCACCGTGCTCCACGCCACCGCCAACAAGACCGTCGACATCATGCTGGCGCTCCTTCTGATGGTCGGCGGCGTGATCGGCGCGCAGTTCGGCGCGCAGGTCGGGCAGGCGATGCGCGGCGAGCAGCTGCGCGCTCTCCTGGCGCTGCTTGTCCTCGCGGTGGCGTTGCGTGTCCTCTTCGGGCTGTTCCTGACGCCGGACCAGATTTTTTCGCTGCGCATCCTCGGAGGCGCGCTGTGAGGGCGACGCTTCTCATCCTCGCGCTCGGCCTCGCCGCGCTCCCTGAGGGTGGACAGGCCGAGAGCCTGATCTCGACGCTCTCCGACAATTCCGTCGAGATCACCTCCAACTTCACCGGCGAGCGGATCGTCGTCTTCGGCGCGGTGCGCGGCGCGCCGGAGGGCGATCCCGGTTACGAGGTGGCGGTGGTCGTGCAAGGACCGCCGCAGGACATAGTGGTGCGCGAGAAGGAGCGCTTCCTCGGAATCTGGGCCAACCGCGCCTCGCGCGAGTTCGACGGCGTGCCGTCCTACTACGTCATGCATTTGAGCGAGAATTTCAGCACTGCGCTGACGCCGGAAGACCTGATGCAGTACCGGCTCGGCGTCTCCAGCCTCGATTTCGCCGTCGGCGTCAGCCAGGACCCGAAGGGAATGCTCTTCGCCAAGGCGCTGGTGGACCTGAAGACGCAGCGCGGCCTTTATGCCGAGCACGAGAGTGAAGTGAAGTTCCTCGCGCCCAACGTCTTCCGCACGACCTTCTTCCTGCCGAGCGACATTCCGACCGGGGAGTATCGGGTGAGCGTCTATCTCTTCCGCGGCGCGGCGCTTCTTGCGGGCGCGACCGAGGCGCTGTCGATCGAGAAGGGCGGCTTTTCCGAGCGGATTGCCCGCGCCGCGCTCGACTTCCCGCTCCTCTACGGTCTCGTCTGCGTGGCGCTCGCCGTCTTCACCGGCTGGCTCGCGGGCGTGGTATTCCGCCGCTGACACGTTTGAGCGGAGGCGACGAGTGGTTTCGGATAAGGCGTCGGCCTCAGCGCTTCTCTGGCGGCATTGGCAGGAGGGCGAGGTTCTCGACGAGCTGCCTCCCGACCTGATGCCGGAAACGCGCGCGGAAGGCTATGCGATCCAGGCTTTCCTCGAGCGCTATTCCTCGCAGCCCCGGGTCGGCTGGAAGATCGCCGCGACCAGCACCGCCGGCCAGAAGCACATCAATGTCGACGGGCCGCTCGCCGGCCGGCTTCTTGTGGAGCGCCTCCATGAAGACGGAGCGCGCGTCTCCATCAAGGGAAACAGGATGCGCGTCTGCGAGCCTGAGTTCGCCTTTCGCTTAGCCGAGGATGTGCCGCCGCGGAAGGCGCCCTATTCGGTCGCGGAGGCGATGGCGAAGGTGGCCGATCTCCATCTGACGATCGAGCTTCCCGATTCCCGCTTTGCCGATTTCACCCGCGTCGGCGGGCCGTCGCTGATTGCCGACAACGCCTGTGGAGGTGACCTTGTCGTCGGCGCGCGTGTCGTCGCGGATTGGCGGGACATCGATCTTGCTGCGCAGAAGGTCGTGGGTCGCGTGGTCGGGCGCTATGAGCGCGAGGGCGCAGGCGCGAGCGTGCTTGGAAGCCCGGCGATCGCGCTGACCTGGCTCGTGAACGAGGTCTCCGCGCTCGGCATCGGCATCCGGCGCGGCGAGCTTGTGACGACCGGCACCTGCATGACGCCGCTTGAGGTGGAGGAAGGCGACCGGGTCGAGATGGAATACGGCGACCTCGGCTCGATCGGCCTCAGCATCGCGGACGACGGATAGCCGACGGGCGGTTGCCTAGTCCGGGCTGAGCGCGGCGAAGGCGACGGGGAAAAGCTTGCCGTTGCCGATCAGGACGGCGCGGGAAAGCGTGCCGAGGAAGAGCCGGGCGAACGCGCTGTCGAGAACGTTGAGCCCCCCGGCGAGCACGCCAAAGGCCGGCATCACCATGCGCGTGCCGTCGGTCACGAAGGCGCGGCAGCGGACGCTCCGCCCGTGCCCGCGCACCTTGGCGGCGGGATGGAGATGCCCCGCGACCTCGCCCTTGGCGAGCCCCGCCTTGGGCGCGTGGCGGAAGGTCAACGCGTCGAGCTGCATCTCGTCCACGATCTCGCCGCCGATATCGGCCGGCAGGTCGCTGTCGTGGTTGCCGCTAACCCAGATCCATTCGCGCCCGCGCTGCATTGCCTGAAGCCGCGCCCGGTCGGGCTCCATCAGCCGTGCATAGCCGCCGGAATCGTGGAAGCTGTCGCCGAGCGAGATGACCCGTTTCGGGTCGCGCTTCAGGATCTGCGTGGCGAGGAGCACCAGCGTGGCAGCGGTGTCGTAGGGCGGCAGGAAGGTGCCGCGCTTGGCGAAGGCGGAGGCCTTTTCCAGGTGCAGGTCGGAGACGACGAGCGTGCGGCTTTGCGGCAGATAGAGCGCGCCGGAGGAATCGATCACCACCGGCGCGCGGGCGACCTCCATGCGGATCTCAGCCATGCCGCGCGGCTCTTCCTGCTGGCCTGTTTCGTGGTCTGCGAGGGGGCGCGGCGCGGGATGCGCCTCCGGAAAGTTCTCTTGTATCGCGAGCTGTCGACTCAAGCTTTTGCGGCTCCCCGCCCATGGCTTCGCGGATCAGCGCCTCGGCTGCATCCGCCAGAATATCGGTATCGGCCGCGCCCGGTACCGATTCCCTGCCGATCTGAAGCATGACGGGCACGGCGAGCGGCGAGACGCGTTCCAGCCTTTGATGCATGATTCGGTGCTTGACGCGAAACAGCATTTCACCGAGCCGCGTGATATCGAGGAGTCCTGTGGCCGCGTCGGCACGCGTCGCCTGCAGGAGAATGTGGTCGGGCTCGTGGCTGCGGAGCACGTCGTAGACGAGGTCGGTTGAGACCGTCACCTGCCGGCCGGTCTTTTCCTCGCCGGGATGCCGTTTCTCGATCAGCCCGGCGATCAGCGCGCAGTTCCGGAATGTGCGCTTCAAGAGGTAGGAATCCGCCATCCACGCTTCGAGGTCGTCGCCGAGCATGTCCTCGTCGAAGAGCGCTTCCAGCGATGGGCGGCCGGAGGCGAAAAGCGCGCCGAGATCGCGAAGCGCCCACACGGCGAGCGAATAATCCGTGGCGACGAAGCCGAGCGGGCGCGCTCCGGCGCGTTCGAGCCGCCGCGTCAGGAGCATGCCGAGCGTCTGGTGCGCGAGCCGGCCCTCGAAGGGAAACGCCGCCATGTAGTAGCGGCCGCGATGCGGGAACGTCTCCACCAGGAGGTCGGACGGGCCGGGGAGGATGGAGCGCTCCTTCTGGTATTGCAGCCATTCGCGCACCTGCTCCGGCAGCGCCGACCAGCGCGCCGGATCGGCGAGGATCGCGCGCACCTGGCTGGCGAGGTAGGTGGTGAGCGGGAACTTGCCGCCTTCGAAGGAGGGGATCGACGCGTCCTCCGCGTCGGCGGGGCTGGCATAGGCTTCGTTCTCGCGGATGCCTTCAAAGCGCAGCACCCGTCCGGCGAAGCGGAAGGTATCGCCCTGCGTCAGCTGCTCCAGGAAATATTCCTCGATCTGCCCGAGCATGCGCCCGCCGCGCACCACGCCGGCTCGCGGCCTGACCAAGGCGCACCTTGAGCATCGGCTGCTCGACGATCGTGCCGACATTCAGACGGTATTGCTGTGCGATCCTCGGATGCGTGATGCCGAAGCGTCCCTTGTCCGGTCCGTCCTTGCGCCGCCTGATCTTGGCGTAGCGCTCGTAGCTCCGAAGCGCGTAGCCGCCGGTCGCGACGAAATCGACGGCGCGCTCGAACGTCTCCCAGGATAGGCCGCGATAGGGCGCGGCACTTGTGATCTCCTCGTGCAGCGCAACGGCGTCGAACGGCTCGGCGACCGCCATGCCGAGGATGTGCTGGCAGAGAACGTCGAGCGTGCCGTCGCGAAGCGGCGGCGTGTCCTGGTGGCCGAGATAGTTGGCGTCGAGCGCGGCGCGACACTCCAGTACCTCGAAGCGGTTGCCGGGCACGAGCACGCCCTTCGACGGCTCGTCCATGCGATGATTGGCGCGGCCGATCCGCTGCGCCAGCCGGCTTGCGCCCTTCGGCGCGCCGACATGCACCACGAGATCGACGTCGCCCCAGTCGATGCCGAGGTCGAGCGTGGAGGTGGCGACGATGGCGCGAAGCTTTCCCGCCACCATCGCCGCCTCGACCTTGCGCCGTTGACCTTTGTCGAGCGAGCCGTGGTGAAGCGCGATGGCGAGCCCGTCCTCGTTCATCTGCCAGAGCTCGGAGAAAAGCAGTTCCGCCTGCCAGCGCGTGTTGACGAAGAGCAGCGTCGTCTTGTGTGCCTTGATGAGGTCGTAGACGGCGGGAAGCGCATAGCGCGCCGTATGCCCCTGCCAGGGGACGCGCGCCTCCTCCGGCTCGAGGATGGAGAGCTCCGGTGCGGCGCCCCCATCGACCACGATCCTGTCGGCGAGCCTGCGCGGCGCGTCCGGCTCCTGCGCGACAAGCCAGGCGCAGAGATCGTCCGGTTCGGCGACCGTCGCCGAAAGACCGATCGTCGTGAGCCCCGGCGAAAGCTCCCTGAGCCGCGCCAGGCCGAGCGCGAGAAGGTCGCCGCGCTTCGACACGACGAGCGAATGAAGCTCGTCGAAGATCACCGTCTTGAGCCGCGCGAAGAAGCGGCGCGCGTCCTTCGAGGCGATCAGGAGCGCCACCTGCTCCGGCGTCGTGAGCAGGATGTCGGGCGGATCGAGCTTCTGGCGCTGGCGCTTGTAGAGCGGCGTGTCGCCGGTGCGGGTCTCCAGGCGGATCGGCAGGCCCATCTCCGCGACGGGCGTTTCGAGGTTGCGGTGGATGTCGACCGCGAGCGCTTTCAACGGCGAGACGTAGAGCGTGTGCGGACCGATCAGCGGCATGCCGGGCCTCGCACGCTTCGGCGCGGAATTGATGGCCGCGAGATCGACGAGGCTCGGCAGGAAACCGGCAAGCGTCTTGCCGGCGCCGGTCGGCGCGATCAGGAGCGCGGATCTTCCCGCCTGCGCCTTCTCAAGCAGCGCGATCTGGTGCGGGCGCGGCGTCCAGCCGCGCGCCTTGAACCATGCGGCAAAAGGGGCCGGCAGAAGTTCCTTCGATGCGGAAAGGCGGGCGGAGGCGGTCACGGAACAAAGCTAGAACCGCTCCGCGTGCGAGTCGAGTGGGGACAGTCGACCAATTCTCAGCGGTCGTCATGCCCGGACTTGATCCGGGCATCCATTCCCGCGCGCATTTGCGTGTGCTCGGCCGCCACGGAATGGATTGCCGGGTCAAGCCCGGCAATGACGACGATAGACTGAGGATGCGGCCGGCGCCGCCCACCCGATCAATAGATCGCGGAGAGCATCGCCTTGCGCCGCTCCAGCGCCGCCTCGCGCGGCGTCTTCTTGTGCTTCAGCACATGCTCCTCGACGTCGGAGAGAGCCAGGCCGGCGCTGTCGCCCTTGCGCCAGATCACCTTCGCCCGGTGCGTCTGGTCGTGATGCGGAACGACGAGGTTGAAGTCGTCCGGGACACGGAAAGCGTCCGGCAGCGTAACCTTCGCGCCCCAGGCGGAAATGTTCCTGACCGTGCAGTCCATCGTGGAATTGTGGTCGTCGAAGACGATGGTACCGGTGAGCAGACTCTTCAGCCGCGGCGCGCGCCTGCGGTCCGCGATCGGGGCCATCGGGTGGCGGGTATATTCCGCCGCGCCCGTCTCTCCGCCCGCCTCTTTGACGGGCGCTTCGATCCGGTTTTCGGTCTCGGTCATGCCGTTTTCGGTCATGGGGGCCTCCCACGTTGGTTAGGAGGCCGTTAATGCCCGCCCGCACACGTCCGAATCCAGCGAAACCCCTTTTTAAGCTTACCTGCGCCGGAGGCCGGAAACCGCCGGCGCAGAGAAAGTCTGCGCTACTGGCGGCCCCAGACTTCCACCGTGGCGCGTCCTCTCGCGTTCGCCTGCGAGCGGTACTCGAGCTGCACGAAGCTGATGAAGCGGCTGCTGCCGGGCAGATCGAGCGCGCGCGTCTGGCCGCCGGCGGGAATGAAGTTCCGCACGGGAAGGTTCACTGTCTGCCGGTTGGAGAACGTCACCCGGAGCGCGTTCATGTAGACGCCGTTTCCCCTCACGCGAAGCTGCAGATGGGTGAACGGTCCTTTGACAAAGGTCACCGGAACGATGTCGGTGTCGTTCTGGAGGAGAACGGTCCTTGAGCCGAGAAGCTTCCAGGAAGCCGCCCATGCGGCCACGGGATTGAGAAGGCTGAATGCCGTTAGGGCGAGAGCCCCTTTCACGAATGTGCGTCGCGTAAGATTCTCAACGTCCATGATTTCCTCCCCTGTGCCGGGCTTCCGGGCGCTCATCATACGCCTTCGCGCCAAAGCCGTAAGCAGATTTCCGCGCGGCCGAAGCGCGCGCCCCTGATCGTCAGTAGACCACGACGCTGCGGATCGATTCCCCCGCATGCATCAGGTCGAAGCCCTTGTTGATCTCCTCAAGCTTCAGGAGATGCGTGATCATCGGGTCGATGGCGATCTTCTTCTCCATGTACCAGTCGACGATTTTGGGCACGTCGGTGCGCCCCCTCGCGCCGCCGAAGGCCGTGCCCTTCCAGGTGCGCCCGGTGACGAGCTGGAACGGCCGCGTGGAAATCTCCGCGCCGGCCGGCGCCACGCCGATGATGACGGAGACGCCCCAGCCGCGATGCGCCGATTCCAGCGCCTGCCGCATCACGTTCGTGTTGCCGGTGCAGTCGAACGTGTAGTCGGCGCCGCCGATCTGGTCGGCCCCGCGCTTCGTGAGATTCACGAGATAGGGGACGAGGTCTTGCCCGACTTCCTTCGGATTGACGAAATGCGTCATGCCGAAGCGCTCGCCCCATTCCTTCTTGGAATTGTTGAGGTCGACGCCGATGATCATGTCGGCGCCGGCGAGCCTCAGACCCTGCACGACGTTGAGCCCGATGCCGCCGAGGCCGAAGACGATCGCGGTGGCGCCGATTTCCACCTTCGCCGTGTTGATGACCGCGCCGACCCCCGTGGTCACGCCGCAGCCGACGTAGCAGACCTTGTCGAACGGCGCGTCCTCGCGGATCTTCGCCACCGCGATCTCCGGCAGCACGGTGAAATTGGCGAAGGTCGAGCAGCCCATGTAGTGGTGGAGCGGCTTGCCTTCGAGCGAGAAGCGCGACGTGCCGTCCGGCATCAGCCCCTGGCCCTGCGTTGAGCGGATCGCGGTGCAGAGATTGGTCTTGCGCGAAAGGCAGGACGGGCACTCGCGGCATTCCGGCGTATAGAGCGGGATGACGTGGTCGCCCTTCTTCACGCTCGTCACGCCCGGCCCGACATCGACGACGATGCCCGCGCCTTCATGCCCGAGGATCGAGGGAAAGAGCCCCTCCGGATCGCCGCCCGAAAGCGTGAACTCGTCGGTGTGGCAGATGCCGGTCGCCTTGATCTCGATCATGACCTCGCCGGCCTTCGGGCCGTCGAGCTGGACTGTCGTCACTTCCAACGGCTTGCCTGCCTCGAATGCGATCGCCGCGCGAACGTCCATGGTCTCTCCCTTCCTTTATGAGTGTCGTCATGCCCGGGCTTCACCCGGGCATGCATTCCGGTGCGGTCCCGCTCGGTTCCGTTGGTCGACGGAATGGATTGCCGGGTCAAGCCCGGCAATGACGAAGAGAGAAAACCTACTGCGCAACCCTGACCGACACCGCCGCGACGCCGGCGCCGATCAGGCAGCTCCCGCCGATGCGGTTGATCGCGCGGATCGCGCGCGGGCTCTTGATGAAGCCGCGCGCCCGCGCCGCGACCAGCGCGTAGCCGAGCGCGTTCACGAAGGCGAGCGTCAGGAAGGTCGCCTCCAGCACCACCATCTGCGCCAGAAGATCGGCGTGCGGGTTCAGGAACTGCGGCAGGAAGGCGACGAAGAAGGTGAGGCCCTTCGGGTTCAAGGCGGTGACGAGCCACGCATGCCCGAGCATCTTCGCCGCCGACGCGCCGCTCTCCCTCGGCTCGGCGGCGAGGCTCCCCCCGGCGCGCCAGAGCTTGATCCCGAGCCAGACGAGATACGCCGCGCCGATCCACTTCAGCACCGTGAACACCGTCGCCGATGCCGCGAGCAGCGCGCCGACGCCGAGGAGCGACAGCGTCATCGCGGTGAAGTCGCCGAGCGCCACGCCGACCGCCATCGGCAGCGCCGTGCGCCAGCCCTGGCCGAGCGCGTAGGAGACGACGAGGAGCACCGTCGGCCCGGGGATCAGCAGGAGCACGACGGTCGCGGCGGTGAAGGCAAGCCAGATCTGGAAGGACATTTTCCCGCTCCGGTTCGAAAGCGAGACGCAGCCACAGAGCGCGGCGCGAGTCCAGACCTTCCTCCCCCTTGCGGGGGAGGGTAGGGAGGCGGGAAGGCGCCGAGTGCGGCGCCGGCAAGATCGCGCTGGTAACCTCCCCTTGAGGGAGTCGAAGTTCGCTATTGGCGAACTTCGGGAGGGGGTGGACGTCGCTTTTACCCCCTCCAAATCTCGCGCTCACTTCGTTCGCATGAGATCTCGACCTCCCCTCAGGGGAGGTTACGTAGCGTCGCAGCCTCAAGGGCTCTCCATCCTGACCCACGGGCCCGCCTCGCCGTCGCCGGTCTCGCCCTCGCGCCAGCCGAGCCGGCGATAGAAGGCGAGCGCGCGCGTGTTGCGAAGCTGGCACTTGAGCGAGACGCGGCCGGCCCCATGAGCGAAGGCGCGCGCGACGGCGTGCGCCAGGAGCGCCGTCCCGATGCCGCGCCCCTGGCGCGCCGGGTCGACATAGAGGTGGTGCACGAAGCTTTGCGGCTCGTAGAGCGTGACGAAGCCGGCGATTTCTCCCGCGACCTCCGCGACGAACAGGCGCTCGCCCTCCGTCTCCGCGGCGAGCACGATCACGTCGATCGCCCGCGGCGCGTAAGGATGCCCCGCGTGCCAGGCGCGGTCGAAGATCGCCGCGCACGCCTCCGCGTCGCCGGCAAGAAAATCACGGATCAGAAAATCGCGCATCGTATCGCAGGGCGTAGCCTCAGCCCTCCGCTTCCTCGTTCACCACCGTCGCGATCTTCCACCCGCCGTCGTGCCGCACCAGAAGGTACTGGCAGGCGAATTCGTGCAGAAGCTCGCCCGCGTCGTCGTGCTGCCGCCACGTGACGGCGGCGAAGGCGCTTGGGCCGGCGACGCGCACCTCTTTCACCTCCGGCTCGGTCGCAACGATCCCCGCCTCGTCGAAGACGTCGATCAGCGCGTCGACATTTTCCTGAAGCTCTTCCGCGTCCTCGAAGACATGGCCCTTGCCGAACTGCCAGATCGTCGCCGGCCAGGCGAAGAGCGCCGTCACGGCCGCCGCGTCGGCGTCGTCGAACCCCGCCGCATAGGCGGAAAAAAGCGCGCGGATTTCGTCTTCGGCCGTATTCGTCATCGCGCCCCACCCCCTATCGTCCCGGCCCGCAGTGCAAGGCTCGCGCCTTCTTTCGATGTC
>CAWFEM010000005.1:0-36112 GCA_963814905.1 uncultured Alphaproteobacteria bacterium | reverse complement strand
GGTGCCGCATGCCGGACTCGAACCAGCGACCCTCGCATTACGAATGCGATGCTCTACCAACTGAGCTAATGCGGCTTGTCGCTGCTCCATACTATCCGACGCGGGGCCGGGCAAGGCTCGGGCGCACGCAAACCCCCTCTCTTCCGGTTGAACCCGGACACCGGCCTGAGTTGAAGCAGGGGGACCCGCGCCTTCTCGCTGTCGGGGACGATCACGCCCGAGGGCCGGCTCTAGCCGCTCCGCAGAAAGGCCGGGAGTGCGTTCTCCTCCCGCTCTTCTTCGTCTTCGCGACGGACGCCCGGATCGTCGGGCCGCGGCGGCTCCGGCGGTATCGCGCTTTTCGGCATCGCGCTTTTCGGCTCCCGGCTCGTCCCGACATCCCCGCCGACCGGCGGCTTTCGCGCCGACTTCCAGGCCGTCGCGGCGGCCGCCGAATCGGTGGGAGCGGGCTGTGCGGCCGTCGGCTTCGTGGCGGCGGCGACGGCTGGCTTCGCTCCCGCATCCGTCTTCGCGGCCTCCGCGCGCGCCGCGGCGACGCCGGCCGGGGGCTCCACCTTCGCGGGCTCGCTCTTCGGCTTCGGCAGCTCAGGCGGGGCGGAGATCGGCGCAGGCGAGGCCGCCGGCTCAGCGGGAGGCGGCTCAGCGGGAGGCGGCGTCGGTTCCGCCTTCGTCAAAGGTGGCGGCGGCGCAAGCTCTGCGGGGTCGATGTCGAGCCGCGGCGCTTCGATCTCGGCGACCGGTACTTTCCATTCCACCGCGTCGAGCCTGCCGGTGACGGGCGAGACCGGCGCCCATTCTTCCAACACCACGCCGTCCGCCGTCCAGGCGGCGTCGCGCGGTGCGTAGACGGCGCGCGCCATCCAGCCGCGTGCGCGGCCGCTGTCGCCGCTCTCCGCCCCCTCAAGCTCCGCCATCAGGATCAGCGCCTTCTGGGTCGGGCGCTCGGAGATGATCGGCGCGAGCATCTCGCGGGCGCGGGCGAAATCGCGCGCGTCGATCGCGGCGCGCGCCACGGCGTGGCGGCTCTCGTCGGCGTGCGGGCGCATGCGGAAGAGCGTCTCCGCACGCTTCAGCCGGTCGGCCGCCGCGTCGCCGGCGCGGACATGCAGGTAGGCGTCGGCGAGTTCCGGATGCGGCGTCGATTTCCACGTCCCCTCAAGCACGCGCGTCGCGCGGCGGACGTCGCCCTGACGTGCCAGGAGCCGCCCCGCCACGACGGCGGCAGGCACGAAATCGGACGCGAGATCGTGCGCCTCGAGCGCCGCGGCGCGTGCCACGTCGGGCTCGCCATCCTCTTTGGCTAAGGCCTTGGCGGTCAGGATGACGGCGCGCTGCCGGCGTGCCGTACGCTTGTCGATGATGCGCGCGTCGGTCGCGCCGGTGAGCGTGGAAAGTGCTGCATCCCAATCGGCCTCCGCCGTCTGGTGCCGCATCAGCGCGCGCGCCGCCCAGGGCGCGGCCGGCGCCTCCTCGCGCGCCCGCGCGGCGATGCGATGCGCCGCCTCCGTCTCGCCTTCGCGCTCCGCCTCCACATAGAGGCCGCGCAGCCCCGCGATGCGCGTCTGCGGATCGTCGGTCATGCGCCGGAAGGCGTCGCGCGCCGCGGCGCGGTCGCCCTTGAGCTGCGCCGTCTGCGCCTTCAGGAGCAGCGTCAGCGGCTGTTCCGGCACGCGCCGCGACGCTTCGATCATGGCGCGTTCCGCCGCCTTGACGTCGCCGGCGGCGATCGCCACGAGCCCCTGCGACACGGCCTCGCGCCCACGCTCCGCGTTGCGGTGGCGGAAGCCGCGCAAAAGCCGCCAGGGTGAGCGCAAAAGCTCGCGCACGAACCAGATCAAGCCCATCGCCACGAGCACGAATACGACCGCCCCCGCGACCGCGGTGGGAAGATTGACGGCATAGACGGTGTCGCCGAGCGTCAGCGCGAACTCGCCCGACGTGCCGGAGAGCGCGTGGAAGCCAAGCGCGAGAGCGAAGAGGATCGCGAGAAGAACGAGGAATCTCAGCATCGGCCGCTACTCACCCGCTTCAAGCCGCGACAGGGCCTCGGCCCTGAGCTGAGCCACCAGATCGTCGGCATCGCGCCGCGCCGCCGCCTTCGCCGCCCAATCGGCCGTCGCCGCCTTCGCCGCATCTGGAAGCGCGTCGCGCTCCTTGAGCGCCGTGTCGAGGTCGCCCGCGGCGAGCGCGCCACGGATACGCGTGACGACCGCCTCCGGATCGGAGCCCTCGGTCGGATGCGCCGGACGCACTTCCACGAGACCGCGCGCGCTCTGCATCAGCCGATCCATCACCCCGGCTCCCTCCGGGATCGGCGAGGAAAGGTCAACCGAAGCGATCGCGGTCTCGAATTCCCTGCCGAGGCTCGCCAGGGTCGGCAGGCCCTTGTCGGCCTCCGGTGCAAGCGAATCGAGCGTCGCCTGGTCGACGCCGAGACGTCGGAGCGCTTGAAGCTCCGCGCCGAAGGGACGGCCCGCCTCGATCGCGGCGGCAAGCGCATCGGCGGCGACGGCTGGCGCGAGCGCCGCCGCGTCGTCGATCTTCGTCTCGGCGGCGTCGATTTTCTTCTCGGCGGCTGAAAGCTTCGTCTCCAGCGCCGCCACGCGTTCTTCCGACGGCATGCCGTCAAGCCGCGCCGCCGACGCCTCCACCTGCGTCTTGAGGTCCGCCACCTGTGAAGCGACATCAGAATCGCCGGAAAGACCGTCCACCCGCGTCGTCAGGGTGTCGAGCTCACGGCGCAGTGCGGCGATCTCGGATGCGCCCGCGCTGGAATCGGCCGGCGCCGTCGATTTCAGCGCGGCGACATCCTGCGCGAGAGCATCGACGCGGCTGCGCAGCGTCTCGATCGCCGCATTGTCGGGCGCCGGTACCGGCTCACGGTCTTCCAGCGCGGCGACCGATTTTCGCAGCGAATCCATGTCCTGGCGGAGCGGAGCGGTTCTGTCCTCCGCGCCCGACTGCTGGAGCGCCGCGATGTCGCTCTTCAGCGTCTCGATCTCCGCCGCAAGATCCGGGCCTTCCGTGTCTGCTGCGGGCAGGAAGAATCCACCGCGCGCCAGAAGCACCACGACCAGCGCGACCAAAACGCCGCCGAGGACCGCGGCGACGACGAGCGGCACGAACGAGGTCGCGGAATCGTGTTTTGCGGCCGGGGCGGCGGGAGGCGCCGGGCGCTGCGGAGGAATGGCGCCGCCGCTCTTCGTATCCGCCGCCGCAGCCTTGGGCGGCGTCGGTTTTACTTCCGGTTTCGGCGCATCGGTCTTAGGCGCATCGGTCTGGGGCGCATCAGTCTGGGGCGCCTCGGCTTTGGCAGGTTCAGGCCCCGTCGCCGCGGTCTCCTGTGGAGACGTCGTCTCGGCGGCCGGCGGCGGCTTCCGCCCCACTTCCTCGGCCGGCAGGTCGATAGTAGTCGGCTTCCGCCGCGGCCTCTGCGGGCCCACGCCGTCGCCCTTGTCAGAGCTGTCCTTCGCCAAATTCCCTCTCCGCGGCGACGCGCACGCAAACGTTAAGCCAGCCTGCGACGAACGGTTCCTGTCCGCTCATTACATCACAGGTCCGAACGGACCTTAAATGACACGGGCCGCGACGAATGCACGGTGCGCCGCACCTATTCCGCCCTTTCCGGCCCGCCGCGCGCTGCACCTTCACGCTCCACGAGTGCAAAAAGAGCAATCTGGTCGGGGCGGTCGGCGACGAGCACCCTGCCTTCACTCACCCCGGCAAGCGCCGCCGCCACCGCATCCGACAGGCAGAAGCATGCGACACGGGCGGCAAGCGGCGCAAGGCCGCCGGCGCGAAGCGCGGCGGCGAAAGCCTCTGCACTCCGCCGCGAATAGAGAAGTACACCGTCGACGTTATCGGAATTCAGCGCATCCGTCGCGACATTGGCGAGCCGCGGCACGGCCTCTGCTCGATAAAGCACAGCGGTTTCGACCGCGTAGCCGAGCGCGACGAGGCGCCCTGCGAGATCGCCGCTTCTTTCCTCGCCGGCGGCATAAAGCAGCGGCCCGGATTCCGGCGAGAGCGCCTGCTCCGCGAGCGCGACCAGATCGTCGAGCGCCCCGCCCGCGGAGCGCGCCCCGACAAAGCCGGCGCGCTTCGCCTCAAGCGCCGTCTGATCGCCGACCGCAAGAAATGGCGCGTCCGCCGCGACTGGCCGCGAAGAGCGCGCGCCGAGCGCGCGCACCGCGTTGCTGCTCGTCACCAGCACCGCCTGATAGTCGCGTTCCGGGATCGGCGCTTTCGGGTCGATCACGATCTCCAGCATCGGCGAGAGGATCGCTTCGTGGCCGAGCCGCATCAGAGCACGCGCCGCGCGGGTCGCTTCCGGCTCCGGCCTCGTCACGATCAGCCGCATCGGCCGCTTCCCCCGCGCACACCGGAGATGCGCGCTCCGCATTGCGCCATTCGAACCCCTGATGTTAGGAGCCGGTCGGCTCACCCTGGAGCCCTAGCCCCTGGCCCGGCGGACTTCAATGACGCCTTCCCCCGCGCGCGCCTTCACGCTGCTTGGCATCGAGACGAGCTGCGACGAGACCGCCGCGGCGGTGGTGCGGCGCGATGCCGACGGCAAGGGGACGATCCTCTCCGATATCGTGCTCAGCCAGATCGAGGCGCATGCCGCATTCGGCGGCGTCGTCCCGGAGATCGCCGCACGCGCCCATGTGGAAGCGCTCGACGGCGTGATCCGCGCCGCGCTCGCCGACGCGGATATGCGGCTCGACGATCTCGACGGCGTCGCGGCGACCGCCGGGCCCGGCCTGATCGGCGGTCTCCTGGTCGGTCTGATGACGGCGCGGGCCATCGCGGCGGCGCGCGATTTGCCGCTCCTGCCGCTCAATCATCTGGAAGCGCACGCGCTGACGGCGACGCTTACCGACGCTACCGCATTTCCTTATCTGCTTCTCCTCGTCTCCGGCGGGCACACGCAGCTCGTCGCGGTCGAAGGTGTGGGCCGCTATCGCCGGCTCGGGACCACGATCGATGACGCGCTCGGCGAGGCCTTCGACAAGACCGCGAAGCTTCTCGGTCTTCCTTTCCCCGGCGGCCCGAACGTCGAGCGCGCCGCGCGCGAGGGCGACCCCACGCGCTTCGCGCTGCCGCGGCCGCTGAAAGGCGTGCCGGGTGCGGACTTCTCGTTCTCCGGCCTGAAGACGGCGCTCAGGCTTGAGGCGGAGGCGCACGCGCCGCTGACGAAAAAGGACGTCGCCGATCTCGCCGCGTCGTTCCAGGCCGCGGCGATCGACGTGGTCGCGGATCGCACGCGTTCGGCGTTCTCGAGTTTTGCGAAGATCGTCGGCGCGCTGCCAACCGCCCTCGTCGCCGCAGGCGGCGTCGCGGCGAACGCAGCGATCCGCGAAAGGCTGACCGCGCTTTGCCGCGATGCGGGGATTGCCTTCGTCGCGCCGCCGGCGCGGCTTTGCGCCGACAATGCCGCGATGATCGCCTGGGCCGGCGCGGAGCGGCTGGCGGCGGGCCTGCCGCCCGACCCCGATTGTCCCGCGCGCGCCCGCTGGCCGCTCGACGCGGATGCGGACCCGCGCGTCGGCGCCGGCCGGAAGGGCGCCAAGGCATGAGCGCGGCTCCAATCCTGCGCCCGCGCAGGAAAGCGATCGTCTACGCGACGCGCGGCCGCCGGCTCCTTCTCTTCCGCCAGCCCGACTATCCCGATGTCGGCTGGCAGCCGCCGGGCGGCACGGTCGATGCCGGCGAAACGCTCGACAACGCGGCGCGGCGCGAATTCCAAGAGGAGACGGGGCTTGAACCCGACGGCCGCTGGTCGCCGCTCGGCGCCTGCACCTATCGCTTCGTCGCCAACGGCTTCGACCACGTGCACGAGCGCCACTTCTATCATCTCGCTTTAGAGGACGATGCGCCGGAGCGCTTCGAGACGATCGAGGCGACGCCGGAGGAAGGCGGGCCGCCCATCCGCTTCGCCTTCTCGTGGTTCGATCTCGACGATCCGGCCCTCAGCCTCCACAATCATCTCGATGCGTTGCTGCCGGAGCTTCGCCGGCTCGTCAGAGCGGAGGCGCGGTCATGATCACGCGTGTGGCGGTCGCCGGTGCGGGCGCCTTCGGCACTGCGCTGGCGCTCGTCGCCCACCGGGCCGGACGGCATGTCTCGCTCTTCGCGCGCGACGCCGCGCAGGCCGCAATGATCGGCGTGGAGCGCGAGAACGCGCGCTACCTGCCGAGCGCGGAGATCCCGGCGGACATCGAGATCACCGCCGACCCGGACTGCTTCCGCCGCGCCGATCTCATTCTTCTCGCAGCGCCGTCGCAGGCGACGCGTGCGCTTCTCGAACGCCTCGCTCCAATGATTCCCGACGGCGTTCCGGTTGTCGCCTGCGCCAAGGGGATCGAGCGCGCGACCGGGCTTTTTCAAAGCGCGGTCGTGTCCGCTCTTCTGCCCAAGGCGCGCGCCGCCGCACTTTCCGGTCCCGGCTTTGCGGAGGAGATCGCGGCGGAACTCCCGACCGCTGTCACCGTCGCTGCCTCCGACCTCTCACTTGCGCACGAGATCGCCGCGGCGCTCGCAAGCGAGCGCTTCCGCCCCTATGCCAATGACGATCTGATCGGCGTGGAGCTCGGCGGCGCGGTGAAGAACGTGCTTGCCATCGCCACCGGCATCGTCGCCGGCCGCGCACTCGGCGAGAGCGCCCGAGCCGCTTTGATCGCGCGCGGGCTTACGGAGATGATGCGGCTCGGCGGCGCGCTCGGCGCGCACGCCGAAACCTTCATGGGATTGTCCGGCCTCGGCGACCTTGTGCTGACCGCGACGAGCCGCCACTCGCGCAATCTCGCTTTCGGAATGGCACTCGGCGAAGGCCGACGCCCGCACGAGCTTCTGACGGCGGGCATGCCGCTGGTGGAAGGCGCGCATACGGCCGAGATCGCCGCGAGACTTGCCAGGGAGCACGACGTGGAGACGCCGATCATCGCGGCGGTCGCGGCGATCCTCGACGGGACGATCGGCGTCGACGCCGCCATCGGCGGCCTTGTCAGCCGCCCGCTCAAGGCCGAGAAGGACTGAGGCGGGCTTGCTGCGTCTTCAACGCCAAACCGCGTCGTCATTGCCGGGCTTGACCCGGCGATCCATTCCGTCACGGTCACGACCGGCAGGAGCGCTACGGAATGGATGCCCGGATCAAGTCCGGGCATGACGACGGCAACGGGGTTCACCCCCGCCGTCGGCCAGGCAGGAGAAAGACGATGGCGTATTGGCTCTTCAAATCGGAACCGGAAAGCTGGTCCTGGGAGAAGCAGAAGGCGAAAGGCGCCAAGGGCCAGGAGTGGGACGGCGTCCGCAATTTCCAGGCGCGCAAGAACATGCAGACGATGAAAAAGGGCGAGCGCGGCTTCTTTTATCATTCCGGCGATGAGAAGGCGGTCGTCGGCATCGTCGAGGTCATCAAGGAAGCGCACCCGGATTCCACCGACCCGGAAGGCAAATGGCAGTGCGTCGATCTGAAGGCCGTCACCGATCTGAAA
The DNA here is from genome assembly GCA_963814905.1 of uncultured Alphaproteobacteria bacterium. Lineage (GTDB taxonomy): Bacteria > Pseudomonadota > Alphaproteobacteria > Rhizobiales > Afifellaceae > DASWJZ01. The sequence goes on along the minus strand of CAWFEM010000005.1, from coordinate 28,616 downwards.
AGGCCGGTGACGTTGGTCGAAGTGAAGGCGGAGAAGCGGCTTGCCGAGATGGTGCTGGTCAGGAACTCACGCCTCTCAGTCCAACCGGTGAGCGACGTTGAGTTCAAGCTCGTCTGCAAGATGGGCGGGCTCGATCCGGCGACGCTCGGCTAGATGTCCCGCCGCGCGACGTCTAAGGGAGACGGAACATGTTCCCGATCTCCGACGACAATCCGCGCCGGCATCTGACTCCCGTCGTCAACTATTCGATCATCGCGGCCTGCGTTGCGGTCTTCCTTTGGCAGCTTTCGCTCGGCACGAACGGCGACGAGCGCGCGGTGCTCTCGCTCGGCATGATCCCCGCCCGGCTCTTCGGCTATGGCGAATTGCCGCCGGAGCTTGTCCTGGTGCCGGCGTGGGCGACGGTCGTCACCTCCATGTTCATGCATGGCGGCTTCCTGCATCTCGGCGGCAACATGCTCTACCTCTGGATCTTCGGCGACAACATCGAAGATTCCATGGGGCACGCGCGCTACGCGCTCTTCTATCTCCTGTGCGGAACGGCGGCAGCACTCGCGCAGGGCTTCGTCGATCCAAGCTCGGAAGCGCCGATGATCGGCGCGAGCGGCGCGATCTCAGGCGTGCTCGGCGCCTATATCCTGCTTCACCCCGGCGCCAATGTGCGCGTCTTCATCTTCCTCGGCATCATCTTCTGGATCGCGCACGTCCCGGCGTGGATCGTGCTCGGGGTCTGGTTCGCCATGCAGCTCTTCAGCGCCGCAGCACCCGCGGCCGGCGAAGCGGGCGTCGCCTTCTGGGCGCATATCGGCGGCTTCATCTCCGGGCTGGCGCTGATCACATTCTTCAAGCGCGCCGAGATCCCGGTGCTGGAGAAACCGCGCTCGAAACCTTTCCACTTCGAGCAGCGCAAGGGCCCCTGGGGCGGACCTTGGGGGTGAGCGCCCTTAGCCTCATCGGCTAAGCGAACCGAGGTGCAACACATCGCCGGCAAAGGGCCGATGCGGCGCGGCGTTCGGTTGCGCTTTCGTTCCTCTACGCTTTCAATTCCGAATCGCGGCGTCACGCGCCGCTCAGGGGGTTGGACAGGTCTTCGCATTGCGAAGCGCCGCGTCTGTCGCGGAGAGGCAACGGCCCATTCGGGCCGCCGCCTTGTCGTGACCGGACGAGGAAGGGGTTTGACATGACATGTGCAGGAACTTTGTGCCGCGGCGCGGCGATCTTCGGATTTTGCATGTTGGGTGGCGCGACGGCTTGGGCGGCCGCGCCTGACGATCTGCCGATCGAGACGAGCGCCCCCGCGGTGGGAGCTGTTGAGCCGGGCGCGATCGACTACGCGCTGGAGACCGAGATGGTCGTGCATGATTGGGTGCTCTGTGTCTCGGCCCCGGTCGCCGAGGAGCTGGCGCGGGCACGCACAGCAAGCGTCGCGGATGCGCGCAGTACCTACGCCGAGCTCGCGAGCGCGCGCACGTGTGGGCAATTTCCGGAGCTGCGGGTGATCCTGCGTGAGCGGGTCTACGCCGGCGCGGACGACGGCGGTCATGACACGCGCGTCTTTGGCGCTCTCGTCAACCTCTCCGGCGATTGGGCTTCCGCCTTTGTCGTCTCCGGTGGCCTGGCGGAAGAATAGGCGCACGCGCACTTGGTGCTGCACACGCGCACTTGGTGCTCGCGCACGCGCTCCTGCCGCCATACTTTTGCACCGTCTCCGGCCGCCGCTTGGCAATTCGAAGGTCATTTCGCGACATCGATTTTTGATGGGAACGACGTACCCGCGCGCGTGTTCTTCCGCCGGCTCGGGGCGAGCATCCGCTTGCGGATTTCCGCAGCGGTTCGAAAGAGGAAGACAGGACAATGCGGAAGTTGATGATTGCAACGAGCGCGGCCGTGATGCTGGCCGCTTCCACATTTGCGGCGCTCGCGGCGGAGGCGAGCGGCAAGATCCAGGCGATCGACCCGTCCGCCGGTACGGTGACGCTCGCCGACGGCAAGACCTACACGCTGCCGGCGGAGTTCGACGCCGCCTCGCTGCAGGTCGGGCAGGACGTGACGATCACCTACGACGAAGGTTCCGCCGGCGAGATGACCGCCTCTTCGGTCACGCCGAACAGCTAAGGCACGCGCCTACGGAGCGGCCGCCCAGCGCGGCCGCTCTCTTGTTTTCGGCGGCTTGGCCGTCATAAGGCGGGCCATGCCGCCCGCATCCTTCGTTCTCGCCAACACGACGTCGCTTTCTCCGCCGCTCGAGCCGGAGATCCCAGTGCTGGAGAGGCCGCGTTCGAAGCCTTTCCGTGTCGAGCAGCGCAAAGGCCCCTGGGGCTGACTTTCAGAACGCTTTGTTGATCGAGAACATCACCGATTGCGTGATGACCCTGCCCGAATAGTTGCCGCTCAGGATGCCGGTATCCTCGTAGCCGTCGGTCGTGGTGGAAAACGGCGCGGAGAAGCTGCTCTCATGGCTGGCCGTGATGGCGAAGCTGTAGCTGAGATCCACGAACCAGGAGGGGCTGAGGAAATAGGTCGCGCCGATGATCGCGGTGCCGCCGAAGACCCAAGGCTCGCTGGAAAAATTGCTGGAATTGCCGGTGATGTTGAGATGCTGGCCGTCGATGGCGGCGAAACCGAGCATTCCGTTCAGGTTGGCATCGAGCTGCGAGAGGGTGGGACCGCCGCCGAGATAGACGAAGCTCCGCTCGAAGGAGCGGCCGACGAATGGCGTGAAAGCCAGCTGATGCGTGATCCGCGTTTCGTAGGACCTGAGGACGACGTTCCCCGTAAAGGTGGAGGGCGAAGTACCCGTGAACGATCCGGCCTGAGGAACGATGAGGTTGTCCTCTGTGGAGCCGGCGTTCTGATAGCTGTAGGAAAGCTTGGCGCCCCACAGCCATGCGCTGTCCGTGAAATGGCGGAAGTAGCCTAGCTGCGCCGCCGGCGCGAATGTGAACGCCGTCTCGAAGGACGGCTGCATCGATCCGCCCGCCGATCCGGACGCCACCAGCAAGCCGGACTGATAGATGTCGGCGACACCCTGGGCATAGAGATTCTGGTCGCTGAACTCCGTCGTGTTGGCGCTCCCGCCGAGTCCGAAGAAGAATGCGGCGTCCGGCACCAGGGACGCAGCGCCTAAATCCTGGGCGGCGCCTGCGCTGACGCCGCCGGCCACGGCGAGCGCGAGCGCCGCCGGCACGCGCGTGCCAAGCTTCATGCATCCTCCTGCCTCGAACCCGCGACGATTGGGACGAATCATTCGGCTGCCGAAATAGATCAGCCGGCTCCGCCTGTGGTTGTGCAGTTTTGTACACGTGCCGCGATACGCACAGGCAATTCGCGGCAATGGGTCGGACGACAGGTGCGCCTGTCATTTGCGGAACGGCACGGCCATAAGTCGCGGATGCACGCGTCCGCCTTCATCCGCGCCAACACCGCGCTTCTTTCCCCGCCGCTGGTTCCGGAGATCCGGCTTCGTCTCGCCGACGAAGCGCTGCCGCTCTGGGAGAAGACCGAGGAGGAGCTTGAGACGATCGGCGTGCCGCCGCCTTATTGGGCTTTCGCCTGGGCCGGCGGCCAGGCGCTCGCGCGCTACGTTCTCGACCATCCGGAGATCGTCGCCGGGAAGACCGTGCTCGACATCGCCACCGGTTCCGGCCTCGTCGCAATCGCGGCGATGAAGGCGGGTGCAAAGACTGCGCTTGCCGCCGACATCGATCGGATCGCGCTCGCGGCGATCGCCATCAACGCCGCGGAGAACGGCGTCACGCTTGAGACGACCGACACCGACCTGATCGGCGCCGATCACGGCTGGGACGTCGTCCTCGTCGGCGACGCCTTCTACGAGAAGCCGTTGGCGGACCGCCTTCTGCCGTGGCTCGGCGCACTCACCCGCCGCGGCGCATCGGTGCTGGCCGGCGACCCGAGCCGCAGCTATTTTCCGAAATCCGGCTTCACCCGCCTCGCCACCTATGAGGTCCCGGTCACGCGCGCGCTGGAAGATTCGGAGATCAAGAAGACCAGCGTCTGGCGGCTCGGTCCCGAGATGCGGTAAGGCGCTATCCGTAGGCGCCACGCCGTCCGCAGCCGCATGGAGCGAAGCGCAATGCGGGAGTGACGCAACCACGGCCCCGGATTTCGCTTCGCTTCATCCGGGCTACGCTATCCGTTGACCAGGCTGCGAGGAAGAGCCGCATGCTGACAGCAATCGTGTCGCAACTGAAGGTCCTGTCGGTCGTCGTCGCGGCGCTCGGCGGATGGATTTTCGGCTTGCTGTACTATCGGGCGCTCGGAAGACGCCCGGCCGTTTCAGCGATCGTCATCACCTTCTTCGCCGACCTCGTCATGGCGACGATGCTCTTCGGCATCGTCTTTCATATCGGCGAGGTGAACGTCGAGCGGGCGCTCTTTTCCGCAATCATGATCTGGATCGGCTTCGTCGCGACGACGCTGACGGTCAATGGCCGTCTTGCGCAGGATTCCTGGTCGAAGACGCTGATCGACGCCGGCCATTGGCTCGGCGTGCTCCTGGTCATGGGGCTGGTGATCGGGCTCTTCGGCGTCTGATTTCCCCTCCCGACCGGCGGCATCCCCGGTATGCCGCTACCGGTGCGAGTGCATGGGTGTGCGCCTAAGCCTCTGGAAAGCAAACATTTTTACCCTCGGTTGAAACCTTTGCCTGTTTGTGGACGAGGACCGCGCCGCTCCGCATAATGGGGATGAGGAGGCGGGGAAGCCCGCTCAACGCCCTTTGGGAGGAGAGGCATATGACGGAAGTGAAGATCCACCCCGTTTCGAAGGAGTGGGCTGGACGGGCTTACGTGAACGCCGAGAAGTATCAGGAGATGTATCGCAAGAGCGTGGAAGACCCGGAGGGTTTCTGGGCCGAGCAGGCGGAGCGTGTCGACTGGATCAAGCCTTTCACCAAGGTCAAGAACACCAGCTACGAATATCCGAACGTCTCCATCAAGTGGTACGAAGACGGGACCCTCAACATTTCCGCCAATTGCATCGACCGGCATCTGAAGGACCGTGCCGACCAGGTCGCTATTCTTTGGGAAGGCGACAATCCTGCGGAAGATAAGAAGATCACCTACCGCGAGCTCCACACGCATGTCTGCAAGCTCGCCAACGTCATGAAGACGCACGGCGTCAAGAAGGGCGACCGCGTCACGATCTATATGCCGATGATCCCGGAGACGGCCTACGCGATGCTCGCCTGCGCGCGGATCGGCGCCATTCACTCCGTCGTCTTCGGCGGCTTCTCGCCCAACTCGCTCGCCAACCGCATCGAGGATTGCCGCTCCGACTTCGTCGTCACCGCCGACGAGGGCCTGCGCGGCTCCAAGCCTATTCCGCTGAAGGCCAACACCGACAAGGCGATCGTGCGCGCCGAGAAGGACGGCGCCTCGGTGCGCAACGTGCTCGTCGTCAAGCGCACCGGCGGCAAGATCGACATGAAGGACGGCCGCGACCTCTGGTACCACGAGGAGATGGAGAAGGCCTCCGCCGATTGCCCGCCGGTGGAGATGAACGCCGAGGATCCGCTCTTCATCCTTTATACGTCCGGCTCGACCGGCAAGCCGAAGGGCGTCATGCACACGACCGGCGGCTATCTCGTCTACGTGGCGACGACGCACCGCTACGTCTTCGACTATCACGACGGGGACATCTACTGGTGCACCGCCGACGTCGGCTGGGTGACGGGCCACTCCTATATCGTCTACGGGCCGCTCGCGAACGGCGCCACCACGCTGATGTTCGAAGGCGTGCCGAACTACCCGACCGTGTCGCGCTTCTGGGAGGTGGTCGACAAGCACGGCGTCAACATCTTCTACACCGCGCCCACCGCGATCCGCGCGCTGATGGGCGCCGGCGAGGAGCATGTCGCGAAGACCTCGCGCAAGTCGCTGAAGCTTCTCGGCACGGTGGGCGAGCCGATCAACCCGGAAGCCTGGGAATGGTACTGGCGCGTCGTCGGCGATGGCCGCTGTCCGATCGTCGACACGTGGTGGCAGACGGAGACGGGCGGCATTCTTATTACGCCGCTTCCCGGAGCGATCCCGCAGAAGCCCGGCTCAGCCACCCTGCCCTTCTTCGGCGTCAGGCCGGCGCTTGTCGACAATGACGGCAAGCTCCTGGAAGGCGTCGCCGACGGCAATCTCGTCATCCTCGATTCCTGGCCCGGCCAGATGCGCACCGTCTACGGCGACCACAAGCGCTTCATCGACACCTACTTCTCGCACTTCAAGGGCATGTACTTCACCGGCGACGGCTGCCGCCGCGACGCCGACGGCTATTACTGGATCACCGGCCGTGTCGACGACGTCTTGAACGTGTCGGGCCACCGCATGGGCACGGCGGAAGTGGAATCGGCGCTGGTCGCGCACCCGAAGGTGTCGGAGGCCGCCGTCGTCGGCTACCCGCACGACATCAAGGGCCAGGGCATCTACTGCTACGTCACGCTGATGAACGGCGAGGAGCCGTCGGAGACGCTCCGAAAGGAGCTGCGCGACTGGGTGCGCTCCGAGATCGGCCCGATCGCTTCGCCGGATCTGATCCAGTTCGCGCCCGGCCTGCCGAAAACCCGCTCCGGCAAGATCATGCGCCGCATCCTGCGCAAGATCGCCGAGGACGATTTCTCCAATCTCGGCGACACCTCCACGCTCGCCGACCCCGCGGTCGTCGATAACCTGATCGACAACCGCCAGAACCGCTAGGCGTTGGAAAGGCGTCGCTGGAGCCGTGCTGTTCAAGCGTGAAACCCTCGACCTGATCGCCGCCGGAAAGGTGACGCTCGCCTTCCGGCGCTGGTCGCAGCCGACGGTGAGAGCCGGAGCGGCGCTCAGGACCGCGGCCGGGATTCTAGCGATCGACGCAGTCGACAAGATCGCGCCGGCGGCGATCAAGGACAGCGAAGCGAGAAAGGCCGGCTACAAGTCGCGCGCCGCGCTGATGGCGGACCTCGGCAAACTCGATGGCGGCGGCGAACTCTACCGGATCGCGTTCCGGCATGTCGGCGCCGACCCGCGCATCGCGCTCCGCAAGGAGGCGAAGCTCACCAAGAAGGACGTGAAAAGCGTCATCGCGGCGCTGAACCGTCTCGACCAGGCGAACAAGACCGGCGCCTGGACGCGCGCGACATTGCGCCTGATCGAAAAATATCCGGCCCGGCGCGAACCCGATCTCGCCTTGAGCGTCGGCCGCGACCCGCTGACCTTCAAGCGCGACGTCAGGAAACTGAAGGAGCTTGGCCTGACGGAGCCGCTCGAAGTCGGCTACCGCGTTTCGCCGCGCGGCCGCGCAGTGCTGGCCGAGCTCGGCGACGCTTGATCCCTTGCCGGCACTAGCGGTCGAAATTCACCGCGCCGGTATTGCCGCCGCAAAGAAGGACGCCGACGCGCTCGCCTTTCTCCGGCACGTAGCGGCCGGAGAGGAGGGCGGCAATGGCCGCGGCGCCGCCCGGCTCGGCGGCAAGGCGGAGCTTCTCCCAGATTGCGCGCTGCGCCGCCTCGATCGCCGCGTCCTCGACGAGGACGACGCGATCGACATGTTCTTGCGCGATCGGGAACATGATCTGTCCCACCTGCTTGGGCGCCAGCGAGTCGGCGGCGATCCCGCCGGCCGGCGCATCGACCGGCCTGCCGGCCTGAAGCGCCATATGGAGCGTCGGCGCCGTTTCCGGTTCCACCCCGACGACGCGCACGCGCGAGCCGTACCACGCCGCGATGCCCCCGATCAGCCCGCCACCGCCGACCGCCACAAGCAGCGTGTCGAGGTCGGGCGCATCCTCCTCGGTCTCCAGCCCGAGCGTGCCCTGCCCGATCAGCGTCTCGGGCTGGTCGTAGGCGTGGACGACAAGCGCGCCGGTCTCCGCCGCGCGCTTCTGGCTCGCGGCGAGCGCCTCGGCGTAAAGGGCGCCGCTGACATTGAGCTCCGCGCCGTAGGAACGGATACGCTCAAGCTTCGCCGGCGAGGAGATGCTGGGCACGAAGATCGCCGCCTTATGCCCCAGTTGCATGGCGGCATAGGCGACGGCCGCGCCGTGATTGCCGCCCGAGGCGGCGACGACGCCTGCTTCCGGCACGGCGCGCGAGAGGAGATTGAAGAAGGCGCCGCGCGACTTGAACGAGCCGGTATGCTGCAGCAGCTCAAGCTTCAAAAGAAGGCGGGAGCCGTCGACCCCGAAATCGCCACCGTCCACTTCCATAAGCGGCGTCCGCCGGACATGCGGGCGGATCAGCGCCGCGGCGGCGCGGATCGAATCGCCGTTGATGTCGGGCGCTTTGGCGACAGCGAGCATGTTAACCGTATAGTGAGGCGGCCGGCGCAGCGGCAAGCGCCAATCTCAGGCCGTCGAAGCCAGTGCCGCACGTGGCGCCAAACACCGTCGCGAATTTGCTTTGACAGCGGCGCTTCGGGCTGGTTTGGATCGTCCCGCCCGGGGGCCTCAGAATAGCCGTCTCAGGGGATTCAAATCCTCGACGATCACCAGGGAAACAAGAATGACGCGTCGACTAAGAATTCTAGCGGGCGCCGTTGCGCTCATCATGGCGGGCACGACGATCGCGGAAGCCGCGTCCACCAGCGCCATCAACAGCCGGTTCCGCTCCGCCGTTGCGCAGGTTCTGAACAGCGTCAAGAACAACACCGAGTATCTGCGCGCCATGAGCAGTTCGGAATTCCGCCAGTTTGTCTCCTGTGCCCAGAACGTGATGGATGCGGCACCGCTCGGCCGCAAGCAGTACGTGCTCGCCGCGTCGAACAAAGCCGAGCAGCGCCAGCGCTTCGACGAAGTGGCGCTCGACAACCAGGCGAAGCTGAAGCAGCAGATCACGCGCGAATGCGCCTAGACGCCTAGGCGCCGCGTCGCCTCAGAAATCGCTGGCGATTCCCTTCTTTTCCCAGTCGCCGTAGCGTGTCGGCTCGGGCCCTTCCGGCCCGCCGAGCTCCTTCGGGCGGGCCCCTGCCTCTTTCGCCGCAACGCGGCGCGCCTCCGCCTCCGCAAGCGCGCGCTCCGCGGCGGCGCGGATGCGCTGTTTCCTGATTTCCTCCCGCTCGTCGTCGCCCGCGCTCATCGCGATTGAACCCGTTCGTCCCACTTCCCATCATATAGGCGTGGGCCGGAATATAGGCACGGGCCGCGCCGAACCGGAACCCGGCGGGCGAGTGACGTAAAGTGATGCGCGTGAGGTGAAGCGATGAACGTCGTAAAGACCGGCATGCTGTTGGCAACGCTGACGGCGCTTTTCATGGGCGTCGGCTATCTGGTCGGCGGCTCCGGCGGCGCTTTCATCGCCTTCCTGGTCGCGGCCGGGATGAACCTCTTCAGCTACTGGAACGCCGACAAGCTCGTCCTCCGGATGCATGGCGCACGCGAGGTCGATCGCAGCAGTGCGCCGGATCTCTATGCGCTCGTCGGCGAGCTCGCTCACCGCGCCGGGCTGCCGGCGCCCAAGGTCTACGTCATGCAGAACCCGCAGCCGAACGCGTTTGCGACCGGGCGTAATCCGCAAAACGCCGCCGTCGCGGTGACGACCGGCCTGATGAGCGCGCTGACGCGCGAGGAGCTTGCCGGCGTGATCTCGCACGAGCTTGCGCATGTGAAGCACCGCGACACGCTGACCATGACCATCGCCGCCACGATCGCCGGCGCGATCGCGATGCTCGCCAATTTCGCCTTCTTCTTCGGCGGCAACCGCAACAACCCGCTCGGCATCGTCGGCGTGATTCTGGCCGCGATTACCGCGCCGATCGCCGCTATGCTGATCCAGATGGCGATCAGCCGCACGCGCGAATACTCCGCCGACCGCACCGGCGCCGCGATCTGCGGCAATCCGCTGTCGCTTGCTTCCGCGCTCGGCAAGATCGCGGGCGCCGCGAAGCGCACGCCGATGGCAAGCGCGGAGCGCAATCCGGCGACCGCGCCGCTTTTCATCGTCAATCCGCTGACCGGCGAGCGCATGGACAACCTCTTCTCCACACACCCGGCGACGGAGAACCGCATCGCCGCCTTGCAGAAGATGGCCGCGGCGGGCGGCGCGCCCCTCGATCTCAGCGCGCGCCCCGCCTCAACCGACGCTGCGCGCGAGGCGCATCCGGGCCCGTGGTCGCAGCTTGGCGCGAGGCGCGGCCCTTGGGGCTGACGCCGAAAGAAGGCCCCGAGCGAGCCGCTTCGCGGCGACAGCAAGCCGAGACCACACCTGCCGGGCTCCCGGTGCGGCGTGCCGCGACCGCGATCCTGCGCCAGGTCGTGGAGCACGGCGTGCCGCTCGATTCAGTTCTCGACGAGGCGCACGGCAACCCGCATTTCCGGGCGCTCGACCGCCGCGACCGGGCGCTCGCCCGCGCCATTCTCGGCGTCGCGCTGCGCCGCCGTGGCGAGATCGAGGCCGCGCTCAGGGACGCGCTCGACCGGCCGCTTCCGGAAAATTCCGGCGCGCTTACCGCGATCCTTCACGTCGCCGCGGCGCAGATCCTCTTTCTCGAGGTCGCCGATCACGCCGCCGTCGACCTCGCCGTCGAGCAGGCGGCAGGCGACCGCCGCACCGGCCGCGCGCGCGGCCTCGTCAACGCCGTGCTCCGCACCCTGGTGCGCAACCGCGAAGAAGTCCTCGCCCGCTCCCAAAGCGCCGAGGGCGGCCCCGGCCGCATCAACATGCCGGACTGGCTCTTCACGCGCCTCTCCGATGCCTACGGCGAAGCGACCGCGGTGAAGATCGCCGCCGCGCATCTTGAGCAACCGGCCCTCGACATCTCGGCGAAGCGCGATCCCGCACTTTGGGCGGAGCGTCTCGGCGGCGTGCTTCTCCCGACGGGGACGATCCGCCTTGCGGGCGCACACCGCGTCACCGAGCTCCCCGGCTACGAGGAAGGCGCCTGGTGGGTGCAGGATGCCGCCGCCGCCCTCCCCGTGCGTCTCCTCGGCGATGTCGCGGGAAAGCGCGTCGCCGATCTCTGCGCCGCGCCGGGCGGCAAGACGGCGGAACTCGCGGCGCTCGGCGCAAACGTGGCGGCCGTCGATCTCTCAGAGAGCCGGCTCAGGCGGCTTGCGGAAAATCTCCGCCGCCTCGGCCTTGCCGCCCGGCTTGAGGCCGCCGACGTACTGCGCTGGCAGCCGGGAGAGGAATTCGATGCCGTGCTCCTCGACGCGCCGTGCACCGCGACCGGAACGATCCGCCGCCATCCCGACATCCAATGGTTGAAGCGTCCGGAAGACATTGCGGCGCTCTCCGCCTTGCAGGCGAAAATGCTCGACCGCGCCGCGGCGTTGGTGAAGCCTGGAGGGCGTCTCGTCTTCGCGACGTGCTCGCTTCAGCCGGAAGAGGGAGAGGCACATGTTGCGCCCTTCCTGGAGCGCCATCCGGCGTTCACGCTGTTGCCTGTGGACGCAAGCGAGGTCTCCGGGCTTTCCGGGCTGGTGACGCCCGCCGGCACGCTCCGGACGCTTCCCTGCGACGGCTTCGGAAGCGACCCGGCGCTCGCCGGAATGGACGGCTTTTTCACGGCACGCTTCGAGCGCGGTGAGAGGTAGGTTCGCGTCGCTTGCCAACCTCCGCGAACAGGGCTACCGGCTGAGCATGTCAGCGATCGCGCCGGCCGACCAGCTGCGCCTCGCTCTTCACCGGGCGGGACAGTTCACCAGGCGACTGCGTCTCGGCGCCGTGTCCGGGCCGATTGGACGATTCCGCGCCGCCGGCGGCAACCGCTCGCAGCTTCTGATCGCGCCCCCCGATCTCAGGACCGCCGATCCGACCACCGCGGCGGAAATCTATGCGGGCCGCTTTTCGCTCGCCGGGCATGTCGTGGAGGCAGGGAGCGAGTCCCCGTTCGACATCGGGCCACCCTCGCAGGACTGGCTGCGGGAGCTGCATTCCTTCGGCTGGCTCCGGCATCTGCGCGCCGCCGACACGCCGCTGGCGCGCTCCAATGCCCACGCCGTGGTGGAGGACTGGCTCTCGCTTTATCGCAAGCCGGTTGGCGAGGTGGTGTGGGACACGGACGTCGCCGCCAACCGCGTTCTGTCCTTCCTCGCGCAATCGCCGCTTATCCTGCACGACGCCGACCACGACCTTTATCGCGACTTCGTGCGCTCGCTCCTGCGGCACGCAAGCGTGCTTCGCTCGGCGATCGCCACCAGTGATCCCGGTCTGCCGCGCCTGCATGCGGCTATCGCCATCGCCTTGATCGGCCTTTCGCTGTCGCACCAGGAGCGCCTCGCCCGCGGCGGACTTGACCGCGTCGACAACGAGTTGGAAGCGCAAATCCTGCCCGACGGCGGCCACGTCTCCCGCAATCCCGCCGCTTTGGTGGAGATCCTCGTCAATCTCCTGCCGCTCAGGCAGGCTCTGATCGCGCGCGGGCTCGTGCCCTCCGAGACGCTGCTCCATTCGATCGACCGGATGATGCCGATGCTGCGCTTCTTCCGGCACGGCGACGGCGGCTTTGCGCATTTCAACGGCGTCGCCTCGTCCACCGGCGGGCTGGTGGCGACGGTCCTTTCCTACGACGAAACGCTCGGCGCGCCGGCCCCGAGCGCCACGTATTCCGGCTATGAGCGCGTCGAGGGCGGCGATTCCCTGCTCCTCGTCGATGCCGGCGGCCCACCGCCGATCGCCTATTCCGGCACCGCCCATGCCGGCGCGCTGTCTTTCGAGTTCTCGCGCGGCATCCACCGCGTCGTCATCAATTGCGGGGCGCCGGCCGCGCGCCATCAGACGCTGCGCCGCGCGGCACGGCTGACGGCCGCCCATTCGACCGCAGCGCTGAACGACGAGTTGTCGTGCCGCTTCTCCAGCGACGCATTCGACGCGCAGATCGTGTCCGGCCCACGCGTCGTCGTCGCCCGGCGCGAGAGCCCCGACGACCGCTCCGTCATCCTGCAGATGAAGCATGACGGCTATTCCCGCCGTTACGGGCTCGTGCATGAGCGCAACCTCCGACTTGCCGCCGACGGCCGCCTTCTGGAGGGCATGGACCGCTTCATCGGCACGCCGACGCAGCGCGACATGACCTTCGCGGTGCGCTTCCACCTGCATTATTCCGTCGCCGTGCATGCAACCGACCGGCGCACGGCGCTCGACCTGCGCCTTCCCGATGGCAGGATCTGGCGGTTCGAGGCGAACAGCCCCTTCGAGCTGGAGGAGAGCGTCCACCTCTCCGACGTCTTCGGCAGCCGCGCCACCAACCAGATCGTGCTGATGAGCAAGCCGAGCTCGGAAGTCCCTGTGAAGTGGCGGTTCTCGCTGATGTCGTGATCCTTTGCGAAGGACGACCCGCGTGCTAGTCGCCGCCATACTCACCACGATGTCCGTTCCCTTCCCCGAGGTTCCGCCCATGCCCGCCGAGACCGCCGGCCCCGAGCTCTTGGAGATCAGGCGCGCGCTGATCTCCGTCTCCGACAAATCGGGGCTGGTGGAGCTCGCGCGCATGCTCGCCAGCCACGGCGTTGAGATCGTCTCGACCGGCGGCACGGCGCGCGCGCTCGCCGATGCAGGGCTGGCGGTCACCGACGTGGCCACGGTCACCGGCATGCCGGAAATGATGGATGGACGGGTCAAGACGCTGCATCCGCGCATCCACGGCGGCCTCCTCGCGCTGCGCGACGAGCCGGAGCATCGCGCCGCGATGGAGAGCCTCGGGATCAAGGGGATCGATTGCCTGATCGTGAACCTCTATCCGTTCGAGGCGACGGTCGCCAAGGGCGCGGAGATGGCCGAGGCGATCGAGAATATCGACATCGGCGGGCCGGCGATGATCCGCGCCGCGGCGAAGAATGCCGCCTGGGTCGCCGTCGTCACCGACCCGGCGGACTATGCGTCGCTCACGACGGCATTGAAGGAGGGCGGCGTCTCGCGCGCGCTTCGCGCAGACCTCGCCGCCAAGGCCTTCGCACGCACCGCCGGCTACGACGCGGCCATCGCCGCCTGGTATCAGCGTCAGGTCGGAGACGCGCTGCCGCAGCGTTTCGCAATCGGCGGTACGCTGCGCGAACGCATGCGCTACGGCGAGAACCCGCACCAGTCGGCCGGCCTGTATCTGACCGGCGAGCAGGTGGCGAGCGTCGCCACGGCACGCCAGGTCCAGGGCAAGCCGCTTTCCTACAACAACATCAACGACGCCGACGCCGCCTTCGAGCTGGTCTCCGACCTGCCGGCGGAACGCCCGGCCGTCGCCATCATCAAGCACGCCAATCCCTGTGGCGTGGCGCTTGGCGGCGATCTGGGCGAAGCCTATCGGCTGGCGCTCCGCTGCGATCCGGTCTCCGCCTATGGCGGGATCGTCGCGCTCAACCGTCCGCTCGACAAGGATGCGGCGGAGGCGATCACCGGCATCTTCACCGAAGTCGTCATCGCGCCCGACGCCGACGCCGACGCGATCGAGGTCTTCGCCAGGAAAGCCAATCTCCGCCTGCTCCTGAGCGGCGGCATGGCCGACCCCGACGACAGGTCGACGAAGGTCAGGAGCGTCGCCGGAGGGCTTCTCGTGCAGGAGCGCGACGCCGCGCGCGTCACCGCGAAGGATTGCCGCGTCGTGACGAAACGCGCGCCGAGCGAACAGGAGTTCTCCGATCTGATCTTCGCCTTCCGCGTCGCCAAGCACGTGAAGTCGAATGCCATCGTTTACGCCAAGGACGGCGCCACGGTCGGTATCGGCGCCGGCCAGATGAGCCGTGTCGATTCGGCGAGGATCGCCGCAATCAAGGCCGCCGACGCGGCGAAGGCCGCGGAGATCGCGACGCCGCTGACAGAGGGCTCCGTCGTCGCCTCCGACGCGTTCTTTCCGTTTGCCGACGGACTCTTGGCAGCGGCCGAAGCCGGCGCGACCGCGGTCATCCAGCCCGGCGGGTCGCTCCGCGACGAAGAGGTGATCGCCGCCGCCGACGAGGCCGGCCTCGCCATGGTCTTCACGGGCGTGCGCCACTTCCGGCATTGAGACTCGGGCAGTCGGAGCCGCAGCCTCAGCATTTGTCGTCATTGCCGGGCTTGACCCGGCAATCCATTCCGTAGCCGTCGATGGAGGCGTAACTTTCCAGAATGGATCCCATGGTCAAGCCATGGGATGACGACAGTTCTGAAAGGCCATGCCCATGCCCGCCTTCATCGCATTCCTTCGCGGCATCAATGTCGGCGGCAACAAAACAATTCCGATGGCGAAGCTGAAGGCGCTCTTCGAGGCGCTCGGCTTCGATGCGGTGAAGACGCATCTGAACTCCGGCAACGTGGTCTTCACCGCGAAGGAGAAGGATCGCGCCAAGCTCACCAAGACAATCGAGGCTGCGATCGAGAAGGAATTCGGCTTCCGCCCGGCCGACGATGCTCCGCGACGCGGCAGCGCTCAGGAAGATCGTGGAGAAGAACCCCTTCTCCGCCATGGCGAAGAGCGATCCGAGCCACCTCGTCGTCATGCTGCTTGCGGCAAAGCCCGACAAGGACGCCGCCAAGCGGCTCGCCGCCGCCTATCAGGGCGTGGAGGAAATCAAGATCGCCGGCGAGGAAGCCTACGTCACCTATCCGAACGGTATCGGCAAATCGAAGCTCACCAACGTGCTCCTGGAAAAGCGGCTCGGCGTCGCCGGCACTGCGCGCAACTGGAACACGGTGACGAAGCTTCTTGCGATGGCGGAGGCGCTCGACGTCTAGCTCTGAGTCTTCATCTCCGGCCTCACGCGTGTCAGGCCCGCCCATCGTCCCGCGATCAGCCAATAGACGAAGCCGCCGACTGCGCCTGCCGCGCCGCCGATCTTGAGATCGTACACGGCCACCGGCGGCTCGCCGCCAATCCCCATCAGGAACGCGATCAAACCGATCGCGGCACCTACGACGAGATGCAGCACGAAGGAGCGCCAGCGGAACGTCTCGGCAAGCGCGATGGCGATCAGCGCCGGGATCGCCGCCACCGCGCCGACATAGGTCGACGCGACCAATGAGACGATGACGAGCTTGGCGGTGAAGAAGCCTTCGGGCTCGCCGGCAACCGGCTCAGCGCCGGCGGCGAGCACGATCAGCGCCGTCGCCGCGAGAATGGCCACGACAAAGCCGAACGGGATGACGACGAGGATTTTGAGGACCGCCCGCATCGGCGCCAATCAGGCGGCGCCGGCCGCCGCCGCTTCCCGCTCGCTCTTTCGCATGCGCTCGCTGGCGCTCTTCAGCTGTCCGCAGGCCGCGAAAATATCGCGACCGCGCGGCGTGCGGATCGGCGAGGCGTAGCCGGCGCGGTTGACGATCTCGGCAAAAGCCTCGATCCGCTCCCAGTCGGAGCATTCGTAGGGCGCGCCCGGCCAGGGATTGAACGGGATCAGGTTGATCTTCGCCGGGATGCCCTTCAAGAGCTTCACGAGGTCCTTCGCCTCGGCGAGCGAGTCGTTCACGTCTTTCAGCATCACGTATTCGAAGGTGATGCGGCGCGCATTGGAGAGGCTGGGATAGGCGCGGCAGGCCTCCATCAAGTCGGCGATCGGATACTTCCTGTTGATCGGCACGAGCACGTCGCGAAGGTCGTCGCGCACGGCATGGAGCGAGATCGCGAGCATGACGCCGGTCGCCGCACCCATGCGCGGGATCTCCGGCACCACGCCTGAGGTGGAAAGCGTGATGCGGCGCTTGGAAAGCGCGATCCCCTCGCCGTCGGCGGCGATCAGCAGCGCGTCGCGCACATTGTCGAAATTGTAGAGCGGCTCGCCCATCCCCATCATCACGACGTTGGAGACGAGCCGGCCCTCGCTCGGCACGACCGCGCCGGGCGCGACGTTGGCATCCGGAAAGTCGCCGAGTTTTTCGCGCGCGATCAGGATCTGCGCGACGATTTCTTCCGCCGTCAGATTCCTGACCATGCGCTGCGTACCGGTGTGGCAGAAGGTGCAGGTCAGCGTGCAGCCGACCTGACTGGAGACGCAGAGCGTGCCGCGCCCCTCCTCCGGGATATAGACCGTCTCCACCTCGACCGGCCGTCCGGCGCCGCGTGGCGGAAAGCGCAAGAGCCATTTGCGCGTGCCGTCCTCGGAAAGCTGCTCCGTCACGATTTCCGGCCGCGCCAGCGTGAAGCGCTCGGCGAGCGTCTCGCGCAGCGCCTTCGACATGTTGGTCATGGCGGCGAAATCGGTCGCGCCGCGGAAATAAAGCCAGTGCCAGACCTGGCTCGCGCGCATGCGCCGCTGTGCCGCCGGCACGCCCGCTTCGCCGAGCGCCTCGCCCAGCGCGGCACGAGAAAGCCCGATCAGCGACGGCGTTTCCGACTGAGCGGCAGTCGATCCAATCTCGATGGCACGAATAGAAGTCATGGGTCGGCGTTCTAGCACGCTTGGGCGGAG
This sequence comes from uncultured Alphaproteobacteria bacterium, assembly GCA_963814905.1. Lineage (GTDB taxonomy): Bacteria > Pseudomonadota > Alphaproteobacteria > Rhizobiales > Afifellaceae > DASWJZ01. Next base: position 11,317 of record CAWFEM010000005.1, on the reverse strand, counting down.
AGTGCCCGCCAGGCTCAGTTTTGTCGTCATGGCAGGGCTTGACCCTGCCATCCATTCCGGTGCGGTCGCGACTTGTTTGGGTTACGGAATAGATGCCCGGATCAAGTCCGGGCATGACGAAAGTTCTGAGACAAATAGTGAGCGAGGCGCCGAGGCGCTAGTTGCACTCCGCGCTCATCTTGTCGGCCGCCGCAGTCACGCCGGAAAGCGAATAGTTGTAGGTCGTATCGTTGCCGCGCCGCGAGGTCGCCTTCACCACCATCGTAGAGCCCGCTTTCATGGCCTCGAGCAGCGCCGGCTCCTCCTCCTTGTTGACCAGCCAGGCGCTGTCGCCCTGGGTGAACATGGTGAAGGTCTTGTCGCCGATCTGGACGGAAACCGAAGACTGCTCCTTCATCGGATAGCCTGTCACGAAGTTCGCCTCGTTTCTGACTCCCTCCGCCGGGCTTGTCGTGATGGAGAAGCTGACGCGGCCGTGATCGAGCTTCGGAGGCTCCATCTTGTCGGGCTCGGCATAGATGTAGCAGACCTTGCCCTCACCGTTGCCGCTGTAGCTGCCGGTGTAGGACCACATCGTCCACTTGTTGAAGGTGCCGACCAAGGTCGGCTTCGCGGCGCCCTGCGCGAGCGCGGCGGTGACGGTAAGCGCGAAAACGGCGCTGAGAAGAAATCGCATATGGCTCATGGTCCGCTGTCTGGATTCCATGTCTTGTTGCTTAAACCAAAGATCGGCAGGCGCGAGCCTGCGCGCCCCGCCCGCAGATTTCCGCTCTTTGGTTACCAAAACGTCAACAGGATCGCACGGCCGATCTGAAGAGGCCGAGAACCCCCGCAATCCTTCGAAAGAAATGGGCGAGACTGTGGCTGCCGGCTCAGTTGGCCGGAGCTTCCTCGGCCAGCGCGCGCCGCGCCGCGGCGCGATGCTCGTCACGGATCGAGCCCCGAACCGCCGAAATCGCGGCAAGAAGCACGGTCGCGTCGTCCATGAAGCCGAGCCCGACAATCATGTCCGGCACGATATCGAAGGGACTGACGAAATAGGCGAGTGCGGCGATCAGCGTCAGCCGCGCGCCGGTCGGCGTGCGCGGATCGAGCATGGCGTAATAGGCGGCCGCCACGTCCTCCATGAAGGGAATGGCGCGGAGCGCCCGCCGCACGGTCGACCAGAAATTGGCGCGCACGCGCTCTTCCTTGCCGGCCGCGTCCTCAGGCCCAAGAATCTCGATATCGGGAACCCGCTTCACCATCGTCGTCTCCATCCCTGTCCAAGATGGCGGCCCGCGGCCCGGGCCGCAAGGGATTGTAAGTCTTGGCTAACCACGCCGCGTGAAGTTTCGGGACAGCCAAACAATCCGTTCCCATTTTATGCAAATGAAAACCGAGATCGCACGGCATGCGATTTACGAGTCAAAGTCATGAACATGGTCAAAGCTGAGACACCCGTCGAACCGGCCGGCGCCGCGAGCGGCGGCGGGGAGCACCGTCTTGTGCATCGCCAGCGCACGCTGAAGCGCGCCCGCGTCCTCCTCGATGATGATCGCTCGACGTTCGACTGCACCATCCGCGACATGAACGCCGGCGGCGCGCGTCTTGTCTTCGGCGATTTCGTCAAGCTGCCTGAGATCTTTCGGCTGATGAACCTCACGGCGGATACGATCACGCCGGTGCATCTGCAGTGGCAGCGCGGCCTGGAGGCCGGCGTCGCCTTCGCCGGCCCTGAGGAGCCCTCCCACAAGCATGTCTAGCGGCAAAGGATCGCCGCTGGGACAGGTCGGCTCATGGACCGCCGCGAGATGCGTGCGGCGGTTCACGGCCGGCGATTGACTCCCGCGCGCTTGAGAACATAATAGGAACATTCGAGATCGAGCGAGACGGGCGCGGCAGGTCGACTTGCCGTGAAGGGCTTCCGCATGCCGGAAAAACCACCTTCCAGCCGCGAGCGGCCACGCGTCGTGACCATGCCGCATCCCGTGGCAAGGACACGCCCGCCTGGGCCTGACGAGCCGACTTACGCGGAGCTTCTCGCCGCCTCCAATTTCTCGTTCCTGCGCGGCGCCTCGCATCCGGAGGAGCTCGCCGCGGCAGCATCCGCGCTTGGCCTTGCCGGTTTTTCCATCGTCGACACGAATACGCTTGCCGGCATCGTGCGCGGTCACCTGGCGGCGAAGGAGACAGGTGCGCGTTATGTCGTCGGTTGCCGGCTCGTCTTCCGCGACGGGACGCCCGACATCGCCGTCTGGCCGCGCGACCGCGCCGCCTATGGCCGGCTCTGCCGGCTCCTCACCACCGGCAATCTCAGAGCCAAGAAGGGCGAATGCCATCTCGACCTCTCCGACCTTCTTCAGTGGGGAGACGGCATGGAGCTCGCGGTGCTGCCGGGATCGCACCTTTCCCTCCCTCCTTGCGAGGGAGGGTCAGGGAGGGGGGCTAAGACGGATACCTTGCACCCCCCTCCCGGAATTTCTCTCGCCGTCGGCTCAAGAAATCCCGACCTCCCCTCAAGGGGGAGGTTAGGTGGCAGTTCTGCTTCGCCCCAGAGCACACTGGAAGCCACCCTCGCCGCCCTCGCGGAAGCCTTTCCCGGCCATGTGCGTCTCGGCGCGGCATGCCTCTATCGCGGCGACGACCGCCGTCGGCTGGCGGAGTTCGCCGCCATCGCCGCGCGCCACAAGGTCCCGCTCCTTGCGCTCGGCGACGTGCTCTACCACGCGCCCGGGCGGCGGCGGCTGCAGGACGTGCTCTCCTGCGTGCGCGAGAAGAGGACGCTCGACAACGCCGGAACGCTGCTTGAGGCAAATGCCGAGCGCCACATGAAGGACGCCGCGGAGATGCGGCGGCTCTTCGCCGAATATCCGGAAGCGGCGGACGAGACGCTTCGGGTCTTGGAACGCCTCACCTTCTCGCTCGACGAACTGCAATACGACTATCCGCTGGAATCCGCCGGCGTGAGCGCCACGCCCTATGACGAGCTCGTGCGTCTGACGGAGGAGGGCGCGGCCTGGCGCTATCCGGCGGGCGTGCCGGCAAAAGTCCGCGCCGCGATCGAACATGAGCTCAGGATCATCAAGCAGCTCCGCTACGAGCCCTATTTCCTCACCGTCTGGGACATCGTCCGTTTCGCCCGCTCAGTCGGCATCCTTTGCCAGGGGCGCGGATCGGCGGCGAATTCCGCCGTCTGCTTCTGCCTCCGCATCACCGAGGTCGACCCGGATCGCGGCGACCTTCTCTTCGAGCGCTTCATCTCGCCGGAGCGCAACGAGCCGCCCGATATCGACGTCGATTTCGAGCATGAGCGGCGCGAGGAGGTGATCCAGTACGTCTTCGACAAATACGGGCGCGAGCATGCCGGCATCGCCGCCACCGTCATCACCTACCGCTCGCGCTCCGCCGCGCGCGAGGTGGGCAAGGCCTTCGGCCTTTCCGACGATTCCGTCGGCGCGCTCGCCGGCAATATCTGGGGCTGGTCGAATGACGGCCTCGAGGGAAAGGACGCGCGCGCCGCCGGCCTCGACCCGGAGGAGAGCCGGGTCGCGCAGGTGCTCGACATGTCGCGCGAGATCCTCGGCTTCCCGCGCCACCTCTCGCAGCATGTCGGCGGGTTCCTGATCACCAGGAGCCGTCTCGACGAGGTGGTGCCGATCCTGCACTCCGCGATGGACGGCAGGAACATCGTGGAATGGGACAAGGACGATCTCGACGCCTTGAAGATGCTGAAGATCGACGTGCTCGCGCTCGGCATGCTGACGGCGATGAAGAAGGCGCTCGACCTGATCGAGACGCATTACGGGAAAGCGCTCTCGCTCGCCTCGATTCCCGCGGAGGAGCCGGAGGTCTACGACATGATCTGCCGCGCCGACACGATCGGCGTCTTCCAGATCGAAAGCCGCGCGCAGATGACCATGCTGCCGCGGCTTCGGCCGAAGAGCTTCTACGACCTCGTCATCGAAGTGGCGATCGTTCGCCCCGGCCCGATCCAGGGCGACATGGTGCATCCCTATCTCCGCCGCCGGCAGGGGCTGGAAGTGGTGAAATATCCTAAGCCGCATCCCGATCACGGGCCGCCGGACGAATTGGAGAAGGTGCTCGGCAAGACGCTCGGCGTACCGCTCTTTCAGGAGCAGGCGATGAAGATCGCCATCGTGGCGGCGAAGTTCGAGCCGTGGGAGGCCGACAAGCTCCGGCGCGCCATGGCGACCTTCCGCCGCGTCGGCACCATCGGCACGTTCAAGACCAAAATGATCGAAGGAATGGCGTCGCGCGGCTACGAGCGGAGCTTCGCCGAGCGCTGCTTCAGCCAGATCGAGGGTTTTGGCGAATACGGCTTTCCGGAAAGCCATGCGGCGAGCTTCGCGCTTCTCGTCTACGCCTCCGCCTGGGTGAAGTGCCGCTATCCGGACGTCTTCTGCGCAGCGCTTTTGAACGCGCAGCCCATGGGCTTCTACGCCCCGGCGCAGATCGTCCGCGACGCGCGCGAGCACGGCGCGGAGGTGCGCGCGGTCGACGTGAATTTTTCCGAGTGGGGCAGCACCCTCGAACCCCTTGCGCCGGCAGAATCTCCTCCCCCCTTGCGGGGGAGGGAAGGCGTTGGTGCCCTCCATCCCCGCCACGCTTCACAATCCCCCGCCATCCGCACGCGCTGCGCCGTACGGCTCGGTCTGCGACAGGTGAAGGGCCTGCGCGAAGCCGACGCCGCGCTCATCGTCGCGGCGCGCGAAAAGCCCTATCGCAGCGTCCGCGATCTCTGGCTCCGCTCCGGCATCTCCCGCGCCGGTCTGGAGCGGCTCGCCGAGGCCGACGCCTTCCGCTCAATCGGCCTCGACCGCCGCCAGGCGCTGTGGGAGGTGCGCGCGCTCGACCCGATGTCGGCGGCAGAGCGCCTGCCGCTCTTCGCCGCCGCGGACGGGATCGCCGAAACCGACCTGCAGGCGGAGGCGCAGGTGGCGCTGCCCCTGATGGCGGAGGGCGAGCACGTCGTCAGCGACTACCGCGCGCTCTCGCTTTCTCTAAAAGCGCATCCCGTCTCGTTCCTGCGCGAGCGCCTCGCCGCGCACGCAATCGTGGAGGCCGGCCGCCTGCCGGAGATCGCAAGCGGACGGCGCGTCTCCGTCGCCGGCCTCGTGCTCGTGCGCCAGCGCCCGGGCACGGCGTCCGGCGTGATCTTCGCCACGCTTGAGGACGAGACGGGCGTCGCCAACGTCATCGTCTGGCCGAAAGTGTTCGAGCGTTTCCGCGGAATCGTGCTCGGTGCGCGGCTGATGCGCGTCACCGGCAAGCTCCAATCGGAGCAGGGCGTAATCCACGTCGTGGCGGAAAAGCTTGAAGACCTGACGCCGCTGCTCTCGCTCCTCTCCGCCGACACGATCGGATCGAACGGCATGGCGCCTACCGACGAAGTGCGCCGCCCGATCGACGAGATGCGCACCGTGGCGAAGAAGAGCTCGCGCATGGCACGCCTCCTCGCAGCCGAGCCGGAACTCGCCGACGAACTGAAGGCCATGCAGGGTGCCGTCGCCGCCATGCCGAAGGGCCGGAACTTTCATTGAGCAAGCCGGCGGCATCTCAGAACTGTCGTCATGCCATGGCTCGACCATGGCATCCATTCCGAAGCGGTCACCGCTTTCACGACGGTTACGGAATGGATTGCCGGGTCAAGCCCGGCAATGACGACAAGAGTTGAAGATGGCAACTAGCCCGCAAGCCGCGGGCTGTGATCGCGCAGCGTCGCCTGCACCGCCTCGACCGGGTCCTTGAACGGCAGGCCGAGGCTCTTGGCGACGGCCGGATGCGTGATCTCGCCGCGATGCACGTTGAGCCCGGCGCGCAGGTTCGGATCGTCGAGCACTGCGCGCAGCCCCTTCGCCGCAAGCGCCAGACCGTAGGGAAGCGTGGCGTTATTGAGCGCCGTGCTGGAGGTAAGCGGCACCGAGCCCGGCATGTTGGCCACGCAATAGTGGATGACGCCGTCGACCGCGTAGACCGGATCGGCGTGCGTCGTCGCGTGCGACGTCTCAAAGCAGCCGCCCTGGTCGATGGCGACATCGACGATGACCGCACCGCGCTTCATCTCCTTCAGCATATCGCGGGTCACGAGCTTCGGCGCGGCCGCGCCCGGCACCAGCACCGCGCCGATGACGACGTCGGCGGAAAACACCTCGTCCTCGATCGATTCCAGCGTGGAGAAGCGCGTGCGCACCCGTCCGTGGAAGAGCTCGTCGAGCTCTCTCAGACGCGGCAGCGATTTGTCGAGCACGGTGACTTCCGCGCCGAGCCCGGCCGCCATGCGCGTCGCATGCGTGCCGACGACGCCGCCGCCGAGCACCACGACACGCGCCGGCTGCACGCCCGGCACGCCGCCGATCAGAAGCCCGCGCCCGCCGTTGAAGCGCTTGAGCGCCATCCCCGCCGCCTCGATTGCGAGCCGCCCCGCGACTTCGCTCATCGGCGCAAGCAGCGGCAGATGGCCGTGCGCGTCAGTGACCGTCTCATAGGCGATGGCACTGACGCCCGATTCCATCAGCCCGTGCGTCTGGCGCGGATCGGGCGCCAGATGCAGATAGGTGAAGAGGATCTGCCCGGCGGAGAGCCGCTGCCATTCCTGCGGCTGCGGCTCCTTCACCTTCACGATCATCTCCGCCTTGGCGAAGACTTCGGCGGCGTCCCTGGCGATCCTGGCGCCGGCCTTCTCGTAGACGGCATCGTCGGCGTTGATGCCGTCGCCCGCGCCTGTCTCCACGATGACCTCGTGGCCGGCGGCGACATATTCACGCACGGCGCCGGGCGTCAGCCCGACGCGGTATTCCTGCGACTTGATTTCCTTGGGAACTCCGACCCGCATGGCGCTCTCCATCGGTTTTGCTGGTTCGTAGCGCGCCGCGACGTGCGTTTCCCGGCAATTTCCAATGTGGGTTATTGAATCTCTGCTCGTTTCAGTCGAGTTTGTGCCCTAGCACGAAGGAAACCTGCGCAGATGCCGCTGGACAGAATTGACCGCGCTATCCTTGCCGAACTGGCGCGCAACGGCCGCGTCAGCCATGCCGAGCTATCGACCCGCGTCGGCCTCTCCCCGACGGCCTGCGCGCGGCGTCAAAAGGCGCTTGAAGATGCCGGCATCATCACCGGCTACCAGGCCGTGCTCGGCCTCGGCCGCCTCGGCTACGGGACAACGGTTATCGTCAGGATCACCCTCGACAGCCAGGCGGAAGAAGCGCTCGACGTCTTCGAGAAGGCGATCGTCGCCTGCCCGTCGGTCGCGCGTTGCTTCCTGATGTCGGGCAGCGACGACTACATCATTGCCGTCAACGTGCGCTCCATCGCGGATTTCGAGCGCATCCACCGCACCGAGCTCGCCTGCCTGCCGCATGTCGCGCGCGTGCTGTCGGCCTTCGCTCTCCGTGAGGTGATCAACCGCGCCGTGCCGCCCGCGGCGCTCGCCGAGCGGAGTGCATAGCTGCCATGCTCAGTGCAGGAAGCCGAAGACCCAAAGAAGCAGGATGATCGGCAGCGGAATCCCGATAAGCCACAGAAGACCACCCTTCAACATCGCCGTTCTCCTTGGAATCAATCCGGTTTTGGCGGCGGATCAACGACGCCCCTGCCTTCCCGGTTCCATCTTGATATAGGTCAATATTACAGACCTATTTCCTCCCGCGTCTTCCCACGAAAACTTCGAAACACGCGGCGACATTCGGCGGAAACCAAGCGCCTCTATATGCCCACTCATCGGCGAGCCGCCGGCGACGCGCATCAGCGTGCCGGCTGAGGCTGGGGGCGCCATTTCAATAGACCGGACCAAAAGATCCTTCGGTCGCCAATGGCTGGGGAGCCATCGATGTCGGACTTCACGATCGGAAAAGCCTTGGGCGAGACCCGGCAAGCAATGCTTCGCGTATGGATGGCGATCTCGGCCGTCTGGGTGACGTTCTGGCTGTCGATCGTCGCTATCATCGTCATGACCAATACGGCCATGGCCAATCCGCTTCTCTCGCGCCTCGATCACGTCGCGCTTGTCGTCGTCGCCCCACCCCTCATCCTCCTCGCCATCGGCACGATCCTGCGCTGCGGCTTCGAGATGTTCGTCTGGAAGCTCGGTAGGCGTTAAGCCGCCTCGATCCCCGCGCCGCATCGCTCGCGCGCTTGACCTTCCCCTCCTCCGCGCACATTCAACACCGATCGAATTTCCGTACCGCGCCGACGATTGTTGGCGCAGAACCGGCGGCGCGCGCATGAAGACCATCCTCTGCTACGGCGACTCCAACACCTGGGGGACCGCAACCCGGCCCGGCGACGACGAGCGCTACGCGCCGGAGGAGCGCTGGCCTTCGGTCATGAAGGCCCGGCTCGGCGATGGATGGACGGTGATCGCCGAGGGTCTCCCCGGCCGCACCACCGTCCACCCCGATCCGATGGAGGGCACATGGATGAACGGCGGCGCCTACCTCCTCCCCTGCCTGAAGAGCCACCGGCCGCTCGACCTCGTCGTCATCATGCTCGGCACCAACGACTTGAAGCAGCGCTTCTCCGTGACCGCATTCGACATCGCCAAGGGCGTGGGCGCGCTCCTCAGAATCGTGAACACGTCGGAATGCGGTCCGAAGCTCGGCGCGCCGCGCATACTCGTGATCTGTCCGCCGCCCATCCTCTCAAGCTTCGGCACGCGCCCGGAATTTGAGGAGATGTTCGCCGGCGGCTACGAGAAATCGCTGAAGCTCGTGCCGCACTACCAGGCGGTCGCCAAAGAGCACGGCGCCGCCTTCATGAACGCCGGCGACGTAATCCGCACGAGCGCCTTCGACGGCATTCATCTGGAGAAGGATGCACAGGCGGCACTCGGAGAGGCGGTGGCTGACGCGGTGCTCAAGCTGGATCTGTGATCGCCTGCTTCACCGGCAACGCGACGGCCTTTGTCGACGAAAGAATCTGCATCACCTCGAAGACAAGCCCGCCCGGCGAGCGGAAGAAGGCGATCCGCCGCGCTCCGAATCCGGCGCTGATCTCCGTCGGCGTGGATCAGGAGTTCCGCGCCGCTCCCTTCAAGCCGCACGACCTCTGCGTCGAGATCGTCGACTTCGAAAACCGTATGCGTCAGCCCATTCGGCGGCGGCGCGTCGAGCTTGTCCTCGAAGATCGGCTTCGGCGTCAGGAAGAGCCGCGTGTCGCCGAAGAGCACGATGGCGTATTCCGCCTCGCCCTCCGGCGTCGCCAGCTTCTCATGCAGCATGAGCTTTCCGCCGAGCGCCTCGTAGAAGGCGATCTCGGCGGCGACATCCGCCACCTTGACGCCGACGTTCCAAAGCTGTCCCGGCATTTCCCCTCCCGTTCGGCCTTCGCGGTCCCGCCGCTCGATCGGCGGGCCGCGCCCCGCCGGCAACGCCTCAGCGGCCGAACAGGCCGCCGCCGAAGCGGTCCTCCCGCCAGATCGGCGGGGTGGAATCGCATCTATAGCCAAGCGGACATTGCCGCGCATCGGATGTCGGGGCCGAGGTTGGGTAGGCATATTCCCCCGGCAGACAATAGCGGTCGCTCGCGACGAAGCGATCGTAGGTGTGACGGCCCGTGGAGAACACAATCGCGCCGGCGCGCGCCACCACGCTCCGCGCTTCCCGGCAGGTCATGTCGAGCGTTGAGGGACGCTGCGCGTAAGCAGCGGTTGCGAAGGAGATAACAAGAAGGGCGACGAGAAGGCTTCGCATGCGGGGGCTCCGATCTTTGCGCCGCCCCCCGCGAAAACACGCGCCACCGATAAGCCTTGCGCGCGGCGCGTCAAGCGCGTGTTCGGTTCCTCACCGCATCACGAACGGATTCGGCACCTCGTTGGAGATGTCGATCCAGACGCTTTTCTCCTGCAGGAACTCGCGGATCGCGGTGAGACCGCTTTCGCGTCCGAGCCCGGACTGCTTGTAGCCGCCGAAGGGCGACATGTAGCTCACCGCCCGATAGGTGTTGACCCAGACGGTGCCGGCTTCCAGCCGCTCCGACATGGTGAGCGCCCGCGATATGTTCTGCGTCCACACGCCGGCGGCAAGACCGAAGATGGTGCCGTTGGCGATGGCGACGGCCTCGTCCTCATCGTCGAACGGGATGATGGAAAGCACAGGTCCGAAGACCTCCTCCTGCGCGATCCGCATGTCCGGCTTCACTCCGGCGAAGATGGTCGGCTCGACGAACCATCCGTTGCCGCATTCCGGCCGCGTCGCGGGCGTGCCGCCGAGCAGGCACTCCGCGCCTTCCTTCTTGGCGATGTCGATGTATTCCAGCACCTTGGCGTATTGCGGACGCGTGGTGATCGGACCGACCTGGGTGCTGTCGTCGAGCGGGTTTCCCATGCGCGCCGATTTCGCAAGCGTCAGGAGCTTGTCGACGAATTCGTCGTAGATTGGGCGATGGATGAGGGCCCGCGATCCGGCGATGCAGGTCTGGCCGGTTGCCGCGAAGATGCCGGAGACCACGCCGCGGACGGCGTTGTCGAGCATCGCGTCGTCGAAGACGATATTCGCCGACTTGCCGCCGAGCTCCAGCGTCACCGGTTTGATGCTGTCGGCCGCGAGCTTGTAGATGGCGCGGCCGGTGCGGTCGCTTCCGGTGAACGCGACCTTGGCGACATCGGGATGCGACACCAGCCGCTCGCCGATCTCGTTGCCGTATCCGGTCACGATGTTGACGACGCCGGGCGGGAATCCCGCCTTTTCAAACAGGCGCCCGAAAGCGAGCGCGGAGACGGAGGAAAACTCCGACGGCTTCCAGACGATCGTGTTTCCGGCGGCAAGCGCCGGCGCGAGCTTCCAGGTGGCAAGCATCAGCGGCGAGTTCCACGGCGTGATCGCGGCGATGACGCCGAGCGGCTCCTCGCGCGTAAAATTCATCACCTTGGGCTTGTCGATCGGGATCACGCGGCCCTCGATCTTATCGGCGAGCCCGCCAAAATAGTAATACCACTCCGGGACGTAGCGGAGCTGGGTCCGCATCTCGGTGATGAGCTTGCCGTTGTCCCGCGTCTCGATCTCCGCCAGCTGATCGGCTTCCGCCGCGACCAGGTCGGCGAAGCGGCGAAGCAGCGCGCCGCGCTTGGTCGCGCTCAGCCCCCGCCATGCCGGGTCGACGAACGCGGCGCGCGCCGCGGCGACCGCTCGGTCGACGTCGTCGGGCGTGCCGCGCGGGATTTCCGCCCAGGCTTTACCCAGAAACGGATCTTCGCTCTCGAAGGTCGCGCCGCTTGCCGATCCTTCCCAGACGCCGCCAACCAGCATCCGGTGCGCGTCTTCGCCAACCTCCAGCGTCATGCCGCCGACTCCCGGACCATCTTGCGTGCGATGAGATTTTG
>CAWFEM010000004.1:0-16550 GCA_963814905.1 uncultured Alphaproteobacteria bacterium | reverse complement strand
TCCAGCTCGGCAAAAAGAAGCGCGACCTGGCTCTGTTCAACGTCGCAATCGAAGCAAGCTGCGCGGATGCGATGTCGTCAGCCTGAGGGTGGCCGATATCGCTCCGCGTGGATACGCACTCGATCGGGCAACCGTCCGGCAGAGGAAGACCGGTCGTCCTGTTCGGTTCGAGCTGACCGAACAGTCGAGGCAATCCGTCGACGACTACCTCGGCACGGTGCGACGAGCAGCCGGTGATTATCTTTGCACCGGCCGCCGAGGAGAGCGGTGCCTGACCACGCGCCAATACGCTCGGCTCGTCTCGGTGCATTCGTTGCGGCGTACGAAGGCAACGCTCATCTACAGGCGGACTGGCAACCTCCGCGCCGTCCAACTCTTGCTCGGTCACACCAAGATCGAAAGCACCGTCCGATACCTCGGTGTCGAAGTCGACGACGCACTGGCGATCTCCGAGCAAGTCGACGTCTGAAATCAGGGGCGTAGCGGCGGCGCCCCATGCCTTTGGATTCGGCAGCGTCGCGCCAGGAGCGGATATTGTCCAGCGTGGACAATCAGAGGGCATGCGAGTTGCGTCGGCTTCAGGCAAGATCCGATGCTCAGCCCGACATGAAGTGACTTAGCTTCACGTCGAGATAATCGTGGATCGCTTGACGTCCACCTTCGCGGCCCATTCCCGAGTGCTTGACGCCACCGAACGGCGCTTCGGCATGCGCGACGAGGAACGTGTTGACGCCGATCATGCCGGCCCGGACTTCGCGCGATAGATGTTGGGCGCGTCCAAGCGAGCGCGTGAAGACGTAGGCGGCCAAACCGTATTCCGTGTCGTTCGCGCGTTCGATTGCCTGGTCGAGATCGCGGAAGGTATTCACTGGGGCCACCGGCCCGAACGGCTCTTCCCGCATGATACGCGCGTCGTCCGGCACGTCCTCGAACACCGTGGGCTCGAAGAAATAGCCCTTGTTGGTCTCCTTCGGGCGCCGCCCGCCGGTGAGGAGCGAGGCGCCGGAGGACTTCGTGTCTTCCGACATCGATTCGATGCGGTCGAGCTGACGGCGCGTCGTCAGCGGTCCCATCCCGGTCGCCGTATCGCGTCCGTCGCCGAGCTTCAGCGACTTCGCATGCTCCACCATCGTTGCCTTGAATTGTGGCGCGACGGATTCGTGCACGTAGAAGCGGTTCGGCGCGATGCAGACCTGCCCGGCGTTGCGGAACTTGAACTGCGCGCAGAGATTTGCCACCGCCTTCACGTCGACGTCGTCGCAGACGATCACCGGGCTGTGGCCGCCGAGCTCCATAGAGCAGCGCTTCACCGTCGCCGCCGCCGCCGCCATTAGCTGCTGGCCCACCGCGGTGGAGCCGGTCAGCGATATCTTGCGCACCGTGTCGGAGGCCATGATCGCATTCGCGATCGTCGCCGCCTTGCCGGTCACGAGCTGGATGGCGTCCTTGGGAACGCCGCCTTCGAGACAGCACTCGACGAGGATCGTCGCAACCGAGGTCGCCTGCTCCGAGGGGCGGCAGATGATTGTGCATCCGGCGGCGAGCGCAGGAGCGATCTTGCGGGCGAGCAGGTTGATCGGAAAGTTCCACGCCGTGAAAGCGGCCACGACGCCGACCGGTTCATGGCTGACCACGAGCTGCCCGCCCTGACGCGAGGGAAGCGCGTCGCCGAAGAGCCGCTCCGCCTCGCCCGCGAACCAGTCGAACTGCTCGAGCCCCGCCTGCGCCTCCCCCAGCGACTGCTGGAATGGGCGGCCGACCTCAAGCGTCAGGGCCATCGCGAGGTCGTCGCGCCGCGCTTCCATCCGCCGCGCCACCGCGCGCAGCACCTTGGCTCGCTCCCATCCGGGTACGCGGCTCCATGTCTTCAACCCGGCCGCGGCCGTCTCGATCGCTTCCTCGACGTCGGCGGCCGTCGCCGCGGGCGTCTCTCCGAGCACCTCCTCCGTTGCCGGGTTCAAGACCTCGGTCCGGCCGCCGTCTGCGGCGCCGCGCCAGTGTCCGCCGATAAACATGGATGGTTGGTGGTACATGCGAATCCTCCTCGCTTCGGACGTCCGCTATTGGGATGCGGTGATGCCGCCGTCGACAAACACGACCTGTCCGGTGACATAGTTGCCGGCAGGGGCCACGAGCGCGACCACCGGGCCTGCGACTTCGATCGGGTGCCCGATCCGGCCGAGCGGATTTCGCGCGAGGATGTAGTCGCGGAATTCGGCGCGATCGAGATGCGGCCGGATGCGATCCGACTGGATGAACGTCGGTGCGACGCCGTTCACCGTGATGTTGTACGGCGCGAGTTCGACCGCGTGCTGCTTGACCAGCATGAGGAGCCCGCCCTTGCTGCTGCAATAGGCCGAGTAGCCGCGTCCGGCGAGCGCCAGCTGCGAGCGCACCGACAACAAGTGGATGTGGCGGCCGGGAATCGCTTGTTCGATCTGATGGCGCGCCACGGCCTGCGCCAAGAACATCGCCGACTTCAGGTTCGTCTCGTAGACGAGGTCGAAGGCTTCCTCGGTGACTTCGAGCAGCGATTGCTCGCGCTGGATACCGACGCAGTTCACGAAGATGTCGATGCGTCCGAAGGCGGAGATTGCGGCGTCCGTCACCTGGCGGATCTCGGCGACGGAGCGCGCGTCGAGCCCCGAGCCCTCCGCTTCGAATCCCGCGGCGCTAATCTCCTCCGCGAGCGTCTGCGCCTTGCGCTCCGACGGTCCGGCAATGAAGACGCGCGCGCCGCGCACGGCGAGCGCCCAGGAGATCGCCGCGCCGAGCGCACCGTAGCCGCCTGGAACGAAAGCGGCCTTGCCGGCGAGGTCGAACTGCGTCTTCAGCGCCTCGATATCGACCTTCGGCGTCAGGCTTTCGTCGGAGGGCGGGGAGATCGCCGGCGATGCGATCGTCATGTCAGAAGCCCTCCAAGATAGCTACGCACGTCGTCGCGACGGATAAGCTCGTCGTAGCTTCCGACATGTGTGAGATGTCCCTTGTTGACGAAGATGAACCGCTCGCAGATCTCGTTGAGAATCTCGAGGTGGAATTTCTCGTTCGGATGCAGGCAGAGGAAGACCAGCCGTCCTTCGCGCCTCAGCCGTGCGAAGAATTCGAGCATGAAGCCGATATAGCCGTCCTGTGTGTTGAATTGCGGCTCGTCAAAGAGGTGCACAAGGGGATAGTCGCTTCCGGCCCGCTCCATCAGCACGTTCGGCACGAACGAATGGAAGTGCCGCACCTGATAGGACTGGTGGTAATGGATGGCGAGCCGATCGCGCTCGTCGATGCGCACCTTGTGAATGTTACGCCCGTTCACGCGCACTTCGCCGGCCGACGGCCTGTTGGAGCCGGTGATGAGCTCGAAGAGCGTCGTCTTGCCCGACCCGTTTGGCCCCATGAGGCCGACGATCGCCGGCGCCTCGATCGCAAAGTCGGCGGTCAGCCGAAACGTCACCGTGCGCGAAAGAACACCGCGCCTGTAGGTTTTCTCGAGCCCTCTGACTTCCAACATGGCGCGCCTACATGCCGATCAGCCGGCGGCGCAGCGCCGCGTTGTCGGTGAGATCGCAAGCCGAGCCCTCGTGGACGATGCGGCCGCGCTCCATGACGTAGACGCGATCCGAAACCTCCAGTGCCGCCAGCGCGTTCTGCTCGACGATCAGGACCGAGATGCCCTCGTCCTTCAGTCGCCGGATCGTTCGCATCACGTCCTGCACGATCTTCGGTGCCAGGCCCTGGCTCGGCTCGTCGAACAGCACCAGCCCGGGCGACGCGAGCAGCGCCCGCGAGATTGCCACCATCTGCATCTCGCCGCCTGACAGGTTCTCGCATTCGCGCGTCATCAGGTGCTCAAGCGCCGAGAAGATGCCGAAGGCCTCCGAGAGGCTCCACGCGCGGAAGCGCGTCTTGCGTGCCGCTATCTGGAGATTCCGCGCGACGGTCAGCGTCGGGAAGATGCGGCGATCGTCGGGCACCCATGCCACACCCATGCGAGCGATTCGGTGGGTGGGAAGACCGGTAATGTCCCTGCCGTCGAAATGGATGCGCCCGCGGCGCGGTGGGGTGAGCCCGAGGATGGCGCGAAGCGTCGTCGTCTTCCCTGCCCCGTTCGGCCCGAAGAGCGCGACGACCTCGCCGGCGCCGACCGAAATGGACGGGCCGAACAGAGCCTGGGTCTCACCGTAGAAGGCGTCGATCTTGGCGACGTCCAGCATCAGGCGAGCTCCCCGAGCGCCGAGCGCTCGACCCACTTGTTGGCCCGGAGCGTCGCCGGCGTTCCCTCTGCAATCACCTGCCCCCAGTGCACGACCGATATCCAGTCCGCGAGATCGAACAGGAACTGCATGTCGTGCTCGATCATCACGATCGTGTAGCGCGCGCGCAGCTTTCGGATCAGCGCAGCGAGATTGCGCGTCGCCTCGGCGCCGAGCCCCGAGGTCGGCTCGTCGAGGAAGAGGATACGCGGGCGCGCGGCGAGCGCCACCCCGATCTCGAGCGCACGGCGTTCGCCGTAAGAGAGTGATGCCGAAGGCTTCCATTCGCAGCCGGCAAGCCCCACCTGGTCCAGAATCTCGCGTGCCGCATCGAAAAGCGCTTTGTCGTCGAAGACCGCGCTCGCAATCTGCCGCCGGCGCACGCGGAACTCCGGCAGCGCGATCATGATATTCTCGATCACCGCCGACTGATCGAAGAGGCTCATGATCTGGAAGGAGCGCGATATGCCCTTGCGGGCGAGTGCCTGCGGCGTCCTCCCGGCAATCTCCTCTCCGTCGAAGCGGATCGTGCCGCGGTCCGGCCTATAGCGGCCGGTCAGCACGTCGAAGCAGGTGGTCTTGCCCGCGCCGTTCGGACCCATGATGCCGCTCACCTGGCCTTCTTCGAAAGCGAGCGAGATGTTTTCGAGCACGACCTGCGCGCCGAAGCGTTTGTGAATGTTCTCCGCCTCGAAGAGCGCCATCACGTCGGCTCCACGGAGGCGGGGCGCGGCGCCGGGCGAAACGGAAGCCTGCGCAGGACCGCGTGTAGCGCGCCGGCCAGCCCTTCGGGGCGGAACATGACCACAACCATGAACATCAGGCCGTACCAGAGCAGCCAAGTCTCGGTGAGCGTGCCGAGCACGTCACGCGCGACGAAGTAGAGCACGACGCCGTAGACCGGGCCCCAGAAGCTCACGAGCCCGCCGCCGACCAGCACCATCATTACGATGAGTCCGGACTGATGCAGGCTCATGACGTCGGGATAGGCGCTTTCCTGCGCCATGGCGAAGAGCCCGCCCGCAAGACCGGCGAAGAGTGTGGAGATGATGAAGGCCGCCCACTTGAACCACCATACCTCATAGCCGACGAAGGCGGTGCGGCTCTCGTTCTGGCGAACCGCCTGCAGGATGCGGCCGAAGGGCGAGTGCGCGATGCGCCAGAGGAGCACGACGCTGACGACAAGCGCCGTTGCGACGAAGAAGTAGAGCGCCATGTTGTCGTTGAGATCGACGCTGACGAAGCCGAGATCGAGCGCCGGCCGCGGAATATTCAGGAGCCCGTCCTCGCCGCCGGTCAGCCAATGCAGCTTGATGGCCGAGAACCAGAAGACCTGGCCGTAGGCGATGGTCAGCAGCGCGAAGTAGATGCCGCGGCGATGCGAGACCGCGGCGCCGACCAACGCACCCGAAATGCCGGCGGCGATCACGGCCGCAAGCAATCCGCCCCAGAGGCTCACCGCGACATGATGCTGGAAAAGCCCGAACGCGTAGGCGCCGATGCCAAGATACGCGCCGTGCCCAAACGAATGCAGCCCGCTGTAGCCGAAGAGCAGATTAAAGCCGAGCGCGTAGATCATCCAGATCGCGATCTCGATACCCAGATACTGGTAGAGCCCGATGGCGTTGAGCCACAGCGGGGCCGTGAGCAAAATCGCGGCGAGCACGGCGATCTGTGGCGTGACCCATGCGTTGGCGCGCTGCGAGATGTCGGAGAGGGTGATCATCGCCTCATGCCTCGAGCGCGCTCTTGCGTCCGAAGAGGCCGCGCGCGCGGAAGCTGACGACGGCGATCAGAAGCAGGTACATCGACATCATCGACCATGCCGAGGCATAGGCACCGGTGATCCCGACGGCGAGGCCGACCAGGACGGAGGCGATCACCGCGCCCCAAAAACTTCCGACGCCGCCGAGAACGATGATCAGGAACGCGGGGATGACGACGTCGACGCCGAGATGCGGCCGCAACCCCCAGATCGGCACCATGACAACGCCGGCGAGACCGGCAAGCGCCGCGCCGAGCCCGAAGACGAGCATCCTGAGCCTGGAGAGATCGTAGCCGAGAGCGCGCACCATCTCGCTGTCATGCGCGCCGGCCTTGATGATCGCGCCGTAGGGCGTGCGCTCCAGGAAGAACCAGACCGCGGCGATGGCCATCAGCGCGAAGCCGGCGGCGTAAAGCTTGTATTTTGAGAAGATGAGTCCGCCGATGAGGACGGCACCGTTGATCCCCTGCGGCAGCGGCAGGCTCTGCTCGCCGGTGCCCCAGACGACACGAATGGCTTCCTCCAGCACCAGCGCTGCCCCGAAAGTCAGGAGCAATCCGTAGAGCGGCGCCTTGCCATATGTCGGCCGCACGCAGATTTCGAGCAGCATGCCGGCGCACCCTGCCAGCGCGGGGCCGAATGCCAATGCCAGAATGTAGCGCGCGGTAAGCGGCACGCTCGCCCACCAGTCTCCGACGGCTGTTCCCTCAATCCACCCGCCCCCGAGGACAGTCAGCGCGAAATAGGCACCGAGCGCGAACAGCGAGCCATGCGCGAGGTTGATGACTTCCATGACGCCGACGATGAGCGTGAAGCCAAGCGCGATCAGCGCGAACAACAGACCCAGCGTGAGGCCGTTGAACAGATGCGGTGCAAGCGTCGACACGCTGTTTTCACTCCTTCAGAAAGCGCGCGAGGGCGCGGCCGGCGGAGGAGTGCCGGCCGGGCCGACCCTCGCACCTTCTTCGCCCGGTCAGGCGTCGACGGTTGGTGTGTCGTCGTACGACTCGAGCTTGCAGGCGCCCGCCGCGTCCGTGTCCGCCACGTCCGCCGGGGTCGAGGACGTCAGAATCTTGAACATGTCGTCCGCATCCTGGGTGCCTTCGTTGGCGGTTGCGAGGTAGATCGTCTGCTGCATTTGGTGCGTGTTGGGATCCATCCAGGCGTCAAAGTGCTGCATGCGGTCCTCGGCCGAGACTTTCAGGCCCTCGAGCTGCTTGATGACGGCGATGTTGTTGGTCGACTCCGCGCTCTCGATGGCGCGCAGAAGCTCACGCGTCGCCATGTAGCCATTGTAAAAGACGTTGCCGGGGACGCGCATCGCCGTATCCGGATAGGCCGCCTGATAGCGCTGCACGAACTCCGCCACGCCGGGCAGGTCGAGCTTGTAGTACCAGGTCGTCCCGAACACGCCGAACAGGTTGTCGAGCGGCAGGCCGTAGACGTCCGGCCAGTCCTGCTGGTTGTTGATCCAGGCCGGGTTGGAACCCATGCCGAGCTGAGCGACCTGCTGGCGGAGCGCCTTCTGATCGTCGCCGCCAACGGCCGCCGCGACAACGTCCGGCGCGGCGCTCTGGATGGAAAGCAGCGCGGAGGAGAAATCGCGCGTGCCCTGCGGGACGAGTATCTCGTCGACCACCTCGCCGCCATATTGCTCGAGCAGCTTGCGCGTCGCCGCAGCCGTGTCGTGACCCCAGACGTAGTCGTTGGTCAGGAGCAGCCACTTCTTGCCGAACGCGTCGATGGAGTTCTTCACAGCCGCCTTGGCGAAGTTGGTGCCGTTGCCGTCCCAGACGAACTTCACCCGGTGGCAGTTTCCGCCGGCCTCCGAAGGCGAGCTGGAGTTCGTGTTGAGGTAGATGACGCCGTATTTCTGCGCGACTTGGCTGATGGCGTTGGCGACGCCGGAGCTCACCGCGCCGATCAGGAATCCGCACTCCTCGCGGCTGATCATGCGCTCGGCGACGCGGCTGCCGGTCGCCGGCGTCGTCTCCGTGTCGATGTGGATCGTCTCGATCTTGCGTCCGAGAATTCCGCCTTTCGCGTTGAACTCGTTGATGGCCATCAGCATGCCGCGCCGGTCGCTGGCGCCGCTATTGGCGTACTGGCCGCTGGCATCGGAGGTGAGACCGATCTTCAGCGGCTTATCGGCCGCGTAGGCGCGGTTGAGTTTCCACGGACCTATCAGGGTCGCGCCCGCGATCAGAGCTCCGGACCGGGTGAAAAAGGAACGCCGAGACAATGAGTTGCGAGACATTTTACCCTCCCTCTTGGCGCGATCCCTTGGATCGCTAGGCTTCCATTGCGCACGGCCGCTCTCCGGCGACCTAGAATGAATTTTCTTTCTATTGAAAGAAATTTCCACCTCTCGCGCAAGACGAATGTGTAGTCTCGGGACGAATTTTTGTGTGGGACGGGCAAGTGAGCGAACGTGCCGCGAGCGGCGAAACGCCGAACAACGAAAACGAAACTTTCGATGCTTTCCGCGTGCGCCTTCGGACGCGCTACGAAGGCCTGAGTCCGCACCTGCAGCGGCTGACGCGGCTCGCGCTCGAAGACCCCAACGCGTTCGCGCTCGAGACGATCACCGAGCTCGCCCGGCGCGCGGGTGTGCAGCCGTCAACTGTGGTGCGCTTCGCCAAAGAGTTCGGCTTCAGCGGCTTCTCACCCCTCCAGAAAGTATTCCGACTGCGACTGATCGAGGGGGAGCCGTCGCTGCGTCAGCAGGCCTATCGCGACCGCGAGCGTCTCGGCGAGACGGCCTTCGCCGACCCGGTCGCAATCCTTGCCGAGTTCGCCGATGTTTCGATCGCGAGCCTCGCTCAACTGAAGGAAAACGCGAAGGCTGAGGACCTTCGCAAGGCGCTAATGATGCTAAGCGGGGCCGACCACATCTACGTCATCGGACAACGGCGCGCATTTCCGATCGCCGCCTACATTGCCTACGGGCTGTCGCGGCTTGAGCTACGTTGCACCTTTCTCGACTTCGTCGGCGGTATGGTGCCGCAGCAGGCAGCGACGATGCGCGAGAGCGATGTCCTTGTCGCGGTCGCCTTCGCCGAGTACACGCCGGCGGTCGTCGACATCGTGCAGGACGTGCACCTGCGAGGCGTCCCGGTGCTCACCATAACCGACGTGCCGAGCAGTCCCCTCGCTCGCTACTCAAGCCTCAGCTTCCTCGTCGACGAGATGGACACGCACCAGTTCCGCCCTATCGCTGGCGCCATCTGTCTAGTGCAGACCCTGATGATCGCGCTCGGCGCTGCTCAGGAGCGGGCCGAGGCCGGTGCGCCTTCCCCATAGTTCCGCAGTCAGTCCGCAAGAGGCGTCGATCTGCTCTGGGTCAAAACCTGAAGTGGATAGCCGTCCGCTTTATGTCCGCTAACCGCCGCTAAGCGGACTCGGCCGCCAGCATGCGGCACTTCCGAGAAGCGCCAACTACGGAAATGCCCACCAAGCGAAGAGGTCCGAAATTTAGCTGCGGATGCTATGGAAAGAATCTATAAGCTGAAGGGAATAGGCCGAGTTACGACAGATTTGTGACATAGCCTCCGGGCTGTCCGGACGCCTCACTCGCGTCACACCATGGTTATCGCCTGCGATGTCCGCCACCCACGTCCTCATCAACATTGTCGGCGAGGTCGCGCTGCTCCTCTGGGGCCTGCACATGGTCGAGAGCGGTGTCATGCGCGTCTTCGGCACCGATCTTCGACGCTGGCTTGCGCAGGGGCTGAAAACGCGTTTCCACGCGCTCGTCCTCGGACTCGGCGTGACAGCGGCACTGCAATCCTCCACTGCGACGGCGATGATGGCGGCGTCGCTTGCCGGCGCGTTGGAACTTGTACCGGCGCTCGCCATCATGCTCGGCGCCAATATCGGCACCACGCTCATTGTGCAGATTCTCTCCTTCGACGTGACCGTCGTTTTCCCGGTGCTGATCGCGGTCGGCGTCTTCGCCTTCCGCCGCGGCAAGGGAACGCGCTTCCAAGACCTCGGGCGCGTTGCGATCGGCATCGGGCTCATGTTGCTTTCGCTGCACCTCCTCGCTGCGACGATCGCGCCGGGTGAGCATTCAAGCGCGGTCCGCACGCTCCTGACGGCGCTCACGCGCGAGCCGCTCTTGAACGTCGCCATCGCCGCGGTGCTGACCTTCGCCGCGCATTCGAGCGTCGTCGTCGTGTTGACGGTAATGTCCTTCGCCGCCTCCGGCCTGATTGGGCCGGAGGCGACACTCGCCATGGTAATCGGCGCCAATCTCGGCAGCGCTCTCAATCCGGTGCTGGAAGGATCGGGCGGCGATCCGGTGCGGCTGCGCACCCCGCTCGGCAATCTTGCGACACGCGTCGTGGGCGCGGTCATCGCGCTGCCGCTCCTCGGCCCGATCGCCCATTGGCTTGGCGCGATAGAGCCGGACCCCGCCCGCCTCGCCGCGAATTTCCATACCGCATTCAACCTTGCCGTTGCGCTCCTCTTCATCGGTCTTCTTCCCTGGATGGCGAAGCTCCTCATTCGCCTCCTTCCGGAGAAGGCCGCGAGCGACGATCCCGCGAAGCCGCTCTACCTCGACAAAAATGCGATCGGCACGCCCGCCGTGGCGCTCGCGAATGCCGCGCGCGAGACGCTCCGCATGGCGGACGTTGTGGAAAAAATGCTCGCCGGCACGCGGGCCACCTTCCACGGCGACCGCCGTCACCTCGTCGCCGAGGCGAGCCGTCTCGACGACATCGTCGACCGTCAGCATCACGCGATCCAGACCTATATCGCGGCGATCGCGCGCGAGCCGTTGAGCGATCAGGATGCGCGCCGCCTGGCCGAAATTCAGTCCTTCGCCATCAACCTCGAGCACATCGGCGACATCATCGACCGGAATATCGCCGAGCTTTCCGCAAAGCGCCTTAAGCTGAAACTCAGCCTATCGCCGGAAGGACTCTCGGAGATCGACGCGATGTACGCGCAGCTTCTCGATCACCTTCGGCTGGCGATCGCGGTCTTCATGTCAAGCGATGCGGACGCGGCGCGGCGCCTGGTCGCGGAGAAGGAGCAGTTCCGCGAGATGGAGCGGAGTTCAACGGAGCGGCACTTCGCCCGCGTACGCGAGGGACGCAAGGCATCCATCGAGACGAGTGGGCTTCACCTTGACGTGGTGCGCGACTTGAAGCGCATTGATGCGCACCTCGCCTCCACAGCTTATCCCCTGCTCGAGCGCACCGGCGCGCTGAAACCGACGCGGCTCGCCTCATGACCCCGTGAAGCCGACGAGCTTTCCGATCGGCTCGGCAAGCACCGGTGTCGCCGCCAGAATCGCGCCGCCGCGAGTCAGCCCGTCACCGGCGAGGAAGTCGTTGACGTAGCCGCCCGCCTCCGCGACGAGCACGAGTCCGGCAGCGGCATCCCAGGAATTGAGATGCCGCTCCCAATAGCCGTCGAAACGGCCGGCGGCGGTATAGGCAAGCCCAAGCGCACCAGACCCCAAGCGACAATATTCGCAGCCGGCATTGAGCAATGCGTCGATCGCCTGCACGTGTCCGGTTACGCTCTGGCGAAAATTGAACCCAAGGCAGATGCGCGCTTTCTTCACGTCGGTCTCGCCGCTCACCTTGATCGGCGCGCCATTCGCGAAGGCGCCTTTCCCAGTCTCGGCGATGAAGAGCTCGTCAGCGGTTGGATGATAGATCAGGCCGAGAGCGGCTTTCCCATCCACGACGAGACCGATCGAGATGCACCAGAAAGGCACGCCATCCACGAAGTTCCGCGTGCCGTCGATCGGGTCGATCACCCAGATCGCGCGTGCGTCGATATCCTTCGATCCGCCTTCCTCGCCGAGGAAGCCATCACCGGGAAACGCCGTCGAGAGCGCATCGATGATGAGCGCTTCGGATTCGTGGTCGGCTTCGCTGACAAGATCCTGCGCTGCTTTCTGATCGATCGAGAGCCGGTCACGGCGCGCGAAGTGCATGAGCGCTAGTTTGCCGGCGTCGCGAATAGTCGTTTCCGCAGCGTTTCGACGCTGCCCAAGATCATGAGGTGACAAGGGGAAAACCGATTTCCAGTGAAGCGGACGTTTCACACTGGCCGGGCGACGAACAATCCGTCAATATGACACTTATGTGACATCCGCCGGGCGTCGCTAACGCGTTGCCTAGGTGGAGACAATCGGGAGGACTTCCATGCGTCTGAAATCTCTTCTCCTTTTTGCAGGCTCGGCGCTCCTTGCAAGCCTCGGCGCAATGCCGGCGGCGGCGCAAGGGAATCTCACCGTCTACTGCTCGGTCCAGGAGGAATGGTGCCAGTTGATGGTCAATGAGTTCCAGAAGGCGACCGGCATCAACGTCGCGATGACACGCAAGAGCTCCGGCGAGACCTTCGCGCAGATCAAGGCAGAGTCGGCGAACCCTCAAGGCGACATCTGGTGGGGCGGCACCGGCGATCCGCATCTGCAGGCCGCGGAAGAGGACCTGACGGTCGCCTACGAGTCGCCGATGTTGTCGGAGCTCCGCGACTGGGCGGTCAAGCAGCATCAGACCGCGAACAGCAAGACGGTCGGGATCTATCTCGGCGCGCTCGGCTTCGGCTACAACTCCGATCTCCTAAAAGAGCGCGGGCTCGAAGCGCCAAAATGTTGGGCCGACCTGGCCAAGCCGGAGTTTGAGGGCGAAGTGCAGGTCGCCAACCCGAACTCATCGGGCACCGCCTACACGTTCGTTGCCACGCTGGTGCAGATATTCGGCGAGGACAAGGCGTTCGAGCTGCTCGCCGACATCAACAAGAACGTCAACCAGTACACGAAGTCCGGGGCGGCTCCTTCGCAGGCCGCCGCACGCGGCGAGACGCTGATCGGCATTTCCTTTCAGCATGACCTGCTGACGCCGGTCGTGACCTCCGATGCGCCGCTCGTCACGGTGTCGCCGTGTGAAGGCACGGGCTTCGAGATCGGCTCGATGAGCATCATCAAAGGCGCGCCGAACATGGAGAACGCCAAGAAGTGGTACGACTGGGCGCTCACGCCGGAGGCGCAGATGCTCGGCGCACAGGCGAACGCGTTTCAGCTGCCATCAAACCAGAACGCGCCGCTTCCGAAAGGGGCGCCGGATATCAAGACGATCAAGCTGATCGACTACGACTTCAAGAAGTTCGGCTCGAAGGACGAGCGTACCCGACTCCTCTCCAAGTGGGACCAGGAGATCGGCGCGCATTGAGCGTTCTCGGGACCGGCCGGCGCGAGAAATTCCGCCGGCCGATCCCGAACGGGGCGAGGCGTTGAAGGGGGCACTACACGGTCTGATCTTGCCCTGGCTCGTCGCCGGATGGATCGGCGTCCTTTTTCTTCCCTGGTATGCCTGGGGCGGCACTTTCTGGTCCTTTTCCTGGATCGCGGCGATCGGCACGCCGGAAGCCGCACCGGCGATCCTTGAGATCATCGCGCATGGGCGCCTCTGGCTCGCACCGGTCGTTCTCGCTTTCGTACCGCCGCTCTTTCTGCTCAACCGGCAACGCGACGACCCCCTGGCGAACGCGATCCTGATCGCGACGGGCGCCGTCGGGCTCGGCTGGCTTTTCATCCAGGGTTTCGCGATCGGCCTCCATGGCTGGAACTTCGCGACGCTTGCCGCTCTCTTTGCGCCGGTCGAGGAGCAACCAGGGCTCGGTTATGGCGCGCTCGTCGCGGCCACTGTGCTCCTCTACTTCTTCGCCGCGGGGCTCGCCGGGCGCGGTGCAATGCGCGGCGATATCTTCGTCGTGTTCTCTGTCACCTTCGTGATCGCAACCATTGCGCTTTTCGTTTTCTTCCCCGTTTCCAAAATTCTCAGTTCTGCGGCACTCGATCCTGAGGGTGGCATCTCGCTCGTTGCATTCGCCGAACGCCTCGCAGCGCGCGACATCTGGCAGTTGTCGTGCCTTTCTGGCGGACGCAGCTGCGGCGTTCTTTGGAACAGCCTTGCGCTCGCGGTTACCGTCGGCCTGTTGACCACCTTCCTCGGCCTTGCCTTCGCGCTTCTTGCGCACCGCACCGGGTTTCCGGCGAAGCGCATGCTCAACGCGCTGGCGGTGCTGCCGGTCATCACGCCGCCCTTCGTGATCGGGCTCGGCATCATCCTCATCTTCGGACGGAGCGGCGTCGTGACCGCGTTGATCTCCGACATGTTCGGCATTCGTCCTGGACGCTGGGTCTACGGATTCTACGGGTTGACGCTTGCGCAGGTGCTCGCCTTCACGCCAATTGCCTATCTCGTCCTAGCAGGGGTGGTGCAGGGCGTCAGCCCTTCGATGGAGGAGGCGGCGCAAACGCTTCGCGCCGATCGCTGGCGCACGTTCCGCACCGTGACGTGGCCGCTCATGCGGCCCGGGTTAGCAAACGCCTTCCTGATCGGCTTCGTCGAGAGCCTCGCCGATTTCGGTAATCCGCTGGTCATCGGCGGGAATTTCGACGTCCTCTCCACCGACATCTTCTTCGCCGTCGTCGGAACGCAGAACGACCCCGGACGCGCCGCCGCACTTGCCGTCGTGCTTCTTATGCTGACGCTAGGTGCATTCGTGGTGCAGCAGCGCTGGCTCGGAAAGCGCTCCTACACGACGCTTTCCGGCAAAGGAGATTCCGGTTTTCCGGCAGTGCTCCCGGACAGCGTCCGCCGGCTCGTGTACGCGACAACGATGCCCTGGCTGACCTTCACCTTCCTGCTCTACGCGCTGATACTCGCCGGCGGCTTCGTGGAATCCCTCGGCATCAACAACACGCCGACGTTCAAACACTACGTAACCGCCTTCGGGATCGAGCAAACCGACTTCGGGCTGCTGTGGTCGGGTCGGGCCTGGCCGTCGTTCTTCACGACGATGATCCTCGCCGGGATTGCCGCGCCGCTGACCGCCGCAATCGGACTTCTGACTGCTTACCTTCTCAATCGCCAGCGTTTCGTTGGACGATCGACTTTCGAGTTCACGACGATGCTTTCCTTTGCGATTCCCGGCACCGTGATCGGGGTGAGCTACATCCTCGCTTTCAACGTACCGCCGATTCAGCTTACCGGGACCGGCGCGATCCTCATCATCTGCTTCGTGTTCAGAAACATGCCCGTCTCGATCCGTGCTGGCCTCGCCACGATGAGCCAGATCGATAAAAGCCTCGACGAGTGCTCGCTGACGCTCCGCCATGGCAGCTTCGCCACCCTGCGGCGGGTGATCCTGCCGCTTCTTCGTCCGGCGATCGTGGCGGCACTCGTCTATAGCTTCGTGCGCGCCGTCACGGCGGTCAGCGCCGTAATCTTCCTTGTCACCGCCAAATACAATCTTGCGACCGCCTACATCGTGGGGCGCGTTGAGGTCTCCGATTTCGGTGTGGCAATCGCCTACAGCTCCGTGCTGATCGTTTCCATGATGGCAGTGATCGCACTGATCCAAGTCGGTGTCGGTCAGCGCCGGCTTGGGCGGCGTCAAACCGCGACGCAGAGCGCAAAGGGCTTCGCATGACGATCGCCGCCCGTTCCGCGTCGGTCGAACTCCGCTCGGTCACCAAACGCTTCGGCGCCGTGGCGGCCGTCGACGCGGTCTCCTTCACGATCGAGGCCGGCAATCTCGTCACGCTGCTCGGACCGTCAGGCTGCGGCAAGACGACGACGCTCAGGATGATCGCCGGCCTCGATATTCCAAGCGAGGGCGCAATTCTGATCGGAGGGGAGGACGTGACCCGGCTGCCGCCCTCGGCGCGCGATGTCAGCATGGTGTTCCAGTCCTATGCGCTTTTCCCGCACATGACGGTAATGGAGAACGTCGCTTATGGTCTTGCCGGGCTGCCGAAGGCGGAGCAGAGAGAAAAGGCGCAAGAAGGTCTTCGTCTCGTCGGGCTCGAAGGCTTCGAGAAGCGGCTTCCCTCAGAGTTGTCCGGCGGCCAGCAGCAGCGCGTCGCGTGTGCCCGTGCCTTGGTGCTTGAGCCGCGCGTGCTTCTCTTCGATGAGCCTCTGTCAAACCTCGACGCGAAACTCAGGCGTCGAATGCGTGACGACATCCGCGAATTGCAGCAAGGGCTCAAGCTGACCTCAGTCTACGTCACCCATGATCAGGAAGAGGCTCTCGCTGTTTCCGACCGCATCATTGTGATGAAACAGGGCGCCATCGCGCAGGAAGGCGCCCCGTCCGATCTATACGAGCGGCCGGCGGATGCCTTCGTCGCCGATTTCATCGGCGGCGCCAATCTAGTCGACTGCGAGGTGATCGGGCAGCAGGGAAAGCAAACGCTCGTGCGCGTTGGCTCCGTTCAGGTGTCGGTCGCCGGCGCCCATGAGAAGGGTACAGCCAAGCTCGTCATTCGACCGAGCGCCGTCGAGCTGCACCGCAGCGCGATCCCGGGATCCCTTCCCGCGGAAATCCGCAAAGTCACTTATCTCGGCTCTCACTGGGATTACTGGCTCGTCGCCGAGATCGGCGAACTTTTCGTCACGCAGAAGTCCAGGGAAAGATATCGGCCAGGCGAACAAGTCCATCTCACCTTCAAGCCGTGGCGCCTCGCGATCGTCTGATGCACCCGTTGATGTCCGGAATGGGTCAAA
>CAWFEM010000003.1:0-157980 GCA_963814905.1 uncultured Alphaproteobacteria bacterium | reverse complement strand
TCTTTCGGCCGGCCGGAGCTGCTCTTGGAGCTGCTCGGCGTGGTGCCCGGGTCCGTCACGCCGTTCGGCGTCGTCAACGACAGCGCCGGGCGCGTCGCGGTGATCCTCGACGCGCCGCTCCTGCGCCACGACAAGCTGAATTTTCATCCTCTGGAGAACGTCGCGACGACGACCATCGGACGGGAGGATTTCCTCGCCTTTCTCCGCCATGCGAGTCATCCGCCGACCGTTCTCACCGTCTCCGAAGGGGGGTGAGGCAAAGAGGCATTGGAAAGCCGGCGAAAACCCGCCACATAGGGCCTGAACGCAAGTAGTGAGCGAACAAAGGGAGCGCCCATGAGCGCCGAATCTCTCATCTTCGGTCAGGACGGCGCCGCTGCGGCCGCTCAAGGTCCTGCGGCCGATCTCATCAAGGAAACGACCACCGAGACTTTCGCCGCCGACGTGCTCGACGCGTCGCGAAGCGTGCCGGTCCTGGTCGATTTCTGGGCGCCCTGGTGCGGGCCCTGCAAGCAGCTGACGCCGGTGCTTGAGAAGGCCGTCAAGGCGGCGAAGGGCAGGGTACGGCTCGTCAAGATGAACATCGACGACCACCCGCAGATTGCCGGCCAGCTCGGCATCCAGTCGATCCCGGCGGTTATCGCGTTCAAGGACGGCCAGCCGCTCGACGGCTTCATGGGCGCGATCCCGGAAAGCCAGGTCACCGCCTTCATCGACCGCATCGCCGGACCCGACGCCGGGGGCGACGACGCGGCGGAAACGCTCAAGGCCGGCGACGACGCGCTTGCCGCGCGCGATTTCGCCAACGCCGCGGCGCTCTATTCGGGCGTGCTGCAGGCGGATCCCAACAACATGCCCGCGCTCGGCGGGCTGATCCGCTGCTTCGTCGCGCTCGGCGAATTGGCGCAGGCGCGCGGGCTTCTCGCCGGACTGACGCCGGAGCAGGAGAACGATCCGGCGATCGCCGGCGCGCGCACCGCGCTCGATTTGGCCTCGCAGGCGGAGAAGCTCGGCTCGCCGGCGGAACTCCGTGGCCGCCTGGAAGCCGATCCGAACGACCACCAGGCGCGTTTCGACCTCGCCGTCGTGTTGAACGGCCAGGGCGACCGCGCCGGCGCGGTGGAGGCGCTTCTGGAGATCGTGCGGCGGAACCGCACATGGAACGATGAGGCGGCGCGCAAACAGCTCGTGCAGTTCTTCGAGGCCTGGGGCCCGAAAGATCCGGCCGTGCTCTCGGGCCGCCAACGCCTGTCGTCTCTGCTTTTCGCCTGAGACCAGGAGAGGATGCGCCGATGGCGGTGATAGCGGGAAACAGGCTCTACGAACGCGCGAGCGACCTTCCCGATCGCGTGCCGGTCTTCCCCCTTGCCGGCGCGCTGCTGCTGCCGAGCGGGCAGATGCCGCTCAACATCTTCGAGCCGCGCTATCTTGCGATGATCGACGCGGCGATCGCGGGCGACCGCCTGATCGGCATGATCCAGCCGGCGTTCGATGCGCCGCGGCAGGCGATGGCGCCGCCGCTTTGCGAGGTCGGCTGCCTCGGACGCATCACGCAGTTCTCCGAGACCGGCGACGGCCGCTACGCGATCGTGCTCGGCGGCGTCAGCCGCTTCCGCGTGCTGGAGGAGGTCGCCGCGATCACGCCCTACCGCCAATGCGTGATCTCGGTGGAGGATTTCACCGACCTCGCCGAGCCGCTCTCTGGCGAGGAGGCCGTCGACCGCTCCGCGCTGCTCCGCACCTTCCGCGACTATCTGGAAGCGAACGAGCTGGACGCCGATTGGGACAGCGTCAACCGCGCCTCCAATGCCGGCCTTGTCACCGCGCTCTCCATGATGAGCCCATGGGGACCGCAGGAGAAACAGGCGCTGCTTGAATTGCCCGACCACGCGACGCGGGCGCGCACGCTCATCACCATCACGGAGATGGCGCTTGCCGGGGCGAACGCGCCCTCCGCGCCGCTGCAATAGACAAGCATGATCCCGAGAAGCGGATACCGGTTTTCGGATAAGATCACGCGCCAGGGAAGAGATCGCCCGGCTGGGCGAACGAAGAATAGAGGAAACGCCTCATGAGCGAACGCGAGACCGGCGGCGGCCGGGCGGTCGATCCGAAGCTCCTTGAGATCCTCGTCTGCCCGGTGACGAAGACGACGCTGATCTATGACCGCGATCGGCAGGAACTGGTGAGCCACGCGGCGAAGCTCGCTTTCCCGATCCGCGACGGCATCCCGATCCTGCTTGAGGAAGAAGCGCGCCGGCTCGAGGGCTGAACCCGCGCCGCCGGCGCGGCTACCAGCCCGCCTGCTGGCGGGCGACGGCCTCGAAGTCGGCGGGGTCGATCCGCAGATCGTGCATCTCCCACGGCTTGTAGGAGCGAAGCTCGCGCAGCGTGCGCAGATAGACCTCGCGCTGCTGGCGATAGGTCTCGCGCGACTGGCGATAGGCCGCGATGGCGTCCCGAAGAGCGGTGATGCGCGCGTCGATCGGCGTGGGGGCGGCCAAATAGAAGTGGTGGGTGGCGATATCGGTCATAATGTCATTCCAGATTGGATTTCAGAGGTTGGCGGGTCACAGGCCGGCGGCGCGGCGGGCGAATTCTTCCACCCCGTGCGCGGCGCCGATGTCCTGGAGCACGCGCTCGCTGCTGTTCTCCAGCCTTGCGACGGTGGAGTGGTAGACCCAGCGCGCGCGGAAGAAGTTTGCGACGCTCCCCGCGAGAGCGGCCAAGGAAGGCAACTCGGGGGCGGAACGGTCCTGGACCGGAATTCGAAGAACGGAAGCGGTGGCGCTCATGATTGTCTCCTGAAGGGTTCGGCTTGCCCTCCCATCAGGCGACCGGCGGTTGTCCGCTTCTCTGTCAGGCAACGTATGCCTTGTGCTGCAATGCACAAGGCGCTCGCATTGCAATGCAGCAATGTCCGCCCGGCATAGCCGGTTAACGCACGGGTAAGGGTTAGATCGCCTCGCCCTTCAGGAGCTTGGGCAGGCTGCCCGACAGCCCCGCCGCCTCGCCGATGAAGAGCTTCTTCAGCTTGGGCAGTCGATCGACGAGGCCAAGCCCGAAATCGCGCGCCGCGCGCACCGGCATCAGGTCGTTGGAGAAGAGCCGGTTCAGGACGTCGGTCATCAGACCCATCTGCCAGGTGTCGTAGCGCCGCCAGGTCTCGTAGCGGCGAAGCACTTCGAGCGATCCGATATCGAGGCCGAGCCGCTGTGCGTCGACCACCGTTTCAGCCAGTGCCGCCGCGTCGCGGAAGCTCATATTGAGCCCTTGGCCGGCGATCGGATGGATGCCATGCGCGGCGTCGCCGAGAAGCGCGAAGCGCGGACGCACGAAATCGCGCGCCAGCGTCAGGCCGAGCGGAAAGGCGGCGCGCGGCCCGTCAAGCGCGAGTGCGCCGAGGCGATGGCCGAAACGCCGCTCAAGCTCCACCAGGAAAACGAAGTCGTCGCTTGCGATCAGCTTCTGCGCATCCTCCTTGCGCTCCGTCCAGACCAGAGATGAGCGGTTCCCCTTGAGCGGCAGGATGGCGAAGGGCCCGGCCGGCAGGAAATGCTCCACGGCGACGCCCTCATGCGGCCGCTCGTGCTTGACCGTCGCCACCAGCGCGGTCTGCGGATAGCTCCAGGTGACCGTCTTGATGCCGGCGAGCGAGCGCAAGCGCGAGCGGATGCCATCGGCCGCGACAAGCAGCGACGCGCGTCGCGTCCCACCGGAGGAAAGCCCGACATCGACGCGGCCGTCCGCCGCGAAACGCTCCACCGAATCGGGCGCGGTGAAGATGATCCCCGCATCCGACAGTCCGGCGCGAAGCGCCGCCAGGAGCGGCTCGTTCGGCACCATGTGCGCGAACGGCTCGTCTTCGCTGACGCGCCCGTCGAAGGTGAGGAAGATCGGCCGCATCGCATCGCCGGTGCGGCTGTCGGTGATCTCCATGGAGAGGATCGGCTGCGCCTCCGCCGCGACCGACTGCCAGATGCCGAGCTGCTCCAGCATCCGCCGCGCCGCTGCCGCGATCGCAGAAGCACGCGCATCCGGCTTGCCGCTACCCGGCGCCTTGATATCGACGATCTCGATCACAAGATCGGGCGCGCTCCGCTTCATCGCGAGCGCTGCCGTGAGCCCGGCCGAGCCGCCGCCGGCGATCAGGATATCGGGCTGGGCCGATGCGGCCATGTCTTCTCACCTTCTGCCTGCGGCCCCTCACGCGCGGGCCTTAACTCTGCACGAGCCGACGAGCCTGCGCTTGACTTCAAGGCCGCGTCTGACGACGTTCCGGCTCTCTGGCCCGCCTCCCCGGCAGCGCATGATCCGAGGTCACTTTGGCAGTCGCCGTCGAGAACCTGCTCGGCATCCTCGACTTGGAGCCGCTTGAGCACAACCTCTTCCGCGGTCGCAGCCCTGAAGATGGTTGGCAGCGGGTTTTCGGCGGTCAGGTCAT
The DNA here is from genome assembly GCA_963814905.1 of uncultured Alphaproteobacteria bacterium. Lineage (GTDB taxonomy): Bacteria > Pseudomonadota > Alphaproteobacteria > Rhizobiales > Afifellaceae > DASWJZ01. Next base: position 153,536 of record CAWFEM010000003.1, on the reverse strand, counting down.
CGGGCAGGCGCTGGTCGCCGCCTCGCGCACTGTCGAGCCCGACCGCAAGGCGCATTCGCTGCACGCTTATTTCCTGCGCCCCGGCGATCCCGGCGTCCCCATCATCTACGAGGTCGACCGCATCCGCGACGGCAAGAGCTTCGTCACCCGCCGCGTGGTGGCGATCCAGCACGGCCATGCGATCTTCTCAATGGCCGCCTCCTTCCAGGTGGTGGAGGACGGGCTCGACCATCAGATGCCGATGCCGGACGTTCCCCCGCCGGAAGAGCTGATGTCGGAGGATGAGCTGAAGCGGCAGTTCATTGAAAGCGCCAGCGAACCGATGAAGGGGTATTGGCGGCGCGAGCGGCCGATCGAGCTCCGGCCGGTGAGCCTCCGCCATTATGTCAGCCGCGAGAAGCTCGAGCCGGTTCAGTACGTCTGGTTCCGCACCACAGGCAAGCTTCCGGACGACCCCGTCATCCAGAACTGCGTGCTTGCCTACGCCTCCGACATGATGCTGCTCGACACATCGCTCTACCCGCATGCGCGCACGCTCTTCGACCGCGACCTGCAAGTGGCGAGCCTCGATCACGCCCTCTGGCTGCATCGCCCCTTCCGCGCCGACGAGTGGCTCCTCTATGCGCAGGACAGCCCCACCGCGTCAGGTTCCCGCGGCTTCAATCGCGGCGCGATCTATACGCGCGACGGCATTCACGTCGCCTCCGTGGCGCAGGAAGGCCTGATCCGCGTCTGGAAGGACGCAAAGGCGTAGCAACGCGGGGCGGCACCGGCGGCGAGCCGCCAAACGCGAGAATTAACGGTAACGGCCGAGCGGAAAATGGGCGCACCAGCTGCGTCCCATATCCTTGGTTGCAAAGCGAAATTTCTGGTTCCCTGCGGCATTTCGCGGGACCCTTCGGCGACTTGCGCCGCCGAAACCGCCCCACGCTTGGCACAACTCTTGAAACAATCCCCACGAGCGGCTGCCGCCGGCGCCTGTCGGCGCGTGGCCGGTCAGCCGACTCTCACCATGGAGCACGTGCCCAATGAAGCTGATTATCGCAATCATCAAGCCCTTCAAGCTCGATGCGGTCAGGGATGCGCTGACCGGCATCGGCGTCCAGGGGCTGACCGTCACGGAAGTCAAAGGCTATGGCCGCCAGAAGGGCCATACCGAGATTTACCGCGGCGCCGAATACGCCGTGAGTTTCCTCCCGAAACTCAAGATCGAGGTCGCCGTCGCCGCAGGCGAAGCCGACAAAGTGATCGAGGCCATCGCCGATTCCGCCAAGACCGGCCAGATCGGCGACGGCAAGATCTTCGTGCTCGATCTGGAGAGCGCGCTTCGTATCCGAACCGGCGAAACCGACGCCGCAGCCCTCTAGTGCCTATTATCTAGGCAGGGGGCAGTAAGGATTTCTTAACCTGATGAAACTTTGTGCAGACAGGCTGGAAACGTCGTTGCGCCGCCCGGGAGGCGGTTGGCACGGCCCTTGTATCGCTCCGCTTCCAGAGCGCCGCGATGCTGGCTCTCCCTCTCTGCGGGTAACAACGATGGAGAAAGCGATGCGCTGCTTCGCAGCTAGAATTCTGGTGGTGTTGGGACTGCTCATTGTTGGGCTGGCGGCACCTGCCTTTGCCCAGGACGACACCACGACCGATCAGCCGGCCGCGACGACCGAGATGGCCGCAGCCCCGGCGGACGAAACTCCGACGCTCGATTCTGGCGACACCGCCTGGATGCTCACCTCCACCGCCCTCGTGCTGATGATGACGGTGCCGGGCCTGGCGCTCTTCTACGGCGGCATGGTGCGCAAGAAGAACATTCTTGCCACCGCCATGCAGAGCTTCGCCATCACCTGCCTGATCACCGTGATCTGGATGATCGCCGGCTATTCGCTGGCCTTCACCGACGGCGGCGGGCTGAACGCCTATGTCGGGGGGCTGTCATCGGCGTTCCTTGCCGGGATGGGGTCCGACTCGCTGAGCGGAACCATTCCGGAGACGGTCTTCATGACCTTCCAGATGACGTTCGCCATCATCACCCCGGCGCTCATCGCCGGTGCTTTCGCCGACCGCATGAAATTCTCGGCGATGCTCTGGTTCATGGGCCTGTGGAGCCTGATCGTCTATTCGCCGATCTGCCATTGGGTCTGGGGCGGCGGCTTCCTTGCCGACGCGGGTGTGCTCGACTTCGCCGGTGGCACGGTCGTCCACATCAATGCCGGTGTCGCGGGTCTCGTCTGCGCGCTCGTGCTCGGCAAGCGCGTCGGTTACGGCACCGAGAACATGGCACCCTATAACCTCGTCTACAGCATGATCGGCGCCTCGCTTCTGTGGGTCGGCTGGTTCGGCTTCAACGCCGGTTCCGCCGTCGCCGCAAACGGGACGGCCGGCATGGCGATGGCCGTCACCCAGATCGCAACTGCGGCCGCGGCGCTCGCCTGGATGTTCGGCGAGTGGATCTTCAAGGGCAAGCCGAGCGTCCTCGGCATCGTCTCAGGCGCCGTCGCCGGCCTCGTCGCCATCACCCCGGCCTCCGGCTTCGTCGCCCCGATGGGCGCCCTCTTCATCGGCATCGCGGCGGGCCTCATCTGCCTGTGGGCGGCGGTGTGGCTGAAGCCGATGATCGGCTACGACGACTCGCTCGACGCTTTCGGCGTGCATGCCGTCGGCGGTATCGTCGGCGCCATCCTGACCGGCGTCTTCGCGGTGGAGGCGATCGGCGGCACTCCCGGTCTGCTGGAAGGCAACGCTGGCCAGGTGATGACGCAGGTCTACGGCGTCGCCGCGACCATCATCTGGACGGCGGTCGCATCCTTCGTGATCCTGAAGGTCATCGACCTGATCATCGGCATCCGCGTCACCAAGGAAGCCGAAGTCGAGGGCCTGGACATCAGCCTTCACGGCGAAGTCATCCAATAAGCTCAACCGACCTCCCAAGACTGACCCGGCTGCTCGCGCAGCCGGGTTTTTTGTCGCCGGGTCGCACGCCGCGGAGCGCTGGTTAAACGCACCTTAACCACGTCTCTTTAGGGTCGCCGCACAGCATCAAGTTCAGCGTAAGCGGCGACCGAGCATGACGTACGCCATTCTGCGTGACCATCACGCGCCCGAAAGTCACCTCCAAGAGCTTCTCGGCCGCTATGCCTGGCGCCTCTTCGGCCTGGCCATGACGGCGCTTGCGGCGGCTTCCTTCGTCAGCCTCCTCACCTGGCACGTCGACGATCCGAGCTTCTCCTATCCGATCGACGCGCCGGCCCGGAACCTGCTCGGGCTGCCGGGCGCAGCGTTCGCCGATCTGGCGATGCAGTTCCTCGGCTTCGCCGTCATCGCCATCGTGTTTCCGCTCGGCTTCTGGGGCTGGAGCCTCTTCCGCCTCTACCGGCCGCGCCGGCCGATCCGTCAGGCGCTCGCCTGGTTCTTCGGGACGCTGGCGCTCGCCGCCGGCTTCGCCTGCCTGCCGAACATGGCGCAATGGCCGCTGCCGACCGGGCTCGGCGGCGCGCTCGGCGACGTGCTCCTTTCCGTGCCGGAATGGTTCGGCGGCGGGACGCTTTCCGCAGGCCTCTACGCTGCGCTCTGCGTGGTGCTGATCGGCGTCGCGCTCTTCCTGCTCGGCATGTCGAGCCTCGGGCTGCCGGTCGCCGTCGCCATGCCGGCACAGCCGCGCCGTGCGCGCGCGATCGAGGAACCGGAAGACGAGCCGGATTACGACGCCGAAGACGAAGAGGAGGAGGAAAGCCCTTCCTCCGGATGGCTCCGCATCACCGCCGGAATTTTCGGCCATCTCGCACTCTCAGCGCGGGCGATCGTCGTGCGCGCCGTGAAGCGCTGGCTTGCGGAACGCGCGGAAAGCAAACGGCTCAGCCTGGCCTTCGCGCGGTCGAGCCGCCGCGAGCCCTTGTTCATCTCCGACGATGCCGTCGATTTCGACGTCGATTCGGAATTCGACAACGCCTTCGCCGAAGCCATCGACGAGGAGCGGCCCGACGCACCGTCGCGCGCGGCCAAGGCGGTCGTGCAGCCTCCGGCGGCGCGCCCCAAGCCGAGCGCCCGCGCCAGGAAGGAAGCGCAACCGTCGCTGCTCCCGTCGAGCGATTTCGAGCTGCCGCCGCTGCATCTCCTGAGCGAGCCGCCGAAGCAGAAGAAGCGCGAGACCATGATCGACCAGGGCGCGCTCGAGCAGAACGCGCGGCTCCTTGAAGGTGTCCTGGAAGATTTCGGCGTCCGCGGCGAGATCATCAACGTCCGCCCGGGGCCGGTCGTCACCCTTTACGAGCTGGAGCCGGCGCCGGGGATCAAGTCCTCCCGCGTGATCGGGCTCGCCGACGACATCGCCCGCTCCATGAGCGCGATTTCCGCGCGTGTCGCCGTCATCCCCGGCAAGAACGCCATCGGCATCGAGCTCCCGAACGCGCATCGCGAGACCGTCTTTCTGCGCGAGCTCCTCGCCTCGGCGGATTTCGACAGCTCCAAGGCGAAGCTCGCGCTCTCGCTCGGCAAGACGATCAACGGCGAGCCGGTCATCGCCGACCTCGCGAAGATGCCGCATCTGCTCGTCGCCGGCACCACCGGCTCCGGCAAGTCGGTGTCGATCAACACGATGATCCTGTCGCTGCTCTATCGCCTGAAGCCGGAGCAGTGCCGCCTGATCATGATCGACCCGAAGATGCTGGAGCTCTCCGTCTATGACGGCATCCCGCACCTGCTTGCGCCGGTCGTCACCGATCCGAAGAAGGCGGTGGTCGCGCTCAAATGGACGGTGCGCGAGATGGAGGATCGCTACAAGAAGATGTCGAAGCTCGGTGTCAGGAACATCGAGGGCTTCAATCAGCGCATCGCTCTCGCCGCCAAGAAGAAGGAAGTTCTGACACGCACCGTGCAGACCGGCTTCGACCATGAGACCGGCGAGCCGATCTTCGAGACCGAGGAGCTGGCGCTCGAGCCGATGCCCTTCATCGTGGTCCTCATCGACGAGATGGCGGATCTGATGATGGTCGCCGGCAAGGACATCGAAGGCGCGGTGCAGCGTCTGGCGCAGATGGCGCGCGCCGCCGGCATCCACGTCATCATGGCGACGCAGCGTCCCTCCGTCGACGTCATCACCGGCACCATCAAGGCCAACTTCCCGACCCGCATCTCCTTCCAGGTCACCTCCAAGATCGACAGCCGCACCATTCTCGGCGAGCAGGGCGCGGAGCAGCTGCTCGGCCAGGGCGACATGCTCTACATGGCCGGCGGCGGGCGCATCCGGCGTGTGCATGGCCCCTTCGTCTCCGACGAGGAGGTGGAGGACATCGTCTCGCACCTGAAGAGCCAGGGCGTGCCGGACTATCTCGACTCGATCACCGACGAGAGCGACGAGGAAGGCGGCGGCTTCGACGCCATGGCGGGCGGTCTGGAGGAATCGAACGACCTCTACGATCAGGCCGTCGCCATCGTGCTCCGCGACCGCAAGGCTTCAACCAGCTACATCCAAAGACGGTTGTCGATAGGTTACAATCGCGCCGCCTCGCTCATCGAGCGGATGGAGCAGGAAGGCGTGGTTGGGCAGGCGAATCACGCCGGCAAGCGCGAGATCCTCGTGGGCGAAAGCGCCGCCTGAGACCTGCGGCTCGAGGGCGCGCGCCCTTGTCTGGTCACGAATAAGGCCTAAGTCTCGCTGATAGTCGAGGAGATGCCGATGGGCCCGATCCGTCTCAACCGGCGCGCGCTGCTTGGCGCGATGCTTTCCGCCGCGGTCCTGCCGCAGGCGGCGTTCGCCATCACGGACGCGGAGCGCGCCGTGCTCGGCGACATTTCCGCGCATCTCGGAGCGATCAGCACGATGGACGGCGAGTTCGTCCAGTTCAATCCGAACGGCGACCAGTTGCAGGGCCGCTTCTTCATCTCGCGTCCCGGGCGCGTGCGCTTCCAATACGATCCGCCGTCGAGCGTCCGCGTCATCGCCGACGGCAAGTCGGTGCTGGTCTACGACCAGAAGCTCCAGACCTACGACATCTGGCCTCTGTCGCAGACACCGCTCAGGCTGCTCCTCGACAAGAGTCTGAACCTTGTGACGACGGACAAGGTTACGCGCGTCGGCGTGGCGCCCGATCTGGTCGAGGTGGAGTTGCAGGACGAGACGCGCTTCAGCGCCGGCACGCTGAACCTGATCTTCGACCGCAAGACCTACGAGCTGCGCCAGTGGACCGTGACCGATCAGCAGGGCCTGCAGACAATGGTCGCTCTCTACAACGTGGAGACCGGCAAGAAGCTCGCCTCCGACCTCTTCAAGATCGACTACCAGGCGGCCACCAACGCCAACATGAACAAGCAGTAATCCGGGGCGCTTGAAAACGAAATCCGCCCGCACCACGTTATGATGGAGCGGAGTGGCGTCCCTGCGAAACATGCCCCCCGTAGCGCAGGTCGCCGGTAACCGCGGGCGCCCGATCCGGAAACGGATCGGGCGCTTTTTCATGTGGAGATTTAAGGCTTTAGGCTGGACTCCACCGCCCCTCGAAGCCAAGCCGGGCATTCCCGCCGGTCCGGTCCCAAGAAGATGCCGTTCTCCGTCGCCACCTGGAACATCAACTCCGTGCGCCTGCGGATCGGCCTGGTGAAGCGTCTGCTCGCCGAAGAGCGCCCGGACGTCCTTTGCCTGCAGGAAACCAAGTGCCCGGACGCCAACTTTCCGCTGAAGGCGCTGCGTGAGGCCGGCTACCGGCACATCGCGATGCACGGCCAGAAAGGCTACCATGGCGTCGCCATCGTCTCGCGCCGGCCGCTCAAATCCGTCGACCGCCGGCGCTTCTGCGGAAAGGAGGACGCGCGCCATATCGCCGCGACTGTCGACTATCGCGGCCGCGCCATCACCATCCACAATCTCTACGTTCCCGCAGGCGGCGATGAGCCCGACCCGGCCATCAACCCGAAATTCGCCCACAAGCTCTCCTTCGTCGAGGAACTTCGCGCCTGCATGGACACGCTATCGGCGCCGGACTCCATCCTCGTCGGCGACCTGAACATCGCGCCGCTGGAGACCGACGTCTGGTCGCACAAGCAGCTCCTGAGGGTGGTCAGCCATACGCCGGTTGAGACGGAGGGGCTGGAGCGCATGCGCGCCGCCGGCGGCTGGGTCGACGTCATGCGCCGCTTCGTGCCGCCGGAGGAGAAGCTCTTTACCTGGTGGAGCTACCGCTCGCCGGACTGGACGGTGAATGACCGCGGCCGCCGCCTCGACCACATCTGGGCGACGCCCGACCTTGCGCCGAAGGCAAGCGCCATGACCGTGCTCAGGGAGGCGCGCTCCTGGGAGCGGCCCTCCGACCATGTGCCGGTGATCGCGACGTTTCGCTAGAGCTTGATCCCGAAAAGCATGCCCCGGACACTGATCCGGGGTGGGAACGGTTTTCGGAGAAGATCACGCTCCCAAAAAAGACAGAGCCGCTGTCCGATTCCGTCAAGGCGGAGCGCTAGAGCTCCACCGCGCGCAGGCGAGCGGCGACCGCGTTCAGACCGGAGGCGACTTGCACCACGTGGCGCGTGAGCCTCGAGCGCAGCACGGTCGCCATCTGGGGATGTTCCTGCAGCAGCTTGCGGAACGCCAGCTTGCGTACCTGCAGGACGCGGGTGCGGCTTTCCACCCTGACCGATTCCGTCGCGCGCGCGTCAAGGATCAACGCCCGCTCGCCGAGAATCACACCCGGCCCGATCTCGCGCTTCACGACCTTGTCGCCGTCGGTCTTGTGCTCGCCCTTCAGGCTGCCGGACACGATCACGTAGGCGGAATGCAGAAGCTGGCCTTCGTCGAACAGCAGCAGCTTTTCCGGCAGCGAGCGACTCTCCGCCGAAATCGCGATGAGCTTCAGCTGCGTCTGGGTGAAGCCGCCGAAGAACGGCACCTGTCGGAGGATGCCGATATCCTCGTCCAGCGATTGCGGGGGGGCCATCTTTCCTGCCTTTACCTCGAACTATCGCGCCAGCTTGTAGCCGCCCGATTCGGTGACGAGAAGCTCCGCGTGCGAAGGATCGCGCTCGATCTTCTGCCGCAGGCGATAGATATGCGTTTCCAGCGTATGCGTGGTGACGCCTGAATTATAGCCCCACACCTCCGAAAGCAGCACGTCGCGCGTTACGATCCTGTCGCCGGCGCGATAGAGGTATTTCAGGATCGCCGTCTCCTTCTCGGTCAAGCGGATCTTGCTCCCGGTCGTGTCGAGCAGCATCTTCGCCGCCGGTCGGAACGTATAGCGCCCAATGGCGAAGGTCGCGTCCTCGCTCTGTTCGTGCTGGCGCAGATGCGCGCGGATACGGGCAAGCAGCACCGCGAAACGGAACGGCTTCACCACATAGTCGTTAGCGCCCGCCTCCAGCCCCAGAATCGCGTCGGAATCGGTGTCGTGCCCGGTCAGCATGATGATCGGCGCCCGCACGCCGCTCTTGCGCATAAGCTTCACCGCCTCGCGGCCGTCCATGTCCGGCAGGCCGACATCCATGATGACCAGGTCGATATGGCCTTCGCGCGCCGCCTGCAGGCCTGCCGTCGCGGTCTTGGCGTGCGTGAGCTCGAACTCGTCATAGAGAGAAAGCTGATCGATCAGTGCTTCGCTCAGATCGGCGTCGTCGTCGACGATGAGGATCTTGCGGGATGTCATGCGGGCCTCTGGAATCTCTTAAGGTCAATCTAGGCTAGAGCGTCGACGCGTGCCACATCTACGACACAGGTACGAAGACGAGCCGGGCCCGAAACAAGAAACCAACTTTCGACTTGGGATGCGACTTGCGCACGATCACAGTCTATTCATCGCCGCGTGACCGGCACCGCGGTTTTTTGCGCTGCGGCCCTCTGATGCTGAAATGCGCGCTCGGCCGCTCCGGTGTGACGCATCTGAAACGCGAAGGCGACGGCGCCACGCCGGCCGGGCCGATGCGGCTCCTGTCGCTGATCGTGCGGCCCGATCGCGGCCTGCCGCCGCGCTCCGCCCTCCCCCGTCGGGCGATGCGCAAGGACGACGGCTGGTGCGAAGATCCGCGAAGCGGACGCTACAATTGCCCGATCCGCCTGCCCGCCAGGGCCGGGCACGAGACGATGTGGCGCGCCGACCACCTCTACGACGTCGTCGGCGTGCTCGACTGGAACAGGGCGCCGCGCATCCGCGGCCGTGGCAGCGCGATTTTCCTGCATCTGGCGCGGCCGGGCTACGCACCGACGGAAGGCTGCATCGCGCTCGACCGTCGTGACCTGAAGCTGCTCCTCGCCGCTGCCGGGCCGCGGCCCGTCTTTCTCGTCGGAGGCAAGCCGCGCAGGCGCCGTCGCGCTTGACGAAAAGAATGTGGCAAAGCGCCAGAATTTCGCCTGCTTCCGGACAGAAAGCTTCTCGCGCGCCCGCCCGCAGGAGCGAACCGACGCGATGCCGATCACGCTTTCTGGAAGCTGCCGATGCGGCGCCGTGCGCTTCTCCGTCGAAAGCCACACCCCCTACCCGTATCAGCTCTGCTATTGCTCCATCTGCCGCAAGACGGCGGGCGGTGGCGGCTACGCCATCAATCTGATGGGCGACGCGGTGACGCTGGCGGTGCAGGGCCGCGCGTCGCTCGGCGTCTACCGCGCCAAGATCGAGAGCGGCGAGACATGCACGATCAGCTCCGGTGAGCGGCACTTTTGCGTCAAATGCGCCGCCGCTCTGTGGCTCTTCGACCCGACCTGGCCGGATCTCGTCCACCCCTTTGCCTCCGCCATCGACACGCCGCTGCCGCGCACCCCGGAGCGCGTGCACCTGATGCTGGCCTATAAGCCCGACTGGGTGGAGCCGCAGGTCGGCCCCTATGACCGGTGTTTCGACGATTATCCGGAGGAATTGATCGAGCAATGGCACAAATCCCGCGGACTCTGGGTCGAATGAAGCCTGTCATCCGCAGCTGGAATGTTTCGTCGCGACCGCTCTAAAGAAACCATTTCCCATGTCCGCGAAGTCAATCGCCGTCGCCCAGGAAAAGCCACGGCAACACTAGCGAGTCAGTCTGGCCACATCGAAACGGCGAAACCCCAAGCCCCGGCTCAAGGGATCGCCAGAGGAGATGGAGATAGTCATGACGAACTCACTGCGTCGCTGGCGCTCCGGACGGCGTTACAAGGCCACCCTGCGCGCGCTGAGCACCCTGTCCGCTCGCCAGCTGAGCGAATTGGGAATCCGGCCGGTCGAAATCCAGCATCTCGCGCGCGAGGCTGCGAAGTTCGCGTAAACTGTTCGGGGCCGCCGCCTGAAGGCGCAGCCGGCCCCGGAGAACGCCCTGAGCATGTTGGTCCCGAGATGTGCGGACCGGTCTTCGGACGAGATTCGTGCTCCGGCTGAAAGACAGAGCCCACCGCCTGAAACGATCGGGCCGGGCGAGAGCCTAGCGTTCGCGTCGCGCTACCGAGCGCCAGCGGCGAACCACATCCTCCACGAACTCGCTCGTCTCGCTTTCCGAGAGCGTCGACTGCAAGGTCGGAAGCTGGTTGTGCGGCAACCGGTCCGCCGGCAGCGTCGCGAAGCGCACGCGCATCGGCATTGACACCGCCTCGCCGAAGGCGATCGCCTCACGGTTCCCGATCGAAGGCAGCCCCGCGAGCGTCGAGCTCGCCGCGTCGCTGACGGCTGAGCGGATGATGGCGTGGTCGGCCTCGTTGGCCATGCGCATGGCGAAGATCGAGCTGCATTGCGACAGGATGGTCGGATCGAGCTCCGCCGGGCGCTGCGTGACCAGCCCGAGATAGACGCCGTATTTGCGCCCCTCTTTGGCGATCCGCGAGATGGACCGCCGAGTCGGCCCGAAGCCCACGCGCTTGTCGGCGGGGACGTAGCGGTGCGCCTCCTCCGCGACCACCAGGACCGGCAGCCGCGCCTTGCCCCAGACGCCGAGATCGAAGGCGAGCCGGCACAGAACCGAGACCACGGCGTCAACCACCTCGGCGGGGAAACCGGCCATCTCCACGATCGTTATGCGCCGTCCCTCCGCGGGGATGCGGAAGAGCGTCTTCAGGAGATCGGCCATCGTGTCTTCGATGGTACGGCTGGAGAACATGAACTGATAGCGCGTATCGTGCACGACGGAGACGAGGCGCGCATGAAGCCGCCTGAGCGCCGGGCGGTCGTCCTTGCCGTCGAGCTTTCCGAGTTGCTCGTCGATCATCGCGAGCACGTCGTGAATGCGGTAAGGAACCGGCGAATCGACGGTATAACCGCCATCCTCGATTTCGCGGCGGACGAGCGAGGCGCCGCCGCGCTCGATGCTCTGGGCGTAGCGCCCTTTGGCGAGCGGAATGAAGTCGGCGAGGAGATCGACCTCCTCCGGCACGCCCGGACGCCGCCGATAGATGACGTCGACGAGCTCCTCGAAATTGAACAGCCAGAACGGCAGGCTGAGATTGCGCGGGCTGACGACTTCAGCCTCGTTCTTGAAGGCAGCGGCGTATTCGTTGTGCGGATCGATGAGCAGGATGCGCGTCGCATCCGTCGCGTTCAGGATGCGATCGAGAAGCAGGACAACGGCGCTCGACTTGCCGCAACCGGTCGTACCGAGCACGGCGAAATGTTTCTGCAGAAGATCCTGGACCCGCACCGTCGCCTCGATGGAACCGGCCTGGCTCAACGTGCCGATGGTGATCGTCTGGTGGCCTTCGTAATCGTAGATCCGCTCCAGCTCGGCGGTATCCATCTCGTGCACCGCCGCGCCGATCGGCGGATAGGTACGGATGCCGCGATCGAACATCGATTTGCCGCCGTCGTCCGCCGGCCGCAGCTCGCCCTGCAGCTCCACGCTCGCCAGCATCATGTCCGGCAAGTGGGTCGACGATTCCGCCGAATAGATGAGGCCGACGATGAAGGACCGGCCGGATTCGATCGCAAGCAGCTTGCCGACCGAGAGCGGGTCGCCCTGGCTCAGCGCATGCGCGTTGTTTTCCACCGCGACGACAGCGCGCGATCCGGTGACGGAGATGACCCGCCCGAGTGGCTGTTGCGCGGCGGAGTCCTGCCCAGCGAAAACGTCTTCGGCGCTGCGGATTGCAAGCTGACTTGGTTGCACTTGATGCCCCTGCCGAACCGGGCGGCATTCGCGCGCCGCACTTGGGTTTCTCGTGCCGCGCACGCCGACGTGCCCGGCTCCTCAGAACCTCGGACTATCCCGGAGCTGACTTAAGGTTCGACTAAACCGCCATCTCAGATTCGAACGAGATTCCGAGAAAACCGGCAAGAACTGCCAAGAAATCGGCCGCGTCAGGTGCGCTCGCCAAAGATCGCGCTCCCGACCCGGACATGCGTCGCACCGTGGAGGATCGCGGTCTCGTAGTCGGCGCTCATCCCCATGGAGAGCGATTTCAGCTCAAGTCCGTCCGCCAGCCGCCTGAGCAGCGCGAAATGCGGCACCGGATCCGCGTCAAAAGGCGGGATGCACATGAGCCCGGCGATGGAAAGCCCGTGCACCTCGCGGCAGCGTGTCACGAAGTCGGCAGCCTCCTCCGGCTCAATGCCCGCCTTCTGCGGTTCCTTGCCGGTATTCACCTCGACGAAGAGCGACGGCCGCCGCCCGGCCCGCGCCATCTCCTTGGCGAGGACGCCGGCGAGCTTGTCGCGGTCGAGCGTGTGGATCGCGTCGAAGAGCGCCACCGCGTCGCGCGCCTTGTTGGTCTGGAGCGGCCCGATCAGATGCAGGCGGAGGTCGGGATGCCGTTTCTTGAGCGGCGGCCATTTGCTCTCCGCCTCCTGCACGCGGTTCTCGCCGAATTCGCGCTGCCCGGCGGCGATGACCGGCGCGACCGCTTCTGACGGAAAGGTCTTCGACACGGCGATGAGCGTGATCGTGGCGGGATCGCGGCCGGCCTGCGCCGCGGCGGCGACAATCCGCGCCCTCACCTCCGCAAGCCTCGTTCCGGCGTCCGCCATCCGCACCTCCGACGCCGCGCTAACATGCCCGCGCGGACGCGGCAAATCGCCGGGAAATATTGACCGCCTGGAGGAATTCAGGTGAAGGTCTCGCCGCTTCCGGAGCCGGTTAATCTGATGTCCACCGAGCGCTACAACCCGCGGGCCGTCGAGCCGCGCTGGCAATCCGTCTGGGCCGAGCGCCGGCTATTCGAGACGCCGAGCGAGGATTCGCGTCCGAAATACTACGTCCTGGAGATGTTCCCCTATCCGTCGGGGCGCATCCACATGGGACACGTGCGCAACTACACGATGGGCGACGTGCTCGCGCGCTACCGCCGCGCCCGCGGCTACAACGTGCTTCATCCGATGGGCTGGGACGCCTTCGGCCTGCCGGCGGAGAACGCGGCGGCGCAGAACAAGGTGCATCCGAAGGCCTGGACCTACGACAACATCGCGACGATGCGCGCGCAGCTCAAATCCATGGGCTTGTCGCTCGACTGGAGCCGCGAGTTCGCCACCTGCGACGTAGATTATTACGCCGAGCAGCAGCGCCTCTTCCTGGATTTCCTCGACGCCGGGCTGGTGGCGCGCAAGACCGCCAAGGTGAACTGGGACCCCGTCGACCAGACGGTGCTCGCCAACGAGCAGGTGATCGACGGCCGCGGCTGGCGCTCAGGCGCGGAGGTCGAGGTTCGCGAGCTGACGCAATGGTTCCTGACCATCACCGCCTACAGCGAAGAGCTGCTTGAGGCGCTGAAGACGCTCGACCGCTGGCCGGAGAAAGTCCGGGTCATGCAGGAGAACTGGATCGGCCGCTCCGAGGGCTTGCACTTCTCGTTCGGCGTCAAGGGCGCCCCGCCCGGCTTCGAGACGCTTCCGGTCTTCACGACGCGGCCCGACACGATGCGCGGCCCTACCTTCGCCGCCATCGCCCCCGATCATCCGCTGGCTCAAAGGCTCGCCACAGAGAACAAGGAGGCAGCGGATTTCATCGCGCTCTGTCATCATCTCGGCACGTCTGAGGCGGCTATCGAAGCGGCGGAGAAGCTCGGCTTCGACACCGGGCTCACGGTCACGCACCCCGCCGACCCCTCGTGGGAGCTGCCGCTCTACATCGCCAACTTCGTCCTGATGGACTACGGCACCGGCGCCATCATCGGCTGCCCGGCGCACGACCAGCGCGACCTCGACTTCGCCCGGAAATACGGTCTGCCCGTGATCGACGTGTTCGTGCCGGCCGACACCGGCGCGCGCGTCAAGGACGTCGCCTTCATCCCGCCGAAGTCGCAAAAGGTTCGATACGTCCAGTGGTACGGCGAACAGGGCGTGGAGATCACCTGCCAGCAGGCCATGAGCGAGACGCTGGCGCTTTTCGTAAGCCAGGGCTGGGGCAAGGCTGAAGTGCAGTACCGCCTGCGCGACTGGGGCATCTCGCGTCAGCGCTACTGGGGCTGCCCGATCCCGATGATCCACTGCGCGAAATGCGGCGTGGTCCCCGTGAAGCGCGAAGACCTGCCGGTGACGCTGCCGGAGGAGGTGGACTTCGACAAGCCCGGCAATGCTCTCGACCGGCATCCGACCTGGCGCGACGTCGCCTGCCCGAAATGCGGTGGACCGGGGAAGCGCGAGACCGACACGATGGACACCTTCGTCGACTCGTCCTGGTATTTCGCCCGCTTCACCGCCCCCCATGCCAAGACGCCGACCGACCGCGCGATCGTCGATCACTGGCTTCCCGTCGACCAGTATATCGGCGGCGTGGAGCACGCGATCCTTCATCTGCTCTACTCGCGCTTCTTCACCCGCGCGATGAAGAAGACCGGCCATGTCGGACTCGACGAGCCGTTCGAAGGTCTCTTCACGCAGGGCATGGTCGTGCATGAGACCTACCGCAACAAGAAAGGCGAGTGGCTGACGCCCGCCAAGGTGAGGATCGAGGGCGGCGACGGCGACGAACGCCACGCCTTCTCCGTCGCGACCGGCGAACCGATCGAGATCGGGCCGATCGAGAAGATGTCGAAGTCGAAGCAGAACACGGTCGACCCCTCCGACATCATCGAAACCTACGGCGCCGATACGGCGCGTTTCTTCATGCTCTCCAACTCGCCGCCGGAGCGCGACGTGATCTGGACGGCGGCGGGCGTTGAGGGCGCGCACCGCTTCGTGCAGCGCGTCTGGCGTCTCGTCACGCGTCTCGGCGAGGAGCTGCCGCCGCCGCACCTGCCGCGTCCGGCGCTCTTCTCCGATCGCGCGATGGAGCTCCGCCGCCACGTCCACCGCACCATCGACACCGTCACGCACGACATCGAGCGGCTGCGCTTCAACCGCGCCGTCGCGCAGCTCTACGAGCTGACCAATGTTCTGACCGCCGCGAGCGATGGCAAGGCGGAGCCCGATTTCGCCTGGGCGGAGCGCGAGGCGGCCGAAGCGCTGGTGCTCATGCTGGCGCCGATGATGCCGCATCTGGCGGAAGAATGCTGGCAGACGCTCGGGCACACGAGCCTTGTCGCGGAGACAGGCTGGCCGGAGGTCGAGGCGGACCTGCTTCAGGTCGACACCGTGCTCCTTCCCGTGCAGGTGAACGGCAAGAAGCGCGCGGAGCTGACCGTCGCCGTCGACGCTCCGAATGCGGAGGTGGAGAAAGCCGCACTTGCGCTCGAGCCCATCCAGCGCTTTCTGGAGGGGAAGCCGCCGCGCCGCGTCGTGGTCGTGCCAAACCGGATCGTCAATGTCGTTGCTTGATCGCCGCTCCCTCCTCGCCGCGCTGCTGCTCCCGGCGCTTTTCGGTCTCGCCGGCTGCCAGGTGCGCCCCCTTTACGGGACAAGTCCGGGCAGGCCGGGGCCGCAGGCCGATCTGCCGGCAATCGACGTGGCGAACTCGGGCACACGCATCGAGCAGGTCTACCGCAACGCGCTTCTCTTCGGGCTGCGCGGCGGCGGCGAAGGCGCGCCGGCCCGCTACAAGCTCGTCTACCGGATGACGGTGCGCGAGCAGGAGCTCTCGGTTGAGCGCAATTCCGGCACGCCCAATCTCTACCAGCTGACCGGTGGCGTCTCCTTCCTCCTGAAGGACGCCGAGACCGACACCTCGATCTTCGGCACGAGCGTCACGCAGATCGACAGCTACACCCGCTCCTCGCAGAGCTATTCCAATATCCGCGCGCGGCTCGACGCGGAGAACCGCCTGGCGACATCGCTGGCCGAGCTGACCAAGGCGCGCCTCGCCGCCTATTTCGCGACCAACTGAGCATGATCCCGAAAAGTGGATGCCGGTTTTCGGAAAAGATCATGCTGAGGCAAAGAAAAAGAGCCTCCATTCTGATCCTTTCAGAATGGAATAGGCTCTAGACCGGAATCACCGATGGTCGCCGTAAAGGGACACGACGCCGACCGCACTCTCGCCTCCCCGCCGGAAGGTGTGCGCCTCTTCCTGATCTACGGCAGCGATGCCGGCGCGATCACGGAGCGCGCACGCTCGGTGGAGCGCGTCGCACTGATGCGCGGCGGCGGCGATGAGATCATGCGCATCGGCTCCGACGAGCTCTCCGCCAATCCCGGCCGCGTCGCCGACGAGGTCTACGCCGCCTCGCTCTTCGGCGGCGAGCCGGTGATCGCGGTCCGCGTCCTCGACGGCCGCCACAACGTGATCGGCGCAGTCCAGCCGATCATCGAGAATCCGCCCGACGCGGCGTGGCTGATCGTGGAGGCGGGCGAGCTCTCGCCGACGAGCCCGCTTCGCAAGGCCTTCGAATCCTCCAAGCATGCGATCGCCGCGCCGACCTATCCGCTTGAGGGCGGCGACCTTGCGGCGTTGATCCATGCCGCCGTCGAGGAAGCGGAGATGACGATCGAGCCGGCCGCGTCGGAGCTCCTGATCGAAAATCTCGGCGGCGACCGGCTCGCGATCCGCGGCGAGCTGGAAAAGCTCTTCGTCTATCTCGGCGAACAGAAGACCGTCACGGCCGACGCCGTCTTCGCCATCGTCGGCGACACCACCAACGCAAAGACCGATCATGCAATCGACGCAGCACTTCTCGGCGAAAGCGAAGCGCTCGAGCTGGCGCTTTCGCGGCTGCGCGCGGAAGGCGGCTCGGCATCGGCGCTCGGCGCGCTGGCGCTTCGCCATTTGATTCAGCTGCAGCAGCTCCGCACCGCCGTCGATGCCGGCGAGCGACCCTCCCGCGCCGTCGATTTCGCGCGCCCGCCGATCTTCGGCAGACGACGTCCCGCGGTGCAGTCCGCGATCGAGCGCTGGCCGAGCGACGCGATCGCGAAGGCACGCGGGCGCATCGACCGCGCGGTGATGGCGATGCGTCTTACGCCGGCGCTCGAAGAGGCGACGATCTCCGAGGCATTGCACGACATCGCGCTGACATCGCGGCGACTAAAGAAGCGATAAGTGGAACGATATCAATGTGTTAGGATAGGCGAGCCTAGCGCCGAAGCTTGCCGCACACGACGTCGAACTGCTCCAGGCTCGCATAGGAGATGCGGACCTCGCCGCGCCCGCTCTCTTCGTGCTGGATCGCGATCTTGAGCCCGAGCTTGTCGGAGAGCTCCTTCTCCAACGCCGCGATATCGGCGTTCCTGATGCCCCTCGCCTTCGGCTTCGCGCTCCTCTCGCGCGGCTGCGACATGCGCTCCGCCTCGCGCACCGAAAGACCTTTGGCGACGATCGCCTTCGCCAGCCGCTCCGGATCGACGGAAGCGAGCAGCGCGCGCCCGTGGCCGGCGGAGATCGTGCCCGCTTCGAGCAGCTCGATGATCGATTGCGGAAGCTTCAGGAGCCTCAGCGTATTCGTCACATGCACACGGCTCTTTCCGATCGTCTCGCCGAGATCGGCCTGCGTGTATTTGAACTCCGCGATCAGAGCTTGATAACCGCGCGCCTCTTCGATCGGATTGAGATCGGTGCGCTGCACGTTCTCCACGATCGCGACTTCCAGCGCCTGGCTGTCGCTCGACGTCGAGCATGATGACCGGCACGTCATGAAGACCGGCGCGCTGTGCCGCGCGCCAGCGCCGCTCGCCGGCGATCAGCTCGTAGCGATCGCCGACCGGGCGCACGGCGACCGGCTGCACGATGCCGTGGCGCTTCACCGAGTCCGTCAGCTCGGCAAGCTCCTCGTCACGGAAGTCGCGGCGCGGATTGCGCGGGTTGCGGTCGATCAGATCGATCGGAAGCGTGCGCCGTCCGCCGCCCCCTTCCGCGGCGACCTTGAGCGTCGGCTCGCTCGCCGGGTAGGCCCCGAGCAGAGCGTCGAGTCCGCGCCCCAAGCGTTTCTTCGGTTCCGCTGCCAAACGTCTCTCCCCCAAATGCCCCGCCCTCTAGGCCGCGCGGAGCGCGGTCTCGCGCTGGATAATCTCGGCGGCAAGCCGCAGATAGGCCTGACTGCCGGCGCATTTCAGATCGTAGAGAAGCGCCGGCTTGCCATGTGACGGCGCCTCCGAGATGCGCACGTTGCGCGGGATCACGGTGCGATAGACCTTGTCGCCCATATGCGCCCGCACGTCCTCCACCACCTGGCCGGAAAGCTTGTTCCGGCCGTCGAACATGGTGAGCACGATGCCGTGGATGGAAAGCTGCGGGTTGAGGCCGGCCCGCACACGCTCGACCGTTGACAGAATCTGCGACAGGCCCTCGAGCGCGAAGAACTCGCATTGCAGCGGCACCAGCACCGCATGGCTCGCCGCCATGGCGTTGATCGTCAGAAGATTGAGCGACGGCGGGCAGTCGATCAGGATGTAGGAATAGGCGATCTCCTTCGGCTCCATCGGAAGCGAAGCGACAGCCTTCCTGAGCCGGAAATTCCGGTCCGCCGTGTTGGCGATCTCAAGTTCCACGCCAAGCAGATCCAGCGTCGAGGGCACGATGTCGAGGCGTGGCACGGCGGTGTGCATAGCGGCGTCGGAAAGCGTCGCCTCGCCGACGAGCACGTCATAGGTCGACGGCCGCTCCGGGTCGCGCTCCACGCCGAGCCCGGTTGAGGCGTTCCCCTGCGGGTCGATGTCGACGATCAGCACCGTCTCGTCGATCGCCGCGAGCGCCGTTCCGAGATTGATCGCGGTCGTGGTCTTGCCAACCCCGCCTTTCTGGTTGGCGAGCGCAAGCACGCGCGGGCGCTCAGGCAGCCTTTCGCTCATGGTCATTGCCGCGGCCTCTTTGGACGGAGATTGCGGATGGCAAGAACCCGGCCGCCCGAATCCGTCACGCTTTGGTAGTCTAGCACATCGAAGGCGAAGGACTGAGCGGCGGCTTCAATCTCCTGCACATGATCCTGGCCCTTCAAGAGGAGCATCACGCCTCCCGCGCGAAGGTAGGGGGCGGCAAGCGGCAGGAGTGCGGCAAGCGGAGCGAGCGCACGCGCCGAGACGATATCGGCCCGGCCGCGCATCGTTTCTGAATGCGCCTCGATCCGCTGCGCCGCGACGCTCGTATTCGCGCCCGTCTCACGGACCGCGGCGCGCAGGAAGGCCGCCTTCTTGGCCGTCGCTTCCACCAGCGTGAAATGCCGCTCGCGCCGCGCCTTGCAGGCGATCGCGACGACGAGACCCGGAAACCCCGCCCCGCTCCCAAGATCGACCCATTCGCGGAAATCCGGCGCGTGCTCGAGAAGCTGCAGCGAATCCGCGACATGCCGCGTCCAGACGTCGGGAAGAGTCGCAGGCGCGACGAGATTGTGCGTGCCCTGCCATTCGCAGAGCAGCGCGACGAAGCGCTGGAGGTCGCGCTTTGCCTCCGTGTCAAGAAAAGGAAACCCGGCGAGCACCTCCCGGCCGGCATCCGCGACGGGGATCGGCGCGCGCTCAGGCAGCACTGCGGCCCGCCCGGCTGGAGGAACGTTTCACGTGGGAAAGAAGCCGCGTCAGCGCCGCCGGCGTGACGCCGTCGATGCGGCCCGCCTGCCCGAGATTGGCCGGACGCACGGCGGAGAGCTTCTGCCGCACCTCGGTGGAGAGCCCGGCGATCGCGTCGTAGTCGAGGTCGGGGGGAAGCGCGAGCGCCTCGTCGCGCCGCATCGCTTCCACGTCCGCCTGCTGCCGCTTCAGGTAGACGGCGTATTGTGCGTCGATGCGGATCTGCTCGCCGATGGGTGCCGTGATCGAGCGAACCTCCGGCCAGATCGCCACAAGCCGGTCGAGCGTCACGTCCGGATGCGCCAGAAGATCGAAAGCGGAGCGCCGCACGCCGTCCTGGTTGACGTGAAGGTCATGCCGCGCGGCTTCCGCTGGCGTCAGCGTCAGCCCGTCCAGCAGGTTCCTTCCCTTGACGAGAGCGTCAGCCTTTGCCGCGTAAGCCCCGGCGCGCTCGTTCCCCACGCACCCGGCAGCAAGCCCGAGCGGCGTTAGGCGCTGGTCGGCGTTATCGGCACGGAGCGAGAGCCGGTATTCGGCGCGCGAGGTGAACATGCGATAGGGCTCGCTGACACCG
The DNA here is from genome assembly GCA_963814905.1 of uncultured Alphaproteobacteria bacterium. Classification (GTDB taxonomy): domain Bacteria; phylum Pseudomonadota; class Alphaproteobacteria; order Rhizobiales; family Afifellaceae; genus DASWJZ01. Next base: position 133,229 of record CAWFEM010000003.1, on the reverse strand, counting down.
CGGGTCACGAGGTCGTCGATCATCACGCCGAGATAGGCGTCGGCGCGGCCGATCGTGACCGGCTCCGACCCGCCGGCGGCGCGCGCCGCGTTGAGACCGGCGACGAGACCCTGGGCCGCGGCTTCCTCATAGCCGGTGGTGCCGTTGATCTGGCCGGCGAGATAGAGGCCGGGAAGCTTCAGGCATTCCAGCGTCGGGGCGAGCTCGCGCGGGTCGATGTGGTCGTATTCGATGGCGTAGCCGGGGCGCAGGATCGTCGCGCGCTCCAGACCCGGCATGGAGTGGACGAGGGCGGTCTGCACGTCCTCCGGCAGCGAGGTGGAGATGCCGTTCGGGTAAACGGTATGGTCGTCGAGGCCTTCCGGCTCGAGGAAGATCTGGTGGCTGTCGCGGTCGGCAAAGCGGACGATCTTGTCCTCGATGGAGGGGCAATAGCGCGGCCCGCGGCTCGCAATGCGGCCGGAATACATTGCCGAGCGGTTAAGGTTAACGCGGATGATCTGATGCGTTTCCGCTGTCGTGCGCGTGATGGCGCAGTCGATCTGCGGCGTGGTGATCTCCGCGGTAAGAGCGGAGAACGGCTCCGGCGGCTGGTCGCCAGGCTGCCGCTCCAGGCTCGCCCAGTCGATGGTGCGCCCGTCGAGGCGCGGCGGCGTTCCGGTCTTCAGCCGGCCGAGCCGGAGGCCGAATCGGCGGAGCGTCTCGGAGAGGCCAAGGCTCGGCGCCTCGCCATAGCGGCCGGCGGGCGTTGTCGTCTCGCCGAGATGGATCAGGCCGGAGAGGAACGTGCCGGTGGTCAGGACGACCGCAGCGGCGCGGATGTCGCGACCATCCTTGAGCCGCACGCCGGTCACGCGGCCATCCGCGACGAGGAGGTCGGCGACTTCGCTCTCGACGACCCGGAGGTTCGCTTGTGCGGCGATCGCCGCCTGCATCGCCGCGCGATAGAGCGCGCGGTCGGCCTGGGCGCGCGGCCCGCGTACGGCGGGACCCTTGCGGCGATTAAGGACCCGGAATTGGATGCCGGCCTTGTCGGCGACATGGCCCATCAGGCCGTCGAGCGCATCGACCTCGCGCACCAGATGGCCCTTGCCGAGACCGCCGATCGCGGGGTTGCAGGACATCTCTCCGACGGTCGAAAAGCGATGCGTGACGAGAATCGTATCGGCGCCGAATCGGGCCGCCGCCGCCGCGGCTTCTGCGCCGGCATGCCCACCTCCGACCACAAGTACGTCTGCCGCTTCCATTGCGCTTCCCGCGTTTCACGTGGAACGCCCGTTCCAGGTTTTACGTGAAACCTACTTTCCGATGCAGAATTCGCGGAACAGCCGGTCGAGCACGTCCTCGACATCGATGCGTCCGCTGAGCCGTCCGATAGCCTCGCTCGCCGCCCGCAGCAAGTCCGCCGTCACTTCCTCCGCTGTACCCGACACCGCGCCAAGCGCTGCGACAGCATCGGCGATCGCCTCACGCTGCCGCTGTCGCGTGACCAGCGCCGAGCCGGCGCCGAGCCCCGATGCCGCGGCTTCGCCGAGCCGCGCAATCAGCGTATCGAGCCCAGCGCCCGTCACCACCGACACGCCGAGCGCCGCGTCGGACTTCGGTTCCGCCGACGCGAGATCAATCTTCGTTGCGATCCGCCAGACCGGACGGTTCGGCACGTCGGGATCCGGCTCGGACGGCAGCGTCGCGTCCTCCAGCCAGAGCACCAGGTCGGCGGCCTCCGCGGTCATCCGCGCACGGCGCACACCCTCCGTCTCCGCCGCCGAAGCGGATTCCCGCAAGCCGGCCGTATCGAAAAGCAGCGCCGGATAGCCGCCAAGATCGAGCGGCACCTCCAGCACGTCGCGCGTCGTTCCCGCCTCCTCCGTGACGATGGCGACGTCACGCCGGGCCAGCGCATTCAGCAGCGACGACTTCCCCGCATTCGGCCGTCCCAGGATCGCCACGCGATAGCCTTCGCGCAAACGCTCGCCGGAATCGGCGCTCGCCAAGGCGGCTTCCATCTCCGCCCGCAATCCCGAAATCCGCGCAGCAAAATCGGCCGGCAGCGCATCGTCAACGTCGCCTTCGTCGGAGAAATCGAGCCGCGCCTCCACCGCCGCCCGAAGATCGATCAGTGTGGCGCGCCAAGCCTCCGCCCGCGCCGCGAGAAGCCCCCGCGCCTGCCCCATGGCCTGGCGGCGCTGGGCTTCCGTTTCGGCTGCGATAAGATCGGAGAGCCCCTCCACCACGGTCAGGTCCAGCCGTCCGTTGTCGAAGGCCCGACGGATGAACTCGCCCGGCCGCGCCAGCCTCAGGCCGAGCTCTGCGAGCGCCTGGAAGAGCGCGGCGACGACCGCCCTTCCCCCGTGCACCTGCAGCTCGGCCATGTCCTCGCCGGTCTCGCTCGCCGGTCCCGGAAACCATAAGATCAGGCCCTGGTCGATGATCTCCCGTTCGCCGGGCCGCTTCAGGTTCCGAAGCGCGGCGTGCCGAGGCTCCGGCAGCGCCCCCGCCAATGCCGCAAGCGCCACCCCCGCCTTTGGGCCGGACATGCGGATCACCGCGACGCCGGACGGAACGGCGCCGCTCGACAACGCGTATATGCTATCAATCGTCATTCCCACGCGCCGAGTTCCGATGAATCGCCTAAGCGGCTCGACCAGCCCCTATCTTCGCCAACACGCCGACAACCCGGTCGACTGGTGGCCGTGGATACCAGAGGCCTTCGCGGAGGCGAAGCGGCGCAATGTGCCGGTGCATCTTTCGATCGGCTACGCCGCCTGCCATTGGTGCCATGTCATGGCGCGCGAGAGCTTCAGCGATCCGGCGCTGGCCGAGCGGCTGAACGCGCATTTCGTTTCCATTAAGGTTGACCGGGAGGAAAGACCGGAGGTCGATCAGATCTACATGCGCGCCCTGCACGCGCTCGGCGAGCAAGGTGGCTGGCCGCTCACCATGTTCCTGACGCCCGACGGCGCGCCCTTCTGGGGCGGAACCTATTTCCCGCCGGAGCCGCGCTTCGGCCGGCCGAGCTTCACGCAAATCCTCGGTGCAATCGCGAACGCCTGGGACGCGCAGGACGACGCGGTGACGAAGAACGTCACGTCACTTCGCGCACATTTGAACCAGCCGATCGCGCCACCGGACGGCGCACCCGATCCGGCACTCCTCGACGACGCGGCTGAAACGATCGCCTCCGTCTGGGACTTCGATCGCGGCAGCTTCCGCGGCGCGCCGAAATTCCCCAACCCGATCGTGCTTGGGCTCCTGTGGCGCGCATTTCGCCGGACGGGCAACACGCGCTATCGCGCCGCGGTTTTGACGACGCTCGAAAATCTCTGCCAGGGCGGCATCTACGATCACGTCGGCGGAGGCTTCGCGCGCTACTCCGTCGACCCTGAATGGCTGGTCCCGCACTTCGAGAAAATGCTCTACGACAACGGGCTGCTTCTTTCAGCGCTCTCCACGGCGCAGCATGAGGCGCCGCAGCCATTGTTTCGGCAGCGAATCGACGAGACCGTCGATTGGCTGGTGCGCGAGATGCAGCTTCCGGGCGGCGGCTTCGCCGCGAGCCTTGACGCCGACACGGAGCACGAAGAGGGGCTGACCTACGTCTGGTCGGTCGACGAGCTCAATGAAATCCTCGGTGAGGCCTTTCCATCCTTCGCGTCCGTCTACGACGCGACGCCGAGCGGCAATTGGGAGGGCAAGATCATCCTGAATCGGCTGCGCCAGGGCACGAAGGCCTGGCTCGGCGACGCGAAAGAAGCGGAGCTTGCCCGACTTCGCACCATGCTGCTTCACCGGCGTAACGAACGCCCGCAGCCGACCCGCGACGACAAGGTGCTCGCCGACTGGAACGGCCTCGCGATTGCCGGCCTGGCGCATGCCGCTCGCGTCAACGGCAACGTCAAGGCACACGAAGCAGCGCATGCCGCGTTCCGTTTCGTCTCTGAATCGATGGGGGAGGGCGACCGCTTGGCGCATTCGATCCTCGATGGGACGCGTGTCTTCCCCGGCGTCGCGACCGACTACGCCAACATGATCCGCGCAGCGCTGGCACTCTTCGCGCTTGAAGGCGAGCCGGACTTCCTGGCTCGCGCCGAGAGCTGGTTCGCAGCGGCAAAGCAGCACCATTTCGTCGAAGCCTCCGCCGCCTACAATCTCGCGGCCGACGATACGCCGCCGCTCATCGCCATGCCCCTTTCACTCTCCGACGAGGCGACGCCGGCGGCGACCGGCACGATGGCGTCGAACGCGGCGACGCTCTTCATGCTGACCGGCGACGATTCCTACCGCACCCACGCCGAAGAGCTCGTAAGCCATCTCGCATCGAGCGCCGCGCGCGACGTCGTCGGCATGGCGAGCCTGCAGTTAGCCTTCGACACGATCCTGCGCGGCAGGCTCGCATTCGTGATGGGGGAGGGAGTTGAGGCGGACGCGCTTATTAATGCCGCGCTCGCGGAGGCCGATCCGGCGCTCTTCGCAGCCCGCGCCAGGCCAGAGACGCTTCGCGAAGGCCATCCGGCCTACGGCAAGACGCCGACCAAGGGCGCCGCGGCGCTTTTCCTGTGCGACGCCACAAGCTGCCTGCCGGAGATCGACAGCGTAAGCGAAGCCCACAGAGCGCTCACGTCAACACGTCGCGGACTGGCGTGAGCCAGCCATCATGTGTGCTGGCTTCCTCCGCCAGCATTGACACCATGCTCCATTATGGTATGAAAAACGTATGGGCGAATTTCGCAAGATCACAGTTCATGTGCCGGAGCTCGATCTCCAAATGGCGCAGGAGTTGACCGGGCAAGGAGTTACGGAAACCGTTCGCACCGCGCTCAAGAGGCTTGCCTCGGTAGGCGCGCAACACCGCTTGCGCAAGTTGAAGGGCAAGGTGCGGTTCTCGCTCAGTTTGGACGAACTCCGTCACGACCGCCAATGATTGCAGCAGACACCAGCGCCCTCGTCGCCTACTTCGGTGGCGACAGCGGGGAAGACGTCGATCAGCTCGGAAGTGCAATGAGCGCCGGCGCGCTTGTGCTCCCACCGGTCGTCGTGACTGAAATCCTGAGCGACCCTAGCGCAAGCGAGGCTCTGGACACAGACATCCGGCTTCTGGAGACGCTCCACGTTTCAGACGGATACTGGATGCGCGCAGCCAACACTCGCCGCGTGCTTTTGAAGCACAAGCTGAAGGCAAAGATCGCAGATGCGCTGATCGCCCAGTCCTGCATCGATCATGATGTTGCGCTGATCACGCGTGACCGCGACTTCCGGCACTTCGCCAAGCATTGCGGGCTGAAGCTGGCGTAACAAGCCGCGGCTCGATGGTCGCGGCCGAACCGAGCCGAGAGGACGGTCTAACCGCCTCAGGTGTTCATGGAATCGAAGAACTCGGAGTTGGACTTCGTCTGCTTCAGCTTGTCGAGCAGGAACTCGATCGCATCGACGACACCCATCGAGGAGAGGATGCGGCGAAGCACGAAGATCTTCTGAAGATCGGCTTTGGGAACGAGCAGTTCTTCCTTGCGCGTGCCGGACTTCAGGATGTCCATCGCCGGGAAGACGCGCTTGTCCGCGACCTTGCGGTCGAGCACGATCTCCGAATTGCCGGTGCCCTTGAACTCTTCGAAAATCACCTCGTCCATGCGGCTGCCGGTATCGATCAGCGCCGTGGCGATGATCGTCAGCGAGCCGCCTTCCTCGATGTTGCGCGCCGCGCCGAAGAAGCGCTTCGGCCGCTGCAGGGCATTGGCGTCGACGCCGCCGGTCAGAACCTTGCCGGAGGAGGGGACGACGGTGTTGTAGGCGCGTCCGAGACGGGTGATGGAATCGAGCAGGATCACGACATCGCGGCCGTGCTCGACGAGCCGCTTTGCCTTCTCGATCACCATCTCCGCCACAGCGACGTGCCGCGACGCAGGCTCGTCGAACGTCGAGGAGATGACCTCGCCGTTCACCGTGCGCTGCATGTCGGTGACTTCCTCAGGCCGCTCATCGATCAGGAGCACGATCAGGAAGCACTCGGGGTGGTTGGCGGTGATCGAACGGGCGATATTCTGCAGGATCACGGTCTTGCCGGTGCGCGGCTGCGCCACGATCAAAGCGCGCTGGCCCTTGCCGAGCGGCGCCACCAGGTCGATCACGCGCGCGGTCGGATCCTTTCGCGTCGGATCCTCCACTTCCATCTTGAAGCGCTCGTCGGGATAGAGCGGCGTCAGATTGTCGAAGTGCACCTTGTGGCGCGCTTTGTCCGGATCCTCGAAATTGATGCGGCTCACCTTGAGCAGCGCGAAATAGCGCTCGCCCTCTTTGGGGCTGCGGATGTGGCCTTCGACTGTGTCGCCGGTGCGAAGCGAGAAGCGCCTGATCTGCGAAGGCGAGATGTAGATGTCGTCGGGGCCGGGGAGGTAGTTCGCGTCGGGTGAGCGCAGGAAGCCGAAGCCGTCCTGCAGCACCTCCACGACGCCCTCGCCGATGATGTCGACCTCGTTGTCGGCGAGCTTCTTCAGAATGCCGAACATCAGCTCCTGCTTGCGGAGCGTGTTGGCGTTTTCCACCTCGTGCTCCTCGGCAAAGCTCAGGAGCTCGGTTGGCGACTTGGCCTTCAGGTCTTGAAGTTTCATTTCTTGCATGGATTTGTCCCGTTAAGGGAAAAGCGTGGGGAGAGATTTTTTGAAGGGCGGCCGCGTTCGATTGGCCGCCCGGATGGCGGGAACGCGTGCTTGCGCGGAATCGAGCGCAAGCGCAATCCCTAGATAGCGACCCCGCCGACCGGAAACAAGCCCATTTCTCAGAAGGGCTTGACCACCACGAGGATCACGATCCCGACCATCAGGAGCGCCGGAATCTCGTTGACCATCCGGAAGAAGCGCGAGGAGCGCGTGTTCGTGTCGTCGGCGAAGGCGCTGACCCAGCGCACCGCGAAACCGTGATAGGCGGAGAGCAGCACGACCAGGAAGAGCTTGGCATGGAACCAGGCGTCGCTCCACGCGCCGATCAGCCATGCCATCCACAGGCCGAAGACCCAGGTCGCGATCATCGACGGCGTCGCAATACCCCGCAGCAACCGCCGCTCCATGACCTTGAAGGTCTCCGAGGTCTCCGATCCGGGCGCACTGTCGGCGTGGTAGACCATGAGCCGCGGCAGATAGAGCAGCGCCGCCATCCAGGCGATCACCGACATCACGTGCAGCGCCTTGACCCAGAGCATCAGCCCCTCGCGCCCCGTACGCGTTCGACAAGCCGCGCGACGTTCTCCACCGGCGTATCCGGTGTCACGCCGTGCCCGAGATTGAAGATGTGCGGCCGGCCTCGCATCGCCGCGAGAATCTGGTCGATCCCTTCATCGAGCACCGACCCGCCGACGACGAGACGAAGCGGATCGAGATTGCCTTGCAGCGCTGTCGATTCGGGGACAAGCCGACATGCATCGGACATTGGCAGCGTCCAGTCGACCGCGGCACCGTCGACGCCCGTCTCGCGCACAAACGCCCCAAGCCGCGCACCGGCACCGCGTGGAAACCCGATCACCGGCACATTCGGCCGCAATGCCTTGACCCGCTCCACAATCGCGCGGATCGGCATCACCGACCAGCGCACAAATTCTTCGGTGTCCAGCACACCCGCCCAGCTGTCGAATATCTTCACGACGTCGGCGCCGGCATCGATCTGCCCAACCAGGTAGTCGACGGACGCTTCAACCAGGATGTCGATCAGAGCCTGGAACTTCACTCGCTCTTCCAGCGCAAAGCGACGCGCCGCCAGATGATCGGCCGAGCCTCGTCCGGTGATCATATAGGTCGCGACCGTCCAGGGTGCGCCGCAAAATCCGATCAGTGCCTTTTCCGGCGGGAGGGCAGCCCGCGTCAGTCGAACCGTCTCAAAGATCGGCTGGAGCATCTCCGCAGCCCGTTTCAGATCGAGCGCTTTCAGATCGACGGGCACAGGCTCAAGAATCGGTCCCACTCCATCCTCGAAGCGTACTTTCTGTCCAAGTGCATGCGGCACGACGAGGATGTCTGAGAAAAGGATCGCGGCATCGAAATCGAACCGCTGCACCGGCTGCAGCGTGACCTCCGCGGCAAGCTCCGGCTTGAAACAGAGATCGAGGAACGAGCCCGCTTTCTTCCGCGTTTCCCGATATTCGGGAAGATAGCGACCGGCCTGCCGCATGATCCAGATCGGCGGCGGATCGAGTGCTTCGCCGGCGAGGACCCGGGAGAGTTTTGAGCGTTCGCTCACGCGGCAGCAATCTTCCTTAAGAGAGTCTTAACGCTGGTTCTATTACTGTTAGGGACTGAATTAGAAGGATTGTGGGTTCTCCACAATCCATCCCCATCGGCGCGTGGCTGTTGAGGACGGTTGAACGTGTTTTGGGGATTCTGTGGAGGCGAGCCGCGGACGCTCCATATCCCTAGGGCAAACGTCGAAACCCTGACCGCGAACTGGATGACGATCCATGGTTTTCCTGTGGATTTCTTCAGCGTTCCGCACAAGCCATGAAGTCTGTATCCGGTTCTCCAGCTTGTCCGGATTGTTGAAGCTTTTTGGCGATTCAGTATCGCCAGGGTCCGACTTCCGGGTAGGAGAGGGGGAAGCCGGTTTCCTCCACAGGATCAGAGCCGCGTGCCCACACCGCGATACTTCCATCTCCATCTTGTCTCCGACGCGACCGGCGAGACCCTGATCGCGGTCGCGCGCGCAGCGGCGGCGCAGTACAAGCACACGCACGCGATCGAGCACATTCATTCGCTGGTACGCACGCCGGCCCTGGTCGAGCAGTCGCTGAGCGAGATCGAGCAGACGCCGGGCATCGTTCTTTACACGCTGGTCGACGCCAACCTTTCAGAGCTCATCGAAAGCGGCTGCCGCAATCTCGGTGTTCCCTGCGTCTCCGTTCTCGATCCGGTGATGACGGCCCTGCAGGCGCATCTCGGCACGCGCTCCGCCGGACGAGTCGGCGCGCAGCATGCTCTCGATGCGGAATATTTCCGTCGCATCGACGCTTTGAACTTCACGCTGGCGCACGATGATGGCCAGCATTTCGAGGCAATCGACGAGGCGGACGTCGTGCTCGTCGGCGTCAGCCGCACCTCGAAGACGCCGACCTCCATCTATCTCGCCAATCGCGGCATCAAGACCGCCAATATTCCTCTCGTCCACGGTGCGCCGGTTCCGGTGGCGCTGACGACCACGCACAAGCCGCTCATCGTCGGCCTGATCGCGAGCCCGGACCGCATCGTGCAGATTCGTCAGCACCGCGTGCTTGCGATGAAGTCGGACGAGTTGACGGACTCCTATGTCGACCGCAACCTCGTGACCGAGGAGCTCGTCTGGAGCCGCAAGCTCTGTGCACGGCAGGGCTGGCCGGTGATCGACGTGACGCGACGTTCCATCGAAGAGACGGCCGCGGCGGTGATTGCGCTGCTTGCGGCGCGGAAACCGTCATGACCCTGGTTCTTGCCTCCGCCAGTCCGGCGCGCCGTGCGCTCCTGAAGAATGCCGGGCTCGATTTCGACGTCGTGCCGGCGGAAATCGACGAGCGCGCCGCCGAGCAGCCCCTCGCTGAATCCGGCGCACCGCCGGAGGATATCGCGCTGACCCTTGCAATGGCGAAGGCGGCAAGCGTCGGCGAAAGAAGGCCGGGCGACCTCGTGATCGGTGCCGACCAGGTGCTCGCCTTTGAGGACGAGCGCATGTCGAAGCCCACCGACATGGAAGCGGCGCGGCGCCAGCTTCTGAAGCTTTCAGGCCAGACGCATTCGCTCCATACGGCCGTCGCCTGTGCGCGCGGCGAGGCGATCGTCTGGCAGCATGTCGAGACGGCGCATCTCACAATGCGGAAGCTCGAGCCGGCCTTTGTCGGCCGTTATCTCGCGGCTGCGGGGCCAGAGGCGCTGACGAGCGTCGGCGCCTATCAGATCGAAGGCCGCGGCATCCAGCTCTTCGACAGGATCGACGGCGACTATTTTGCGATCCTCGGTCTGCCGCTTCTTCCTCTGCTCGCGTTTCTCCGCGGCGAGGGGATCGTGGAATGAGCGGCCGTAAGGCCTTCATCGTCGGCTGGCCGATCGCGCATTCGCGCTCGCCGCTGATCCATCGACATTGGCTGCGGCGCCACAGAATCGACGGCGACTACGTCGCCGAGGCCGTGCCGCCGGAAGCGATCGACGCCTTCCTCGGTGATTTCGGGAGGCGGAACTATATCGGCGGCAACGTCACGGTCCCGCACAAGGAAGCGGCGTTTAGCGCGGCCACTGAGGCGACCGAGGTCGCCACGAAGCTTGAAGCGGCGAATACGCTCTGGCTTGAGAACGGGCGGCTCCACGCGGACAACACGGATACGTATGGCTTCGTCGCCAATCTCGACGAAGGCGCGCCCGGCTGGCGGACAGGTGCGCGCGCGCTTGTCATCGGCGCCGGCGGCGCTTCGCGCGCCGTCCTCTACGCTCTGATCGAAGCCGGCTTCGAAAGGATCGCGCTTTTGAACCGGACAGTCGCGCGCGCCGAGGCGCTGGCGCGACATTTCGGCAAGCCGATCGAGCCGGACGGCCTCGATCGCCTGGAGACGGCGCTCGCCGACGCCGACCTGATCGTCAATGCGACCGCGGCGGGTTTGCACGAAGGCGAAGGGCTCGACGTTCCATGGGATGCGGCGAAGGTCGGCGCGATCGCGACCGATCTCGTCTATGTGCCGCGCGTCACGCCTTTTCTTGCCGGTGCGGAAGCGCGCGGGCTGAAGATCGTCGACGGTCTCGGCATGCTGCTTCACCAGGCGGTGCCGGGCTTTGAACGCTGGTTCGGCGTGCGGCCTGAGGTCGATGCGGAGCTTCGTGCGCTCGTCGTCGCGGATATCGGCGGATAGAGCGATGCGCATCCTCGGCCTGACCGGCTCAATCGGCATGGGCAAGAGCACGACCGCGGCGATGTTCGCGGCAGAGGGCGTTCCCGTACACGACGCGGACGCGGCCGTTCACCGGCTCTATCGCGGGGCCGCGGTGGCGCCCGTCGAAGCCGCGTTTCCGGGCGTCGCCGTCGACGGCGTCGTCGACCGCGCGCGTCTCGCGGCGAAAGTCGTGGGCGATCCGGATGCGCTCGCACGGCTGGAGGCGATCGTGCATCCGCTGGTGCGCGAGAGCGAGCTGGCGTTCCTTGCGAGGAGGAAGGCGGAGGCGTGCCGCCTCGTCGTGCTCGACATCCCGCTGCTTTTCGAGACCGGCGCGACGGATCGCGTCGACGCGATCGTCGTCGTCACCGCAGCGCCGGAGATCCAGCGTGAACGGGTGCTTGCGCGGCCGGGGATGGATGCGGCGAAGCTCGACACACTGCTTGCGCGCCAGGTTTCCGATATGGAGAAACGCCGGCGTGCGCATTTCCTCGTCGATTCCGGCAAGGGGATGGAGCCCGCCCGCCGCGCGGTCGCCGCGATCCTCGCGGCGCTCGCCTTCACGATCTGAGGCCTCCGGAAGACCGGCCGCCGATTCCACTGGTCAAAATCTGCTGGGGAACAATCGCGCAGGCGCGGCGGCAACCTTGCCAAGCGGGGCGAACGGAACGTAAACAGATGCCATGCGGGAGATCGTGTTCGACACGGAGACCACCGGTCTCGATCACCAGAACGGCGACCGGCTGATCGAGATCGGCTGCGTGGAGCTTCTGAACCACATTCCGACCGGGCGGACGTTCCATCGCTACGTCAATCCGCGCCGCGCCGTGTCGGAGGGCGCGGTGGCGGTGCACGGCCTGACCGACGCGTTCCTGAGCGGTCAGCCGCCGTTCGAGGCCATCGTCGACGCCTTTCATGATTTCGTGGGCGACAGCCAGCTTGTCGCGCACAATGCCGGCTTCGACCGCGGCTTCATCAACATGGAGCTCGATCGTTGCGGACGTTCTGCCTTCGAGGAGCACCGCTTCGTCGACACGCTGGTTCTCGCGCGCCGTCGCCATCCGAACGGGCCGAACAGCCTCGATGCGCTCTGCTCCCGCTACGGAATCGACAACAGCGCGCGCACGCTGCACGGCGCGCTGCTCGACGCGGAGATCCTGGCGGAAGTCTATCTGGAATTGCTCGGCGGCCGGCAGGCGACGCTGGCGCTTGGTACGATCCGTCACGATGGCGCGATGCTGACATTGGCGCGCACCCTGGCGGCGCGCCCGCATCCTCTCCGCTCCCGCATCACCGCGGAGGATGAAGAGGCGCACGCGCGTTTCATCGCCGGCCTCGGCGCCGAGCCGTTATGGAACCGCTATATCGCTGAGGAGCGGACGGCCGGCGAGGCCGCCTGAGAAAACGACCGACGGGTCAGGCCAAGATCAGTTCGGCTCCGCCGCGGCGCGCTGTTGCGCGGCCTGCGCCACGCGCTGCCGATAGAGGGCGGCGAAATCCACCGGATCGATCATGAGCGGAGGGAAGCCGCCCTGCCGCGTCGCGTCGGCGATGATCTGCCGCGCGAAAGGAAAGAGCAGCCGTGGGCACTCGATCAGGAGCAGCGGATGCAGGTGCTCCTGCGGAACGTTGCGGATCTGGAAGATGCCGCAATAGGTGACCTCGGCGATAAACAATGTCTCGTCGCCGCGCACGGCTTTGGCTTCGAGCTTGAGCTCGACCTCGAAATCGGTCTGCGTTTGCGGCTTGGCGTTGGCGTTCACCTGGACGTCGAGGTTGGGAACCTTGTCCGACGCCCGCAGGGTGTTGGGCGCCCCTGGGTTCTCGAACGATATGTCCTTCACATACTGGCCGAGCACATGGATGCCGGCCGGCTGCGCCTGGTCCTGAGTGGGAGCGGCCCCAGGCTGTCCGCCATTTCCGCTTGGTTCAGCCATTCTTGAACGCCTCTTCTTTTCGGCCGCCCGCGTAGCACGGGCAAGCGCAACAATCTACGCCTCCGGGCCGTTCCCGAGCCGCCAGGGACTGTCCGGATGCGCGCGCCCCGTGGCGGCTTCGCCGTATTCGCTTTGGTCGAGATCGACGACACCGCCGCGACTGGCCGATGGCCGCCCGGCATGCGCGCTGCGTACCTCGACCTTGTTCTTGAAACGCCGCCACAGGCCCTCGCGAACGAGAGGCACGAAGAGCAGGACCCCCGCGATATCCGTCAGGAATCCGGGAAGGATGATCAACAGCGAGGCGAGCGCCAGGATCGCCCCCTCCGCCAGCGGACGTGCCGGCGGCCGGTTCGCCGCGAGCTCCGACCGAACCCGCATCAAGGTTTCGACACCGTGATGGCGTAGAAGCGCTACTCCGGCCACCATGCCGAGAAGCACAAGACCCAGCGTGCCGAGCACGCCGATCGCCTCGCCGACCAGGACAAATCCGGCAATTTCGCCGAGGACGAGGGCCAGAAACAGGAAAGAGAAGGGGATTCGCATGACGGCTCCTTGTTCCCCATATGGGGGAGGTCCGCCGAAGGCAAAAGGAGGCGGCAAAGGATTAAGCATGCCGTCCGCTGGACTTAGCCTCAAAGGTGCTTACATTGCGGACGGGAAGGGCGCCACCGCCGCGCCGCGCCGTCAGCCTGCGAGCCCACGCCTCCGATGAGCGGATTCTTCGACGTCTATTCGATAATCTTCCTTATCATTGCCGTCGTCATCTTCATGCGGCTCGGCAGTGTCCTCGGCCGCCGTACCGGCAACGAACCCTCACCCTACGAGACGCGCGTCAAGGCGCAGCAGCAACCGGGAGCACGCAACGACAACGTCGTGTCGCTGCCGCCGCGCGATCGCGCCGCCGCCGCCTCGGCCGAAACCCCCGACCTGGAAAGCATCGCCCGTCACGCAACGCCGGGGACGCCGGTTCACGAGGGGCTGGTCGCGGTCAGCAAGGCGTCGCACGATTTCAACCCGGAGCATTTCCTCGCCGGCGCACGCGCCGCGTACGAGATGGTGGTGACGGCGTTTGCGCAGGGCGACAAGCCGACGCTGAAGAACCTGCTTGCGCCGGACGTCTATGAGAGCTTCCTCGCGGCGATCGCCGAGCGCGACAAGAAGGAGCAGAAGGCGGAGCTGACTTTCGTCGGCATCGAGGAATCGAAGATCGTCGCCGCGGAGCTCGAGGGCAGCAACGCCCGCCTCTCCGTGCGCTTCATCGCCGAGCTCATCACCTGCGTTCGCGACAAGGACGGCAACGTGGTGGAAGGCGACGCGACCGAGGTGCAGACCATCCGCGACGTCTGGACCTTCGCGCGCGACGTGTCCGCCCGCGACCCGAACTGGAAACTCGTCGCGACGGAGGCGGTCTGAGCTGCAGCCCGAAGGGCAATCCATCGAGCGACCGCGGCGAACCCGTGAACGAAGCCGTGCCGCCGACAGACGCTTCGTCCGCCGCGCGCGCACTCCTTGCCGAAATCCGTTTTTCCGACATTGCCGGCTGGCCTGACGACGATCACGCCGCCGCCTTCCACGCTTTCCGGCACGGCGCTCTGCGTGCGGCAGAGACGCAGCCAAAGACCCGCGCGCTTGGAATCGACGGTGCGCGCCTGCAACGGATCGCGCGCACGGCACTTGCCGAAGCCGAGACGTCGCCGGAGATGGCGCGCGCTTTCTTCGAGCGCTGGTTCGCGCCGCATCGCATTGCGTCGCGCGGGTTCGTCACCGGCTATTTCGAGCCCGAGCTTGCGGCGAGCCGCACGCCGACGCAGCACTTCTCCGTGCCGCTCCTTCGCCGCCCGGACGATCTTGTCGAGGTGGACGAGCTGAACCGGCCGCCCGGCTGGGACCCCGAGGTCCGCTTCGCGCGAAGGACTGAAGGGGGCATCGAGCCGTTCTTGGACCGCGCCGCGATCGAGGACGGTGCGCTCGCCGGGCGCGGACTTGAGATCGCATATGTCGCGAACCCCGTCGATGCCTTCTTCATCCACGTGCAGGGCTCCGCGCGGCTCAGGCTCCTCGACGGCGACACGCTGCGGATCGCATTCGCCGGCAAGTCCGGCCATCCCTATACGTCGATCGGACGCCTGGCGGTGGAGCGCGGTCTCCTGCCGCGCGAGCGCGCCGACAAGGACGGGCTGGAAGCCTGGCTCAAGACGAACCCGGAGGCCGGTCGCGCGCTGATGCGCGAGAACCGTTCCTTCATCTTCTTCCACGAGACGCCGCTCACCGAGGAGGAAGGCCCGCTCGGAGCGGCGGGTGTTCCGCTTACCCCGTTCCGCAGCCTCGCGGTCGACCGCACGCTTCACACCTTCCACACACCGATCTTCGTGACCGCGCCGGATCTTCAGGACCCACAGCATGGCGGGACGTTTCAGCGGCTGATGATCGCGCAGGACACCGGCTCAGCAATCGTCGGGCCGGCGCGCGGCGACCTTTTCTTTGGAACGGGTGTTGCGGCCGGATCGCTTGCCGGCCGCGTCCATCATGCGGCGGAGATGATCGCACTTGTTCCCCGAACGGCGGAAAGCGCCTGAATGACGCGCCGCCTGAGCAAGGACGAGCGTGCGCTTTGGGACCGGCTGCGGGAGACCGTCAAGCCGCTGAAGCGCGGCGTGAAAAAGGCGCGTGCGGCACTCGAGACGCTGGCGACGCCGGAAGGAGAGACGCAAGCGCACGCAAAGCCGCAACCCAGGCCCGCGCGGACAAAGGCCGGGTCCGACCCCGCAAAGCCCGCCCGCCAGGAGACGCCACCGCCCCCGCCGGCGCTCGCCCCGCTTGAGGAAAAGACGCTTCGGCGCCTAGCGCGCGGGCTCGCGGAGATCGACGCGCGCATCGACCTCCACGGCATGCGCCAGGAACGCGCCTTCAACGCGCTTTCGACGTTCCTGCGCCGCCAACAGGCGTCCGGTGCGCGCATCGTGCTCGTCGTGACCGGCAAGGGCCGGGTCGGCGGCGAAGGCCGCGGCGTCTTGCGTGAGAGCGTGCCGCACTGGCTGTCGCGCGGCGATCTTCGCAACCTCGTCGTAGGCTTCGAGGAGGCGCATCGCCGTCATGGCGGTGGCGGCGCGCTCTATGTGCGGATCAGGCGGCGGCGCGAGGGCGGACGCGAGCCGGGGCGCTGACCGCGTAGCGCTCCGCGTCGCCCCCGTAATGGTCGATGTAGCGCGATGCGATCGCCGCGACCGGAAGCACCGTCAGGACGTCGATCGTGCCGAACTGCCGGTCGATCACCGCGCCGTCACCGATCATCGCACCGAGACGCAGATAGCCTTTGACGAGAGGCGGCAGAGCACGGAGCGCGGCGCGCGTGTCGATCGCTGCGAGCGGTATCCGGTTCATCTCCACACGCAGCGCCTCGCGCGCACGAACCGACCATTCCTCCGGTGCGCGCGCCTGATGGTGAAGGAAGGAGAGCGGCAGCGCGAGCGGCTCCGGATCGGTTCCCGCCAGGCTCGCACAGCCGAGCATCACGTCGATCCGGTGCATGCGGACATAGGCCCACACGCCGTGCCAGAGGAGCTCGATCGCGCGTTTGCCCCGATAAGGTGCGAGCACGCACGAGCGGCCAAGTTCGAGGAACCGCGATTCCGGTTTACGCTGCAGAAGCGGCGCGATGTCGAATTCGCCGGCGCTGTAGAAGCCGCCGTGCCGCTCCGCCACGTCATGGCGAAGCAGGCGATAGGTGCCGACGATCGCGTGCTCGCCGCTGCTCGCACGCGCGGCGGAATGATCGATGACGAGGACGTGGTCGCAGATACGGTCGAAGCGGTCGAAGTCGCGCCGCGTCTGGCGGGCGCGCAGGCTCGGGGTGGCCGCCATCTCCTCGTAGAAGATCTGGTAGCGGAGCGCCTGCGCGCGGCGCACCTCCGCGGCACTTGCCGCGAGCCGCACCTCCAGATCGCCGAGCCGGCCGAGCGACAGGCCGCTGCGCGGCACGGGCCATGGAAGCACGTTCGACTTCGCCAGCCGGGCGAGGGCGCGATCGGTGCCGGCGGCGATCGCCGGCGAGAAGCGGCGCGCAAGATTGCGCGGCGAGAGCAGCGCTCCCGCCGTCATCGCGAGCCCCCTCCGCGACGCGACAGAGTTTTCACCAGGACCAGCCCGACCATGCGTTGCCCCATGAACGCATTTCGGCGAATCACTTTCGCCCAACCCGAATGGGATAATCGCGTAAAATTACGCTTGCGCGACAGCCGTGTGGAAAGCGGTGGGAGCCGTCGCTACGCGGCCAGGTCGAGCTCCGGCGGCAATGCGCGGTAGGCGAGCGCTTCGGCGACGTGAATGCGCGCGACGGTTTCCGCGCCATCGAGATCGGCAAGCGTGCGCGCAAGCTTCAAGACGCGATGATAGCCGCGCGCGGTGAGCTGCATCGTCTGGGCGGCGTCCTCGAGGAGGCGCATGCCGGCGCGTTCGGGAGCCGCGACCGTTTCGATCAGGTCGGCGCCGGCCTGCGCGTTGGAGCGGATACGGCTTTGGCCGAGGCCGCGATAGCGCTCCGCCTGCACGGCACGCGCTGCGCCGACGCGCTCTTTCACCTCCGCGCTGGTCTCGCTTGGACCCGGGCGGATCAGGTCGCTCGCGGCGAGCGCCGGCACCTCGATCCTGATGTCGATGCGGTCGAGCAGCGGCCCGGAGATGCGCGCCTGATAGTCCGAAGCGCAGCGCGGACCGCGCCGGCAGACATGCCCAGGCTCGCCGGCCCTCCCGCAGCGGCAGGGATTCATCGCCGCGATCAGCTGGATGCGCGACGGGTAGGAGACGCGATGATTGGCGCGCGCCACGACGCACTCGCCGGCTTCAAGCGGCTGGCGCAGCGAGTTCGAGCACCTGCGGCGTGAACTCCGGCAATTCGTCGAGGAAGAGCACGCCGTTATGCGCCAGCGACACTTCACCGGGCCTGGCGCGCACCCCGCCGCCGACCATCGCCGCCATCGTCGCGGAATGGTGCGGCGCGCGGAACGGCCGCCGGTCGGAGAGCTTGCCGTCCGTCAGCTCGCCCGCGATCGAGGCGATCATGGAGATCTCCAGAAGCTCGCGCGGGACAAGCGGCGGCAGGATTGAGGGGAGGCGGCTCGCGAGCATCGACTTCCCCGCGCCCGGCGGGCCGATCATCAGCATGTTGTGGCCGCCGGCCGCGGCGATCTCGAGCGCCCGCTTGGCGCTCTCCTGTCCCTTGATGTCCTTCATGTCGGGGATGTCGGCGCCGGCGGAGCGGATCGCCGGCTCCGGCCGCTTCAGCACCTGGATGCCGCGGAAATGGTTGGCGAGCGCGACCAGCGAATCGGGCGCGACGATGGCAAGCGTCTCGCCCGCCCATGCCGCCTCCGGTCCGCAGGCGCCGGGGCAGATCAGAGCGCGGTCGAGCGCGCTCGCGCCGATCGCGGCGGGAAGCACGCCGGCGACCGGCGTAATGCGGCCGTCGAGCGCCAGCTCGCCGAGAACGACATGCTCGGCGATGGAATTGGAGGCGACCGCCCCCATCGCCACCATCAGCCCGAGCGCGATCGGAAGGTCGTAGTGGCTCCCTTCCTTTGGCAGGTCGGCGGGCGCGAGATTGACGGTGATGCGCTTCGCCGGCAGCGCCAGGCCCGAGGCATGGAGCGCGGCGTGCACGCGCTCGCGGCTTTCGCCGACCGCCTTGTCGGGGAGGCCGACGATGTTGAAGACCGGCTTTCCCGGCGTCATCAGCACCTGCACGTCGACGGGGATCGCCTCGATTCCCTGAAACGCGACGGTGGTGATGCGCGCGACCATCGAAAAAGCCCCAATCCCGATGGGCTCTACTCTAGGTGCAAAGCGGCTTGACAGTCAAGAACGAAAGAAGAACATCATGATGTGCGGCGCATTGGCTCGTGACGCTCGCACATTTTTGTGCGAAGAGGGTGGGGCGGGCGGTCGTGAGCAAGAGGGATCGGTTCGTTGCGGAAATCCGTAAGGAGGCGAAGACCCGCGGTCTCTCATTCCGCTTTCACCCCGGCCGCGGGAAGGGCGGGCATGCATTGCTCTTCGTCGGCGATCGGGTGACGACATTGCCGAGCCGCGAGATCGATCCGAAGACGGCCGCGAAGATCAGGCGGCAGCTCGGCCTCGCGTGAAGCGGGCACAGGAGGCTTCATCTTGCGCACCTATACCTATCGAGCATTTGTCGAGCCCGGCCGACGAAAGGGCGTTCATGTCGTCACGTTCCCGGACGTTCCGGAGGCGATTACGGAGGGGGACGGCGAGGCGCCGGCTCTCAAGGAGGCGGAGGACGCTCTTGGCGTCGCCCTTCTCTCCTACCCGATGCGCGGATTGCCGCTTCCCGCTCCTCGTAGCCGCGGCGGACGCCCGATCACGGTCGCGGCGGAGGTGGCGGCAAAGCTTGCCGTGCTCGAGGCGTTCACCGAGTCCGGTCTCTCCAAGTCGGAGCTCGCGCGTCGGCTCGGAGTGAACGAAAACGAGGCGCGCCGCATCCTCGACCCGATGCATGCGACGAAGCTGCCTCGACTTGCCGCGGCGCTTGCCGTGCTCGGCAAGCGATTGGTCGTCGGCGTTATGGAAGCGGCGTAGGGGGCGCCTCAGTCGGCGCTTCCGACCTTCTTCTCCACCGCGTCCCAAAACAGCGCCGCGATGTCCGCGCCCCCGAAGCGCTTCACCTCGCGGATGCCCGTGGGCGAGGTGACGTTGATCTCCGTCAGCGCGTCGCCGATCACGTCGATGCCGGCGAGGAGGAGGCCGCGGGCCTTGAGCTCCGGTCCGATCGCCTCGCAGATTTCGTTGTCGCGCCTGGTCATCTCGGCCGCCACCGCCTTGCCGCCGACATGCATGTTGGAGCGTGCGTCGCCCATTGCCGGGATACGGTTGATCGCGCCCACGGCTTTTCCGTCGACAAGGATGATGCGCTTGTCGCCCTGCCGCACCGCGGGCAGATAACGCTGCACCACGAAGGCCTCGCGGAAGCGTTCCAGGAAAAGCTCCAACAGCGCGGAGAGGTTCTCGTCGTCCTCGCGCAGGCGAAACACCGCCGCGCCGCCGTTGCCGTAGAGCGGCTTCAGGATGATGTCGCCGTATTCGTTGCGGAAGTCGCGGATCGTATCGGGATCGCGCGTGATGAGCGTCGGCGGCATCAGCTCCGGAAACATCGTGACGAAGATTTTTTCCGGCGCGTTCCTGACGTGCGCCGGATCGTTGACGACGAAGGTCTCCGGATGGATGCGCTCCAGGAGATGCGTCGTGGTGATGTAGGCCATGTCGAAGGGCGGGTCCTGGCGGAGCAGCACCACGTCGAAGCCCGAAAGGTCCGCAAGCTCCTCCGCGCCGAGGGAGAAGTGATCGCCCTCAAGGTCGCGCACCTTGACCGGCTCGACTCGCGCCGTGACGCGGCCGTCACGGAGCGCCAGGCGGTCCGGCGTATAGTGGACGAGCGTATGTCCGCGCCGCTCCGCTTCCAGCATCAGGGCGAAGGTGGTGTCACCTGCGATCGTGATCTTCGAGATGTGGTCCATCTGGACCGCGACGTTGAGCGTCATGCCGGGCACCTGTCCTGGATCGCGCGGGCCACGCGGGCGGCGCGGGATGCGGAGTTAGACATCCCGCGCCATGAAGGCAATGTCACACCGTGACCTTGGGCGATCACCAGACCTTGCTGAAGCCTGGGCGGAACGCGTCGGGGATATGGCGCGGCAGGCGCCACGGCTGCACGATCACCATGTCGTAGCGGAGGTCGTGGCCGGATGCGGCGGGGTGCCTCGCAAGCCACAGATCGGCCGCGTCGGCGATGCGTCTCTCCGACTGCGCCCCGACCGATTCCAGTGCGTCCCGCTGAAGCGCGCGCGCTTTCACCTCGACGAAGGCGATCAGGCGACCACGCTTCACGACAAGGTCGACCTCCCCGAGCGGCGTCTTGTAGCGGCGCGCCAGCGGGCGATAGCCCTTGGCGAGAAGCAGGAGCAGAGCGGCTGTCTCTGCGAGATGGCCATGGCGATAGGCGGCGCGGCGCTTTGCCGTCGCGTCGTGCGCGCGGGCAGGGCGGCTGGACCCCATCAGCCGCCGCCCTTCAGCGTCAGCGCGCGGGCGTAAAGATCACGGCGCGAAAGACCGGTCAGCGCGGCGACGGATTGCGCCGCCTCCTTCACGCCCATCGTCTGAAGCGCGTCGCGGAGCGCTGCGTCGATATCGATCTCCGCCATCGCATCGCGCGGCTCAGGCGGCGCGATGATGATCACGACCTCGCCCTTGACCGAAGCGTCGGCGTAGCGCGCGGCAAGCTCGGCAAGCGTGCCGCGATCGAACGTCTCGTGGATCTTCGTCACCTCGCGGCAGAGCGTGACGCGGCGCTCGCCGCCGAAGATCGCGCAGGCGTCGGCGAGAAACGCGGCGACGCGATTCGGCGATTCGAAGAAGACAAGCGTCGCCGGCACCGAGGTGAAGGTCTCGAAGCGCTTGCGCCGCGCCGACGATTTCGTCGGCGGGAAGCCGACGAAGAGGAACGCGTCGGTCGAAAGCCCCGCGGCGGAAAGCGTCGCTGCGATTGCCGATGCACCGGGGATCGGCACCACGCGATGCCCTGCCGCCGCCCCGTCGGCGACGAGTGCTGCGCCCGGATCGGAGAGAAGCGGCGTGCCGGCGTCGGAGACGAGCGCCACGCTCTTCCCTTCCGCGAGCGCGTCGAGAAGACGCCGGTGCGCGCCCTCGCCGCTATGCTCGTGATAGGACGTGACCTTCGCGGAGATGCCGTAGCGGTCGAGCAGCCGCCGGGTGACGCGCGTATCCTCGCAGGCGACGAGATCGGCGCCGGCAAGCGTGTCGAGCGCGCGCAAGGTCACGTCGGAGAGATTGCCGATCGGCGTCGCGACGACATAAAGGCCAGGCGGAAGGGCGGAAGCGGGGAAGAACGCGCCGCGTATCAGATAGCCGCGCTTCGCCTCGTTCGCCGCCGGATCGCTCTTCGCCATTTTCCCGTGAATCCTTGGCAGCGGGCCTTCGCGGCGGGCCCTTTTGCTTGCCGCTCGCCGGAATTCTCCGTAGCCTCGACCTTTGCCGCTCAAGGCTAAGAAAGGAGCGTGCACTTGTCACGCTGCGGCCCGTCATCGGGAATAGGCCGCGCCCTGCGCATTTTCGGATGCGTGGCCGTGGCGGCAATGCTGTCGGCCTGCTCGAGCGTCAATCTCGGCAATTTCGGTCGCGGGGCGACCGGCGGGGCGAACAGCACGGTCATCGGCTCAGGCGGCGTCAAGGTGGCGCTGCTCCTGCCGCAGGGCGCGCGCGGAAACGGCGCGGCGACCGCGCGCGCCTTCCGCAATGCCGCCGAGCTGGCGGTCAACGATTTTCCCAACTCCGGAATCCAGATCGCCGTCTACGACACGCGCGGCACGCCGGATGGCGCGCGCGCGGCGATCGGTACCGCACTCACGCAGGGGTCTGAGATCATCCTCGGCCCGGTCTTCGCGAGCGAAGTTTCCGCGATCGCACCGCAGGCGCGGACGGCCGGCGTCCCGGTCGTCGCCTTCTCCTCCGACGCAAGCGTCGCCGCGCCAGGCGTCTATCTCCTGAGCTTCCTTCCGACCGACGACGTGACCCGCATCGTCTCCTATTCGGCGAGCCAGGGGCGCCGCTCCTTCGCGGCACTTCTCCCGGCGAACACCTATGGCGCGGTGGTTGAAGGCGCGTTCCGCCGCGCCGTCGCGGCGTCGGGCGGCCGCATCCTCTCCATCCAGTCCTACCAGCCGAACGCCGAAGACATCCGCGCCAAGGCAGCGGCGATCGCGCAGGTCGCGCCGCAGATCGATGCGCTTCTGATCCCCGACGCCGGCGACGTGGTGCCGACCATCGCGGCGGAGCTCGCCGCCGACGGCGTCAACCGCGACCGGGTGAAGTTCCTCGGCTCCGGCCAGTGGGACGACACGCGCATCCTGAACAACGCCGCGCTGGTTGGAAGCTGGTACCCCTCGCCCGACCGGCGCGGCTTCGAGGAATTCGCGCGTCGCTATCAGGCGGCCTACGGCGCGCCGCCGCCGCGCAACGCCACGCTCGCCTACGACGCCACCGTGCTCGCAGCCGGCCTTGTGCGCCAATATGGCGAGAGCCGCTTCCAGGTCTCGGTGATGACGAACCCGAACGGTTTCGCCGGTATCGACGGCATCTTCCGCTTCCTGCCCTCCGGCTTCACCGAGCGCCGGCTTGCCGTCTACGAGGTGACGGGATCGGGCTCGCGTCTCATCGCGCCGGCCTCCCGGAGTTTCGCCGCGGGGGGTTAGAGCATCGGACCGAAAGTGGAACCGGTTTTCGGAAGAATCCGCCCAGGTGCGCGCGAAGTTGCAGTTAGGCGGAAGATGATGCTCCGCCTTGCCATTTTCGTCGAAATCGCCCATATCGCGCCCGATCGACTTTGGCCGGACGACCTGGGCCGTATCGCCTTCGCTCATGCGGGCGCACGTTCAGAACTCTCTTCCAAACTCGACTGAACCGAACGGGCTGCAAGAACAGCGACCTGTTCCACGTGCATACCGACTTTCGAAAGGACTATCCATGCGCACGGGCACCGTGAAATTCTATAACAGCCAGAAGGGCTTTGGCTTTATTCAGCCCGACGACGGCGGCAAGGACGTCTTCGTCCACGCGACCGCGATTGAGCGCGCCGGCATGCGCGGCCTCGTGGAGGGCCAGAAGATCGGCTTCGACGTCGAAGTCGACCGCCGCTCCGGCAAGGACGCCGCCTCCAACCTGCAGCAGGTCTGACGCCCGCTCTCCGGGAGCGGCGCCCCGCCGCTTTCCGTGTTAAGATGGCCATCGCCGACACGGCGGTGGCCCGCACGAAGAGGAAAATATTTATCGGATGGCAAAGGAAGAGCTAATCACACTGGAAGGGCTCGTGACCGAGCTGCTGCCCGACGCGCGCTTCCGGGTGAAGCTGGATACCGGCCACGAGATCATCGCCTACACGGCGGGCCGCATGAAGAAGCACCGCATCAAGACGCTCGCCGGCGACCGCGTGACGGTCGAGATGTCGCCCTACGACCTGGAGAAGGGCCGCCTGGTGTTCCGCCACAAGGACGAGCGCGCCTCCACCTCGCCGGGAACCCGGCCGCCGCCGCGCAGGCCGTTCCGCCGCCGCTAGAGCATCCGAAAAGCACGCCCCGGGTCCGATCCGGGGTGGACGCCGGTCTCCCGCCTTCGCGAAGCCCGCTTCGAGGGGCGAAGCAAGGTCGGAAAAGATCCTGCTAAAACGACGAGATAGAGCCCGGCTTTAGGCCCTCCAAGACCGCCATCCGCGGCTGTTTCAGCACGCTTCTGGGAAAATCCTCGCCTCACGGCGGGCGGTCTTGCGCGAATCGTTCGAAGCATCCAGATTGGGGCTCCCATCAACAACGGAAAGGAGGTGATCCAGTGTCTCATTGTCATTCCCCGCGGTCACGGGATTTACGGACCTGGACTCTCGCCTCTGACGGGATCCGCGCCGCCTGAAAAACGGCAAGGCCGCGAACCCACCGCGGACCGACAATGGAAGGGCCGCCCCTCGGGGCGGCCCTTCGCTATTCCGACCCGCCTTGAACGGATCAAACGGATCAGTTGGATTCCATCTCGGCGCGTTCGATCTCGCCCGTCCTGCCGTCGATGACGAGTTCGACGTCATGGCCCCAGTCGTCAGTCCCCGTAATGTGCCAGTCGGCGTCGAGCGTCCCGTCGATATCGGTGATCGTCGACACGCCGTGATCCATGGCGATCATGCGCGCGTCCTGTTCCGGGATGCTCGGCCGAGCGAACGGCCACACGAAGGCCATCGCGGAGGCTGGAGCGGCGATGAGTACGCCTAGAATGGCGAAGCGAGCGATGAGACGCATGTCGACCTCCATTTACGCACCGCCCGCGGGCGGCCTGCTGTTGTTCCCACCCCACGCCAACGCCTGAGCGAAGCGCGGGTTTCCCGGGAAATATCCCGTGAAGTGCACGGCACTTCTTGGACAGGATCGTGTCGAAACGAAGAGGCAGCGGCCTCGATGCAGGCGGGGAGGCTCAGGCTGGGAGGCTCAGGCGGCGAGATCGGCGACGACGGAATCGAGCACCAGCCAGCCGTCCCGGGTGGTGCGGAGCCGCCCCTCGCCGGCCGGTCCGGAGAGCACCTCGATGAAGCCATGGCCGGTCAGGAAGGAGAGCCGCGCCGGCGCGAAGCCGTGCCCTGAGAGGGCGCGATAGCGCTCGACCGCGAAGCCTTCGCGGAGCCGGAGCCCCATCAGCAGCATCTCGTCGGCCGCGTCCTCAAGCGTCAGGCTCTCGTCGACGACGAGCCCGTGCCCGTCGCGCTCCACCCGCTCAAGCCAGCTCTCGGGGTTTTTCTCGCTCATCGTGGCGCGGCGTTCTCCCGCGACGTCGATGCGGCCGTGCGCGCCGGGGCCGACGCCGACATAGTCGCGATAGCGCCAATAGGTGAGATTGTGGCGCGATTCCGCGCCGGGCGCGGCGTGGTTGGAGATCTCGTAGGCCGGGAGGCCGTGCGCCTCCGTCACGTCCTGCGTCAGCGTGTAGAACGCGGCGGCGCGTTCCGGATCGGGGATGACGAGCTTGCCGGCTTCGTGCAGGCGGAAGAAGGGCGTCTCCGGCTCGATGGTGAGCTGGTAGAGCGAGAGATGGTCGGCGGCGCGCGCGATCGCTTCGCGAAGCTCCGCCTCCCAGGCGGCGAGCGTCTGCGCCGGGCGCGCATAGATCAGGTCGAAGGAAAGCCGCGGAAACGTCGCGCGCGCGATCTCGATCGCCGCTCTAGCCTCCTCCGCGCTGTGGATGCGCCCGAGCGCTTTCAGCGCCTCGTCGTCGAACGACTGCACGCCGAGCGAGAGCCGGTTCACGCCCGCCACCCGGTAGCCGCGGAAGCGGTCCTTCTCCACGCTTCCGGGATTGGCTTCGAGCGTTACCTCCGCGTCGGGCGCGATCGTCCAGTTGGCGGCGATCGCGTCGAGGATCGCCTCGACCGTCGAAGCCTGCATCAGCGATGGCGTGCCGCCGCCGAGGAAGATGGAGGTGACGCGCCGGCCGGGGGTGAGGGCGGCGAAATGCCGGAGCTCGCGCGCGAAGGCGGCGGCGAAGCGCGGCTCGTCGGGCGGCGTGTGGCGGACATGGCTGTTGAAGTCGCAATAAGGGCACTTCGCCGCGCAGAACGGCCAATGCACGTAGACGCCGAAATCGGTCTCCGACTCCGGGACGGAAATCTCCGGCCGGGGCGAGGCGCCCGTCATGCGTCCTCGCGGAGAAAATGGCGCGTGAAAAGCTTGATCGCGCGCGCCCGGTGCGAGAGCGGCGCGATGTCGGAGCCGTGCTTCTGCTCTGCGCTCATCTCGCCGAAGGTAAGCTTGTGGCCGTCCGGCCGGAAGACCGGGTCGTAACCGAAGCCGTTCTCGCCGCGCGGCGGCCAGACGATCGTGCCGTCGACGCGGCCTCCGAAGGTCTCCACCTCTCCCTCCGGCGTCGCCACCGCGAGCACTGCCACGAAATGCGCGCGCCGCTTCTCCGGCGTCGTCGCGCCGGCGGCGTTGAGCTCATCCTCGATCCTGCGCATCGCCGCGCCGAAATCCTTGGACGGGCCGGCCCAGCGTGCCGAGTAGATTCCCGGCGCGCCGTCGAGCGCGTCGACGGCAAGCCCGGAATCGTCGGCAAGCGCCACGAGCCCGGACGCATCGGCGGCGGCACGCGCTTTCAGGATGGCGTTTTCCGCGAACGTCGTCCCCGTCTCCTCCGGCTCGGGAAGGGCGAGGTCCGCCGCTGATTTGACCGCGATGCCGTGTGGTGCGAGCAGCGCCATGATCTCGCGCATCTTGCCGCGATTGTGAGTCGCGACCGCGAGCGGGCCGGGCTTCAGCCGGATCATGCTCTAGAGCACGGCGAGCTTCTGCAGGTCGACGAGCCGGGCGATGCCGGCGCGGGCGAGTTGCAGGAGGTTGGAGAAATCCGCTTCGCTGAACGGCGCGCCCTCGGCGGTCGCCTGCACCTCCACGATGCCGCCGCTGCCGGTCATCACGAAATTCGCGTCGGTCTCCGCACTGGAGTCCTCTTCATAATCGAGGTCGAGCGTGGCGTTTCCGCTGACGATGCCGGAAGAGACCGCGGCGACGTGATCGAGAAGCACGCCGTCGCCGATCATGCTGCGCGCGCGCATCCAGGCGAGCGCGTCGTGGAGCGCCACCCAGGCGCCGGTGATCGCCGCGGTACGCGTCCCCCCATCGGCCTGGATGACGTCGCAGTCGATCGTGATCTGCCGCTCGCCGAGCGCCTTCAGGTCGACGACGGCCCTGAGCGAGCGGCCGATCAGGCGCTGGATCTCGAGCGTCCGGCCGCCCTGCTTGCCGAGCGCCGCCTCGCGCCGCATGCGCTCATGCGTGGCGCGCGGCAGCATGCCGTATTCGGCCGTGACCCAGCCCTTGCCGCCGCCCCTGAGCCACCCCGGCACCTGCTCCGCCAGGCTCGCCGCGCACAGGACATGCGTGTCGCCGAAGCGCACCAGGCACGACCCCTCCGCATGCTTGGCGAAGCCGCGATCGAGCGTGACCGGGCGCAGCTCGTCCAACGAACGTTTCGAGGGTCGCATCGGGCTTCCTTTGCTATTGTGCGGGCGTGTTAAGCTGGGTGGTCACCGCGGTAAAGCGGAGACTTGCCATCTCCCTCCGCCGTTTCGATATTTGGCTGTTGCCACAAGGAGAACGCTTAAAAACATGCGCGCCGACGGCCTCGCCGCACTCGACAACCGCTCGCGCGAGATTTTCCGCCGAATCGTCGAATCCTACCTGGAGACCGGCGATCCGGTCGGCTCGCGCAATGTCAGCCGCATCCTGCAGACGGCGCTGTCGCCCGCCTCGGTCCGCAACGTGATGGCGGACCTGGAGGAGATGGGGCTGATCTATGCGCCCCACACCTCCGCCGGCCGGCTGCCGACGGAGCTCGGCCTGCGCTTCTTCATCGATTCGGTGATGGAGGTCGGCGACCTCTCCAGCGAGGAGCGCCAGCACATCGATCACGAGATCGCCGCCGGCAGCCAGGCGGATTCGGTGGAAACCGTGCTGTCGGAAGCGGGTCACATGCTCTCCGCGCTGTCGCGTGGCGCCGGTGTGGTGCTCGCGGCGAAGCAGGACATCCGCCTGAAGCATGTGGAGTTCGTGCGCATCGAGCCGACGCGGGCGCTGGTCGTCCTGGTGGCGGAAAACGGTGCGGTGGAAAACCGTGTCGTCGATACGCCGCGCGGCCTCCCGACCTCGGCGCTGGTTGAGGCGGCGAACTATCTGAACGCGCACTATCGCGGCCGCACGCTTGCCGAGGCGCGCGATTCGCTGGAGCGCCAGCGCGAGGAGCGCCGTCACGAGATCGACAAGCTGACGGAACGCGTCATCGAGGCGGGCGTCGCCACCTGGTCGGGCGCGGCGGAGGACGCGGCGACGCTGATCGTGCGCGGCATGTCGAACTTGATCGGTGACGTGAAGGCGCTGGAAGACCTGGAGCGTGTGCGGCTTCTCTTCGACGATCTGGAGAGCAAGAAGGACATCATCCAGATTCTCGGCGCCGCCGAGCAGGGCGAGGGCGTGCGCATCTTCATCGGTTCGGAGAATAAGCTGTTCTCGCTTTCCGGCTCCTCGCTGGTGGTGGCGCCGTTCCGCGATTCCAGCGAGCAGGTGGTCGGCGTCCTCGGCGTCATCGGCCCGACGCGCATCAATTATGCCCGCGTCGTGCCGGCGGTGAACTATACGGCCCAGCTGGTGACCCAGCTTCTCACGCGCTGACTCCCACCCGAAGTCGCCGGGATTTTCGCCGCCGGCTTGATTTTCATGCCCCGAGCTTCGATATCGGCGGCGAACCCCGATGACGACTGGACCATGACCGACAACGACGCCAAAGAGAAAGCCGCAGAAGCCGCCGCACAGGCTGAGAAGGATATCGCCGCGGAGGCGGAAGCCGAGGCGAGGAGCGCCGGGGACGACCCGACCCCCTGGGCGAACGGCGCGCGGGCCGACTTCGATCCGGCCGCCGCGGTTCTGGATATCGCGCGGCTGGAGGAGGAAAAGGCAGACCTCACCGACCGGCTCGTACGGCTCGCCGCCGAGATGGACAATCTCAGGAAGCGCACCGAGCGCGAGACGCAAGACGCACGCAAATACGCGCTGACGAAGTTTGCCGGCGACATGCTGGTGGTCGGCGACAATCTGCGCCGCGCGCTTGAGGCCGTTCCCGCCGAGAAGAAGGAGACCGACGAGGCCCTGAAGGCGCTCGTCGAAGGTGTCGAGATGACCGGCCGCGAGATGGATCGGCTCCTGGAGAAGCACGGCATCACCCGCATCAAGGCGGTCGGCGAGCGCTTCGATCCGCACCTGCATCAGGCGATGTTCGAGGTGCCGGACCCGAACGTCCCCGCCGGGACGGTGGCGCAGGTGATGCAGGAGGGCTACCAGATCGGCGATCGGATCCTGCGCGCCGCGCTGGTCGGCGTCGCCAAGGGCGGTCCGGTTCCGCAGGCCTCCGCCGACAAGTCTGCCGAAGCGGCCGCCACGAACGATGCGGACGCCGAGAAGCCGAAGAGCGAGGCGGAGGCCGACTGAGCCGGGAGACCGGCCGGTCCACCCGAAAGTCGCGGAAAGTTGAGGCGCCGGCGCTTGCTTCGGCGACGCAA
The DNA here is from genome assembly GCA_963814905.1 of uncultured Alphaproteobacteria bacterium. Lineage (GTDB taxonomy): Bacteria > Pseudomonadota > Alphaproteobacteria > Rhizobiales > Afifellaceae > DASWJZ01. The sequence goes on along the minus strand of CAWFEM010000003.1, from coordinate 103,762 downwards.
CGTCCACGACCATGCCTCCCAACAAGGGAGGTAGCCACATGCCCGACCACGGGACTTTTTTCTGGAATGAACTGACAACCGCCGACGTCGAGAAGGCGAAGAAGTTTTACGCCGAGACGCTCGGCTGGAGCTTCGAGGGAATGCCCATGCCGACCGGCGGCACCTACTGGATCGCCAAGACAGGCGACAAGATGGCCGGCGGCATCTTCGACACTGCCGGCACCGACATGGCCGGTATGCCGGAGTTCTGGATGGCCTATATCGCCGTCGACGACATCGACAAGCGCGTCGCCAAGGCGAAAGCGGCAGGCGCCACCATCGTGCGCGAGCCCTTCGACGTGCCCGGCGTCGGCCGCATCGCGATCCTGAAACAGCCCGGCGGCGGCGCCATCGGCTGGATGACGGCCGCGCCACGGGAATAGCGGCGCATCTGCTCTCCGCCTCTTGACCGCGCCGACCGGCCGCGTGCTAGTCGGCCGGACGGAGGGGCACGGCATGGACGACCGCGAAAAGCTTCAGGACATCATCCGCCGCCGGTCGCTGCGCGTCGGCGGCACCTTCAAGCTTGCGTCCGGGCGCACCAGCTCCGTCTACCTCAATCTGAAGCCCAGCATGCTCGACCCGGAAGGCGCGCGCCTGATCGGCGCCGCACTTGCGGAGAAGGCCGCCGCGCTCGGCGCCGACACTGTCGGAGGCCTGGAGATGGGCGCCGTACCGCTTGTCTCCGCCGCCGCGGCGATGAGCGCGGTCGCCGGCAGGCCGGTCAAGGCGATCTTCGTGCGCAAGCAGGCCAAGGACCACGGCACGCAGAGCCTGGTGGAGGGCCTTGCCGAGGGCGAGAGCCTTGAAGGCCGGAAGGTCGTCGTGGTGGAGGACGTGACCACGACCGGCGGCTCGTCCTTGAAGGCCGTCGCCGCGCTCCGTTCAGCCGGCGCGACGGTGGAGCACGTCGTCACCGTGGTGGACCGTGAGGAGGGGGCGGCGGACGCCTTCGCGGCGGAGGGTGTTGCGCTTCACGCGCTCTACAGGAAGAGCGCGTTCACCGCCGAAATGTGACTACTCCGTCGCTTCCAGGTAACGCCGTTCGGCGCAGGTAAGGCCCGGCGTCTCCTGGCACCGGTAGGTCGAATAGAGGATGGCGCGAGAGCGCCCGATCAGGTTCTCCACCGGCAGATAGCCGAGACCCGGGAAGCGGCTGTCGGCGGAATTGTCGCGATTATCGCCCATCACGAAGAGATGCCCGGCCGGCACGACGTAGGTGCCGGTATTCTCCTGCGGCGCGGAATCGGATCGCACGATGATGCGATGCGTCCTGCCGCCGGGAAGCACCTCGTCATATTCGCGCACCCTGACCGGCGGCCCCTCAAATTGCTTGTAGGCATAAGTCCGGACGAAGTGCCGTTCGGCCGTCTCGCCGTTGATGTCGAGGCGTCCGTTGCGGATTTGGATATGGTCGCCGGGGAGGCCGATCAAGCGTTTGATGGTCGTCTCGCCCGTCGTCGGATGGCGGAAGAGCACGATGTCGCCGCGTTCCGGAAGCCGGGCGAAGAGCCGGCCGTCTTCGAACGGCAGGCTCGGAAGCGCGATGAGCGGCGCGGAATAGGGACCGTAGCCATAGTCGAACTTGGAGGCGATCAGCCGGTCGCCGACCTGGAAGGTCGGCACCATGCTCTCCGAGGGGATGTAATAGGTGGCAAACGCGATCGTCTTCAGGGCGAAGGTAAGGACGATGACGCTCGCCGCCGTCTTCGCGAGCTCGATGATGTGCTGCTTCAAGGGTTCCTCCCGCCTGAAAGCCTCTTTCTCCTCCGCCACATCAAGACGGCGATGTTAGGGCGCCGTGACCCGCCGTAGCGTGAGATTGAAGCGTCCGCCCTCCGCCAGGAGGTCTGACGTGCCCGCCACGATCCGGTCGACGCCGTGGAAGGCGAGCCGCGCGTCGCCGCCCAGCACGATTGCGTCGCCGGACTTCAGGCGCAAGGAGCGGGTGGGATCGTTGCGCCGCACGCCACCGACCCGGAAGATCGCCTCGTCCCCGAGCGAGAGCGAGACCACCGGCGCGGAAAAATCCGCCTCGTCGCGGTCCTGATGCAGGCCCATGCGCGCCGCGGACGCGTAATAATTGACGAGGCAGGCCTCCGGCGGATGTGGATAGTCCGCGAGCGCCTCCCAGGCGCGCGTGAGGATCGGCGGCATCTCCGGCCACGGCGCGCCCGTCTCCGGATGCGTCGGCTGGTAGCGATAGCCGGCAATATCGGAGACCCAGCCGAGCGGCCCGCAATTGGTCATCCGGACCGAAAACGGCTTGCCGGTGCGCGGCATGCGCGGCTGGAAAAGCGGCGCGGCGGCGATGATTGCCCGAAGCGCCGCGAGCAGCGCTTCCTGACCCTCATGGTCGAGAAAGAGCGGCAGATGGCGGAACCCATCCCCCATGACCGGGCGAACCACGTCGATTTCAGGTCCCCGTGTCTTCACAAACACCTCCGATCACCTGCTTGCGAGCCGGTTGAGCCCTTCTTATATGAGCCGCAACCGGCGACGGAGGCGGCCTTGAACCGCTCTTCGCCGCGTAACTGAATCTACCTCGTTGGGGGCCGGCGGGGGGCAAGTCCACCTCCCGATGATGGACGCCGTCTCGGGTCCGGCCGGCCTGCCGGAACAGGAGTTTTTGATATGGCGAAAGTCATCGGTATCGATCTCGGCACGACCAATTCGTGCGTCGCCGTCATGGACGGCAAGAACCCCAAAGTCATTGAGAATTCCGAGGGCGGTCGCACGACCCCCTCCATCGTCGCCTTCACGGCGGAAGGCGAGCGGCTCGTCGGCCAGCCCGCCAAGCGCCAGGCGGTGACCAATCCGCAGCGCACCGTCTTCGCGGTGAAGCGCCTGATAGGGCGCCGCTTCGAGGACCCGACGGTCAAGGAGGACCAGAAGCTCGTCCCCTACAAGATCGAGCGCGCCGATAACGGCGACGCCTGGGTCGACATCGACGGCAAGCATTATTCCCCCTCGCAGATCTCCGCCTTCATCCTGCAGAAGATGAAGGAGACCGCCGAGGCCTATCTCGGCGAGAAGGTCGAGAAGGCGGTCATCACCGTTCCCGCCTACTTCAACGACGCGCAGCGGCAGGCGACCAAGGACGCCGGCAAGATCGCCGGGCTTGAGGTGCTCCGCATCATCAACGAGCCGACGGCCGCCGCGCTCGCCTACGGGCTCGACAAGAAGGAAGGCAAGACCATCGCGGTCTACGACCTCGGCGGCGGCACCTTCGATATCTCCGTGCTTGAGATCGGCGACGGCGTGTTCGAGGTGAAGTCGACGAACGGCGACACCTTCCTCGGCGGCGAGGATTTCGACATGCGGCTCGTCCATTATCTCGCGGACGAGTTCAAGAAGGACCAGGGCATCGATCTCAGGAAGGACCCGCTCGCTCTGCAGCGTCTGAAGGAAGCCGCGGAGAAGGCGAAGATCGAGCTCTCCTCCTCGCAGCAGACGGAGATCAACCTCCCCTACATCACTGCCGACGCCTCCGGGCCGAAGCACCTGACGCTGAAGCTCAGCCGCGCCAAGTTCGAGAGCCTGGTCGACGACCTGATCCAGCGCACCATCCAGCCCGTGAAGAACGCGCTGAAGGATGCGGGCGTCTCCGCCGGCGACATCGAAGAGGTGGTGCTGGTCGGCGGCATGACGCGCATGCCGAAGGTGCAGGAGATCGTGAAGCAGCTCTTCGGCAAGGAGCCGCACAAGGGCGTCAACCCCGATGAGGTGGTGGCGATCGGCGCGGCGATCCAGGCCGGCGTGCTGCAGGGCGACGTCAAGGATGTGCTCCTGCTCGACGTGACCCCGCTTTCGCTCGGCATCGAGACGCTGGGCGGCGTGTTCACCCGGCTGATCGACCGCAACACCACGATCCCGACCAAGAAGAGCCAGGTCTTCTCCACCGCCGAGGATAGTCAGGGCGCGGTGACGATCCGCGTCTTCCAGGGCGAGCGTGAGATGGCGGCGGACAACAAGCTGCTCGGCCAGTTCGACCTGGTCGGCATTCCGCCCGCACCGCGCGGCGTGCCGCAGATCGAGGTCACTTTCGACATCGACGCCAACGGCATCGTCAACGTCTCCGCCAAGGACAAGGGCACCGGCAAGGAGCAGCAGATCCGCATCCAGGCCTCCGGCGGTCTTTCCGACACGGAGATCGAGAAGATGGTCGAGGACGCCGAGGCGCATGCCGAGGAAGACAAGAAGCGGCGTGAGCTGGTCGACGCCAGGAACCAGGGCGAAGCGCTTGTCCATTCGACCGAAAAGGCGCTCGCCGAGCATGGCGAGAAGGTCGACGCCGAGACCAAGGCTACAATCGAGACGGCACTTGCCGAGCTGAAGACCGAGGTTGCCGGCGAAGATGTCGCCGCGATCCAGGCCAAGACACAGGCGCTGCTGCAGGCGTCCATGAAGCTCGGCGAGGCGATGTACAAAGCAAGCCAGGACGCCGGCCCGTCGGAAGCGGGCGATAGCGACAGCGGCGACGGCGATGGCGGCGCCTCCGCCTCCGGCGAGGACGTTGTCGATGCCGACTTCGAGGAAATCCCCGAGGAAGAGCGGAAGCGCTCCGCTTAAGATTGTCGACAATGGGCCGCCCGGATAAGACCTGGGCGGCCTTTCCTCTTCTCGGTTCTTTTCTCGGCCTCTGATCTCGGCTTGTGATCCTGTATGGCGAAACGCGATTTCTACGAAATTCTGGGCGTATCGCGCAGTTGCGACGAGAAGGCGCTGAAGGCGTCCTTCCGCAAGCTCGCCATGGAGTACCACCCAGACCGCAATAACGGCGACCACTCCGCCGAGCTTAAGTTCAAGGAGATCAACGAAGCCTACGAGATCCTGAAGGATCCGCAGAAGCGCGCCGCCTATGACCGCTTCGGCCATCAGGCTTTCGAGCACGGCGGAGCCGGCTTCGGCGCCGGCGCCGCGGCGGGCTTCGCTTCATTCGCCGACATTTTCGACGAGTTCTTCGGCGATTTCCGCGGCGCCACGCGCCGCTCCGGCCGCGAGCGCGGCTCCGACCTTCGCTACAATCTCGAAGTGACGCTGGAAGAGGCGTTCGGCGGCAAGGCGGTGGAGATCGAGGTGCCGACCAGCGTCACCTGCGACGCCTGCGACGGCTCCGGCGCCAAGGCCGGCACGGCGCCCAAGACCTGCCCGACCTGCGGCGGGGCGGGCCGCGTGCGCGCAAGCCAGGGCGGCTTCTTCCATATCGAGCGCACCTGTCCGGCCTGTCACGGCCGCGGCGAGGTCGTGTCGGACCCGTGCGCGAAATGCTCCGGCGCCGGCCGCATGAGCGAGACGCGCACGCTTTCCGTCAACATTCCGGCCGGGATCGAGGACGGAACGCGCATCCGCCTCGCCGGCGAGGGCGAAGCGGGCCTGCGCGGCGGCCCCTCGGGCGATCTCTACATCTTCCTGTCGATCAAGCCGCACGCCTTCTTCCAGCGCGACGGCGCCGACATCTTCTGCCGCGTCCCCGTCTCCATGACGACGGCGGCGCTTGGCGGGCAGTTCGAGGTGCCGACGCTCGACGGCGGCCGCTCGCGCGTCAAAGTGCCGGAGGGCACACAGAGCGGCCGTCAGATACACCTTAAGGGCAAGGGCATGCCGGTCCTCCGCTCGCACAAGGTCGGCGACATGTATGTGCAGATCCTCGTGGAGACGCCGCGCAACCTGTCGCGCAAGCAGCGCGAGCTCCTGGAGGAGTTCGAGCACGTGTCGAACGAGGGAAACAACCCGGAGTCGACAGGGTTCTTTTCGCGTGTGAAGGATTTCTTCGACGCGCTCGGTGAGAAGTAGTCGGGTGCCGGACGTGCCGCGAGGCACGGGCCGTCCGGAAGAGGAGAGGCGTTGAGTATGACGAAGCCGGCGGTATCGCTCGTTCATCGGATCGAGGACGAGTTCCTCTTCTTCAGGACCTGGGCGACAAGCCCGATAAAGATCGGATCGGTAACGCCGACGGGCCGCGCGCTCGCCGGCGTCATGGTGAAGTTCGCGCGTCCCGATCCCGCCGGCTATACGCTGGAGACCGGCCCCGGGACGGGCGTCGTCACGCAGGCGCTTCTGGAGGCCGGCATTCCGGCGGAGCGGATCGTCAGCGTCGAATACGACAAGGATTTCTGCAAGCTGCTCAAGCGGCGCTTCCCCGGCGTCCACGTGATCCGCGGCGACGCGCTCGACCTCGGAGAGACGCTCGGCGAGTTCCGCGACGTGAAATTTTCAGCTGCGCTTTCCGGCATTCCGCTCTTGAACCTGCCGAAAAAGAAGCGCGCGCCCTACCTGGAAGGGCTGCTCGACCATCTCGTGCCGGGCGGCGTCGTCTCGCAGCTCTCCTACTCCTTCGTGCCGCCGCAGGAAGCGATCCCCGGCCGTCTCGCCGTCGACAAGTCGAAATGGGTGACGTTCAATTTCCCGCCCGGGCGGGCGTGGCTCTATCACCGGCCGTGATTAGGCGCTGACCTTCTCACCATGGGAGAAGGCGCCCCGCTTTCACTCCACGAACGCTTCGACCTCGTTTCGCCGCCCGATCAGGAACGCATCGGCGACAAGCAGGAACGGTGCGGAATTGATGTGGCTTTTCCCTTCGTTCAAGAGCCGGTCGAAATGGTCGTAGATCGCCTCATATTCCTGCGGCTTCTCCTCGATCGCGGGCTTGCCGTCGACGGCAAGGCGTGAGCCGCCGGCGGAAAGAAGAAGCTTCGGTCCTTCCCTCGTCTCGATGGCGATCTCCCAGATGTCGCGCTCGATCGGTCGCCAGTCGGTCTCGACGCGGAAATCGCCGTCACGGCCGCCGCAACGGAGATCGAGGTTCGCCGCGATCGGCGCGTCAGCGTTGGCGGGAAAGAACAGCTCGCTGCTCGCGACGGTCACCGGCTCCGGCATGATCTTCGTCACGATCGACAGCGCATTGATGCATGGATCGAACACGCCGAAGCCGCCGGCCCGAAAGATCCAGGCCTGGCCCGGATGCCATTTCCGGACATCCTCCTTCCAGTTCACGAAGAGGCGCGTGACGGTCTTGCCTTGAAGGAGCCGCTTCGCCTCGTCGACGCCGCGATTGTACTGCGAATGCCAGGTGGTCATCAGCACAAGGCCCTTTTCCGCGGCGAGGCGCTGCAGATCGGCGAGCTCCGAGACGGTCGCCGTCGGCGGCTTTTCCAGCATCACGTGCTTGCCGGCGACGAGCGCGTCGCGGGCGATGGCGTGGCGGACCTGCGGCGGCGTGCAGATCGCGACGGCGTCGAGGTCCGGCGTCTCCTTCAGAAGCGTCATGTGATCGGTGAAGGCGAGCGCATCGCCGGCCTTCAGCCCGCGCTGGCTCGACGTCGCGGCGAGCACGAAGGCGCCGGTCTTGGCGAGGACCGGCAGATGCTGGTCCTGCGCGATCTTGCCGAGCCCGATCACGCCGATGCGGTGTCCTGTCATGCGTTTCCCCCTCGTTTGTGGCGGAGCCTAACCCATCCCTCCCTTCAAGGGGGAGGAGCGGCCGTCCGTCCCACCTGAGACCCTAAAGCGTCGCTGGCAGACAAAAGGACATAAACATCTCTTTATATGTTCTTGCCCGGCGGGCCGCGCGATGCTACCTGCCCAGCTTCCACACACGCAGGGACAGTCATGAGCGCCACCACTATGTCCACGGCCGAATTGAAGGACGTTTCCGGCGATTTCGCCGTCAAGGATATCGGCCTCGCGAACTGGGGCCGCACCGAGATCACCATCGCCGAGACCGAGATGCCCGGCCTGATGGCGGTCCGCGAGGAATTTGGCGAAGCGCAGCCCTTGAAGGGCGCGAAGATCGCCGGCTCGCTGCACATGACGATTCAAACGGCGGTGCTGATCGAAACGCTGATTCACCTCGGCGCCGAGGTGCGCTGGGCGTCGTGCAACATCTTCTCCACCCAGGATCACGCCGCCTCCGCCATCGCCGCGGCCGGCATTCCGGTCTTCGCGCATAAGGGCGAGACGCTGGAGGAGTACCTGGGATTTCGCCGACCGCATCTTCGAATGGCCCGACGGCTCCACCGCCAACATGATCCTCGACGATGGCGGCGACGCGACTTTGATGGTGCTTCTCGGCGCGCGCGCGGAGGCCGATCCTTCGCTCCTCGAGCATCCGAAGAACGAAGAGGAGGAGGCGCTCTACGCCACGATCAAGCGGCGCATCGCGAAGACGCCCGGCTGGTTCGCCAAGGTGAAGAACAACATCCGCGGCGTTTCCGAAGAGACGACGACCGGCGTCATGCGCCTCTACGAAATGCAGAAGAAGGGCGCGCTCCCCTTCCCGGCGATCAACGTCAACGATTCCGTGACGAAGTCGAAATTCGACAACAAATACGGCTGCCGCGAGTCGCTCGTCGACGGCATCCGCCGCGCCACCGACGTGATGATGGCCGGCAAGGTCGCCGTCATCTGCGGCTATGGCGACGTCGGCAAGGGCTCGGCCCAATCTCTAAGGGGAGCCGGCGCGCGCGTCGTCGTCACCGAGATCGACCCGATCTGCGCGCTGCAGGCGGCGATGGACGGCTTCGAGGTGAAGACGCTCGAGACTGCGGCGCCGAACGCCGACATCGTCGTCTCGGCGACCGGCAACAAGGACGTCATCACGATCGAGCACATGCGCGCCATGAAGGACATGGCGATCGTGGCCAATATCGGCCACTTCGACAATGAGATACAGGTCTCGTCCCTGCGGAACTACAAATGGACCAACGTCAAGCCGCAGGTCGACATGATCGAGTTCCCCGACGGCAAGCGCATGCTGCTCCTGTCGGAAGGCCGCCTCGTCAATCTCGGCAACGCCACCGGCCATCCGAGCTTCGTGATGAGCGCCTCCTTCTCCAACCAGGTGCTGGCGCAGATCGAGCTGTGGACGCGGCCCGGCGAATACCAGAACAAGGTCTACGTGCTGCCGAAGCATCTCGACGAGAAGGTCGCCGCACTTCATCTCGCCAAGCTTGGCGTGGAGTTGACCCGGCTCACCGACGAGCAGGCGAGCTACATCGGCGTCGCGCATGACGGCCCCTACAAGGCCGAACACTACCGCTACTGAGCGGCTAAGGCTTCGTGATCGCCGGAGGCGCTGCCGCGGCGATCACTTCCTCAGCGGGAGCTGGCGCCGGGTCCTTCAGGACGAGCAGGCCTGTCGAGGGGCATCGAGAATCGCGTCAACCCTGGGTCCGGCCGACACGCCGAGGGCCAGTGGCTGCCGCCATCGGCCCGGCCGCGATGGTTAACGCTTCCTTTCCATCTCTCCCCCTAGATTTGCCTCGCCTTTTCCGCCCTCGGCGGAGCGGTTAAGTTCGATTGATTCGTCCGGGTGAGGCCACCCGGATGCGGCGGGGCGGATGGCGAGGAAAAGCGCGGAAACGAGACCCGGAGCGCTTCGGAAGATCGAGCGCAGCGCGGCGTCCGGCCTCGTCGCGGCGGGCGGGCTTTTGTGCGGCGTCAAGGCCGCAGAGGCCGCCGGCCTCTCGCTGCGTGCCGCAGGCTTCCTCGACGATATCGTCTGGTGGTCGGTCACCGGCGGCATCGCTATCGCCGCTTTGGTCGCTTTCGCGCTCTATATCAACACGCGCCGCGACGAACGGCTGGTCGCTGCCGACCGCAGAATTACCGCCTTGAACGCCGCGCTCGACCGCGCCAACGCCCTTCTCGACGCCGACGACCAGAAGACGATCGTCTGGGACAGCGCCGTTTCGGAGCCGAAAGTATTCGGCGGACTGCCTGAGCGCGCCGGTGTGCCGGCGGAGAACACGGCCTTCCTCGCCTTCCGGAACTGGCTCAGCGCGGAGAGCGCCGAGACGCTGGAGAGCGCGGCCGACAAGCTGCGCCGCAACGGCGAGGGCTTCCAAATGGCGCTGCGCACCGCCGGCGGCGTGCTCGTGGAAGCGACCGGGCGCACCAGCGGCCGCCGTGCCGTCCTGCGCCTGCGCGAGCTGACCGCCGAGCGCCGCTCCTTCGCCGAATTGAAGGAGCAGGCGGTCTTCGTCATCGGCGAGGTCGCGGCGCTGCGCTCGCTCGCCGACATCGTTCCGGTTCCGCTCTGGCGGCGCAACCGTGCCGGCCGGCTCACCTGGGTGAATGCCGCCTATGTGCGCGCCGTCGATGGCGCCAGCCAGGAATTGGTGTTGACCGCCGGAATTGAGCTTCTGCCCACGCGCACCCGCGACGCCATCCGCGCAGCGCACCTCGCCGAACGCACCTTCTCCGAAAACGTCACGGCCGTCATTGCCGGCGAGCGCCGTGCGCTGCAGGTCGTCGACGCGCCGATCGACGACGGCGGTGTCGGGGTCGCGATCGATGTTTCCGAAGTGGAAAGCGCGCGCCAGCAGCTGCAGCGCCTGGCGGAATCGAACGCCCTCATCCTCGACCAGCTCGCCGCCGGCGTCGCCGTCTTCGGCAAGAACGGCCGTGCGCTTTTCCACAATGCCGCCTTCCGAGCCATCTGGGGTCTCGACGAAGCGTGGCTCGCCACCGCGCCGGAAGAGAGCGCGATCCTCGATCAGCTGCGTGCCGACCGGAAGCTGCCCGAGCAGTCGAACTATCGCGACTGGCGCGCCAGGCACCTCGCCGCCTACCGCAGCGCCACGCCGCCGCGCGAGGAGATGTGGCACCTGCCGGACGGCCGCACGCTGCGCATGGTGGCGCTGCCCAACGTCGACGGCGGCATGACCTACATCTACGAGAACGTCACGCAGGAGATCATGTTGGAGAGCCGGCTGACGGCGCTTTCCCAGCTCCAGGGCGAGACGCTCGACCATCTCTTCGAGGCGGTCGCGGTGTTCGGCACGGACGGCCGGCTGCGCCTCTTCAACCCGGTTTTCGCCGAGATCTGGCGGCTTTCGCCTCCGCGCCTCCGCGCCGAGCCGCATATCGGCGACATCATCACGGATTGTCAGGCAATCTACGCCGACAAGGAGTCCTGGAACGATATTCGGGCCGCGGTCACCGATCTCGATCGTGACGACCAGGCGGTGGGCCGCATGGAGCGCCCGGACGGCAGCGTCATCGACTACGCCACGGTCGCGCTGCCGGAAGGCATGACGATGCTCACCTTCGTGGATGTCACCGATTCCACGCAGATCGAGCGCGTGCTGAAGGAGCGGAACGAGGCGCTGGAAGCCGCCGACCGGCTGAAGTCGGATTTCATCCAGCACGTCTCCTACGAGCTGCGCTCGCCGCTCCAGACGATCATCGGCTTCTCCGAGCTCCTGTCCGACGCGGCGATGGGCAAGCTCACCAAGCGGCAGCGCGAATATATGGAGCACATCGAGTCCTCATCGCGCGCTCTCCTCGCCCTCATCAACGACATTCTCGACCTTGCGACGGTCGACGCCGGCATCATGATGCTGGACATTGCCGAGACCGACATTGCCGAGGTTGTGACGGCGTCGGTGGAGGGCCTGCGCGACCGCCTCGACGAGCAGCGCATCACGCTCGACATCGCTGTGCCGAAGGATATCGGCATCTTCCACGTCGACGCGCAGCGCGTGCGCCAGATCCTCTTCAACCTCGTTTCCAACGCCATCCGCTTCTCCAACGCCGACGGCCACATCGGCCTCTCCGCCAAGCGCGACGCGCGCTCCGTGACCTTCACGGTCGCAGATGACGGCGTCGGCATCTCAAAGGAGGCGATGGCGAGCATCTTCGAGCCCTTCGAGGCGCCCGCGCCGCAAGGCCGGCGCGGCGGCGCCGGGCTCGGCCTGTCCATCGTCAGGAGCCTCGTGGAGCTTCACGGCGGCAGCATCGAGATCACGTCGAAGGAAGGCGAGGGGACCACGGCGATCGTACGCCTCCCCGTCATGCCAGCCGCGGCCGCCGTCGCCGCCGCATGAGACATGACGGTTCCGGTGGCGCCCGCCGGCAGGATCGAAACCTTGCGGCTTCCTGACGAGGCGGCGACGGCGCGCTTTGCCGAGGATATCGCCGCCGTACTTAAGCCCGGCGATCTCGTCGCGCTTTCCGGCGGCCTCGGTGCCGGCAAGACGACCTTCGCCCGCGCGCTTCTTCGCGCGCTCGCCGGCGACGCCGCGCACGAAGTGCAAAGCCCGACCTTTCCGCTCAGGCTCGACCACGCCTTCCCGCGGCTGAACGTGGCGCATGTCGATCTCTACCGGCTCGCCGACGCCGAGGCGCTGGAGGAGATCGGCCTGGAGGATGCGATCCAGGAAGGTGCGGTCCTTGTCGAATGGCCGGAACGGCTTCCCGGCTTGCTCAGCGATGACCGGCTCGACCTTTCCTTCGCGATTGCCGGCGAAGGCCGCGAGGTCACGATCGAAGCGCAGGGCAGCTGGCCGGAGCGGCTCGCCCGCACCGCCCTCGTCCGCGGCTTCCTCGACGATGCCGGCCAGCGCGGCGCGACGCGAACGCCGCTCGCCGGCGATGCTTCGACCCGCGCCTATGAGCGGGTGGCGAAGGGCGGAAGTGCCGCGATCCTGATGAACGCGCCGGCGCGAAACGAGGGGCCGGCGGTCTATGACGGCCGCTCCTACGATGCCGTGGCGCATCGCTCGCTTGACGTGCGCGCCTTCGTCGCCATCGATCTTGCGCTCGCGCGCGCCGGAATCCGCGCGCCGGAGATCCGCGCCGCCGACCTGGAAGCGGGCCTGCTCCTGCTTGAGGATCTCGGCGGCGACGGTGTCGTCGACGCGGACGGCGCACCGATCATGGAGCGTTACGAAGCGGCGATCGACCTCCTCGTCTACATGCATGGCCGGCCCTGGCCGGCGGAGGTCGCGCTTCCCGGCGGCGCCCACTATGCCCTGCCGCCCTATGATAGCGGCGCGCTTCTGATCGAGGTGTCGCTCTTCCCCGACTGGTTCGCGGGGAAAGGCGGCGAGCCGGCCTTCCCCCCGGAGAAGCGCGCCGGCTTCCTCGCCGCCTGGTCGGCGCTTCTGGTGAAGGTGGACACGGTGTCGACGACTTGGGTCATGCGCGACTTCCACTCGCCCAACATCCTCTGGCAGCAAGGCGAGGTCGGGATCGCCCGCGTCGGCGTGATCGATTTCCAGGACGCGCTGATCGGCCACCCGGCCTATGACGTCGCGTCGCTCGCACAGGATGCGCGGGTCACGCTCGCCGCCGAGGACGAAGCGCGGCTCAAGGCGCGCTACGTCGATGGCCGCAAGGCCCGCGATCCGGCCTTCGACGCGGACGCTTTCGACACCGCCTATGCAATCCTCGCGCTGCAACGCGTCACCAAGGTGCTCGGCATTTTCACGCGCCTTGCGCTCTCCGATGGCAAGCCCGGCTACCAGCGCCACCGCGAGCGCCTGAAAGGGCTCATTCGCCGCAACCTTGCCGATCCCGTTCTTTCCGACATGCGCCTCTGGTATGAGCCCTATCTCTGAGGAACTTTTGTCTCTGAGGATACTGGGAGCGAATCGGATGGTCATGCGCGGGGCGGTTCCGCCCAGGACGGCAATGGTGCTTGCGGCAGGCCAGGGCAAGCGCATGCTGCCGCTCTCGGAGACCGTGCCGAAGCCGCTGGTCGAGGTCGGCGGGCAGCCGCTGATCGATCATTGTCTCGACGGGCTCGCCGCCTGCGGCGTGGAGAAGGCCGTCGTCAACGTCCATCACCTCGCCGACCGGATAACCGCGCATTTGAAGACCCGCGCTGCACCCGAAATCGTTATCTCCGACGAGCGCGGCGCGCTGCTTGAGACGGGCGGAGGCGTGAAGCGCGCCTTGCCGCTCCTCGGCGATGCGCCGTTTCTGCTCAGGAACTCCGATTCCTTCTGGCTGGAAGGCGTGCGCCCCAACCTTGTCTGGCTGGCCGGCGCCTGGGACGCGGCGGAGATGGACGCCCTGCTTCTCCTTGCTTCCACCGTCAATGCCATCGGCTATGGCGGCCGCGGCGATTTCCTGCTCGACAAGGACGGACGTCTGACCCGCCGTCCGCAGCGCGCCGTCGCGCCCTTCGTCTATGCCGGCGCGGCGATCCTCTCCCCGCGCCTCTTCGACGGCGCGCCGGAGGGCGCCTTCTCGCTGAACGTCCTCTTCGACCGTGCGATCGAGGCGGGGAGACTTTTCGGCGTGCGTCTCGATGGGTTGTGGATCAATGTGGAGACGCCGGCCGCGGTGACGGCGGCCGACGCGGCGATAGCCGCAAGCGCCGCCTGAGATCGCCCGGAAGACCGCCCCGGAAGTACGCCCCGAAAGAACGATGGCCCGAGAACCGACGGATCATGCCAACGTCTTCACGATACCGCCGGGGGCGCCCTTCCTCGACACGCTGGCCGCGGCCCTTCTCGACGGGCGGCTGATCGAAGGGTTCCGACCGAGCGAGCCCTTCGCGCTTGCCGACGCCACGCTCTATCTTCCGACCCGGCGTTCCGCGCGCGCCATCCGCGAGGTCTTCCTGAAGCGTCTCGGCCGGCCGCTGCTTCTGCCGCGCATCCGCACGCTGGGCGACATCGACGAGGACGAAGCCGGCCTTCTCGACAGTGCGGCCGCCGACATTCCCAATGCCGTTTCGGCGATGGAGCGGCAGCTCGTCCTGACTGAGCTCGTTCTCGCATGGTCCGGCGCCGAGGCGCGAAAGCTCGCCGGTCTCCCTGACGAGGAGCTGATCGTTCCGGCTTCGCCCGCCGACGCGGCGCGGCTTGCAGCGTCGCTTGCGCAGATCATGGATCAGGTCGGCACGGAGCCGGAAGCATGGCGCGGGCTTCTCGACGCCGCGCCGGCGGAGCTTGCCGGCTACTGGCAGATCACGCTGGAGTTCCTGCGGATCGCGACGGAGTTCTGGCCGCAATATTTGGAGGAGCGCGGCCTGATCGATCCCGGCGCGCGTCGCGATCTCCTGATCCGCGCCGAGGCGGAAAGGCTCGCCCGTGAGGGTTCGCCTTCGCCGGTCATCGCCGCGGGCTCCACCGGTTCCGTGCCGGCGACGGCGGCGCTCCTTGCCGCGATCGCCGGGCTGCAGAACGGCGCGGTAGTGCTTCCCGGTCTCGACCAAGAGCTCGACGAGGAAAGCTGGCAGGCGATCGGCGAGAGCGAGCGTGAGCCTGCCGCCGCCGGCCATCCGCAATACGGGCTGAAACTGCTCCTCGACGGTTTTGGCGTCAGGCGCGAGTCCGTCGCGCCGCTCGCCACCCCGGCCGAGCCCATCGAGGCGCGCGCCCGTTTCGTCTCCGAAGCGATGCGCCCCGCGAGCACGACGGAACGCTGGAGCGGCGCGGAGGCGCTTGCCGAAGAGATAAAGCGCGCGGCGGTGAAGGGGATCGGCATCCTCGAAGCGACGAACGAGCGCGAAGAGGCGCTCGCGGTCGCCGTCATCCTGCGCGAAGCGGTGGAGACGCCCGAAAGCGTCGCCGCGCTGGTCACGCCGGATCGCGGCCTCGCGCGCCGCGTCGCGATTGAGCTCCGCCGCTGGGGGATCGACGTCGACGATTCCGCCGGCCGTCCGCTCGGCCGCACGCCGGCCGGAATTTTCGCGCGGCTTGTCGCGGAGACGGCGCTCGGCGGCGTGGAGGCGGAGACGCTGCTTGCGCTTTTGAAGCATCCCTTCGCAGCCTTTGGCCGGAAGCCCGCCGAGACGCATCGCGCCGCGCAAAGTCTTGAACGCGCGATTCTGCGCGGACCACGCCTCAATCCCGGCATGGCGGCGCTTCGCCATGCGCTGAAGACGAGCCGCGCCGCGCGTTTCGCCAAGGCCGAGGATGAGTCGCGCGACTATCCGAGCGAAGCCGCACGCGGCCTGTTCCCCTCCGACTGGGATGAGGCCGAGACGCTCGCCGCGCGCGTCGAGACGGCGCTGATAGCCGCTCGAAGCCCTCCGCGACGCGGATGGCACGGTCGCTCTCGCGACGCTGGTCGAAGCGCATCTCGAAGCGCTCCGTGCCGCGGCCGGCGATGCGGCGAACCGGACGGCGCTCTTTGCCGGCGAGGACGGCGAGGCGCTGTCGCTTCTCTTCGAGTCGCTCACGGAAAGCGCTGCCGCCGGCCCGGCAATCCTGCCGGCCGAATATCCCGGCCTTTTCGCCGCGTTGATCGAGCGCGCGGCCGTCAGGCGAAGGGGCGGCGTCGATCCGCGCGTCCATATCTGGGGGGCGCTGGAAGCGCGTCTGCAGAGCGTCGACAAGGTCGTGCTCGGCGGACTGAACGAGGGCACGTGGCCGGGGCAGACGCGGCTCGACGCGCTGCTCTCCCGCCCGATGCGCGAAAAGCTCTCGCTTGAGCCGCCGGAGCGGCGCGTCGGGCTTGCGGCGCACGATTTCACGCAGGCGCTTGGAGCGGCGGAGGTCTGGCTCACCCGCGCCAATCGCGAGGACGGGGAGCCGCGCGTCGCCTCGCGCTGGCTGCAGCGTCTGACCGCGCATGCCGGCGAGACGCTCGCCGATGAGATGCGGACGCGCGGACGCACGGCGCTCCTTCGCGCGCGTGCGCTCGATCGGCCCAAGGAATCCGACCGGCCGAAACGTCCGCAGCCCTCGCCGCCTTTAGAGCTCCGCCCGACGAAGCTTTCCGCGACGCGCATCGAGACGCTGATCCGCGACCCCTATGAGATCTACGCGCGCGCGGTGCTGAAGCTCAGACCCTTCGAGCCGCTCGCCAAGCTCCCCGATGCGCGCGAGCGCGGCACGCTGATCCACGACGTGCTGGAGCGTTTCATCCGGGAACGCCCACGTGGGCCTTTCGATTCCGCTGCGCTCGACGCGCTTGTCGCCATCGGTCGGGAGGCCTTCGCGGAGGCCGCTGATTTTCCCGAGATCGTCGCCCTTTGGTGGCCGCGCTTTCAGAAGATCGCGCGCTGGCTCATCGCGTCGGAAGCCGACCGCGACGACGTCGCGGAGCGCATCGTGGAGGCGACCGGAGAGATCGCGGTCACCCCCGCCTTCGCGCTGACGGCACGCGCCGATCGGCTCGACCGCCTCGTCGACGGCACGCTTGCGATCGTCGACTACAAGACCGGCACGCCACCCTCCGCGAAGGAGGTGCATTTGCTGTCGCCGCAGCTTCCACTTGAGGCGCTGATCGCCGCGCGAGGCGGCTTCACGGGGCTCGCTGCGGCGAGGCCCGCGCGGCTTGAATACTTCCAGCTCTCCGGCCGCGGCACCGGTGGCGTCCTCCACGATCGGAGCGCGCCGAAAGACGGCTCGCTCGACGAGGCGCTCGTCCGCACCGAAGAGCGTCTTGCCGCGCTTGTCGCCGAGTTCGCCAGGCCCGACACGAGATACGTCTCGCGCAAGATTCCGAAACGCGGCCGCGTCTTCGTCGGTGATTACGATCACCTCGCCCGCGTCGCCGAATGGACGACGACGGAGGAGGAGGACGATCAGGGGATTCCGCAGCCATGAGCGCGGCGACGCCGTTTTCAATCACGCAGAAGACGCAGCATGAGGCGTCCGATCCCGCATCCTCCGCCTGGGTCGTCGCCAATGCCGGCTCCGGCAAGACGCATGTGCTGACGCAGCGCGTGATCCGGCTTCTTCTCGCCGGCGCCGATCCCGACGCCATCCTTTCGCTGACCTTCACCAAGATCGCCGCGGCGGAGATGGCCCGCCGCGTCTTCGAGACGCTCGGACGCTGGGTGATGCTCTCCGAGGACGCGCTCACAAAGGCCATCGAAGAGGTGCAGGGACGCCCGCCGACGGCGGATGAGATGCGTGACGGACGGCGGCTTTTCGCCAGGGCGCTGGAGACGCCGGGCGGGCTCAAGATCCAGACCATCCATGCCTTCTGCGAACGGCTTCTGCATCAGTTTCCCTTTGAGGCGAACGTCCCGGGCCAGTTCGCCGTGCTCGACGATTCCTCTGCCGCCGCGCTGATCGCGGAGGCGCGCGATCGCGTGCTGACCAAGGCGGCGGCCGAGCCGGAAAGCCGTCTGGGCCTGGCGCTGCGGCATCTCGCGGAGCGCGCAACCGACAACCAGATCGGCCAGGCGCTCGATGAGCTGATCCGCAAGCGCGACGCGCTCAATCGCTGGACGGTCCTTTCCGGCTCCGACGGGGAGCACGGGAACATCGACGACGCGCTCGTCGATTTGCGCCGCCGCCTGATGCTCGCCGACGACGAAACCGAAGACTCGGTCTGCGCCGCGATCTGCGATGCTCTCGAATGGAGCTCCGACGAATGCACGACGCTTGTTGAGGCGCTAAAAAATTCCGACAACAGAACGGATCGCGATGCGCGCCATGCGCTTCGCGCGATCGTCTCCGCGGGGGGCGGACCGCTTGAGGCGGACGCCCGTATCGCGTTCTTCCTGAACACCGACAAGGCCGGCTGGAAGGCGCGGTCGCGCCGCTTCGGCGCGACTTTCGCCAAAGACCGCGCCGGCCTGAAGGAAAGCTTCACGGCCGAAAGCGAGCGGCTGCTCGGCCTCCTCGATCGCCTCAATCGTGTGCGCGCCTATGCGGCGACCGAGGCGCTGCTCGTCGTCGGCGACGCCATCCTCGCGGCCTATCACGCAGCCAAGCGACGAGCCGGTGCGCTCGATTTCACCGACCTGATCGCCAAGACGCGCAACCTCCTGTCGCGTGCCGACGCGGCGCAATGGGTACTCTACAAGCTCGACCGGCGGATCGACCACATCCTCGTCGACGAGGCGCAGGACACGAGCCCCGACCAGTGGGCGGTGGTGGAGAAGATCGCGGAAGAGTTCTTCGCCGGGGAGGGCGCGTCGGAGACCCCGCGCACCATCTTCGCGGTCGGTGACGACAAGCAATCGATCTTTTCCTTCCAGGGCGCCGCACCCTGGAAGCTCGCGGAGATGCACACCTTCTTCGCCAAGAAGGCGGCGGAAGCGGAGATGCCCTTCGTGGCGCGCCCGCTCTTCCTCTCCTTCCGCTCCACCAGTGAAGTGCTTGACGCTGTCGATGCGGTCTTCACGGGCGAGCTTGCGACCCGGATCACCGCCTCGACCTACGAAGCCCACGCCTCCTATCGCGAGAAGGAGCCCGGCCACGTCGTCATCCTGCCGCGCGTCGTGCGCGCGAAGAGCGAGGACCCAGACGACTGGACAGAGCCCTATGACGCGCCGAGCGCGGCGGAAACAACGCTTGCGCAGGATATTGTCGCGGAGATCGCGCGGCTCAGGGGCGCGCATCTTCCCTCGGGCAAACGCGTGCGCGACGGCGAGATCCTGATTCTCGTCCGCCGCCGCGATGCGCTCTTCAACGCCCTGAACCGTTCGCTCCGCGCCGCCGAGATTCCGACGGCCGGTGCCGACCGCGTGCCGATCGCAAGCCACATCGCCGTGCTTGACCTTCTTGCGCTTGCCGACGTGATGCTTCTTCCGGAAGACGACCTGCAGCTTGCCGCACTCCTGAAGAGCCCGCTCCTCGGCATCGACGAGGAAGCGCTGATGCGCCTTGCCGCGGGACGCAAGGGGAGCCTCTGGCGCGCCCTTCGCGAAGCAGCCGAACCGCCGCTTCGTGCCGCGTTCGAAAAGCTCGAAGCCTGGCGGGCGATGGCCGACCGCGTCACGCCGTTCCGCTTCTTCGCCACCCTGCTCGGGCCGGAGCACGGCCGCCGCGCCTTCCGTGCGCGTCTCGGTGGCGAAGCCGACGACGTGCTCGACGCGTTCCTGAGCCAGGCGCTGGCCTACGAGAACGTCGCTGCGCCGTCGCTGCAGGGCTTCCTGCGCTTCATCCGCGCCAATGAGAGCGACCTGAAGCGCGAGGCGGAGGATTCCGCCGAAGGCGTGCGCGTGATGACGGTGCACGGCGCGAAGGGGCTTGAGGCCGACATCGTCTTCCTCGTCGATACCGGCGGGCTGATCGTCGTGCCGAACCAGCGCGACACGCTGGTGGAGATCGGAGACCGCGAGGACCCGGCCTTCCTCTGGCGGCGAAGGAAGGACGAGGCGCCCGCGCCGCAGCAGGACGCGGACGACGCCGCCGACGAGGAGACGCAGGCGGAATATCTCCGCCTGCTCTATGTCGCCATGACGCGCGCCCGCGACGTGCTCTATGTCGCCGGCATCAAGGGCGAGCGCACGCCCAAGGATTGCTGGTATTCCGTCGTGGAGCGGGCGCTGGTGCCGGAGGGCGTCGAGCGCAACGGCGAGGAGCTTGCGGCGTCGTTCCGCTGGCCGGTCGAGCAGCGACCCCCCGTCGAGCGCGAAAGACGAAGATAAGGCGACCGAAGAGGAAGCGGCCGACCTTCCCACCTGGCTCTCGACGGACGCCCCCGCGCCACCGCCCGCGCCGGAGCCGCTTCGTCCGTCGGGCGGCCTCGCCGAGCCCGATCCGGTGTTGTCCACAGGCGACGGCATGCCGCCGGGCGATGCCGCGCGGCGGAGGGGCCTGCTCGTGCATCGGCTTTTGGAAGTCCTGCCCGGCGTGCCGGACGAGCGACGCGTGGAGCAGGCGGAGCGGCTTCTCGCCGGCACTGCCGATCCGGCGCTCGCCGAGGCGGTGCTCCGCGAAGCGGAAACCGTGCTCGCCGACCCGGCGCTCACGCGAATCTTCGGCGCGGGGAGCCGGGCGGAGGTCGCGATCGTGGGCGAGCTTTCGGCGGAAACCGGGCGCTACGCCGTCAGCGGGCGGGTCGACCGCCTCGCCCGCGACGCGGACGGCTGGCACCTGGTCGACTTCAAGACCGACCGGAATGTGCCGGATACCGCCACCGAGGTCGCCCCGGCCTACGTCCTCCAGATGGCGCTTTACCGCAGGCTGCTCATGGACATGGAGGCGGGCGTCCCGGTCTCCGCGACCCTGGTCTTCACGAGCGGGGCGCCGGTCGGGGGGAAGGCCGCTGGAAGCGGAGCGAAGGTCGTTCCGCTCCCGGCGGAGATGATGGAAAATGCGTTGGAAGGGCTCAAAATCCGCGCCAATCCGGTTCCTTGACCAGACCCCCCGCGCTTCCTACCTTCCGTTTAACGAGTCCTCCAGGAGACAGACATGACGACCGCCGTCACCGACACCGATTTCGCCACCGCCGTCCTCGGCTCCAAAGAGCCGGTCGTCGTGGATTTCTGGGCGGAGTGGTGCGGCCCCTGCAAGATGATCGCACCGCATCTTGAAGAGATTTCCGCCGAGCTCGGCGACAAGGTGAAAATCGTCAAGCTCAACATCGACGAGAACCAGCAGACGACCATCCGCTATGGCGTGCGCTCGATCCCGACCCTCATCATCTTCAAGGACGGCGAACCGGTCGACATGAAGATCGGCGCCGGGCCGAAGAGCGACCTGCAGAAGTGGATCCAGAACGCCGCGGCGTAAGAGTCGAATCGGCGCTGGCTCGCCTTCCAGAATCCGAAGAGGTTGATGTCGTCATGCCCGGACTTGATCCGGGCATCCATTCTCCTGCGTCGTTGAGGCGCGCGCGACGGGTACGGAATGGATCGCCGGGTCAAGCCGGCGATGACGACGGAGAGAACGTCTTTCCTGCCTATTCCGGCAGCGGGCCGTTCAGCCGCAGCACTTCACCCGCGAGATAGAGCGAGCCGCAGATCAGGATCCGCGGCGGCTTCTCCTCGTCCTGCTCGGCGGTGAGTGTCTGAAGCGCCGCGCGCACATCCTCGAAGGGGCGCGCAGGCACGTCCGCCGCCATGACGATCTCCGTCAGCGTTTCCGGCACGAAACCGGATTCGCTGCCCGGCACCGGCACGATCATGGCGTGGCGCGCGAGCTCGGCGAAGGGGCGGAAGAAGCCCGTCGGGTCCTTGGTGGTGAGCATCGCCGCGATAAGGACGAGCGGACGCGGGTCGCGGTCCTCGATCTCCGCGAAGGCCTGCGCGATCGCTTCGCCGGCGGCGGGGTTGTGGCCGCCGTCGAGCCAGATGTCGGAACCTTCCGGTGCCAGCGCCACAAGCGGGCCGTCGCGGAGCCGCTGCATCCGCGCCGGCCAGTCGGCGCCGGTGAGCCCCGCCTCGATCGCCTGCACCGGAAGCGTCACGCCGGCGGCGCGCAAGGTCGCGACCGCGAGCCCGGCATTCTCCACCTGGTGTGCGCCGTAAAGCCGCGGCAGCGGCAGATCGAGCAGGCCGTCTTCGTCCTCGTAGACGAGCCGGCCGCGCTCGGCGAAGGCCATGTATTCCTTGCCGTGCCGGAAGAGCGGCGCGCCCGCCGCCTCCGCGTCGACCTCGATCATCGCCAGCGCATGCTCGTTCTGCGGCGCGACGATCCCCGGCGCGGCGCGCTTCAGGATGCCGGCCTTCTCGTTGGCGATGCCGGGGAGGTCGGTGCCGAGGAATTCCGGATGGTCGTGACTGACGGAGGCGATCACCGCCGCGAGCGGGTGGTCGACGACATTGGTCGCGTCGAAGCGTCCTCCGAGCCCCACTTCGAGCAGGCAGTAATCGGCGGGGTGCGCGGCAAAGAGATGGAATGCCACCGCCGTCGTCACCTCGAAGAAGGTGATCTCCTCGCCGTCGTTCGCTCGCACCACGTCATGGATTGCTTCGATCAGCATGGCGTCGTCGGCGAGCCGCCCGCTGGCCGCGTCGCCGTTCTTCTGGCCGATGCGGACACGTTCGTTGAAGCGGACGAGATGCGGCGAGGTATAGACGTGCGCTGATTTTCCCGCCGCTTCGAGCGCGGCGCGCAGGAAGGCGATGGTCGAGCCCTTGCCGTTGGTGCCGGCGACATGGATGACCGGCGGCAACCGGTCCTGCGGGCGGCCGAGACGGTCGAGCAGTCGCTCGACCCGTCCAAGCGACAGGTCGATCTTGCGCGGATGGAGCGTGCCGAGCACCTCCAGGAGCGAGTCGAGCTCCGACATGCGGGGTTGGTAGGTCAATTGGTGGAGGCGGGCTGCTGTTCTGCGTTCGGCGTTGTGCTGGAGGCGTCGTCGTCCGCCTCGCCGGCGTCGGCTCCGTTCCAGGCGCCGTTGCCCGACGCCTGCTCGAGCGGCGGATGGTTGGGCGGCGGCAGCTTCAGCATCAGCCGGCAGAGCCGCGCCACCGTCTCGCGGATCTTGTGACGGTGCACGACGATGTCGACCATGCCGTGATCGCGCAGATATTCGGAGCGCTGGAATCCCTCCGGCAGCTTCTCGCGGATGGTCTGCTCGATGACGCGCGGGCCGGCAAAGCCGATCAGCGCGCCGGGCTCCGCGAGATGCACGTCGCCGAGCATGGCGTAGGACGCGGTGACGCCGCCGGTGGTCGGGTTGGTGAGGATCACGAGATAGGGGAGCCCGGCATCCTTCACCATGTCGACGGCGATGGTGGTGCGCGGAAGCTGCATCAGCGACAGGATGCCTTCCTGCATGCGCGCGCCGCCGGAGCCTGCGAAGAGCACGAAGGGCCGATGTCGCGCAACGGCCGCCTCCGCGCCGGCAATGATCGCCTCCCCGGCGGCCATGCCGAGCGAGCCGCCCATGAAATCGAAATCCTGCACCGCGGCGACGAGCGCGACCCCGTCAACCGTACCGGCGCCGAGCATGACCGCGTCGTCGAGGCCGGTCTTTGCCTTCGCCGCCTTGAGCCGCTCGGTATAGCGGCGCTCGTCGCGGAAGCGCAAAGGGTCGACGCCGACCGTCGGAGTGCGCAGCATCTCCCAGGTGCCGTCATCGAAGAAGAGGCGGAAGCGGGTGCGCGCGTCGATGCGCTGATGGAAGTCGGAATTGGGGAAGACGAACTGGTTCGCCTCCAGGTCCTTGTGGAAGACCATCTCGCCCGTCGCCGGGCATTTGACCCAGAGATTTTGCGGCGTCTCGCGCTTGTTCCACAGCGAGCGGATGCGCGGGCGGACGACGTTCTCGATCCAGTTTGCCAACCCAATAACCCTCTATTCGGCCGCCATCAGGCGGGAGGCGCGCACGCTTTGGGCGAGCGCTGCCACGAGTTCGGTCACGGCGGTAACGGTTTTCGCCGTGCCTTGGTTCTCAGCGTCGAGACTCTTTTCGACCGCGCGAACCAGCGCCGAGCCGACGACGACGCCGTCGGCGTTGCGGCCGATGGCGGCGGCCTGCTGCGGCGTCGATACGCCAAAACCGACCGCAACCGGTAGATCGGTATGCCGCTTGATCCGGTCAACCGCCTCCGCGACGCGAAGCTGGTCCGGCGTCTTGGTGCCGGTGATCCCGGTTATCGAGACGTAATAGACGAAGCCCGAAGTGTTCTTAAGGACCGCCGGCAGCCGTTTGTCGTCGGTGGTGGGGGTCGCAAGCCGGATGAAATTGAGCCCGGCGGCGAGCGCCGGGATGCAAAGCTCCTCGTCCTCCTCCGGCGGCAGATCCACGACGATCAGCCCATCGACGCCGGCCGCGATCGCGTCGGCGAGGAAACGCTCGTTCCCGTAGATGTAGATCGGGTTGTAATAGCCCATCAGCACGATCGGCGTGTCGGCGTCGCTCTCGCGGAAGGCGCGCACCATTTCAAGCGTCTTCACCATGGTCTGGCCGGCTTTGAGCGCGCGCAGGCCCGCCGCCTGGATGGCGGGGCCGTCGGCCATCGGGTCGGAGAAGGGCATCCCGACCTCGATGAGGTCGGCGCCCGCGGCGGGCAGCGCCTTCAGAATGGCGAGCGAGGTGTCGTAGTCCGGATCGCCGGCGGTGACGAAGGTCACCAGCCCCGGGCGCGCGGCCTTCTTCAGCTCGGCGAAACGGCGGTCGATGCGGGTCATGGTTGTCGGTATCACACTCCGGCGGCGCGGGAAAAGG
Source organism: uncultured Alphaproteobacteria bacterium (assembly GCA_963814905.1). Classification (GTDB taxonomy): domain Bacteria; phylum Pseudomonadota; class Alphaproteobacteria; order Rhizobiales; family Afifellaceae; genus DASWJZ01. The sequence goes on along the minus strand of CAWFEM010000003.1, from coordinate 79,177 downwards.
CGAGTCGTGGCTTAGTATATGGTTCGGCCGACGGCCACATCGGCGGCCTGAACTCGGCGGCTGCCTGTGATAGAACTGACGACCTTCTCGTCTAGTGACGCATTCTCGCCATGAGGAGCCCAAAATGTCCAAACGCCTCAGCAAGCTTGCCGCCGCGCTCGCCGGCGCAACCGCCCTTGGCATCGCGGCGCTGGCGCCGGCGCAGGCCGAGACCGTCAAGCTGACCATTCTCGGTGTCGGCGACATCTATAATTTCGCCGGCGTCAAGGACAGCGGCGGATTCGCCCGCCTGAACGCCGTCGCCAAAGCGGAGAAGGCAAGCAATCCAAATATGCTCTACGTCTTCGACGGCGACATGCTGTCGCCTTCGCTCCTGTCGGGCTTGGACCAGGGGGCGAACACGATCGAGCTCACCAATCTGGTGCCGTTCGACATTGCCGTGCCTGGCAATCACGAATTCGACTTCGGACCCGACAACTTCCTCGAGAAGGCGAAGATGTCGAAATACCCGTGGGCGGCGATCAACGTGACGCATGCCGACGGAAGCCCGATCGAAGGCCTCGGCGGCACGATGATGAAGGAGGTCGCCGGGCTCAAGGTCGCGCTCGTCCCGGTCGCGCAGGACACCACACCGGAGGTGTCGAGCCCCGGCGACTGGAAGTTCGGCTTTACCGTGCAGGCGGCGGTGGAGGGCGCCAAGGCCGCCCGGGCCGACGGTGCGGACCTGGTGATCGGCGTGATCCAGGGCGACCATGCCTATGACCGCGCGATCATGGCGAGCCACGCCTTCGACGTGATCGTCTCCGGCGACGATCACGACTACATGACCGGCTACGACGGCATCACCGCCTACGTCGAGACATCGACCGAGGCGAAATACCTTGCCCCGCTCGACCTGACGGTCACCATCGAAGAGAAGGACGGCAAGCGCTCCGTGTCCTGGGAGCCGTCGTTCCGCTTCATCAACACCAGGACGGTGACGCCGGATCCCGAGACGCAGAAACTGGTCGATGATTTCAAGGCGAAGCTCGACGAGAGCCTGAACGTCGAGATCGGCAGCACGGTCGGCCCGCTCGACTCGCGCCGCAATATCGTGCGCAGCGAGGAATCGGCCATCGGCAATCTGATCACCGACGCCATGCGCGGCGCCAACGGGGCCGATATCGCCATTACGAATGGCGGCGGCATCCGCGCCGACCGGCAATACGACGCCGGCACGGTGCTGACGCGTCGCGACATCCTGACCGAGCTGCCGTTCGGCAACGTCACGGTGGTGACCGCGGTGACCGGCGAGCAGGTGCTCGACGCGCTTGAGAACGGCTTCAGCCAGGTCGAGAACGGCGCCGGCCGGTTCCCGCAGGTGTCGGGCTTGATGGTCGTGGCCGATCTCAAGAAGCCGGCGGGAAGCCGCGTCGTCTCGGTGATGGTCGGCGACAAGCCACTCGACCCGGCGGCCACCTACGACGTTGCGACCAACGACTTCATGCTGAACGGCGGCGACGGCTATACGGCGCTTGCCGGCGGCAAGGTGCTGATCGGTGCGCGCGAAGGCAAGCTGATGGCAAGCGACGTCATCGACTACATCGCCGCGGCGGGCAAGGTCGACGCCAAGGTCGAGGGACGCATTACCTTTCAGTGATCCGCGACCGAACCGCGAGCCGGAGAGAGGTGGAGGCCTAAAGCTCGAACCCCAGAATCTTGCCGACGGTGAACACGTCCTTGTCGCCGCGGCCGCACATGTTCATGACGATGATCTGGTCGCGCCGCATTTCCGGCGCGAGCTTGATCACATGCGCCAGGGCGTGCGCCGGTTCGAGCGCCGGGATGATGCCCTCGAGCTTGGTGCAGAGCTGGAAGGCGTTCAGCGCCTCCGCGTCGGTCGCCGGCACGTAGGTGACGCGGCCGGAATCCTTCAGCCACGAATGCTCCGGCCCGACGCCGGGATAGTCGAGCCCGGCGGAGATCGAATGGCCTTCGAGTATCTGCCCATCGCCGTCCTGCAGGAGATAGGTGCGGTTGCCGTGGAGCACGCCCGGCGCGCCGCCGGTCATCGAGGCCGCATGGCCATTCTCCACGTCGAGCCCGTGGCCGCCGGCCTCAACGCCGTAGATCGCGACGTCGCGATCGTCGAGGAAGGGATGGAAGAGGCCGATCGCGTTTGAGCCGCCGCCGATCGCGGCGACCAGCGCGTCAGGCAGGCGGCCTTCCGCTTCCATGATCTGCTCGCGCACCTCGTTGCCGATCACCGACTGGAAGTCGCGAACCATCGCCGGGTAGGGATGCGGGCCGGCGGCGGTGCCGATCAGGTAATAGGTCGTCTCCACGTTCGACACCCAGTCGCGGAGCGCCTCGTTCATGGCGTCCTTGAGCGTGCCGGCGCCCGACGTGACCGGCTTCACCTCCGCGCCGAGGAGCTTCATGCGGAAGACGTTGGGCTTCTGCCGCTCGATGTCGGTCGCGCCCATATAGACGACGCAGGGAAGCCCGAAGCGCGCCGAGACCGTGGCGGCGGCGACGCCGTGCTGGCCGGCGCCGGTCTCCGCGATGATGCGGGTCTTGCCCATGCGCCGCGCCAGCAGGATCTGGCCGAGGCAATTGTTGATCTTGTGCGAACCGGTGTGATTGAGCTCATCACGCTTGAAGTAGATTTTCGCTCCGCCGTCGCGACCGGAATTCGCCGCCGACTCGCGCAGATGCTCCGTCAGCCGCTCGGCGAAATAGAGCGGGCTCGGCCGCCCCGTATAGTGCGTGCCGAGAGCGGTCAGCTCCGCCGCGTAGGCCGGATCGGTCTTCGCGGCCTCGTAGGCCTGCTCCAGCTCCAGGACGAGCGGCATCAGCGTCTCGGCGACGAAGCGGCCGCCGTAGAGGCCGAAGCGGCCGCGCTCGTCGGGCCCGGATCGATAGGTGTTGGGTCGCGGGGCGTTCATGATTGTCTCTAACCGGCGAGCCGCTGCGCCGGACGGTCGTGGTCGCGGACGGCTTGGATGAAGGCGCGGATCAGCGCGGGGTCCTTCTTGCCCGGCGCGCTTTCCACGCCGGACGAGACGTCGACACCGGGCGCGCCGGTGACGCGGAGCGCTTCGGCGACGTTCTGCGGATCGAGCCCGCCAGCGAGAAGCCAGGGCTTTTCGGGCACGAAGCCGTCCAGGATCGACCAGTCGAAGGTGCGGGCGTTGCCACCCGGCCGGGTCGCGTCCTTCGGCGGCTTGGCGTCGATCAGGAAGCGGTCGGCGGCGGTGTAGGTGCGGGTCGCCGCGAGGTCCGCGCCGACCGCGACGGAAACCACCTTCATCACCGGGCGGCCGGTCGCCGCGCGGACCGCGGCGGCGCGCTCCGGCGTCTCGCGGCCGTGGAGCTGCAGGAGGTCGGGCGCCAATGCCTCGGCAATCGCCGCCAGGAAGGCGTCATCGGCGTCGACGCTGAGCGCCACCAATCCGGCCTTGCCCCGCGCGCGGTCGGCGAGGGTGGCGGCGCGCGTCAAACTGAGGTTGCGCGGGCTTCGCGCGAAGAACACGAAGCCGACGAAATCGGCCCCGGCTTCAAGCGCCGCGTCCACGCTCTCCTCCTCGGAAAGCCCGCAGATTTTGACCTCTGTCGGCATGCCGGTTCCGTCGCACGAAACCGCGGAAAAGTCGAATCCCGGGAACCGTTCGGCCGGACGATTGTTTCTTCGTCGGCGCCTCGACGAAATACATGGCTTAGCCGACGAAACCGTTTTTGGAGAACGACGCCTGAAGCCGGAAACGCTTCGTTGGTTAATTCGCTACAACGAATTTCGGGGGACGTGTCATGACGACCAAGACCAGCATCGTGAAATATGTGGCGATCCGCACCGCGGCCTTTGTCGGCCTGACCGCCATTTCCACCGCCGTCATGGCGCTGCCTTACCTCGCCTAACAGCCACCTAGACCCTCCAGTCCAGTGGCACGGCGGAGCGGAAACGCTCCGCCGCTCGTCGTTTCAGGCCGCGCTTTCGGTCATCGCCGCGACGGCGCGGATGAGACGCGCGATATCCTCCGGCCGCGATAGCCGGTGGTCGCCGTCGCGCACCAGCGTCAGCACCGCGTCGTCGAAGGCGAGGTGCTCCATCAGCTTGGTCGCGTGGGTCCATGGGACGTCGGGATCCTGCATGCCCTGGATGACGTGGACCGGACACCCGGCCTCGATCGGATGCGCCCCGAAGAGATGCGTCTTGCCGTCCTCGATCAGTGCGTTCGTGTAGATGTCGGGCTCGGGCGAATAGTCTGACGGGCGGGCGAGGAAGCCCTCCTTCTTGAGCTGCTTGCGTTCCGCCGGCTTGAAGGCGTCCCACATCAGGTCCTTGGTCATGTCGACGGCGGGCGCGAGCAGCACCATGCCGGCGAGCCGGTCCGTGTCGCCCCGCTCGGCGAGGCGCTTGGCGAGAAGCAGCGCCAGCCAGCCGCCCATCGAGGAGCCGATGACGACCTGCGGGCCTTCGGTCGTGCCAAAGACCGCCTCCGCCTCTTCCAGCCAGCGCGAGATGGTGCCGTCTTCGAAGCGCCCGTCCGATTGGCCGTGCCCGGAATAGTCGAAGCGCGTCGCGGCGTAGCCGGTCTCGCCCGCCCACGCGTCGAGCGCCTCCGCCTTCGAGCCCTGCATGTCGGAGCGGAAGCCGCCAAGCCAGAAAATGCCGGGCGCCTTTCCCGCACGGCTCAGGATCGCGATCCGGCGCGCCGCCTCCTCGGCGCCGACCGTCAGATGTTTCATTCGCGCGTCCGCCATCCTATTCCTGCCCTTGCGTCTTTCCGGGAGCGGTGCTTCCGACGTGCGGGAAGCCGAATATGCCGTCAAGCCCAGAGCGCTCAGGTCCGGCGCGACACCCTTTGACCGTTTTGCAGGTCATTCCCTCGCTCGACACCGGCGGAGCGGAGCGGGCCGCGATCGATATCTCCGCGGCACTCGCGGCGCGCGGCGACCGCGCGCTGGTCGCAAGCGAGGGCGGGCGGCTGGAAGGTCAGCTCGCGGAGGCTGGCGGGACGCTTATCCGGCTGCCGGTCGGCGCCAAGAACCCGGCGACAATCCTGATGAATGCCAACCGGCTTGCGACGCTGATCCGTCGCGAGCGGGTCGATATCGTACATGCACGAAGCCGTGCGCCGGCCTGGTCCGCCCGCCTTGCCTGCCGGCGGACTGGAACCCCCTTCGTCACCACCTTTCACGGCATCTACGGCGAGCGCAGCGCGCCAAAGCGGCTTTATAATTCAGTGATGGCGGCGGGCGACATCGTCATCGCCAATTCCGCGTTCACGGCGGAGCTCATCCGCGCACGCTACGCGACTCCGGCAGAGCGGATAATCGTCATCCCGCGCGGCATCGATCTTGAGCGCTTCGATCCAAAGGCGGTGGAGCCCGCGCGCCGCGACACGCTCCGCCGCGCATGGGGGCTGAGTGAGGATGCGCGTATTGTCCTGAACCTCGCGCGCCTGACCGGGTGGAAGGGGCAGGCCGTGCTGATCGAGGCCGCGGCGCGCGCCGAAATCGCGGATACGGCGGGAACCGTCGTGGTGCTTGCCGGCGATGCGCAGGGCCGCGACGACTACCGGCGCATGCTTGAGGAAATGATCGCCGCGCGCGGGCTCGACGGCCGCGTCGCCATCGTCGGCCATTGCGACGACCCCGCGGCGGCTTTCGCGCTCGCCGAGGTGGCGGTGATCGCCTCCACTGAGGCGGAGGCCTTCGGCCGCACCGCGATCGAAGCCGCGGCGATGGGCGTGCCGGTCGTGGCGACGAGGCTTGGTGCCACGGCGGAAACCGTGCTCGCCCCTCCGCGTGTCAGCGAGGACGCGCGCACCGGCTGGCTGGTGCCGCCGGGCGACGCGGATGCCCTCGCGTCTGCGATCGCCGCGGCTCTGCGGCTCGACCTGGCGGAGCGCGATGCGCTTTCGGCGCGCGCCCGCGTGCATGCAACGGGCTTTTCGACCGACGCGATGCAGACGGCGACGCTTGCCGCTTACGACGGATTGCTCGCAAGTCGTGGTCGCGCCTGACAGTTTCGAAACAATAACGGCACGCGTCGGTTGACTCGCAGGTGAAATCGCCGGATTCTGCCCGAAGGTGGCGACGCGCGCCGTCGCCGCCTATCTATCATCGACAACAACGTAAGGAGAGTTGACCATTCGCCGACCCTATCGTGCTGCCCCAACCGTCAAGGAGGGGCCCCGCATCAACGACGAGATCCGAATCCCACAGGTTCAGCTTGTCGACGCGGAAGGACTGAACCGCGGCATCGTCGATACCGAAGAGGCGCGCCATCTCGCTGAAGAGGCGGGCCTCGACTTGGTGGAGATATCTCCCAACTCGCACCCGCCGGTCGTCAAGATCCTCGACTACGGAAAGTACAAGTTCCAGGCGCAGAAGAAAGCGTCGGAAGCGCGCAAGAAGCAGAAGACTGTCGAGGTCAAGGAAATCAAGATGCGCCCGAGCATCGATACCCATGACTACGACACCAAGATGAAGGCCGCTCGGCGCTTTCTCGACGAAGGCGACAAGGTCAAGATGACCCTGCGCTTCCGCGGTCGCGAGATGGCCCATCAGGAGCTCGGACTCCAGCTTCTCTTCCGCGTCCGCGACGACCTGACGGCGATGGCGAAGGTCGAGGCCGAGCCGAAGCTCGAAGGACGCCAGATGATCATGATCCTGGCGCCTGCGCTGAAAAGCACCGTGCGGGCGCAGTCGGCAGCGGCCAGCTGAAGAATCGGGCGGCGGGTGACAAGCCGGCCGCCCATTAGCCCAATCCGGTCTTAACCGACGTCGCCGAAACAGCTCCCGGCCCGGTCTGCGGGCCTGCGAGCTTGCTTGAAATTGCCGGCCCGATTGAATTAGGGTCCGGCCGCGCCGGGATAGGCGTCTTTGTGCAGCCGTAGCTCAGTTGGTTAGAGCGTCGGATTGTGGATCCGAAGGTCGTAGGTTCGAGACCTACCGGCTGTACCATTTCCGGCGAATTCGCCGGGCGGCTTTGACGCGCGATTCTCGAGCCTGCGCCTGGCGTCTTGATTTCTCTCAATTCAAAGCCTTCCGCGACGGTGCAGCATGGCGGTTCGCCCGTCCGGGCGGGATTTCGCAAGCCGCGAGAGGCCCCATGCGCGTCGTCTCAGCATCGATCGCCGCCCTCATCCTGTCGTTTGCCGCCCCTGCGTCCGCCCAGGAGATCGGTAACGCGGAAGAGGGACACGCCTTTGCCCGCACAATCTGCGTCGTCTGTCACGGCGTGGAGGCCGATTCGACCACGTCTCCGCATCGAAGCGCGCCCACCTTCCGGCGCATCGCCGCGGAGCCGGGCATGACGGCGATGGCGCTCGCCGTCGTCCTTCAGAACCCGCACCGCGAAATGCCCGACCTGATCCTGAAGCGAGACGATATGGCGAACGTGATCGCCTACATCCTGTCTTTGCAGAACTAGCGGCAGGCCGCTGCATGCACGTTTAGAACAGTTCTAAACATCTGAGAACACAGGCTTTTCGGTTGACGACAACGAAAGTCTACTTAATAGTGGCAACGCCTGTCTGGGCCTTGAACCCATTCGAGGGAGTATCTTGCCGATGAATATGAGCTGGAGCGCTTTCGGGCGCGCCGCGGCGGTCGTGGCGACCGTCCTCGTTGCGGGATCGGCATGGGCCGATGGCGCGGTCAACATCTACACGACGCGCGAGCCGGGCCTGATCCAGCCGCTGCTCGACACTTTCACCAAAGAGACCGGCATCGAGACGAACAGCGTCTTCGTCGAAAGCGGCATCGCGGAGCGGCTTGCCGCGGAAGGCGAGAACTCGCCGGCCGACATCATCATGGTGGTCGATTACGGCATGCTGATCGACATGGTGCAGCGCGGGCTGACGCAGCCGGTGGATTCCGACGTGCTTGACGCGGCGGTGCCGGAGAACCTGCGCGCGCCGGACGGGAGCTGGTACGCGATGTCGATGCGCGCCCGCGTGATCTACGCTTCGAAGGAGCGGGTTCAGGAAGATTCGATGACCTACGAGGATCTCGCCGACCCGAAATGGAAGGGCCGCGTGTGCATCCGCTCCGGCCAGCATCCTTATAACAACGCGCTCTTCTCCGCGATGATCGCCAAGGACGGCGAGAAGAAAACGGAAGACTACCTGCGTGCGCTCCGCGCCAACCTCGGGCGCACCGCCGGCGGCGGCGACCGCGACGTGGCGCGCGACATCCTCGCCGACATCTGCGACGTCGGCCTCGGCAATTCCTACTATGTCGGCCTCATGCGCTCCGGCACCGGCGGCCCCGAGCAGCAGGAATGGGGCAACGCCATCAAGGTCATCATGCCGACCTTCGCCGATCATGCCGGCACGCACGTCAATATCAGCGGAGTCGCCGTGGCCAAGCACGCGCCGGACCGTGAGAACGCGGTCAAGCTCCTGGAATTCCTGGTCTCGCCGGAGGCGCAGGCGATCTATGCGAGCGGCAATTTCGAATATCCGGTCCTCGCCGGCGCCAAGATCGACCCGATCGTCGCCGCGCTCGGCACGCTGAAGGTCGATAGCCTGCCGCTCCACGAGATCTACGAGCACCGCCAGACGGCGAGCGAGCTCGTCGACAAGGTGGGCTTCGACCAGGCGATGTGACGCCCGGCGGTCGGGCATGATCCCGAAAAGTGCACCGGTTTTCGGAAAAGATCATGCTTAAACAAATAGATAGAGCCTCCAGTCTGATCCAATCAGACTGGAAGAGGCTCTCATGATCGCCGCTCACGGCACGATGCCGGCCGGCCGCGCCGTGCGCCCGGCCCGCGGCGATTCCGGCTGGCTCGCCGCCTCGCTCGTCATCCTCCTCGTGGTGATGGCGCCGCTCGGTGGCCTCGTCTATTTCGCGGCGCGCGGCTCCGGTGACGTGTGGGCGAATCTCATCGCCAATGTCCTGCCCGATGCGATCCGCACCACGGTGCTGCTTCTTGCCGGCGTCGGCGTCCTGACCGCCGCGATCGGCGTCGGCGCGGCGTGGCTCGTCACCATGTTCCGCTTTCCGGGAAAGCGCGTCTTCGAGTGGGCGCTGCTCCTGCCGCTCGCGGTGCCGACCTACATCATCGCCTATGCCTATCTCGACGTGATGCATCCGCTCGGGCCGGTGCAGACGACGCTTCGCGAGATCCTCGGCATAACGCGCCCGCGCGACCTGTGGTTTCCCGAGATACGCTCGCTCCACGGCGCGATCTTTCTGCTCGGCGTGGTGCTCTACCCGTACGTCTACCTGCCGGTGCGCGCGCTCTTCCTGATGCAGTCGGCGGCGACCTTGGAAGTCGCGCGCACGCTCGGCGCAAACCGCGTGCGCGTTTTCCTGCGCGTCGCGCTGCCGCTTGCGCGGCCCGCCATCGCCGTCGGCGTCAGCCTCGCTCTGATGGAAGCGCTGAACGACATCGGCGCCTCGGAATTCCTCGGCGTGCGCACGCTGACCGTCGCCATCTATACGACCTGGGTGGTCAGGATGAGCGTGGAAGGTGCCGCACAGATTGCGCTCGTCATGCTCGCGGTCGTCTTCGGCCTCGTGCTGATGGAGCGCTGGGCGCGGCGGCGGCGGACCTATTCCGGCCATGCGCGGCGGCATCATACGGCGGTGCCGCAGCCGCTCCCCGGCATCGCGGCCTGGGGCGCGTCCTTCGCCTGCTTCCTTCCGATCTTCTTCGGCTTCCTGGTGCCGGCGAGTTATCTGGTCGTCGCATCGTGGAAGCGCTTCGAGGTCGCCGGCCTGCCGCGGGCGCTGCCGACATGGATCGCGAACAGCGTTACGCTCGCCGCGATCGCGACACTCGTCGCGATCCTCGCCGGGCTCGTGCTCGCCTATTCGGTGCGGCTTTCGAAGAACCCCGCCGCGCCGCTCATCGTCCGGCTTGCCTCGACCGGCTACGCCGTTCCAGGCACGGTGCTCGCCGTCGGGCTCCTGGTGCCGCTCGCCTCCTTCGACAATACGCTCGACGCCTTCATGCGCTCAGCCTTCGGCATTTCCACCGGGCTGATCCTCACCGGCTCAGGCGCTGCGCTGATCCTCGCTTACGTGATCCGCTTTCTTGCGATCTCCGCCGGCGGCATCGAATCGGGACTTGCCAAGGTCAGCCCGCATCTCGACATGGCGGCGCGCTCGCTCGGCTCCCGGCCGGCGAAAATTCTCGCGGTGATCCACCTGCCGCTGATTGCGCCGGCGATTGCCGCGGCGGCGATGCTCGTCTTCGTCGATGTCATGAAGGAGCTTCCCGCGACGCTCCTGCTTCAGCCCTTCAACTTCACGACGCTTGCGACCGCGCTCTATGGCGAGGCGAAGCGCGGCACCTACGAGGACGGCGCCATCGCGGCGCTCGCCATCGTCGCGGTGGGGCTGATCCCGGTGATCGTGCTCGCGAAGGTGCAAGGAATGGCTGGCGGGCGCGTCCGCTCTCCCGAACTCGGGCGGGCGTTGACGATTGAGACACCCGGTCCCACCATCTGATCGAGGTCGCGAGACGCCGTCGGGAATTCGCCGGCGGCGCATCGCCGATCGGATGGAGGCCCGCGATGAAGGCGCATCGCGCACTGTCTCTTGCCTTCGCTCTCGCGATCGGCACGCCGGTTGCGCTCGCCGCCGACGCGGGCGATCCTGCTTCAATGACAGAGGCAAGCGGAATGACCTCGAAGATCACAAGGCGCTGGCGCGCCGTTCACTGGAGATGTGGGCGAGCGGCAATCGCGACGTGCCGGAAGAGGTTTTCGCGGAGAGCTATGTCAATCATCAGGAGCCAGACGCCGCGGGCGGTGTGACTTCCATCGACCTCTCCGGTTGGAAGGCGATTGTCGAGGACAATCATCGCGCGTTCGCCGATTTCGAAGTCCGCATCCTGCTGCAGGTCGCGGAGGGCGACCTCGTCGCGACGCGGTGGCAGTTCAAAGCCACGCAGACGGGTGTCTATCTCGGGCAAGCGCCGACCGGAAAGACGGCGACCTGGACCGGCGTTCAGACCGACCGGTTCGAAAACGGTAAGATCGTTGAGAGCTGGGTTGACTGGGACAAGTACCGCCTCTTCTCGGAGCTCGGCTTCCTTAAATAGTAACCCCGGAAAAGCGCTTCGGGGTGGTAAGCGCCTCATTGTCCCTCAGCTGACAAACGTGGACGATGTCAGATTACCCGCGCGCCTTTGCCATCACCTTGCGGATCGCTTCCCCTGAGGTGACTGGGCGCTCGTATTCCGGCGGCCGCAATTCTCCGCCCATGAACACATGGGTCCGGCGATACCGCATTTCGCTCGGCTCGGCTTCGAGAGCCGCGAAATGAATCTCGCGCGGCCGGGCGGCGCTGACGATCCGCTCGACATTCCGCGCGGTGATGCCGCCTCCCGGCATGACGACGATCCGCTCGCCGGCGCGCCGGACAAGCTCGGTGATGAGCGGCAGGCCTTCAAGCACGCTCGCTTCCTGGCCGGACGTGAGCACGCGCTCGACGCCCAGTCGGATCAGCGTCCCCAGGGCTTCAAAGGGGTCGGGCGTCATGTCGAATGCGCGATGAAAGGTGACCGGTAGAGGGCGCGCCCGGGCGATCAGTTCGCGCGACCGCGCGGCGTCGATCTCGCCGTTTGCTTGCAACAGCCCGATCACGACCCCGTCGGCGCCCTCTTCCTTGGCCGTGTCGAGATCGGCTTCCATGATCGCGTATTCGTCGTCATCGAACAGGAAGTCGCCGCCGCGCGGGCGGATTATCACGTTGAGCCCAATGCCTCCGATCGTCCGCGCTTGCCGGATCATGCCGCGGCTCGGCGTGATGCCGCCTTCCAGAAGATCGCCGCAAAGCTCCACGCGGTCCGCCTTCGCCTCTTTCGCGGCGCGGACGCCGGCGACCGAATCGACGCATATCTCGGTGATCACGTTCGATGTGTCCCCACTAGGCCCGAAGCTCCTCCAGTCCCCTGAAAAGCTCAAGCGCCTCCGGATTGGCGAGCGCTTCCTTGTTCTTCACCTCGCGCCCGTGCACCACGTCGCGCACGGCAAGCTCGGTGATCTTGCCTGACTTGGTGCGCGGGATGTCGGCGACCGCGACGATCTTCGCCGGCACGTGGCGCGGCGTCGCGCCGCTGCGGATTTTCGTCTTGATCGCCTTTTGCAGATCGCTCGGTGAGCGCCACGCCCTCCGCGAGCCGCACGAAGAGGACGACGCGCACGTCGCCCTCGAAGTCCTGGCCGATGGCGAGCGCTTCCAGGACTTCCGGCATGCCTTCCACCTGCGCGTAGATCTCCGCCGTGCCGATCCGGACCCCGCCGGGATTGAGCGTCGCGTCGGAGCGGCCGTGGATGACGATGCCGCCGTGCTCTGTCCATTCGGCGAAATCGCCGTGCGCCCAGATGCCGGGGAAGCGCTCGAAATAAGCGGCGGAATATTTCGCGCCTTCCGGATCGTTCCAGAACATCACCGGCATGGAGGCGAAGGGTTTCGTGCAGACGAGCTCGCCTTTCTCGCCGCGCACCGGCTTGCCGGTTTCGTCATAGACGTCCACCGCCATCCCGAGCCCCGGCCCTTGGATTTCCCCGCGCCACACCGGCTTGTTCGGGATGCCGAGCACGAAGCACGACACGATATCGGTGCCGCCGGAGATCGAGGCGAGGTGGATGTCAGGTTTGATCGCGTCATAGACGAAATCGAAATTCTCCGGCGCCAGCGGCGAGCCGGTCGAGGTCATCATGCGCACGCGCGAGAGATCGTGCGTGTCACGCGGCCTCAGGCCAGCCTTGCGCACCGCGTCGATATATTTCGCCGATGTGCCGAAAACGGTCATCCCCTCCGCTTGCGCATAGTCGAAGAGGACGCGTCCGCCCGGATAGAACGGCGACCCGTCGTAAAGGAGCAGCGTCGCGCCGGTGGCGAGGCCGGAGGCGAGCCAGTTCCACATCATCCAGCCGCAGGTGGTGAAGTAGAAGAGCCTGTCCTCCGCGGTGAGCGAGGATTGCAGGCGGTGCTCCTTCAGATGCTGCAGAAGCGTGCCGCCGGCGCCGTGCACGATGCATTTTGGCACGCCCGTCGTCCCCGACGAGAAGAGGATATAGAGCGGATGGTCGAAGGGCATGCGCGCGAAGCTGAGCGGCGCCGGCTGGAACGGCTCCAGAAATCCGTCGAGCGAGACGCCGTTCGCAATTCCCGCGGCCACCTGCTCCGCGCTCTCCAGATATGAGACGACGATCGTCTTGCGCAGGCTTTTGATCTGCGGCGCGACGGCCTTGAGCCGCTCCGCAAGCTCCACCTTCTTGCCGTTGTACCAATAGCCGTCGCAGGCGAAGAAGAGCTTCGGATCGATCTGCCCGAAGCGGTCGAGCACGCCGCGCTCGCCGAAATCCGGCGAGCAGGAGGAGAAGATCGCGCCGAGTGAGGCGGCGGCGAGCATGATCGCGATCGTCTCCGGCATGTTCGGCAGCATCGCTGCCACGCGGTCGCCGGCGGTGACGCCTTCCGCCTGCATCGCCTGCTGCAGCCGCGAAACGAGACCCAGGAGCATGTCCCAGCTCAGGCGGCGCTCAACCTTGTCCTCGCCGCGGAAGACGATTGCCGTCCCGCCGCCGGTCCGGCGCAGCAGGTTTTCAGCGAAATTCAGCCGCGCATCCGGAAAGAAGCGCGATTCGCGCATCGTGGCGGCGTCCACCATGCGGCGCGCGCCTTTCTCCCCGACGACGCCGCAGAAGTCCCAGACGAGATCCCAGAAGGCGCCCGGATCGGTGACGGACCAGGCATGCAGCGCGTCATAATCGGGAAGCTTCCCCCCGCTTCGCCGTTCCGCCTCCGCGGTGAAGGCGGTGATCGGGAGTCCTGGAAGCGACTTCGGATCGGGTGTCCAGAGCGGGCCGTCTTGCATCGTTTGCCAAATGGGTTGGGGCAGCATGAAGCATTGCCATAGGCGCGGGATTGCGCCAAGCCGGGGGCCCGCGATTGCGGCCGCCGGCCGCGGCTGGCACAAGGCTTGAATGTCGAGCGGAATGAAGACCCTCGCCTGGATCGTCGCGATAATAGCGGTCGCTGTCGCGGCGGTTTTCATGCTTGTCGCGGTTCTTCTGCCGCGCGACATGCTGAAGACGCGGATCGGCGAGCAGATCGCCGCCTGGACCGGACGCGAAGTTTCGCTGCGCGGCGACCCGGTGATCAGCGTTTTCCCGCATCTGAGGGTCAGCCTCGACGATGTGGAGGTCGGCGGGCCGCAGGGCATGGAGGATGCGGCAATCCTGTCGATGGACCGGCTGGAGGGTCAGATCAGCCTTCTGCCGCTCATCATCGGCCGCGTCGAGGTCGATTCCTTCGTCATGGTGCGGCCGCGCCTGCGGCTGATCCGCGATGCGGAGGGGCAGCGCAACTGGGCGTTCGACGCCGGCGCCGCCGCCGTGCAGCTTGCCTTCGCCGGCGACGTGCCGCTTGGCGAGTTCCGGCTGGTGGATGCGACGATCCTCTACGAGGATCGGCAGAACAGCGACGCGGAACGGCTCGATTCCGTCAATCTCACGGTCGACTGGAAAAGCGTGCGCAATCCGATCGCGGTGGAAGGATCCGGCATCTGGCGCGGCGAGGAGGTGCGGCTTTCCGGCGGTGCTGAAAAGCCGTTCGCCTATCTGAACGGTTCAACCACGCCGGTCGATGCGCGAATAGAGGCAGCGCCGATCAGTATCGTCCTGACCGGCGAGGCGCGCGATTATCCGCGCATGCAGCTCTCCGGCGCGTTGAAGCTTAAGACGCCATCGCTTCGGCGTTTCGTCGCCTGGCTCGGCGGCGAGATTCGCCCCGGCGCGACGCTCGGCGAGACCAGCCTCTTCGGCACCGCGTCGCTCAGCGACAACGTGCTCTCCGTCTCCGACGCGCAATTCGTGCTCGACGGGAACGCCGCCTCCGGCGCGCTCAAGATCGTGCTCGGCGCGAAGCCGGATATCGGCGGCACACTGGCTTTCGGTGCGCTCGACCTGACGCCTTATTTCACGGGAATCTCGACCGCGCTTTCGCTCGGGCCGGACTGGCGGCGCGTTTCGCTGACGACCGATTGGTTCTCCGACATCGGCGTTGACGTCCGGCTCTCGGCGGAATCGGTGAAGTTCGGCGCGCTCACTGCCGGCGGCACTGCGGCGAGCGTCTCGCTTCGAGATCACCGGCTGGAGATCGGGCTGGCGCGCGCGACGTTCGAGTCGGGAAGCCTCTCCGGCGATCTCAGCATCTCCGAAGCAGCCGTTTCAACCGGTTCCGGTTCGAGGAAGGCCGAGGTGATGGCGCAGCTTCGCGCCACCGACATCAGCCTCGCCGCGGCAGCCCCCATCCTGTCGCTGCCGAATGTCTCGGGGGTCGCTTCCATCGCCGTCGATCTGACCGCGACGGGCGGTGATCTCGGATCGGTCGTGAACGCGCTCGCGGGTACCGCCTCCTTCAAGGTCATCGACGGACGGATACCGCTTTTCGGCCTGCCGGAAATGGTGGCCGCGGAAGATGCCGCGGCTGGCGGCACGGCGCCGCCGGCGACGGACGGTCTCGCGCCGACGCCGGTCCAGACCGCCGCCGCCGCGCTTTCGATCGCGGGCGGGATCGGGACGTTGGATGATGCACGGATCGTCACCGACTCCTATGCCGCTTCGGCGCGCGGATGGGTGAACCTTGTCAGCGGCGCCGTCCGGTTGAGCGGCACGCTTGAGCCGGGCGCGCCGGGTGACGTGGCCGGTGCCGCGGCGCCCTTCACCATCGAAGGCACGCTTTCCGAGCCGATCGTGCAGCGTCAGGCGCTCGCCAACTAAGCGCGTGGTGAATCAGGTCTTCGGCTGCAGCGCGCGCGCCCGCGACGCAAGCGTCGCAAGCGACACCCCGAGCGTCACCAGGCCGATCAGGATCGTGCAGACGGCGTTGATCTCTGGTGTCACGCCAAGCCGGACCTGGCTGTAGATCTTCATCGGCAGCGTGGTCGCGCCCGGCCCCGTGGTAAAGCTCGCGATCACGAGATCGTCGAGCGACAGGGTGAAGGCGAGCATCCAGCCCGCGGCCACCGCCGGGAAGATGACCGGCAGCGTCACCAGGAAGAACGCCTTCATCGGCGGCGCGCCGAGATCGAGCGCGGCTTCCTCAAGGCTCATGTCGAAGGAGACGAGCCGCGACTGCACGACGACCGCAACGAAGCACATCGAGAAGCTGATATGGGCGAGCGTGACCGTCCACAGGCCGCGGTCGAATCCGATCGCCACGAAGAGCAGAAGGAGCGAGAGCCCGGTTATCACGTCCGGCATGACAAGCGGCGCCATCACCATGCCGGTGAAGAGCGTCCGCCCGAAGAAGCGCCCGCGTCGGACCAGGGCCACGGCCGCCATGGTTCCGAGCACGGTCGCGATCGTCGCGGAAAGCAGGCCGACGCGCAGCGTCACCCAGGCGGCGTCGATGATCGACTGGTTGTGGATCAGCGACACGTACCACTTGGTCGAGAAGCCGCCCCACACCGTGACGAGCCGCGATGCGTTGAAGGAGTAGATGACGAGCAGCACGATCGGCAGATAGAGGAACGCGAAGCCGAGCGTGATGGAGATGAGATTGAAGGCGGAGAAGCGGCGCATCACTGCTGCTCCCTGACGCGCGCCTGCGCGTTCTGGAAGAGCACGATCGGCACCACCAGAATGATCAGGAGCACGATGGCGACGGCGCTTGCCACCGGCCAGTCGCGGTTCAGGAAGAACTCGTTCCACAGCGTCCGCCCGATCATCAGCGTGCGCGAGCCGCCAAGAAGGTCGGGGATGACGAACTCGCCTGTCGCCGGGATGAAGACCAGGAGCGCGCCGGCGAAGACGCCGGGAAGCGAAAGCGGGAAGGTGATCTGCCAGAAGGCCCTGATCGGCGTTGAGCCGAGATCGGCGGCGGCCTCAAGCAGCGTGCGGTCGAGCCGCTCCAGCGACGCGTAAAGCGGCAGCACCATGAACGGCAGGTAGGAATAGACGATGCCGATATAGACGGCGATGTTGGTGTTGATGATGACGAGCGGCTGATCGATCAGCCCCAGCCAGAGGAGCGCCTGGTTGAGCAGCCCCTCCGGTTTCAGGATGCCGATCCAGGCGTAGACGCGGATCAGGAACGACGTCCAGAAGGGGAGGATGACGAGCATCACCAGGAGCGAGCGGATCGAGGCGGGCGCGCGCGCCATGCCGTAGGCGATGGGATAGCCGACGAGGAGCGTGATCAGCGTGGAGAAGAAGGCGATCCATAGGCTCGACACGAAGGCGCGGAAATAGAGCGCGTCCTGCGTCAGCCAGACGTAGTTGTCGAAGGAGAACTGTTTGATCTTCTCCGCGATGTCCGCAAAGCCGTCGAATGAGGGCACGTAGGGCGGGATCGCGACCGCCGGTTCCGACAGCGAGATCTTCGCCACGATGGCGAACGGCGCGAGGAAGAAGACGAAGAGCCAGACGAACGGAATCCAGGTTGTGATGCGGCGTTGCAGCGGGGTCCGGATCTTGTCCGCCACGTTGTGTCCTTCCCGCTACTGGGTAAGCACGACGCCGGCGTCCGGCGTCCAGGAAAGCCATATGCGGTCTTCCCAGGTGATCGCTTGCTCCATCGAGCGTTCGGCGTTCATGCGGCTGGCGCGCACCAGTTTGCCGGAGTCGAGGCGGATGTTGTAGGAGGTCATGTCGCCGAAATAGGCGATGTCGAGGACCTCGCCTTCGACCGCGTTGACGGCGCTCTCGGGCGGCGGCGCGTGGTCGACCCGCACCTTCTCCGGCCTCACCGCGAACCAGACATTCTGCCCGTGCGCGACCGACAGCGGGCTTTCCGCCTCGATCACCGGCCCCTCCTTGGCGGCGATGCGGATGCGCTCCGAGCCGCCCGCTTCCACCGGTCCCTCGAAAAGGTTCACCGATCCGATGAAGTCCGCGACGTAGCGCGAGTTAGGCGCTTCGTAGATTTCAGCCGGCGTCGCCACCTGCGCGATGCGTCCCTGGTCCATGACCGAGATGCGGTCGGAGACGGTCATCGCCTCCTCCTGGTCGTGGGTGACGATGACGAAGGTCAGGCCGAGCTCGTATTGCAGGTCGACCAGCTCGAACTGCGTCTCCTCGCGCAGCTTCTTGTCGAGCGCCCCGAGCGGCTCGTCGAGCAGGAGCACCTTCGGGCGCTTGGCGATGGCGCGCGCCAGCGCCACGCGCTGCCGCTGTCCGCCGGAAAGCTGGTCGGGCTTGCGCTTGGCGAACGATTCCATCTTGACGAGCTTCAAGACGTCGTTGACCCGCTCGTTGATCGCGTCCTTGGCCATCCGGTCCTGCTTCAGCCCGAAGGCGACGTTCGCCTCAACGCTCATATGCGGGAAGAGCGCGTAGGACTGGAACATCATATTGACCGGCCGCTTGTGCGGCGGGACGCCGGAAAGCGGCTTGCCGTCGAGCCAGATGGAGCCTTCGCTCGGCTCCTCGAAGCCGGCAAGCATCCTGAGGAGCGTGGTCTTGCCGCAGCCGGAGGGGCCGAGCAGCGCGTGGAATTCGCGCTCGTAGATCGTCAGCGACTGGTTGTCGACGGCGACGAACGTGCCGAACCGCTTGGTGACGTTGCGGAACTCGATGAAGGGCTTTGCCGCGGGATCGTTCCATGGTTGGAACTGGCGACGGACCGCGCCGACGACGTTCTTCAAAGCCAAGCCCCCATAGTGACCGGGGCGGCGCCGGCCATGGCGCCGCCCGCGGCTATCCCGTCAGGCCAAGCTTACTGGCCCGTCTTCACTTCCGTCCAGACGCGCGTCATCTCGCGCTGCACGCGCGGCGGGCTGATCGTCGTCGTGTAGAGCTTGTCGATGGTCTCATCGCTCGGATAGATCGCCGGATCGTCGATCACATCCTTGTCGACGAGCGGCTGCGAATCCTTGCTGCCGTTGGCGTAGTAGACGTAGTTGGAATTGCGCGCGGCGATCTCCGGCTTCAGCATGAAGTTGATGAAGGCGAAGGCGTTCTCCGGATGCGGCGCGTCGGCGGGGACGGCGAAGCTGTCGAGCCAGATCATCGCGCCTTCCTTGGGGATCGAATATTCGACGCTGACGCCGTTGTCGGCCTCCGCCGCGCGGTCGCGCGCCTGCAGCACGTCGCCGGAATAACCGACCGCCAGGCAGATGTCGCCGTTGGCGAGCGCGTTGATGTATTCCGACGAATGGAACTTCTGGATATGCGGGCGGATCGACTTCAGCAGGTCGCCCGCCTTCTGGATGTCCTCAGGGCTCTTGGAATCCGGGTTGAGGCCGAGATAGTGCAGCGCGGCCGGGATCATGTCGTCCGGCGAGTCGAGCACCTGCACGCCGCAATCGGCGAAGCGCGAGAGGACCGCCGGATCGAAGATCATCGACCAGGAATCGAGCGGCGCGTCGGCCATCCGTTCCTTGATCTTGTCGACGTTGTAGCCGATGCCGGTCGTGCCCCACATGTAGTTGGTGGAATATTCCAGGCCCGGGTCGTAGGTATCCAGCATCTTCTGGATCTGCTTCCACTGATGCTCGATATTCGGGATCTTGGACTTGTCGAGCTTCTGCAGCACGCCCGCCTGGATCAGCCGCGACAGATTGCGGTCGGTCGGCACGATCACGTCATAACCGGAGCCGCCGGCGAGAAGCTTCGTCTCCATCATCTCCATGGTGTCGTAGACGTCGTAGACGACCTTGATCCCGGTCTCCTTGGTGAAGTCGTCGAGCACGCCTTCGCCCACATAATCCGACCAGTTGTAGACGTTGACGACCTTGTCCTGCGCGTGCGCGGCAAGAGGCAGGGCGGTGAAGGCGACGGCGGCGAAAAGCCTGGCCAGGTTGGATCTCACAACTTCGTCCTCCGCTTAAGAACTCTAAGCTTCAGCGAAGCTTAGGGGCGGCGGGCGGGCGCATCAACCCGAGAGTTCGTGGTCGGAAGGCCCGACAACGTGCTCGTGGAAGGCGGTCGGTTGCGCCACCGGCGGGGTGTGGCGATGGCCGCAATCGAGCCTTTCGCAGAGCCGGCAGGTGACGCCGACCGGCCGCGCGGCGGCCGCCGGTCTGCCGCGCGCCTCGGCGATATCGGCGGCCCGCCATCCGATCAGCGTCAGCCGGCGCGGCGGCGGCAACGGTGCGGAATGCGGCCCGCGCTCGGCGAAGGCGATGACCCGGAAGTCTTCGCCGTCGGGAAGGACGAGCGCCGCGTCGCGGGTCTCTCCCGGCGCGAGCGGATCGAAAATCGGCAGGCGCGGGCAGAGCGGCGCCCGCCGCGGCAGCCGGAAGCCGGCCCCGGCGATCCGTGCCATCACCGCGCCGGAGGGGTCGAGCGTGACCAGGAAGGCGGGCGGCAGGCCATGCGCGCCGCCGGC
Source organism: uncultured Alphaproteobacteria bacterium (assembly GCA_963814905.1). Classification (GTDB taxonomy): domain Bacteria; phylum Pseudomonadota; class Alphaproteobacteria; order Rhizobiales; family Afifellaceae; genus DASWJZ01. The sequence continues at coordinate 58,888 of CAWFEM010000003.1, read as the reverse complement.
GCCGAGCACGGCGAGGCGCTCCGCCACGCGAAAGGGAGCAAGCGCGAAGCGCTGCGACAACAGCATCAGGTCGAAGCCGCATTCGCGCGCCGCCGCGGCGAAGCGCTCTCCCGGCGCGAGGATCGCCGCGGCGAGCCGGCCGGCGAAGCCGTTGCGGCAGATGCGCGCGGCCTCCGGCTCCGTCATTCCCGCCTCGCCCGCCAGCCGGTCGAGCAGCGGCCGGTGGCCGAGAAACGCGATGTGCCGCGCGACGAGAAAAGGGCGCGCGATAAGCGGCACGCGCTCTGAAAGAAAGAGGCGCAGCGTGTGCCGGTCGAAGCGCAGCTGCTCGTTCGGCATGACGTGGTCGGGAAGGATGCGAAGCTCCACGCCGAGTCGCTCTTTCAGATGCGCTTTGAGAGCGGCCGGCGGATCGTCGCGGGGCTGGAGCGTCGTGGCGATCTCTTCCGCCGCGCTCTCGATCGCGGGAAAGAAGGGCCCCGCTTCGTCGAAATAGGCGGCAACCCTGGTCGCCGGCTGGCGCGCGCCGCTCTCCGCCGGCTCACCCGTCCGCGCCATGGAATGCGACAGATCGGAAAGCCGCTCGAGCGCCTCGCGATAGGCTTCGAAGAGCCGCGTCATGGCGCGCGCTGCGTTGGGCGCCGCCTCGGCGAATTCCGAAAGCTCCGTCGGCGCGGCGATCTCGCCGGTGAGGAGCGGGTCGGCGAAGACTTCCTTCAGCGCCTCCGTCACCCCCTCGCTGTCGCCGGTGGAAAGCTCCGCCACGTCGACGCCGTAGACGGCTGAAAGCTTCAGGAGCACCTGCACGGTGAGCGGCCGCTGGTCGCGCTCGATCAGGTTCAGATAGCTCGGCGAGACGCCGATTGCGGCGGCCATCTGCGTCTGCGTGAGATTGAGCCGCTGTCTGAGCCGCTTCAGCCGCGCGCCTGCGAATATCTTCCGGTCGGCCATGCTGACACCTGTGATTTACAATAATTTACATCCAGCCAGCGAGTTTACGCAAGCCTCGACAATATGACCATTTTCTCTAAGAATCTGACTGGAAAATCCTCGACTTCTGCGCCGCAATGTAAAATGTATCGACACGACATTCCGACGCGGGAGACGATTGTGACAAAGCTTGAGGATCTGGTGCCGGGGGCGGCGCCGACGCGCTTCGATGGGATCGAGAGACCCTATGGCGCCGAAGACGTGATGCGGCTGCGCGGCTCGCTGCAGCTGCGCCATACGCTCGCCGAGCACGCGGCCGACCGCCTGTGGTCGCTTCTGAAGGAGGAGCCGTTCGTCAACGCGCTCGGCGCGATGTCGGGCAATCAGGCGATGCAGATGGTGCGCGCCGGGCTGAAGGCTATCTACCTCTCCGGCTGGCAGGTCGCGGCGGACGCCAACACGGCCGGCGCGATGTATCCCGACCAGTCGCTCTATCCCGCGAATTCCGGTCCGGAGCTGGTCAGGAAGATCAACAGGACGCTGCAGCGCGCCGACCAGATCGAGACGATGGAGGGCGCGCGCACGGTCGACACCTGGTTCGCGCCGATCGTCGCCGATGCGGAAGCTGGTTTCGGCGGACCGCTCAACGTCTTCGAGATCATGAAGGCCTATATCGAAGCGGGCGCGGCCGGCGTGCACTTCGAGGACCAGCTCGCCTCGGAGAAGAAGTGCGGCCACATGGGCGGCAAGGTGCTGATCCCGACCGCCGCGCATATCCGCAACCTCGTCGCGGCTCGGCTCGCGGCCGACGTGATGGGCGTCTCGACGCTCGTCATCGCGCGCACCGACGCGGAGGCGGCGAAGCTCATCACCTCCGACATCGACGAGCGCGACCAGGAGTTCATCATCCCGGCGGAGCGCACCGCGGAAGGCTTCTATTGGGTCAAGAACGGGCTTGAGCCCTGTATCGCCCGCGCCAAGGCCTACGCGCCCTATGCCGATCTTATCTGGTGCGAGACGTCGAAGCCCGACCTGAACCAGGCGAAGCGTTTCGCCGAGGCCGTGCATGCGGACTTTCCGGGGAAGATGCTCGCCTACAATTGTTCGCCCAGCTTCAACTGGAAGAAGCATCTCGACGACGCGACGATCGCAAAGTTCCAGCGCGAGCTCGGCGCCATGGGCTACCGCTTCCAGTTCATCACGCTTGCCGGCTTCCATCAGTTGAACCACGGCATGTTCGAGCTGGCGCGTGGATACGGCGCGCGGCAGATGGCGGCCTATTCGGAGCTGCAGGAGGCGGAGTTCGCGTCGGAGGCGGACGGCTATACCGCGACGCGTCATCAGCGCGAGGTCGGCACCTCTTATTTCGACGCCGTCTCCATGGCGATCTCCGGCGGCAGCGCCTCGACGACCGCGATGGCCGATTCCACCGAGACCGCGCAGTTCGACCAGAGCCGCGCCGAGCGCCAGGCCGCGTAAGAAGGCGGCCCGCGGCCTCCCCGCAATGGAGAAAGTCATGATCAAGACCAAGGTCAAGGAACGCGCGGAAGCGCAGACGACCACGATGTCGGAGGACCAGACGACGGCGCTCCGTTGCCTCGGCAACGACTTGCACCGGCTGAACCAGTCGGTTGTCCGCTGCGTGGAGGCGGGGCTCGCGGTGGAATTGCAGCGCACCGCCCGCCACCACGCCGATGGTGGCTATTGGGGCGATCTCCTGGTGCCGATCGTCGTCAAGCAGCGCTGAGGCCTGTCCGCGGCCCAGTTGACAATTTTTAAGCAAGCATCGCGCCGGCCGGGGCTTTTTGCCCCAGGCCGGCACGCGTGCGCTTGTCGCGAAAATGCCCTACTTCTCTGGTTTGGGCGCGGCTGTCGCTCCCCGTTCATAGCTGCGGCGTAATTCCGCAACCGGCTTGCAGACGAAAACGCGCCGCGATAGCGGGTGCGCTCTTCCGGGCAAAGGCAAAGGACTTCTATGTCGGCAATGGATATGGCTGCGCCCACCGGCGCGGGAAGCCTGACCGGGCGCGGCCGCACGATCGCGACCCTTGTCGTCCTCCTCGCCTTCTTCATGGACATCCTGGATTCGACCATCGTCAACGTGGCGATTCCGTCGATCCGGGAGGGTCTCGGTGCGAGCTATTCCGACATCCAATGGATCATCGCCGGCTACTCGCTCGCCTTCGCGCTCTTCCTGATCACCGGCGGACGGCTCGGCGACATCGTCGGCTACAAGAAGATGTTCCTCGCCGGCATGGTGGGCTTTACCGTCGCCTCGGCGCTCTCCGGTCTTTCCACCACGACCGAGATGCTGATCGGCGCGCGCCTCCTGCAGGGTCTGATGGCGGCGGTGATGGTCCCGCAGATCCTCTCCACCATCCAGGTCATGTACACCACGACGAAGGAGCGGCAGGGCGTCTCCGCCTTCTACGGCGGCGTCGCCGGCGTCGCTACCGTGCTCGGCCCGATCATCGGCGCGCTCTTGATCACCGGCGACGTCTGGGGCCTTGGCTGGCGCACCATCTTCCTCGTCAATCTCCCGGTCGGCGCGGTGGCGATGGTCCTCGCATGGATCTATTTGCCTGACGCCAAGTCGCCGCATCCGCTCAAGCTCGATCTCCTCGGCGTCGCGATCGTGCTTATCGCGATGCTGATGCTGATGTTCCCGCTCATCCAGGGACGCGAGCTCGACTGGCCGGTCTGGATCATCGCCTCGATGCTCATCTCGCTGCCCATCTTCGCGCTCTTCGCGCTGAGCCAGGTGCGCAAGGACCGCCGCGACGGCTCGCCGCTCGTCGTGCCGGGACTCTTTCGCAGGAGCTCATTTGTTGCCGGCGTCATTTTGAGCCTGTCGTTCTTCTCCGTCATCTTCGGCTTCTTCTTCATCTTCACGATCTACCTGCAGATCGGGCTCGGCTACTCGATCCTGAAGGCCGGACTGACCGGCATTCCGTTCTCGCTCGGCGTCAGCCTGGCGGCAGGGTTTTCAGGACCGGTGCTGATACCGCGCCTCGGTCGCAAGATCGTCTCCGCCGGGCCGCTCATCATGGGGGCGGGCTATGGGCTCTTCCTGCTCACTATCCACCGCTATGGCGGCGACGTGACCCCGTGGGAGTTCATACCGTCGCTGTTGATCGCGGGCCTCGGCATGGGATGCGTCGTGGCGCCGATCTATTCGTTCATTCTCGCCGAGGTGCCGATCGACGATGCGGGCTCCGCCTCCGGCGTGGTGAACACGGTGCAGCAGATCGGCGGCGCGGTCGGCGTCGCCGTCGTCGGCGTGATCTTCTTCGGGTTCCTTGCGAGCCAGGCGCAGGTGAGCGTCGAAAGCGTGCGCGATCAGCTGACCGCCGACCTCTCCGATATCGGCGTGCCGAACTCGCAGCTTCCGAAGGTGACCAAGAACTTCGAGACCTGCTTCGTCGACCGGGCGAACGGCAAGGACCTCTCGGCGGTCCCCGAAAGCTGCCAGCATGGAGAAGCCGCGCTCGCCGCCAACGAAGCGGCGGACCCGCAGTCGATCGCGGCGATCCGCAAGGCGCTCCAGGCCCGCGGCCTGGAGGCCAATCAGCGCAACTTCACGCGCACGATGGAGCGCACCCTGCTCTCCCAGATGGCCGTTCTGGTCCTCGTCTTCTTCCTGAGCTTCCTGCTCCCGCCGCGACCGCGCTCGCGTGAGGAGATGGCGAAGCTCGCCGCGGAGGGCGTCGTCGGCATCTAAAGCCGGCGTCATCGGCCCGAAATCAGCGTTCGGTTCTGGCTGTGGCCGCCTCTTCGGCGGATACGCTCGCTTAACCGTGATTAAACATCTGTTTGAAACATACGTTTAAACATGCTATCTGCCTGCTGAGTTATCCCGGCAAGGCAGAGAAAAGTGCTCGAAAAGCCAGAAAGACCGCGGGATCCGACCCGCGAGCGCATCCTCGATGCGGCGCTCGATCTCTTTGGAGATCGCGGGCTGACCGGCACGACCGTTCGCCAGATCGCCGCGCGCGCCAAGGTCAATGTCGCGGCGATCTCCTACCATTTCGGCGGCAAGGACGAACTCTACCGCGCCGTTGCGGAGACGGTGGTCGGATCGATCGGAGGGGGTGTCAGGAGCCGCGTCGGCGCGCTCCTCGCGGCGCCGCCGGGCGAGCCGGAAGCGGCGCTTGCCGCGCTTGAGAACTTTATCGCCACGATGGTCGACGTGATCGTCGGGCCGGAAGAGATGCGCCGCGTGGCCCGCTTCATCATCCGCGAGCAGATGCAGCCGACCGCGAGCTTCGAGATCTTCTACGGGATGCTGTCGGAGTTTCACGGCGCGGCGACGCGGCTGATGGCGACGGCCGCCGGGCTCGATCCGGAGGAGGACGACGCGCGCCTTCGCGTCTTCCTCATGATCGGCCAGGTGCTCTTCCTCAGGATCGCCGAAGTCGCCGTGCTCCGCCGCCTCGGACGCGAGCGCTACGACGCCGCGTTCATGGACGAAGCGAAGACGCTCATCCGACAGAACGTGCGCGCGATGGTCGCCGCGGCGCGGGAGAGCAAATCATGAGACGACTGGTGCTTCTTGCCGCGTTGCTTCTCACCGCCTGCGGCGATCCCCACGGCGAGACGTTCCAGGGCTATGTCGAGGGCGACTTCGTCGACGTCGCGCCGGAGGTCGGCGGCCGCATCGTCGAGCTTGCCGTTTCGCGCGGCGGCGATGTCGCCGCGGGCGATCTTCTTTTCAAGATCGACGACACGGAAGCGGAGGCCGCCGTCCGCCAGGCGGAAGCGGAGATGGCGCGCGCCGAGGCGCAGCTCGCCAACCTCCAGGAAGGGCAGCGTCCGCCGGAGATCGCTGTGATCGAAGCGCAGATCGCGGAGGCAAATGCCGCGCTCGACAAGGCGCGCCGCGACTTCGAGCGGCAGAAGGCGCTCTTCGACCGCAAGGTCGCCTCTGAGGCGCAGCTCGACCAGGCGCGTGAGGCGATCACCATCGCCGAGGCTCGCGTGGTGTCGGCCCATCGCCAGCGCGACGTCGCGGCGATGCCCGCGCGCACGCCGGAGATCGACGCCGGCGAGCGCGCCGTCGACGCGACCCGCGCCGCGCTTGAGCAGGCGCGAACGCGCGCCTCGAAATATCTCGTCGCCGCGCCCGTCGCCGGCCGTATCGAGGACACCTATTACGAGGCGGGCGAGGTCGCCTCGGCCGCCTCCGCCGTGCTGCAGCTTCTTCCCGCCGACAAGCGCAAGGTGATCTTTTTCGTGCCGGAGGCGGAGCGCGCTCAGCTCAAGATCGGCGGTGACATGTCGGTCACCTGCGACGGCTGCTCCGCCGGGATGGCGGCGACGCTGACCTTCCTTGGCAACGAGGCGGAATACACGCCGCCCGTCATCTTCAGCCGCGAGAACCGCGGCAAGCTGATGTTCCGCGCCGAGGCGCGTCTTGAAGGCGATGCGGCGACGTTGCCGCTCGGCCAGCCGGTCGATGTTTCCGTCGCGCCGGGTGGCGGACAATGAACAGCGAATCGACCGTCATCGACGTGCACGGCCTGAGCAAGCGCTTCGGCGACAAGGTCGCGGTCAAGGACATCGATCTGAAGGTACGCGAGGGCGAGATCGTCGGCTTCCTCGGCCCGAACGGCTCCGGCAAGACCACGACGATCCGCATGATCTGCGGGCTGTTGCGGCCGAGCGGCGGCGAGGGCACGTGCCTTGGCCACGACATCGTGCGCGAGGCGGAAGCGATCAAGCGCGAGGTCGGCTACATGACGCAGCGTTTCTCGCTCTACGAGGACCTGACGATCCGCGAGAATCTCGAATTCGTCGGCAGGCTCTACGCGCTTCCCGATCTTCGTCATGCCGTCGACGAGACACTTGAGGGGCTTGGCCTGAAGGCCCGCCAGCGCCAGCTCGCCGGCACGCTCTCCGGCGGCTGGAAGCAGCGGCTGGCGCTTGCCTCCTGCATCATGCACAAGCCGAAGCTTCTCCTCCTCGACGAGCCGACCGCCGGCGTCGACCCGAAAGCGCGCCGCGAGTTCTGGGACGAGATTCACCGCCTCGCCGAGGACGGGCTCACGGTCCTTGTCTCCACCCACTACATGGACGAGGCGGAGCGCTGCCATCGCATCGTCTACATCGCTTACGGCACTGTCGTTGCGCGCGGCACCGCGCAGGAGATCATCGACCAGTCCGGCCTCGGCACGCTGGTGGTCGTGGGCAAGGGCTCGCAGGCAGCCGCGCGTGCGCTTGAAGGCATGCCGGGCGTGGAGCAGGTCGCGGCCTTCGGCCAGGCGGTCCACGTCGTCGGCTCCGACCGGCGGGCTCTGGCCGAAAGCGTGCACGAGGTCGCGGCGCGCTATCCGATCCAGGTGGAGACCGGCGAGACGACGCTTGAGGACGTGTTCATTCGCCTCATGAGCGAAGCGCAGCTGGCGGAGAACGGCTGATGCGCGCGCCATCTCGATCGTATCGCATTCGCGCGGTGCTTCTGAAGGAATTCATTCAGATGCGCCGCGACCGGCTGACCTTCGCGATGATCCTCGGCGTTCCGATCATGCAGCTCGTGCTCTTCGGCTATGCCATCAACACCGACCCGAAGCATCTGCCGACCGGCGTCGTCGCCGCCGATTCCGGACCGGTCTCGCGCGCCATCGTCGCCGGCATGCAGACCTCCGGCTATTTCCGCATCGACGGCCTGTTGACCGAGGCGGAGGCGAAAGCGGGTCTGGCGGACGGTTCGTTCGCCTTCGTCGTGACGATACCGCGCGACTTCCACAAGGATCTGGTGCGCGGCCACCACCCCGACGTGGTGATCGAGGCCGACGCTTCCGATCCGACCGCTTCCGCCAATGCCATTGCGGCGATGCCGGAGATCGTGCGCCGCGCCATCGAAGCCTCCGCCGACGGCCCCACGGCACCGGCGTCCGGTGCCGCGGCGGCGAACGTTGTCGTCCACCGCCTCTACAATCCGGAGGCGGTCAACACCTACAACATCGTGCCGGGGCTGATCGGCACCATCCTCACCATGACGACGACGCTGATGACGGCGCTCGCCCTGACGCGCGAGATCGAGCGCGGCACCATGGAGAGTCTGCTCGCCATGCCGCTCAGGCCGCTTGAGATCATGATCGGCAAGATCGTGCCCTATATCGTCATGGGCTTCCTGCAGGTCATCGTCATCCTGACGGCGGCCTATGCGCTGTTTTCGGTGCCGCTCGAAGGCTCGCTGACCCTGCTCCTCGTCGCGGTGCTCCTCTTCATCGCCGCCAACGTGACGCTCGGCTACACGTTCTCCACGCTTGCGCGGTCGCAATTGCAGGCGATGCAGATGACCTTCTTCTTCTTCCTGCCCTCCATCCTGCTTTCCGGCTTCATGTTCCCGTTTCGCGGCATGCCGGTCTGGGCGCAGGCGCTCGGAGAGGTGCTGCCGCTGACGCATTTCCTGCGCGCCGTGCGCGGCATCATGCTGAAAGGCAACACGACGCTCGAAACGCTTCCCCATCTCTGGCCGGTCGCCGTCTTTCTAACGGTGATCGGCGGGATCGCGCTTCTCCGCTTCCGCCGCACCCTCGATTAAGGGGGATTCCGGCTCCGGCTTCGCGAATGGCGCGAAAACGGCTAAGTATCGGCCATGAGCGCAATACGAGAAGACCCGGACGACGACGATTCAGTGGCATCGGAGCGCGGTGCGCCCGACGAGGCGGCGGCCCGCCAATGGTGCCGGCTGCGCCGCATCGACGATATCGAGTGCATCATTCCCGACCAGGCCGGCGTGGCGCGCGGCAAGCTGATGCCGACGGAAAAATTTTTCGGCGGCAACCCGATGACGCTGCCCGCCTCCATGTTCCTGCAGACCATCACCGGCGAATATCCGGAGGAGGTGGCCTTCATGGAGGGCCTGACCGATTCCGATCTCATCTTCCGCGCCGATTATTCGACGCTCGCGGTGGTCCCCTGGGCGAGCGACCCGACCGCGCAGCTGATCCACAATGCCTTCCACAAGGACGGGACGCCGTTCGAGATCGCGCCGCGCAACGTCCTGAAGCGCGTCGTCGATCTTTATTCGGAGCGCGGCCTGAAGCCCATCGTGGCGCCGGAGATGGAGTTCTATCTCGTCAAGCCGAACATCGACCCGGACTATCCGCTGGAGCCGCCGGTCGGCCGTTCCGGACGGCCGGAGCGCGCGCGCCAGGCCTATTCGATCACGGCGGTGAACGAGTTCGAGGAGCTCTTCGACGACATCTACCGCTTCTCCGAGGCGCAGGGGCTGGAGATCGACACGCTGAACCACGAAGACGGCACGGCGCAGATGGAGATCAATCTGCGGCACGGCGATCCGATCGAGCTCGCAGACCAGGTCTTCCTGTTCAAGCGCACGATCCGCGAGGCCGCGCTTCGCCACAAGATGTACGCCACCTTCATGGCGAAGCCGATCGCGACGGAGCCCGGCTCCGCCATGCACATCCACCACTCCGTGAGCGACATCGCGACCGGCCGCAACATCTTCGCCGATGACGGCCAAAGCAAGCTGGCGGAGCCCTTCATGCACTATCTCGGCGGCATGCAGGCCTACCTGCCGCGCGTCATGTGCATGCTCGCGCCCTACGTGAACTCCTATCGGCGGCTGGCCAGGAATACGAGCGCCCCGATCAACGTGCGTTGGGGCTACGACAACCGCACCGTCGGTCTGCGCGTGCCGCTTTCCGACGCCGCGAACCGGCGGGTGGAGAACCGCGTTCCCTCCTCCGACGCCAATCCCTATCTCGCGATCGCCGCCTCGCTCGCCTGCGGCTATCTCGGGCTGGTGCGCAAGATCGAGCCCGACCGGCCGATGGAAGGCGCCAGCCACGATCCGAGCTTCGCGCTGCCGCGCTCGATTCTCGATGCGGTGAAAATGCTGGAGGAGACGCCGGAATTGATCGAGATTTTCGGCGCTCCCTTCGTGCGCACCTATCGCGCCATCAAGGAGACCGAATACGAGACCTTCATGGGCGTGATCAGCGCATGGGAGCGCGAATACCTGCTCCTGAGCGTGTGATCCGATGGCGCGCGGCTTTCCGCCGTCCTTCTTCCGCCTGGCTGCGGGCGACGTCACCCAATATCCGCCGCTCGACGGCCCGCGCCGCGCCGACGTGTGCATTGTCGGCGGCGGCTTCACCGGCCTGTCCGCCGCGATCCATCTCGCGGAGGCCGGCGCCGACGTCGTCCTGGTGGAAGGGGAGAGCGTGGCAAGCGGCGCCTCCGGCCGCAATGGCGGTCAGATCCACTCGGGCCTCCGGCGCGATCCCATCTGGCTTGAAGAGCACTTCGGCTTCGCGCGTGCCAAAGAGTTTTGGGACATGTCGGAGGAGGCGAAGGCGCTGATCCGGGCGCTGATCGTCCGCTTCGCGATCGCCTGCGACCTCAGGGCCGGCGTCATGGAGACGCTGCACAAGCCATCGCTCACGGCGGAATCGGCGGAGCTCGTCGAGGCGCTCACCGGTCGCTTCGGCTACGCCCAGGTTCGGCTTCTGGGTCGCGACGAGACCGTCGCGGCGGTTGGCTCGGAGCGTTTCTTCGGCGCCGTTCATGACAGCGGCGGCGGACATCTCGACCCCTATCGCTTCGCGCTCGGTCTGGCGCGCGCCTCGGTGACCCTCGGAGCGACAATCCACGAGAACACGCCGGCCATCGAGTTGAAGCGCGAAGGCGGGGGTCCCGTCGTGCGCACGGCGAGTGGCGAGATCCGCGCCGATCACGTCATCGTCGCGACCGACGGGCGTTCCGGCCGCTTCGAGCGGATCACGCGCCGGCGGATGCTCGGCATCAACAGCTTTGTCGTCGTGACCGAGCCGCTTGGCGCGGCGGGCGAGACGATCCTTCCCGGCGGCGAATCCGCCGCCGACAGCCGCTTCGTCGTTCGCTATTGGCGCAAGACCGCGGACGGGCGCCTGGTCTTCGGTGGCGGCGAGAGCAGCGCCGGAATGATCCCCGCCGATATCCCCGCTTTCGTGCGTCCGCATCTCCTGGAAATCTATCCGGGCCTCGCGGGGGCGCCGATCGCGCATGGCTGGGGGGGCGTCGTCTCCGTCACCGCCCCGCGCCTTCCCTTTGTGCGCGAGATCGCGCCTGCGGTCTGGGCGGCGGGCGGCTATTCGGGACAGGGGGTGGCGCTTGCGCCGTTTCTCGGCAAGCTCCTCGCCGAAGCGGCCCTCGGCTCACGCCAGCGGATCGCGGCGTTCGAGGCGCTGCCGATTCCGCCGTTGCCACGCCCGGAATGGTTGCGGCACGCGCTGGTTACCCTCGCGCTGTGGCGCGGACGTCTGGCCGACCGGCTCTAGCCGCGTCTCTATTTACGCGATCTTCAGCACAAAGCCGCGAAAGACGCGGCGATAGCCCGCCGAAACCGTTTCTTAGCCTGGGTCCCCGAATTGTGGCCTCTGCAACCGTTGGCAGGGGAAGTTCAGTGATGACGGCACGGGCGCGCCTCTTTTCCTCGCCGACAGTCGGCACGATTCCGCCTTTCGGGCAGACGCTTCGACGGGCGCGTGCCCTCCTCGCCACGTCTCGGCGGCAATATCGCCAACGCCAACGCAGCCGACGCATGAGCGGCAGTTGAAGAAACGAAATGCCGGGTAGCACCCCTTCGATGACGTCGGGCAGGCTCGTCCAGATCTATCTGGGCGCGGTGATCGCGGCGCTCGTCGCCGCCGCCCTCTACACGTACTGGATGATCGACCGGCGGGAGGAATCGCTCGACAGCTTCTCGCGCTACAACGTCGCTTATTCGGCAAGCCAGACCGCCATCGAGCTGCAGCGCTTCGAGGAGGCGCTGCTCAGATTTGCGCTGAGCGGTAGGCAGGAGGATCTTGCCGACGCAAGGCTTCGCTTCGAGATTCTGAGCGATCGCGCCGCGATGCTCGACAACGGCGAATTCGCCAGGTTCGCTGCGACGACGCCGGAGCACCGCCGTGCCGTCGCGGACCTGCGGAGCACCATCCGCACCATCGATGCGGGGTTCGCCGTTTCCGGCCTCGCTCTCAACCCGCAGCCGATCCTCCACGCGCTGGAGCCAATGGTGCCGCGTCTCGTCGGCCTCGCCGCGGAAGCCAATCGCTATGGCGCCGAGCATCTATTGCACGATCGCAAATCGCTCGTGGAGCTCCACCAGCAATTCTCCGCCCTTTCCTTCGGCTTGATCATTTGCGGTCTCTGCCTGGTCGGCGCGCTCACCTGGCACAACCGTCTGCTGGCGCGGGCGCACCGCGAGTTGAGCCTCACGACGGCGGATTTGAAGCGGGCGGCTGAAGACCTCGCCGCCGCCAATCGCGTCATCGAATCGTCGAACGCCGAGCTCCGCCAAAAAAACGAGCGGCTGATCGAGAAGGAAGAGGCTCTGGAATCGCAGAACCTGCTCTTCGACGCCGCGTTCAACCACATGTCGCAGGGCCTGTGCATGTTCGACGCCGCGCTCAGGCCGAAAGTCTGCAATCGGCAGTTCGAACAGCTCTTCCGGGTGGAGCGTTTCCTCCAGGCGAAAGACGGCGAAGACGCCTCGCTCCACGATCTTCTGCCCGATCTTGCGGCGGAGATCGCGAAGAGCATCGCGACCGACGGCGCCGCCGCCTTCGAGAAGGAGCACGCCGACGGCCGCATCATCGCCGTCGCGCCGCGGCCCATGGGCGAGGGCTCCTGGGTGGCAACGTTCGAGGACGTGACGGAGCAGCGCCGGGCGCAGGCGCGCATCGCCCACATGGCCCGCCATGACGGCCTCACCGGCTTGCCCAACCGCTATGCTTTCCGCGAGCGCATGCAGGAGGAACTGGCGGAATCGGAAGCCGGCGGCAGCATGGTCGCCGTGATGTGCGTCGACGTCGACAACTTCAAGGGTGTGAACGATTCGCTTGGCCATCCGACCGGCGACGCGCTTTTATGTGCGGTCGCGGAGCGGCTCGTGGGGACGGTCCGCGACACCGACATGGTGGCGCGCTTCGGCGGCGACGAGTTTGCCATTCTGCAGCCGCGCATCACCCAGATCGACGACGCGGAGCACCTTGCCGCGCGTCTCGTCGATGAATTGCGCAAGCCCTTCGTCATCAACGGCGAGCAGGTCTATGCGACCGGCTCCGTCGGCGTTGCCATCGCACCGCGGCACGGCAACGATTCCGACGTGCTTCAGAAGAACGCCGATCTCGCCCTCTATGCCGCGAAGGCCGACGGCAAGCGCACCTATCGCTTCTTCGAAAGCGCCATGGGCGAGCGCCTTGCCAACCGCCGTATCCTGGAGCGCGATCTGAGACGCGCGCTGGCGGACGACGTCCTCGACGTCTACTACCAGCCGATCATCGATCTGCGTTCGATGCGCATGACGGGTCTGGAGGCGCTCGTGCGCTGGACACATCCCGTCCACGGCGTCGTGCCGCCGAGCACGTTCATCCCGGTCGCCGAGGATTCCGGTCTGATCAACGACATCGGCCGTTGGGTTCTGGCGCAAGCCTGCGCCGACGCGGCGCGTTGGCCGGCCCACATGAAGGTCGCGGTCAACCTCTCGGTCGCGCAGTTCACGCAGGGCGACATCGTTGAGGATGTCCGTGCCTCGCTGAGCCGCGCCGGGCTCAGGCCCGATCGACTGGTGGTCGAGATCACCGAATCGCTGCTCCTGTCGGAAAGTGTCGCGACGCTTGAAACGTTGCGGCGTCTGAAGGCGCTTCAGGTGGGGATCTCCATGGACGACTTCGGTACCGGCTATTCCTCGCTGAGCTATCTCCGGAAGTATCCATTCGACAGCATCAAGATCGACCGCGACTTCGTCGTCACTGCACGAAGCGGCAACAAGAACGCCGCCATCATTCGTGCCATCGTCGAGCTTGGGCAGTCGCTCGGCATGACGGCCATAGCGGAAGGCGTGGAGACGGAGGAAGACCTCACCATGCTGCGCGATCTCGGCTGCGCGGAGGGGCAGGGTTATCTGTTCAGCCGTCCGCTGCCGCGCGAAGAGGTGAAAGACTTCATCGCCAACGAAGCGCGATGGGCGACCCGCAGGATGGCCGCGGCTTAGGAGGCTTGGACGACGGGTGGCCGTTGCGCCGTGAGCCAGGCCGGCAGGTCCGACACGCTGTCGAGGATGGCATCGGCGAGCGGCTCAAGATCGTCGCGCCCGCTATTTCCGGAGAGAACACCGATCGCCGCGCCCGCTCCGGCGCTGCGCGCCATCTCCAGATCGTGCCGGTTGTCGCCGATCACCACGATCGTCTCCACCGGCAGGCCCGCGGCCTCGGCGAAAGCGTGCACGATGTCGGGAGCCGGCTTCGGTCGCGCAACGGAATCGTAGCCGAAGACGTGCGGCAGGAAGCGGGTCGAGGTCGAGCGCTTCGAGCGCCGCCTTCGTTGCAGCCGTTCCGTCATTGGTCGCAACACCCATGGCGATGCCCGCGGCCTGCAGCGCTTCGAGCGTCTCCGCCAAACCGGGAACGGGTACCGAGCAGGCGACGCCGTTCTTGTAGAAGACCTTGTCGATGCGCTCCACCATTGCAGCGAGCGCCGGCCCGGCGAGCGCCGGATACCAGACGTGCACGATGTCGAGCGTGTGGCCGGCGGCGAGCGCGCCTCCGGCGAGGAAGCGGTTCGCCGACAGATCGTAGCCGCCGGCGACGAGCATGGCCTCCGCCTTTGCGTCGTCGCCTTCAGCGAGCTCAAGACAGAGCTCCTTGTAGACGCGCGACCAGCTGGCCTCGAAGTCGAGCAGCGTGCCGTCTTTGTCGAAGAGAACTCCGCGCATGGCGACTGCCTGCCCGAGGCAGGGGACCACGGTCAAGCGCTCCGCTTGTCGCGTCTGCCCCGGGCTCGGGTTATGCTGGAGACCGTGCTTACAAAGGACGGCCGCAAATGAGCGAGCGGAAGCCGGAGCGAACCTATTCCGACGCGGAGATCGCCGCGCGGCTCGAGAAGGAGCTGCCGCGCTGGGCGTTCGCCGACGGCATGCTGGTGCGGCGCTACAAGACCGCGGGCTGGAAGGCGGCGTTGATGGTCGCCAACGCCGTTGCGCATCTCGCCGAAGCCGCGTGGCACCATCCGGACCTCAAGGTCTCGTACGGTGCGGTCGAGGTCGCGCTGATGACGCATTCCGCCAAAGGCATCACCGACAAGGACTTCGCGCTCGCCGCGAAGATCGAGGAGACGGTCGCCTGGCGGCCGGTTCTGGAGGACGGGCCGTTCGACGGAACGCCCGACGATCCGCGCTACGCCTATATTCGCTACGACGACTGAGCGCCGCGGCGCCTCGGCCTAACCCGTGCGATGCCAGCCGGGTCCGGCGAGACGCTGCATGCCGCTGGCGTCGACGCCGGCGAGCCACTCTTCCGCCGTCTTCCCCTCGATCGTCACGTCCGGCATGACGTCGATCAGCGGCACCAGCGCGAAAGCGCGTTCTTTCAGCTGTTTGTGCGGAATGCTGAGGCCCGGCTCGTCCACGGTGATGTCGTCGAAAACGAGGATGTCGATGTCGATGCGGCGCGGCCCCCAGCGCTCCAGCCGCTCGCGTCCGAGCTGCCGCTCCACGGCGAGAGCGGCTTCCAGAAGCGCGCGCGGCGACAGCGACGTCGCGATGCGCGCTGCGGCGTTCAGGAAGGCCGGCTGGTCGACCTTGCCCCAGGGCGGCGTCAGATAGAGCGCCGACACCGCCTCCACGGTGATTGCCGGATTGTCGGCGAGGCGGGCGATCGCCGCGGCGAGCAGCTTGCGGCTGTCGCCGATATTGCCGCCGAGGCCGAGGACGGCCTGGCTCATGGCTGGCGGGTACCGCCGCGGCCGGCGGCTTCGATCGCCGCCATCATCCGCATCGCTTCGGCATGTTCGGCGACGTCGTGCACGCGCAGGATCGCGGCGCCGCCAAGGGCGGCGACGATTCCGGTGACGAGCGTCCCGATCAGGCGCCCGTGGCTCTCGCGCCCGGTGACGGCGCCGATGAAGGATTTCCGCGACGTGCCGACCAGGATCGGCCGGCCGAGCGCGGCAAGCTCCGGCAGGCGTCTCAGGAGCGCCAAGTTCTGCTCCGGCGATTTGCCGAAGCCGAAACCGGGATCGAGCACGATACGATCGTCCTTGATTCCGGCGCGCGCGGCGATCTCGAGCGTGCGCGCGAAATAGGCGAGGCAGGCCTCGACCGGGTCGCCTGGAAGCGGCTCCGCCGAGCCGAGAATGCCGGGATTATGCATGGCGACGATTCCGGCGCCGCTATGCGCGGCGATCGCGGCCATCTCCGGGTCGCCCTGCAGCCCGCGGACATCGTTGACGATCGCAGCGCCCGCCAGGACCGCCGCCTCCGCCACCTCCGCCTTCATCGTGTCGATGGAGACGAGCGCGCCCTCGCCGGCGAGCGCCTCGACGACCGGCAGGACGCGCTTGAGCTCCTCCGCCGCCGCGACAGGGGTGGCGCCCTTGCGGGTCGATTCCCCGCCGACGTCGAGGATCGCGGCGCCTTCGGCGAGGAGTCGTCTCCCTTGTGCGACGGCGGCATCCGGTGCGTGGAAGAGCCCACCGTCGGAAAACGAATCGGGCGTGACGTTGACGATCCCCATGATGAGGGGCGCCCCCATATTGGGGGTGCGTGCCGTCCCGGAGTCCGCGCGGCTCTCTCTCCAAGGTGCGAGCATCGCCGCGAAGCGGGCGCCCACGTCAGGGAAGGTGGCGTGTCTATTGGAAGAAGAACCGTCGGCAAGGGTCATCGCGAACAGCTAGTCCAGCGGCGACGCGAAAACAATGAAAGCCGCGGCGGATCGCCCTGCATGCCCCGCCGGCCCTCGCGCTTGCCGAAAAGTGTCGGCTGTACCACAGCGCAAGAGATTTCACCGCGAAACCGTTTCGCGTGCTTTTTGAAAGCATCCCGCAACAATTGCACGCTATCGGGAAAGGCGTCGCTCGATGACGAGCGGCATTCAGGGAAGCGCCGAAGGCGCAAACGGAAATGTTGCGCAGGATTGTCGAAGCCTTACCGCAAAGCATTCGTCGCTTCATGCCGCGGCGCTATCGGCCGGAGCGTTACTATATGCGCGGTCACGGGCCGGCCTGTGCGGCGCGCGAGGCTGCTACGCCTCGCTAGTGCAGTATCGCGCCTTTCCGCCGCCGCGTCTGCGCGCGCTCTGGGATGAAAAGCGCAACCAAAGATCGGCCGGTCGGCGATTCCGGAACGGTTTCTTAACTCGCTCCAAGCAATTTTACGGGTGGAGGCCCTGAGGTGGCGAACATGCACTGGCGCCGCTCATGTCCGCGCGCGAGGTGCGGAGACGTTGCGTTGGCAAGCGTATGACTTCGCTCGCGCCGGTCGCGGCAGCAGATCAGTATGAGTGCGTCGTCATCGATGACGACCCGGATATCTGCGCCCTGATTTCGCACGTCCTCGGCAAGATCGGCATCACATCAATGGGCCTGTCGAGCGCCACGGCGCTCGCCGGAGCGCTGGAGACGCTGACCCCCTCGATCGTCTTTCTCGACGTCACGCTCGACCGCTCCGATGCGATCGACGGCATCCGCATCCTGCGCCAGTCGCAGTTTTCCGGCGCTGTCCAGCTCATCAGCGGAAAGGACCCCGAGCTCCTGAACGACATCAGGGCGGTCGGCGAGCGCAATGGCCTGACCATGCTGGAGCCGCTGCGCAAGCCGTTCCGTTCCGAGCATCTGCGGCGCATCTTCAACAAAGGCGGCGACGGCGGCGCGAAGCCGCGGCTCGTGGTCGATCTTCCGCGTCCGGTGGCGATCGAGGTCGCGGCGCCGGCGCCGCTCGTCGATCTCGACGAGGCGCTCGACGCGCATTGGCTCGACATGCACTACCAGCCCAAGGTCGATCTGGTCCGGCAGCGCGTGGTCGGAGCGGAGGGTCTGGCGCGCGTAAACCATCCCGTGCACGGGGTTCTCGCGCCGGTGTCCTTTCTCCCGCAAGCGTCGGAGACGGCTCTGCGCCGGCTGACGGAATTCGTCATCCGCAAAGCCTTCCTCGACTGGGAGGTCATGCGCAGCACCGGACGTAACCTGCACCTTTCGGTCAACGCGCCGGTCAGGGCGCTGACCGGTTCCGGTCTCGCCGATCTGGTTCGCGACGCCCATCCGCGCGATCACTCCTGGCCCGGCCTGGTGCTTGAGGTCACGGAGGAAGAGGCGGTGCGGGAGTTCGACGCGGTGTCGGAAGCGGCCGTGCAGCTCCGCATCTACGGTGTGACGCTGGCGATCGACGACTTCGGTTCCGGCTATTCGTCGTTCGCGCGCCTGAAGCAGTTTCCGTTTTCTGAGATCAAGCTCGACCGCAGCTACGTGCAGAACTGCGCCACCGACTCGGTCAATGCCAGCATCTGCCAGAGCATCGTCGATCTGGCGCGCGCCGCCGGCGCCAGCTGCGTGGCGGAAGGGATCGAGACGGAGAGCGACTGGATGGCGCTCGTCCGCATGGGCTGCCGTGTCGGGCAGGGCTATCTCTTCGGCAAGCCGACCAGCGTCGGCAATCTCATCCGGTGCATCGACGGCGATTAGATCCGGCGCCGCCGCCCGCAAATGCGTGGACCTGGAATGATCGAAGCCGCGGCGTTTGCCGCGGCTTTCCGCTGGTTGCGTGTCTGTCGGCCCTTCCGCAGGCTTGCCTCAGTGCGGCGTGTATTGGAGCGCGCAATGCTGCGACAGTTCCTTGAACAGCGCGTCCGTGTCGAGCGGCTTGCGGAAATATTTCACGGCACCGCTGCGGCCGGTCGATTCGCGCGTCACCGAATATTCCGTGCCGGCCTCGAAAGTCTGGCCGGTGATCACGATGACCGGGATGTGCTTGGTCGCTTCCGTGCTCTTCAGTCGCCACAGCAGATAATGGCCGCCGCCTTCCGGCATCACGTAGTCGGCGATGATCGCATCCGGGCGTTCGCGCATGGCGATGCGATAAGCGTCGACGCCATTGTGGCAAACGGTGACGTCGGCGCCGCACTTCTGCAAGCGGCGCTCCAGCGCGCGCGCGAGATCGGCGTCGTCCTCAACGATCAGGATCTTGTTGCGCCGTTCGCGCTCCAGCACATCCTCGCCGCCGAAACTTCTCGGAGGCACGGCGGCCGCGAGCGCGCTCGCTTCGATCTCGAGAACCTCGCTCAGGATCGACTTGATGGTTTCCCAGGTATCCTGGTTCTTCGGCACGTAGAATGCGCCCAGAGAGTCGCAGCGCGCCAGCGTGTCGGAATCGTCGCGACCGGTCAGCATCACCACGTCGACCGGCGGCCGCTTCGGATCGAGCAGCCATTCGCAGACCCGGAAGCCGTCGGCCTCCGGCATGTTGATGTCGAGAATAAGAAGCCGCGGCGGGTTGCGTGAGGCCTTGAGAATGGCCTGCAGTCCGTTCTCCGCCGTCTCGACCTCCAGGCCGAGCTTCTTGCAGCGTGTCGCCAAGGCGCGAACGACGGCCGGATCGTCGTCTGCGATAAGAACTCTGCGGTTGGACTCCGGCTCATGCTGCGTTGCTGGCATCGCCATTTTTTGCTCCCGCTCCCGCGTGTCAAAGGAATCGTCTTCAATCGCCTGCCGGCGCTCCAGGCAGGTGCTCAGCATCTCGATCAGATCCTGCGCGTTGTAGGGTTTCTCGACGAAATAGGTGGCGCCCGCCCGGAATGCCTTCAGCCGCGCGCGATCGGCCGCGTCGGCCGACAGGATGATCGCGGGGATGTTGCGCGTATGGACCGAGTTCTGCAGCCGTTCCAAGAGCTCGAAACCATCCATCACGGGCATGCGCAAATCGAGGACGATCGCGTCGGGCGGCTCTTTCCGTACGAGGTCGAGACCCTGCTGGCCGTTGAATGCGGTGATCGGTCGAAAGCCCGCTTTGTTCAGCCTGAGCCCGATCGCCCGAGTGATCTCCCGGTCGTCGTCGACAATAAGAACGTTGGCATTTGCCACTTTGGTGTTTCCTGCAGTCTTGTCGTTGCCGCTCATCGCCGGTCAGGCCGCGCCCTGTCCGGTGGCGCCGAGGGCGTAGACGCCGTGGATGGCGTCGCGCAGCGCCTCGGGACGGCTTGCCACCGGCCACGCGCCGACGGGGCGGAAACGGAGATCGGGAAGGCGCATTTCGGGCCGGCTGCGACTTGCCTGCACATAGGCTGTGAGGACGCGGTCGGTGACGGTGTCGATCTCGTCCTTGTCGCAGGCCACGCAGACGAGCCAGCTTCCCGGCCGTACGGGCAGCAGAAGGTCGTAGGAGCGAAGCTGGCGGTTGAGCAGACGTTCCACCTCGGCCCGAGTCTCCGGCCCCGCGCCTCCTACGACCGTGGCGAGCGCAATCGCGACGTTCTGGAAGCTGTGGCGCGACGTCTTCACGAAGTCGAAGTGAAGCGGGATCAGCGAATCGACATCGAAGACCGGGACCGTGAAGGCGAAGGTGCTGCCCTTGTTCGGTTCGCTCTCGACCGTGAGCGTGCCGAAATTGATCCGCACGAACTCGCTGGCGATATGCAGGCCGAGGCCGAAGCCGCCCTTCTCCTGCTGCCCTTCGCCCGGCACCTGATGGAAGCGGTCGAAGATCAGCTTCACGTGCTCAGGCGCGATGCCTTCGCCGCTGTCGCTGACGCCGATCGTCACCTCGTGCTTCTCGGAATTGTAGCGCGCCCAGACCCGGATCGTGCCGTTCTCGCCGGCATATTTCGCAGCATTCGTGCCGAGATTCACGACCACCCGTCCGATGCTCTCCGCGTCCACGAAAACCTTCGGCAGCGCATCCGGAATTGCGAATTCGATGGCCACCTTGTGCGCGTCGGCGCGCTGCACGAGCGTCGGCCTGACCTTCTCGATCAGCGTCGCGACGGAGTATTCTTCGCGCTTAACGCCGATCAAGTCCGATTCCAGGCGGCTTGCGTCGAGAATGCCGTCGACCATCTGGCTCAGCTGGTCGACACGGGTGAGGATGATTTCGAGGAATTCCGACTGTTCCTCGTTGACGTCGCCGGAGAGGCCTTCCGCGATGATGGACGCGAATTCCTTGACCACCGTCAGCGGCGAGCGGAAATCGTGGCAGGCGTTCTCCACGAAGCGGTGATTGGCGTCGCGCAGCATGTTGAGCCGCGTCTTTTCCTCCGTCAGCTCTTTGATTTCGCGGCGCGCTTCGCCGATCCGCTCCTGGCGCATGAGTGCGCGACGGGCGGAGCGCTGCAGCGCCGCCGGCGAAAGCTCGTGCAACGGAATGCAGTCGGCCGCGCCGGTGTCGAACGCCTTTCGGTCGAAATCGGCGTCGGTCGCGTCGGAGAGCAGGATGATCGGTGCTTCGCCGCTGGCTTCGGCGCTGGCGCGCACAAGCGATAGCGCGGTGTCGGGCTCGCTTCCGTCGACGCACAGATAGAGATCGTGCCTGCTCTCGCGTATGAGCTCCGCGGCCTCGTCGGGGTCGCTCACCCAGTCGCCGGTCGAATCGTCGCCGAAGGACGCGTGTATCATCTGGCGGATGCTTGCGGCGGTGTCGGGGTCCGCGTCGAAAAGCAACACTCGCAGGCTGAGGTCGGCTTCAGCTTCTTGCGCCGGCGCCGGGGGAGGCGAAACCAACTCCGCCGCGGCCGGAGCCTGGACTTGCGAGGTGAACTTCGCGAATTCGGCGCGCGACATTAATTAACGTCCCCTAGCGACGCCCGGTCGTGAAGGAACGACGGGCCGGCCGGAGCGCCCCTCCGCCGCGAGGCGAAAGCAGGGAAGAGGCCAGCCGCGGTCAGGTACAGCGCCAAAATCCCTAACATTCGGTTTATCGGGGCGCGCGAGCGGCCCCCGATCGAGGAAACTAATATGTTGATTCGGAAGTGAAAACGCCGCCAGCCGTCGCGGCCGAGGTGACATGCCCGATGAGGCGTCAGGACGCCGCCGCACCCTCCGGCGCGGCCATGCCGAGGCCAGCCACGACCTCCTTGACCACGCCCATCCGGAACGGCTTCTCCAAGGCCGGAAGCATGGTGAGGCCGTACTCCTGGCCTGCCAAGACGATTTCGTCGAGCACCGCCTGACTGCGTCCGCTCATGAGCTGGACCGGACCCAAATAGGCGTGCTGGGCGAGGATCGGGAGGATATCCATTGCCCCCGACTGTCCGAGGCCGAGGTCGAGAAAGACGAGGTTCGGCGATTGCGTTTCAAGCGCAGTCTCCAGCGCCGTCGGTGTGGCGATCTCGGTGGTGTCGAAGCCGGTCCGGCGCAACGTGAAGGAAAGGGCTTTGCAGATACCGGCATCGTCGTCGATGACGAAGCAGACCGGCTTTGCCGACGCGGACGTCGGTGCGGCTTCTGAGACGGCAATTCCGTGGCCGGTTTCGGACAAGATGGCCTCCATCGGTACTTTGAACACGGGCTCTTGAAGCGGCCCGTACCAACCCCGCGAAGCTGCCACAGGAATATTAACAGAGCGGTCCGGCATTGCCAGATTTTATCTTTAAAATGAAGGACTTCCAGGTCCTGCGCGGCCTTGCGTCCGCATTCAGGCGGCGTGCTCGAACACACCTCGCAACGCTTCGGCGAGCTGCTGCTTCTTGTAGGGCTTCTTGAGGATCGGATCCTTCACGTTGGCGATCAGCGCGTCGGCCTCCGCGGCATAGCCGGTCGTGAGCAGAACCCTGAGATGCGGGATCAGCTCGCGCGCCTTTTGCGCCAGGTCGAAGCCGCTCATCCCACCGGGCATCAGCAAGTCGGTGAAGAGGAGGTCGATCTTCTCCTCCGAGCGCAGAATCTCCAGCGCCGGCGCGCCCGCCTCCGCCTCCAGCACCGAATAGCCAAGCCCCGCGAGCTGGCTCGACACGAAGCGGCGAACATGCGGCTCGTCCTCCACGAGAAGGATGCGCTCGCAGCCGCCCGCGGCGGGCCCCTCCGTTTGCGTCTCCTTTCGATTCCCCATCTGATCTTCGCGTGCCACGGGCAGGTAGACGCACACCGCGGTGCCTTCTTCCGGCTCGCTGTCGATGGTGACCTGGCCGCCCGACTGCTTGGCGAAGCCGTAGACCATCGAAAGCCCCATGCCCGAGCCCTTGCCGACGCCCTTGGTCGTGAAGAAGGGATCGAAGGCGCGGTCGAGCACGGTCTTCTCCATGCCGACGCCGGTATCCTTCACGACGACCCGAACGTATTCGCCGGGCGCCAGGTCGCTCACGCGCTCGTCCCCCGATCTGACGAGGTCCGTCTCGATGCTGAGCAGGCCGCCGTTCGGCATCGCGTCGCGCGCGTTGAGCACGAGGTTGATCATCGCCGATTCGAAGAGACCTCGGTCGACAAAGGCGGCCCGGTCGGTCGTACACCGGATCTCGAAGGTGATCTGCGTCCCGACGGTGCGGTTCAGCATCTCCGAGAGCGAGCCCATCGCCGAGCTGAGATCGAGCGGCTCCGGATGCAAGGCTTGGCGGCGGCCGAAGGCAAGCAGCCGGTGGGTAAGGTCGGCGCCCTTCTCCGCCGCCGTCATCACGAGCTCGGCGGTTTCCTTGAGTTCGGGATCCTCGATCTCCTCGTAGAGGATTTCCGAATTGCCGAGGATCACGGCGAGCAGATTGTTGAAGTCGTGCGCGACGCCGCCGGTGAGATGGCCGAGCGCTTCCATCTTCTGTGCCTGCCTGAGCTGCTTCGCCAATTGGACGCGCTCCGTCTCGTCGGAAAGAATGCCGACGAAATGCGTCGGCGCCTCCCCCTCATTGTGGATTGGCGAGATCGTCAGATTGTTCCAGAAACTCTCCCCGTCCTTGCGGTAGTTCAGGATCGAGCCGCGGAAGGACGTTTCGCTTTCCATCGCTTCATGGATGGAATTGACGACGCTCGGGTCGGTCTCGCGGCCTTGCAGGAAGCGCGCATTGCGGCCGACGGCCTCCTCCTGCGAAAAGCCGGTGAGGCGTTCGAAGGCGGGGTTCACATAGGTGATGGGATTGTCGAACTCCGCCGCGTCGGTGATCATGATTCCTTCGCCGATCGCTTCCAGGGCGCGATCCCGCAGGCGCAGCGTCTCCGCCGCCTTGCGCTGCTCCGCGTCGACCGCGAGCACGAAGGAGATGGCCCTCAGGAAGTTGATGTCGGTCTCGCTGAAGGCGCGGAAGCCGTCGGAGCAGACGACGAGAACGCCGATCCGCACGTTCTTCTCGCCGATCGGAAGCGCGACGCCCGAGCCCTTGTCGTTCTGCAGGCCGGGGATCAGGTTGAAGTTGCGGCGCGAGAAATGCACCGGCACGTCGGAGTTGATGCCGCGCGCCAGCGGCGGGCAATAGTCGACCGGCACCGCGCGGATGTTGACCGACTGTCCCGGCCATCCGACGCCCGCCCGCAGGCGCAGCACGCGCTTGTCGGGCGAGAGGTCCATGATGCCGACGAGCTCGACTCCGAGCGTACGCGCCACGAGATCGACCGCCACCTGATAGAGATCCTCGCGCGGAACGCCCTGCAGCGCGAGCTGGCTCAGGACCGCGGCCGATTGCTGCTGCCGCGCGCTGGCCGCGAGCTTCGCCTCCGCGTGCTTGCGCGCCGCCGTGTTGGTGGAGACGCCGCGGTAGCCGAGGAAGTTTCCGTGCGGGCCGAAATAGGGCCGTCCGTTCGTCGATATCCAGCGCGTTGCGCCGCTCTTCTCGACGATCTGATATTCGAAATTGCGGAACGACTGCCGCGTATCGTGATCGAGAACGTGCTGCTTCCATTCCGGCGACTTGACGTCGGCGTCGGCGATCTCCCATGCCGTGCGGCCGATCAGCTCTTCCTCCGGCATGCCGAAGACGGAACGGCAGTCGCCGACGATGGAGATGATGCGGAAGCGCTCGTCGGTCTCCCAAAGCAGATCGGAGCCGACCTCGGCAAAGTCGCGGAAGCGCGTCTTGCTCTTGTTGAGCGATTTCTCCGCCCGCTTGCGCGTCTCGATCTCTTGCTTGGCTGCCTCAAAGAGCTTCACTTTCTCGATGGCAATGGCCGCGTGGGAGGCGAGACCCTCTATGAGCGACTCGGAGCGTTCGTCGAAGACTCCCGCCTTGCTGTGACCGAGAAACAGGGCACCGGTCACGACGCCTGAGCGCGAGATCAGCGGAACCGCGAGATAGCTGCGCACCGGCGATACGCCGTTGCGAAGCGGATGGCTTGAGATCGCCTCCGCGTATCTTGTATCCCGGCTGACGTCGTCCCAGCGGAAGATCTTCGCGTCGTTCAGGATCGGACCGATGACGCCATCTTCCTGCGGCAACGGAAGAGCCTCGAATATCTCACGTTCGATACCGGAAAGCGCATAGAGCTCGAAGTGGTCGTCCTCCGGTCGCTTGCCGGAAAGGAGCGCGGCGAACTCCGCCCCGGTCAGTTCGACGCCGGCATCGGTCACGGTCTGCATGAGCGTGCCGAGATCGAGCTCCGCGTTGAGCTTTCCGGCCGTCCGGTTGAGGATGCCGAGGGTGCGCTGCTCCTCGACGAGGGCCAGTTGCGACTGCTTCTCCTCGGTGATGTCGGTTGCGACCGTGACGATCGTGACTGGCTTTCCGGTTTCGTCCTTCACCGACGAGCTCACGGCGCGGAGCAGGACCGTCGAACCGTTCTGGTTCTGCAGCTCGATATCGGCCGCCCAGCTTTCACCGGCCGCAAGCCGCTGGCGGATGTCGGCCGATTCAAAATGCTTTCTCGCCGACGGCAGCACCACGCCGACATTGCGCCCGATGACGCGATCTGCCGGCAGGCCGCAGAGCCTTTCGGCGTAGCTGTTCCAGAACGTGATCGACCCGCTCATGTCGGTGGCGATGACCACCTCTTCGACCGATTCCAGGAGCTCCGCCTGGAAGCCGATCTTGCTTTCCTGCGCCTTGCGTTCCGTGATGTCCTGGATCATCGCGAACTTGCGCATCGCCTGGCCGGAATCCGGCTCGACCAGCGTCGTCGATCGCAGCCCCCAGACCACGCCGCCGTCCTTTCGCAGATAGCGCCGTTCATGGTCCTTCGGCGGCTGGCCGGAAGCCCGCTGCTCGGCGCGGATGCGGTAATAGTCCTCGCGGTCCTCCGGCAGGAGAAGCTCCTCGTAGCGCATGGACGTGAGCTCTTCGGGCGAGTAGCCGACGAAATCGCTCATGCTCTCGTTGGCGCTCAGGATGCGTCCATCCTCCTCCATCCACATCATGGCGACGCTGGAAGCGTCGAACATTGCCCGGTAGCGCGCGTCGCGCTCGGCGAGTGAGCGGTTCTCCGATTGAAGCTCGTCGTGCCGGTCGACGCGCCTCTCCTCCGCGCGCAGCAGGCTTCCCATCGCGAACACACCGGAGAGAACGAGGAAGAACGTGACGGGAAGCAGCGCGACGGCGGTGCGGGCCGTGGCTTCGTCGAGCCAGCCGCCCCAAAACATGGTCGCGGCAAGGGCCGGAGAAAGCAATGCCGCGGTGCTTCCGAGCGCGAGAAGGCTGATCGAAGACGCCTGAAGACGCGTGGCGCGGGCGGCGAGACCAAGCGCCGACAGCGCGGCGACGTTGAGGAGGGGAAATGCCGCGTTGTTCCCATCCAGCGCGACGTGGAATGACGCCGCCGCCGCAGCGGTGACGATTACGGCGATGGGCCCGCCGAAGAAGCCGGAGATCACGAGGACGACGCCGCTTAGATTCGGTATGAAGCCGCCGCTGCGTGCATCGAAGGACGCGGCCATCAGCGCGATTGCGATCCCGCCCAACGCCAAGCCGAAGGGCGCGCCGCGATAGCTTGTGCGGAGCGACGCCTTCGCGGCCCCCAGCCGACTGAGCAGGTAGGTCAGCCCGACCAGGATGAGCAGGTTGAAGATCAGGTTGGCGAAGAGATGTGCCAGCATGCTAGCGAGTCTCTCCGCCGATTTGGCGGGGTGCGTGCGCAATCGTGGGGCATGAAAACCGCGCCGTTTCCGCAGCTATACTGTTCAACTCTGCGCCCCCGTTTTGGTCTTCTTGGCCTTTCGAACACTACTGCAACAAAAGGTTGAGGAAGCACTAAACAAGTTGCTCGCCTTTGATGGGTCGGAGCGGAAATATCCTTTCCAAACGGTGACTTACACTCCGATCGATATCGGTTGAAAGGCGGCTCTCCCGGAGGTTGTAGCGCGCCGGCGCGTGCGCGGCGTTCCCGCGAAAAGCCGTCCGGGCCGGGCGATGCGGCGCGCGATGGTTGCGAACCGCGATGCTTGATTTTGGGACAGACGGGTCGTCCGTCCCGTCACGGATACCGGGAGGCCTCGTTACGCCGGCTGAATTTTCTCAAATAGGCTTTCGAAATCCCTCTGATGGAGACCGGTGGCCCGCACAGGGCGCCGGCTAAGCTCAAAACGTTTGGGGGAGGGTGACGAAGCCGCGCCGGCTTCGTGATCAGTCGCCGAGCGCCGTGGCGAGCTCTTCGTATGCGGCGTCGATGTCGCCCACGACGGCGGCGCTCGCTTTGTCTTCATCGCCCTCGCGCAGGGCTTCAAGAATAGTGCGGTGATGCAGATTCGCGAGGATGTGGTTCCGCGAGCGCATGAGGTTGAAATAGGGGCTGATCTGCAGCCAGAGGATCTCGATCAGGCCGACCAGGGTGGCGGACTGCGAGGCGCGGTAGACCGTGAAATGGAAGGCGCGATTGCTCTGCAGATAGGACTTCACGTCCCCTTCCGCGGCCGTTTCCATGCGTTGAAGATAGTCCTCGAGCTTTTCCAGCGAGGCCGCGTCGATCGAGCGCGCGGCCCAGGCAGCGGCGATCCCCTCCATCTCGCGCCGGACATTGCGGAGGTCGGTCAGCCGCTCAAGGCTGAGCGGCGGGATTCCGATCGAACGGCCCGAAACGACGGTGAGCGCGTTGGCGGCGGTCAGTCGCTTCAGCGCTTCGCGCACCGGCATGGTGCTGACGTCGAAAGCCGCCGCCAGCCCCTGGATCGTCACCAGCTGGCCGGGCGCGATGCCGCCGTCGAGGATGAGGCTCGCAAGCTGGTTGTAGACCCGGTCCTGCAGCGTATCGCGGGCCAGGGGCTCAACCTGTATTTCGCGGGAAATCGCTGTTTCCATCCCTCTTCCTACCGCTTCGTCGGAGCGGCCGTCTGCCTTGCTTACAGGCAAGTTTATCCGTTTGCACGGTCTTTGATTTATGATCTATGATCACGAGCGTGCGTTCAAGTGGCCCGACTGAGGCCACATAGGGAGGAAGCGACATGAGACTATTCGGATCCCGAAGCCTTGCCGTAGCGACGGCGGCAGCGGTCTCGCTGACCGGGCTCGCTGCGAGCGCGACGCTCGCCCAGGCCCAGGACAAATTCAAAATTTTCCTGAGCATGAGCTACATCGGCAACGACTGGCAGGCCGAGGCGGCGAACATGGTCAAGGCCATGGCGGCGCATAAGGACTTCGTCGACAAGGTGGACCTGCAGGTCCAGGTCGCCGGCCCCAATGCACAGCGGCAGATCCAGCAGCTCAACGCCATGGTGCAACAGGGCGCCGACGCCATCGTGACCTTCCCGATCTCGCCGACGGCGCTTAACCAGGTCGTCAAGAACGCCTGCGACAAGGGCGTGCTCGTCTTCGCCTATGACGCGGAGATCACCGAGCCTTGCGCCTACAACGTCCATATCGACCAGGGCGAGGCCGGCCGCATTCCGGCGGAGTGGCTCGTCGACAAGCTCGGCGGCAAGGGCAACATCGTGCTCGTGACCGGCGTTCCGGGAACCTCCGTCGACACGCAGCGCACTGCGGCCGCGAAGGAGGTCTTCGCCAAGCATCCCGATATCAAGGTCATCGGCGAGGCGATCGGCATGTGGTCGCAGGCCGTGGCGCGCACCGAGCTGTCGAAGATCCTCGCCACCCATGACTGGGACGAGATCGACGGCCTGTGGATGCAGGCCGGCTGCTACACCGCCAATGCGATGCAGCTTGAGGCAGGCAAGACGCCGGAGGAGCTGCTCCCCTGTGCCGGCGAGGGCTCGAACGGCGGACGCATCCAGATGCTGCCCGCGGGCACGGAAGTGGAGGGTGCGTCAAGCCCCTATGCGCCGATCGGCGCGCCGCGCATCTCCTATGCCTCGCCGCCTTATTCCGGCGGCCTGGCGTTGAAGCTCGCGGTCCAGAAGCTTGAGGGCAAGGATGTGCCGAAGCTCACCGTCCTGCCGCTCCCGATCGTGACCAGCGACACGGTGAAGCTCTGCAAGGAAGGCACCTGGGAGGAGATGAAGGCCGGCTGCAACGCCTTCAACCCGTCGATCGTCACCAACCCGGGATGGTTCGCTTCGATCTTCTCCGAGGAGACGCCGGAGATCGGCCTGAACGCCGCTCTCGTCGGACAGCCCGAGCTGTGATCTCCTAAACGACACGAAACAGCGTGGGGCGCATTCCGCCCCACGCCTTTCGGCCGAATCGGTCGACGCGGATGTCCGAAGTTCGGAGGAGAAGGACATGACGGCTGCGCCTGGCGCGCCAGCGGTCGCGATAGAGGGCCTGCGTAAGGCCTTCGGCGCGACGGTCGCCGTCGACGACGTCAGCTTCCGCATCGAACAAGGCACCGTGCATGCGCTGCTCGGCGAGAACGGCGCCGGAAAATCGACGATCGTCAAGCTTCTTTCCGGGCTGATTGAGCCCGACCGGGGGCATTTCCAGATCTTCGGCGAGACCTGCCGCCTGCGCTCGCCGCGCGTCGCCCACGCGCACGGCATCCAGACCGCCTTCCAGGAAATGACGCTGGTCCCGGACCTGACGGTCCTCGACAACATGCTCATTCCCTACGCGCCGCTCGGGCCGACCGGCATGGTGCGCCGACGCTCCGCCGAGCAGGCGATCCGCGCCCATCTCGAAGGCCTCGGCTTCGACGTCGATCTCGGCGACGAGGTACGCGATCTCGACCTCGCCTTGCAGCAGAAGATCGAGATCGCCCGCGCCATCTACCGCAAGCCGCGCATCCTGCTTCTCGACGAGCCGACATCCACGCTCGCCGGCCGCGACGTCGACTGGCTCGGCGAGGTCGTCGCGCGCCTGAAGTCGGAGGGCGTGACCGTCGTCTTCATCTCGCACCGCATGCCGGAAGTGCGGGCCTTCTGCGACCGGCTGACGGTACTTCGGAACGGCGGACACATCGCCACCGGCGCGGTCGCCGATTTCACCGACGGCGAGATCATCGAGATGATCATCGGGCGCTCGATCGCACAGACCTTCCCGGCGCGGCCGGCGACGCCGCAAAGCGAGGCTCCGGAAGTCTTCTCCGCCCACGACGTCACCGCCGGGGCGAAGCTGAAGGATGCCGGCTTCACGCTTCACAAGGGCGAGATTCTGGGGATCGCCGGGCTGCAGGGCATGGGCCAGCAGGATCTCTTCCTCGCCGCCTACGGCATGAAGACGCTTGAGAAGGGCGAGTTCCGCGTCGACGGACGCCCGGTCGCGATCGCCTCGCCGCGCGACGCAATCCGCCGCAATATCGCGATCGGGCTCCTGCCGGAGGATCGCAAGACCGAAGGGCTCTTCCAGAAGCTCACCGGCAAGCACAACGTCTCGCTTCCCGTCATCGACCGCTACAGCCGTCTCGGCGTCGTCGCGCAGGCGCGCGAGACGGAGGCCGTGCAGGAGATATTCGACCGGGTCGAGGTCGATCACCGGGCGCTGTGGACCCGGGTCGGCGCCTTCTCCGGCGGCAACCAGCAGAAGATCGCCGTCGCCAAATGGCTCTTTGCGGAAAGCCGCATCCTGCTCCTCTTCGATCCGACCCGCGGCATCGACGTCGGCACCAAGCACGAGCTCTATGTTCTGATGCGCGCCTATGCCGATCTCGGCGGCGCGATCCTCTTCCATTCGACCGAGATTCCGGAGCTCGTACATCTCTGCGATCGGGTGATCGTGCTTTATGCCGGGCACACGGTGGCGGAGATTGGCGCCGACGAGCTTTCCGAGCAGAGCATCATGCGCGCGGCGCTCGGCGGTGTCGTCGAGGACGCGGCATGAGCGCGACGGCGACCGCGGAAGGCGCCGGGCGTCCGGAGCGCCGTCGCCCCTTCAACTTCCGCTTCAGCCGCTATCGCGGCCTCGTCACCGCGATTGTCGTCTTCGCCGTCCTGGTGGCGATCGTCGACTTCATCAGCGCCGGCCCGCTCAATTATTTCGACGTGAGTTTCCTTTCGAGCGGCGGCGCGACGCTCGCGCTTTCCGCTTTCGGCGAGACACTGGTCATCCTCTCCGGCGGCTTCGACCTGTCGGCCGGCGCGGTGCTCTCGCTCGTCAACGTCGTGCTCGCGACCAGCATGGACCCGACGAATTTCGAGGCATCGGTCGCGCTGTGGACCCTGATCGGCATTGGGATCGGCATGCTGGTCGGCGCCTTCAACGGCTTCTTCATCGCCTTCCTGCGCCTGCAGCCGATCGTCGTCACGCTCTCCACCATGTTCATCGTGCAAGGCGTGACGCTGCTCTTCCTCGACAAGCCGGGCGGCTTCGTCTCGCCGACGCTCGGCGGGTTCTATCTCGGTGATTTCATCCCCGGAACGATCCCGATGCCGATCGCGCTTCTGGTCGTGGTCGGCCTCTTCTGGGCGTGGATGAAGCGCACGCGCTTCGGCACGGCGATCTACGCCGTCGGCAGCGATCCGAACGCCGCCGCGTCGGCCGGCGTGCGCGTCGATTGGGTGCGCTTCTTCGTCTATGTGGTGGCCGGAGGCTTCTACGGCCTCGGCGGCGTCTTCATCTCAGCCCAGACCGGCTCCGCCGATCCGCTCGTCGGCAACCCGCTGCTTCTGACCATCTTCGCCGCGGTCGTCGTCGGCGGGACACGTCTCGGCGGCGGGCGCGGAGGGCCGATAGGCTCCATGTTCGGCGCCTACATCCTGATGATCGTCGTCAACATCCTGCTCGTTCTGAACGTCTCCGCCTATTACTCGACCATCGCGGAAAGCCTGGTCCTGATGCTGGCGGTCCTGGCGTCGTCGATCGCCTACGATTCGGTGCTGGCGCAGCAGCTCAGGAGCATGGGCGCGTGGCTCGCCGCCTGGCGCGCCGGCCGGCTGCCCTATCAGATCGGCGGCGGCGACCGCCGCCTCGACATTCGCGATCTGGCCAAGGCGAAGTCGCGTGCCGCCGACGCCCCGCCCTTCTGGCAGCGCCACGCCGAGACGCTGCGCTACGCGCTGCCCGCCTATGCCGCGCTCGTCATCATCGTCGTCGTGACGCAGCTCTGGCTCGGCAACACGCTGATGAACTGGACCTATTGGAACACGCTGATCGTGCTTTCCAGCTTCCTCGCCATTCTGGCGCTCGGGCAGGGGACGGTGATCCTGACCGGCGGGCTCGATCTCTCCGTGCCCTGGACCATCACCTTCAGCGGCATCCTTCTCGCCGGCATGGTGCAGGGCTCCGACGCAGCGCTCGTCTATGCGCTGCCGCTGGTCATCGCCATCGCCTGCCTGATCGGCCTGGTGAACGGCCTCGGCGTCGTCGTGCTCGGCCTCTCCCCGATTGTCGTGACGCTCGCCATGAACGGCTTCCTGCAAGGCGCGGCGCTGATCTATTCGAACGGCACGCCGGCCGGCTTCTCCTCGCCCTTGCTGCGCGCCTTCATGACCTCGCATGCGCTGGGGACCAGGCCCGTCGTCTTCTTCGTCGCCGCGTTTGTCGTGTTCGCGGTCTTCTTCCTGTCGCGCACGAGCTTCGGCCGGCGCGTCTACGGCATCGGCAACGGCATCCGCGTCGCCGAGCTTTCCGGCATTGCTGTCGGGCGGACGCTGATCGGCGTCTACGTGCTTTCCGCCGTCTGCTCGGCGATCGTCGGCATCATGCTGACCGGCTTCGCCGGCCAGGCGAGCCTCGGCATGGGGGACGACTACCTGCTCCCGTCGATCGCCGTCGTCGTGGTCGGTGGCGCGCTCATCACCGGCGGGCGCGGGCACTATCTCGGCATGCTTGGCGGCGTGCTTCTGCTGACGGCGTTGCAGACGCTTCTGGCGGGGACGACGCTTCCCTATGCCACACGCGCAATCATCTACGGGTTGGTCGTCCTCGGCGCGGTGATCGCGCTAAGAGACAGGCGAGAAGCGAGTTGATTGAAGCGAGTTGATTGAGGAGCGATTGGATGTCTGAGGGAGACGGCGCCGCCGATCTGGCGCACGGCATTGCCGGGCAGCGCGTTCTGATTACCGCCGGCGCCGGCGGCATCGGGCTGGCGGTGGCAAAGCGTCTGGCGAAGCACGGCGCGCGCCTCTTCATCTGCGACGTCGACGACAAGGCGCTCGACGCTTTCGGCAAGGCCTTCCCCGATGCCGGCAGGATCAAGACCGACGTGTCGGACGAGGCGGCGGTCGACCGCCTCTTCGAGGCGATTTCGAAGACGCTCGGCGGTCTCGACGCGCTCATCAACAATGCCGGCATCGCCGGGCCGACCGGCGGCGTCGACGAGATCGATCCGGCCGACTGGCGGCGCACGATCGACATCGACCTGACCGGCCAGTTCCTCTGCGCGCGCCGCGCCGTCCCGATGCTGAAGGCGGCGGGGGGCGGCTCGATCGTCAACATGTCGTCGGCCGCCGGCCGCCATGGCTATGCGTTCCGCACGCCCTATTCGGCGGCGAAGTTCGGCGTCATCGGCTTCACCCAGAGCCTCGCCAAGGAGCTCGGGCCGAAGAACATCCGCGTCAACGCGATCCTTCCCGGCATCGTGGAAGGCCCGCGCATGACCGGCGTCATCAAGGCGCGCGCCGAGCAGCTCGACGTTCCCTATGCGGAGATGGAGAAGGAATATCTCTCCCGCGTCTCGCTCCGCCGCATGGTGAGCCCGCACGACGTGGCGGCGATGATCGCCTTTCTCCTGAGCGACGCCGGGGCCAATATCTCCGGTCAGTCGCTCGGCGTCGACGCCAACGTCGAAACCCTTTGAACGACTTGATCGAGCGAACAAATCCATGAGCAACGTCGCAATCATCGGTTCCGGATTCATCGGCCGCGCCTGGGCCATCACCTTCGCGCGCGCCGGCCATAAGGTGACGCTGTGGGACTCCGATCCCGCTGCCCCTGCCAAGGCGATCGAATATATCGCCGCGATCCTGCCGGAGCTCGCCGAGAACGGCCTCCTCGACAAGCTCGGTCCCGACGCGATGCTGAAGAACATGCGCGCGGAGCCCGATCTTGCCGCCGCACTCGACGACGCCGCCTACGTGCAGGAGAGCGCGCCGGAGAGGCTCGACGTGAAGATCGCGCTCTTCGAGAAGCTCGATCGGCTGGCGCCGAAGGACGCGGTGATCGCCAGCTCAAGCTCCGCGATCCTGCCGTCCTATTTCACCGAGAAGCTGCCCGGCCGCGACCGCTGCCTCGTCGTCCACCCGATCAACCCGCCCTATCTGATCCCGGCGGCGGAGGTCGTTCCCGCGCCGTGGACCTCGCCGGAGGTCGTGGAGCGGGCTGCGGCCTTCCTGCGCGAAGCCGGGCAGTCGCCCATCGTCATGAAGCGCGAGCTCGACGGCTTCATCATGAACCGCATGCAGGGCGCGCTTCTGGAGGAGGCCTTCCGCCTCGTCGCCGACGGCTTCGCAACGCCTGAGGACGTCGACGTCGGCATCCGCGAGGGACTGGCGCTGCGCTGGTCCTTCATGGGGCCGTTCGAGACGATCGACCTGAACGCGCCGGGCGGCGTGCGCGACTACGTGGAGCGCTACCAGGGCATCTACGAGAACCTCTTCCCGCAGATGCAGCGCCGCGTCGATTGGGCCGGCGACGTCCTGAAGACGGTGGAAGGCGATCGCCGCGCGCGCGTCGCGGAGGAAGACCTCGTGAAGCGCCAGGCATGGCGCGACCGGCGGCTGATGGCGCTCGCCGCGCATAAGCGCGCCGCCGACAAGAAAATAGGAAAATAGGAGAAAGAACGATGGCGACCGCCGGCAAGGTCATTATCACATGCGCTGTCACCGGCGCGATCCACACGCCTTCGATGTCGCCCTACCTGCCCCTGACCGCGGAGGAGATCGCCGATGCGGCGATTGGCGCGGCGGAGGCGGGTGCGGCGATCGTGCATCTCCATGCGCGCAACCCTGAGACCGGGCAACCCGACCAGTCGCCTGAGGCCTTTCTCCCCTTCCTGAAGGTGATCAAGCAGCGCTCCGCCTGCGTGGTGAACATCACGACCGGCGGCGCCCCGACGATGGCGATCGAGGAGCGGGTGCGTCCCGCCGCGACCTTCAAGCCGGAGGTCGCGTCCCTCAACATGGGCTCGATGAACTTCGGCCTCTACCCGATGCTGAAGCGCCAGAAGGAGTTCAAGTTCGACTGGGAGCGGCCGTATCTCGAAGGCTCGCGCGAGCGCATCTTCAAGAACACCTTCGCCGACATCGAATACATCCTGTCGACCTGCGCGGAGAACGGCACGCGCTTCGAGATCGAATGCTACGACATCGGCCATCTCTATACGCTCGCCCACTTCGCCGACCGCGGCGTGGTGAAGCCGCCGTTCTTCGTCCAGTCGGTGTTCGGCATCCTCGGCGGCATCGGGCCGCATCCGGAGGACGTCATGCACATGAAGCGCACGGCCGACCGGTTGTTCGGCGACCAGTACCAGTGGTCGGTGCTCGGCGCCGGGCGGAACCAGTTGGCGATCGCCGCGACCGCCGCGGCGATCGGCGGCAATGTGCGCGTGGGCCTTGAGGATTTGCTCTGGATCGCGCCGGGACAGCTCGCCAAGACCAACGCCGACCAGGTGAAGAAGGTGCGCCAGATCATCGAAGGGCTCGGCAAGGAGATCGCCACGCCGGACGAGGCGCGCGAAATCCTTCAGCTCAAGGGTGGCGACAAGGTCGCGTTCTGATTTCGGAGAGGAGGGGGCGATGCTGCGCATCGAAGTTCTGATCGACCGCAAGGACAGTCTCGGCGAAGGGCCGCTCTGGGATGTCGAGGAGCAGCGGCTCTACTGGATCGATTCCTACGGGGCTGCCGTCCATCGCTGCGACGCCAAGGGCAAGGGCGTGAAGGACTGGAGCGTGCCGGAGCTGATCGGCTCCATGGCGCTCCGCAAGAAGGGCGGCGCGGTCGTCTCGCTCAGGAGCGGCTTCCACTTCCTCGATCTGAAGAGCGGCAAGGTGGAGCGCATCAACGAGACGCAGCCGGGCGAAATGCGCCCGCGCATGAATGACGGCAAGGTCGACCGGCAGGGGCGCTTCCTCGCCGGCTCGATGGACTTCGCGGAGACCGACGGCGTCGGCAAGCTCTTCCGCCTCGATCCCGATCTGTCGCTGACGACGCTCGACGACGACATCGTCGTCTCCAACGGGCCGTGCTGGAGCCCGGACGGGAAGACCTTCTATTTCGCCGATTCCATGCGCAAGGTGATCTACGCCTACGACTACGACATGGCGACCGGCGGCATCACCGCGCGCCGCATCTTCGCCTCCTTCGAGAAGCTCCGCGGCTATCCCGACGGCGCTACCGTCGACGAGGAAGGCTACGTGTGGAGTGTCGAGGTCTATTCCGGCCGCCTGATCCGCTTCGATCCGAACGGCGTCGTCGACCGCATCGTCGGCCTGCCGGTGCAATCGACCACCAGCATCAGTTTCGGCGGCGCCGATCTCGACGTCGCCTACGTCACGTCGATGGCGCGCCCGATGGGGGGCGAATATCACCGCGAGCGCGAGGCAGGCTCTCTCTTCGCGATCTATGGGCTCGGCGTGCGCGGCCTGCCCGAGCCGCGCTTCGCGGGCTGAAAAACGGGAGGAAGAAACGATGCGCATAGAGGTTCTGGTCGACGTCAAGACGACCTTGGGCGAAGGCCCGCTCTGGGACGTCGAGCAGGAGCGGCTCTACTGGATCGACTCCTTCGACGGCCGCGTCTTCCGCGCCACCGCCGATGGACGCGAGGTCCGCGCCTGGGACGTGCCGGAGAAGATCGGTTCCATGGCGCTCCGCAAGGACGGCAACGGCGCGATCTGCTCGCTCGCCAACGGCTTCCATGCGCTCGATTTCAAGTCCGGCGAATGCACGCTGATCCACGATCCGGAGCCCGACAAGCCGAACAACCGCATAAACGACGGCAAGGTCGACCGCCGCGGCCGCTTCATCGCCAGGCTCGATGGACACGATGGAGGAGGGGCCGAACGGCGCGCTCTACCGCCTCGATCCCGACTTCAAGGTGACGAAGATCGATTCCGGCATCATCGTTTCGAATGGTCCCTGCTGGAGCCCCGACGACAAGACCTTCTATTTCGCCGATTCCTGGTCCGGCGAGATCTGGGCCTACGATTACGACATCGCGACCGGCAGCGTCTCGAACCGCCGCACCTTCACCAAGGTCGACATGTCGGAGGGCGGGGCCGCGGACGGGGCAACCGTCGATTCGGAAGGCTGCGTATGGAGCGCCGGCGTCTATGTCGGCAAGCTCATGCGCTACCGTCCGGATGGCACGGTCGACCGGGTGATCGACATGCCGGTGAAGAAGGTGACGAGCGTCATGTTCGGCGGGCCGAAGCTCGACGTGCTCTATGTCACCTCCATGGCGAAGCCCCCGCTGCCGCGCTTTCCGGGCGACGGGGTCCTCCGCGGCAGCCTCTTCGCCATCTACGACCTCGGCATCAAGGGAACGCCGGAACCGAGATTTGGAGCATAGAGCATGATCCCGAAAAGTGGACGCCGGTTTTCGGAAAAGATCATGCTCAAACAAACGGATAGGGCCTCCATTCTGATTCAATCAGAATGGAAAGGGCTCTAGCGGCTCAGCTCAGACCGGCCTGTAGGCGACGGCCTCGATCTCGACCTTGATGTCGAGGACGAGCTTGGCGACGATCGTCGTGCGCGCCGGGTGCTCGGTCGGGAAGTAGCTGGCATAGACCGCGTTGAAGGCCGCGAAGTCGCTCATGTCTGTGATGATGACGAGCGTCTTCACGACGTCCTTCATGGCACAGCCGGCGAGCGCCAGTGCCGCCTTGACGTTTTCCAGGACCTGCTTGGTCTGCTCCTCGATGCCGCCTTCCACGACCTTCCCGTCGGCGCCGGTCGGGACCTGTCCCGACACGTAGACGAAATCGCCGGCCCTGACGGCGGGCGAGAGGGGAACGTGGGACTTGCCGAACGTCTTCTTCATCATGGAGCTCCTGTGGGTGAAAGGTGGCGGCCGCGTTTCGTCTCGCGGCTCATTGGCGCTTCTCCTCGCACATGGCAAGCCTCGTCGCGCTTCCCCCAACGGAAGGCGAGCCTGTAAAGATAGAGCCGTCCGACCTGAAACAGGTGCGGCTGACGCGCGGGGAGTGAGGGAATGTTGGAGAAGGCGCCTTCGGCCGTCGTGGCTGCGTGGCTTCAGTCGTTTTCCGCGGCGCTCGCCGGTGGCGATGTCTCCGCCGTCACCGCGCTTTTCCTCGACGAGAGCTATTGGCGCGACCTCCTGACCTTCACCTGGAACATCGACACCATGGAAGGGAAGGACGCCATCGCCGCGATGCTGCAGGCGACACTTAAGACGACAAAGCCGCGGAAATTTGCGTTGAAGGGCGAGGCGGCCTCCGACGGCGTGACCATCGAAGCGTGGTTCACCTTTGAGACCGGCGTGGCGCGCGGCGAAGGCATCTTGCGGCTCCGCGAAGGGAAAGTGCTGGACGATCCTGACCGCGATGACGGAGCTGAAGGGCTTTGAGGAAAAGGCCGGCGAGACGCGTCCGCTCGGCCTCCGTCACAAAGCGGATCGCAAGCGCGAGACCTGGCTTGAGGCGCGCAAGCGCGAGGCGGCGGAACTCGGCGCCACGCGCCAGCCTTATTGCCTCGTCATCGGCGGCGGGCAGGGCGGCATCGCGCTCGGCGCGCGGCTGAAGCGGATCGGCGTGCCGGCGATCGTCGTGGAGAAGAATGCGCGCGCCGGCGATTCCTGGCGCAACCGCTATCGCTCGCTCGTCCTGCACGACCCGGTCTGGTACGATCACCTGCCCTATATCCCCTTCCCCGACCATTGGCCGGTCTTCACGCCCAAGGACAAGATGGGCGATTGGCTGGAGATGTACGCCAAGGTCATGGAGCTCGATTACTGGGCGTCGACCGCCTGCCTCGCCGCTTCCTATGACGACGATGAGAAGGTCTGGACCGTGGAACTCGACCGCGACGGCGAGCGGGTTACGCTTAAGCCTAAGGCGCTCGTCTTCGCCACCGGCGCTTACGGTCCGCCGCGTCGGATCGACATTCCGGGCGCGGAGGATTTTGAGGGCGCGATCCTGCACTCGAGCGACTATGCCGACGGCCGTAAATACCGGGGCAGGAAGGTCGTGGTGGTCGGCGCGGCGAGCTCCGCGCACGACATCGCCGTCGACCTCTGGGAGGCGGAGGCGGACGTCACCATGGTGCAGCGTTCGCCGACCACGGTGGTGCGCTCCGACACGCTGATGGAGCTTGGCTTCGAGATCTATTCCGAGGCCGCGCTGAAGAAGGGGATCACCACCGAGATCGCCGACATGCTGGGCGCCTCGATGCCCTACGCGCTGCTGACCGACCCGCAGCGAAAGCTCTACCAGAAGATCAGGGCGCGCGACGCGGATTTCTATGCGCGGCTCGCCAAGGCCGGCTTCGCGCTCGATTTCGGCGAGGACGAGACCGGCCAGATGCTGAAGGCGTTTCGCACCGGCTCCGGCTTCTACATCGACGTCGGCGCCTCGGAGCTGATCGCCAACGGCGAGATCAAGGTGAAGAGCGGCGTGGAGATCGCCTCCTTCACGCCCGCGGGCCTCCGCTTCGACGATGGCGAGGAGCTTGCCGCCGATGTCGTTATCCTGGCGACCGGCTATCATTCCATGCACGAGGTCGTGGCGGAGATCGTGTCGCGCGAGACCGCCGACCGGATCGGTCCGGCCTGGGGGCTCGGCTCGGGCGTCCGCGGCGATCCCGGTCCCTGGGAGGGCGAGCCGCGCAATCTGTGGAAGCCGACGGCGCAGGAGGCGCTGTGGTTCCACGGCGGCAATCTGGCGCTCTCCCGCTTCTACTCGAAATTCGTGGCGCTGCAGCTGAAGGCGCGCATGGAAGGAATCGCGACGCCGGTCTATCGCGCGCCGAAGCGCAATGACGGTCCGGGCGTCGTGCGCCGCTAGGAACGGCTCCGATGCAGTTCGACTTTCTTCGGCGCGGCGTTGGCGAGGGCCGCCCGGACGCCGGTTCGCACGCATGCCGAGCTTCTGCAGCGACATTTCGACCGCGCGCATTCCTGCCGCCGCTGAGCTATTGTGATACGCTTCATCGATGAACGTTGACGCCTTCTTCTGCGACGAGATGGACGAGCATGCAGCCGTCCTCGCGGGTTGCCGCGAGAGGCTGGCGCCGGCGCTTGCGGCGATGTTGAGGGTCTGGGTGGATGCGATCCGCGGCGGTGGCAAGATCATCTTCTTCGGCAACGGCGGAAGCGCTGCCGACGCGCAGCATCTGGCCGCCGAGCTCGCCGTGCGCTACCGCAAGGACCGCGCGGCGATCGCCGCATTGGCTTTAACCACCGACAGCTCCGTCCTGACCGCCGCCGGCAACGACATGGGCTTTGAGTTCATCTTCGCGCGCCAGATCGAAGCGCTGGGTCGGCCCGGCGACGTGGCCGTGGGCATTTCCACTTCGGGCCGCAGCCCGAACGTGCTTGCAGGCCTGCGTGCGGCGCGCGGGGCAGGGCTCGTCGCGACGGCCTTTGGCGGAGGCGATGGCGGGGAATTGCCGCAGCTTGCCGATCCCGTTCTGATCGTACCCTCGAAGACGACCGCTCGCATCCAGGAGATGCACATCATGCTGGGCCAGATGCTTTGCGGCGCGCTCGAAGCCGAGCTCGGTCTGGTCTAAGCCTGCCCGCCATGGACCCGGACCTGTTCGACCTGATCTCCAAATTCCGCGGCGCTCGCGTGCTGGTCGTCGGCGACGTGATGCTCGATCGTTTCGTCTACGGTCAGGCGGGGCGCATCTCGCCCGAAGCGCCGATCCCGGTGCTGACGATCGAACGCGAGATCGCAATGCCGGGCGGCGCCGGAAACGTGGCGCGCAACATCGCCTCGCTTGGTGGCGAGGCGGTGCTTGTCGGGCTTTCTGGCCGTGACCGGGCCGGCGACACGTTGAGCGAGTTGCTGGCGGCGGAGGCGGGCATCACCGATGGGATCGTCCGCAGCGCCGCGCGACCGACCACGGAGAAGATTCGCTACATCGCCGATCGCCAGCAGGTCCTCAGAGCCGACAATGAAAGCCGCGACGATGCGGAAGACGAGGCGCCGGCGCTGCTCGCCGCCTTCCGGCAGCATCTTGAAGCAGTCGATACGGTGGTGTTCTCCGACTATGCCAAGGGGGTGCTGTGTGACGCCTTCATTGCGCCGGCCATGGAAGCGGCGCGCGCGGCGGGCAAGCCTGTCGTGGTCGATCCCAAGAGCGCGACCTTCGCCCGCTACGCCGGCGCGACGATCCTCACGCCCAACAGCGAAGAGGCGTCAGCCGCCACCGGACTAGTCGGGGCGAGCGATGAAGCGGCGGCGGCTTGTGCGCGCGCCGTCCTGGAAACGGTGCCGGGGCTTGAAGCGGCACTCATCACCCGCGGAAGACGCGGCATGACGTTGGCCGAGCGCGGCGCGGAAGTGCTGCATATTCCGGCCCGGTCGCGCGAGGTGTTCGACGTGTCCGGCGCGGGCGACACGGCGGTTGCCGCGCTGACGCTCGCACTCGCCGCGGGTGCCGGCATGGCGGCGGCGGCCAGCTTGGCCAATGTCGCTGCCGGCGTTGCCGTCACCGGCGTCGGCACGGCGGCGGTGAGCGCCGCGGAAGTCGCCGCGGAATTGCAGGCACAGCGGATCGGCGCCTCCGAAGCGAAGATCGTTTCACTGGCGCAAGGGATAGC
The DNA here is from genome assembly GCA_963814905.1 of uncultured Alphaproteobacteria bacterium. Taxonomy (GTDB): domain Bacteria; phylum Pseudomonadota; class Alphaproteobacteria; order Rhizobiales; family Afifellaceae; genus DASWJZ01. The sequence continues at coordinate 17,293 of CAWFEM010000003.1, read as the reverse complement.
CGCGGCCGAGCGTTGGCGCGCCAAGGGCGAGCGCATCGGTTTTACCAATGGCTGCTTCGACCTCATCCATCCCGGCCACGTATCGCTTCTGGCGCAGGCGCGCGCGGAATGCGACCGGCTGATCGTGGGGCTGAACACCGATGCCTCGATCCGGCGCCTGAAGGGCGACAGCCGGCCCATTCAGGATGAGGCGGCGCGCTCGGTGGTGCTGGCTTCGCTCGCGGTGGTCGATCTCGTGATCCCGTTCCCTGAGGACACACCCGAAGCGCTGATCCGCGCGCTGAGGCCCGACGTGTTGGTGAAGGGGGCGGACTACACGGTCGACCAGGTGGTTGGCGCGGAATTCGTCCGCTCCTATGGCGGCAAGGTCTTCCTCGCCAAGCTTGTCCAGGGCAAGAGCACGAGCGGCATCATCTGGCGCGTCGGGCGTGAGAGTGGCGGCTGACGATGCTGTTGGTGACGGGCGGCGCGGGCTTCATCGGCTCCAATCTGGTCGCGGCGCTGGCGGCGCGCGGCCGCGAGGTCGCCGTGTGCGACTGGATGCGCAACGACGAGCGCTGGCGCAATCTCGCCAAGCACGAGATCGCCGACCTGGTTGCGCCGGAAGACTTGCCGGCCTGGCTGGCAAGGGCGCCTCGCCTCGACGCCGTCTTCCACATGGGCGCCAACAGCTCCACCACAGAGACCGATATCGACGACATCGCCAGGAACAACATCCGCGCCACGCTGGCGCTCCTGGAATGGTGCACGGAGAACGCCACGCCGCTCATCTATGCGTCGTCGGCGGCGACCTATGGCGACGGCCGCGCTGGCTTCGACGATGACGCAAGCCCGCAGGCCTTGGCGCGGCACCGCCCGCTCAACGCCTACGGCTGGAGCAAGCACGTGATCGACCGGCGCGTGGCGCGGCTGGCCGAAGCGGGGGCGAAGATGCCGCCGCAATGGGCGGGCCTGAAATTCTTCAATGTCTATGGCCCGAACGAATATCACAAGGCGACGATGAAGAGCGTCGTGGCGCAGAACTATCCGCGGGTGGCGTCGGGCGAGCCGGTGCGCCTGTTCAAGAGCGAACGGCCTGACTATCCCGACGGCGGGCAGCTCCGCGACTTCATCTATGTGCGCGATTGCATCGACGTGATGCTGTGGCTGTTCGACCACCGGGAGGTCTCGGGCCTGTTCAATCTCGGTACCGGCGAGGCGCGCACCTGGCTCGATCTCGCGCACGCGATGTTTGCGGCAGCGGGCATGGAGCCCAGGATCGAATATATCCCCATGCCCGACGCCATCGCGCCGAGATACCAGTACTTCACGCAGGCTAAGATGGAGAAGCTGCGCGCGGCGGGCTACGCGGCAGCGTTCACGACGCTCGAGGAGGGCGTCGGCGATTACGTGCGCAATTTCCTGATGGCGGACGATCCCTACCGATGACACGGGCCGCATCGACCGTTCGGCTCAAGCAGAAATTGGATCGGTCCAGAGAAATCGTCTATTGAAGACGAGGCAGATGAGGAAAGAGAGCGTTCGTCTCGATGGTCAAACTGATTGACGTTGCGAAGGCTGCCGGCGTTTCACGCGGCACCGCTTCCAATGTGTTTGCCCATCCGGAGCTCGTTCGAGAGGCTCTTCGCGAGCGGGTGCTGGCCGCGGCGAATGAGCTCGGCTATGGCGGGCCCAATCCCCAAGGGCGCCTGCTGCGGCTTGGCAAGGTGAACGCCATCGGCGTTACGCCGCCCGGCGCCTATGGCGTTTCTGTCGCCTTCAGCGCCCCTTATTTCCGTGAATTTCTGACGGGCGTCGGAACCGTCTGCGATGAGCGCGGCGCCAGCCTCACGGTGATTTCCGGCATTGGTCAAGACAAGACACGGGGGATTAGAAACGCCCTTGTCGATGGCTTCATTCTGCATCAGATCGAGGACGCCGCGCTTGTCGAGGCTCGCCGCCGGCGATTGCCGTTCGTCGCGGTCGACCTGGTGGCCGACTCGAATACCAACTTCGTGCGCATCGATGACCGCGCCGGCGGACGAATGGCGGCGGCACATTTGACCGCCCTCGGGCATCGACGCTTCGCGATCTTCTCGGTGCTGCGACAGGATCCCACGCACACGCCGGCGGTGAGCCTGGAACCGGTCTTCCACGGCCCCAGCGAGGCCCGGCACAGGCTCGTGCGCGGTTTTGCGATCGACGATGACCGGCTTGCGGGCTACGCCGATTCTCTTGGCGAGGTCGGGCTTTCGATCGATGAAATCCCGATCGTCGAATGCGGCGCCAGATTCGGTAGCCAACGCGATAAAAGGTGCGCGCCTGCTCTTCGATAACGCGCCGGACGTGACGGCGGTACTGGCGATGACCGACGTACAGGCGCTCGGCGTGATCGAGGAGGCGCGCCGCCGCGATATCGCGGTCCCCGGCGATCTTTCGATCGTGGGTTTCGACGACATTCCGGAAGCGCGATCGAGCACGCCTGCGCTGACGACGATCGTGCATCCCATGATCGAGAAGGGTCGCACGGCCGCGCGAATCCTCTTTGACGATGGGCCGCCGCAACACGTCGTGCTGCCGGTAAGCTTGGCGGTGCGCGCCTCAACGGCGCCGCCAGGGAGCGCGGTCGAAATCGATCGCGCCACTGCTCTTCGAAACAAGGGCACGCGAAGAAAGAAGGCCTAGCCCGCATCCGCCCGGTCGCCGGCCAGGCTCACCCAGCGCTTCTCAGCGCTCGACAGCACCGCGGCATCGACGATTTCCTGCACTCGCACACCGACGTTGAACCCGGGCGATGCTGGCGTGTCTGTGAGGATGGCGTCGATGAAGGCGCGCGGCCCGGCGGACTGTTTGATGTAGGGGTCGAAGAGCTGCTGTGGATCGACCCCTCCCTCCAGGAATTCAGCCGGCACCTCGAGCCTGGTGAAGGACGGCTCGTCCTTTCGCACGCCGCGCATCACGACACCGGCGTCGATGCCGAAATAGGTATGCCGTACCTCAAGAGTGCCCGATTCGCCGTGCAGCGAGATCACAACCCGGACGTTTTCGTCACCCATTCGACTTACGGCCGAGACGCGGATCTGGGCGCGCGCACCGCCGGCAAATTCGAGCGTGAGCATTCCGACGTCGTTCACGGGAGTCGGGGAGGGGGCTGCTGTCGCCGACTGGTCGACATAGGTCGGCAAATCAGCCGTGACGCTTGACACCTCACCCAGATACCAGCGTGCGAAGTCGATCATGTGGGAACCGAGATCGCCGGTAACGCCGTTGGAACGACGGCCGTCGAACCGCCACTTGTATCCGCTGTCGAGAGCGAAGCCGCCGAGGAATTGGAACTCGGCATGATAGCACCGGCCAATGTAGCCGCTCTCGATAAGGTGCTTCACGTAGCGCCAGTGCGGCTGCCATCGCCAGGTGAAGAGCACCATATGCTTCAACCGGGCAGCCTCGGCCTTTTTCAACATCTCCCGGGCGAGCGAAGCGTTGCCGGCCAGGGGCTTTTCGCAGAGCACATGCAGGCCGGCGTCGATCGCGGCCATGGTCATTTCGTAGTGCAGATCATCGGGTGCGGCGACAACGATCGCGTCGACCTCGCCCGAGGCGATGAGCTGGCGGTAATCGGTAAAGACCTTGGCGCCGCCGAGCTTCTCCGCGACCTCGTTTGCTCGCGTCGCGTTCCGGCCGCACACCGCCACCACGTCTGCGGCCGGATGGCTCATCAGGCTTGGGACGTACATCAGGTCCACCCACCAGCTTGTCCCGATGAGACCGATGCGAACCTTTTCTCCCATGACTACCACTGCCCAATAATCTGATGCGTCTGTTCCGCAGCTTCGTGCGGCACCGCGGGCTCGGCTACCGCGTGGTGGCGCCCGAGCAGCTCTTGCAGAAAGACAGCTCTTCCGATCCCTCGGCGATCGACTTCAATGCGCCCGGCGGCGGCGAAGCATAAGCCTGAACGGACGGGCGATCGCCGCCGATCGTCGTTGCGCCCCGAACCAGGATAGCGGGCCCGAAAGAGACGGCCAGACAGTAAAAGAGGACCGCGGCAGCGGTGATTGTGATCGTTCGAAAGGAGGCCATCGCTCTTCTCCTTGTGAACTTGGATCGATCCATAATACGCGCTCTTCGGTTGCTGTCAAGAAAAAATGGATCGATCCATACCGCACGCTAACAGGTGAAAGCCCACCGCAGAACGGTCGGCGAGCCGGCCGACGTCGAAGGGAATGAACCGTGCCTTGCCGGCCGAGCTTTCCTGCCGCGTTGCGATGTGCCAGAGAGCGCGGACCGGCAAGGCGAGCGAACGGGACGGCATCGGATTGTGCGAATAAAGGTCTCACCCGGCGAACCGGTCGGCAGGTTCGCGATCCGGGCGATCGAGGAGCAACGGATCCCCTATTACTGCGAAAGCGCGTGACGAGACCCGGTGTCGATCCTCTTTATCACTTCGACGCGCATCGGCGATGCGGTGCTCACGACGGGATTGCTGGACTGGCTGTTACGGCACTACCCCGAGCACGGCGTGACGATCGCCTGCGGCGCGCCTGCCGCTCCGATATTCGAGCCGGTACCGCGGCTTGAACGACTGCATGTCATCGAGAAGCAGGCCTGGAAGCGGCATTGGCTCGACCTTTGGCTCGAGCTTCGCCGCGGACGTTGGGAGATCGTCGTCGACCTCCGCAACTCGGTAATCCCCTGGTTGGTCCGGGCCAAGAAGAAGGCGGTGTTGACGCGGATCGACGAGCACGTCCATCGCGTTGAGCTGATCGCGCGCACGCTCGATCTGCCGCCGCAGGCGCCGGTGCTGTGGACGCGGCAGGAGCACGATGTGCGGGCCGTTGCGATCGTCCGGTCCGGTTCGCCGGTCGTCGCGATCTCCGCGAACGTGACATGGCCGCGCAAGATGTGGCCCGTTGAACGCTATGCGGAGCTTGCACACAGGATTACGGCGGCCGACGGAATACTCGCCGGCGGGCGCGTGCTTCTGATCGGGTCGCTGATAGATCGCGAAGCCGCGGCGCCTTTTCTGGAGTTGTTTCCGCGGGAGCGTCTCATCGACGGCTTCGGTATCGGCATCCCGAACACCTACGCGGCGCTCCGCCGCTGCAGTCTGATGGTGGGGAACGATTCCGGGCTGATGCACGTCGCCGCCGCCTCCGGCATCCCGACCGTCGGTCTGTTCGGTCCGACGCGCGCCGAATGCTATGCGCCCTGGGGACCGAATGGGCTGGTCGTCCGCGCCCCGCAGCCGCCGCCCAAGCCGGATCGCCCTGTCCCGCGCACGACCAATGCTTCCATGATGGACATCCAGGTCTCCGACGTCGAAGCGGCGATCCGCGAGCGCTGGCCGGACCTGCAATAGAAGGCGGCCGCTTCGGCGGCGGCTATCGCCAATGCTCCCGAACGAAGGGCGCCCGCTTCCACTGCCGGTAGGGGGCATCCATCACATCCTGCGGATCGGGCTTGCCGTGGAAGACGACCACCGATGCGCTCGCCGGCGGCTCGACGGTCATCCAGTGCGGCGTTCGCGGGAGATGCTTGAAGCCGAGCTTCCGCAGTCGCGCGAAGGCGCGCGACTTCATGCCCTTCTTGAAGGAGACGATCTTTCCGTCCGGAAAGCACTCCGCGTCCGGCACCTGATGGAAGATCCAATCCTGATCGCCTGGAAACTCGTCGGAAGAGATCGTGTCGGCGCTCGCGACGTAGCGCTCGTAGATGGCGGCGTAGGCGCCGGCCGGAAACCGCATGACGGAGCTGTTGAACCCGGGATTGCCGCCGAACTCTTTGATGATCGCCAGGCCGGTTCCGCCTTCCAGAAGGAAATCCAGAGACCCGGTGATCACCACGTCGAGATCGAAATAGAGAACCGTCCGACCGGCTTCGAACAGATCGTCCCTGAAGAGGGAGAGCTTGTTCCAATAGCCGTGAAGGTCGTCGGGAAGAGGGATGGACCGTATCCCGGCATCGAGTCCTTCGGGGTCTTCCGTCAGGCAGACGAATTCGTGGGGTGCTGCAAGATTGCGCGCGACCATCCTGCGGAGCCGGTTGACGTAGGTCGACTGGTACCGCGTCCCCCATTTCACGCAGCACACGAGGGGCATCTTTTTGGTCGCGTCCGACGAGACACCATCGCCCAGAGGTGCAGGTCTCCGGTCGTCGGTGTCTTTAAGATCACTCACCGGGACGGATCTCCGCATGCCGTAGGGAGCGGCCTTGATGCACGCGCCAGGCCAGTTGGCGTTTCTCTAGCGCAGCAGCGCAGGGGTGTCGACGAAAGCGGGTCGCGCGCCGTGGGAGAAGTCCATGCGACCGGCCCGTCATGTTCACCGCCGGCCTCCGCGGGTATAAGGCCGGGTCCGGTTCTCGGGCGTTTTCGCAATCTTCCAGGCATTCTTCATGACCCCTTCATCGAACAGATTGCGCATTGCCGTGCTCTTCGGCGGACGCTCGGCCGAGCATGACGTGTCGGTGCTTTCGGCGACCAACGTCATGCGCGCGCTTGAGCCCACGAAATACGACGCGGTTGCCATCTTCATCACCCGCGAAGGGCAATGGCTGCTGAGCGGCTTCGAGGATGGCGCGCTGGCGAAACCTTCCGCCGGAACGGAAGTCTGTCTCGTGCCGGGAGGCCAGGGACGGATGATTGCGATTCCACCCGACAGCGCGCCCCGGGAGTTGCCGAAAATCGATGTCCTGTTCCCCGTCCTGCACGGCCTCCATGGTGAGGACGGCTCCGTGCAGGGGCTGGCGGCGGTGGCGCGCGTGCCGCTTGCCGGCTGCGGCATCCTCGGTTCCGCGGCCGCGCTCGACAAGGACATCGCCAAGCGGCTCTTGAACGAGGCGGGACTGCCTACCGCAAGATCCGTCACGATCCACCACGGCGCCGCGCCGGTCTTTGCGGAGCTGCGAAGTGCGCTCGGGCTTCCGCTCTTCATCAAGCCGGCCCGGCAGGGCTCCTCCGTCGGGATCAGCAAGGTCTCGACCGAACGGGACTACGAAGCGGCGCTCGCGGAAGGCTTCAGGCACGACCGCAAGCTGCTCGCCGAAGAGTTCATCTGTGGCCGCGAAATCGAATGCGCTGTGCTGGAGGACGCAGAGGGCGGTCTCTTCGTCTCCCGTCCCGGCGAGATCGTGCCGGCGGAAAAACACGGCTTCTACACCTATGACGCCAAATATATCGACGCGGACGGCGCGACGCTGAAAGTTCCCGCCGATCTGCCGCAGGAGATCGAAGGCCGGATCCGCGAGATCGCGGCAAAGGCCTTCCGTGCGCTCGGCTGCGACGGCATGGTCCGGGTCGATTTCTTCGTGACGCCGGACATGCGCGTCCTCGTCAACGAGCTCAACACCATCCCCGGCTTCACCGATATCAGCATGTATCCCAAGGCGATGGCGGCAAGCGGCGTCACCTATGCGGAGATCATCGACCGGCTGGTGGCGCACGGGCTGGCACGGGCGGGCCGACCAGCTTGAAACGCGGAGCCCGGCGGTCGCCGGCTTGCCGCTACGCGGCAACTCCGGGTGATACGTCCTCACCGCCCGTAATAGAGCGTCACTGTGTGCTTCGCCTCGGCAAAGAAGAGCCAGCGCTCGGTGAGGATGCCCGGCGTCTGCGCGACGACCGCGACAAGCGCCGCAGAGGTACCGATCGCGCCGCCTGCAAGGAGCGCGACCGCGGTCGCCGCGAGCGGCACGGCGAATGCGAGGAGGTGGACGAGCGCGCGAAGCTTCGTCGCGTGCTTGCGGGCGATCCGGTAGCCCATCTCCTTCAGGACATAGTTCTCTTCCGTGTGCGGCCATTCGACGGAGCGGATTTCGCCGTCGCCGAGTCCGGTCGCGCTGTTGGCGGTCGACGCCGTCACGAGCGCGTCGTTGTGGCGCCAGGTGAGCGCCTTCCATGCCCAGCCGATGAGGATCGCGAGCGCGGCGACAAGCCCCGCCGCGCGTGCATCGGCGCCGAAGAGATGGAGGATCGCATCGAGCAGCACCGCACCGGTCATTGCCGCGAAGACCAGGTAGCCGGGCACGGTATAGGGGCTGTGCCAGGCGGCGATCGGTTTCAGCGACGCGTAGATCATCCCCGTCGTGAAGACCGTGACGAGCGCACCGAGTGCCGCGGCCAGCCCTGCGTTCGCGACGATCCCGCCGGTATTGCCGAGGATCACCCAGCCGATGCCGAAGATCGCGGCCGGCACGTAGGTCAGGACGCTCGCCACCCCCTCGCGCGAAAGCCATGACGAGCGCCATTGCGAGAGCGCGCGCCAGGCGCGTTCCGGATGCCCCAGATGAAGCGTGGACGACAGAAGCCCCGCGGAAATCAGGCCGAGCGCCAGCCCAAGGCCGACGAGACCGAGCCAGCGGTCCGGGGGAATGGCGCCAAGCGCGACAAAGACACCGAGGAGCGCGAGCAGACCATAGCCCGCGCCCGACGCGGCGGTGAAGAAGATGACGGAACGCGCGGGGTGCATGCTAACGCGACAGCATCCTGTCGACCCAGCCAAGAAAGCCGGCTTCCGCGACCGGTTCGAGTTCCGGGCTTTCGCACCCAACGCGCTTCTTTCTCGGCGGCAGGTATTTGTTGGTTGGCCGGTAGCCGAGTTCCGGCATCAGATCGGTCCCGCCGCGCTCCGCCGCGAGGCGTGAGACGGGCGAATTCGGATCGCCGAGATCGCCGAAATGGCGGGCGCTGGTCGGGCAGGCGGCAACGCAGGCCGGCACCCGGTCGGCCTCGTCGAGGTTCTGGTTGTAGATGCGGTCGATGCATAGCGTGCATTTCTTCATGACCCCGACCTCGGTGTCGAACTCGCGAGCGCCGTAGGGGCAGGCCCAGCTGCACAGCTTGCAGCCGATGCACTTGTCCTCGTCGACGAGAACGATTCCATCGGACGTGCGCTTGTAGGAGGCGCCGGTCGGGCAGACGGTCACGCAGGCGGCGTTTTCGCAATGCAGACAGGAGCGGGGGAAGTAGACCGTTCGGCTCGCTCCGTCCTGTTGCTGCTCATAGCTGTGGACGCGATTGAACCAGACGCCGTCGGCGCCGCCGCCGTACGGATTGACATCGGAGAGCGGCGCCATCTGCCCGCCGGTATTCCACTCCTTGCAGCTGGTCACGCAGGCCTGGCAGCCGACACAGCTGTCAAGATCGATGACGAGGCCGAGCTTTCTTTCGGTTGCGCTTGGCAGGCTGGTCAACGGCGTGCCTCGCGCCAGCGGCGGAACGCGGCGCCGAACTCGAGAACCTCCGGCGCTGGGTCGATGCCTGGCGGCGGCTTGAGAGGCGCAAATTGCGGCTCGGCGAATCCGGCCTCTTCCGCGGCGCATTTCCTGACGCGCACGCGAAGATCGAACCACGCCGCCTGACCGGTGACCGGGTCTGAATTCGAATGGCAGCGGCCGCGCGCGTCGGCCGGCAGGAACTCGCTGATCGCGTGATTGAGCAGAAAGCCCTTTTCGGCCTCTCCCGCGTCGTCCTTCAGCATCCAGGCGCCGCGGCGCTTGCCGATGGCGTTCCAGGTCCACACCGTGTGCGGGTTGACGCCGTCAACGAGGCGAACCTGTCCCTTGACGCGCCCTTGGCGGCTTTCGATCCATGCCCAGTCGTCGTCTGCGAGGTCCAGCCGCTCTGCCGTCTCGCGATGCATGAAGAGGCGGTTCTGGCTGGTGATCTGCCGGAGCCAGGCGTTCTGCGAGCCCCAGGAATGGTACATGTGCATCGGGCGCTGGGTCAGCGCGTGCAGGTCGAATTCGCTTGCGTCCGTCAGCGCATCCTCGAAAGGCGCGTACCAGATCGGCAGCGGATCGAAGGTGGTCTCGATGCGCTGGCGTTCGCTTTCCGGCGGCAGAACGGCGCCGTGGCCGCGCGCAGCCAGGCGGAAGTGCTGCAGCGGCTCCGAATAGAGCTGGAAGACGATCGGCTCGGGCTTCGACAGGAATCCCATCTCCACCGCGAAATCGAGATAGGCGCGGTTCGCCATCTTGTAATAGCGCTGGTCGTCGGCGAGCTCGTGGCGCCAGAAGCCGCCATTTTCGACATAGCGCTCAAGCTGGGCGGGATTGGGCGCGCCGTGTCCGGAAGATGCGCCGTCCGCACCGCGCCATCCGGCGAGCGGACCGACGCCCGGTGAACGCTCGTGGTTCAAGATGTAGTCGGCATAGTCGCGATATCTGGGTCGACCGGATTCGTCGACCATGCCGGGAAGCTTCAGCCGTGCGCCGAGATCGAGAAGCACGGACTGGAACGGCCTGACGTCGCGGTCCGGAGGTACGACGGGCTGGCGGATCGCGTCAGCCGGTCCGTCGGCATCCGAGATCGGCCGGTCGAGCAGGCTGATGCAGTCGTGGCGCTCGAGGTAGGTGGTGTCGGGAAGCACGAGGTCGGCATAGGCGACCGTCTCGGAAAAGTAGGCGTCGGAGTAGATGATGAACGGGATCTTGTAGCCGCCGTCCGCATTCTTCTCGGTCAGCATTGCGATGGTGCCCGCCGTGTTCATCGACGAGTTCCAGGCCATGTTGGCCATGTACATGAAGAGCGTGTCGATCGGGTAGGGATCGCCCCGGCAGGCGTTGGCGATCACCATGTGCATCATGCCGTGGGCGGCCAGCGGCGCGTCCCATGAATAGGCTTTGTCGATGCGCACAGGCTCGCCCGCCGCGTCGATCAACAGGTCTTCCGGGGAGGTGACGAAACCGAGCGCCGGGCCGCAAAGCGGCGTCATCGGCTTGCCGCCGTCCTTGCCGGCGGGCTTTGCGTCTGGCGGGATCGGCTTCGGATAGGGCGGCTTGAAGCGAAAGCCGCCCGGAACGTCGATGGTGCCGAGCAGCACCTGCAGGAGATGCAGTGCGCGGCAGGTGTGGAAGCCGTTTGAATGGGCGGAGATACCGCGCATCGCGTGCATCGCGATCGGGCGGCCGCGCGTTGTCGGGTGGCGGCGGCCGGCCCAGTCCGTCCATGCGACCGGCAGCTCGATCGCCTCTTCGAAGGCGACATGCGCGAGCTCCGCTGCGATCCGCCGGATCGTGGAAGCAGGAATGCCGCAAGTCGCCGCGACCGCATCGGGAGAATAGGCGCTGTCGAGATAGCGCTCGGCGATGAGCTGGAAGACGGGAACGGCGTTCCGCCCGTTGACGGTGAACCGCCCGCTCAGCGCGGGCGCGATCTCAGGCTTCAGCGCATCGGTCGGTTGGCCGCTCCTCTTGTCGAATGCGAGAAGCCGGCCGTCGCGGTCGCGCAGGAAGAGCCCGTCGTCGGGCGCGCCCGGCTCCTCGATCACGAGGAGATGGGCGTTGGTCATGCGGACGAGATAGTCGAGATCGACTTTCCCGGCCTTCAGCAGCTCATGCACGAGCGCCAGGATGAAGAGCCCGTCCGTACCGGGGCGGAGGCCGATCCATTCGTCGGCGATCGCGCCGTAGCCGGTGCGGCAGGGATTGATCGCGACGATCTTCGCCCCGCGCGCTTTGAGCTTGCCGAGCCCAATCTTGATCGGGTTGGAATGGTGGTCCTCTGCGACGCCGAAGAGCATGAAGTATTTCGCGAGGTCCCAGTCCGGCTCGCCGAACTCCCAGAACGATCCCCCGATCGTGTAGAGCCCGGCGACGGCCATGTTGACCGAGCAGAAGCCGCCGTGCGCGGCGTAGTTCGGCGTGCCGAATTGCTGCGCCCACCAGCCGGTCAGGGATTGCGACTGGTCGCGGCCGGTGAAGAAGGCGAGCCGCTTCGGATCGGTCGCCCGTATCCGTGCAAGCCGCTCCGTCGCGATCGTGAGAGCCTCCTCCCATTCGATCTCGCGGAATTCGCCGCCGCCGCGCTCGCCCACCCTGAGAAGCGGCTTCCTGAGCCGCGCCGGGCTGTAGTGCTGCATGATCCCGGCGCTCCCCTTGCCGCAGATCACGCCTCGATTGACCGGATGATGGCGATTGCCCTGGATGTAGCGGACCTTGCCGTCGGCGAGATGCACGTCGATGCCGCAGCGGCAGGCACACATGTAGCAGGTCGTCTGGCGAACCTCGTCGGAGACGAGCGGCGAGGTATCGACGCCGTCGGGTTCAATCGGCGCGCGCGTGTCGGCGAGCGGGCGTTGCGAGAGCGCCGCGTTCGCGCCGACCGGCGGCTCTTGCTTCATGTCGGCTTGATCGTCCGATCGTCACCGGCAGGTGCGGCGGATTTCGACTTCGGTCCCGTTCCGCGCATGTAGTACCTTTCCGGGCGGTAGGGCGCGCCGGCCCCTGTCGGTCTAAGCCTGTCGGCGGTCCTCGCGAACGCTCTGGTCAGCCGTGCCAGAAATCCCTTCCGCCCGCCCGGAAGGACACGATGATTCATTGGTTCAATCCCACGATTCCAGGAGATTGACGCTGCGTGTTTCATCGATCCAATGATTTGTTCTTGTTAAATCAATCGACGTATTCGATTATTTGCATATGACGCTCGACCAGCTTCGCATCTTCGTTGCCGTCGCGGAGAGGCGACACGTGACGAAGGCGGCTGCCGCGCTCGGGATGACGCAGTCGGCGGCGTCGGCGGCGATCGCTGCGCTTGAGCGACGCTATGGCGCGCAGCTTTTCAACCGTGTCGGACGCGGCATCGAGCTAACGGAGACCGGGCAACGCTTCCTGCCGCAGGCGCGCGCCGTTCTCGACAAGATGACGATCGCGCGCGCTGTCCTTGAGGAGTTGTCGGACCCCTCGATCGGCGTCGTCTCGGTCGCCGCCAGCCAGACCATCGCGAGCTACTGGCTGCCGCGGCGTTTGACCGCCTATCACACGGAATATCCGCGCGTGCGGCTCGACGTAGTGATCGGCAACACGCGGCAGGTCGAAGCGGCGGTGCTTGAGGGGCGCTGCGACATCGGCCTCGTCGAGGGCCGGGTCAGCGGCGATGCGCTGCTGCGGCGCAAGGTCGATCAGGATCACCTCGTCCTCGTGGTCGCGAACGGATATCCGTTGCCGCTGGAGAGCGCGACCGGCCGACCCGACCTGCGCGCCGCGTCGTGGATCGTGCGCGAGGCCGGATCGGGCACGCGCGCCGGACTTGAGGATCTTGCTGCGAAGGAGGGCCTCACCCTCGACGACCTCCGGGTCTTCTTCGTCCTACCCGGCAATGAGGCCGTGCGCGAGGCGGTGGAGGCCGGCGCCGGCGCAACGATCATTTCGGAGCACGTGGTGGCGTCTGCCATCGCGGCCGGCCGGCTCAAGTCGATCCCGATCGAGCTGCCGCCGCGCGACTTCGTGCTGCTGCGCCACCGCGACCGCCAGGTGAGCGCCCCCGCTCAGGCATTGATCCATCGACTGACCGAGCCAAGAGAACCCGCCGCAACCGCGTGAGCCCATCGGGTGGGTCCGGAATGCACCGAAAGTGGATGGTGCCCAGGGGCGGACTGCCCCAAACCAGTGTTTTGAAGGGCTTAGTGTCCGGTGGGACACAAAAGCTTCCCACGGGATAGTTACGCTTTTCGGCGCGTGTGTCCCACCGTCATCTACCTCGGCGGTACCTTCGGATCATCTCCTTGTCGGGGAAGTGAGATCCCGTTTCGCAGTCCATTCATCCAGTTTCGTTGCTCGCCTGTCGGAGGGACTCTTGCTCTCTCTGGCTTCTAGTGAGGTGCATGATGCGTAGTCCAGAGACGGCGGTAAATACCGCAAATTCGCTTTATATTGAGGACTTGTTCCAAGTTCCCCAGTGGGTGGCGTGGCGCGAGGAACCCAAGGGTGAGAGGTGGACCAAGGTCCCCTACCGCTCCGCCGACCGCAAGGCGTCCTCCACGAACCCCGAGACGTGGCGGCCACGCGACGAGGCCCAGGCGGTCGCTGACAACCTCCACCACGAGCGCAGGCACGGCGTCGGCTTCATGCTCGGTCGCGTGCAGGGTCGCGACGATCACGTCGGCGGCCTCGATCTCGACGGCTGCCTCAAGGACGGCCAGCTCGCGCCCTGGGCTCACCAAGTCCTTCAGCGCTTCAACTCCTACGCGGAGAAGAGCCCTAGCGGCGAGGGTGTGAAGGTGTTCTTCCGCTACGACCCTGCCGACCTCGACGAGCTGGTTGCGGCGATGGGCGATGGCCGGAAGGGCCGCAAGTGGGGCACCAGCCACCACGGCCCCGAGATGTATCTGGACGGCCGCTACTTCGCCGTCACCGACGACGCCGTGCCGCTCCTGCCGACCGACGTGGCCGACCTGCTGGGTGCCGTGCTGGTAACCCCGCTGCGCCTCGTCTCGAAGGACGACATCCTCTGGGTCATCCGGGAGCTGGGGCCGTCCTTCGCGCCCGCCGAGGAGAAGGAAGTCGATAGGTCGAGCGTGCTTATGGGTATCGCCAAGAGCAGCATCGAGCGGTGCCTCACCTACGAGGAGTATGTCGCCGCGGCCTGGGCCGACGAGCACGCGGCGGCGCACCTGCGCGCCCAGTCGAGCGCGGAGCGGCAGCTCAAAGCTGCTGGAGCGATCGGACGGGAAGCCGCTGTTCAACGACCTCGGCCCCGAGGAGTTCGAGGCCGTGCGCGGCAAGCTCCTCGACGAGGCTGGCGTCATCGAGGCGTTCGAGGAGAGGTTCCGCGGCAAGCTCCGCTACGACAACGAGTTCCGCCGCCGGTACGTCTGGGATGGCGCGCGCTGGTGCCCAGACGACACGCAGCGCGCCTTTGACTGGTCGCGCGACCTGGCCGTCACGATGGCGGGCAACAAGGTCAAGACGCTGCGCAAGGTCTCCTCTGGCGCGGCCGTCGAGCGAGGCGCACGCGCGCTTAAATGCTTCTCGATTGCCGGCTCCCGAACTTTCGACCGTGACCAGTGGCTGCTCGGCACCCCAGGCGGCGTCGTCGATCTGCGCACCGGCAAGCTGCGGGAGGCGAAGCCCGAGGACAACATCTCGAAGCTCACGCGCGTCGCCCCCGATTGGGACATGCCGATCCCACACTTCACCCGCTTCCTGCGCGAAGCGATGGACGATGACGAGGAGATGGCCGAGTTCCACCAGCGTTGGTGGGGCTACAACTTGACCGGCGACGTGTCAGAGGAGGTGCTCGTCTATGCGATCGGACCTGGCGGCAACGGCAAGGGCACGCTGGTCGGCGCGGTCTCCTACCCGATGGGAGACTACGCCTGCACCATAGCGACCGAGATGCTCATGGAGACGCGCTTCGAGAGGCACCCGACCGAGATGGCCGCCCTGGCCGGCGCGCGTCTGATCTACGGCTCGGAGACCGAGCGCGGACGCTATTGGAACGAGACGAGGCTCAAGCAGCTCACGGGCGGCGACAAGGTGAAGGCGCGGTTTATGCGGTGCGACGAGTTCGAGTATGACCCGACCGGGAAGTTCACGATCTTCGGGAACGACGCCCCGCAGCTTCACTCGGTGGACGCCGCCATGCGGCGACGCCTGATCATGGTGCCGTTCCTCAAGAAGCCGGCGCGGCGCGACAACGATCTCAAGACCAAGAAGCTACCGGCGGAGGCATCGGGGATTTTGGCTTGGATGATCGACGGTTGCCGCAAGTGGCAGGAGGACGGTTTGAAGGTTCCGGCCAAGGCGCGCGAGTGCACCGACGAGTACCCCGAAGAGCAGGACACGCTGTCGCTGTGGCTGGCCGAGCAGTGCGTTCTGGGTCGGAATCACGAGGTGACGTTCGCGGACCTCTACAATTCCTTCTCAGATTTTGCACGAAGGGAGGGCGAGGAGCCCGGCACGAAAAAATCGTTCAGCGCCATCTTGCGGGACAAGGGCTTCGAGCCGGTCACGATCGGCCGGGAGTGCGCGAAGGGGTTTAAAGGTCTGAAAATAAGTAGAAATCCCGACCCCCTGCTATGATTTGCAGACCGATGCAGACCGAATTTCTATTTCTATCCACAAATGTGCGCGCGCACATGGAAGGGATAATGGAGAATTGGTCTGCATCGGTCTGCAACCCCCTGGGCCGATCTTCCGAGTGACTATAAGGCCAGTTCTGAAAACTCGGACGAAGTTGCGCCTCAGCGTCCCCGCGGAAGCCGAGATGATTGGAGAGGACCCGAAGCCACCTATTACACTCCCTATGCAGCGCGCCTCAAAGCCGCGCAAAAGCCTGCTAACGGGCTTTCCGATAATCTAGAGGCGCGGGCGCCGAAAATGCAGACCGCGCTGTGCGCCTCCGTGGCAGGCTAATCCCCAGCCCCGCCCCGACTTGGTCGCAGTGCCTCTTCCAATGCTTACCGCCTCCATGCCTCGATGATCTGGGCAAACCCATTTGGGTGGCAATCCGAAATCGGATTCCGTTAAGACCGGCCGAATATCCTCAAGGCGGCCTCAACCCCGAAAGCAGAAGCGATGCAATCCCCCGATCGAAGGCGGCCCCTGCGTCCCGCGCATCGCGTATTGCCTCAGCGGATGGCACTAGTCAGCCCCTGCACTCATTAGATGCGCCGGCCATCGGCGCCGAGAGCCGCCTTGTAGTGATGTTCGGAAGTCGCCGAGAGCCGACGGAACTTCTGAAATGCGCCGATTGTGTTCTCTACGGGTCAAGGTCTGGCTGCTCGGGTCCTGAGCGGATGATGCCTTCGGGTGCCTGCGTTCTCTGCGTGCTCATAGGCACTTGATGGGGTCAGCTGGGTGCAAGGTGGCTTGGTTGAAAGCGCAGTCGGCGGAGCATGATCCGCATGTCCGACGCATGCTACAGAATTGGCGCCATCACCTGCTCCTCCCTCGGTGTCGCTCCCGCTCGGCAGCTCGTTGCGGTCTCCTGTTCTCGTCCGCGTGTGAACGTCACGCCGGCTGGAACTCGGTGCCATCTCGAAGCATGGCGTGCATAATGATAGCTAGCTGGCGGGAAGCGCGATCCGCGCCTTGCGCATAGTCGAACGTTTGGCAATGGCGAGTGCCCAGTCTTTCAGCTTCAGCTCGCCTTTGTAGCGGGTGAGCATGACATTGGCCGCCTCGTAAAGCAGACTTCGGACGCGTTGGTCGCCGACCTTTGAGATGCTGCCGACATAGTCGACCTCGCCCGACTGATATCGGCGTGGGACGAGGCCGAGATAAGCGCCGAGATCGCGTGAACGGCGGAAGCGGGTTGGATCATCGACGGCGGCTGTGAAGGCAAGCGCAGTGAGCTGGCCGACGCCTGGGATGGTCATCAGTCGACGGCACGCATCCGAGGCACGGACGAACCGCTTCATATCTGCATCGATCGCTGCAATCGCGCTGATACCGCATTGCGCGCAATCAAGAGCCCGCGCATGGCGCTGGACAGCCCGGCGACGGCATCGCTCATGTCAATAACCTGCTTGACCAACGCAGGCCGAGGCCCCGCGGCAGGCGGACACCGAATACCACCGCCAGGCCGCGGATC
>CAWFEM010000002.1:0-59341 GCA_963814905.1 uncultured Alphaproteobacteria bacterium | reverse complement strand
GGCGCCGCCCCGGTGTGCTAAATGCGCTTGTAAGCAGGCGCTATCGTCGTCAGGGTCGGCTTGTCGCCCGCGGTTGGAGTCGAAGGGCCGATCAGTATAGTGACGGGCGGCGTTCTCGTCGCGACTGGATGGAGTGGAACCGGATAAGAAGCTTCATGTCGATGCCGCTCCGCCCCTCTCTATCGGAACCATGTCCTCCCGTGTTTCCGAGGCCGAAGCCCTTTATCGAGCCCAATACCGCGGCCTTTGAATCGGAACCGATGGTCAAGCCCACCGGCTTCCGCGAATACGACGCGCGCTGGTTGTTCGGAACCGAGATCAATCTCATGGGCGTCGAGGCGCTCGGCCTCGGCCTCGGCACGCTTCTCCACGAGATGGCGGTCAGGCCGGAGATCGTGGTCGGTCACGATTTTCGCGCCTATTCTGCTTCGATCAAGCTGGCGCTGACCACCGGGCTGATGGCCGCCGGCATGAAGGTCCACGATATCGGCCTGGCGCTGACGCCGATGGCCTATTTCGCCCAGTTCGCGCTCGACGTTCCGGCCGTCGCCATGGTCACCGCCTCGCACAACGAGAACGGCTGGACCGGCGTGAAGATGGGCGCCGAGCGGCCGCTCACCTTCGGTCCGCAGGAGATGGAGCGGCTGCGCGCCATTGTGCTCTCCGGCGCGTGGGTGGCGCGTCCCGGCGGGGGCTATGCGTTCGTAGAGGGCTTTGCGGAGCGCTATCTCGACGACCTCGCCGATCGTCCCGGCCTCACGTCCCCGATCCGTGCGGTCGTCGCCTGCGGCAACGGGACGGCGGGCGCCTTCGCGCCGCCTCTCCTGGAGCGCTTGGGCGTCGATGTCGTTCCGCTCGACACCGCCCTCGACCATACCTTCCCCCGCTACAACCCGAACCCGGAAGACTTGCGGATGCTTGCCGCGATCCGCGAGAAGGTGCTTGAGACCGGCGCAGCCGTCGGGCTCGGCTTCGACGGTGACGGCGACCGCTGCGGCATTGTCGACAACGAGGGCGAGGCGATCTTCGCCGATAAGGTCGGCG
Source organism: uncultured Alphaproteobacteria bacterium (assembly GCA_963814905.1). Classification (GTDB taxonomy): domain Bacteria; phylum Pseudomonadota; class Alphaproteobacteria; order Rhizobiales; family Afifellaceae; genus DASWJZ01. Next base: position 58,297 of record CAWFEM010000002.1, on the reverse strand, counting down.
TAATGCTGGCGCGCGACATTTCCGCCCTTCATCCCGGCGCGACCTTCGTGGTCGACGTGAAATCGACCGGCCTCTTCGCCACCGACCCGGTGCTTGCCGAAAACGGGGCAAAGGCCGATTACTGGAAGACCGGGCATTCCCACATCAAGCGGCGGGTGAAGGAACTTGATGCCATCGCGGGCTTTGAGAAGTCCGGACACTATTTCTTCAACGCGCCGATCGGGCGCGGCTATGATGACGGGCTCGTCTCCGCGCTCGCCGTTCTCGACATGCTCGACCGCAATCCCGGAAAGACGCTTGCCGATCTTCGCCGCGCGCTGCCGCGGACATGGGGCACGCCGACCATGTCGCCGCACTGCGACGACGAGAAAAAGTACCGGGTGGTGGAGAACGTGCTCAAGGACTTCACGGCGATGAAGGCAGCGGGCGCGGCGCTTGCCGGCCATCCGATCAGCGATCTTGTGACCGTCAACGGGGTGCGCGTCGTCACCGATGATGGAACCTGGGGGCTCGTGCGCGCCTCCTCCAACAAGCCGGAGCTCGTGGTCGTGATTGAAAGCCCCGTCTCGGAGGCGCGGATGCGCGAGATGTTCCAGGCCGTCGATGCGGTGCTGCGCCGCAATCCCGACGTCGGCGCCTACAACCAGACGATCTGACGATGTGTAGTGCGGACGTCTCCATTCGCTCCCGACGGCGGCTCGCACAGGCCGCAGCCGCGCTTGCCGCGCTCCTGCTCCTTGCCGCGCCGGCGCATGCGCAATCGGGGGGCGATCCTTTCGGCTTCCTGAAGCCGTGGCTGGAGAAGCAGATTTTCGGGAAAGAGCGGTCAGCAGAATCCCCGCCTGAGAACCCGACGACCGGCGCCCTGCCGGAAGACGGCGCACAAACGGAGGCGTCGCCGGAGGCCACGCCGGAAGCTCCGCCGGGCGATCTGGTGGAGGACCCGACGCCGCCGGATGCCGACAACGCAGAGGCGCCTCCGCTCGCCGAAGCGCCCGCGCCTGAAGCGCAGCCCGACGAAGCGGTGGAGAGCGAGCCGACACCGGCGATCGACGACGACATGCCGGCGGTCACCGAGGCAAAGCCCGAGCCGTTGCGCTTTGCGGTTCTCGCCGGGCGCAGCGTGGCGCGGACCATGGCGGCGATTGGGCCAATCGCCGACGATCTCAGCAATTTGCTTGAGCGGCCCGTGGAGTTCCTGCCGTTTCCCTCCTACGCCGCGATGATCGACGCACTGGTGGAGCGCCGGATCGACGGCGGTTTCTATTCAGGCCCCGCCTTCGCGGTTGCCGAGGCGCGCTGCGGCTGCATGGAGCCTGTAGTCGCACCGCGCGCATCCGATGGAACGCTCGCCTACCACGCGATCGTCGTCACACGCGCCGACTCCGCGATCCGTTCGGTCGCCGACCTCGCGGGCAGGAGAGTCGCCGTCGGCTCGAAGGATTCGGTTGGCCTCCGCCGCATGCAGCTCGCCGGCCTGATGGCGGAGGGATTCGATCCCGCGCGCTTCGGCGCCGTCATGGAGACCGGTTCGGCGGAGGAGGCGGTGCGCCTCGTCGTTGCCGGACGGGCCGACGCCGCTTTCGCCTGGAGTTCGCTCGCCGGCCCGCGTGAGGAGGGCTATTCGCGCGGAACGCTGACCGACCTCGTCGCCGGCGACGCGATCGCCATGGACGCGATTGCGATCCTGTGGCGTTCACCGCCGATCGAGCACGGGCCTTTCGCCTTGCTGCGAACGCTGGCGGAGTCGGAGAAGACTGCGATCGAGACGTATTTCGTGGGACTGACGAGCGGCAACCCCGATGTCTATGACGAGCTCAATCCGTTCTATGGCGGCGGCTACGCGCCGGTCGATCCGAGGGACTATGCCGGGCTTGAGATGCTGACGACCCAAGACGTCGATGCGCTCGATCTGCCGATGGCAAAGACGGAGATGACGCCTGCCGACACGACGGGGCAGGCCGTCCAATAGCGTCAGGACTTGCAGTTGTTCCCGGCGTTGTCGCAGAGCTTCACGTTGTTGACGAGGCGCGGCACAAAAAACATCCGGTCGTCGAGCTGGATCGATCCCGAGATGACGTATCCGACCGTGGGCGTATAAGACGAGACGACTTCGGACATGATGATCTGTGTGTCCGGAACACGCAGGCTCGCCGGTACGAGACCGTTCACGGTGGTGTTGACAGCATAGGCGGTCGTGCTCTTGGCGCGGCTCCAGGCGACCTTCGCATTGCCGCTGCCGTCCATGTTGACCGCCGAGACGCGCATCTGAACGCTCTGCGCATAGGGGAACATGGCGCCAGGCGCGATGTCGAATATCTTGTCGACGTCGCCCCAGGTGAGGGTCTTGCTCCGCGCGGTAAGGTCGCCGATCGAGGAGGCGAGGTTGTTGAGGCGACGATCGATGCTCAGCGCCTGCGTCACTTCCACGCCGCCGAGCCACAGCAGCACCAGGATCGGAAGGATGAGCGAAAACTCCACCGCCGCCATGCCGCCGTCCTGAGCGGCGAGCCGGCCGATGCGGCCAAGGATGTGGGAAAGTCTGCGGCGGGCTGCGGTCATCTTTCGGCGTCCGCCGCTCAGTTCGACGCGGTCGCGGTGAACGGCTCGTTGCGGAACGCCGCGAACGATCCGATCAGCCGCTTGCCGTTAGAAAGGTTCTTCAGGGAAAGCGAGCCGAAGATCCTGTTGGTGGGCCACTGATAGTAGACCCGCACCACGACGATCTCGCTGGCGGTGCCGAAATCGAATGCGCCGGGATCCACGAAATCGTCGTCGTCGTCGACGGGCTGAGCGATCACCATGTCACCGAAGGTCGGGTAGGATTTGACATCGAGATAGAAATTCGCGCCCGAACAATTGATGAAGACCGAGACGCGACTGCAGACCTGGTTGGTGAAGTCGGTCTTCGTCATGCCGGCATCCTGCGCCTGGCCGGTGCGGATGAGCCGCGCCGTCTCGAACACCGCGTTGTCCATCACCTGTTCGGCGACGAAGACGAGCGCCGTCTCCGCGATCACGTACATAAGGAAGAAGAAGATCGGCGCGATGATCGCAAACTCGATCGCCACCGAGCCGCGCTCGTCGCGACGCAAAGCGCGGCGCATGCGACGCAAGGCGCACCGGAGGCTGCTGCGACGGTTGTTGCGGGCCGGCTCTTTCATGTTCACGGGGTGATCTCTGTAAAGCCTGGACTGCGAAGCCTCATAGCAGAGCCTTTCCCGGAAAAGTTTAACAGACGCCTCCCGGGATGGCTTTTGCTTTAACTAGTGTGAACAAGGGATTAACCCTTATTTCGACAGTTCCTGCCGGGTCTGGATCTGCGCCGAGGCGTTATCGAAGCGCGTCTTGTCGTCGCCGACCGAAACCACCTGCTCGCAAACCGGCGCGCAGGAGAAGGTCTGCCGGCTCGCACCGTAGAAGATCGTGGTGAGCTGGTGGATGTCGGACGAGACGCGGACCGTGGCGTTCACGATCTCCATGCCTTCCTTGTCGAGGGCGATGAGGTTCGTCGTGCCGGCCGTCTTGCCGGTCAGGATCAGGGTCTGCTCGTCGTCGACGCTGGCATCGGCGATGCCGGAATTACCGATCACCAGCGTGTGCGCCGGCCGGTCCAGCTTCATCACCTTCGCGAAATCGATGGTGACGTCGATCGTGTCTTTCTCCGCCGCCGCGGCTGCCGCGACCAGGCAGCCCGTAGCAAGTGCGGCGACCGCGAGCCTGCGACCCAGAAGGCCAAGGTTCATTCCCATCGGAGACTCCCGTGTGCCATGCCCACTCGAACGGGGCGGCTGCCTGAACAAACGCGGCCGGCCGAGGACGCGCAAGGATTCGACTCCTTTGTCGCCCCAACGCAGTTAATAAGCGTTTAACAGACGAGAAATGACTTCTACCACGAGGCGCAAATAGAGATGGGGGAATTTCTCGCAAGAATTGATTATATTTTTACCATTGCCGCTAATTCCTTCCAAGAATTCCCTCAAATGCCCTGGATTAACTTTGGTGCAATCAATGCCTGCTAGCTCAAATAGAGTTTCGGCGGCAAGTCCATCGAAGCAGGCCACGGTTGGTGGATGAGTTAGGAGCAGAGAGATGAAGAGCATTGTCAGCCGGTTCGCGAAGGACGAGTTTGGCGCGACCGCCATCGAGTACGGTCTCATCGCGGCTTTGATTTCCGTCGTGATCATCGGCGTTCTGTCGACGATCGGCACGAACCTCACCGCGAAGTTCAACCAGATCGCGATTCAGCTGCAGTAAGCCTGCACGCGGAGCGCGAAGGTGAAACGGAGGGCGTCGCCCTCCGTTTTCTTTTGCGCCGCCACAAGGGGTGGGAAGGTCGGCAGCGCGCTCCTTTCCCATTTCGCAAGAATTTGATGAAACGATCCAGTCGGCTCCTTCTCTTGCGGGGACACCCATGACGATCTCGTCAGCCGCGGCCGGATGCGGCCTCGTCCTTTTCCCGCTTGTCATGATCTATGCCGGGCTGATGGATCTCGTCACCTTGAAGATCCGCAATACGCTCGTAGTCCTGATCGGCGGCGCCTGGCTGGTCCTGGCGCCGCTTGCCGGCTTTACGCTGACTGAGCTCGGCTCAAGCGTTGCCGTCGCCGCCGCTGTGCTCGCGGTCACCTTCACCCTTTTCGCCCTCGGTTGGATCGGCGGGGGCGACGCCAAGCTCGCCGCAGTAACCGCTTTATGGTTTCAGCCGACCGAGGCGCTTCTCTATTTCACCTATACGGCGCTGCTCGGCGGGATACTGACGCTTGTTATCCTGCAATTGCGTACCGGTACGATCCCCACGGTCTTTTACCGTGTTCCCTGGATCGCTCAGCTGCAGGACGCCCGCACCGGCGTCCCCTACGGGGCGGCGATGGCGCCTGCGGCGCTGATCGTCTTTCCCGAAACGGCCTGGGTCCTTCACGCCCTTTCCTGAGGCGCTGCTTCAGCCGCCGGGCGCGAATTGTTTGCGCCGAAGCTTTTCGTTAACCACGCGCAAGCGCCGGTCCAAGCAGGCGGAAATCCGCGGGAATACCAGTCATTAACCATCCTTTGACCTTTCGGCTCGACACTGTGCGCTGTTGATGGCCGCGGTCGCGGACCGGAGAAATCGGGGCAATTGCGATGAACCTGTTTCGCGTGCTCGTACTCGTCGTCGCGCTGGTCGCGGGCGGCATTGCGGCATACCTGGCGTTGAACCTTGGCCCCGATGGATCCCCGGCGCCGACGGTCGTTGAGCTGGCGCCGCAAATCCAGTCACAGGACGTGCTCGTTGCGGGCGCCGACATCGGTCAGGGCCAGAAGCTGAGCGCGGACAACATCCGCTGGCAGCGCTGGCCGGAGGATGCCTTGAACCCGTCCTACATCCAGAAGCAGACGCGCCCAGATGCGGTGGAGAGCCTGGCGGGCTCGATCGTCCGCAGCCAGTTCGTCGCCGGCGAGCCGATCCGCGAGGTCAAGCTTGCGCGGCCGGAGAGCGGCTTCCTTTCCGCGATCCTGCCGTCCGGCATGCGCGCTATCGCCGTGCGCGTCTCCGCCAGCAACACCGCCGGCGGCTTCATCCTCCCGGGCGACCGCGTGGACGTGGTGCAGACCATCGCCCAGGACAACGGCGACGCGGGCTCGAGCAATGTCAGCCGCACGATCCTTTCCAACGTCAAGGTGATGGCCATCGACCAGACGGTGAGCGAGCAGGAGGGTGAGGCGGTGGTCGTCGGCAAGACGGCGACGCTCGAACTCGACCCGGCGCAAGTCGAGCTGATCACGGCGGCGGAAGCCTCCGGCGCGCTGTCGCTGGCGCTGCGCAGCATGGCCGACGCCGCCGAGGTCGTGAGCACCCAAGAGGACCGCAGGCAAAGCGGTACGGTGCACGTCTATCGCGGCGGCCGTGGCCAGATGATCACAACACAATGAAAACGCCCCGATCCCGAGGAGCAAAAGAAATGAACGCGCTTGGAAGAATTCGGGCGACTCTGATGGCGGTGGCGTTCGCGGCCATCGCTCTCGTTCCCGCCGCGGTGCACGCGGCGGACGGGCCCGCCTATGTGAGGCTTGCCGCCGGCGACATGCTTGACGACCGCCCGGTCTATCTCGGCATCAACAAGTCCGTCGTCATCGACCTGCCGCGGCCGGCGGGCGACGTGCTCGTCTCCAATCCGCAGATCGCCGATGCGGTGCTGCGGACCTCGACCCGCCTCTATCTGATCGGTGTGCAGCTCGGCCAGGCGAGCGTCTTCCTCTTCGACAGCGCGGGCACGCAGATCGCCAGCTTCAACATCTACGTGGAAGCCGATCTGACCTCGCTCAACCAGCTTCTCGCCGAGGCGATCCCGGGCGGCTATGTCCGCGCCGAGGCGATCCAGGGCTCCATCGTCCTGCGCGGTCAGGTCGCGTCCGCGACCGAGGCTTCGCGCGCCGTCGAGATCACGCAAAGCATGATCGAACGGGCCCCCGTCTCGGTGACGGGCGCCACGTCAACCGGCGCCAGCACCGCCGCGACGACGAGCACCTACGCATCGGGTTCCGGTCCTGGGATCATCAACCTGCTCTCCATCACCGGCGAGGAACAGGTTTCCCTCAAGGTGTCGGTCGTCGAGGTGCAGCGCTCGATCGTCAAACAGCTCGGAATCAATATCTCAGGCTCTTTCAGCGCCGGCGACATGACCATCGGCACCGCGACTGCCGGCGCCTCGGCCGGCGGTTTGAGCCCGCTCGGCGGCTCGCTCGGCATCAATGCGACGGCAGGCGAGGTGGGTGGCACCTTCTCCAGCGGCGGCCTCAGCCTTCAGGCCACGCTGCAGGCGCTCGACGAAGCGAATCTGATCCATACGCTGGCGGAGCCGACCCTGACCGCGGTGTCGGGCGAGACCGCGAACTTCCTGGCCGGCGGCGAGGTGCCGTACATCACCGGCATCGACCAGACCACCGGCATCGTGAGCGTCGACTTCAAGAAGTTCGGCGTGCAGCTTGCCTTCACGCCGGTCGTCCTTTCGGCCGGGAGGATCAGCATCAAGGTCCGCAGCGAGGTCAGCGAGGTCAGCGGTTTCACGTCAAGCGGCAATCCGATCCTCAGCACGCGGCGCGCGGAAACGACGGTGGAGCAGCCGTCGGGCGGGGCCTTCGTCATCGCCGGACTTCTGAAGCAGACCGCGCAGACCAATGCCGGGGGGTTCCCCGGTCTCCGCAACCTGCCGATCCTTGGGGCGCTCTTCTCCTCGAAGTCCTATCTGGCCAACGAGACGGAGCTCGTCATGATCGTGACGCCGTATCTCGTGAAGCCGGTCTCGCCGCAGGATCTCGCGCGTCCAGACGATAATCTCTACCCGGCCAACGATGCGGAGACCTATTTCCTCAATCGGCTGACCAAGGTCTACGGCACGAAGAGTATGGTTCCCGGCGGGGCAAACGCTGTCGGCTTCACATTCGATTGACGGAGGGGTTCGTGACTCATCTAGATTTGCTGAGCGGGAAGCGAGACCTCGCCCCTCGTGTGACCCGGTCTCTGCTCGCAGGCGTGGCGCTCGTCACACTTGCGGCGTTCGCCGGCGGATGCAGCACATTTGCAACGTCCGACGTCGATACCGAAAAGTTCGACTACCGGCAGCGCCATCCGATCATCGTTTCCGATGAGCCGGAAGTGTTCGACCTGAAGGTCGGCATGAATGGCCCGGCATTGTCGCGCGATCTGGATACGGCGATCCGCAACTACGTCGGCGAGTATCGCACCGACGGCACCGGCTCCGTCACGATCCAGGTGCCGACCGGCTCGGCCAACGCGGTGGCGGCGGCGGAGACGGGTCGTGCCGTCCATTACGCGCTCGTGCGCGCCGGCGTTCCGCGCAGCCACATTCGTGTCGCGCCTTATGAGGTTGGTGACCATGCGAAGATGGCCGCCTTGCGTCTTTCCTATCTGCGGGTGAAGGCGGTAGTACCGCATTGCGGCATATGGCCTGATGCGGCCGCCAACCGGTTCGACAATGCGACCTCCCCGAACTTCGGATGTACGGCCCAGCAGAACCTTGCCGCCATGGTTGTCGATCCGGCCGACTTCTCGCGTCCGCAGCGCATGACGCCGGCCGACGGAAATCGCCGCGCCGATGTCATCAGCAAGTACCGCCGCGGCGAAGACCCGAAGTCCAACATCATGCTGATCGACAGCTCCATAGGGAACAACTGAGCGATGACAAACCTCGCCTTTGACGTGACGCCGGAAGGGGACGAGAACGCCCCTCGGCCGCCGGATGCGCGGCCGATCCCGCGCATCACCATCCAGGCCTTCTGCGACACACCGGAGATCGCCGGCACCATCGAGACTGCGGCGATGGATCGCAGGATGTCGCGGGCGCACGTGAAAGTGCACACCGGGGGTCTGAATGCCGCGACCGAGTTTTATCGTTCCGCGCCCACGCCCAATCTCATCCTGGTCGAGACACGGCTGCCCTTCGAAGAGATCGTCGGCGCGCTCGACAGTCTCGCGGAGGTCTGCGACGCCGGCACCAAGGTGATGGTGATAGGCCATTCGAACGATGTGCTGCTCTATCGTGAGCTCTTGAAGCGCGGTGTGTCGGAATATCTCGTGGCGCCGGCCGACGTCATGTCGGTCATCGGCGCCATCTCCGGCATCTATCACGATTCCAACACCGAGAAGCTCGGCCAGATCTACGCCTTCATGGGCGCCAAGGGCGGCGTCGGCTCCTCCACGATCGCCCATAACGTCGCCTGGACCCTGGCGCGTCTCGTCGGCTCCGACGTGATTCTCGCCGATCTCGATCTGCCGTTCGGCACCGCCGGTCTCGATTTCAACCTCGACCCCGCGCAGGGTATCGCCGAGGCCGTGTTCGGCGCCGATCGTCTCGACGAGGTGCTGCTCGATCGGTTGCTGGCCAAATGCGAGGACCATCTGAGCCTGCTTGCGGCGCCCGCCGTCCTCGACAAGGCCTATGACTTCAGCGAAGAAGCGTTCGATCAGGTGCTGGAGATCGTGCAGTCGAACGTCCCCACGGTCGTCCTCGACATCCCGCATCTGTGGAGCGGATGGGTGCGCAAGACGCTGATCGCCGCCGACGAGGTGGTCATCACCGCGGTGCCCGATCTCGCCAATCTCAGGAACGCCAAGGCGATCGTGGATCTGTTGCGTCAGGCCCGGCCGAACGACACCCCGCCGAAGCTGATCCTCAATCAGGTCGGCGTGCCGAAGCGGCCCGAGATCAAGCCGGACGATTTTGCCGCCGCGCTGCAACTGACGCCGATCGCGACCATCGCATTCGATCCCTTGCTCTTCGGCACGGCGTCCAACAACGGCCAGATGATCGCGGAGGCTTCCGCCAAGACCGCGATCTCCGATGTCTTCGCCGACATCGCCCAGGTCGTCGGCGGCCGCAAGGAACTGAAGAAGGCGCGCAAGCGCGGCCTCAATTTCGGGCCGCTCTTTCAGAAGCTGGCGCCGCGGCCGAAGGCCAAGTCGAAGAGTAAGAAGGCGAGCTGATCGCGCTGACGCGGCAAGGAGTATGAATGTTCGGCAAGCGTAGCACCGCCTCCGACCTGCTGTTAGATCGGGCGGCGAAACCCTCCGAGATCGCGGCGGCCGAAAGAGTCACCCCGCCGGTTGCGGGTAGTCCGATGCCGGCTCCAAAAGCACGGTCCGCGCCGATCGCCGCGCCGCCGCCGCTGACCGCGAGGCCGCGCAAGACCGACGAATATTATGACCTGAAGACGCAGATCTTCGGCGCGCTGATCGACACGATCGACCTGTCGCAGCTGTCCAAGATGGACATGGACCAGGCGCGCGAAGAGATTCGCGACATCGTCAACGACATCATCACGGTGAAGAACGTGGTGATGTCGATTGCCGAGCAGGAGGAGCTGCTCGAGGACATCTGCAACGATGTTCTCGGCTACGGTCCGCTTGAGCCGCTCCTCGCGCGCGACGACATCGCCGATATCATGGTGAACGGGGCCGACTGCATCTTCATCGAGGTGCGCGGCAAGGTCGAAGAGACCGAAATCCGCTTCCGCGACAACGGCCAGCTTCTCAACATCTGCCAGCGCATCGTCAGTCAGGTCGGGCGTCGCGTCGACGAGGCTAGCCCCATCTGCGACGCGCGTCTGCCGGACGGCTCGCGCGTCAACGTGATCGTTCCGCCGCTGGCGATCGACGGACCCGCGCTCACCATTCGTAAGTTCAAGAAGGACAAGCTGACGCTCGATCAGCTTGTTCAGTTCGGCACGATTACGCCGGAAGGCGCGACGATCCTGCAGATCATCGGACGCGTGCGCTGTAACGTGCTCATCTCCGGCGGCACCGGCTCCGGCAAGACGACGCTTCTGAACTGCCTGACGCGCTATATCGACCACGACGAGCGCGTGATCACCTGCGAGGACGCCGCGGAGCTGCAGCTGCAGCAGCCGCATGTCGTGCGCCTTGAGACGCGCCCGCCCAATATCGAAGGCGAGGGCGAGGTGTCGATGCGCGACCTCGTCAAGAACTGCCTGCGTATGCGCCCTGAGCGGATCATCGTCGGCGAGGTTCGCGGACCGGAGGCTTTCGACCTGCTGCAAGCCATGAACACCGGCCACGACGGTTCCATGGGCACGCTGCACGCCAATAGCCCGCGCGAGGCCCTTTCGCGTATCGAATCGATGATCACGATGGGCGGCTTCACGCTGCCCTCCAAGACCTTGCGCGAAATGATCGTGTCGTCGATCGACGTCATCGTGCAGTCGGCGCGCCTGCGCGACGGCACGCGTCGCATCACGCACATCACCGAAGTGCTGGGCATGGAGGGCGACGTCGTCATCACCCAGGACCTCTTCATCTACGACATGGTGGGCGAGGACGCGAGCGGCCGCATCATCGGCCGGCATCGCTCCACCGGCATTGGCCGCCCGGGCTTCTGGGATAGGGCGCGCTATTTCGGCGAGGAGGCCCGGCTTGCAGCCGCACTCGACGCCGCCGACACGGGCGAGCTCACGAGCCGAGGCTGATCCATGTTTTCGCCGCTAGTTGTCCAGATATCGGTGGCGCTGCTCGCCGCGTTCTCCATTGGAGGCGTGGTGATTGCGGCGCTCTATCCGCGTCTTGGCGGGCGCTCCAAGGGCGAGAAGCGGCTGGAGGTGATCGCCGATACCAAGCGCAAGGCCGCCTCCGATCGCATCTCGATCGAGGAAGGCCGCCGCCGCCGGTCCGTCGAGGACACGCTGAAGGAGCTTGAAGAGACTCAGAGGGCGAAGGCGCGCAAGAGCCAGAAGCCGACGCTGATGACGCGCATGCGGCAGGCCGGCCTGAGCTGGACCAAGAACACCTACTATCTGATATGCGTGGCGACGGCACTTGGCGTCGCGCTCGTGGCGCTTGCCGCGATACGCTTCCCGATCCTTCCCAGCGTCGGCTTCGGGCTGGCGGGCGGCGTGCTCCTCCCGCATTTCTTCGTGAACTTTGCGCGCAAGCGCCGCCTGTCGCGCTTCAGCAATGAGTTCCCGAACGCGGTCGACGTGATTGTGCGTGGCGTGAGGGCCGGCCTTCCGCTGGTCGACTGCCTGAAGGTGATCTCCCACGAGGCACAGGAGCCCGTCGCGGGCGAGTTCCGCGAGGTGGTCGAGGATCAGACTCTTGGCATGCCGCTGCCGGAAGCCGTCGCGCGGCTGCCGGAGCGCATCCCGCTCGCGGAGGCCAATTTCTTCGCCATCGTGGTCGCCATCCAGGCTCGTTCCGGCGGCAGCCTTTCGGAGGCGTTGTCGAACCTTTCCAAGGTGCTTCGCGACCGCAAGAAGATGTCCGGTAAGATCAAGGCGATGAGTGCGGAGGCGAAGTCCTCTGCCGGTATCATCGGGTCGCTGCCGATCATCGTCGCGATCCTCGTCTACTTCACCAGCCCCGACTACATCCTCCTGCTGTTCACGACCTCGATTGGCAATATCGTGATGGGGATTGCCGGTTTCTGGATGTTCATCGGCATCATGGTGATGCGCAAAATGATCAATTTCGACTATTGAGGCTCTCGCCGTGGACCTTGCCGCTTTCACCGATAACAGCCAGATGCTCGTCGCGATCTCCTCCGCGCTCGCGGTGTTCTCGGCGATTGTGGTCGTCGCTTGGCCCTATTTGGCTCGCGACGAGCTCACAACCCGCATGCGGCAGATATCGAGCGAGCGGGAACGCATCCGCGCGCGCGAGCGCGCCAAGCTGGATGCCCAGAAGAAGCAGCAGGCCTCGCTGAGGGTGGAGCCGAAGAAGTTCTTCAAGAACGTCGTCGACCGGTTCAATCTCGCCCGCCAGGCGGAGGACGGACACACCGTCAAGATGCTGCGGCAGGCCGGCTATCGCGGCCAGAACCCGGTCTTCGTCTTCCTTTCCCTGCGGCTCATCATGCCGATCGTGATGTTCGCGATCGCCGTCCTCTACGTGTTCTTCGTGATCAGGCTCGACCAGCCCTTCATGCTGAAGCTCGCCATCACCCTGGTCGTTGCCTATGCCGGCTATTATGGGCCGACGATCTACGTGAAGAACCAGATCAACAAGCGGCAGAAGTCGGTCCGCCGCGCCTGGCCGGACGCACTCGATCTTCTCTTGATCTGCGTGGAATCCGGCATGGGCATCGAGGGCGCCTTCCGCAAGGTGTCGGAGGAGATCGGCCCCCAGTCGATCCCGCTCGCCGAGGAGCTGAGCCTGACGACGGCGGAGCTCTCCTATCTGCAGGATCGCCGCAAGGCTTACGAGAACCTGGGGTTGCGCACCGGCCTTGAAGGCGTGCGCGGCGTCGTCACCGCCCTCATCCAGGCGGAGAAATACGGCACGCCGATCGGCACGGCGCTGCGTGTTCTGGCCCAGGAGAACCGCGATATGCGCATGCAGGAGGCGGAGAAGAAGGCGGCCTCGCTTCCTCCGAAGCTGACCGTGCCGATGATCCTGTTCTTCCTGCCGGTGCTGTTCGCCGTGATCATCACGCCGGCGGCGATCCAGGTCTCCAATATCTGGTAGGCGGGGCGGAAGGCGCGGGCGCTGAGCGCCCGCGACCCATCTCGTCAGCCGTTACGGGCAAGCTCCGCCCAGGTATCGGTCTCTTTGTCACCGCCGCCTTCGGCGACCGGCGTTGAGACGGCGGGAGGTCCGCCGATCGATTCCGCCTCCGCCTGCTTGCCCTGAAGCCGCAGCACGAGCGCCAGGTTCTCCTTGACCTTGAGCGTGGCCTTCGGGCTCGCCGCCGCTTGGCGCAGAACCTTCTCCGCTTCATCCAACTCGTTGGTGAGCGTGTAGGACAGGCCGAGATTGTTCAGGATCTGCGGCTCGCCCGGCGCAAGCACGAGCGCCTGCTGATAGCGCGCCCGCGCCTCCTCGTGACGGTTCATCGAATCGAGGATACCGCCCTCGGCGGAAAGCAGCTGCCAGTCGGGATTGTCGGAGCGTTGCGCGCGCCGGATCGTCGACAGCGCTTCGTTGAATTGGCCGTTGGCTGCAAGCGCCTTGCCGTAAGCGGCAAGGATCTCGCGGTCCTCCGGGTGGTAGATCGCGGCCTTGCGCATCACCGCGACGGCCTGGCCGGACTGGCCGGCGGCTCTTAGCGCCGCGGCATAGTTCAGTGCCGCCACGCGATCCTTCTCGTTACGCCCGTAGGCGCTGCCCCATTTCTGCACGGCGCTGAGCGCTTCGTCCTCGCTTAGATCCGAGGGGGTGAGGATGGCATTGTTGCCGATCGAGCCGGTGTGCAGAGGCGCGTTCGTTTCGCAGCCTGCGAGAAGCGTGGCGAGCGCCGCGCCGGCGGCCAGAGCGAGCAGCCTTTGCCGCCGCCTTGTCCGGCCCGTTCCCGTATTCATGACGTCCCCCGAAGCAATTGATCCTGCAAGGCTTAGGCAGCGCTCGTTAAGGGTTCGTTAACGCTGATTAAGGCGTTGCCAATTCCTCCGCCGCGGGCCAAATCCGACCTTTGAACGGACCGAGTCGAGGGTGAGATGGAACCTGCGTTGATCACGGAAGAGGCGCCCGACACGGCGGTTTCCGTCCACTTCGTGAAAGCGGCGACGCTGGACGGGGTTCTGGCCGGACTCGGCGAGCGGGAGCGTCGCTTCGCGACCGCGACCGGCTTCAACGGCGAAGCCGGCCGGCTTGTGCTCATCCCGGACGCGGACGGCAATCTCGGACGCGTCCTCTTCGGGCTCGGCGGCGCCGATGCCGGGGAGGGAAACCCGCTCTTTGCCGGCAAGCTCGCCACGGTGCTCCCCGCCGGGATCTATCGACTGGCGGATGGTGTCGATGACCCAGCGCTTGCCGCGCTCGGATTCGCGCTTGGGTCCTACCGTTTCGAGCGCTACCGCAGGCCGAAGGCCGGCGGCCCGCGCCTTGTTGTGCCGCAAGGCGTCGACGGTGCCGCGCTCGGCCGTACGCGCGATGCCGTCTTCCTGGTGCGCGACCTGATCAACACACCCGCCAACGATCTCGGCCCGCGCGCGCTTGCCGACGCCGCGGCGGCGCTGGGCGAGCGTTTCGGCGCCGACACGACGATCGTCGAGGGTAAGGCTTTGGCCGAGGGCTTTCCGCTTATCCATGCGGTCGGCGCGGCGAGCGATCGGCCCCCCTGCCTGGTCGACATGCGCTGGGGCAGAAAGAGCGATCCCACGGTCACGCTCATCGGCAAGGGCATCGTCTTCGACACCGGCGGCCTCGACATCAAGCCTCCGACCGGCATGGCGCTCATGAAGAAGGACATGGGCGGCGCCGCGAACGTGCTCGGCCTTGCTTCGATGATCATGGAATTGGGGCTGAAGCTGCGCCTGCGCGTGCTGATCCCCGCCGCCGAGAATGCCATTTCAGGCCGCGCCTTCCGGCCGGGCGATGTTTTGAAAAGCCGCAAGGGACTGACCGTGGAGATCGGCAACACCGATGCGGAAGGCCGACTGGTGCTCGCCGACGCGCTGGCGCTCGCCGATGAGGAGGCGCCGGATCTCGTCGTGACGATGGCGACGCTGACCGGCGCGGCGCGGGTCGCGCTTGGGCCGGAGCTGCCGCCGTTCTTTACCGATGACGATGCCTTCGCGGCGGGTCTGGAAAAAGCCGCGGCTGCCGTCCGCGATCCGGTGTGGCGGATGCCCTTCTGGAAGCCCTACGATTCCTGGCTTGCCTCCAAGGTCGCCGACGTGAACCATATCGCCCCGAACGCCTTCGCGGGTGCGATCGTCGCGGCGCTCTTCCTGCGTCGTTTCGTATCCGCAGCGAACACCTACGGGCACTTCGATGTCTTCGCCTGGAACCCCTCGGCGCGCCCCACCGGACCGGAAGGCGGTGAGGCGCAGGCGATCCGTGCACTCTTCCACTATCTTTCGGAGCGCCATGGCTAAGCGCACACCCTTGCCCCTTCGGGCCGGGCCGGCTTTAATCGGTTCGGGTCCGAAACAAACCCATGGGCTGGGGGATGGCGATCCAATTGCGGCCGGCGCAAGCCTTGCGTCTCTGGCACGATGTCTCGCTCGCGCTTGTGTCGGAAGCCGAGCCCGACCTCTCGGTGCGGCAGCTCACCGTGCTCATCACCGTCTACCTGGAGCCGCAGCCGCACACAGTGCGTGCGCTCGCCGCGAAGCTCGGCGTCACCAAGCCGGTGATCACACGCGCGCTCGACACGATGGGGCGGCTCGGGCTCGTCAGCCGCAAGCGCGACCCGAACGACCGCCGCAACGTTCTCGTGCAGCGCACCGTGAATGGCGCGCTCTTCCTGGAGCGGCTTGGCGACCGTATCGCGGCAAAGGCGGCGGGGCTTCCGCCCTAGACGGTGCGGTCTGATGGAAAAGCTCGATCCGCGGGTGAACGCCTTCCGCACCGACCTCGCCGACGAGGCGTTGATGGGCAAGGTTGAGGCTGCGCGCTTTATCGCCGGCGAGCCAATGCGGGTCGCCGCGTCTGTCGCCCCGCTCCGCCATGCGCCCTCCAATCGCGCCTCGCTTTTGACAGAAGCGCTTCACGGAGAGGCTGTCGCCGTCTTCGAGATCCGTCCGGAGGGCTGGGCCTGGGTACAGCTCGCGAGTGACCGCTACGTCGGCTGGATGCCGTCGGAAGCACTGAGCGAGCCGGGCCTTGAGCCGACCCACAAGGTCACGGCGCTCAGAACATTCCTTTTTTCCGAGCCGGACATCAAGGCGCCGCCGCTTGCCGGCCTGCCGCTCGGCGCGCGTGTGGCGGTCACGGGCGAAGCGGAGGACCGGAACGCACGCTATGCGCTTGTCTCGCCGCGAGGCGCGGTGGTCGTGCAGCATCTCGCGGCGCTCGATGCCTTCGAGAGCGACTGGACTTCGGTCGCCGAGCGCTTCCTCGGCGTTCCCTATCTCTGGGGCGGAAAGACCGGGCTCGGCCTCGACTGCTCAGGGCTGGTGCAGATCGCCTTTCAGGCCTGCGGAATTTCCTGCCCGCGCGACACCGACATGCAGGAGCAGGCGATTGGTGTGGCGCTGCCGCTTGCCGGCGGCCTTCCGGAACTGCGCCGCGGCGACGTGGTCTTCTGGGACGGCCATCTCGGCTTCATGCGCGACGCGGAGCAACTTCTGCACGCCAACGCCTACCACATGGCGGTTGCATCGGAGCCGCTCGCCGTGGCGGTGGAGCGAATCGCCCAAAAAGGCATGCCGCTCAAGGCCGTGAAAAGGCCCGGCTGAGCCCTGTTTCTTCACTTGGGCTTGCGCTCCATCCGGCCTCCGATAAGGTGCCGGCGCGAGGAGAAGTGAAGCGCCGGAGGCAGCTGGCGTAGGATTGGAAGCTGCGAGCGGGAGCCGTTCGCGCGGGCTACCGGAACCGTCCGGCCGTGACCCGTGAAAGCGCGACGCCGTGCCGGTTGAGAACAGAGACCGTTGATGCTTCGCAAAACGTCCGAAATGGCGCCCGCCTCTCCCTCGCAGAAAGTGCGCATCCAGGATCGCCTGCGCCTCCTGTTCGAGCGTCTCGTGCTGAGTTGGCATGCCCGGCGGTCACGGCACGGGCGTGCCGTGTCGCTCGCCGCCGATTCCGGGCTGGTTCGCGTTGAGGACGGCGTACGGAGCATCTATGTGCCCAATATCCGCCGCGCCGGCGTCTTCAAGAACGGCATCAACGCATGGCTTGAGACGGTCGCGGAGAAATATCTCGGCCGCACCGGCTATGTGCCGCGCGAGGGCGACGTCGTCATCGATATCGGCGCGGGGATCGGCGAGTTCGCGCTGTGGTGCGCCGATGCCGGCGCGCGCATCGTCGCGTTTGAGCCGGACCCGCTCGCTTTCGATTGCCTGGAAAAGAACACGGCGGGCTTGAACACCGTGCAGCGTTATCCCTATGCGCTCTGGAAGGAGCGCGCCAACCTCAGGCTGCACGGCTCGCCCGACACGTCGGAGAGCTCGCTCATCGAAGACGGCCGGCCGAACGTCCGCAATTCCGACGTGGAGGCCTGGCCGCTCGACGGACTGCGCTTCATGACGCAACTCGCCGTCATCGACTTCATGAAGATCGACGGCGAAGGGGTGGAGCCGGAGATCCTGGTCGGCGGCGAACGGACGCTGCGTCGCACCCGCGTCATCGCCATCGACATCGGCGCGACCGACCGGCGTCCCAACCTCAGGGCGCGCGTCGAAAAGGTGCTGGAGGAGTTCGGCTTCCGCGCGGTGCCGAACGACCGCAACGATTCGATCCTCGCGCTCAACACCGCGATGGTCGGGCCGTTCAATAACCGCGGTCTGGGTCGACGCGGTTACTGAGCGGCTCGCCGCGCTCAAACGCCTTGATCTGCTCCGCGATCTGCCGCGCCAACGCGGCGGGATCGGAGATGCCGGCCACATGCGGCGTGATCGTGGCGGTGTCGAAATCCCAGAGCGGACTCTCAGGCGGAAGCGGCTCCTCTTCGAAGACGTCGAGGCTGGCGCCGGCGAGCGTGCCGTCGGCAAGCGCTGCCGCGATATCCGCCTCGTTCTGCGAGCCGCCGCGCCCGGCATTGATGAAGACCGGGCCGCCGAGCGGGCCGCTGCGGCGGAGCGCCTTCAGGACGCGCATGTCGACGAGACGGCGCGTCTCGGGCGTGAACGGGAGGAGCGAGACCAGGATGTCGGTGCCGGCGAGGAAGGCGTCGAACCCGCTCTCTCCGGCGAAAACCTCCACGCCTTCGATCGCCTTCGAACCGCGCGCCCATCCCCGCACGTTGAAGCCGAGACGAAGAAGCGCGTCCGCGGCGTCCCTTCCCATGACGCCGAGGCCCATGATGCCGACCGTTACCTCGCGCGCGGTGGGCGGCTCGACGTCGCTCCATAGATGCGCGCGCTGTTGCCGGCGATAGGTGGGTCCGAGCCGCAGATGATCGAGCACCTGCCAGACGACATATTCCGTCACGCGGCGCGTCAGATCGGGATCGACGATCCGCACGACCGGCACGTCGGGAAGGCGTGGAAGCGCGAAGATATGGTCGACGCCGGCGCCGAGCGAGAAGATCACGTCGAGCGCCGGCAGGCGATCGAGCGTCTCCTGTGGCGGCTTCCAGACCAGCACGTAGCGGATTTGCGCAAGCGCCGCGTCGGGTCCGTGGAAAATGCCGCTCCGATCGGTTGCGAGGATGTCGCGGCCGGGAAGCGGCGCGCGCAGGCGTTCCGCCCAGACTCTCCGCGTCCCATACCCTCGTGGCGACGAGGAGCGCGCCCCCGACTTTTGCGGCCACTCTTCTATTCCCGCACTCTATTCCCGGACCGCCGTCGCGTGCGCGACTGTCAGCGAGAAGGCGGCGGCCATGAGCGCGCGCGTATAGTCGCTCTTCGGATGGTCGAAGATGGCGTTGGCCGGCCCCGCCTCCACCACCTTGCCGTCGCGCATGACGATCACGTCGTTGGCAAGCGCGCGGACGACCTTAAGGTCGTGGCTGATGAAGAGATAGGAAAGGTTGTGCCGCTCCTGCAGCGCGCGGAGCAGATCGACGACCTGCGCCTGCACGCTCATGTCGAGCGCCGAGGTCGGCTCGTCGAGCATGACGAATTTCGGTTCGAGCACCAGCGCGCGGGCGATGGCGATACGCTGCCGCTGGCCGCCGGAGAATTCGTGCGGATAGCCGAAGCGCCGCTCCGGATCGATGCCAACCTCCGTCAGCGCGCGAATGACGCGCGCCTCGCGTTCCTTCGCCGGAAGCGTCGGTTCGTGCACGCGCAGCCCCTCCGCGACGATGTCGCGGATCACCATGCGCG
This sequence comes from uncultured Alphaproteobacteria bacterium, assembly GCA_963814905.1. GTDB lineage: Bacteria > Pseudomonadota > Alphaproteobacteria > Rhizobiales > Afifellaceae > DASWJZ01. The sequence continues at coordinate 39,136 of CAWFEM010000002.1, read as the reverse complement.
GGCTCAAGGAATCGTAGGGGTCCTGGAACACCACCTGCATGTCGGCGCGCAGGTCGCGCGTCTCGCGGAAGCGCGTGCCCTGGATGTCGCGCCCGAGAAAGACGATGCGCCCCTTTGACGAGGTGAGCCGCAGAAGCGCGAGCCCGAGCGTCGTCTTGCCGGAGCCCGATTCGCCGACCACGCCGAGCGTCTGTCCCTCGCGCAACACGACGTCGACGCCATCGACCGCCTTGATGTAGCCGACCGTGCGGCGCAGGAAGCCGCGCTGGATCGGGAACCAGACCTTGATGTCGTCGCCCTTCAGGACGACCGGCGCATCGGGACGCGGCGCCGGCGGCTTGCCTTTCGGCTCGGCGGCCAGGAGGTGGCGGGTGTAGGCATGCTGCGGCCGCGCGAAAACCTCTTCGGTCGTCCCCTGCTCGACGATCTTGCCGTCCGTCATCACGCAGACGCGGTCCGCGAAGTTCCTGACGATGCCGAGATCGTGGGTGATGAAGAGGATGGAGAGCCCGCTCTCCGCCTTGAGCCGCGCCAGAAGCTCCAGGATCTGCGCCTGCACGGTGACGTCGAGGGCCGTCGTCGGCTCGTCGGCGATCAGGATGTCGGGCTCGTTGGCGAGCGCCATGGCGATCATGACGCGCTGCCGCTGGCCGCCGGAAAGCTGGTGCGGATAGGAATCGAGGCGCTTCTCCGGCTCGCGGATGCCGACCTGGTTCAGAAGTTCCAGCACGCGCGCGCGCGCCGCCGCGCCGCTCATGCCGCGGTGAACGTCGAGGATTTCGCCGATCTGCCGCTCCACCGTATGCAGCGGATTGAGCGAGCTCATCGGCTCCTGGAAGATCATCGAGATGCGGTTGCCGCGCACCTCGCGAAGCGTCTTCTCGTCGGCGGAGAGAAGCTCCTGGCCGCCGAAGCGGATGGAGCCGGCGGGATGATGCGCGGGCGGATAGGGGAGGAGCTTCAGGATCGAAAGCGCCGTCACCGATTTGCCGGAGCCCGATTCGCCGACCAGCGCCACCGTTTCGCCCGCGCGGATGTCGAAGGAGACGCCGTCGACCGCGTTGACGACGCTTTCGCTCTGGCGGAACTCGACGTGGAGATTGCGCACCGCAAGCAGCGCCGGGCCGTCGGCGGCTTCCGTCGAGGCGGCGAAGGACTGCGCCGCGGACTCCGCCGCCGCGTCATGCGTCAGCGCTTCGGGGCGATCCTTGCCGTCGACATTCGCAAACGTCTTGCGCGGATCGAAGGCGTCGCGCACCGCCTCGCCGACGAAGATCAGCAGCGACAGCATCAGCGAGATGATGACGAAGCCGGTGATGCCGAGCCACGGCGCCTGCAGATTGTTCTTGCCCTGCGCCAGGAGCTCGCCGAGCGACGGCGAGCCCGGCGGCATGCCGAGCCCGAGGAAGTCGAGCGAGGTGAGGGTGGTGATGGAGCCGTTCAGGATGAAAGGCATGAAGGTCAGCGTCGCCACCATGGCGTTGGGCAGGAGGTGGCGGAAGATGATGGTCTTGTTCCTGACGCCGAGCGCCCGCGCCGCCTTGACGTAGCCGACATTGCGCGCGCGCAGGAACTCCGCTCTGACCACGCCCACCAGCGCAACCCACGAGAAGAGCAGCAGGATGCCGAGAAGCACGAAGAAGCCCGGCACCAGCACCGAGGAGATGATGAGGAGCAAATAGAGCGATGGGATCGAGGTCCATATCTCGATGAAGCGCTGGAAGAAGAGGTCGATGCGCCCGCCGAAATAGCCCTGCGACGCGCCCGCGGTCACGCCGACAAGCGAGGAAAGGATGGTCAGCGCGAAGCCGAAGAGCACCGAGAGGCGGAAGCCGTAGATGAGCCGCGCCAGCACGTCGCGTCCCTGGTCGTCGGTGCCGAGCCAGTTCCAATAGGTGGGACTGCAATAATGCTGCACCTTCTCGTCGTCCGACGGCGTCTTGCAGAGCGCGCCGAGGTGCAACCAGTTCGGCGCGGTCGGGAATCCGACGGTCTCGCCGAGCGCCTCTGAAAGCGCGTCGATCGGGAATTCGAGATTGGAGGTGCGGTAGGAGTAGCGGATCGGCGGCCAGACCATCCAGCCGTTGGCGTTGATCTCGTCGCGGATGAACGGTGAGCGGTAATCCGTCACGGCGAAGAAGCCGCCGAACTTCTCCTCCGGGTAATTGACGAAGACCGGGAACAGGATCTCGCCCTTGTAGGAGACGACGAGCGGCTTGTCGTTCGCCAGGAACTCGGCGAAGAGCGACAAGAAGAAGAGAACCAGGAAGATCCACAGCGACCAGAAGCCGCGCCGGTTGGCCTTGAAGCTCCGCCAGCGCCGCCGGTTGATCGGCGACAGCGTAAAGAGGTCGCGCCTCGCAGGCGGCGCCACTTCGCCGGGAAGCGGCACGATCGTTTCGAACTCGCCCGCGTCGCGGCGGCGCGATCCGGGATCGCGCGCCTCGTCCTGCCGCGCCTCCGGGTCCGGCGTCCGCGGGGGAGCTTTCTGGTCCATCAGACCTCGCGGCTCTCAAAATCGATGCGCGGATCGATCCAGGTATAGGTCAGGTCGGAGATGAGCTGCACGACGAGGCCCATAAGCGAGAAGATGTAGAGCGTGGCGAAGACCACCGCATAGTCGCGGTTCATCACGCTTTCGAAGCCGAGCAGCCCAAGCCCGTCGAGCGAGAAGATGGTCTCGATCAGGAGCGAGCCGGCGAAGAAGGCGGAGATGAACGCGCCCGGGAAGCCGGAGATCACCAGCAGCATCGCGTTGCGGAAGACGTGTCCGTAAAGCACCTGGCGTTCCGTCAGGCCCTTGGAGCGCGCCGTCACCACGTATTGCTTGCGGATCTCGTCGAGGAACGAGTTCTTGGTGAGGAGCGTCGTCGTGGCGAAGGCGGCGAGCGCCATCGACAGAAGCGGCAGCGTCAGGTGCCAGAAATAATCGAGGATGCGGTCGGGCCAGGAGAGCTGCGACCAGTTTTCCGAGACAAGCCCGCGCAGGGGAAACCAGTCGAGGAAGCTCCCGCCGGCGAAGAACACGATCAGGAAGATGGCGAAGAGGAATCCCGGCACCGCATAGGCGATGACGATGACGCCGGAAGTCCATACGTCGAAGGTAGTGCCGTCGCGCACCGCCTTGTGGATGCCGAGCGGGATGGAGATCAGGTAGGAGAGGAACGTCATCCAGAGGCCGAGCGAGACGGAGACCGGCAGCTTCTCCCCGATCAGCTTCAAGACCGAGATGTCGCGGAAATAGCTCTGACCGAAATCGAAGCGCGAATAGTTCCAGATCATCAGCGCGAAGCGCTGCCAGGCCGGTTTGTCGAAGCCGAACTGCCTCTCAAGATCGGCGATGAATTCCGGCGGCAGGCCCTGCGCGCCGCGATATTTGGAGTTGAGCGCCGACTCCGCGCCCCCCGTCCCGCTGGTGTTCTGCTGGCCGGAAAAATCGCTGCCGCCGCCGCTTATCCGCTCCGTCGCGGAGACGTCGGTGCCGGAAAGCTGCGCGATCACGCGCTCCACCGGGCCGCCGGGCGCGAACTGCACGACGACGAAGGATATGAACATGATCCCGAGGATGGTCGGGATCATCAAGAGGATACGGCGGAGGACGTAGGCGGCCATCCGCGCGTCAGCCCGCTTTGCCGATCTTGGCGGCCTTGGCGGCGTCGACCCACCAGGTCGTCTCATAGGGGAACGCGTAGTCCGGCTTGATCTCCGGCCAGACGAACATGTCCCAGAAGGCCACGCGATGTACTGGCGAGGTCCAGTTCGGCACCGTGTAGTACGAGGCGCGAAGAATGCGGTCGAGCGCGAGGAGAACTGTACGATGCGTCTCGCTGTCCTTCGCGTTGAGTACCTTATCGACCAGCGAGTCGATGGCGGGCGAGCGGATACCGGGCATGTTCAGCGAGCCAGGCGTATCGGCGCTGGAGGAGTGGAAGAAGCTGCGCACGCCCTCCATCGGTGTGGCCGAAAGCGTCCAGGCGCGCCCGATAACGTCGAAGTCGAAGTCGGTAAGTCGCGACTCGAACTGCGCCGAATTGACCAGCCGGATCGATGCGTCTACGCCGATCGATTTCAGCGACTCGACATATTTGCCGAGCACGCGCTCGAAGACCTGCGCGAAGATCAGGAACTCGACGGTCAGAGCCTCGCCTGCTTCGTTTCGCAGGGCCGCTCCGTCGCGCTTCCATCCTGCTTCGGTCAGGAGCCGCAGGGCTTCGCGCAGCTTCTCCCTGTCGCGGCCGGAGCCGTCGGAGTGCGGCGGCGACACGGCCTCGCCGAAAGCGGCGTCCGGAATCTTGCCGCGCAGCGGCTCAAGCAGGGCGAGTTCTGCTTCGGAAGGCAGGCCCTTCGCCTGATACGGCGAACCCTCGAAATAGGAAGATGAGCGAACGTAGGAATTGTAGAAGAGGTTCTTGTTCACCCATTCGAAGTCGAAGGCGAGGCCGATCGCCTGGCGCGTACGTGGATCGGCGAACTTGTCGCGCCGTGTATTGAAGAACCACGCCTGCAGGCTGGGACGCGCCTCGTCGGGAAACTCCATCTTGATCACTCTGCCGTCCGTGATCGCCGGGAAGTCGTATTCGGTCGCCCAGGTCTTCGACGTGAACTCCTCACGCAGCGTGATCGCGCCTTTCTTGAAGGCCTCGAACGCCGCCTGCCGCTCGCGGAAGAACTCCAGCCGGATCACGTCGAAATTGCCGAAGCCGCGATTGACTGGAAGATCGGTGCCCCAATAGTCCGGCACGCGATTGTACTCGATGTAGCGACCGGCGCTGAGGTCTCCCACCTTGTAAGGGCCGGAGCCGAGGATCGGAGTCATCGTCGACGCCTCGAAGTCGCGGTCGGCGAAGAAGGCTTTCGAGAAGATCGGGAGGCCGGCGACGGTGAGTGGCAGCTCCACCGACGCGTGCTCGGTGAAGCGAGCAACCACCGTGCGCTCATCCGGGGCTTCGGCGCTTTCCACGTCTTGCAGCGTAAGGCGCATGTCCGGATGGCCCTTCGCCTTCAGTGTCTCTATCGACCACACAACGTCCTCGGCTGTCAGCGGGCTCCCGTCATGGAAGCGCGGCCCCTCGCGCATGTGGAACGTGTATTCGTGGCCATCGTCGGAGATCGAAACGGCGTCCGCGACGAGCCCGTACATGGAGCTCGGCTCGTCGGCGGCCGACGCCATGAGGCTGTCGAAAGCCAGCTCCGGTCGCGGCGCCGCGTCGCCGCGTGTGACGAACCCGTTCAACGTGTTGAAGGTATTGGGGTTCTGATTGAAGTACCAGTTCGGCGCGGTCATGATCATCTTGCCGCCCTTCGGCGCGTCGGGATTGACGTAGCCAAAATGGTCGAAGTCCGGCGGATATTTGAGATCGCCGAAAATAGACATCCCATATCGGCGTTGCTGCGCGAAGGCACGAAGGGGGAGAAGCGGCGCGCAGGCCGCGGCGCCGGAAAGCTTCAGCGCGGTGCGTCGGGAGATGCCGCTCATTGCGCTTGTCCTGCGCGGATCTTTGCCGCCTTCGCCTCGTCCCACCACCACACGGTCGGGAAGCCGATCGAATAGTACGGGAGCTCGGCGGGATGCGCAAAGCGGTCCCAGCGGGCGATGCGCGACAGCCTGAGCGTATAGCTCGGGATCACGTATTGGTTGGCCATGAGCACGCGGTCGAGCGCATGCGTGGCGGCAACCAGCGTGTCGCGGTCCTTGGCCAGCACGACCTTCTCGATCAGCGCGTCGACCGCGGGGTCCTTGATGCCGGCATAGTTCTGCGAGCTCTCGCTGTCGGCGGCCGCCGAGCCCCAATAAGCGCGCTGCTCGTTACCCGGCGAAAGAGATTGCGCCCAACCGGTATAGATCATGTCGAAGTCGCGCGAGCGCACGCGGTTGATCCATTGCGGCGTATCGATCGAGCGCACCTGCATGTCGATGCCGATCTTGCGCAGGCTCGCCTGATAGGCGAGCGCGACGGCCTCGATCGTCGGCCCGTTCAGGATGAGTTCGAAGGAGAGCTGCTTGCCGGAGGCGTCGACGAGCTTCTGTCCGTCGAGATGGTAGCCGGCCTCCTGCAGGAGGGTCAGCGCCTGCCGCAGGTTCTCGCGCTCCTTGGTCGGGTTGCCGCCGACCGGGTTGGCGTAGGGGGTGGTGAAGACTTCCGGCGGCACTTCGTCCCTGACGCTCTCCAGCATGTCCAGCTCTTTGCCCTCCGGCAGGCCCGAAGCGGCGAGCGGCGTCCCGTAGAAGAAGCTGTTGACCCGGTCGTATTGACCGAAAAAGAGCGTGTTCTTCAGCGTCTCGAAATCGAAGGCATAGTTGAGCGCGCGGCGCACGCGGATGTCCTTGAAGAGATCGCGCCGGAGATTGGGAATGAAGCCGACGAGCACGCCGTTGTCGCGGTAGGCGTTGTTGAGCTCTTCCTTGACGACGTAGCCTTTCTTGACCGCGGGGAAGTCGTACTGCGTCGCCCAGCGCTTCGCCGAATTCTCGCTGCGCCAGTCGTAGATGTCCGCCTTGAAGGCTTCGAACTCGACCGTGTCGTCGAGGAAAATCTCGTAGCGGATCTCGTCGAAATTATCCTGACCGATGGCGACCGGCAGGTCCTTCGCCCAATAATCGTCGACGCGCTTGAAGGAGATCGTCTTGCCCGGGACGACATGGTCCACGCGGTAGGGACCGGAGCCGAGCGGCGGCTCGAGCGTGGAGGCCGTCACGTCGCGCTGCTTGCCTTTGGCGTCCTTCCCTTCCCACCAATGCTTCGGCAGCACGAGGAGTTGACCCACGATGTGCGGAAGCTCGCGGTTGCCGGTCTGGTCGAAGGTGAACGTCACCTCGTGCTCGCCCGTCACTTCCGCCTTGGTGACGTGCTGGTAGTAGTATCTCTGCGACGGGTTCACCGCGACCAGCTTGTCGAACGACCACACCACGTCTTCCGGCGTGATCGGCTCGCCGTCGTGCCATTTCGCTTCCGGCCGGAGCCGGAAGGTGACGGAGGAGTAATCGTCCGGATAGCTCATCGCCTCGGCGATGAGCCCGTACATGGTCGAAACCTCGTCGAGCGCGGAGGTCATCAGCGTCTCGTAGACGAGACCGAGCCCGGGCGCCGGATTGCCCTTGGAGAGAATCGGATTGAGCGTGTCGAAGCCGCCGGTGTCGGAGAGCCGCACCACGCCGCCTTTCGGGGCATCCGGATTGACGTAGTCGAAATACTTGAAATCCGGCGGATATTTCGGTGCTTCGTTGAGCGACGTCGCGTGGTGCCACACGCGTTCCTGGGTTTGCCCTACGGTGCTGCCGAACAGGAGGAGGACGGCGGCGAGGATGAGGCGCATCTGCATCGGCATCGAATCCCGTCGGCGACGGCACGCCGTCGCAATCGTCAATCCGTCATATAAAGGATTGCGGCCCGCGCCGCACACGCCGAAACATCAAATGACGAAAAGTTAAGCGGACGCGAAAGATACGCCATTTCGCCGAGGTTGCCGCCTTTCCGGCCCTCAGCCACCCGCAGGCTCCGATTCGCCGGGCCGTTACTTAAGCGAATTAAGGTAAGCGATGACGTTCTGCCGGTCGGCCTCAGCCTTGATGCCGGCAAACGCCATCTTGGTGCCGGGCACGACCTTGCGCGGGTCATCCAGATAGGTGTCGAGAAGAGCGTCGTCCCAGACCTTCGTTCCGCCGTCCGAGAACGCCTTCATCGCGTCGGAATAATTGTAGTCGGCAACAGAGGCGACTGGGCGGCCGACGACTGCGAAGAGATGCGGACCCACCTTGTTCGGACCGCCCTGCTCGAAGGAGTGGCAGGCGAGGCAGCGCTTCGCATAGCTCTCGCCTTTCGCCGCGTCGCCGGCGCCTGCAGCGGCCGGCGCGGCCGCGGGCGCTTCAGTCTGTGCCGTCTGCGTCTCAGCCGGTGCCGGTGCCGTCGGCTCTTCCGCCATCGGCTTCTCTTCGGCTGGAGCCGGCTGCGTTGTCGCGGCCGCAGCCGTCTGCTCTTCGGCCGGCGCTGAAGCGGCGGGCGCTTCCGCCGGGGCCATTGGCTTCTCTTCGGCCGGGGCTGATGTGGCGGGCTCCTCAGCCGGGGCTGCCGCCATTGGCTTTTCTTCGGCGGGGGCCGCCTGCTCCGGCTCGGCCGCGGCCATCGGCTTTTCCTCGGCAGGCGCCGGCTGCTCAGGCTCGGCGGCCGCCATCGGCTTTTCTTCCGCGGGCGTTGCGGTGGCCGGCGCTTCCGTCGGCGTCACACCGGAATCCGCGGAGGCGACCTGCGTTTCAGCGGGCGCCTCGGCCGCCGCCGCGTCAGGCAGCGGCACCGGATTGTCGGAGAGCGTCCTCAGATAGGCGATGACGTTGGCGCGCTCCTGGTCGTTCTTCAGGCCGGCGAACGCCATCTTGGTGCCGGGCACGGTGCCCTTCGGGTCGGTCAGGAACGTGTTCAGGTGCTCGAAGGTCCAGTTTCCGGCCTCCTGGGCAAAGGCCTTCATCCCGTCGTCGTACTCGTACCCTTCGTGCGAGGCGATCGGGCGACCGACAACGCCCCAGAGGTTCGGGCCGACCTTGTTCGGGCCGCCTTGCGTGAAATCGTGGCATGCGCCGCATTTCTTGGCGCTGGTTGCGCCCTTGTTGGCATCGGCGCTCGCCAGGAGCACGCCGATTGGCTGCGCCGCCTGTTCCGCCGCGCCGCCTCCGGAGCCCGCCTCCGTCGCGATCGCCACCACGTAGCCGGGGGTTTCGGGCGTCTCCGTTTGGAAGATCAGTCCGGAGAACGTACCGAGGCCGAAGGCGACCAGGAGCGCGAAGAGCACGGCTCCAATGATCTTGTTCCACTCAAAGGAATCCATGAGTCAGGAGCTCCCCCGCGACCTCGGCAAAAACCAGGTTTCCTGCGGGTTTTCCGCAGATTGCGGCAGAGGTATCGCTTTTGCCGAACCCCATCAAGCCGTATAAGCCGCCTTTCCTGAGACCTTTTGCCACCGAGCGTCACGCCTTCGCCGCCAGCCATGCAGCCTCTCGTCGTCATTCCGGCGCGCCTCGCGGCCACGCGCCTGCCGAACAAGCCGCTCGCCGACATCGGCGGACGGCCGATGATCGCGCACGTCGTGGAGCGGGCGCTCGCCGCCGGGATCGGCCCGGTCGCCGTCGCCGCCGATTCCACGGAGATCGCGGAGGCGCTTGAGGGCGTGGGCGCGGAGGTGGTGCTGACGCGGCCCGACCACGCTTCCGGCTCCGACCGCATCTTCGAAGCGCTCGGTCGGCTCGATCCGGCGCACCGCTATGACGTGGTGGTGAACGTGCAGGGCGATTTCCCGACAATATCTCCCGCGACGATCGCCGCCGCGCTCGCGCCGCTCGGCGATGCGGACGTGGAGATTGCAACGCTTGCCGGCGAGATCGTGCGCGAGGACGAGCGCGCCGATCCGAACGTCGTGAAGGTGGTCGGATCGCCGCTCTCGCCGGGGCGGCTCAGGGCGCTTTATTTCACCCGCGCCACCGCGCCGTGGGGGGAGGGACCGCTCTATCATCACAGCGGCATTTACGCCTATCGGCGTCGGGCGCTGGAACGTTTCGTCGCGTTGCCGCAGAGCGCGCTTGAGAAGCGCGAGCGGCTGGAGCAATTGCGGGCGCTCGAAGCCGGCATGCGGATCGACGTGACGCTCGTCGACGAGGTGCCGTTCGGGGTCGACACGCCGGAGCATCTGGAGCGCGCACGCGCGCTCTTCGCCGGCGCCAAGTGAGAGTGAGGAAAAGGTTTTGATCAAGCAACGCGTTGTGTTCCAGGGCGAGCCGGGGGCGAATTCCCACATCGCCGCGCTCGACGTCTTCCCCGATTGCGAGCCGCTGCCGCAGCCGACCTTCGAGGACTGCTTCCAGGCGATCGCGTCCGGCGAGGCCGATCTCGGCATGATCCCGATCGAGAACTCGCTCGCCGGGCGCGTCGCCGACATCCATCACCTGCTGCCGACCTCCGATCTCTCCATCATCGGGGAATATTTCCTGCCCGTGCATCATCAGCTTCTCGGCGTGCGCGGCGCGAAGCTCAAGGAGCTGGAAGTGGTGCAGAGCCACGTCCATGCGCTCGGCCAGTGCCGCCGCATCATCCGCGAGCTCAAAGTTTCGGCCGAGGTGGCCGCCGACACGGCCGGCTCCGCGCGCCATATCGCCGAACTCGGCGATCCGAAGCGCGGCGCGCTCGCCTCGCGCCTCGCCGCGGACATCTACGGTCTCGACATCCTGAAGGAGAACGTTGAGGACGCCGACCACAACACGACGCGCTTCGTCATCCTGTCGCGCGAGGCGGTGCGTGCGCCGGCGAAGAACGGCCCGGTCATCACCTCGTTCATCTTCCGCGTCAGGAACGTGCCCGCCGCGCTCTACAAGGCCATGGGCGGCTTCGCGACGAACGGCATCAACATGACCAAGCTTGAGAGCTATCAGCTCGGCGGAAAATTCTTCGCCACGCTTTTTTATGTCGATGTGGAAGGCCACCCCGACGACCACAACCTGGCGCTGGCGCTTGAGGAGCTCGAATTCTTCTCCGCCGAGTTCCGCATCGTCGGCGTCTATCCGGCGAGCCCCTTCCGCGCGTCGATCGCCGAGCCGAAGGAGAACCGCGACAACAGGCCGAAAGCGCCGACAGGATAGCAAGCATTGCACCTGACCTGTCGTCATGCCCGGACTTGATCCGGGCATCCATTCCGTGACGACGATGCCATCCATGAGCGCTACGGAATGGATTGCCGGGTCAAGCCCGGCAATGACGACACTTGGCGTGCGTGCTAACCCTCGGCGAATGCCTTGATCAGATGATGCGCGATCGCCATCGGGAACGGCGTCTTCAAGTCTTCCGGGTGCGTGCCAGCGAGCATCAGGCGCACTTCCTCGCGGTCGAACCAGCGGCAGTCCTCAAGCTCCTCCGCGTCGCGCTCGACCTCCGTCGTCAACGCCTCGGCGTGGCAGCCGATCATCAGCGAATGCGGGAAGGGCCAGGGCTGGCTCGAATGATAGGCGACACGGCCGATCGTGATCCCGGATTCCTCCTTCACCTCGCGCCGCACCGCTTCCTCGATCGTCTCGCCCGGCTCCAGAAAGCCGGCGAGCGCGGAGTACATGCCCGGCACGAAGCGCGGCTGCCGGCCGAGCAGGCAACGCTCGCCGTCGATGGCGAGCATGATCACGACCGGATCGACGCGCGGAAAGATCTCCACCGAGCAAGCGGGACAGGTGCGGCTGGCGCCGCCGCCTTTCGCCTGCATCGGGCCGCCGCAACGTCCGCAGAAGCGGTTCGCCGCATGCCAATGCAGATAGGAGCGCGCATGCGCGAGCGCCGCGAGGTCGGCCGCCTCGACCCCGCCGTTGATTGCCAGCGTCCTGAGGTCGATCGACTTGATGCCCGTGGGAAGCGTCGAAGCGGCCGCGATCTGGCCGGCGAGCCGCGGCCCGTCCGCGACGATGCCGAGAAGGATGAGACTGTCCGCCTGAAGCCCCAGCCCGCGCGCTTCGTCCGGACGGAACCCGGTGCCGAGCGCCGCGCCGTTCTCGCGCACCAGCGCATTGTCGTCGCTGAAAAGGTGGATCGTCGCGCGCGGGTCCGCGAGTGCCGCGGCAAGATCGAGACCCTCGCGCGCCTCGCTCCATCGCTCCACGGCGCTGCCTGCGAAAGCGTGCGGCAAAGGATGCCGGCCGGATGTGCTGTCGTCGAAGAAGGCGGGCATGAGCACCTTGGAACGGGGAATTGTCGAGATATGGACAGCGGCGGCTTCGCGCAAGCGTTACGTCGGCTCTACCTCAGCTTGGCTGCAAGTGTCGCGGCGAGGGTCTCCGCCGCGCCGGGCGCATAGGGCTTGGCGGGGTGGGCGCCCCAGACGGGCTTCGGCCAGGCCGGATCGACGCGCCGGCGGCCAATCACGTGCACGTGGAACTGGCTGACCATGTTGCCGAGCGCCGCCACGTTGAGCTTGTCGGGGGCGCATACGGCGCGAAGCGCAAGGCTTGCCCGCGCGATCTCTTCGGTGAGGAGCGCGCGGTCTTCGGCGGCGAGGTCGATGAGTTCCACGGCGCCGACGCGCCGCGGCACGAGAACGAGCCAGGGGTAGTTCGCGTCGCGCATCAGAAGCACCGCCGAAAGCGGCATTTCCGCCACCGCGATCGTGTCGGCCTGAAGCTGCGGATGAAGTGTAAAATCCGCCATCGCCGGCGTCCGTCTCTCGGTTGACTGTCCGCCCCTCCCGGCCCAAGGTCCGCGCGTTTTTTGGAGGCTCGATGAGCGACATCGCAAAGCTTCGTTCCGTTGTCGAGAGTGCCTTTGAGGCGCGCGATACGATCTCTCCCGCAACCGGCGGCGAGATTCGCGAATCCGTCGACGCGGCGCTCGGCCTGCTCGACTCCGGAACGCTTCGCGTGGCCGAGAAAAACGGCGACGACTGGGCCGTCAACGAGTGGCTGAAGAAGGCGGTGCTCTTGTCGTTCCGGCTGAACGACATGTCGGTCATCTCCGGCGGCCCGGGCGACGCGACCTGGTGGGACAAGGTGCCGTCGAAATTCGCCGGCTGGGGCGAGAACCGTTTCCGCGCCGCCGGCTTTCGCGCCGTGCCGGGCGCCATCGTCCGCCGCTCCGCCTTCATCGCGCCGGGCGTGGTGCTGATGCCCTCCTTCGTCAATCTTGGCGCCTATGTCGACGAGGGCACCATGATCGATACCTGGGCGACGGTCGGCTCGTGCGCGCAGATCGGCAAGCGCTGCCACATCTCCGGAGGGGCCGGCATTGGAGGCGTTTTGGAGCCGCTGCAGGCGGGACCGGTCGTGATTGAGGACGACTGCTTCATCGGCGCGCGCGCCGAGGTGGCGGAAGGCGTCGTCGTGCGCCAAGGCTCGGTGCTTTCGATGGGTGTCTATCTCGGCGCCTCGACGCGCATCGTGGACCGTGCGACGGGCGATGTCTTCTATGGCGAAGTGCCGCCTTATTCGGTCGTCGTCTCCGGCGCGATGCCGGGAGCCTCCGGCGGGCCGTCGCTCTATTGCGCCGTGATCGTCAAGAAAGTGGACGAGCGCACCCGCGCCAAGACCTCGATCAACGACCTGCTTCGCGACTGAGAAGCGTGCCGAACCGTCTGGCCACGCCACGTTCCTCCATCCTCTGGCTTTTCTTCAGCCTAAGGGGACGCGTCTCGCGCGGCGTCTATTGGCTCGCCTACCTGTTCCTCTCCTTCCTGAACGCGGTGATCGTCGTACAGCTGATCGGGGGATCGGATGCGAGCTATTCGCGGCTGGCGGAAGCGCTCGCGCCTTTCGTCATCCTGCTGACGCTCTATTCCAACCTCGCCGTGGCGGTGAAGCGCCTGCACGACATGGGCTATGGCGGCTTCCTCGCCGCCGCCCTCTTCGTGCCATTCGTCAATCTCGCCTTCACCATCTGGGTAGGGATCGTCCCGGGAACCACGGAAGCGAATACCTATGGCGATATCCCGGACAGGCCGCCGCAGTGAGGTCCCAATGAGCAAAGAAACGCCGAGTGCAAGCGACCTCCTTGTCGAACTCGTCCGCGCGCCCAGCGTGACGCCGACGGTCGCGGCGGCGCTCGATGTCGTCGCGCGCCATCTCTCCGCTGCGGGTTTTTCTGTCGAGCGTCCCGTCTTCGGGGCGGAAGGGACGGCACCGGTGGAGAATCTCTTCGCCGCGATCGGATCGGGCGAGCGGCATCTGACCTTCGCGGGGCATGTCGATGTCGTCCCGCCCGGGCCGGAAACGAGCTGGTCGCATCCGCCCTTCGCCGCGGAGGTCGAGGACGGAATTCTCTATGGCCGCGGCGCGGTGGACATGAAGGGCGGGCTTGCGGCGATGATGGCCGCCGCACTTCGCTTCGTTGACGAGCACGGTGCGGGGTTCGGAGGCCGGCTCTCTTTCCTCGTCACTGGCGACGAGGAGGGCGACGCCGTGAACGGCACCAAGGCGCTCCTTGGCTGGGCGAAGGATCGCGGCGAGCGCTTCTCCGCTGCGGTCGTCGGCGAGCCGGCAAGTGCAAAGGCGCTCGGCGACCAGATCAAGGTCGGCCGGCGTGGCTCCTATTCCGCCACGCTCGTGGTGGAGGGCCGGCAGGGCCATTCCGCCTATCCGGAGCTTGCCGACAATCCGATCCGCGGACTGACGCGGCTTCTTGCTGCGCTTCAGGCGCCGCCGCTCGACGCCGGCTCGGAAGGCTTTGGCCATTCGACGCTCGAGATCGTCAGCGTCGATGTCGGCAATCCCGCCTGGAACGTCATTCCCGCCGAGGCGAGGGCGCGCTTCAACTGCCGCTACAACGATCTGTGGTCGCGCGAGAGCCTTCAGAAGGAGATCGAAGCGCGGCTGACGGCCGCGACCGACGAGGCGGCGAGTTCCGCGAAGCATACGATCCGCTGGCGGCTTCAGCCCGAGCCGCCGACCTCCGACGTGTTTCTCACCCGCGACGACGCGCTGATCAGGGTCGTCGCCGGCGCGATCGATAAGGTGACGGGAAGCCGCCCAGTCCTTTCGACGGGCGGCGGAACATCGGATGCGCGGTTCATCAAGGACTATTGTCCGGTGGTGGAATTCGGCCCGGTGGGCACCACCATGCATCAGAGCGACGAGCGCGTGCCGCTCAAGGAGATCGAGGCGGCTGCAGACGTCTACGAGGAAATCTTGCGGGCCTACTTTGCGGCATGATTGGAGCGTTTCAATCGATCGGCGCCAACCTTGTCGGCGCGTTTCAGGTGATGCTTGGCCGGCCGGAAGGCCTGAACCGGCTGGACACATCGGTCGACGGCTTCTGGGGTTCCTTTGGCGCCGTGTTTCTGGTCGCGCCGTTCGCGCTCCTCTCCGTCGTGAGCCAGCGTCCACTGGCCATGGCAGCCGGCGTGCCGCCGCCCCCGCTCACCGGCGCCGAGCTCACCCTCGACGGCATCGCGCTTCTTGTCGACTGGTTCGCCTTCCCGCTGCTCTTCGCGGTCCTCGCGCGGCCCTTCGGGCTCGGTTCGCACTATGTGCCCTTCATCGTGGCGCGGAACTGGGCGTCGGTGATCATTGTCGCGATGATGGGGGTCCTGCACGCCGGGCACCTTCTCGGCTTCCTCCCCACCGCGGTGATGCCTTATGTGCTTCTCGTCGCCATCGCCGTCTCGCTGCGCTTCGCCTACGTCATCGCGCGCACGACGCTCTTCGTCTCGATGGCCTTGGCGCTCCCGATCGTGATCCTCGATTTGCTCTTGAGCCTGACGATCTGGTCGCTCTTCGATCGGCTCAGCTAGCGATAATCGACCCGCATCAGATAGAGCCCGTCGGGCGGTGCAACCGGACCGGAGGCTTTGCGGTCGCGCGCATGAAGCGCGGCTTCCAGATCGTCGGCGCTCCAGCGCCCTTCGCCGACAAGCTTCAGCGAGCCGACGAGGGAGCGCACCTGGTTGTGCAGGAACGAGCGCGCGGTGGCGTTGATGAGAAGCGTGTCGCCGTCCTTCAGAACGTCGAGCCGGTCGAGCGTGCGGACCGGGCTCTTCGCCTGGCACTCGGTGGAACGGAAGGTGGTGAAATCGTGCGTGCCAAGGAGGCGCTGCGCGGCGCGATGCATGGCCACCGCGTCGAGCCTCCGCGCGACATGCCAGACGTGCCCGCGCTCGATCACCGGGGGCGCGCGGCGCATGAGGATGCGATAGCAATAATGGCGGCGGATTGCCGAATAGCGCGCGTCGAACCCGTCGTCGACGCCTTCCGCTTCCACGATCGCCACCGGCTCCGGGCGCAGATGCGCGTTCAGCCCGTCGCGCAGCTTGTCGCCGGCCCATGCGCGTGTGAGATCGAAATGCGCCACCTGACCGAGTGCGTGCACGCCGGCGTCGGTACGGCCGGCCCCGCGCAAAGTCGGTTCCTCGTTGGTGAGCCGCTGCAGCGCCTCTTCGATGGCCTGCTGCACCGAGCGTCCGTTGGCTTGGCGCTGCCAGCCGACGAAGGGCCCGCCGTCATACTCGATGGTCAGTTTGGTGCGTGGCATCGTCTGAAAGCACGTTGAAGGCGGCTGGATAGACGAGGCGGCCGCCTGACGGCGCGGAGCCGAAAGAGAGCGCCATTAGATAGGGCGATTGGTAGTCGCTCTCGAATCCTGCCGCACGCCTGTGATGATAGCCGAAGCGGCCGTAATAGCCAGGCTCTCCGAGCACGACGGACAGCGTCTCGCCGAGCGCGGCGAGGCAGGCATGCGCCTCGCGGATCAATCGGGTGGCGATCCCCTGCTGCTGGTATTCCGGATAGACCGCGAGCGGCGCCAGCGCGACCGCGCGAAACGGCGCCGCGCCGTCCACCACCGTCAGCCGTGAGAAGGACACGTAGCCGACGACCACGCCGGAGTCCTCCGCGACGAGCGAGAGGACGATGTCGCCGTCGCTTCTCAGCCGGTCGACCAGAAGCGCCTCGCCGGTTCCCGGGAACGAGGCCTCGATCAGACCGCGGACCTGGCCTTGGTCGCCGTCCTCCTCTTCGCGCAGCGTCACGATGCCGCTCGGCGGCTCGGGCTGCGCCTCGAAGAGGCGCGCAGAGGGGTTCTTGATCCAACTCAAGATGCGACTCCGAGGAGTGTGTCAGTAGCGATTTCGCAAAAGTCGGCAAGGGTCAACCGGGGAGACCCGGCATGGAAAACGCTGCCAGACAAAAGGTTCTCGACCTCTTCGACAAGCGTCGACTCGCGACGCTTCGGCCGGACGGCCGGCCGCAGGCGACCACGGTGGCGGACTTCGGCCCCGGCGCCTGAGCGGCTCAGCCGAGCCGCGTCCCCACTTCCAGGCGCGCGCCGCGCAGGAAGGAAGCGGCGTCGGCGGGCTTCTTCCCGGCCCGCTGCAACTCGCTCAGTGCGAGCGCGCCCGCGCCGCAGGCGACGACAAGCGGGTCGAGGCTTAGAATCGTGCCCGGCTCGCCGGAACCGTCCGCTAGCGTCGAGCGCAGGACCTTCACGCGCTCCGTTCTGGCCGCTTCCGCGCCGGAAGGCATCGCGAACCATGCTCCGGGAAACGGCGAGAGCCCGCGTATGCGGTTGTGCAGCTCCGCCGCAGGGCACACCCATTCGATGCGGGTTTCGCCTTTCTCGATCTTGCTCGCGTAGGTGACGCCATCCCCGCTCTGCGGCGTGCACTGAAATTCAACGTTTTCAATGGCTTGGAGGGCACGAGCCATAAGGTCTGCGCCGATCGGCGCGAGCCTGTCGTGCAGCTCTCCCGCCGTCTCGTCGGCGCCGATATCGACATGTTCTGCGAGGCATACCGCACCGGTATCGAGGCCTTCCTCCATGCGCATCGCCATCACCCCCGTTTCCCTGTCCCCCGCCATGATGGCGCGCTGGATCGGGGCCGCCCCGCGCCAGCGCGGCAGAAGCGAGGCGTGGAGGTTCAGGCAGCCGTGGCGCGGCGCGTCGAGGATCGGCTTCGGCAGGATCAGGCCGTAGGCGACGACGACCGCGACGTCCGCCGCATGCGAGGCGAAGAGCCGCGACGCTGCCTCGATCCTGAGCGTCTTCGGCATGACGAGGGGGAGGCCGAGCTCGCGCGCTTTCTCGTGCACGGGGGAGGGCTGCTCCGCCATGCCGCGCCCGGCGGGCCGCGGCGGCTGAGTGTAGACGGCGACGAGGTCGTGGCCTTCCGCGGCGATCTTCTGAAGCGTCGGGACGGCGAAAGCCGGCGTCCCCATGAAAATGACGCGAAGCGCCATTTCCGCTCAGATGCGGTGCTGGCGCTGGCGTTCCTTCTCGCGCGCAGCCTTGGTGAATTTCTTGACGACCAGATCGCGCTTCAGCTTGGAGAGGTAGTCGATGAAGAGCACGCCGTTCAGATGGTCGATCTCGTGCTGCACGCAGGTCGCGAGCAGCCCTTCCGCCTCCTGCTCCTGCTCCTTCCCCTGATAGTCGATGTAACGCACGCGCACCTTCGCCGGGCGCTCCACCTCCGCATAGTAGTCGGGAATGGAGAGGCAGCCCTCCTCGTAGGTGGAGCGCTCCTCCTCAGACACCCAGACGATCTCCGGATTGATGAGGAAAAGCGGGGTTTTCTCCTCCTCCTCGTCGCGTGCAATGTCGATGGTGATGATGCGGCGCGGCTCGCCGACCTGGATCGCGGCGAGCCCGATGCCGGGCGCCTCGTACATGGTCTTCAGCATCGCGTCCATGAAGTGCCGCGTCGCGTCGTCGACGGTCTCCACCGGCGCGCTCTTCTGCCGAAGGATCGGATCGGGAAGGGTCAGGATCTCAAGCGTGCTCACGCGAGGCGAGATAGGGGCTGGCGCGCCGAGGGTCAATCGCCGGCCTCCGCAGCGGGTTCGGAAGGCCTTGTTCCCATTTCGGGAACGCGCTACATTGAACCGTGCAGATCATCGCGAAGCGGACGTTGCGGCTCTTTTGGGAGCGGCACAATCGGGCCGAAATACCGCTCCGCGCATGGTACGCAATCGTCGACCGCGCCGAATGGCGAGGGCCGGCGGACGTGAAGAAGATGTTCGGCACCACGGTCGACTTCGTCGGCGACAACCGCGTGATCTTCGACATCGGCGGGAACAAATTCCGGCTCGTCGTGCATGTGGCCTACGCCTACGGGCGCGTATTGGTGAAGTTTGTCGGCACGCACGCCGAATATGACAGGATTGATCCGGAGACGGTCTGATGAAGAATATTCGTCCATTGCGCACCGAGGCCGACTACGATTGGGCGCTTGCGGAGATCGAGGCTTATTTCGATAATCAACCGCTGCAGGGCACGCCCGACGCGGATCGCTTCGATCTTCTGGCGACAGTCATCGAGGCCTACGAGGCGAAGCATTGGCCGATAGAGCCGGCCGATCCGATCGATGCGATTCGGTATCGGATGGAGATGGCGGGATATACGCAGGCCGATCTGGCGCGGCTCCTCGGCTCGCGTCCGCGTGCCTCGGAGATCATGAATCGCAGGCGCGCACTGACGATCCCGATGGCCTACAAGCTGCATCGCGAGTGGAACATACCGGCGGAGACGCTGATCCGACCCTATCACCTCGACCGATGAATCCGGGCGTTTAGACCGGAAGCGTCGCGATCGCCCGCAATCCGCCTTCCGGCCGGTTCTCCAGCCTGACGTCGCCGCCATGCGCGCGTGCGATCGAGCGCGCAATGGCGAGCCCCAGCCCGGCGCCGCCTGTCTCGCGGCTGCGCGAGCCCTCCAGGCGCACGAACGGATCGAAGACGCGCTCAAGCTCCTCCGGCGCGATGCCCGGCCCGTCATCGTCGATCACGATCCTGACCTCGTCCCGGCCCTTCTCGACGCGGGCGCGGGCGCGCTCGCCGTAGAAGGTCGCGTTGTCGATCAGATTGCCGATGGCGCGGCGGAGCGCGAAGGGGCGGCACGTCAGCGTGACCGGCGGCGACTCTTCGAACGCCGCCTCACGGCCGCTTTCGGCGGCATCCTCCACGATGCTTTCCACGAGCGCGGAGACATCGGTCGCGCGGCTCTCCTCCGTCTCCGCGTCGCCGCGCGCGAAAGCGAGCACCGCCTCCGCCATCGCCTGCATCTCGGCAAGCGTCTCCAGGACTTTCGACTTCGTCTCCTCGTCCTCGATGAATTCCGCGCGCAGCCTGAGGCTGGTGATCGGCGTCCGCAGGTCGTGCGCGATCGCGCCGAGCATCGCGGTGCGGTCGCGGATATAGCGGTCGAGTCGCTCGCGCATGCGGTTGAAGGCGATGTTCGCCTGCCGCGTCTCGTTCGGCCCGCTCTCCGGCAGGGGTTCGAAGCTCTCGCCGCGTCCGAGCCGGTCGGCGGCGTTGGCGAGCCTGCGAAGCGGCCGGCTGGCCCACCCGATGCCGAGCGCGCCGACGATTGCGACAGCGAAGGCGGAGATTAGAAAGGAGGAGAGGAAGGCGCGGCCAAGCGGGGGAACCGGCGGACGGTCGGCAACGGCGTTCAGCCAGCGTCCGTCGGCGAGGTGCACGGACGCCTGCACCCAGGGCTGAGGCCCATGGTGATGGCGGCGGTCGGGGCGGAAATCTTCACCGTTATCGCCATCGTCCCTTTGGCGCATTTCCGGGGGCGGCGGCCGGTCGCGCCACGGCGGCGCCAGGAACTCCACCCGCACGTCATCCAGCTGCTTTTGCAGCTCCGTTGCGAGATTGGCGCGAAGCGAGGCCACGCGCTCCTCATCATCGGCGGACGCGGTCGGTTCCGGGTCGAGGCTGATGCGGAAGACCGGCGAGCGCGTCGCCTCGAGCACGCGCTGCTGCAGGTCGGGCGTCGACTGCTCCACAAGTTCCACCAGCGAGACCAGCCGGACGAAGAGATCCTCCCGGTAGGCGCTGCGGAAAGTGGCGATGCGCTCGCCGGAGAAGAGCGCCAGAGAAAGCGACTGCGCGATGATGAGCGTGAGCACGAGGAGGGCGGCGAGCCGCCCCGCCAGGCTCCTCGGCCACAGCCTCATAGCGGCTCCACCGTGCCAGCGAAGCTGTAGCCGTCGCCCCAGGCGGTCTTGATGAGATCGGGCGTGCGCGGATCGCGCTCGATCTTCTTCCTGAGGCGGCTGATCTGATTGTCGATCGAGCGGTCGAAAGGCTGCGCGGAGCGTCCGCGCGTCAGGTCGAGAAGCTGGTCGCGCGTCAGCACCATTCCGGGGCGTTCCACCAGCGCCGACAGGAGTCGGAACTCGCCGCTCGAAAGCGCGACCGAGACGCCCTTCTCATCCATCAGCTCGCGGCGCGAGAGATCGAGAATCCAGCGGTCGAAGCGCAGCCGCCCGAGCTGTTTCTCGCGCGGCCGCGGCAGCGTCTGCGCGCGCCGCAGCACCGCCTTGATGCGCGCCAGGAGCTCGCGCGGATTGAAAGGCTTGGCGACGTAGTCGTCGGCGCCGACCTCAAGCCCGACGATGCGGTCGGTTTCCTCGCCCATGGCGGTCAGGAGGATGACGGGCACATCGCCCGCCTCGCGCAGCGACCGGGTCAGCGACAGCCCGTCCTCGCCCGGCATCATGATGTCGAGCACCACAAGATCGATTTCGGCCGCCTGCATGGCCTTGCGCGCGGCGGCTGCGGTCTCCGCGACGCTGGCGCGGAAGCCGTGCTTGGTCAGGAACCGCGCGAGAAGATCGCGGATGTCGCGGTGGTCGTCGACGACCAGGATGTGCGGCGTGCGTTCCATGAAGGGGAGCTAATGCAAAGTTTTCCGCGGTGAGTCGTGAAAATTGTAACAGAGTACGTCACCCGGTGCGTCCGGCACGGATCGCGACAAAGAACATCGTTCCCGGCGTATTTCTGCGACATCCGCCCGCCAGTGTCCGCTCATCGAACGAACCCCAAGAAGGAGAATTGCTCAATGAGAAAGAGCGTGAAAATGGCGCTTGCGACGAGCGCGCTTGCCGTCGCCGGCGGGTTGTTCCTGGTTGGCACCAGCTTCGCCGAGCGCGGCTTCCCTGGCCCAGGCGGCCCCGGTCACATGGGTCACATGGGTGGTCCCATGGGCGGCTTCGGCGGCATCCGCCAGGAGATGATGAAGGAAGTCGACACCAACGGCGACGGGTCCATCTCGCAGGATGAGATCAACGTGGCGATCGATGCCCGCTTCACCGCGTTCGACGCCGACAAGAACGGCAGCCTGTCGCTCGAAGAGTTCGAGGCGCTGTGGGCGGACATCACCAAGCCGATGGCCGTGCGCACCTTCCAGTTCCTCGATCCGAACGGCGATGCGGCAATCTCCAAGTCGGAGCTCAACGACCGCTTCGGCAACGTGGTGAGCCGTTTCGACAAGAACGGCGACGGCGCGCTTTCGCCGGACGACCGGCCGCACCGTCCCGGCATGCACGGCCATGGGCGTGGCGACGACGGCCCGCGGGGCCAGCGCGGCCACTGGTGGAACAACGGCGACACGGACCAGTAGGAATCGCGGGGCGGCGCGGCCGGAAACTACCGCCCCCCACTTTCCGGTCGCGAAGCGCGCGAGAGGAGGCCCCGGAGCGATCCGCTTCGGGGCCTCCGCACGTTTCGGCACGCCGAATCGGCTAGGATGCGGCCGTGGAAGCGGTCTCACCGATGAATGGGGAAATGCTCTTCGCGCTCGCGTTCGCGGCGATCGTGGTCGTCGCTGTGGGTGCGATGGTGCTGTGGGGCATCCGCCGCGCCGGGCAGCACGCCGACCAGCTAGGCGCCTCGCAGGTACGTGAGCTGGAAGGCCAGATCGGCAATCTGCTCAAGGGCCAGTCGGAAATGGCCGGCGGCGTGCAGGCCATGTCGGCGCTTCTCGCCAACCGGCAGGCGGAATTGTCGAAGTCTCTGTCGGAGCGTCTCGACGGCATGACGCATCGTCTGAACCAGTCGATGGGAGAGGCGACCAAGTCGACGCACGAGAACCTGAAGAGCCTGCACGAGCGGCTGGCGGTGCTCGATTCCGCGCAAGCAAACATCACCGAGCTGACGGGACAGGTGACGACGCTGGCGAACATCCTCGCCAACAAGCAGACGCGCGGCGCCTTCGGCCAGGGGCGCATGGAGGCGATCATCGCCGACAGCTTGCCGGCCGGCTCCTACGAATTCCAGTTCACGCTCAAATCGGGCGGCAGGCCGGACTGCGTCATCTACTTGCCGAACGGCGCGCCACCGCTCGTCGTCGACGCCAAGTTTCCGCTTGAGGCCTATAACGCGCTGAAGGCCGCTGCGAGCGCCGGAGGCGCTCAAGGCCGCGCAGACGCAGTTCCGCAACGACATCGCCAAGCACATCAAGGACATTTCGGAAAAATATCTCGTGCCGGGCGAGACGCACGACACCGCTTTCATGTTCGTGCCGTCGGAATCGGTCTTCGCGGAGATACACGAGAACTTCGATCCGCTCATCCAGCTTGCCTACCGCTCGCGCGTCATCATCGTGTCCCCGTCGCTGCTGCTTCTCTCCGTGCAGGTGATCCAGCAGGTTCTGAAGGACCATCACCTGCGCGAGCGCGCGCACGAGATTCAGGACGAGGTCAGGATGATGATGCTCGACGTGGAGCGCCTCGACGACCGCGTCAGGAAGCTCGCCGGCCATTTCGGCATGGTGCAGAAGGACATCGATCAGATCCTAATCTCAAGCGAGAAGGTGACCAAGCGCGGCAACGACATCGGCAAGATCGGCCTGACGCCGGTCGAAGATGCGGACGCCGCGCCGGCGACGCCGAGGCTGGTGGAGAGCGATCTGTTCAAGGCGGGGAAGTAGCGCGGGCCGCCGCCGCACCCCAAGCTTGGGAGAGGATCGGTTCTAATTCTGAGCCTCTTCCTTCGCCTTGATGAACCCTTCCTCCATCGCCATCGCGCGTTTCAGCGCCGGACGGGCGGCGCAGCGGGCGACGTAGTCGGCAAGCGCGCCTTCCTTCGGGAAGAGGTCCCACAGGACGCCCCAATGCAGGTTGGAGCCGACATAGACGTCGGCGGCGGTGAACTGGTCGCCGAGGAGCCATGGGCCGGGCTCCACGCCCGCCGTCACCGTCTTCTCCATGGAAGCGAAGTCGCCCCAGGCGACGCGTCGCGCCGGCACCTCCCATTTGAAGAATTTCTCGCCGAAGGCCGGTTCCATCACACCCGCCGCGAAGAACAGCCACCTCAGATAATCGGCGCGGTGCGGCTCCTTGAAGAGCGGCGCGAGCTCGCCCGGCGAATATTTGTCGGCGAGATGCACCAGTATCGCGCCGGTCTCCGCGATCGGGATGCCCTGGTCGGTCAGGGTCGGCACCTTGCCCATCGGGTTGATGGCGAGGAAATCGGGGCGCTTGTGTTCGCCCTTGTTGAGGTCGAGCACCTCCAGCCGGTAAGGGCGGCCGAGCTCCTCCAAAAACCACAGCATGCGGAACGCCCGGCTCCGCGGCGCATAATAGAGCGTGATGTCGGCCTTCTCGGCGACGGGCATGCGGTTTCTCCCATGCAACCGGAGGGAGGCTAGCACACCTTCCTGACACGGTTTGTCAGGAGCCTCAAAACGGCGTGCGGCTCTTCATGGCGGCGGAAAGCGTGCCGTCGTCGAGATAGTCGAGCTCTCCGCCAACCGGCACGCCGTGCGCGAGCCGCGTCACCTTGGCGCCGGAGCCGGCGAGAAGGTCGGTGACGTAATGCGCCGTTGTCTGGCCCTCCACGGTGGCGTTCATGGCGAGGATCACTTCAGAAGCTCCGCTTTCGCGCACGCGGGTTGAAAGCGTTGCGATGTTGAGGTCGTCCGGTCCGACCCCGTCGAGCGGCGAGAGCACGCCGCCGAGAACGTGGTAGCGGCCCTTGGTCGCCCCGGCCCGCTCCAAAGCCCAAAGATCGCCGACATCCTCCACGACGACGAGGAGCGAGGCATCGCGCGCCGGATCGGCGCAGATGGTGCAGGGCGTCTGTGTGTCGACATTGCCGCAGACGGGGCAGACGGAAACGGCGGCCGCGGCCTCGGCGATCGCCTTGCCGAGCGGTTCCATCAGCGCCTCTTTCTTCTTCATGAGCGCCAGTGCCGCGCGCCGCGCCGAGCGAGGCCCGAGCCCCGGCAGGCGCGCCAGAAGCTGAATCAGCCGCTCGATCTCCGGCCCGACGACGGAACGGGTCATGTCCCCTCTAAAACGGCAGGGTGAAGCCCGGCGGCAGCGGCAGGCCTTCGGTCAGCGCCTTCATCTTCTCGGAGGCGAGCGTCTCCGCCTTGCCGCGCGCGTCGCTCGTCGCCGCCACGATCAGGTCTTCCAGAATCTCGATCTCCTCCGGCTTGGCGAGCGAAGGGTCGATCTTCACGCTCTTCAGCCCGCCCTTGCCGTCGACGACGACGGTGACGAGGCCGGCGCCGGCCGCGCCGGTCGCCTCAAGATCGGCGATCTCCGCCTGCACTGCCTGCATCTTCTCCTGAAGCTGCGCCGCCTGCTTCATCAGCCCCATGAAATCGCGCATTAGAAATCCTCGTCGTCAGACATTGTTGTCGGGGACTCGGCGGTCTCGTTCGGGTCGCCAATGTCCGCCGCGTCCGCCGGCTCGTCTTCCGATCCGGTGGAGCGCTCGCGCACGGCCACGATCTCCGCGCCGGGAAACTTCTCCAGCACCTGGCGGACGATCGGATCGGCGCTGACCTCCGCCATGACGCTCGCATGGCTCTTTGCCCGCGCCTCGTGCACCGTCTCCGCCGCCGCCTCGGCGGCCGTGACGGAGACCATCCAGCGCTGGCCGGTCCAGTCCTTGAGCGCCGCCATGAGCCGCTGCGGCAGATCGCGTTCCGCCTCCGGCGTCAACGCGATCTCGATTCGCCCGGTCTCGAAGCGCACCGGGCGCACATGCCGCTCAAGCGCGAAGACGAGAAGCCGGTCGCGCGCCGCCTTGGCCTGCGCGATCACGTCGTCGAAGCTTGCAAGCGTCGGCGCGGCATTCGGCGCGGCGCTCTCTGTCGGCGCGGGCTGAAGACGCGGCGCGGTCTGGCCGCGCGCGCCGCCTCCTTGCATCCCGCCGCGCACACTCGCGGGTGCGCTTGCCTGCGCTCTTCCCGATGCCTTCGAAGGCGCGGATCGGGCGTGGTCGCCGTCGGGGGAGGGCGCATCGCCCTCGTCCAGCATGCGGATCGCCTCATCCGGCGTCGGCAGGTCGGCGGCGTGGCAGAGGCGCACCAGCACCATCTCCGCCGCGGCGAGCGGACGCGCGACGAGTGCCACTTCCTGAATGCCCTTGGTCAAAAGCTGCCAGGCGCGCGACAGCTCGCGCACGGAGAGCTTCTCCGCGAAGTCCGTGCCGCGCACGCGCTCCGTCTCGGAGATCGCGCCATGCGCCGCGGCGTTCGGCGCGAGCTTCAGACGCGTCACGTAGTGGACGAAGTCGGCAAGGTCGGCGAGCACCGCCGTCGGATCGGCGCCGGTCTGGTGCTGCGCCGCGATCTCCTCTAGCGCCGCTTCCGTGTCGCCCTTCATCACGTGCTCGAAGAGGTCGACGACGCGCGTCCGGTCGGTGAGACCGAGCATGTCCTGCACGGCGGCGGCTGCGACCTTGCCCGCGCCGTGCGCGATCGCCTGGTCGAGGATGGAAAGCGCGTCGCGCACCGAACCGTCCGCCGCACGGGCGATCTGACGAAGCGCCTCCGGCTCCGCCTCGACGCTTTCCTTGGCGGCGATCGCGGTCAGGTGCTCGGCAAGCACGGCGACGTCGACGCGGCGCAGGTCGAAGCGCTGGCAGCGCGACAAGACCGTCACCGGCACTTTCCGGATCTCGGTCGTCGCGAACACGAACTTCACATGCGGCGGCGGTTCCTCAAGCGTCTTCAACAGGCCGTTGAAGGCCTGCTTGGAGAGCATGTGGACCTCGTCGATGATGTAGACCTTGTAGCGCGCGGAGACGGGGGAGTAGCGCGCCGAATTGATGATGTCGCGGATGTCGTCGATGCCAGTATGGGAGGCGGCGTCCATCTCCAGCACATCCGGGTGCCGCCCCTCCATGATGGCGCGGCAGTGGACGCCCTCCGAGGCAAGCTCGATGGTGGGAGCGCCGGCTCCGTCCTCCGTGTCGAAATTCAAGGCGCGCGCCAGGATGCGCGCGGTGGTCGTCTTGCCGACGCCGCGCACGCCGGTCAGCATCCAGGCGTGCGGGATGCGGCCCGCCGAAAAGGCGTTCTTCAGCGTCCTGACCATCGGCTCCTGGCCGATCAGGTCGTCGAAACGCGCGGGACGGTATTTCCGCGCGAGAACCTGGTAGCCGGGAGCGGTTTCGGTCATGGGCAGCCGGCGGGCCTCGTCGCGGCAAGGGCGGATGAAAGAAGCGGGAGGCTGACGGGCGACCCGTGCCGAATCTCGTTGGGGCTGCTTCCTTCCGGACCTGACCCGGTTGGCGAGGAGCACGTCCGCCGCCAACCTCCCTCCCACCTATATCGCCGCTGGCGGAGGCAGGCGCAAGCCTTCGGGCGCCGGTCCGGGGAACGGGCGCGATTGCTGTGGTGGAACCGAAATGCCCGGTCATCTCTTATACTTGGAGCGGGGAAATCGAGCGAAGCGTGGGGAGACCGAGATGACGAAGTTCCTGACAGCCCTTGCCGCGGCCGCCCTTGTTCTCGCCGGATCGGTCGCGCCCACTCTTGCCGGCAATTTCAACCCCTTAAAGGTCGCCCGCGACGCTGCCGAATTCGGCCTCGATACTGCCAAGAAGGCGGTTGATCTCGGCCTCGACACGGCTGACAAGGCCGCGGATGTGGCGAAAGACGCCGTTACGCCCAACAAGCCGAGAAGCCGGCCAAAGACTGTGGCCGAAGAGACCGCCGCGCGGGATTGCCATTCCGGCGAGCTTTATCGCGACGGACACGGCGAGTGGCAGACCTGCGCCGCGACGCGGTAAAGCTCTAGCGCCCCACCGGCGGATTCGCGATCGCGTCATAGCCGCGGCCGACGAACTGAATGAGACAGAACCCATGGCCGAAGGGATCGGCCATCAGAGCGAGCTTGCCCCACGCCAATGAGGAGACCGGCGCTTCCTGCGTGGCGCCGGCTTGAATGGAGCGGGCGACCGCCTTCTCGATATCGTCAACGACCACATCGATGTGAACCGGCGTCCAATGCCGGCGGTAGTCGCGCCGCCTGCGAATGCCCGGCGCAACGACGCTGCCGCCTTTTTTCTGGAGAAGATAGACCGGCGCGGACAGCCCAAGCATCTCAACCCCGGCGTCGCCGAAGCGGCGGCCGACCTTGAGTCCGAACGCCTCAGAATAGAAATCGACGGCCTTCGGCAGATCGTCGACGTCGATGTTGACGAGGAGGTCCATCGCCTCGCCCTCCGTGTTTCTTGGCCGCTAGTGCCCGACCGTCTTCGAGAACAGGTTCACGACGAGGACGCCGATAAGGATCAGCGCGATGCCGATCAGGCCCGGGAGATCGATGGCCTGCTTATAATAGAACCAGGCGATCGCGGCGATCAGCACGATGCCGGCCCCCGACCACACCGCGTAGACGATGCCGACCGGCATGGTGCGGACGGTCAGCGCCAGGAGATAGATCGAGACGGCGTAACCGACGAGCGTCAGCGCCGAGGGCAGGGGACGCGTGAACCCGTCCGTCGCCTTTAGCGCCGACGTGGCGATCACCTCCGTGACGATCGCCAGGAGCAGATAGATTTGGCCCTGGTTCATGCTCCGATCGCGTCGGCGATCTCTGCCACGAAGCGGGCGAGATCGTCGGTGACGAAATCGACGTGATCGTCGTCGCGCCCCTCATATTCCCACTCGCCGTGGAAGACTTCGCGCGTGCCCGGAGGGACGACGAGAACCGTGGTCATGCCGACGGACTTCGGCACGATGAGGTTGCGCGTCAGATCCTCGAACATCGCGGCGCGCTCCGGCTTCACCCCGAAGCGCTTCACGAAGCGGTCGTAGGTCTCGCGTTCCGGCTTCGGCACCAGATTGGCGGCGACGATGTCGAATATGTCCTCAAAATGGTTGGTGAAGCCGAGCCGCTCGGCGATCTTCTCCGCGTGCTGACGCGAGCCGTTCGTGAAGATGTACTTCTTGCCGGGGAGGCGCTCGATTGCCGCGCCGAGCGCCGGATCGGGCTTGACCGCGGAATGGTCGATGTCGTGCACGAATTCCAGGAAGGCGTCGGGGTCGACGTCGTGTGTAAGCATCAGCCCGCGCAGCGTCGTCCCGTGCTCCTTGTAGAAGCTCTTCTGGATGCGCTCCGCCTCCGCCTCGTCGACGCTCAGGAGCTCGCGCACGAAAAGGCGGATGCGGGCATCCACCTGCTTGAAGATATTCGTGGCGCGCGGATAGAGCGTGTTGTCGAGATCGAAGACCCACGCCTCGGTCCGCTCGAACATGCCGAGATCGCGCGGCTTATGCGGCGAAATGGTTTCAACGGTCAAATTCATGCCGCAAGCATAGAGGTGCCGCGTTAAGACTTCATCGTCCCTTTGCGCGCCCGAATGCCGCGGAGGACACAGTTTTTCGCCTTGCGCGGCTTGCGCCAGAGGGGCGTCTGCCGCAGTGATGGCGGTCACACCACGACGAACCCGCCATCCAAGCGCCGCGCTCATGCTCTCTCATTTCAGAGGCCGCTGGTCTCTGCTCGCCTTCGGCTTCGCCTTTGCCTTCTTCTCCTCCTTCGGACAGACCTCGTTCATCGCGGTCTTCGGCGGCGCGTTCCGCTCCGCCTTCGATCTCTCCAACGGCGCCTGGGGCTCGCTCTATTTCGTGGCGACGCTGTCGAGCGGGCTCCTCATCACCAAGGTCGGCGGGCTGATCGACGCCGTTCCGCTCAGGCGCTACGCGATGGCGACGGTGATCGGCCTTGCCGTCGCGACCGCGACGGCGGCGGTAACGCCGAACGCCGTCGTCCTGGTGCTGGCGCTCTTCCTGCTGCGTTTCTTCGGCCAGGGGCTGATGACGCATGTCGCGATCACCGCGATGGCGCGCGAGTTCGCCGCCGCCCGCGGCCGCGCGGTCTCCATCGCCGTCATGGGGATGCCGGCGGGCGAATCGGTGTTCCCGGCGCTCGGCGTTCTGGCGCTCTCGCTCTTCGGATGGCGCGGCGGCTGGCTCGCCGCGTCGCTGATCTGTCTCGTCGTGGTGCTTCCGATCGCGCCGATCCTTCTGCGCGGCCATGGCGGCGGTGTCGTGACCGGGCGCGCGCCGTTCGGAGCGCTCCGCTTTCTCCTGCAGAGGGAGATGCTGCTTGCGCTGCCCGCCTTCATGGCCGGCGGCTTCATCTCTACGGCGATCTCTTTCCACCAGGTTCTGATTGCGAATTCGAAAGGCTGGCCGCCCGCCTTCTTCGCCGGGTCGTTCGCGGTGTTCGGACTTTTCTCGATCGCTGCCGCGCTCGGCTCTGGCTGGCTTGTCGACCGCGTCGGCGCACGCCGCGTCGCGCTCTTCTTTCTCCTGCCGATGGCGCTCGGTTGCTTCGCGCTCGCCGCTTTCGACTGGGAGCCGGTCCTCTTCGCCTACATGGCGCTGAACGGCATCAGCAATGGCGCCTACGCGACGGTGACGACCGCGCTCCTGGCGGAGGCCTATGGCGTGGAGCGGCTCGGCTCCATCCGCGCCACCGCCGCGGCGATCATGGTCGTCTCCACCGCGCTCTCGCCGATGCTTTTCGGGTTCCTCGTCGATTCCGGCGTCGCCGTCGACGCGCTCATCGCGGCGATGGGCACGCTCGCGCTCGCAGCCACTGTCATGTTGCGGATTTCGTCGCTGACGCATTGGCGGCCGGCCCCGCTCCCCGAAGGCGCATAATCGCCTCTTGCCAGAACCAACCCTGCAGTTGCGCATTTGGATGCTGGGCTTTAATCCCCTGCCATGCGATTCGCCCGCCTCGCGTTCATCGCAACGGCCTTCACCTTCGCGCTCGTCCTGTCGAGCACGGCGCAGGCGGGCGAGATCAGCTACAGCGCCGATTTGAGCGGCCAGGAGGAGGTGCCGCCCGTCGACACGGACGGCGCCGGATACGCCGACATCGTCCTCGATACCGACACGATGGAGCTGTCCTGGACGATCGAATATTCTGGCCTCACCGGGCCTGTGACCGCCGTGTCCTTCCACGGTCCTGCCTTGCAGGGCGAGACCGCGGGCGTGTTGGTCCGGATCTACGTGGGCCCAAGCCCGATGGAAGGGTCAGCGCCGATCACTCTGGATCAGGCGGCGCAGCTCGACGACGGCCTCTGGCACCTGGACATCCACACCGATGCGCATCCGAACGGCGAGATCCGCGGCCAGGTGAGGAAGGGCGGGATGTAGCTGTCGCGGCGGTCAAGGCCGCCGTGTGTCCCGAGGGTGCTACCGCTTGATCAGCGTGCCGGCGCCGTGCTCGGTGAAGAGTTCGAGAAGCACGGCGTGCGGCGTCTTGCCGTTGACGATGACGACGCTCTCCACCCCGCGCCTGATCGCGTCGAAGCAGGTCTCCACCTTAGGGATCATGCCGCCGGAGATGGTGCCGTCGGCGATCAGGGCCTTGGCTTCCTTGACGGTCAGCTCGTCGATGAGCTTGCCCGATTTGTCGAGCACGCCCGGCACGTCGGTCAGGAAGAGAAGGCGCATCGCCTGCAGCGCGCCGGCGATGGCGCCCGCAAACGTGTCGGCGTTGATATTGTAGGTCTCGCCGTCGCGGCCGGGCGCGACCGGGGCGATGACCGGGATCATCTCGGAGCGGGCGAGAAGGTCGATCAGCGTGCGGTCGACCTCGACCGGCTCGCCGACGAAGCCCAGGTCGACCACTTCCTCGATCTTGGAGTTGGGGTCGACTTGCGTGCGCTTCACCTTCTCGGCAAAGACCATGTTGCCGTCCTTGCCGCAGAGCCCGATCGCCCACTCGCCTTCCTTGTTGATCATGGCGACGATGTCTTTGTTGATGGAGCCGGCAAGCACCATCTCCACGATCTCCACCGTCGCCCTGTCGGTGACGCGAAGGCCGCCCTTGAACTCGCTCTTGATGCCCATCTTCTGGAGCATCTCGCCGATCTGCGGACCGCCGCCATGGACGACGATCGGGTTCACGCCGGATTGCTTCAGAAGCGCGATGTCGCGCGCGAAGGCCTGGCCGAGGGCGGGGTCGCCCATGGCCGCGCCGCCATATTTCACGACAATGGTCTTATTCTCGTAGCGCTGCATGAAGGGCAGTGCCTGGGCGAGAATCCGTGCCTGGTCGTGGGCGTCCTTTGCCGTGATCGTCTTCGCCTCGTCGTTCATTGTCGCTCCACTACAGCCCTTCGAGACCCTGTGGGTCGGTGTTCGGATGAAGCCACCCCAACTTCCCTCATGCTGAGGTGCTCTATTCCGCCCCTTCGAGGCTCGCTCCGCTCGCACCTCAGGATGAGGGCGGAATAGAGCCTCGAAGCACGCAAATCGGTCTGTCCAGATCAACGTATCCGGTTTCACCGGGCGATCGATCGATCTCGCGGCCTCTTAGCGGCTCAGCGGGGCGTTGAGAAGGCGGCGATCTCCGCGCGGATCGCCTCTACGCCCTCGCCCTTCGGACTGGAGGTCACGACGATCGTCGGGTGCGCGGCGGGGCGCTTGGCGGTCGCCGCGGCCGTTGCCGCCTCGCAGGCGGCAAGCGCCTCCGGCTTCACCTTGTCGGCCTTGGTGAGCACGATCTGGTAGGAGACGCCGGCGCGGTCGAGCTCGCCCATCAGGGTTGCGTCGACCGGCTTCAGCCCATGGCGCGAGTCGACGAGCAGGAAGACGCGCTTCAGCGTGGCACGGCCGGCGAGATAGGCGCGGATCAATTTCGTCCACGCCGCCACCTTGTCCTTCGGCGCCTTGGCGAAGCCGTAGCCGGGAAGGTCGACGATCGCGATCGGCGGCAGGTCGGCGGGATCCGCGTCCGGAAGGTCAGGGACGAAGAAGAAGAGCGACTGCGTCCGCCCCGGCGTGTTCGACGTGCGCGCGAGACCCGTCGTACTCGTGACGGCGTTGATGAGGCTCGACTTGCCGACATTGGAGCGACCGGCGAAAGCGACCTCAGGCGGTCCCTCCGGCGGCAGCACGGCGAGATGCGGTGCCTCGGTCACGAAGCGCCAGGGGCGGCGGAAGAGCATGGAAGAACCTTCGCTCGCCTCGTTCGTGGCGGGCGGGAGCGGCGTCATTCCGCCGGCGTGTTCTTCGGCTTCGGCCGGCTGATGAGGCCCTTCAGATTGCCGAACAGCTCGATCGGCACGCCGTTGCGCTTCATGATGACGCCCTGCTGGAGCACCGACAGCGTATTGTTCCACGCCCAGTAGATGACCAGTCCGGCCGGGAAGGAGCCGAGCATGAAGGTGAAGACGACCGGCATCCAGTTGAAGATCATCGCCTGGGTCTTGTCCGGCGGCGTCGGGTTCATGCGCATCTGCACGAACATGGTGAAGCCCATGATGAGCGGCCATATTCCGAGGTGCAGCGCATGCGGCGGGGTCCAAGGAATGAGCCCCATGAGGGTGAAGATGTTCGTCGGATCGGGCGCGGAGAGGTCGTGGATCCACCCGAAGAACGGCGCGTGGCGCATCTCGATGGTGACGAAGAGGACCTTGTAGAGGGAGAAGAACACCGGAATCTGGATGACGATCGGCCAACAGCCTGCGATCGGGTTCACCTTCTCGCGCTTGTAGAGCTCCATCATCTCCTTCTGGAGCCCCATGCGGTCGTCCTTGTACTGCTCCTGCAGCTTCTTCATTTCCGGCTGCAGCTTCTTCATCTTCGACATCGACCCGTAGGAGCGGTTGGCGAGCGGGAAGAAGACAGCTTTCACGAGCACCGTGACGGCCAGAATGGCGAGACCGAAATTGCCGAGGAAGCGATAGATCCAGTCGATCAGCTTGAACATCGGCTTGGTGATGAAGAAGAACCAGCCCCAGTCGATCAGCAGCTCAAGATGCGGAATCCTGAGGTTCTCGGTGTAGCTGTCGAGAAGCGCGGTCTCCTTCGCCCCGGCGAAGAGCAGCGTCTTGTTCTCCGCCTGTCCGCCGGCGGGAACGGAAACCGCATCGCCGAGGAAATCGGCCTGATAGGTCGGCCGCGCGCCCGCTTCGCCCTTGAGGAAGCGCGGCTGGAAGGGCTTGTCGCCCTGCGGGATCAATGCCGACGCCCAATATTTGTCGGTGATGCCGAGCCAGCCCGTCGAGACCTTGGCGGGGGTGATGGAGGGATTGTCGGCGAGCTTCTTGTATTTGACCTCCTCAAGGCCTTCGTCGCCGAGATAGGAGATCAGGCCCTCGTGCAGGATGTAGTAGCCGCTGGTCTTGGGAAGGCCGGTGCGGCTGACGAGGCCGAAGGGATAAAGCGAAACCGGCGCACCGGTCGTGTTCTCGACCGTCTGATACACTGTGAACATGTACTTCGAATCGACCGAAAAGATCCGCTTGAAGACAAGGCCCGCGCCGTTGTCCCAGCTGAGCGTGACATCCTTTCCCGGTGCAAGCGTGCCGCCCTCGGCCTTCCATTCGGTCTCAGCACCGGGGACCGCGGGTCCGCCGGCGCTCGCGACCCAGCCGAAATCGGCGAAATAGGGGTTCTCGGTCCCCGCCGGCGAGAACAGCTCCACCAGAGGGCTCGTGGGCGCGACCGTCTCGCGATAGTCGACGAGGCGGAGATCGTCGATGCGCCCGCCGACGAGATTGATGGAGCCCTTCAGCGACGGCGTATCGATCATCGCCCGCTTCGTGCGGGCGAGCGCCGCGTCGCGGCTGACGATCGCCGGCGTGGCTGTCGAACCGGCCGGTGCGGTGCCAGCCGCCGGCGCCGTGGCACCGGTGCCCGGTGACGTTGTCGCTGCCGGCGCCTCTGCTCCGGCCGGGGCGTCGCTCGGTGTCGTCTCGGCCGTCTGCGCCTGCTCCGCGGCGAGGTGCTGGCGCTGCGCTTCCATCTTCGGTCCGATGATGAAGAACTGCCAGGCGACGATAATGGCGAACGACAGCGCGATCGCGATGATGACGTTCTGGTTGTTCTTCATCATCGCGGGTCTCTTTGCGCCTTCGTCGCCTGGGCGGGATGCGTGGCGTCCGGAACGCGCCGCATGGCGTCCGCAAGCGCGGAAGTAATGCCGGCGAAGGGCTCGGTCAAAGCCCCACGCCGCCCGATGAGCACATAATCGTGGCCGGCGCGCGCATATGGCGCGCCTGCGAGCCGCGCCGCCTCGCGCAAGCGGCGGCGGATGCGATTGCGCTCCACGGCCTTCGCCGCGGTGCGCTTGGTGACGGTGAAGCCGAAGCGGGGTGCGTC
The DNA here is from genome assembly GCA_963814905.1 of uncultured Alphaproteobacteria bacterium. Classification (GTDB taxonomy): domain Bacteria; phylum Pseudomonadota; class Alphaproteobacteria; order Rhizobiales; family Afifellaceae; genus DASWJZ01. The sequence goes on along the minus strand of CAWFEM010000002.1, from coordinate 4,538 downwards.
CTCATCGTCGCGTTGCCGCGCCTCCAAAACGAATGCGCGCCGCTGAGCCCGATGGCCTTTCGCGGCGGCAAGGAAATCGCGCCTCTTCTTCAGGCGCCCAAGCATCAGGAAAGGACCGCCATCGGTGCGTGACCGGTCACGCCGACAGGCGCTTGCGCCCCTTGGCGCGGCGGCGCGCGAGCACCTTGCGTCCATTCCGCGTCGCCGTGCGGGTGCGGAATCCATGACGGCGCTTACGCACCAGGCGGCTCGGTTGATAGGTTCTCTTCATCGTTCATGCCACCTGCCGGCGGCCCTCGTCTTAGGAAACGGACAGCCGGTTCGCTTGGGCTTACACCGCGCCGCGCCGAATGTTCGGGATAGTGCCGGAGTGCGCGACACCGCAGGCCTCCGGGCGACCGGGCGCGATATAGGGTGAAACCCGCCGCGAAGTCAACGATCAGGGCAGTTTCCGCCGCCTGTCACGCCGCGGTGATGGGCCGCCGCCGCCCCTTCATAAGTTCGTGGCGGGGCCCCAAGCTGTTTGCGCAGCGTTTAGCATGGGGTGCTACCGATTGGCGCGGGCACCGCGCAGGATGGCTGACGGGCATGGAAAACGCGCAAGGCGCGAGGCTTCAGGAGACCGACAAGGTGGGCGAGGGCGCGGACGACGGGGCTGTCGGCGGCCGCAAGGCCGGTCGAAGCCAGCTCCTGCGCTGGCTTCCGCTGGCTTTGGTCGCCCTGGCGCTTGCCGTACTCTACGCCGCCGGGCTGCAGGACTATTTCTCGCTTGAGGCGCTGCGCGCCTACCAGGGCATGCTCCTCGATCAGGTCGCCGAGAACCCGGTTCTCGCGAGCGCAATCTACTTTCTCGTCTATTTCGTCGTGGTCGCCATCTCGTTCCCCGGCGCCGGCGTGATGACGATCACCGGCGGCTTCCTCTTCGGGGCGGCGCTTGGCACGGCGCTCGCCGCGATCGCCGCGACGCTCGGCGCCACCGTGATCTTCCTGATCGCGCGCACTTCCGTGGGCGCGTTTCTGGCCGAGCGCGCCGGTCCACGCACGCAGCGGCTTCGCAAGGGCTTCCAGGACGAGGGGTTCAGCTACCTGCTCTTCCTGCGCCTGGTGCCGCTCTTTCCGTTTTGGCTCGTCAATCTCGCGGCAGCGCTGTTCGGCATGCGCCTTCTCCCCTATGTTGCGGCAACGACGATCGGCGTGGTGCCGGCGACCTTCGTGTTCGCCTATTTCGGGCAGGGGCTCGGAACCGCGCTCGACAGCGACGGCGTGCATGTGCCGACGGGACTTCTCGTCGCGCTGGCGCTGCTCGGAGTGATGGCGCTTGCGCCGATAGCGGTGCGCCGGTGGCGGCGCAGGAGGGACAGGAAGCGTAGCGCGGCCAGCGGATGAGTGAAGTTTTGACGCCCGACATTTGCGTAATAGGTGCGGGCTCGGCCGGTTTGACCGTGGCGGCCGCCGCGGCGACGTTCGGGGTCTCCGTCGTTCTCATCGAACGCGGCAAGATGGGCGGCGATTGCCTGAATACGGGCTGCGTTCCTTCGAAGGCGTTGATCGCGGCCGCGCGCCACGCCGCGGCGGTCCGCGAAGCCGCCGGTTTCGGCGTCAAGGCCGACGAGCCGCGCACCGACTTTGCCGCCGTCATGGCGCATGTGCGCGAGACGATCGCCGCGATCGAGCCGAACGATTCCGCCGAGCGCTTTACCGGCCTCGGGGTGAAAGTGATTGCCGGTGTGGCGCGCTTCGCCGACGCGCGAACCGTCATCGTCGGCGGCGCCACGATCCGCGCGCGCCGCTTCGTCGTGGCGACCGGCTCGCGCCCGGCGGTCCCGCCGATCCCGAACCTCATCACGGTGCCCTATCTCACCAATGAGACGGTGTTTGAGCTGAAGCGCCTGCCCGGTCATCTGATCGTCGTCGGAGGCGGGCCGATCGGCATGGAGATGGCACAGGCGTTCCGCCGGCTCGGCTCGACCGTGACAGTGCTCGAAGCGGGAACGTCGCTCGCCAAGGACGATCCGGAGCTGACCGCGCTTCTGGTCGAGTCGTTGCGCGCGGAGGGGATCGACATTCATGAAGGCGCCAGGATCGTGCGCGTGGCGCGGCGCGGACGAAGCGGCGTCAGGGTGACGCTCGACAGCCCCGACGACAATGCGATCCAAATCGACGGGACGCACCTTCTCCTCGCCACCGGGCGGCGTCCCGATCTCGATGAGCTCGCGCTCGAAAAGGCCGGGGTCCGCTTCAACGAGAAGGGCATCAAGGTGAACAAGCGGCTGCGGACGCGGAACCCCCGCGTCTATGCTATCGGCGACGCCGCCGGCGGACCGCAATTCACGCACTGGGCCGGCTATCAGGCGGGTCTCGTCGTGCGCTCCATCCTGTTTCGCTTCGGCGGCAAGGTGCGCCCCGATCTCCTTCCCTGGGTGACATTCACCGAGCCGGAGCTCGCGCATGTGGGCTTGAGCGAGGCGGCGGCGCGCCGGCGCTACGGCAATGTGCAGATATTGCGCTGGCCGTTCTCGGAGAATGACCGCGCGCACACGGACCGCGCCACACGCGGGCTGGTGAAGGTGCTCGCGACGAAACGCGGCCGCGTCGTCGGGGCGGATATCCTCAGCCACGATGCCGGCGAACTGATCGCACCATTCGTGCTCGCGGTTGCCGGTGGGCTCCGCGTGAAGGACCTCGCGACCGCGATCTTCCCCTATCCGACGCGTTCTGAGGCGGCGCGCCGCGCGGCGGTCGCGTTCTATGCGCCGAAGCTCGATTCACCCATGATCAGGCGCGTGATCGCGCTTCTGCGGAAGCTCGGCTAGATATGCGCGCAACTGGAACAGGGGTACGTTCACGCATAAGATGGCCGTTGCGAGAGCCGCAATGACGGAGAAGGGTCCGACACCAGCCGCCGAGCCCGGCGCGACGAACGGTTCGCGCAGGCGCCGGGCCGTGCTCGGCCTGAGCCTTTCCAACAAGCTCCTCGTGCTCACCCTCCTTTTCGTGATGGTGGCCGAGGTGCTGATCTACATCCCCTCCATCGCCAATTACCGCAATGTCTGGCTGAAGGAGAAGCTCGACACGGCGCAGATCGTTGCGACCGCGGTGAGCGCCGCGCCGCCCGGCGCGATGCCGTCGGCGCTGCAGGAGGAGATGCTCCGCTCCATCGGCGTCGACGCGATCGCGCTCAGGAGCGCCGGTCAGCGCTGGCTGATCTCTCTCGACGACATGCCGAAGGACATCGCGGCGCACCACGATCTCCGCTGGCTGAAGCCGCTCGATTCCATCCGCGCCGCCTTCCAGACGCTGTTCTCCGCCGGCAACCGGCTGATCATGGTGAGCGGCCAGCCTCCCGCCGGCAGCGATCGTTTCGAGATCGTGGTGCACGAATCCGGCCTGCGTAGTGCGATGATCGCCTATTCGCGCAACATCCTCCTGCTTTCGCTGGCGATCTCGGTGATCACGGCGACGCTCGTCTACGCGGCGCTGCGCCTGCTCTTCGTGCGCCCGATGCAGCGGCTTTCGGCGAACATCGTCGCCTTTTCGACCGCGCCGGAAGACGCCTCCGCCATTATCGTGCCGAGCGGCAGGCGCGACGAGATCGGCGCGGCGGAAGAGACGCTTGCCGGCATGCAGAAGACGCTTCGCGACATGCTCGCCCAGCGCCGCCACCTCGCCGATCTCGGCCTCGCGGTCTCCAAGATCAATCACGATCTCAGGAACATCCTCGCCTCCGCGCAGCTCTTCTCCGACCGCCTTGGCGCCGCCGACGACCCGCTGGTCAAGCGCTTTGCGCCCAAGATCATCGGCGCGATCGATCGCGCCATCGAATATACCCGCTCCGTGCTCGCCTACGGCCAGGCGCGCGAGGAGCCGCCGCGGCGGCAGCTCCTGTCGCTGTCGCGGCTCGTTGACGATGTCGGCGACGTGCTCTCCCTCCACGGCGGCGAGGATGTCCACTGGGAGAACCGCGTCGCGTCCGATATCGAAGTCGACGGCGACCCGGAGCAGCTTTTCCGCGTGCTCATGAATCTCTGCCGCAATGCGCTGCAGGCGGTGAGCGACGGGGAGGGGCCGGCGGTGATCCGCCGCGTCTGGGTGGAGGGCGAGCGCTCCGGAAGCGTGACCCTGATGCGGGTCTGCGACACCGGTCCGGGCGTGCCGGAGAAAGCGCGCGCAAGCCTCTTCCAGGCGTTCCAGGGTTCCGCCCGGCAAGGCGGCACCGGCCTCGGCCTCGCCATTGCCGCGGAGATCGTGCGCGCCCATGGCGGCGATATCCGCCTCGTCGACCGCCCCGGCGCGGGGGCGGTCTTCGAGGTGGAGATTCCGGATCGCCCGGTCAGCATCAATGCGCGCCGCGAGCGCCAGCACGGCTGACGGGCGCTCTCCGGCCGGGCTTTCCCTTGCATTGCGGCGCGTGAGCGACTAGGTGTCCCGAGCTTCGCGGCCGGCGGCCGCGACAGCTCCTCAAGCGCCGGTAGCTCAGCTGGATAGAGCACCAGACTACGAATCTGGGGGTCAGGGGTTCGAATCCTCTCCGGCGCGCC
>CAWFEM010000001.1:0-176820 GCA_963814905.1 uncultured Alphaproteobacteria bacterium | reverse complement strand
GGCGCTCCTCGTCGCGGCCTCCACTGCGAATGCGGCTAGCGAGTGCCGAGGCGGCTACCGCGAGTTGGGGAACGGCGTCATCGTGAGTTGCCACGGCGACTACGGCTACGAGCCCCCGCCTGTCTTCGTTGCGCCGCGGGTCTTCGTTGCGCCGCGGGTCTATGTCGAGCGGCCCTATTATTATGATGAATATTATTACGACTATGATCGGCGACCGTCCTGTCGTTGACCGCCGCCACGACGCTCGCCGCCAGCAACGCGACGGTTACTATAGTAAGGGTCTTTGCGGAGGCTTCGGCCAGCCAGCTTGCAGGAATTGACCCCTTAACTAAGGTTGAGCGGCGACCTTTCAGTTTCGAATGAACTTACTCGCCGTTCGCCTCAATTCCAGAAGCCAGACCACCAGTGCTGTTGTCTTCAAAGATTTTCTTTTCTTCAGTCCGTTCCCTCCACAGCTTGTCACTCCACAGCTTGTCACTCTCCTCGCGCACTCGTTGCGCACGCGCCTCATCCTCCTCGCGTCTTTGCAATTTCGTCTTTGACCGTTTGCGGGCTGCAGCGATGAGATCCGCTTGAACTTCGTCGGCCGACTTCGTGCAAAGATCGATGACAACGTAGTTGGATTGCGGGGTGATGAACGAACCGAGGACATAGTACGGGGCATCCGGTTCGGAGAGATCGAAAACACAATACTCTTGTGCCGAAGCGCAGCTTATAAAGATCAGCACTGACGCAAATGCGACAGCGCCGATCCCAAAACTCGAAGACCTGCAGGATCGCTGTTTCATGCTGACGCGAATGAAGCGACCAGCGTGTTAACAATTGCTTACGTACGCCGGTGGCGATCGAACGCGGATGAACTCGAAAGATCGTTCACCTTCCGGCGGCCGATTCCGTATACGGAACGGAGTACCTGGCGAAGCTTGTCGACGACTTCGCAGCCAAGGCGCGAGCCTGAAACAAAGCTCAGCTCTTCGGGATAGACTTCCGGGGCCGCCGCGCTCTTCTTGGAGCCGCCGCGGGTCTCTGCGCCGGGCTTCGGGCTGACGGCCATCCTGCGCTTCACCCTGTGCGTGACGGCACGCCAGGATCCGCCAGCCAAATGGCAGTCGAACTCCAGCCGGAGCCGGCCTTGAACGCATGCACCCGATTGCGCACGCCGATCTTGTTCGGGCCGGCCCAATCCTCCGGAGCGCTGAGGACGACCTTGTCGCGGGAAACGACGGCGTCGAGCGGCGAGCCATGATAGAGCAGCCGCAGCCGCATGCCCTGCAGCTCCTGCGGCATGCAGGGGCTCAGATGCAGCACGCCGTTGACGATCTCCAGCGCCGTCTGGCCGCGCTGCACGAGATCCACCGTGCCGGCCATGGCGCCGAGATGGATGCCTTCCGCCGTCGTGCCGCCCTGCACGTCCCTGATGTCGCTCTCCAGCGCCTCCTTGAGCAGCTCCCACGACCGTGTGCGGTCGCTGCGCGCCAGCACCCAGGAATGCACGAGCCGGCTCAGCGTCGAGCCGTCGGAGGTGCGCGGCAGGTAATAGGCGATGCTCTTGCGGATGGTCTTGGCGCTGAACGCATAGCCGAGCCGCTTGAACAGCCTGCGCAGCTCCGCCATCGAAAACAGGTAGAACAGCATCAGCACGTCGGCCTGCTTGGAGGCCTTGTAGCGGTTCACGCTGTCGCCCTCCGCCTCGAGGATGCGGTCGAGGCGCTGGATGTCGCCGTATTTCGCGCGGTAGGCGTCCCAGTCGAGCTCCTCCAGCTGATCGTAGCCCTCGAACTGGCTGATCACGCCGTCGTCGTGGAACGGAACGAAGAGCTTGCAGGCGATGTCGTCCCATTGCGCCAGCTCTTCCGCGCCGAGGCCGAGCACCTCCTCGAGCTCCTGCCGCCGCGCCGTCGGGATGATCTCCAGCGCCTTCGGCGCCTGCGCCAGCACCCAGGCCGCCATCACGTTGCTGTAGGCGTTGTTGTCGAGGCCGGGCGTGTCGCGCGAGGGGTAGCCGTCGTGGAACTCGTCGGGGCCCATGACGCCCTTGATGACGTAGCGTTCCTTGTCCTCGTTCCACGTGGCGAGGCTCGCCCACAGGCGCGCGATCTCGACGAGCATCTCCGCGCCGTGCGAGGCGAGAAACGCGCGGTCGCCCGTCGCCTCGTAGTAGCGCCAGACGTTGAAGGCGATCGCCGCGTTGGCGTGGCGCTGCAGATGGCTGTTGTCCGGCGTCCAGCGGCCGGAGCGCGGGTTGAGATGCAGGACCTGGCTCTCTTCGCGGCCGCTGCTGCCGCTCTGCCACGGATAGAGCGCGCCCTTCGAGCCCGCTCTCCTTGGCCGCGGCGCGCGCCGCCGGCAGGCGCCGATAGCGGTAGAGCAGCAGCGAGCGCGAGATCTCCGGCATGCGGAAGTTCAGGAACGGCAGGATGAAGATCTCGTCCCAGAAGATGTGGCCGCGATAGGCCTCGCCATGCAGGCCGCGCGCCGGCACGCCGACGTCGAGCTCGCACGAATGCGGCGACACGGTCTGCAGCAGGTGGAAGATGTGCAGCCGCAGGATCATCTGGATGCGATGCGAATCCTTGAGCGGGATGTCGCAGCGCTCCCAGAGCCGGCGCCAGGCGCGCTCGTGATCGGCAAGCAGGTTCGTCGAAGTCGCCGGCCGCGGAGACCGACTCGACGGCGGCGAGCGCCGGCTCGGAGATCGCCCTGTCGCGCCCGGTGTGGAGCGCGACGACCTTCTCCACCGTGAGCGACTCCCCTTCGGCAACCGCCACCGTCGCATGCTGCGCGATGTAGCCTTCCTCACCTCGGTCCGGCGCTCGGTCGCCGCCGGCTCGCTCCGCTTGAACAGACCGCGTCCGCGCCGCCTGCGCGATCCTGATCCGCGACTGATTGGTCTCCACGACCAGCAGCATGCCGTCGTCGCCGAACGGGCGCGCCTCGAGCGGCTCAAGGTGCTTGCTGTTCGAGCTAGCGATAGCGCGCGACGCCGGCATTGATGACGCGGCCGTCGAGCGCCGACATGACCTCCACGTCGCCCGACCAGTTCTCCGGCTGGACGGTCATCTGCAGCGCCGCCAGATGCGGATTGCCCATATGCACCAGCCGGCGGCTCTCGACCGACGTCTCGCGGCCCGCCTTGTCGCGCAGCTTGAAGCGGCGGCGCAGAACGCCTGAGCGCAGATCGAGCTCCTGCCGGTAGTCGATCACCTCGTCGCGCTGCAGATTGAGCCAGTCGCCGTCGGCCGGTCGGAAGGAGAGCGGAAGCCAGTTCGGGAGGTTGACCAGGTCCTCGTTCTCGATCACCCGCCCGGCGATGTCGGTCTCCAGCCGGTTGAAGCCGCCGGCAAGATAGGTGCCGGGATAGTGGACCTCGTCCGCGCTCGCCTCTTCGGCGGCGCCGCGGGTCGCGAAGTAGCCGTTGCCGAGCGTGCAAAGCGCCTCGCGCAGGCCCTCTTCTTCCGGCGCGAAGCCTTCGTAGGCGAGCTTCCAGTCAGCAACGGTGGTCATGGCTCCAGCACACCTGCAAGTTCCTTCAGGAAGGCGCCGACCTCGTTCGTCTCGTCGAGGATGTAGTGGGCCGCCGTCTGCTCCGGATGGCCGACGAAGATGGTGACGCCGCGTCGCGGAGCGCGCGGAAGGCGTCCTCGTCGGTCAGGTCGTCGCCGATGTAGAACGGCAGGATATCCGCTCCCGTCTGCTTCAGCGCCGAAAGCAGCCAGAGCACCGCCTTGCCCTTGTCCCAGTCGAAGCGCGGGCGCAGCTCGAAGACCTTCTTGCCGTGCGTCTTGTGCAGCTCCGGCACGCCGTTCAGCACCCGGTCGACGGCGGCTTCGACCTCGGCACCTTCATCGTCGGCGACCTGCCGATAGTGCACGGCGACGGCAAAACGCTTCGGCTCGACAAGCGCGCCGTCGATCGCAACGAGCGCCGGGCGGAGCTGCTCGGTGGCGCGCTCGACCGCAGCCGTGAAAGCGGCGCCCTCTTCGTGCTGAATGTGCAAGCCGCCGGGGCCGGCGATGTCGAAGCCGTGGCTCCCGGCGTAGACGAGGTCGTCGAGGCCGACGAGGCGGCGCACGTCGGCGAGATCGCGGCCGCTGATGATCGCCACGCTGCAGCGGGCGGCGAGCCCCCGCAGCACCGTGCGCATCTCCTCGCTGAGCACGGCAAGATCGGGGCGGGCGACGATCGGCGTCAGCGTGCCGTCATAGTCGAGGAAGACGCTCGGACGCTTGCCGGCGAGGCGCGCGCGATCTCGTCGAAGCGGTGCAGGGCATTGGTCACCGGCGCGTCCCCCCTTTGTTTTGACGCTTGCCCCGCCAGGCCCAGGAAGGCGAGGTCGGAAACGACGATGTCCGCGCCGCCTTTGCGCAGCGCTTCGGGCTCGCCGCGGCGGTCGATGCCGACCACGTGGCCGAAGCCGCCGGCATGTCCGGCCTCGACGCCGCTGACTGCGTCCTCCAACACGATCGAGCGTGCCGGTGCCGTGCCCAGCCGTTCGGCCGCGAGCAGGAAGAGGTCGGGCGCCGGCTTGCCCTTGAGGCCCAGCCGCGCGAGGTCGTTACCGTCGATATGCACATCGAACAGATTTGTGAGCCGGCCGCTTCGAGCACGGCGGCGGCGTTGCGGCTCGACGACACCAGCGCCGTCTTGATTCCCGCGTCGCGCAGCAGGCGCAGAAAACGCACCGAAGAATTCGAAAACCTCCACCCCCTCGCGCTTGAGATGCTCGTTGAAATACCGGTTCTTGCGATTGCCGAGGCCATAGATTGTCGCCTTGTCCTCGCGATCGCTCGGCTCGCCCCACGGCAGCTCGATGCCGCGCGACTTGAGAAAGCTGGCGACGCCCTCAAGGCGCGGCTTGCCGTCCACGTAGCGCGGGTAGTCGCCGGCGACGTCGAAGGGACGAAACGGCCCCGCCGTTCGCTCGGAGCGCGCACGCAGGAAGTCGTCGAAGAGGCGCTTCCATGTTTCGGCATGCACGCTCGCCGTGCGCGTGAGAACGCCGTCGAGGTCGAAGATCGCCGCGTCGAAGTCCTCCAGGCACAGCTTCGGAAGTGAAGCGACTTCGCCCAGACCACGCCGGTTGGCCACGGCCTCTTCCGTCATTCACTAGCCTTCTCTCAACGGGATTTTCGCAGATGCAATCTTTTCGAAGAGAGCGCCAACATTCTTGTTGCTGGCCACGTAAGGCAATTGCGCGGGCATTGGCGGTCTCACGAATTGGTTGAGTAGTTGAATTTCACAACCTCGCTGCGAGCGATCACGCTGATCAACGTCTTCACCGCCGTGCCCGTCGAGCAGCAGCGGCTCGTCGGTCTTCTGAGCCGCGCGACAGAGGTCTCGGTCAGCCACACGCCGGGCTTCCTCGGCTCGACGCTTCACCGCAGCACCGACGGCACCAAGATTACGATCTTCGCCCGGCGGCGGAGTGTCGAACTGGCATTCCCCGGATGAGCCGGGGTTGGAGCCCTCAGATTGCAGCGTTTCAGATCTTCCAGCAAGGCTGGACCGCCGCCGCACTGGGCGAGGCCCTTCGTTCATCTGGGGAATGCAGTCCGGAGGTCAGGCGTCGAGTGCCTCTACGCCATTTTCGGTCTAGCAATCTTGCACGGCTATGCCTCGGGGTCTTGCGGGCTTCCGGGTCGACCGAGGAATGCCCACCAAAGGAATGCTACAAACCCAAGGACGGCGACGGTGCCCCAGGTCGAGGCTTCGGCTTCGCTGGTTGCGAAGCTGGCCCGCACGAAGCCGAGAAGCGTCAAGAAGAGCCCTATGCCCCCTATGATGGGCCCGACATATTTTAGCATCGCCATCTAAAGCCGGAGTCGCGCAAGCGGCCGCTAGTGCTTCGGGGAAGGCCTAGCTGTTGTGGCCCTCTCGATGAAGGACTTCGTTCCGAGCTCCTCGCGCGCGTGGGTCGCTGCAATATCCAGGAGGTAAGCGAGCATCGAGAGCTTGTGCGCGTTCGCCTGCCTGATCAGCCTATCAAGGTCCGCCGCTATCATTTCGAGGGCAATCGCTCGCTCATCTCTGATCGGCATTTCCCCCTCCCAAGTCCAACCTCATCATGTCGCGTCGTAGGTGTTTCTGAAAGTGGATTCCTGGCAAAGATCTGGAGGAGGGGTCGCAAGCGTAGCTCGGTCGCAACACCGGCGTATTTTTCTTGCTTTTGGGAAGTGCCAGCGAGGGGCCAGCCATTGCGCGATGGCAAGCCGACCAAGCCTCACTAGCTGTAGCGACAGTTGCAGACTCGACGGCGGCGGTCCAGTCAATTCGAGGGCGCCGGTCTTTAATCGGCCTCAAGCGCAATGAGTGCCGATTTCGTCGGGAGCAATGCAGCTTTCGCCGAACACCGCTGTTGTTTTCGCTGACAAAAACAAGGAAACTGGCGTCGCCAATTTTTCGCGAAGAAGACCAAACGGGGGACTCACGGCGGCGAAGCCGTCGATGTGGCAGCATCCGAAAGCAATGCAATGACTTTTGAGCGTTGAGAAACTTGACGATGCGCGATCCTGTGAATGAGTTTCGCAATGGTGGCTCCGCGGCGCCTTCAGCCGCACCGTCTGCCGATCCTGGGCCCACTGCGCAAAAGCCTGGCGCGGAACTTCAATCCCTGCTGCGGCCTTTCCTCGATCAGCACTTTCCGATCAGGTCGCTCCTGGTCGTCGGCGTCGATGCCGTGGGCGGCGAAGGTCCGGTCGACGCGCTGCTCTTCAAGGTCGCTCCTGATCAACGCAGCTTGGCGCCCGGCACGCCGCTCATATGCGCGCCCGCCCGGCCTGCCTCCGGCGGCGAATGGCCGGGCGCGCTCGAAAGCCTCAGACGGCAGGCGGAAGAGCTCTGCGGCGAGTTCACCGGCGACGATCTCCTTGTTGCGCCCGCCGACATCTTGGAAGCGGCGACGAACCCGCTCGCCGCGACATTCGGTTTTCGGGCCGTCGCGGCCCTGATGCCGACTGACGATCCGAATGAAGCCGATCGCTGGCGATTGGGGCGCGACCTTTTCGACCGCGGCCTCGTCGGGAATGGCGCCGTTCCTGTCGGAGCACAGATGGCGCGATGTTTTCTTGCGAGCGACGCGGTTCGATCTCCCAATCGGCTCGACGCCGGCTCGCGCGGGCAAGTCATCATGTCGACTCTGGGTCAGAGCGGCCGTTTCGGAAATCAGCTCTTCCAATATGCCTTCGTAAAGCTCTACGCCTTGCGTCATGGTCTGGCTGCGGCGGTTCCCGATTGGGAGGGCAGGGGTCTATACGACCTAAGAGACGCCTTCAGCGCCGGGATCACGCTGCCGCAGATCACCTTTAAATCCTTCACGCTTGAGGATCTCCGACTGTGGGAGAACAGCAATCCGCCGATCGATGTCGATTTCTGGGGCTACTTCCAAGAGGTATCGGAGCGCTGGCGGCCGCACAGGTCCTTGCTCAGGACCCTGTTTGCGCTCCCGACCGAGCAGCAAGAATCAATCGATGCTTGGCACAACGATCTGACGAAAGGCGGCGAGCGAACGCTCGTCGCGGTTCACGTCCGCCGGGGAGACTATCGCAACGCCGACATACCCCGGTTCCGAGTGGTCCCGGAGGTTTGGCATCTCGCTTGGTTGCGGGACATCTGGCCGACGCTTCGTGAGCCCGTGCTTTTCGTTGCGACCGACGAACCCGACGCCATCCTGCCGAGCTTCGAGGAGTTTGACCCGGTTTCGGTTGCCGATTGGCCCGCCGCGCAACTTCCCGAGCACATTCGCGACTTTGAGGTCCTCCGTCGGGCGGATTACCTGGCGCTTTCCAACAGCAGTTTCTCGCGCATGGCCGCAATTCTCGCGCCGGCCGGCCAGCGCAGCTTCATCCCATCCTTCGAGGAGCAGCGCTTTGTCCCCTACGAGCCGTGGATTGATCCCGGTTTCTGGGCGCGCTTCGCTGAGCCCTCGCCGGCTCTGCTAGACGGCGACGACCAGCCGAAAGCGACAGGCACGGACAAAGACGCGCCGGCCAAGACTCGTCCGACCATATTTTTCGATATCACCGACCTGCTTCTCTATCTGTTGGATCACCCGACGCTTTCGGGCATCCAGCGCGTGCAGTGTGAAATCGTCCGCAATCTTCTCGAGCCTCCCCAGCTCGAGCCGGTGCATTTCACGATTTTCAAAGATGGCGCCCTGGCGGAGCTCGAAGCGTCCTCACTGCTGGACGTGATCGATCGCGGCCGTTCGGTTGCCGCCGTAGGCTCGGACCTGCAGCGCCAGGTCCGCTTGCTCTCGGAGCGTGCGCGGCCACGGACCGCTCAGCCCGGCGACCTGTTCCTGACGACCGGCGCGTTCTGGGCCGCCAATGGCCTGAGCAGATTCATGCAGGAGCTGAAGAATTCGAGAGTCGTGATCGGAATGTACGTCCACGACATGATCCCAATCGCACACCCGGAATATTGCCACGGGCCCACCGCCAAAGCGTTCGTCAAGACGGTGACGGAAGCCCTGAACTTCGCCGACTTCATCCTCACCTCTTCGGAATACAACAAGACGTCGATTGTCAGGCATCGTACGGCCAGACGGCTCCGGTCGATACCCATCGACGTCGTTCCGCTCGCACACGAGCTCTCGAAGTCGACCTCGCCCGCGTCGGAAATCAGTGACTCCGTCGCCGGTCTGGTCGGCACGGAGTTCGTGCTCTGCGTAGGCACGATCGAGGTACGAAAGAACCCAAACTACCTCTTCAATATCTGGCGGTTGATGGTGCAATCCGGCCGCCAGAATGTCCCGACTTTGGTATTTGCGGGTCGTAACGGCTGGTTGGTGAAGGACTTCATCGATCAGCTTGAGGGTTGCAACAACCTGAGGGGCAGGATCGTGCTTTTGCACAACCTCTCCGACGCTGAACTCGACGTTCTTTACCGGAATTGCTTGCTGACGATGTTCCCGAGCTTTGTGGAAGGGTGGGGACTTCCCGTGGGAGAAAGCCTAGCGTACGGCAAGGTCTGCATAGCTTCCGTCGCGGGTGGCATTCCGGAAGTCGGCGGCACTTTCGTGGATTATGTCGACCCCTACAATGCGCGTAGCGGGTTGGAGCAATTGTTGCGGTATCTCGATGACCCCGGCCTGCGCCAACGCCGCGAAGCGGAGATCGCGGAGCATTTTCGAATGCGACGATGGCAGCAGTTCACCTTTGAACTCCTCAAGTCGACTTTCGCATTTCTGCGGGAACGGCGAGGCTTTGAAGGGACTGCGGCCGTCGCGCTGCCGTCGAACACGTTCCTTCCGGTCAACAGCAACCCGGCGGGGACGCTACAGGATGGAGTAGACGGATCTTTGTCTGCGGAACTGGCCTGCGTTTCGGGATGGCAGCAGCCCAAGCCCGACGGGGCGCGGGCGGAGGGTCCAACGTCCGTTATTCGTTTCCGCGCCGACGTGGCCGCAGGATCGAAGATCAATCTGATTCTTCGACTGGCGACATCCAGCCCCGAGGGCTGTCGCCTCCGAATTGCAACGGGTTCCGGAGCGTCGACACTCGTCACGCTTAGCGACAACGCTGAAAAATTGGCAATCTTGCCGTGCGAGGTTGAGCGGGAGAGTCTCGTTACCGCGAGCCTCTCCTTGGTGCGGGAAGCCGAAGATCATGGTGGGGCACCGCCCTCTTGGAGACTTTGCGGAATTCTCTATGTCGAGCCCGGCGATCTCGTAGCCCGGACCCTTGCCGGTACTCTCAGGAAGCCTAAGCCATCCGCAACGACCAACTTTGCGGAGCAGCCGGCATTCGCACCGGCGCCGGACCAATCGGAGGGCCCGTCGCCTCAAGATCAGATTAAAGTCGCCCCCGCCCCGCAGTCGGACGAGAGCCACCGCGTGGCGACCCGCGCCGACTTCCTCCAAACGCCCAATTCGTGCTGGCCAGTAGCTTCGGGTTTCTCGATCAAACGCGACGCTCCGATCTTCGTTGATCGGGGTGACAAGCAGCTTTTCTATTCGCGTTATCGCGCGTCCGAGACCACCCAGACCGCCCGAGTTCGGCGACTTTCCCGACCGCATGATGATTCATCGGCGCAGCAATCAATACGTCTCAACGACCCGACTTACTGAAGGATCGGTGTTCGATGAATCGGGTGTATCGAAGGGCTTAGGCTATGTTCAGGGCGCCCCGCCGAATACGCCGTGGTTGACAAGGAGCGCGGACGATTTGTGGATCTGCAAGAAATCGCTTGATGCCGCGCCGTATTACGACGGAACTTACTTTGTCTTCTACAACGGCAATCTTCAGAACTACTACCATTGGACGGCGGAGGGGATGTTGTCACTCAACATCCTGACTGAGGCTCTGGGGACAGATCGTAGGCTGAGCATCGTGCTGCCCAGATTGATGGACGTCGCCTCCCCGTTCGACCATCGTGCTTCGCTCCGAGCGCTGGCGTTCGACGAGATTCCCACCGTTGAAGCCAGCGGCGATCTGTTCCGGGTTCGTGAAGCGATCTGGGCAGACAGCGGCGATTTTCTTGAGGATGTGCCCGCGTCGTATGTCAGAAGTTTTCAGCGGCGGATCGCCGCCAAATATGCGGGCCGTTGCGGCCCGCGAAACAGACGGCTCCTGATAGAGCGCAAGGGCTCGGCCCGAAGGATAAGGGATTTCAGGAGCTTGCAGGCATTTCTCATCGAGCGCGGGTTCGAAACAATTATCCTTGAAAGCATGAGTATCGAAGAACAGATACTGCTCTTCCAAGGGGCCGAGTTCGTCGTTGGAGCGCATGGCGCGGGGCTGACCAATCTCCTGTTTTGCGAACCCGGGACCAAGGTCATCGAGTTCATGCCCGTTGCCGAAATGCGCCCGTTCTTCTGGATCATCTCCGAGAAACTGGATCTGGTGCACGCGATGCAATTCTGCGCTGCCGGTGAAGGCGAAGGGTTCCAGGCCTCCATCGATGTTGATCTCGACAAGTTCAACGCGCTCTATCGCATGGTCGAGGCGCATCGCTAGCCTGTAAGGCGATAGATAGGCCACACGCTCTGCCTAATATTATCATATTATCTAGCCCGCCGGCATGGGTGTCCTACTTGCTGCTGCCATGATCATCG
Source organism: uncultured Alphaproteobacteria bacterium (assembly GCA_963814905.1). GTDB lineage: Bacteria > Pseudomonadota > Alphaproteobacteria > Rhizobiales > Afifellaceae > DASWJZ01. Next base: position 165,767 of record CAWFEM010000001.1, on the reverse strand, counting down.
TTCAATTGCAGGGTGGCCTGGGTAATCAGCTCTTTCAATATGCGACTGCGCGTCGCCTAGCGTTGCGTCATTCCACGTCGTTGCGGTTCTACATGCCGTACCGCGCGGCAGAAAATCGCCAGTACAGCCTCGACCGTTTCAATATTGCGGCCGAACCCGCCAACAATGCCGACCTGATCGCGCTCGGACTGCGACCGGTGCCAGAGGGACTGAACCGGTTCCTCGGCGATTTTCATCATCATAGGGAAGCAGGTCCCAATTTCGATCCGAAGGTCTTAGGCCTGCCGGATCGAACGGCGCTGATGGGCTATTTTCAGAACGAACGCTATTTCGAGGATGTCGCCGAGCAAATACGCGAGGATCTGACGTTCAAATGTCCGCTCGGTCCGACGGCCGCGGAGAGTCTCGATCGCATTCTCTCTTGTCGCAACTGCGTTGGCCTGCACGTGCGCAGAGGCGACTATGTCAATCTGCCGGAATTCGGCGTCCTTCCGGTATCTTACTATCGAGACGCCGTTGGCTATTTGCGCTCGCAGCTCGAAGTGGATCCGGAGGTGTTCGTTTTTTCCGATGACCCCGAGTGGTGCCGGAGCAATCTCGAGATCGGCATGCCGTTTGAGGTGGTCGTGGCCAGCACCGAGAAGGAGCCGCACGACGATCTGCGCCTCATGAGTGCGTGCCGACACAACATCATCGCGAACAGCTCGTTCAGCTGGTGGGGAGCGTGGCTTAACCCGAACGCGGACAAGATCGTTATCGCCCCCCGGCGATGGTTCACGTGTTGGCCGGAGGTCGGCGCTCCCGACATCATTCCGCGCGCCTGGATACGGCTCTAGTCTTCTTCGGCGCCAGCGCGCTCGAGACGCGCCGATCCCCGAAAAAGACCTCAAGAACCGGCGTCCTGGCGGGCAGCGGCAGCCTCAAGGCCGGAACCGAGATCGAGTGGTTCGGCACCGGTCGCGGCAGGGTTGGTTTCCTTCCGCTCGAGGATTTCCTGATCTACGGAACCGGCGGTGTCGCTTTCGGCAAGACCAATTCGTACTATAACTTCTCCACGACCATCGGGTCGTTGAGTGGCAACATCGACGACACGCTGGTGGGTTGGACCGCGGGTGGCGGCGTCGAATACGCCCTCACGAAGCACCTCAGCTTCAAGACCGAATATCTCTACGTCGATCTCGGCAAGAGCACGCTCTACGACGGGCCGCTGTTCATCCCGGGCGACAATCTCAAGATCGAGTCCGACAACCACTTCCATACGATCAAGGGCGGGCTCAACTACCGTTTCTAATTCTAGACCTCTGCACTTTTCGAAAGGGGGCCGAATGGCCCCCTTTTTTTGTGCGCCGTCACGCACGTCGTCTAGCCGGCCTTCGTGCGGAGAAATATCGGCCGCGAAAGCGGCAAGGCGCTTTCGCGTCATTTCACGCTGTCGACCAGCGCAAGCAGCCCCTTCAGGAGCGCCGTCGGCGACGGCGGGCAGCCGGGAATGTGAAGATCGACGGGCAGGACCGCCGAAACGCCGCCTTCGACCGCATATGACGCGGCAAAGATGCCGCCGTCTCGTGCGCAATTGCCGACCGCCACGACCCATTTCGGATCGGGCGTCGCGGCATAGGTGCGGCGCAGCGCCTCCGCCATGTTCTTGGTGACCGGCCCGGTGACGAGGAGCACGTCGGCATGGCGCGGCGAGGCGACGAAATGCAGCCCGAAGCGCTCAAGGTCGTAGAAGGCGTTGTTGAGCGCGTGGATTTCCAGCTCGCAGGCGTTGCAGGAGCCGGCGTCGACCTGGCGGATTGAGAGGCTGCGGCCGAGCTTCCGGCGCGCGTTCCGCGCAAGCGACTGGGCGAGTTCCGCAAGCGCGTCTTCGTCGGGAGGGGGCGCCGGTTCGGTGAGCGCCCCGCCGACAATGCTTTCGAAGAGCGTCCTGCGCATTGGCGTCTCCTAGAGATCGTGGCCGGAATAGGAGCAGTTGAAGCTCTTGTTGCAGAGCGGGAAGTCCGCAACGATGTTGCCCTCGATCGCGGCTTCCAAGAGCGGCCACTGGAACCACGACGGGTCGCGCAGATGACAGTCCGCGACCGTGCCGTCGGCGCTGAGCCGAACCCAGGCGAAGATGTCGCCGCGGAAGCCCTCCACGAGAGCCGTGCCTTCGCCCGCTCCGTGTCCGCCGGTCTCGACTGAAGTCGGCCCGTCCGGCAAGCCGTCGAGCAGCGCCCCGATCAGCGCAAGGCTCGCGTCGATCTCCTTGAACCGGATCCAGACGCGCGCGTTGACGTCGCCGTCGCTGAGGACCGGTACGGGGAATTGCAGCGCGCCGTAGGGCGGATAGCCGGGCGTGCGGCGCGCGTCGAAGCCACGGCCGGAGGCACGGCCGACAAAGCCGCCCGCGCCGAATTGCTCGGCAAGCGCGGCGGAAAGGATCCCTGTTCCGACCGTGCGGTCCTGCAGCGAGGCGGTGTTGTCGTAGAGCTCGACGAGCCGCGGAAAAGCAGAGCTGATCTCCGACAGTAGCGCCCGCAGCGCCTTGGCGCCTTCGGGTCTAAGGTCGGTCGCCACACCGCCCGGAACGACGCGATCCATCGCCAGGCGATGCCCGAAGGCGAGATCGGTCGCCCGCAGCACGCGCTCGCGCAGAATCGCGCACTGCGCCAGCATCAGCGGGAAGGTCGCGTCATTGGCGATCGCGCCGACGTCGCCGAGATGGTTGGCGAGGCGCTCAAGCTCCGCCATCACGGCGCGCAGGTGATGCGCGCGCGGCGGCGCTTCGATCGCAAGAGCCGCCTCGACGGCCCGAGCGAAAGCGAGCGCATGGGCGACGGTGCTGTCTCCCGACAGGCGGCCCGCAAGACGCGCCGCCGTTGCGATATCCGCGCCGCGCATCAAAGACGCGCTGCCCTTGTGGACGTAGCCGAGCCGCTCCTCGAGCCGTACCACCGTCTCGCCGTTGGCGGTGAAACGGAAATGCCCCGGCTCGATGATGCCGGCATGCACCGGGCCGACCGGAATCTGGTGCAGGCTCTCGCCCTCGACGGGCAGGAACGGATAAGGCGCAGCCGCTCCGTCGGCGGGTCGTCGCGGCGCCGAGTGGATGCCTGACGCCCCAGCGCCCGTGATCGAGCCAGGGCCGAAGATCGGGTGCGCCTTCCGGCTCCAGGCCATGAAGATCGCGGATCGCGCGCTCCAGCCGGATCGCTGGCGCATGCACGCGCCCGACCGAGGGGAAGCGCCCGTCGCGGCAGGGTAGGCTTACAACCGCGAAGCCGGCGCCCTCCGCCTCGAAGAGCGCCATGTGCACCGTCGCGGCGTCTGCGAAGAGGCTGACGAGCGTGAGGTCTCCCGCCGCGAGGCTCTCCGCCGCGGCGGTCCAGGTCGAGCGATCGACGATGACGCGCGGCCAGGGGCGATGCGCCGCGGCGGGCGCTCCGTTCGACACGAGATCGTCGAGGCGGGACACCGTCGCGGCCCTATCCGAGGAGGTGCGCGACATGCTGGAACCAGGCGACGAGCGGCGCCGGCAGGAAGATGCCGGCTGCGAAGACCAGCGCCAGGTGCACGAACATCGGCACGTAGGATGCCTGGGCCGGCGCGACCGGGCCGCGCGGCTCGCCGAAGGCGATACCGTTCAGCCGGAGGAAGAGCGCACCGATGCCGATCAAGAGCCCGGCGACGAGCGGAATTGCGAGCAAGGGCTCGCGCGCGAATGTCGAGGAGACGATCAGGAACTCGCTCATGAAGATGCCGAGCGGCGGCATGCCCGCGATCGCGACGACGCCGAGCACCAGCCCCCAGCCGAGCCAGGGATGCGTCTCGGTGAGCCCGCCGATATCGGCGATCTTCTGCGTGCCTTTTACCTGCGCAATATGACCGACGGAAAAGAAGATCGCCGACTTTGTCAGCGAATGCATGGTCATGTGCAGGAGCCCGGCGAAATTGGCCAGCGGTCCGCCAATGCCGAAGGCGAAGACGATGATGCCCATGTGCTCGATGGAGGAATAAGCGAACATGCGTTTGATGTCGCGCCGCCGGTAGAGCATGAGCGCCGCGAAGATGAGCGACACCAGGCCGAGAACGACCATCAGCGCGCCGGGCGCGAGCGCGTCGGGGTTCGCGGCGAGCAGGATCTTGAAGCGCAGCACCGCGTAGAGCGCGACGTTGAGGAGAAGCCCGGAAAGCACCGCCGAGATCGGCGTCGGGCCTTCCGCATGCGCGTCCGGGAGCCAGGCGTGGAGCGGCGCGAGCCCCACCTTCGTCCCGTAGCCGAGGATCAGGAACACGAAGGCGAGGTTGAGAAGCGCGGGATCGAATTCGCCCGCCCGTTCCACAAGGACGGTCCACACCATCGCGTCCACGCCCTCGCCGATCACCGGGCGCGCGGCCATATAGACGAGGATCGTGCCGAACAGCGCCAGCGCGATGCCGACGCTGCCGAGGATGAAATATTTCCACGCCGCCTCGAGCGCTTCGTGGGTTCGGTAGATGCCGACCATGAGGACGGTGGTCAGCGTCGCGATCTCGATCGCCACCCACATCACGCCGATATTGTTGGCGAGGAGCGCGAGGTTCATCGCGAACATCAAAACCTGGTACATCGCGTGATAGAAGCGCAGATAGGCGGGCGTCAGCCGCCCGATCTCCAGCTCGTGCGCGATGTAGCTCGCCGAGAAGATGGAGGTGGTGAAGCCCACGAAGGTGGAGAGCACGATGAAGACGACGTTCAAGTCGTCGACCTGGAGATAGGCGCTCGGCACCGGCCGCGCGGCGAGGAGGGCGAGCGCGGCGAGGAAGGTCACGAAGGTCGCGGCGACGTTGAGCCGCGCCGCGATCCGGTAGCCGGGAAGAAGCGCGAGGAGCCCGGCCGCCAGGAGCGGCACCAGGAGGACGGCGCCCATTGCGGTGTCGCCGGTCATTGCAGTTCTCCGCGAAAGCTGTCGAGTGTCTCGATGTCGACCGTGTCGAAGCGTTCCCGGATACGGAACAGGAAGATGCCGATCACGATGAAGGCGATCAGGATGGAGAAGGCGACGCTGATCTCCACAACGAACGGCATGCCCTTGGCGCCGGTCGCGGCAAGCACCAGGCCGTTCTCCAGCGACATGAAGCCGACGACCTGGCTGACGGCGTTGCGGCGCGTCACCATGAGGAGGAGTCCGAGCAGCACGACGGACAGCGCGAAGGCGAGGTCCTCGCGCGCCAGCGGATCCGCCTCGATCGTGACCTGCAGCATGACGACGGTGGAGAGCGCCACGAGACCCATGCCGGCGAGCATGGTGAGCCCGATGCCGCCGACCGTCTCGATCTCGCGGTGGATGCCGAGCCGAACGATCATGCGGTGCAGCGCCACCGGAATGACAATCGCCTTGAAGAGGAGCGCGATCGCGGCGGTGATGTAGAGGTGCGGCGCGTGCTGGATGTAGGCCTGCCAGGCGACGGAGAGCGCAAGCACCAGAGCGTGCAGCGCGAAGACGTTCAGAAGAGCGTAGAGCCTGCGCTGATAGAGCATCGTCAGGCTCACCAGTACGAGCCCGCCGGCGAGGAGATGCGCGATGTCGAAGGAGAGCTTGGCGATCATCGGTTCTGCGCCACGAAGAGAAGGAGCGTGGCGAGGAGGCCGAGCATGAAGGCCGCGCCGAGGAATTCCGGCACGCGGAAGACGCGCATCTTGGCGATTGCCGTCTCAAAGACGCTGAGCAGCACCGCGCCCGCGGCGAGCTTCGCGGCGTAGCTCGCGATCCCGACCGCGAAGGCGGCGAGGCCGGCATCGGGGCGGGCAAGCCCCCAGGGCGTGAAGATGCAGGCGATCAGCGAGACGTAGAGGAGCAGCTTCAGCGAGGCGGCGAACTCGATCATCGCGAGATGGCGGCCGGAATATTCCAGCACCATCGCCTCGTGCACCATGGTGAGCTCAAGATGCGTTGCCGGATTGTCGACCGGCACGCGCGCATTCTCTGCGATCGACACGATGATGAGCGCGACCAGGGCGAGGCCGAGCGAGACGGAGAGGCCCGCTTCCGGCGAAAGCATGAAGACGGCGATCGAGGAAAGCTGCGTGGAGCCGGCGATCAGCGCGACGGAGAAGGTGATCATGATCATTGCCGGCTCGGCGAGCGAAGCGATCATCACTTCGCGGCTCGCGCCGATGCCGCCGAAGCTGGTGCCGACGTCCATGCCGGCGAGCGCCAGGAAGAAGCGCGCCGAGCCGATCAGCGCGGTGATGGCGATCAGGTCCGCGGACCAGCTGAAGGTGAGCCCGGTCGCGAATGTCGGCACCAGCGCCGCGGCGACCCAGGTCGTCGCGAAGATCAGATAGGGCGATACGCGGAAGAGCCAGGAGGCGTTGTGGGCGAGCACGACCTCCTTCATCAGCAGCCGATAGAGGTCGCGATAGGGCTGCAGGAGCGGCGGGCCCTGTCGGCGCAGGAGCCGCGCCTTGACCTTGCGCACGAGCCCGGTCAGCAGCGGCGCGAGGAGAAGCACGAGCGCCATTTGCGTGCCCTGCACGACGAGATCGCGGATCATGGCCATATCGCGAGCACGATGAGGAGCACGACGAGCGTCATGAAAACGAGCGTCAGATAGCGCCGGATGGAGAGAAACTGCAGCGCGTTCAGCCGCGTCGCCGCCGCGTTCACGCCGATAGCGACCGGCGCGTAGAGGCCGTCCCATATGCGGTCGCGCAGGACCACCTCGAAGCGCGCCGGCCGCATCGAGCCGGGCGGCGGCATGTCGACGTGCTCGCGCGCCGCGAAGACGAGCGTGCCGAAGACGCGGCGGATCGGCTGCGCGAAGCTTCCGGCTGAATATTGCGTCGTCGGGCTCGGATCGGGAAAGCCGCAGTCCCACGGGTCGGAGCGGCGCAGCGCGCGCGAGGCGAGCCGGTGGATGACGAATACGGCGAGCACTGCCGACGCCGCGATGAAGATGAAGAGGAGCAGCCCGTTATAGGAGCTGCGGCTCTCCGCGATGGGCACGACCGACAGCCACGGCTCGGCGAGCTGCCGCGGCATCGACGCTCCGACGAGGCTTGAGACCACCGGCGCGAGCGCGTCGATTGCGAGACCCGGAAGCACGCCGAGGACGACGCAAAGCCCCGCGAAGGCGAACATCGCGGAGAGCGAGAAGCGGTCGACCTCGGTTGCTTTCTCCGCCTCCCTGCTGCGCGGCCGGCCGAGGAAGGTCACGCCGAATGCCTTGACGAAGCAGGCGGCGGCAAGCGCGGCGGAAAGCGCCAGCAGCGCGCCGACCGTGGGGATGGCGAACTTCAGCGCCCATTGCGGCAGCGACGGACTGATCAGGATTGCCTGGAAAGTCAGCCACTCGGAAGCGAAGCCGTTCAAGGGCGGCAGGGCGGAAATCGCCGCGCAGCCGATCAGGAACGCGAAGCTGGTGAACTTCATGCGGTGGATCAGGCCGCCGAGATGCTCCATGTCGCGCGTGCCGGTCGCTGTCAGCACGGCGCCCGCACCGAAGAAGAGCAGGCTCTTGAAGAGCATGTGGTTGAAGACGTGGAAGAGCGCGGCGGTCAGCGCCAGCGCGGCGCCGGCCGCCATGCCGTTCGCCGCGAAAGCGAGCGCCAGGCCGAGGCCGATGAAGATAATGCCGATATTCTCGACCGTGTGATAGGCGAGGAGGCGCTTCAGATCGTGCTGCATCAGCGCGTAGAGAACGCCGAGCGCCGCCGTCACGCCGCCGACGGAGAGGACGACGAGGCCTGCCCACCAGGTCGGCACGCCGACAAGATCGAACACGATGCGCACGAAGCCGTAGACCGCGACCTTGGTCATGACCCCGCTCATCAGCGCGGAGACATGGCTCGGCGCGGCGGGGTGGGCGAGCGGCAACCAGACATGCAGCGGCACGAGCCCGGCCTTCGAGCCGGCGCCGACGAGGACGAGCGCGAGCACCAGCGCTGCCAGGAACGGGGAGGGCGGCAAGGCGCGGATTCCGTCGAAGAAATAGTTGCCGTTCGGCCCGGCGAGGAGACCGAAGGCGAGGAGCAGGCAGAACGTGCCGAAGCCCGCCATGACGAGATAGATGTAGCCGGCGCGGACATTGTCGCGCTCGCGGTGATGCGCGAGCACCAGCGCCCAGGAGGCGAGCGACATCACTTCCCACGAAAGCAGGAAGGTGAAGGCGTCGTCGGCGAGAACGACGAGGTTCATGCCGGCGAGGAAGGCCGCGTAGAAGGGCAGCACGCGATGCGCCGCGGCTTCGTGCCGTCCGTAGCCGATTGCATAGACGCTTGCGCCCGCCGCGCCGACATTGACGACGAGGAGGAAGAACGCCGCAAGCGCATCGACGCGGAAATGCGCGCCGATCCACGGCAGGCCGAGCGGCAGCGTCGCCTTCAGCGGCGCGGCGTTGGCGACGAGATGTGCGAGCGCGAAGAAGGCAAGCACGGCCGAGATCGCGGCGGTCACGCCATAGACGATGGTGGAGGTGCTGCCCTCACGATTGCGGACGATCGCGAAGAGCCCGACGGCGAGATGCGCCGCGACCAGGATGAGCGGCAGCGACGCATCAGACATGGCGCGACCGCGCGAGCCCGTGGTCGGCCCCGCCCATCCACGACGCCGGGCGTTCGGACGTGCCCCCGCTTGCGGTCATGCCTTGAGACGCACCCCGCGCCCGCCGCCAGCGCTCGCATTTCCTTCGCCGATCAACTCCACGCCCGCGGCGTCGAGCGCGCCGATCAGCTTCATGAGGGAATCGACGTTGCCGCGGATCACGCCCTCGCTCGCCTCCATCCGCTGGATGGTCGGGACCGAGAGGCCGGAGAGCTCCGCGATCTTTCGCTGGTCGAAGGCGAGGAGCGCCCGGGCGGCGCGCAATTGAGCGGCGGAGATCATGTCTCAGATATCATATGTCATGTCTGAGAGGTAATTAATGCCGTCTAGCATGGCTTTTCTCGGGCTTCAATGCGCTTTTCGGGTGCGCCGGCCTAGGATGTGACGGCGCCGCCGCGATGGTGTTTTCTCGCGGCGGCCGCAGGGAAGGGAGAAATGGCGAAGCCGCGCGAACTCATCATCTTCGACTGCGACGGGGTGCTGATCGACAGCGAGGTCATCTCCACCGAGACGCTCAGGCAGGCGCTTTGCGCGCACGGTCTCGACGTCGACATCGGCTATGTGCGCGCGACCTATCTCGGGCGCTCGATCGCCGTGGTGAAGGAGGATTTCCGCCGGCTCGTCGGGCACGACATCGCGCCCGGATTCGACGCCGATTTCCTGGCGCGGCTCTTTGCGGCCTATCAGAAGGAACTTTCCCCCATGCCCGGCATCGTCGATCTGCTCGCCGGCCTTGCCACCCCCCACTGCATGGCGACGAGCAGCAGCGTGGAGCGCGCTTCGCTTTCGCTTGAGGTGACCGGCCTGGCGCCCTATTTCGCGGGCAACGTGTTCTGCGCCTCGATGGTCGCGAGCGGCAAGCCCGCGCCCGACCTCTTCCTTTACGCGGCGCGGGCGATGAAGGTCGATCCGACGGCGTGCCTGGTGATCGAGGACAGCGAGGTTGGCGTTACTCGCCGGCCGCAACGCCGGCATGGAGGTGTGGCGCTTCGTCGGCGGCAGCCACTTCGACACCGCGACGCGGTCGGCGGCGAGGGCAAATTCCGGCGTCCGTGTCTTTGACAGCATGGACGAGATAGCCGCGGCGCTTCGTGAGGACTAGGCTCAGACGATGCAAGAGAAGGTTCACCGGCCGCGCGGCAAGAGCGCGAAGAGCGAGATCGAAGCGGAGCGCCTCGACGATGCGGCGCGCGCCGGCTGGCTCTATTACGTCGCCGGCAACACGCAGGACGAAGTGGCGCAGAAGCTCGGCGTATCGCGCCAGACGGCGCAGCGCCTGGTCTCTCTTGCCGTCTCTGAGCGGCTGATCAAGGTCCGGCTCGATCACCCGATCGCGCATTGCATGGAACTCGCCGCGCGGTTGACGGAAAAATTCGGGCTGGAGCTCTGCGAGGTGGTGCCGAGCGACCCCGCCTCGCCGTCAAGCACGGTCGGCATCGCCGAAGCGGCGGCCGCCGACATGGAGCAGCGGTTGAAATCGCTGCATCCGATCGTGGTCGCGATCGGCAGCGGCCGGTCGCTGCGCGCCGCCGTCGAGCAGCTCCCGCCGCTCGAATGCCCGCACCACAAGATCGTATCGCTGGTCGGCAATATCGCCGCCGACGGCAGCGCTTCCTTCTATGACGTCATCGTTCGCTTCGCCGACGCCGTCCAGGCGCCGCACTATCCGATGCCGCTGCCGGTGATTGCCTCCACCAGCCACGAGCGCGATCTCTTCTTCGAGCAGGCGTCCGTGCGCCAGATCGTGAGCCTCGCCGCCAGTGCCGACGTCACCTATGTCGGCGTCGGCGACCTCGGCGAGAACCCGCCACTTCTGCAGGACGGCTTCATCACCCGCAAGGAATTGCAGATCCTGAACAAGGCCGGCGCGGTGGGCGAGATCGTCGGGTGGGCCTTCGATTCGGCGGGGGGCATCATCGAAGGGCTCACCAACGACCGGGTCGCGAGCGTCAAGCTTGGCCAGCCCGCGCGCAACCTGACGATCGGCGTCTCTATGGGCGAGAACAAGACGAAGGCGATTTCGGCGGCGCTGAAAGGCAAGTGGCTATCGGGACTTATCACCGACGAGAAAACCGCGGAGCGACTTCTCGCATAGCGCTTCCGTGCCTCTCGATGCCGCGGCGCAGCATAAAATTCAATTGACAGTCGCAGCCTGTCTTGCGAGCATTTGCCTGCCTTAAGAGCAAATGCCCAATCCAGGCATAAGGGAGGAACTCAATGACGATGGCCTTTCGTGCCCTCCTCGGTGCGTGCGCGGTTGCCGCGCTGACGGCTGGCGCTTCGGCTCAGACCACCCTGACCGTCGCGACCGTCAACAACGCCGACATGATCCGTATGCAGGGGCTGACTGACGACTTCACCACGAAGAATCCCGATATCCAGGTCCAGTGGGTCACGCTGGAAGAGAACGTCCTGCGCCAGCGGGTGACGACGGACATCGCCACCAAGGGCGGCCAGTTCGACGTCCTGACGATCGGCACCTACGAGGTCCCGATCTGGGCCAAGCAGAACTGGCTCGTGCCGCTCGACAATCTCGGCGCCGACTACGATGTCGACGACCTGCTTCCGGCCATCCGCGCCGGCCTGACCTACGAGGGCAAGCTTTACGCCGCGCCGTTCTACGGCGAGAGCTCGATGATCATGTATCGGACGGACCTGTTCGATAAGGCCGGCATCAAGATGCCGGACAGCCCGACCTGGGACTTCGTTGCCGATGCGGCGCGCAAGATCACCGACAAGGGCAACGAGATCTACGGCATCTGCCTGCGCGGCAAGGCCGGCTGGGGCGAGAACATGGCGTTCCTGACCGCCATGTCGAACTCCTTCGGCGCCCGCTGGTTCGACGAGAACTGGCAGCCGCAATTCGATCAGCCAGCGTGGAAGAACACGCTTCAGTTCTACGTCGACCTCATGAACGACGCCGGCCCTCCGGGCGCCTCGTCGAACGGCTTCAACGAGAACCTGGCGCTTTTCAATTCCGGCAAGTGCGCCATGTGGATCGACGCGACGGTCGCCGCCTCCTTCGTTACCAACCCGAAGGAATCCTCCGTGGCCGACAAGGTCGGCTTCGCGCTCGCGCCGAACACCGGCATGGGCAAGAACGCTAACTGGCTTTGGGCATGGTCGCTCGCCATTCCGGCCGGCTCGCAGAAGGTCGACGCGGCGGAGAAGTTCATCTCGTGGGCGACCTCGAAGGGCTACACCGAGCTCGTCGCCTCCAAGGAAGGCTGGGCCAACGTTCCTCCCGGCACGCGCACGTCGCTCTACAACAACCCGGACTATCTTGCCGCGGCGCCGTTCGCGAAGATGACGCTCGACTCCATCAACTCGGCTGACCCGACGCATCCGACGGTCGATCCGGTGCCCTATACCGGCGTGCAGTTCGTCGCCATCCCCGAATTCCAGGGGCTGGGCACGACGGTCGGCCAGTACTTCTCCGCGGCTCTCGCCGGTTCCAGCACGGTCGACGAGGCGCTCGCCCAGGCGCAGCAGACCGCGGTCGATGAGATGACCCAGGCGGGCTACATCAACTAGACTGCCTTTCGAGAAAGCGCGCGGCGGAAAAACCCGCCGCGCCAGTCGACAAACACGGTCCTCCCAAAGGTCCGTAAGTCCGGAAGCCGGATGCGGCCAGAAGAGCCGCACCGGCCCGGCGCATACCGGGGGAAACGGAAATGGCGACGAAACGGTCGCAATCGATCGGCAGGGTCGCGGTCTCACCGTCGGTGATTCTGCTCTTCATCTGGATGATCGTGCCGCTTGGGCTGACGATCTACTTCTCGCTCCTGCGCTACAATCTCCTTTACCCGGAACGCTCCGGCTTCATCGGGTTCAAGAACTATTCCTATTTCCTGACCAACGCGGCCTTCAACACCGCGATCATCAATACGCTGGTCCTGGTCGGATCGGTGCTGATCATCACCGTCGTGCTGGGCACCTTGCTGGCACTTCTCCTCGATCAGCCGATCTTCGGGCAGGGGATCGTGCGGCTGATGATCATCGCCCCGTTCTTCGTCATGCCGACCGTCTCCGCGCTCGTCTGGAAGAACCTCCTGATGAATCCGGTCTCCGGCTTCTTCGCCTGGATCGTGAAATCGTTCGGCTTTCCCCCGGTCGACTGGTTCGCCCAGGCGCCGATGCTCTCCGTTATCCTGATCGTCGCCTGGCAGTGGACGCCGTTTGCGACGCTGATCATCTTCACCGCGCTGCAGTCGCTCGACCTTGAGCAGAAGGAAGCGGCGGAGATGGACGGGGCCGGCACGTTCTCGTTCTTCTCCTGGATCGTGCTGCCGCATCTGGCGCGGCCGATCACCGTCGTCATCATGATCGAGACGATCTTCCTGCTCGGCATCTTCGCCGAGATCCGCGTCACTACGGACGGCGGGCCGGGGCAGGCGACGACGAACCTCGCCTATCTGGTCTTCCAGCAGGCGATCCTGAACTCCAATGTCGGCGCGGCCTCCGCCGGAGGCATCGTCGCCGTGATCCTCGCCAACATCGTTGCGTTCTTCCTCGTCCGCATCGTCGGCAAGAACCTGGACGCCTGACCATGGCCCGCAAGAACTCCACCGCCACCGTCGCCGTCTGGACCGTCATCGGATGGGCGGCCGGCTTCATCGTCTTCTTCCCGATCCTGTGGATGGTGATCACCAGCTTCAAGACCGAGCTTGAGGCCTATTCGACGCCACCCGCCTTCCTCTTCTTCGACTGGACGACGGAGAATTATTCCACGGTGCTCGATCAGCGCGACTACGTGAAGTTTGCGCTGAACTCCATCATCCTCGCCGGCGGCTCGACGCTGCTTTCGCTGATCATCGCGATTCCGGCCGCCTGGGGCATGGCGTTCTCGCCCACCAAGCGCACCAAGGACCTGCTCCTGTGGATGCTCTCCACCAAGATGATGCCGGCCGTCGGCGTGCTCGTGCCGATGTACCTGATCTTCATCCGGCTGCACCTGCTCGACACGCATCTGGGGCTGATTGTCGTGCTCTCGCTCGCCGACCTGCCGATCGTGATCTGGATGCTCTTCACCTATTTCAAGGAGATCCCGAAGGACATCCTTGAGGCGGCCCGCATGGACGGCGCCACCACCTGGAAGGAGATCGTCTTCGTGCTCACGCCGATGGCGGTGCCGGGGATCGCGTCGACCGTGCTTCTGAATGTCATTCTGGCGTGGAACGAGGCGTTCTGGACGCTCAACCTCACGACCATCGACGCGGCGCCGCTCACGCAGTTCATCGCGTCGTTCTCCGCGCCGCAGGGGAACTTCTGGGCGAAGCTTTCGGCCGCTTCCACGCTCGCCATCGCGCCGATCGTCATTCTCGGCTGGTTCGGCCAGCGCCAACTCGTCCGCGGCCTCACCTTCGGTGCGGTGAAATAAGCGGCGCCTGAGAGAGAAAACGCGGGAGGAATCGGGGCAGGGTCATGGGCAAGATTGAACTCCAAGGCGTCGAGAAGGCGTTCGGCGAAGTCAAGGTGATCCAGGGCGTGGATCTCGTCGTGGAGGACGGATCCTTCGTTGTGTTCGTGGGACCGTCCGGCTGCGGCAAGTCGACTCTTCTGCGCCTGATCGCCGGACTGGAGGACGCGACCGCCGGCGCGATCCTGATCGACGGCGTCGACGTCATCGACCAGCCGCCCGCGAAGCGCGGGCTCTCCATGGTCTTCCAGTCCTATGCGCTCTATCCGCACATGACGGTCAGGAACAATATCGGCTTCGGCCTGCGCATGGCCGGCGTCGACAAGGCGGAGCGCGACAAGAAAGTCGACGCCGCCGCCGATCTCCTCAATCTGACGCCCTATCTGGAACGGCGGCCGAGCGCGCTTTCCGGCGGACAGCGCCAGCGCGTCGCCATCGGACGCGCCATCGTGCGCGAGCCGAAGGCGTTCCTCTTCGATGAGCCGCTGTCCAATCTCGACGCCGCGCTTCGCGTCAATATGCGATTGGAGATCGCGCGCCTGCAGGACGACCTCGGAACCACGGCGATCTACGTCACCCACGACCAGGTCGAGGCGATGACCATGGCCGACAAGATCGTGGTCCTGAACGCCGGCCGGGTGGAGCAGGTCGGCTCGCCGCTGGAGCTCTATACGCGGCCGGACAATCTCTTCGTCGCCGGCTTCATCGGCTCGCCCAAGATGAACCTGATCGAAGGCCCCGCCGCCGACAAGCTTGGCGGCAAGACAATCGGCATTCGCCCGGAACATCTGGAGATCTCGCACGAGAAAGGCACATGGTCGGGGCGCATCGAGATTGCCGAGCATCTCGGTTCCGACACCTTCTTCTACGTCACGGTCGACGGCATCGGGCGAATCACAGTTCGCGCCCCCGGCGAATACGGGCTTGCGGTTGGCGACAAGGCGTGGCTTACGCCGCCGGCGGAGCACATCCATCGTTTTGACTCCGAGGGGCGTGCGATCAGGGCGTAGATCGGGGACGAAGATGTATCTGGAAAAACTGAGGCTGAACGACCGGGTCGCCGTCGTGACGGGCGCCGGGCAGGGGATCGGTGCCGCCTGCGCGCACGCGCTCGGCGAAGCCGGCGCCACCGTCATCGTGGCGGACATGGCGGCCGACCGCGCCGAGAACATCGCGGCGGAGATGACGGGCCTCGGAATGAAGGCGCACGCGACGACCCTCGACGTCACCAAGTCGAAGGACGTGGACGCCGTTGCCGACCGGGTCGCCAAGGAGCATGGCCGCGTCGATATCCTCGTCAACAACGCCGGCGTCGCCAGGAGCGACGTGCGCGCCGAGGATACCAGCGACGACCACTGGCGCTTCCACATGGACGTCAATATCGACGGCGTCTTCTGGTGCTGTCGCGCCTTCGGCCGCAAGATGCTGGAGCAGGGCTCCGGCGCGATCGTCAATATCGGCTCCATGTCCGGCTTCATCGTCAACAAGCCGCAGCCGCAGAGCTTCTACAACGCCTCCAAGGCCGCGGTGCATCATCTGACCAAGTCGCTCGCGGCGGAATGGGGGCAGCGTGGCGTGCGCGTGAACGCCGTCGCGCCGACCTATATCGAGACGCCGCTCACCTCGTTCGGCATCAACGAGAACCCGGAGATGTACAAGGTGTGGCTGGAGATGACGCCGATGGCGCGCGTCGGCCAGCCTGACGAGATCGCATCCGTCGTCCTCTTCCTCGCCTCCGACGCGGCGAGCCTGATGACCGGATCGATCGTGCTCGCCGACGGCGGCTACACCTGCTGGTGAGCGGCTCGCCCGGCCAATGTAAGCCGGGCGCAACGCCTCATGTCACTTGCGCGGCAGCGAGTCGCGCCAGGCCATCACTTCGAGCTCGACCCTGACCGCGTCCATCACCGGCACCACGGGCCGCGCCTCGAAGGTAAAGGCCGGCAGCATCGAGCAGAGCTTGTGGACTTCGAGCGGGTCGTCGCAGTCGAGCAGCATGTAGCCGCCCCAGTCGCCGACGCGCACGACGAACATCTCGATCTTGAAATTGTCGGGGGCCGTCCACTGCGTGAACACCTCGAGTATCCGCTTCTGGGCGTTCTCGTATTCCGCCGGCGAACCCTGCGGGCGCTCGTTCCAGGCAACAACGTATTTCATCGGTATCCTCCAATGACTGAGCCCCACGGATCGCCCCGCCGGCTCGGCTCATTCTGAGAGGATGTCCGCCGCTCCGCGGCGGCGCATGGGGTGAATTCCCTACGCCAGCGCGATTCCGTGCTGAACCAGCCCGCGTTCCAGTGCGTAAAGCGCCGCGGCGGCGCGGGTGGAGACGCCGATCTTCGAATAGAGGTTCTGGATGTGGTTGTCGGCGGTCTTGGGCGCGATCTCGAGCTGGCGGGCGGCTTCCTTCGCGGTGTGCCCGGCCGCGATCAGCCTCAGAACCTCGATTTCGCGCGGCGTCAGCCCCGCCGAGCGCTCGACCGTCTCGCGGCGGGAGGATTGACCGGCGCTGGAGAGGACGGCCTCCACGGCGTCGGGGCAGAGCCTACCTTCTTTGACGGTGTTGCGGAGCTTTGCGGCCGCAGCCGCGTCGCTCAGGGCGGCCCGATGCGGCCGCGCTTCCCGCGCGGTCTGGAAGGCTTCGGCGGCGGCAAGGACGCGGGCGGCGGGCGAAAGGTCGTTGCCGCGGACGTAGCGGTGATAGCCGCTGCCGTCGAGGCGTTCGTGATGGCGCAGCACCAGCCCGGCGACGGCTTTTCCTTCCCCGCCCAATGACGCGAGCGCGCGCTCGCCATGATAGGGATGAAGCCGTGCCGCGTCGGTCTCGCGTTCGGTCAATGCGCCGGCGCGCATCCAGGTCGAGACCGGCACCGCCAGCTCGCCGATATCGTGCGTGTAGGCCGCCCAGCGGATGGCGCGAATGTCGGAGGCGGGAAGCCCCATGCGCTTTCCCGCAGCGTCGGCAAGCGCCGCAACGGCGCGCGAGTGCCCGAACGTGAAGGGCATGCGCATGTCGACCATGTCGGCGATCGCGAGATAGGCTTCCTCGCACGCCTCCTCGTCGAGCACCGCGTGGGGGAGCGGCTCCAGCGCCAGGATCGTCTCGCGGTCGACCGGCTCATCAAGTCCGACGAGCATGCTATCGGCATGAGCGAGGAAAAGATCGGCCAACTCCGGTTCATAGGCACCGCCGCGACGCTTCGCGATCATCGTTGCCATCGTCTCGGGGCCATGCGCCTCGTTCAGCGCGACAATGTCCTGCGCCAGCGTCACCAGGCGGACCGGGAGCTTCACCGCGTCGCCTTTCAGACCGTGTGGCAGACCGTGTCCGTCCCAGCGCTCGTAGAGCTGGCCGAGATTCTCCTGGATATCGTCGGAAAGGCCGATCCGTTCCGCGATCCTCTGGGCGACCTCGCAATGGCCCGCCAGAATCGGAACGCTGACCTGCAAGGCATCGGCGAGGCCTTGTTGGACGGCCTTTGCCAGCTCTTCCGGCGGAGCGTCCGCGAAAAGCCGCGTGAAGGCACGAACGAAGGTTTCCACGATTTCCGAGTGATCGCCCATGTCGATGCGGGCAAGGTCCTGGCGGAGCGCGATCTCGTCGCCGAACGCGGATGCGAGCAGGTGGGTGTCGGCATTGCACCCGATATAGCGGAGCAGGGCCTGGTGATAGACATTGCGGCGCTCGTCGGTGTCGAGGCCGGCGGCATCGGCGAGCCGCATCGCCAATACACAGGATCGCGCCGCGAAATCCCGCGACTGACCGGTCGCGAGGTCCGTCGCATAAGCGAGCACCATCAGAAAATCAGCGCGCCGAAATCCTTGTGCCGCCATTTGGCTTTGTCCCTCGCGCCGCTAGCCGGGCTTGATGAAGACGGTTCCGTCCTCAACCTTCACCGCATAGGTCTTGAGGTCGATGCAGGCCGGTGCGCCAAGCGCCTTGCCGGTCTTATAGTTGAAGCGCCCGTTGTGCTTGGCGCATTCGATGACGTCGTCCATCACGAATCCGTCGGCGAGCGGAAAGGCTTCGTGGGTGCAGCTTCCGTCGGTGGCGAAATATTCGTCGTCAGGGCTGCGGTAGAGCGCGAAGATGCGGCCCTCATGCGCGAACTCCGCCACATCCTCCCGCAGGATGTCGTCGGCCTTGCACGCGGCGATCCAGGCTTCGGCGCTCAATGATTGTCTCCGTGCATGTGTCGCTGGCTACTCCGCCGCGACGAGCCCCGCTCCGGGCGGCGTGATGTCGTAGGCCGGCGCGCCTTCCGGCAGCTTGCGCACCACGTGGTAGGCCGGGTTCTTCACCTGTCTGATCAGCGTCGGGATGATCTCCCGGTAGGTGTCGATGAGACCGCGATAGGGCTCCGGCGAATAGGGCTTCATCTCCTCATGCAGTTTCGGCAGCGCATGGTAGGGAACCATCGGGAACATGTGATGCTCAACGTGATAGTTCATGTTCCAATAGAGGAAGCGGAGCACCGGGTTCATGGTGACCGTGCGCGAGTTCAGGCGATGGTCGAGGACGTCCTCGGCAAGCCCCGCGTGCTGCGTCAGCCCGAAGACGAGATAGAGCCAGCCGCCATAGACGGAAGGCAGGATGCCGACATACATGGCCGGCAGGATCGACCGCGTCGCAAAGCAGGCAACGATGACCGCGATCCAGATCGCGACCCAGATGCGCGCAGTCCGGAACACGCGCGGGTATTCGGACTCCGGGATGTACTCCATCTCCTCCGGATGCAGCCGCCCGAAGCAGTGCATGAAGACGCGGCCGATCTCCTTCGGGCCGCTCTTCAGGATCAAGAGGCTCATGAGGATGCCGGCGATATCGGGCGGGCGCGGCACCGCGATTTCCGGGTCGCGGCCGACGATGATCGTGTCGGTGTGGTGGCGCGTATGGCTCCATCGCCACGGCGTCGGCTCGCGCAGCACCATGAACGAGGCGATCTGATAGATGGCGTCGTTCATCCAGCGCGTCTTGAAAGCGGTGCCATGGCCGCATTCGTGCCAGCGCGAATCGGAGGATGATCCGTAAAGGACACCGTAGGCGGCGAAGCACGGCACCGCCCACCAGGTGCCCCAGGTCACGTAGCCGAGCCCACCGGTGACGGCGAACGCCGCGAACCAGATCAGTGTGTCGCGGATTGCCGGCCCGTCGGAGCGCCGCATCAATTCCTTGAGGCGCTGTCGCGGAATGGGACAGGCGTACCAGGTTGCCGTGGCAAGGCCGCGCTCTACCGCGCGCTTGGATTCGCCGCCGACAAGGCTGTAGTCGCGTCGCCCGCTCATTGTCGTTCTCCGCGAAACGTCGCTCCGGTCTCCGTCGGCGGCGCATCGCCAGCGGAAGAACACAGCAAAGTCTCGCGGAAGACAAGGCCGTTGGGCTGCGAACGATCGGGCGCGCGCGTTGCGCCTGTGGCGCCACACTGCCATTCCGCTAGAATTGGCACATTCCGTGCGACGCTGCGTGCGCAATCGCAGTCCAGCGAGAGAAATCGGCCAAGAGGAAACAATGGAAATCGGATTTATCGGCCTCGGCGCCATGGGATCGCCAATGGCGACGCGCCTTGTCGACGCCGGACATCGTGTGCGGGTGTGGAACCGCTCCAAGAAGCCGCTCGCGGCGCTGAAGGAGAAGGGAGCGATCCCGGTGGCGACGGCCGCCGAGGCATTCTCCGGGGATGCGGTCGTCTCCATGCTCGCCAATGACGAGGCGGTGCGCGCGGTGATCCTCGACGCCGGGCTGATCGACGATGCGCCGAAAGGCCTTGTGCATGTGTCGATGGCGACGATCTCGCTTGCGCTCGGCAAGGAGCTCGCGGCGGCGCATGCGAAATGCGGCGTTGCCTATGTCGCCGCACCCGTGCTCGGCCGGCCGGATGCCGCCGCGGCGGGCAAGCTCCACATCCTCCCCGCCGGCGAGCCCGCGGCGATCGAAAAGCTGCGGCCTCTCTTCGACGCGATGGGCCAGAAGACCTGGATCGTCGGCGACGATCCGTCGGCGGCGAACGCCACCAAGATCGCCTGCAATTTCGCGCTGGCCTGCGCGATCGAGACGATCTCCGAGGCGTTCGCGCTCGGCGAGGCGAACGGGGTGGCGCAGAAGGACCTCTACGAGATATTGACCGGCACCCTCTTCGCGGCGCCCGCTTACAAGGTTTATGGCCAGCTCATCCTCGACCGCAAGTTCGACCCGGCACTCTTCACCACCAAGCTCGGGCTGAAGGACGTGCGCCTGGCGCTTGCCGCCGGCGAGGGAGCAAACGTGCCGCTTCCTTTCGGCTCGGTCGTGCGCGACAATCTCGTCGATGCCATCGGCCACGGCGACGGCGAGAGGGATTGGTCGGCGCTGTCGCTGGTCGCGCGCCGCCGCGCCAACCTTAAGTGACGCGCGCTGCGGGTGATCGTCGGATGCGGCTGACGAGCCACGGACGCTACGACTACGTCCCGATCGTCGGGCGTCCGGTCTATGATTGGCCGAACGGCAAGCGTCTCGCCGTCTATCTCGGGCTGAACCTGGAGCACTTCGCCTTTGGCGAGGGGCTGGGCGCGGAGCTTGCGCCTTCTGAGCATCCCGATGTCCTGAACTATGCCTGGCGCGACTATGGCAACCGCGTCGGGGCGTGGCGGATGCTGGAGCTCTTCCAGGCGCTCGATTTTCCTGCGTCGGTGCTCGTCAACACGGCGATGTACGATTACGCGCCGGAGCTTGTCGCCGCCTTCCGCGAGCGCGGCGACGAGATCGGCGGCCATGGCCGCACGAATTCGGAACGCCAAGGCGCGCTCGACGAGGCGGGCGAGCGCGCTCTGATCGAGGAGGCGACCGCGCGCATCGCCAAGGAGGAGGGGAGGCCGCCCGCCGGCTGGCTCGGGCCCTGGATTTCAGAGAGCGCGGTCACGCCCGATCTTCTTTCCGAGGCGGGTTATTCCTACCTGCTCGACTGGTGCATGGACGACCAGCCGGTCTTTCTCCGCGTTCGCGGCGGCGGAAAAATCCTCGCCGTTCCCTATCCGCAAGAGGTGAACGACATCCCGGCGATCGTCGCGCGCAAGGTCGGGGCGAGGGAGTTCGGCGATATGATCGTCGACGCCTTCGATGAGATGCTTGTGCAGGCGAAGAGCGCGCCGCTCGTCATGGGCATCGCGCTCCACGCCTATCTCGTCGGCCATCCCCACCGGCTGAAGCATCTCCGCCGCGCACTCGCCCACATCGCCGCGAAGCGCGAAGACATCTGGATCACGACGGCCGGCGCCATCGCCGCGCATTGCCTGGCGCTGCCGAAGGGAACTGTGCCGGGGCGTTAAGCGCGGGCCCCTTGCGGGAGAGCGTAGCCCTTCGCGTCAGCGAAGGGTCGGGAGAGGGGCTGACACAACAAACCCCCGCATCCTGAGGTGCAATGCCGACGCAGTCGGCGTTGCCTCGAAGGAGCATCGAGAAGGCGCTGGGTCAGGTGCGCTGCGTGCTTCGAGGCTCCCCCGGATCGAGTCCGGGGTCGCACCTCAGCATGAGGAAGGTAGGAGGTCCTCCAGGAGCTTCCCGTCCCTTGCCACGACCCGCCCCCGTTTCATCACGAGCATCCGCGGGGGATGCGCGGCGACGGCCTCGGCGACGGATTCCGCGCGCACGGCGATCAAATCGGCGGCGCAGCCTTCCGCGAGCCCGTAGTTTTCAAGCCCGAGCACCTTCGCCGCCGCTTCGGTCGCGAGGTCGAGCGCCAGCGCCAGGCCCTCGTCGGAATTCAGCCCCTGCCGATAGCCGATCAGCGCCGCGCGCTCCAGCATGTCGCCATTGCCGTAGGGCGACCAGGCATCGCGAATGTTGTCTGACCCCGCGAACACCGTCACTCCCGCCGCGCGGAGCCGCTTCACCGGTGGCATCGGCACCGGCCCCGGCCCGTTGGTCATGATGGCGACGTTCGCCTCGGCAAGCGCATCGGCCGTTCCGCCGAGTTCGGCGTCGTCCACGCTGCCGAGTGCGAAAGCGTGGCTCACCGCCACCTTGCCGGAAAGTCCCGCCGCTTTCGTGCGCGCGGAAATCTCGCGCAGCTCCGAGCAGCCGAGCGGGCCGAAATCGTGGAGATGGATGTCGAGCCCGACGCCGTGCCGCTCCGCCACCCCGAAGATCGCGTCGAGATGCCCCTTCACGTCATTGTCGATGCCGGCGGGATCGAGCCCGCCGACGAGGTCGGCGCCCTCGGCCACCGCCGCGTCGAGGAGATCGGCGACGCCCGGCGCGATCATCACGCCGCTCTGCGGGAAGGCGACGATCTGGATATCGACGAGGTTGCGCACCTTCTCCCGCACCTTGAGCAGCGCATGAAGCCCGCCGAGCTTCACCTCCGTGTCGATATCGACATGCGTTCGAAGCGCCACCGTGCCGAAGCCGACCACCTGCTCGATCAGACGCATGGCGCGCGTCTCGACCGGGTAGGCAAGCTCGCGTCGGAGCGCCTTCTCCGCCGCGATCCGCTCCGCGACGCTGTCGCCGGGAAGGTGCGGGACGAAGGGGAGGCCGATCAGCGTCTTGTCGAGATGGATGTGGCCCTCGACCAGGCCGGGGAGCACGAGCGCTCCCTTCAGATCGATCCGCTCCGCGCCGCCCGATTGCCCCGTACCCGCCGCGGCAATCCGCGCGATGCGTCCATCCGCGATTTCGATGTCGGCGCTGCTTCCATTGGGAAGGCGCGCATCGGCGAGAAGCGTGGCCGTCACGCCCAAGACTTCATGCAACAAGCCGCACGCGCCGCGCCGCGACGAGCTGGTAGAGCGGGTCGCCGTAAAGCTTCCATTCCTCATGCGCGGAAAAGGTCAAGCTGATGTCGTGCTCGTCGTCGCACTTGACCGCCGCCGCCATGATGTCCGGCCAGCTGGGGACGGGGAGGCGCCGCCATTCCTCAACCGTCTCAGCACTCGGCAGACCGGGGAAGCCGATCTTCGGATAGAGCGCTGCGATCGCCTGCCAGAAATAACGGAGCGCCAGATCCCGGTCGGGAAGAACGGGCCGTAACAGGCGCAGCCAATGCGCGCCGGTCAAGGCGTGAAGCGCGCAGAAATCCATCGTCGCCGCATAGAGCACCAACGACGCCGCGGCGACGCGGTCGTGCGTCTCCGGCCCGATCGCCAGCTCATCGACCACACCGGAGAATTCCGGCTTCTTCGCGATCGCCCGCATGAAGTGCCAGAGAAGGTCGATCTCCACCTCGACGTGGCGGAACGTCTCGACCGGTTTCATCCTTACCAGCACCTCGACCGGATCGTCGGTCGTGGGCGGCGCGCCCGTCGCCGGGCAGAGCGGCAGGAAGGTTGCCGCCCAGAAGCCGAGCGCCGCGCCGACCTCCGCCGCGTCGTCGCGCATGACGCCATAGGCGAGGCGCATGAAGGCGTGCAGCGCGCTCGCGGCGATTCCGGGCACCAGCGCTGGTAGATAGACAGCGCAGGTCTCGCCGATTCCGAGCCGCGCGACCTCCTGCGCGAAGAACGCGCGATAGTCGCCCTCGCGGCTGCGGTCGCCGAGATGGTCGGCCCAGCGCCCGCGCTCGATCGGACGCGTCGCTCCCGGCATCGGCACCAGGCCACTCGTATCGCGATAGATTTCGAACCACTCGCCAAGCCGCGCATCCGAAGCGCCGAGCCGCTTCAGCGCCACCAGCATCATCGGCAAGTGGTTCGCCATGAAGGGCGGAAACTCGGCGCTGAAGCCGCGCGCCTCATGCAGCAGCGTCTCAAGCCCGCGCGCGGCGGGCGGTGAAGTCGGGCGCGCGCTCGACGCGGAGGCGGCCATCGCGGTTCCTCTCGTCCTCTCGACGAAATATGTCGTCCGTATCGTTAGCGCAATTCCGCCGCCCAAGACAGCCGCCGATAGACTCCCCCGATAAACTCATTGCCGACCCATGCCCTATGAAAGCTGTCCATGCCGAGGAAGTTCGGGCGCGACGTCGGCGGGTAAACGGTGGAGGTTCACATGAAATGGCGGTTTCCTGTCGCGGTCGCAGCCGCGTCCGCGGTTTCTCTCACGCTTATTGCGCCGGGCCAGGCGCAGGATAAGCCTTATACGGGCATCACCTTGAACGTCGCATCGCAGAACGACCAGTTCGCCGCGGTGATGGCCGATCTCGCTCCGCAATTCGAGGAAGCGACGGGCGCGACCGTCAAGGTCGACATCCTCTCCTATCCGGAGCTCCTGACCAAGGTGACATCGGACTTCATCGGCGACACCAAGGGCTACGACGTCGTCACGATGGATATCGTCTGGGCTGGACAGTTCGCCGAGAGCGGTTGGACGGTGGAGCTCTCCGACCTGATCAAGCGCGACGCGGCCGAGATCAACGTCGACGACATCTACCCGATCCTGATGGACGCGCTCGGCAATTACGACGGCAAGCAGGTGGCGTTCCCCTTCGCCGGCTACGCCAACGTGCTCGCCTATCGCACCGACCTCTACGAGGAGGCGGGCCTTCAGCCGCCCGACACGATGGAGGCGCTCGTCGCCGACGCGATCAAGCTCACCGATCCCTCGAAGCCCATCTACGGCTTCGTCGCCAACGGCCAGAAAGGCCCGGCGGTGGCGCAGGACTGGATGCAGTACAACGCCCAGATGGGCGGCTCGATCGTCGATGCCGACGGCAAGCCGGTCCTGAATTCCGCCGCCAACGTGAAGAGCCTTGAAATCTACAAGGAGCTTTTCGACAAGGCCGCGCCTCCGGGTGCTGCCGACTACGACTGGGGCGGCCGCGAGGAGAGTTTCCGCCAGGGCCTGGTCGCCAACATGCAGACCTGGTCGGTGGGCGCCGCCGGCTACGGCGATCCCGAGCAGTCCAAGGTGGTGGGCAAATACGGCATCAAGCTCGCGCCTCCGGGCGAGGGCCTGCCGAAGAAATACGGCGTCGGCGGCTGGGGTCTTGCGATCAATGCCGACATCGATGCCGAGAAGCAGGACGCAGCCTGGGCGTTCATCAAGTGGATCACCAGCCCGGCGGTCCACAAGGAGATGAACATGAAGGGCGCCAGCTCCTATCTCCGGATCAGCGAGACGCACGACGCGGACCTTCTCGCCAAGTTCCCGTTCCTGCCGGTGCTCGACGAGACCTTCCTGAACGGCGACGGCGACTACCGCCCGCGCATCCCGCAATATCCGCAGATCCAGGACATCCTCGGAACGGCGGTGAACGCGGTGCTGGTCGGCGACGTGGAGCCGCAGAAGGCGCTCGACGACGCGCAGACGGAAGCGGAGAAGCTGTTCTAGTGCGCGCAAGCGAGCAGCGTCCTCGAACGAAGAGTCTGCGGGCGCTCTTGCAGCCGTCATTGCCGGGCTTGACCCGGCAATCCATTCCGTAACGGGTGGAGGATGCGGAGCCGCGACGGAATGGATGCCCGGATCAAGTCCGGGCATGACGACGAGTGTGGAAGGGCTCGATTGAGCGCGGACCTGCTGGCGACCCTTCGATGAAGCTCTCCTTCACGCGTCGCCGCCAGATCTTCCTCTTCCTGCTCGGCGCGCCGGCGGTTCTCTATGTGCTCGCGGTCGCCGTCTGGCCGCTGGCGCAAGGCTTCGTCTATTCGTTCTACGACTACAGCCTGCTTCGCCCGGCGGCGCGCGCCTTCGTGGGGCTGGAAAACTATCGCACGCTCTTCACCAACGAGGCGGCGCGGAATTCCATCGTCACCACCGTGATCTTCACCGTCGCGGCGGTCGGGGTGGAGTTCGTGCTTGGCCTCGCACTGGCGCTGCTTCTGTGGCGCGACAGCGCGTTCCAGCGCGTCTGCCTGGCGCTGCTCCTGATCCCGGTGACCGTGACGCCGATCGTGGTCGGCCTCGTTTTCCGTGCGCTGCTCGCGCCCGATTACGGCATGCTCGGCTACTACCTTTCGCATTGGGGGATATCGCCGACGCGCGGCTTCTTCGGCGATCCGGGGACGGCGCTCGGCACGCTGGTCGTGGTCGACGCCTGGCAGTGGACGCCGTTCATGGCGCTGATCCTGCTCGCCGGCCTGAAGTCGCTCCCGACCGATGTGCTTGAGGCGGCGGAGGCCGACGGCGCGACGATGGCGCAGCGTTTCCGCATCGTCATCATGCCGATGCTTCTGCCGGCGATCTTCCTGGCGCTGGTGCTCCGAACGATGGACGCATTCCGCGTCTTCGATATCGTCTTCGCCACCACCAACGGCGGGCCGGCCGACGCGACCGACGTGCTGATGATCTACGGCGTCAAGCAGGGGCTGCAGTTCTTCAATGTCGGCTTCGCCGCGGCGATCGCCAACACGATGATCGCCTGCATCGCCGTATTCTCGCTGATCTTCGTCTTCCTGATCCGGAGCGCCGACCGCCGCGCCAACGAGCTCGCCCGATGAGGCCCCGATGAGCAGGCGCCCGCCCGCCCGCGCGATCGCAGCGGAGCGCATCGCGCTCGCCGCCATCGTGGTCGTCTTCCTGGTGCCGGTCGCCTGGCTCGTCACCACCGCCTACAAGCCGACGCGCGACATCTTCTCCTTCCCGCCGACCTTCGCCTTCTCGCCGACGCTCGCCCATTTCCGCGGCGTCTTCCGCTATTTCGACCTTTTCAGCCTCTTGCAGTCGAGCATGATCATCGCGTTCGGCTCCGTTGCGGTGTCTCTCGCTGATCGGCGTCCCGGCCGGCTACGCGCTGGCGCGCTCCAAAGAGCCGCCGCGCCGTGGGGATCGCCTATTTCTTCCTGGCGATCCGCACCGTGCCGCCGGTCGCGACGCTGGTGCCGTTCTATCTGATGATGCGCGACATCGGGCTTCTCGGCACGTGGTGGGCGGTGATCCTGATCAACGCCACGCTCAACTCCGCGTTTGTCGTATGGATGATGTTCGCCTATTTCCGTTCGCTGCCGAAGGAGCTTGAAGAGGCGGCGCTGACCGACGGCTGCACGCTTCCCGGCAGCTTCTTCCGCGTGGCGCTTCCGCTCGTCGTGCCGGGCATCATCGCGAGCGCGCTTCTGTGCATCATGTTCGCCTGGAACGACTTCCTCTACAGCGCCTTCCTGACGCGGGCGGAGACGAAGCCGATTTCCGTGGCGCTCCTCCTCGCCTACGGCACCAAGGACATAACCTGGGGCACGCTCGGCGCGCTGGCGCATTTCTCCACCATCCCGATCGTGCTGATCGCCCTCGCGCTGAACCGCTATTTCGTGCAGGGGCTGACGAAGGGGGTGTCTTAGCCTATTGACGCGCGTCTATTCTGGCAGCCCTAGCGCGCGTGCGCCCTCGATCAGCTTCTCTGCAAGGAGAGGCCCGAATCCGATGATTGAGAACACCCGGATGCGAAACCCCGGCTCGAGCTCCAAGCCTCGGCGGAGCGGCGGAATCGCCTCTTCCTTGCGTCCGGCCAGCACCAGCGCGAAGGCTTGATAGAAATACGCGGTGCTGAAGTTCGTATTCACCTGGGCGGCGGCGGCGAAAGCCGGCGCCGCATCGCCATAGCGCCCTTCCACCACCGCGGCTTCGCCGAGCGCCAGGTGCGCTTGGAATGCCATCAGATCGAACGGACTGAGCCGGAGCGCCCGGTTCGCGAAAGAGGTCGCCTTTTCGGGGTGTCCCGCCAATGCGTGCGCTTGTGCACCCAGATAGAGCGCTATTGCACAGGATGTGTTGAACGAGAGAGCGCGGTCGATTGCGCCCAGCGCTGCTTGGTGATCTGCGCTGCCGCATTTCGTCAACAAAGCGGTTACAAATCCGGCGACTGCCAGCGCCGTCGCGTCGTCGGTGTTGCTGGCGATGGTGGCGCGAGCGTGGGAAAGTGCGGCGTTTCTGTCCGCCTCGTCAAATCCCCCGCGCGTAAAGCATAGCTCATAACACCACGCGATATGCGCGTGGGCGGCGGCGTAATCCGGGTCCAATCTGAGCGCCCGCTCCAACAACGGTAGTGCGGTTCTGGCGTGCTCCGGCATTTGAGCGGCGACGTGGGGCAGGGCGCGAAGGTAAAGATCGTAGGCGTCGAGGCTTTCGGGACGTTTTCGCCGCGAGCGTTCAATCTCCGATTGCCGCAGGCTCGGCTCGACGATGCCGACGACCTGGTCCGTGATCTGATCCTGCAGATCGAACACGTCCTCCAACGCGCCGTCGTATTTGTCGGCCCAAAGGTGCGCCCCGGTTTCGGCTTCGAGCAGTTGCGCCGTAATGCGCACGCGGGCTCCGGCCTTCCGCACACCGCCTTCCAGCACATAGCGCACGCCAAGCTCGCGCCCCACTTGGCGCACATCGACCGGTTTGCCCTTGTAGATGAAGCTCGAATTGCGCGCGATCACGAAGAGCCATTTGATGCGCGAAAGCCCGGTGATGATGTCCTCGACCATCCCGTCGGCGAAGTATTCCTGTTCCGGGTCGCCGCTCATGTTCTGGAAGGGGAGGACCGCAATCGAAGGCTTCTCGGGAAGCACCAGTTGCGATGCAGGCGTTTCGGCTGTTGTCGCCTCGGGCTTGATTGCGCTCCGGTCCGACACGAGGCGATAGGCGCGGATCGGCCGGGAAATGTTCTTGAGGGCCTGCTCGCCGAGATCGATGAATTGCTCTTTGACCTTATCGCGCACCTGTCGGTAGGCGTCCTCGGAGATGCAAACTCCGCCGGGCTCGCAAATGCCTTCCAGGCGCGCGGCGATGTTGACACCGCCGCCCATCAGATCGCCGTCGCTCTCCTCGACGACATCGCCCAGATGGATGCCAATGCGAAACTCGATACGACGCTCAGCCGGAACGCCGGCATTCCGCTCGACCATGCCGTCCTGCACTTCGGAAGCGCAGCGGACAGCTTCGATCACGCTGCGAAATTCGACAATCGCTCCGTCACCCGTCCGCTTGACGACGCGTCCGTGGTGCACGGCGATGATCGGGTCGATAAGGTCGCTGCGGAGCGTTCGAAGCCGCGCAAGCGTGCGCTCCTCATCGGCCGCCGTGAGCCGGCTGTAGCCGACCACGTCCGCTACCAGAATCGCTGCGATTTTCCGCGTCTCGGTCATCCGCCCTCGCGCAGGCCTGGAATAGCACAAACCGATGCGAAGCGCCGTTCACCTTAGGCGAAGAGGATCTATCCCTCGACCGCCTTTCCCGTCTCCGGATCGAAAAGATGCAGGCGCTCCGGGTCGATGCCGACCGCCATCTGCGCGCCCGCTTCGATCGTCGAGCGGCCGTCGAGGACCGCACGCACGCGGCTTCGTCCCGCCCGGCGCGTGATCGTCTCTTCCTCCGAGCTCGCGATCTTGTCGGCGCCGAGCCGTGGCGGGGGAACGTCGAGGTCGAGATGAACGAGAAGCGTCGCGCCGAGATCCTCCGCGAAGGCGACGGTCCCGACAGGTCCGGCGGCTGAGCCTGAGTCTCCGTCCCCGGCCGCAAGACAGGTGAGCGCTTCCGGCCGGATTCCGGCGACGAGATTCTTGTCCTTGTAGCGCGCGAGCCCCGGCTTCGCCTCAAGCACCGCCGGCGGCAGCCGCAGGAGATGCGTGCCCAGAAAGAGCGCCGGCCCCGCGTGATCCGCCACGAGCCGCGCATCGAGAAGGTTCATGGCCGGCGAGCCGATGAAGCTTGCGACGAAGAGGTTGGCCGGCGCGTGATAGAGCGTGCGCGGGGGCGCGAGCTGCTGCAATTCCCCATGGCTCATCACCGCCACGCGGTCGCCCATGGTCATCGCCTCGACCTGGTCGTGCGTGACGTAGATCGTGGTGACGCCGGCGAGCTTCTGGATGCGCGTGATCTCCGCCCGCGTCTGCACCCTGAGCCGCGCGTCGAGATTGGAGAGCGGCTCGTCCATCAGGAAGGCGCGCGGCTCGCGCACGATCGCGCGCCCCATGGCGACGCGCTGCCGCTGCCCGCCGGAAAGCTGCTGCGGCTTGCGGGAAAGCAGCGTGTCGAGCTCAAGGATCTCCGCCGCCGCCTTCACCTTGGCGGCGATCTCGGCTTTCGCGACGCCGCGCACCCTGAGGCCGAAGCCGATATTTTCTTCCACCGTCAGATGCGGGTAGAGCGCATAGCTCTGGAACACCATGGCGATGTTGCGCTCGCGCGGCGACAGGTCGTTCGCCACCTCGCCGCCGATCAGGATCTGCCCCTCGCTGATGTCCTCCAGGCCCGCGACCATGCGAAGCGCGGTCGACTTGCCGCAGCCGGACGGCCCCACGAGCACCAGGAACTCGCCCTCTGCGATTGCGAGGTCGAGGCCGCGCACCGCCTCCTGCCCGCCCGGATAGCGCTTTGTCACGCCTTCGAAAACGATCTCTGCCATGGGCGGAGACCAAATCCCGCCAGTTGAGAAAGATCAAGGCAAACCGCGTTCGACCACCGATCGTGGCGGCAAGGCGGTAAGATTTCAGACGTCCGCTGATTCGAGGACCGACCGATGCCGCGCTTTCTTGCTCTCGCCCTTCTTCTCGCCGTCGCTCTGGGCATCAACGCGCTCGCACCGGGCGCGATTGTCTCCGACGCACGGGCCGCCGGCGATATCGCGAACGGTCGCGCCATCCTGGAGGCGAATTGCGGGCGCTGCCACGCGACGGGGACGGAGGGCGATAGCCCGCTCGCCGCCGCTCCGCATTTCCGCGAGCTCGGCGAGAACTACCCGGTGAGCGACCTTCAGGAGGCGCTGGCGGAGGGGATTTTGACCGGCCACCCCGAAATGCCGGAATTCGCGTTCGAGCCGGACGAGGTCGCCGACATCATCGCCTATCTGGAATCGATCCAGACGCAATGATGGCGGTCGGCTGGAGGGTTCTTGCATGTTCACCGAGCTTGCGGTTGGCACGCTGCTCATCTCCATCAACGTCTTCACCCATACGTTCGGGCTGATGGTGCTCGGCTACGTCATGGGGACTATCGTGCGCTGGGGGCGGCTGCACCGGCACGGATTCGGCAAGACCATCGCGATCGTGGCGACGGTCTTCGGCCTCTTCCTGATCCACACGGTGGAAATCTGGACCTGGGCCGGCGCCTATCTTTTCTTAGGAACGCTGCCCGACTTCCTCGACGCGCTCTATTTTTCCGCCGTCACCTTCTCCACGCTCGGCTACGGCGACATCATACTGGCGCCGGAATGGCGCCTGTTCGGGGCGTTGGAGGGCGTGAGCGGCCTGCTCCTGATCGGCTGGTCGACGGCCTATCTCGTCTCCGCTTCCACCCGCTACGGGCCGTTCCGGATCGGCGAGCATTTCTGATCGCTCGCCGGCGCGGTCAGCGCTTCAACGTGTCGTGGATGGCGTTCAGGAGCGCGTTGCCGAGGAGCGGCTTTTCGACGACCGGCATCATCGCCGCGGCGGCGCGTCGCCGCAGTTCGGGCGAGGCGGAGCCGGCGACGAGGATGGCGGGAAGCGCGACGGAGCGGCTGCGCAACGCCGCGACGAGGTCGAGCCCGTTTGTCCCGGCGAGATTGAAGTCGATGACCAGGCAGCCGGCCTCCGGCAGGTGTTTCTCGGCGAGCACTTCCGCGGCGCTGCGGAAGGGGGCGACAGTGTAGCCCTCAAGCTCGAGTGCGAACTGAAGCGCGCCGAGCAGGGCGGCGTCGTTGTCCACAACCACGATCGTCGGCCTTGTGCCGTCCGGATCGACACGCTCCATTCCGAGCCTCGACCAATTCCCCCGATTGGAGACTTTCCGGCGACTTCCGGGAGGCTTCCTTGATGTGGCGCAAGTCGAGCCGGCGAAAACAATCAGCCGGAGAAGCCCTGGGAGAGCAGCGCCATGCGCACCAGATCGGAGAGGCTCGCCGCCTGCATCTTGGTCATCAGGTTGGCGCGATAGACCTCAACGGTGCGCGGGCTGATGCCGAGATCGTGGGCGATCGTCTTGTTGGCATGGCCGGTCACCAGCCCGTCCAGCACCTGCCGCTCGCGCGCCGAAAGCGTCGCCAGCCGCGCGCCGACAGCCGCGCGCTCCGCGTCGATTTCCTCGCCGCTCAGGTGTTCCCTGAGCGCGCCACGCACGGCGGCGAGGAGCACGTCGTCGGAGAAGGGCTTTTCGATGAAATCCACGGCTCCGAGCTTCATGGTCTCGACCGCCAATGCGATGTCGCCATGCCCGGTGATGACGATCGCGGGAATGCGGCGGCCCGAATCCTTCAGGGAGCGAAGCAGGTCTGTGCCCGTCATCCCCGGCATGCGGATGTCGGTGACGATGCAGCCGGGTTCTGAGTCCAGCTGCGCGGCGAGGAAGGCGGCCGGCGATTCGAAGGTGCGCGCGGCAATCCCCGCCGATTCCAGGAGGAAGCTCAGCGAATCGCGCACCGCGTCATCGTCGTCGATGACGCAGACGTAAACGTCACCCGGCATGTCTGGCGTCCTCCGGATCGACGGCCCGCAGCGTCAGGCGGAAGATGCAGCCGCCGCCAGGGTTGGGCGCAGCCGACAGCGTGCCGCCATGCGCCTCGATGATCGTCCGCGATATCGAAAGTCCCACGCCCATCCCCTGCCGTTTCGTGGTGACGAAGGGCTGGAAGAGCCGCACCTGGACGTCCGGCGCGATCCCAGGCCCCGTATCGGCAACGCTTGCCTCCACCATACCCGCTCCGATGTCCGCCGTGCGCACCGTAAGCTCACGCCGCGGCGAACCCGCCTCGGCCATCGCCTCGATGGCGTTGCGCATCAGGTTGAGAAAGACCTGCTGCACCTGGATCTTGTCGGCATAGACGAGGTCGGCGCCTGGATCGAGATCGAAGCGGACGCGCACGCCATGCTGCTTGGCGCCGACGAGCGCCAGCGCGCTCGCCTCCTCGACGAGCTTGCTCAGGCTTTCGCTGCGCATCTCCGTATCGCCGCGCGCCACAAAGTCGCGCAGCCGGCGGATGATCTCCCCGGCGCGCAGCGCCTGCGCCGCGGCCTTGTCGAGGGCTTCGCGCACGCGCACGGACTCCGGATCGGACCGATCGGCGATCAGCCGGTTCGAGCCCTTCAGATAATTGGCGATGGCGGAAAGCGGCTGGTTCAGCTCGTGCGCCAGCGCGGACGCCATTTCGCCCATCGCCGTCAGCCGCGAGATATGAACGAGCTCCGACTGCAGCTCCTGCAGCCGCGCTTCCGTCTGCTGCCGCTCCGACAGGTCGCGGATGAAGCCGGTGAAGAAGCGGCTGTTGCCCGACCGCATCTCGCCGACGGCAAGCTCCATCGGAAAAGTGGAGCCGTCGCGCCGCTCGCCCACGACGACGCGGCCGATTCCGATGATCCTTCGCTCACCGGTTCGGAGATAGCGCGCAAGGTATCCGTCGTGGCCCCCGCGATAGGGCTCCGGCATCAGAATGCTGACGTTCCTGCCCAGCGCCTCGGCCGTCGAATAGCCGAACAGCCGCTCGGCGGCACTGGAGAAGGACTGCATCGTGCCGGCCTCGTCGATCACGATCATCGCCTCCGGGACGGTATCGAGGATCGAGCCGAGATGCGCTTCGCGCTGTTTGGCCTCGGCGGTGGCGCTCGCCGCGTCGTTCCGCACCCGCTGCAGCCATTCGCCGCAGGCGGCAATCACGAGCCCGATCACCCCGAAGGCGGCGAGATTTGCCGCGCTGCCCTGCTGCAGCGCGATCAAAAAGATCGTCGCGATCGCACCCCCCAGGACCGTCGCGAAAAGACTGGGACCCAGCCCACCGAAGACGCTTGCGACGATTGCCGCGGTAATGAAGAAGAGCAGCAGCGAATTCGCGTCCAGCACCGACCTCAACAGAGCGTACACCGCCAACGCCACGAAGATGGCCGCGGCGGCGAGGGCGTAGCCGGAAATCGTGCCCCGGCGCGGCGGGATGGCGGTATGCCGCGACGAAAAGCCGTTTTCGCCTGCTTTCGTGGTGCCGGCCATGCGCGTCCTGTCCGTAGAGGGGCCAGATGGAAGGCCGGTGCGAGCCTTCGGTCCGCCGCCCTCCGTAGTTCTACGTAGGGTAAATACCCGAATTTCTCTCCGCGAATACCCTGTCTATCCATTGCGGTATCGAGACGGAGGATTTGTCATGTTGCAGTGGCGAGGCGAAACAGCGGGCGGGAAGATCGTTCCGTTTCCGGCCGCGGGCGGCGCGGGAAGCCGCGGGTCTGTCTGCGATCTGCTCGACATGATCGGGAACTGCATGAGCTTCGCCCGCAATGCGGAGATTTTCGGCGAGGATGAGCCGGCGGACTACTTCTACAAGGTCGTGGGTGGCGCAGTGCGCATCAGTAAGCTTCTGAGCGACGGCCGCCGACAGATCGGGGCTTTCTACCTGCCGGGTGAAATTTTCGGTCTGGAAACAGACGAAACGCATGCGTTCTCGGCCGAAGCGATCTGCGACTCCCAGATTCTCGTCGTGAAACGGAGCGCCTTCCTCGCCGAGGCGACGCGCGATTGCGCTATCGTCACCGAAATCTGGACGCAGACGATGACGCATCTGCAACGGGCGCAGAATCACATGCTCCTGCTTGGCCGCAAGAATGCGCAGGAGCGCATCGCGACCTTCCTCCTGGAAATGGCGGCGCGCCTCTCGCGCACCGGCGAGGTGGAATTGCCTATGTCGCGGCAGGACATCGCGGACTATCTCGGGCTCACCATCGAGACGGTATCGCGGACGCTGACGCAGCTTGAGCGCGACGGATTGATCGCTATCCCCGCGTCGCGCCGGATCGTGTTCCGCAACCGCGCGGCGCTCGATCTGATGAACGACAGCCTCGCCGCCTGAGCGAGGCTCCAGTACAAGACCCAAAGACGATCGGAGAAGACGATGACCGGTGTGACAACGGTTTTCGCCGTGATTCCGGCGGCCGCCGCGGCCGAAAGCGCCGTCGCCGCGTTCCAGGTCCTGCCGCTTGCCGGTGACGCCAAGCTGGTCGGCCTGCATGTCGCGCCGCTTGCCATCAGCTATGGGCTCGCCACCGACATGGCGCTCGCGTCGTTCGTCGAGGCGCAGATGGCCGCTTCCGACGAGGAGCGGAAAGTCACGGAAGCCGCTTTCCTGGCGGCGGCAGGCAAGGCGGGCATCGCCTTTGAATGGCGCGCGGAGAAGTCGCCTGACAGCCTCGTTTCTCCGCATGCCGGCGCGATGGCGCGCGCCGCCGACCTGATCCTTTGCCCGCAATTGCCGAACGACGCGTCGATCGGGCGGCATCAGCTCGAAGAGGTGGTCTTCACATCCGGGCGGCCCGTCCTCGGCCTGCCGGCCGGCTGGTCCATGCGCAAGCTCGGGAAGCGCGTCCTGATCGCCTGGGACGGCGGCCGCGAGGCCGCGCGCGCGACATTCGACAGCCTTCCGCTTCTGATGGGCGCGGAGGCCGTCCGCATCGTCTCGGTGCAGGGCTTCCTCGACGATCCGGTCCGCCAGTTCACGCCGGGCGACGATATCGCCGCGACCCTTTCGCGTCACGGCGTGCCGGTTGAGACGGCGATGATCCACGCTTCCGGCGCGAGCGTGAAGGACGAACTGAAAGCGCAGGCGCTGGATTTCGCGGCCGACCTTGCGGTCATGGGATGCTACGGGCATTCGCGCATCCGCGAGCGCGTCCTCGGCGGTGTCTCGCGCAGCATGCTCCGCGACATCCCGTTTCCGCTCCTGCTCGCCAACTGACGGGATAGCGTGATGGTGCTTGACGGCTCGGCCGCGAGGCTGCGCCCATCCGAGCGTCCGCTGCGCGCACCGGATCGCGGCGGAGAGCCCGCCGCGCCGATCAACGAGCATCTCCCGTGGCATGCCTTGCCGATCGCCATGGTCGAGGAGCGGCTGGCGACCAAGCGCTCCGGGCTGGCGGCGGCGGAAGCGCAGGCGCGCATCGAGCGATTCGGTCCCAACGTTTTGCCGGAGCCGCCGCGTCGCACGATCCTGGGCATCTTCGTCGCGCAGCTCGCGAGCCCGCTTGTCTATCTGCTCCTGATCGCGGCCGTAGTGTCGATTGCGCTCGGCGAATATGCCGATGCCGCCTTCATCGGCGCGGTGCTCGTTCTGAATTCTGCGATCGGCGGCTCGCAGGAATGGCGCGCCGAGATCAACACCGCCGCGCTTCGCTCCTCCATCAAGGCGCTTAACCGAGTTTTGCGCGACGGTTCGGTGAAGCTTTTGGAGAGCGCCGGCATCGTCCCCGGCGACGTCGTTCTGCTTGAACCCGGCGACCGGGTGCCGGCCGACCTGCGCCTGCTGCATGCTTCAGACGTTCGTGTCGACGAATCCGCGCTGACCGGCGAATCGTTTGCGGTCGACAAGTCCGCGCGGTCGGAGCTTGAGCCCGACACGCCGGTCGCTGACCGGTCCAACATGCTCCATGCGGGAACGAGCCTGGCGACCGGGCGGCTGGAGGCCGTCGTGGTCGCCACCGGCCGCGATACGCAGATCGGCCGCATCGCGAGCGCGCTCGCCAAGGCGGCGCCGCCGCCGCCGCTGACGCAACGCTTGGAGCGGTTCAGCCGCAATCTCGGGCTCGTGGTCGTGGGCGTCATGGTCGTGCTCGTCGCCGCGCAGCTTTTCGCCGGGGCGTCGCTGCGCGAGACTTTCTTCCTTGCCGTGGCGCTTGCGGTTGCCGCCATCCCCGAGGGCCTTCCCGTGGCGGTGACGGTGGCGCTTTCGATCGCCACCCGCCGTATGGCGCGGCGCAACGTCATCGTGCGTCATCTGCCGGCGGTCGAGGGCCTGGGGTCCTGCACGGTGGTGGCCAGCGACAAGACCGGGACGCTGACCGCCAATGCGCTGACCGCAAAGGCGATTTGGCTCCCAGGCGTAGGCTCCGTCGAGGTCGGGGGCGAGGGTTACGATACGGCCGGCGCCTTCGTCTTTAAGTCGGAGGAGGGCGAGGAAGCGGGTTTTCGCGCCATTCGATGGGCGGCGACGTCGGGTGCGCTCTGCAACGACGCGACCTTCGATCCGGCGGCAGGCGAGGCGGGGCGAA
Organism: uncultured Alphaproteobacteria bacterium; assembly: GCA_963814905.1. GTDB lineage: Bacteria > Pseudomonadota > Alphaproteobacteria > Rhizobiales > Afifellaceae > DASWJZ01. Next base: position 128,963 of record CAWFEM010000001.1, on the reverse strand, counting down.
GCGGCGACACGGTCGATGTCGCGCTTCTCGTCCTGGCGGCGAAAGCCGGGCTGTCGCTTCCGACGCTCCGTGCCGAGGCGAAACGGATCGGAGAGATACCCTTCGCGGCGGAGCGGCGCTACGCCGCCACGCTCACCGACGATGCGGATGTCCTGAGACTGCACGCCAAGGGCGCACCGGAGGTCGTGCTGCCGCTTTGCGACGATGCCGACGCGAGCGCGCACCGCGCGGCCGAGGAGATGGCCGAGGCGGGTTTGAGAGTTCTCGCGCTCGCGGCGAAGGCGGTAACCGCGGAAGGGCCTTTCGCCACCTCCGACATCGAAGCGCAGATGACGCATATGTCGCTGCTCGGTCTTGTCGGCTTCATCGACCCGCTCAGGCCGGAAGCGCGCGCCGCCGTCGCGGACTGCCAGCGCGCCGGCGTCTCGGTGCGCATGGTGACCGGAGACCATCCGGTGACGGCGCTGGCGATCGCCCGCCAACTCGGACTGGCCGAGGACATGAGCGAAGTGACCACGGGGCGGGAGATCGTGGCGCTCGGCGCGGCCCAACCCGGCGAGCGCGCGATGCTGCTATCGAACGTCAAGGTCTTCGCCCGCGTCGAGCCGACGCAAAAGGTCGACATCGTCGAGGCGCTGAAGGCGGCCGGCCATATCGTCGCGATGACCGGCGACGGCGTGAACGACGCGCCGGCTCTCCGCCGCGCCGATCTCGGGGTGGCGATGGGCAAGAACGGCACCGACGTGGCGCGCGACGCCGCCGATCTCGTCATCGCCGATGACAATTTCGCTTCGGTGGTCGCTGGAATCCAGGAGGGGAGGGCGGCCTACGCCAACATCCGCAAGGTCATCTATCTTCTGGTCAGCACCGGTGCGGCGGAGGTCATCATCTTCCTGCTTGCCACGCTCACTGGCCATCCGATGCCGCTCAGCGCCGTGCAGCTCCTGTGGCTGAATCTCGTGACCAACGGCGGCCAGGACGTCGCGCTCGCCTTCGAGAAGCGCGAGAGCGGACTCCTGAGCCGGCCGCCGCGGCCGGTGAACGAGCCGATCTTCGACCGTCTGATGATTGCGGAGAACACGGTCTCGGGCCTGGCGATGGGGTTCGTGAGCTTCGGTTTCTTCGTGTGGGTGCTGGCACAGGGCTGGAGCGAATACGACGCACGCAACGCACTCCTCTTCCTGCTCGTCGTCTTCGAGAACGTGCAGGTCTTCAACTGCCGCTCCGAGACGCGTTCCGCCTTCCGCATCCCCTTCTCCAACAACTGGCCGGTCGTTGCGTCGGTGTTCGGCGCGCAGGCTGTCCATATCGGCGCCGCCTTCGTGCCCGGGATCAGCGATGTGCTGGCGATGCACCCGATCTCGATCGCGCTGTGGCTGGCGCTCCTGCCGATCGCGCTTTCGCTCCTCGTCGTGATGGAGCTCTTCAAGCTCGTCTGGCGTCGATGGTTCAGCGCGCCGGCAGATCGCACCATGATCCACGCCGCCGAGAGGGGCTAGAGCGGCTGGACAGATACGACGCGGTAGGTGTGCATGTGCCCGTGCTCGTCGCGCACCGAGACGTATTCGCCCATGATGAAATGCTCGGTGCCGAGATGATAGGCGTCTTCGTTGTCGGCGTCCGTGTCCTCGTCATAGTCGAAATACCACGCGCCGCCGGGCTTCCGCGCCAGGTGCCCGACCATGTCGTCCTCGCCCTCGCGGAACCGGTGGACGCGGCATTGCTCCTTGTGCTTTCGCCACAGATCGGCGGAAAGCTTCCGTTCCGCATCGAGCGGCGCCAGCAGGTCATAGCCGGTGGCGTTGCTGCCTTCCGGATGCCCCGGCTCGCGGGCGAGCTCAAGACGGATTTTGCGGAATTCGGGGGGAAGCGCGGACATGTTCGTTCCTTGGCGGTTTCGATTCGAGATTATGGTTTGGGCGCTTCCTACCATTGATCCGCGTCAATCGCAGCCGCGCCGGAAAACCGCCGAAAAGCGCCGAATCGCGGGTGCGATGTGGCCGCTGAACAGGATCGGCTCCGGCGGATGTGGATGGTGTAAGCTGCCGGCATGATCGACAAGCTGGAGTTTCTGCTGGCGCTCGCCAAGGAGCAGCATTTCGGCCACGCGGCGGAAGCCTGCGGCGTGTCGCAGCCGACGCTCTCCGCCGGCGTCAAGCAGCTTGAGGATATGTTCGGCGTGCTTCTCGTGCAGCGCGGGTCGCGCTTCCGCTCGTTCACGCCGGAGGGCGAGCGCGTGCTCGACTGGGCGCGACGCATCGTCAGCGACAGCCGCGCCATGCGCCAGGACATCGAGGCTTTGAAAAGCGGCCTGTCGGGCCATCTGACGATCGCGGCGATCCCGACCGCGCTCGCCATCGTTTCGGAGATCACCACGCCCTACCGCGAGAAGCATCCGAACGTGCGCTTCACGATCCTCTCGCGGAACTCCATCGAAGTGCTGGCGATGCTGGAAAACCTCGAGATCGACGCCGGCATCACCTATCTCGACAATGAGCCGCTCGGCCGGGTGAACTCGGTGCCGATCTACGAGGAGAAATACCGCCTCGTCACCTCCGTCGATGGCCCGTTCGGCGACCGCGAGAGCCTTACCTGGGCGGATGTCGGGACCGTGCCGCTCTGCCTGCTGACCCCCGACATGCAGAACCGCCGCATCATCGACGGGCTCCTGTCGGCCGCCGGAGCGCGCCCGCAGACGACGCTGGAATCGAACTCTATGATCGTCCTCTACTCGCACGTCAGGACCGGGCGCTGGGCGAGCGTGATGCCGGAAAAGCTCGCCTCCACCCTCGGCCTTACCGACCGCGTGCGCGCGATTCCCATCGTCGATCCGGAGACCACCCATACGGTGGGCCTCGTCGTGCCGCATCGCGAGCCGATGACGCCGCTCGCGCTGGCGCTTGTCGCGGAAGTCAGGCGCGTCGCCGCGGCCTCGGCTTAAGGCGCGGATTGATAGGAATTTCCTATCAAGCGACGGATCAGCATTATTGATTTCGCAGCATTCCTGGTATTTTGTCATCGGCATCTTTGATCAAGGACCGCGAAATGTCGGGCGACGGCCACGAGGCGCTCATCCGCGAGATTGTCGACGCCCATAAGGGCGTGGAAGGCGCGACGCTGCCGATCCTGCACAAGGTCCAGGAGGCGCTCGGCTTCGTCCCCGACGAGGCGCTGCCTGTCATCGCCGAGGCGCTCAATATCTCGCGCGCCGAGATGCACGGTGTCGTGACCTTCTATCACGATTTCCGGCGCGAACCGGCCGGCCGTCACGTGGTGAAGCTCTGCCGCGCCGAAGCCTGTCAGGCAGCAGGCGGACGGGACGTCGCCGATCGCATCCGCAAGCGCCTCGGCGTCGATTTCGGCGAGACGTCGCCGGACGGGCGGGTGACGCTCGATGCGGTCTATTGCCTCGGTCTTTGCGCGACCGCGCCTTCCGCCATGGTCGATGGCCGCGTCGTCGGGCGCATCGACGCGGAGGCCGCTGACGCCATCGTCGCGGAGGTCAACCAGTGAGCGCGCGCGTCTTCGTGCCATGCGACGCCGCGGCGGTTGCGGTCGGCGCCGATCGCGTGGCCGAGGCGATCGAGCGCCACGCCGCCGAAGCGGGGCTGGCGGTGGAGATCGTCCGCAACGGCTCGCGCGGGCTCTTCTGGCTGGAGCCGCTGGTGGAGGTGGAGACGCCGGCCGGCCGCGTCGCCTACGGGCCGGTGACCGCAAACGACGTGCCGGGTCTCCTGGAAGAAGGGCTTCTCACAGGCAAGCCGCATCCGTTGTTCCTGGGTCCGACGGAAGAAATCCCGTTCCTGAAGCGGCAGACGCGGCTCACCTTCGCGCGCTGCGGCATCGTCGATCCGCGCTCGCTCGACGACTTCCGCGCGCACGGTGGCTACAAAGGCCTTGAGCGTGCCGTCGCGATGCAGCCCGCCGAGATCGTCGAAGCCGTGAAGGCTTCCGGCCTGCGCGGGCGCGGCGGGGCGGGTTTCCCGACCGGAATCAAGTGGGAGACCGTGCTGAAGACGGCCGGTCCGCGGAAATACATCGTCTGCAACGCCGACGAGGGCGACAGCGGTACATATGCCGACCGCATGATCATGGAGGGCGATCCGTTCCTTCTGATCGAGGGCATGACGATCGCCGGTCTCGCCGTCGGCGCGACCAAGGGCTACATCTATCTCCGCTCCGAATATCCGCATGCGGAGATCGCGACGAACGCGGCGATCGCGACGGCGCGCCGCGCGGGATATCTCGGCGCGAACGTCGCCGGCTCTGGCAAAGCCTTCGATCTTGAGGTCAGGATGGGGGCGGGCGCCTATGTCTGCGGCGAGGAGACCTCGCTTCTCGACAGCCTGGAAGGCAAGCGCGGGCAGGTGCGCGCCAAGCCGCCGCTCCCGGCGCATAAAGGCCTCTTCGGCCAACCGACCGTCATCAACAACGTGCTTTCCTTCGCCGCCGTGCCGTTCATCCTGTCGGAAGGCGCGGAGAAATACCGCGACTACGGCATGGGCCGCTCGCGCGGCACGATGCCGATCCAGCTCGCCGGCAACATTCGCCATGGCGGTCTCTTCGAGACGTCGTTCGGCGTGACGCTCGGCGAACTCGTGAACGATATCGGCGGCGGCTCGGCCACCGGCCGCCCGGTGCGCGCGGTGCAGGTCGGCGGGCCGCTCGGCGCCTATTTCCCCCCGGACCTCTTCGACACGCCCTTCGATTACGAGGCCTTCACCGCGAAGGACGGGCTGATCGGCCATGGCGGCGTCGTTGTGTTCGACGACACGGTGGATATGGCCGAGCAGGCGCGCTTTGCGCTTGAATTCTGCGCCATCGAATCGTGCGGCAAGTGCACGCCCTGCCGCATCGGCTCGATCCGCGGCACGGAAGTCATCGACCGCATCGTTGCGGGCGAGGAGGTCGACGCCAATCTCGCGCTGGTGCGCGACCTCTGCGAAACGATGCGCTTTGGATCGCTTTGCGCGCTCGGGGGTTTTACCCCTTTCCCCGTGCTGAGCGCGCTCAACCACTATCCCGAGGATTTCAGCGGCGCGCCGGCCCGGCGCATGCAAGCCGCCGAATAGACGATCGGAACAGGAAACGCGCCATGACGCTCGTCCAGGAAATCGACTACGGCACCAAGCGCTCGAAATCCGAGACGCTGGTCACGCTCACCATCGACGGTGCAACCGTCACCGTGCCGGAAGGCACCTCCATCATGCGCGCGGCGATGGAGGCCGGAACGCAAATCCCAAAACTCTGCTCCACCGACATGCTCGATGCCTTCGGCTCTTGCCGGCTCTGCCTGGTGGAGGTCGAAGGCCGCGCCGGGACGCCCGCCTCCTGCACGACGCCGGTTGCGCCCGGCATGTCGGTCCACACCCAGACTGAGCGCCTCGCGCGCATCCGCCGCGGCGTGATGGAGCTCTATATTTCCGACCATCCGCTCGACTGCCTGACCTGCGCGGCGAACGGCGACTGCGAATTGCAGGACATGGCCGGCGCGGTCGGCCTGCGCGACGTGCGCTACGGCTACGCGGGCGAGAACCACGTCTTCGCCAGGCAGGAAGGCATCGTCAACGACCGCTGGCATCCGAAGGATGAATCGAACCCCTATTTCACGTTCGATCCGTCGAAGTGCATCGTCTGCTCACGTTGTGTGCGCGCCTGCGAGGAGGTGCAGGGCACCTTCGCGCTCACCATCGAGGGACGCGGCTTCGGATCGAAGGTCGCGGCCGGCATCGCCGATTCCTTCCTCGACTCCGATTGCGTCTCCTGCGGCGCCTGCGTGCAGGCCTGCCCGACCGCGACGCTCTCCGAGAAGTCTCTGATCGAGATCGGCCAGCCGGAGCACTCGGTGGTCACCACCTGCGCCTATTGCGGCGTCGGCTGCTCGTTCAAGGCGGAGATGCGCGGCGACCAAGTCGTGCGCATGATGCCCTACAAGGACGGCAAGGCGAACGAGGGCCATTCCTGCGTGAAGGGCCGCTTCGCCTGGGGGTACGCCACCCACAAGGACCGCGTCACCAAGCCGATGATCCGCGAGAAGATCACCGATCCCTGGCGCGAGGTGACCTGGGAGGAGGCGATCGCCCACACCGCCTCGGAGTTCAAGCGCATCCAGGCGAAATACGGCCGCGATTCGATCGGCGGCATCACCTCCTCACGCTGCACCAACGAGGAGACCTACCTCGTCCAGAAGCTGGTGCGCGCCGCCTTCGGCAACAACAATGTCGATACCTGCGCGCGGGTATGCCACTCGCCGACCGGGTATGGCCTGAAATCCACCTTCGGCACGTCCGCCGGCACGCAAGACTTCGTGTCGGTGGAAAAGGCCGACGTGATCGTCGTGATCGGCGCCAATCCGACGGACGCGCATCCGGTCTTTGCTTCGCGCATGAAGCGGAGGTTGCGCGAGGGCGCGCGGCTGATCGTCATCGATCCGCGTAAGATCGACCTTGTCGAGACGCCGCACGTGAAGGCCGATCATCACCTGCAGCTCATGCCCGGAACCAACGTCGCCGTCATCAACGCCATGGCGCATGTCATCGTCACCGAGGGGCTGATCGACGAGGCGTACGTGCGCGAGCGCTGCGAGCTCGAAGACTTCCAGGCCTGGGCGAAGTTCATCGCCGAGGAGCGCAACTCGCCGGAGGCGCTTGAGACGGTGTCGGGCGTGCCGGCGGCGGACGTGCGCGCGGCCGCGCGGCTCTACGCCACCGGCGGCAATGCCGCGATCTATTACGGCCTCGGCGTTACCGAGCATAGCCAAGGCTCGACCATGGTCATGGGCATGGCGAACCTCGCGATGGCAACCGGCAATATCGGCAAGGTCGGCGTCGGCGTGAACCCGCTGCGCGGCCAGAACAACGTGCAGGGCGCCTGCGACATGGGCTCCTTCCCGCACGAATTCCCCGGCTATCGTCACGTCGCCGACGACGGCGTGCGCCAGACCTTCGAGTCGCTCTGGGGTCTTGGATTGTCGAGCGAGCCGGGCCTCAGGATCCCGAACATGCTCGACGAGGCGGTCGACGGCAATTTCAAGGGCATCTACATCCAGGGCGAGGACATCGCGCAGTCCGATCCCGATACGCAGCACGTCACCGCCGGCCTGAGAGCCATGGAATGCGTCGTCGTGCACGACATCTTCCTGAACGAGACGGCAAAGTTCGCGCATGTCTTCCTGCCCGGCGCGACGTTCCTGGAGAAGGACGGCACCTTCACCAACGCCGAGCGCCGCATCAGCCTGGTCAGGAAAGCGATCAAGCCGCTCGCGGGCCTTGGCGATTGGGAGACGACGCAGGCGCTCTCCAACGCGCTCGGCTATCCGATGAGCTATTCGCATCCCTCCGAGATCATGGACGAGATCGCGCGGCTGACGCCGACCTTCGCCGGCGTCTCCTTTGAGAAGATCGATCGGCTGGGCTCGATCCAGTGGCCGTGCAACGACAACGCGCCGGAAGGCACGCCGGTCATGCATGTCGGAAAGTTCGTGCGCGGCAAGGGCCGCTTCATGCTGACCGAGTTCGTGCCGACGGAGGAGCGCACGGGTCCGCGCTTCCCGCTGGTTCTGACCACCGGGCGCATCCTCTCGCAGTACAATGTCGGGGCGCAGACGCGGCGCACCGCGAACGTCGCCTGGCACGACGAGGATGTGCTTGAGATCCACCCGCACGACGCGGAGAACCGTGGCATCCGGAGCGGCGACCTTGTCGCGATCCACAGCCGCTCCGGCGAGATATCGCTCCGCGCCCATGTTAGCGAGCGCATGCAGCCGGGCGTCGTCTACACGACTTTCCATCACCCGATTTCCGGCGCGAATGTCGTAACGACGGAGTTCTCCGACTGGGCGACCAACTGTCCGGAATACAAGGTGACGGCTGTGCAGGTGCGGCGCACCAACGGGCCGTCGGCGTGGCAGGAGCATTTCCTCGACGAGGCGAAGACGATGCGCCGCATCGAGCCGCATCTCGACGCCGCCGAGTGAGCAGGGCTGAACCGTGACCGAGAAAATCGACAAGCTGGTGCGCATGGCGAACCAGATCGCGGATTTCTTCCGGCCCTATTCGCAGGAGGAAGCGGTCGCCGGGGTGCAGGAACACATCCGCGCGTTCTGGACCGGCCGGATGCGTCGCGAGCTCGCCGCCCATGCCGCGTCGGGGGGAGAGGGGCTGCAGCCCGCGGTGCTCGAGGCGCTCCGCCGCGAGGCGCAGGTGGAAAGCCCGACGGAAAAGGCCGTCGCTGGTCCGAAGGAGCTTGGCCAGATGGCGAGCGACGCGGGATGACGACCGCCAACGACGGCGGCGAAGAAGCCGGCGCCGAAATGCCGGCCCCGCTCCAGCGCGTCGAGAACATCGCCTATCGCTCCGGAAGGCCCGTGCCGGGCATGCGCGCGACGCCGGAGGAGACCGCGGTCGCGCTCACCTATGACGGCGCGACGCAGGCCGTGATGATGGCGACGCCGTCCGACCTGGAGGATTTCGCCGTCGGCTTCAGCCTGACGGAACGGATCATCACGGCGCCGTCGGATCTCCGCTCGCTGGAAGTCCTGCCCGAGGCGGACGGCGTGGAGGTCCGCATGTGGCTGACGAAGCCGCGCGGCGACATGCTTGCGACGCGCCGGCGCATGCTCGCCGGACCGACCGGCTGCGGCCTCTGCGGCATCGACAGCTTGGCGGAAGCGGTCAGGCCCCCTGCGAAGGTTTCCGGCGATCTCCACCTCGACGCGGCGACGATCGCGGTCGCGCTGAAATCGCTGAGCCCGGCGCAGCCGCTCAATCGCGAGACTTCGCGCCGTTCACGCGGCGGGGCTGTGGCGGCCAAGCACGGGCCTTGTCATGGCGCGCGAGGATGTCGGCCGCCACAACGCGCTCGACAAGCTTGTCGGCGCGCTCGTCCGCGCCGGCGAGAGCGCCGCCGACGGCGTGCTTCTGCTGACGAGCCGGGTGTCGGTGGAGATGGTGCAGAAGGCAGCGGTGCTTGGCACGCCGATCCTTGTCGCGGTGTCCGCGCCGACGGCACTCGCCATTCGCATGGCGGAGGAGGCGGGGATCACGCTGATCGCGGTCGCGCGCGACGATGGCTTCGAGGTCTTCACCCATCCTGAGCGGGTCGCGATGAATGATGCGGGCGGTGCACGCGCGACACAGCGCTGAAAGAGCCGGGTTAGAGCCTTTTCCATTCTGATGACTCCGGATGGAGGCTCTGTCCGTTTGTCTGAGCACGATCTGGCCCGAAAACCGGTGCCCACTTTCGGGATCGTGCTCTAGCGCAACAGCTCCGATAGCTTCGACGGCGCCGGCTTGCGGGCGCGCAGGTCGAGCCCGGAGAGAAGATCGACGAGATGGCTGACCATCAGGTCGGCGGCGCGCTTGCCGTCGCCGGCACCGATTGCGTCGGCGAGGGCGGCATGCGCGTGGCGCTCGCAGATCGCATCCGGGCGGCGCCAGTAAAGCGCGATGATGAGGGATGAGCGCGATACGAGCTCGCGCACGAAGCCGGCGAGGATCGGCTGTTGCGCCATCTCCGCAATTGCCAGGTGGAACGCACCGGAAAGCGCGATCGCCCGGCCGGTGTCGCCGGCGGCAAGCGCCTTGTTCTCGTCGCGGATATGCCGCTTCAGAAGCGCTGAGTCTTCCGGGCGCGCCAGCTTGGCGGCCATGGCCGCAAGCCGCGGCTCGATGACGGAGCGCGCCTCGAAGACCTGGCGCGCCTCCTCCGCCGTCGGCTCCGCGACATGCGCGCCGCGGTTCGGCTCCATCGTCACCACGCGCTCATGCGCGAGCGCCTGCAAGGCGGAGCGGACGATCGTGCGGCTCACGCCGTAGACCGCGCCAAGCTCGTCTTCGGGCAGGCGCGCGCCCGGCGGCAGGCGGTGATCGAGAATGGCGGCCAGAAGCGCTTCGTGAATGCGCGCTGCCTTTGGACTGCGCAGCGAAGAGCCCGATTTCGGGCGCGCGCCGCGCGCTGACTTCAGGCTCGCCGAATCTCCTGGAATTTCCACCATCCCGTCCCCCGCCCGACCTTTTATCGCCGCCCGTGTCCCACGCAATTGTATACGATTTGAGCGCTCATTGTGTGCAGATGCTCAAAGTCTGAGCCGAGCCGCCGTCGCGCCCGGTAGCGTCCGCACGCCCGGCTCGCTGCCGTTTCCCCATCTTTCCCGACGCTTTGCCGGCTCCTCTCTCTTGCTCCCTTCTTGGCATGTCCCTTGCCACTTGCATCACGGAGGCCAGGAGCCACGGCGCAAGAGCCAATGGCCAGGAGCGGGACATGGGACACGCAGCCACGCTCGAACTTGCCGGCGTGACCAAGCGCTACGGGAACACCGTCGCGGTCGACGACATATCGCTAAAAATTGCGGCGGGCACCTATTGCTGCCTGCTCGGGCCTTCGGGCTGCGGCAAGAGCTCGACGCTTAGGATGATCGCCGGTCACGAGAGCGTTTCTGTCGGCGATATCCTTCTCGGCGACGTGAACGTCACCGACCTCCCGCCTGCAAAGCGCGGCACGGCGATGATGTTCCAATCCTACGCGCTCTTTCCCCACCTTGATCTCATCGAGAACGTCGCCTTCAGCCTCAAGATGAAGGGCATGGCAAAGGCGGAGCGAGGCGAAAAGGCGCTTCAGATGCTGCGCCTGATGCAGATGGAAGCCTATGCGTCGCGCCGGCCCGCGCAACTCTCCGGCGGCCAGCAGCAGCGCGTGGCGCTCGCCCGCGCGCTGATCACCGACCCGGAAGTGCTGCTTCTCGACGAGCCGCTCTCCGCGCTCGATCCGTTCCTCAAGATCCGCATGCGCGCCGAGCTGAAGCGCCTGCAGACCGATCTCGGCATCTCCTTCGTGCACGTGACGCACAGCCAGGAGGAGGCGATGGCGCTCGCCGACCTGATCGTCGTCATGAACGAGGGGATGATCGAGCAGGCGGCGAGCCCGCGCGAAGTCTTCGAGCACCCGGCGACCGCCTTCGTCGCCCGCTTCATGGGCACGCACAACGTCATCTCCGGCCGCGTCGCCTCGGTGTCGGACGGCGTGGTCAGCTTCGCGGCGGCAGGGGGAGGGGCGTTTGCGGTCTCCGCCAACGGCGGCGCGCGCCCGGCACCCGACGAGCCCATCGCCATCGCCATCCGCACCGACCGCATCGGGATCGGCGAAAGCGCGGTCGCCGGCTTCGGCTTTACCGGCCTCGTCTCCACCGTGGAGTTTCTCGGGCCCTCGGTGAAGCTCGTCGTTACCGGCCCGGGCATCGACGAGTTCACCGTGCTTCTCGACGAGGAGGAGTTTCTGCGTAGCCCCGTGAAGGTCGGAAACGCGGTGCCGCTGAATTGGACGGAAGGGGGCGCCATCGCGCTCGACCGTCCCCACTGACAGGTCTCAAACAGAGGAAGAGCACATGAGCAACACCAGGAAATCGACCGGAATCTCGCGCCGCAAGCTGCTGAAGTCCGGCGCCGCCGCAATCGGCGTTGCCGCCGGTTCGGGCATCGTCACCGGCTTCCCCACGGTCTGGGCGCAGAACCCGATCACGCTGCGCCAGTTCGGCACCGGCGTCTCGAACCTCAACGACATCGCCGACAAGTGCAAGGCGGACCTCGGCATCACGCTGGAGATGACGGCGATGGATTCCGACGCCGCGGCGCAGCGCGCCGTGACGCAGCCGGACAGCTATGACATCGCCGATATCGAATACTGGATTCTGAAGAAGGTCTATCCGGCCGGCACGCTGCAGCCAATGGACGTGACCAAGCTGACCTACTACGACACCATCGTGCCGCTGTTCAAGAACGGCAAGCTCAAGCCGGACAGCGTTATCGCGCAGGGCACCGCACCGCACACCGTCGGCTATGTCGAAACCCCGGACAGCAAGACGTTCGCACCGAGCGAGACCGGCTGGTTCACGATGGTGCCGACCATCTACAACGCTGACACGCTCGGCATCCGTCCCGACCTCGTCGGCCGCGACATCACCACCTGGGCCGACATCGTGGACCCGGCCTTCAAGGGCAAGACCGCGATCCTGAACATCCCCTCGATCGGCATCATGGACGCCGCCATGATCATGGAGGCGATGGGCAACATCAAATACGTCGACAAGGGGAACATGACGACGGACGAAATCGACCAGACGATCGATTTCCTCATCAAGACCAAGCAGGCGGGGCAGTTCCGCGCGTTCTGGAAGAGCTTTGACGAAAGCGTCAACCTGATGGCGTCGGGCGAGGTGGTGATCCAGTCGATGTGGTCGCCGGCGGTCGCGGCGGTGCGCTCGAAGGGCATCCCCTGCAAGTACCAGCCGCTGAAGGAAGGCTACCGCTCGTGGGGCGGCGGCCTCGGGCTCGCCTCCCACCTCTCGGGCCCCATGCTCGACGCCGCGTACGAATACATCAACTGGTACACGTCGGGCTGGGTCGGCGGCTACCTGAACCGGCAGGGCTACTACTCGGCGAACATGGTCACGGCGAAGAAGTTCATGTCCGACGACGAGTGGGGCTATTGGATCGAGGGCAAGCCCGCGCAAGGCGACATCCTTGCTCCCGACGGCAAGGTCATGGAGAAGGCCGGCGCCGTTCGCGACGGCGGTTCCTTCGAAGAGCGCATGGGCCATGTCGCCTGCTGGAACTCGGTCATGGACGAGGACCGCTACATGGTGAAGCGCTGGAACGAGTTCATCGCCGCGTGACCAGCGCTTCCGACACAGCCGCGGTCGGATTTCCGGCCGCGGCGTCAACCAAGCGGAAGCGCTTTGCGCGCCTCCGGCCGGGCCGCTTTGCGCCCTATCTGCAGGCGGCCCCGCTCGCTGTCGTGCTCGGCCTCTTCCTCGCCGTGCCGATCCTGACGATCATCGTCGTCAGCTTCTGGGACTACGATTTCGCCAGGCTCTATCCCGATTTCATCACCACCAATTATTCCGACGTGCTCGGCTCCTGGGTTACCTGGAAGACCTATCTGAACACGCTCAAATACGCCGCGATCGTTTGGGCGATCACGCTCTTCATCGGCTTCTGGGTCGCCTATTTCCTCGCCTTTCACATTCGCACCACGACGATGCAGATGGTGCTCTTCCTGATCTGCACCGTGCCGTTCCTGACCTCCAACATCATCCGCATGATCTCGTGGATTCCGGTCCTCGGCCGCAACGGCCTGATCAATTCCATGCTGGTCAAGATGGGCATCGTCAACCAGCCGATCGAGTGGCTGCTCTATTCCGACTTCGCGGTCGTGTGGGCGATGGTGCACCTCTATACTCTCTTCATGGTGACGCCGATCTTCAACACGCTGATGCGCATCGACCGCTCGCTGGTCGAGGCGGCGCGCGACGCCGGCGCGAGCGGCCCGCAGATCATCTGGAACGTCATCGTGCCGCTGGCGAAACCCGGCATGGCGATCGGCACGATCTTCGTGGTGACGCTGGTGATGGCCGATTTCTCCACCGTGCAGGTCATGTCAGGCGGTCAGAGCGCATCGGTCGCGCTGATGATGAAGAACCAGATGTCGCTGCTTCAGTATCCGGCCGCGGCCGCGAACGCCGTTGTGCTGCTCGCCGTCGTTTTGATCATGGTCGCCGGCATCCTGCGCGTCGTCGACATCCGCAAGGAGCTTTGACACGGATGATCTCGGACGAAGGCTCTGCTTCGAGGCTCCGCTTCGCGGAGCACCTCAGCATGAGGGAGATGTGGTGATGCCATCCGCCGCCTCGGCCATGCCCTCCACCAACATCCCTCATCCTGAGGAGCGGCCCGGAGGGTCGCGTCTCGAAGGACGCAAAACGCTTCTGCATCTCTCCTGGAGGTCGAGCCATGCGATCTGACGAAAAGCGCGGCGTCGGCTTCTACGTCCTCGCGGCGTTCTTCGCGCTTTTCGTGATCTTTCTCTACGGGCCGCTTTCGACGATCGTCATCCTCTCCTTCCAGGGGCCGAACGGCGGGCTGACCTTCCCCATGAACGGGGTCTCGGTCAGGTGGTTCGCCAATCTCTTCGAGAAGCAGGCCGTCGGCGATTTCGGCGGCTCGTTCACGCGCTCGCTCCTGCTCGGGCTGATGGTCATGGTCGGCACCACGGTGATCGCGCTTCTCGCCGGGCTTGCGTTCCGCCGCCGCTTTGTCGGCGCCACGCCGCTCTTCTATCTGACAGTCTCAAGCCTCGTCGTGCCCTCCATCCTGATCAGCCTCGGCATCGGCGTCGCCTTCCAGCAGGCCGGATTGAGGCCGGCCTGGTATTCCTCCGCCTTCGGCGCGCACATGACCTGGACGCTCCCCTTCGGCGTTCTGATCATGCTCGCCGTCTTCAATCGGTTTTCGCCCGCCTACGAGGAGGCGGCGCGCGACCTCGGCGCCTCGCCCTGGCAGACCTTTCGCTACGTCGTCCTGCCGATGATCCTGCCGATGCTGATCGGCGTCGCGCTCTTCGGCTTCACGCTCTCCTACGACGAATTCGCGCGCACCATGATGACCGCCGGCACCTACAACACGCTGCCGCTCGAGATCTACGCAATGACGACGAACGTCACCACGCCGGTGCTCTATGCGCTTGGGACGGTCACGACGGCATTCTCCTTCGCCGTCATCATCACCGCGCTCGCCACCATCACGCTGATCAACCGCCGCCGCGCGCGGCGTCTCGCCGGCTGATGCGCATACGCCTCGTCAATCCCAACACCACGGCGACGATGACGGAGACGGCGGCGCGCGCGGCCCGCTCCGCCGCGTCGCCCGGCACGGAGATCGAGCCGGTTACCTCGGCGATGGGGCCGGAATCGGTCGAGGGCTATTACGACGAAGCGCTCGCGGTGCCCGGACTCTTGAGCGAGATCGCTCGCGCCGAGGCGGAGGGTGCCGACGCCGCAATCGTCTCCTGCTTCGACGACACCGGGCTCGACGCGGCGCGCGCGCTTGCGACCATCCCCGTCGTCGGTCTCTGCGAGGCGGCGGTGGCGACGGCGGCATTCCTGGCGCCGCGCTTTGCCATCGTGACCACGCTGCCGCGCTCCGTCGTGCCGATCGAGGCCCTGGTGGCGCATTACGGAATGTCGGCGCGCTGCAAGGTCTATGCCGCCGATGTAGCGGTGCTGGCGCTCGAAGATCCGGCTTCGGGCGCGGTCGAACAGCTCGGCGTGACGGTCGGGCGGCGCTCGCCGACGGGCAGGTCGGCGCGATCGTGCTCGGATGCGCCGGCATGGCGGAGCTGGCGGAGGCGCTTTCGGAGAAGTTCGCGGTACCCGTCGTCGGCCCCGTCGGCGCTGCCGTGAAGCAGTGCGAGGCGCTGGTCGGGCTCGGGCTGAAGACGTCGAAGCGGGGCGCTTACGCGCCGCCGCTCAAGAAGCGCTATTCCGGCCCGATGGCGATCTTCGCCCCCGCCGCGTGACGGGCCGAGCGAGGCGTCAGCGAATCAGTTTCTCCCGCCCGTAAAGGAGCAGCATCGCGACGATGACGACGCCGTAGATCACCTGGCGCCCGGCTTCCGGCATCTGCATGACCGAGAGGATCGACTGCAGAAGCGTGATCAGGATCACGCCCGCGACCGTGCCGAGATATTTTCCGCGACCGCCAAGAATGTTGGTGCCGCCGAGAACCACGGCGGCGATCGACGGCAGGAGATAGGCGTCGCCCATCGATTGCGCCGCCTTGGACGCGTAGCCAGCAAGGAGAACGCCTCCGAACGCGGCGAGCCCGCCTGAGATCGCGAAGGCGATCATGACGACGCGGCGCGTGTTGACGCCGGAGAGATAGGCCGCGCGCTCGCGGTTTCCGATACCGTAGACGGCACGGCCGAACGTCGTGCGGGTCAACAGGAAAACCATCGCCGCGCCGACGATTGCCCACACGATGACGGCATTCGGCACCGACGGGATCGCGAAGCCGGTCGCAAGGTAGCGCATGGGCGGGGAGGCGAAATCGCGCGGCGAGAAGCCACCGGAATAGACCACCATCAATCCTTGCGCGACGGCGTTCGTGGCAAGCGTGATGATCATCGACGGGATGCGCAGATAGGCGACGCCGAATCCGTTTAAGAGCCCGAAGGCGACGCCGACGAGAATTCCGAAGGGCACCGAGACGATGTTGCCGAACGTTCCCCAGGAAGCCGCCGCGCATGCCATCATCGCACCGGAGGTGACTACCCACGGGACCGACAGGTCGATCTGGCCGAGGAGTACCACCAGCATCATGCCGGTCGCGATGATGCCGAGGAACGAGGCGACCTTGAGCTGCAGGAGCAGGTATTCCGGCGACAGGAAGTTCTCGGAGTAGATGCTGCCAACGAGAAGCAGGAGCAGGATGCAGGCGAACGCGGTGGCGACCGCCGGGTCGCGGCGGATGAAGCGCGGGAGCTTCGCCGTGAAGCGGTTGGAGACGGTGGCGTCGCTCATGCGAACCAATCCAGTCGGTTACGGACGCGGAAGAGGCCGAAGGCGGTGAGGCTGACGGCGAGCATCAGCACGAGGCCCTGGAAGAGCGGCTGCCACAACGGGTCGAAGTCGAAGACGAAGAGCAGGTCGCCGATGGTGCGGAAGGCGAGCGCGCCGAAGATCGCGCCAATGGCGCTGCCGGTGCCGCCATAGAGCGAGACACCCCCGAGCACGACCGCTGCGATGGAGAACAGCGTATAGCCGCTGCCCGACGCGTAGGCCGCCTCGCCGGTGTAGGTGAAGAACGTCAGGAACAGACCGCCCAGCGCCGCGAGCACGCCGGAAAGCGTGTAGGCGACGAATTTCGACCGCTTGATCGGAACGCCCGACATGTAGGCGGCGACCTCCGACGAGCCGACGGCGTAGGCGCCGCGGCCGGTGACGGAGCGGCTGAACGGCATCCAGACGACGAGCACCACCACCGCCAGCACCACCAGGCTCGCGGGAAAGAAGTTGAAGACCTTGCCGGTCAAGAGGTCGGCGAGATCGCCGTTGACGCTGCCGCCGGGGTAGGGGCGCAGCGCCAGCGCGATTCCGTAGTAGACGGCTCCTGTGGCGATGGTGGTCACGATCGGCTGCAGCCGGCCGAACACGACGATCGCCCCGTTCAAGGCGCCGCAGGCCGCGCCGACGGCGAGCACGCCGACGACGCCGAGCCCAGTCTGAAGCGGAGTGCCGACGACGATCCACGACGCCAGGCAGTTGGTCAGCGTGAACGTCATGCCGACCGAAAGGTCGATGCCAGCGGTCAGCACGACGAGCGCCTGCGCCATCGCCACGAAGGCGAGGAGCACGCCCTTGTTGGCGGCGGTCTGCAACACGTTGGCGACGACGGCGCCGGTGAATCCGCGGTTGGCGACCGCCGGATGGTAGAACAGGTAGATCGCGAACATCACGACGAAGATGCCGAACGCGAGCAGCGTCCCGCGTTGTTCGGCGAGCCAGAAACGCCAGTCCTTCATGCGATTTCCGACGGCATGGCGCCGGCCTCCTCGGCCTCGATGTTGAGGGCGCTGGCCACGAGCGCGTGCTCCGTGATCTCGTCTCCCACCAGCTCGCGCTTCACTTCGCCGTCGTAGAGCACGAGCACGCGGTCGCAGCAGCCGATCAGCTCGTCGTAGTCGGTCGAATAGAAGAGGATCGCGGCACCTTCGTCCGCCAGCCGGCGCAGCATCTGGTACATCTCCTGCTTGGTGCCGACGTCGATGCCGCGCGTTGGGTCGTTGAGCAGGATGATACGCGGCTCGCGCATGAGCCATTTCGCGATGACGACCTTCTGCTGGTTGCCGCCCGAAAGCGTGCCGACCGCGACCTCGGTGCCGTCCGTGCGAATGGCGAGCAGCTTGATAACCTCGTCGATCATGCGCGTCTCCGCGCGGCTATCGACGACGCCGCCGTGGCCGATGCGGTCGAGAGACGCGAAAGACAGGTTGTCGCGCACCGACATGGGCAACATCAGCCCTTCGGTCTTGCGGTCCTCGGGAATGAGCGCCATTCCGATCCCGTCGCTGCGCGCCGCCGACGGGCTGTTGATCGAGACCGGTTTGCCATCGATCAAAAGCTCGCCGGAACAGCCGCGCAGCACGCCGAAGAGGGCGAGCAAAAGCTCGCGCTGGCCCTGGCCGTCGAGGCCGCCGAGACCGACCACCTCGCCGGCGTGGACGGCCAGCGAGATATCCTTGAGCCCATCGGTCCATGTCAGCCCCCGGCATTCCAGCACCGGCGGACGGTCGGAGATGGTGGGGGTCGGCTTGGCCGGGAAGACATGACTGTATTCGCGGCCGATCATCAGCTCGATGACCTCGTTGTCGGTCTTTGTGCCGGTCTCGTAGGTGGCGACGTTCTGGCCGTTGCGGAACACGGTGCAGTCGTCGGCGAGTTCGGCGATCTCGTGCATGCGGTGCGAGATGTAGAGGAGCGCGAGCCCCTCCTCGCGCAGCCGCTTCAGGACCTCGAAGACCCGGGTCACGTCGGCCGCGGTCAGTGCCGAGGTTGCTTCGTCGAGGATCAGGATGCGCGGATCGCGCGCCAGCGCCTTGGCGATCTCCACCATCTGCCGGCGCGACAGTGGCAGATCCTTGACGAGGGCCTTCGGATGGATGTCGGGCGCGCCGGCACGCGCGAGCGCCTCCTCTGCGATGCGGCGCTGCGCCGCGCGGTCGATCAGCCCGAGGCGCGTCGGCGGGTGGGAAATGACGATGTTATCGGCGACCGTGAGCTCCGGGATCAGCGACAACTCCTGGAAGATGCAGACGATGCCGGCGTCATTGGCCGCGGCGGGGCTGGCGAAGTTGACCTCGCGGCCCTCCATCGTCATGCGCCCTTCGTCGGGCGCGACGACGCCTGCCATGATCTTGATGAGGGTGGACTTGCCGGCGCCGTTCTCGCCCAGGATGGCCTGGATGCGCCCCGGCATCACCGAGAGCTCGGCCTTCTCCAGCGCGCGCACGCCACCATAGCGTTTGGATACCCCCTCCATGCGGAAGAGCGGTTCCGTCGCCTGCATACGTCCCTCCCGACGTGAAGCGCCGCGGGAGCTTGCCCCGCGGCGCCGAGCAACCGAAGTCTGAGACTATTGGTTCTCTTTCGACTGTCCCATGATCTCCTGCGCCGAGAAATTGATGTTGCAGGTCGGGAAGGAGTTGCCGACGAAGAAGTTGTCGGACTGGTCGGGGAAGTAGTCCTCGCCGGCCTTGAAGTCGGGGTCGGACACGATCGCCAGCGGCAGCTTGACCGACTGGGGCACGACTTCGCCCTCAAGCGCGGCAATCGCCGTCTTGATGGCTACCGCGACCTGGGCCGGACCGGTGCCGGCGGAGGTGCATTTCAGGCCGTCACCCGCCATCTTCGCACAGAACTTGCGGAAGCCGTTCTCCGTCTCGCCGCCGAAGGGCACCATCGGGTGACCCGCGTCGAGCATGGCTTGCACGACGCCAGTATCGCCGCCCTGCGCGGTGATGCCGTCGAACGGGCCGTTGGTGGCGATCGCATCGGCGGTCACCTTCTGGGCGACGCCGTCGTCCCACTTGCCGATCACCTCGGTGACGTTCCAGTCCTTGCCCGAAGCGTCGAGGGCTTCATGGATGCCGTTGTGACGGTCGGTGTCAACGGAGGTACCGGACACGCCGCGCACTTCCAGAACCTTGCCGCCATCCGGAATGTGATCGACCAGCCAATGGCCCCACAATTCGCCGAGGCCCTTCTGGTCGACGTTGACGTTGATCGCGTCCTGCGTGTCGAGAATGTTGTCGAAGGCGACGAGGACCACGCCCGCTTCCTTGGCGCGCTTGATGACCGGTCCGAACGCGGTCGGGTTCTGGGCGTTGACGACGATTGCGTCATAGCCGGAATCGATGAAGTTGTTGATCGCCGAGATCTGGGCCGGCACGTCTTCGCCGGTCGACACGACCTTGAATTCCTTCAGCTTGGCGGCAACGTCGGGCTGCGCGGCGTAGGCCTTCGCGGTCTGGATCATCTGGATGCGCCAGGTATTGGCGATGTAGCCGTTGGCGAGCGCGATCCGATAAGGCCCGTCCTTCTTCTCGAACTGGAAGAATTTCGTATCGTCCGACCACGGCGCAAAGCATTCCGGGTCGGCCGAGGGGCCGGAGACGACCATCGGCTCGGCAAGGGCCACCTGGCCGGCCGAAGCCATCAGGAAAAGGGCAGCGCCAAGGCCGCCCGCCTTCAAGGCAGACTGATAATTCATTGAGTCCTCCCAACTTTATCTTCACTCGTTTTGGAGAGTTTTCGGCGCCGACGGCGCGAGAACTCGGTTTTCGCTACGAGACGCAGCGTCCCCGTTTCCCGTCTTGTATGGCACGACTCCCCTGCCGAGAAGCTATCGGAGGTCGGGGAAGTGTCAATCCTTATCGAGGCGGGGCAGGGGAATAGCCGCGTTTTGTGACAGGCGGCCGCGCTCAGAGACGCCGAGACTTTACGCCGAATTCCGGCGTTTTGCCCTTTTCTTTGCGCGAAGGGTCGAATCTCGAACGATGAGCTCGACCGGCCGGACGCGGTGTTGGGGGCGGCGTCCGTCCGGCGGCGCCTCGATCAGGTCGACCAGGATACCGGCCGCTTCGAAGCCTGCCTCGTATTGCTGGATACGCACGGTGGTAAGGGCCGGCGACAGGCGATCAACGAGCGGCATGTCGTTATAGCCGGTGACCGAGACGTCGTGCGGACATTCGAGCCCGTGCTCGCGCAAGGCCGCAATCGCGCCGATCGCAAGCCGGTCGTTGGCGCACACAATGGCGGTGAAGTCCGAGCGTCGCTTCCAGATTGTCTCGGTCTGCGCGTAGCCTTCCTCTTCGTTGAAGCCGGCGGCGAAGGCGACGAGGGTCGGGTCGTCATCGAGCTTGAATGCGCGGCGGTGGCGCTCAAAGGCCTGGTAACGCGCAACGCCGGTCGACATTGCCTGCGGGCCTGCGACGTTCGCGACGCGGCGGTGGCCGAGCGACGCCAGATGCCTCAGCACCTCCATGATGCCCGCATCCTCGTCATTGACGACGGAGGAGACGGCGGGGTCGTCCATGCGCCGGTTGACGGTGACGATCGGCAGCCCGTCCGCCGCCAGCCGCGATACCGCTTCGTCCTCCCGCTCCACGCTTGCGAGGATGAGCCCGTCGACGCCGCGGGCGCGCAAGAGATCGGCAATCTCCGCTTCCTGCGCCAAATGCCCGTCGGTGTTGGCAAGGATCGCAAGATAGCCGCGCTTTGCGAGCGCGTCCTCGATCCCCCGGATGATCGGCGGGAAGACGGGATTGGTGATGTCGGGGACAACAATGCCGATCGTGCGCGTGCGATTGGTGCGCAGCGAATGCGCCGCGGCGTTCGGCCGGTAGTCGAGCTGGCGGCTGATCGCACGGATTTGCGCCACGACTTCCGGCGTGAGCCGATGTTCCGTTCGCGGGTTGAGGGCGCGCGACACGGTGGAGAGGTGAACGCCTGCCGCCTTGGCGACGTCTTTGAGCGTGGCGCGTCGCTTCATCGTTTCCGTGATCCTGCCCAATCGTTTTCGCGCGCCGCACATTGACTTCGCCGAGCAATGCCGTCAGCATACGTGCAAACGTTTGCACAACACAAGCGGCCGCGAAGAAAGCCGCTGGGAGGAAAGCGATCCGGATGAGCACGGACTCCAATACGCATCGGATCGGCTGGATCGGAATCGGCCGCATGGGTTTCCCGATGGCCGAGCGGCTGCTGAACGCCGGGCACGCGGTCCACGTCTGGAACCGCACGCGCGCGAAGGCGGAGCCGCTTGAAGCGAAGGGCGCGGTGCTAACTGACCGTCCCTCCGACCTTCGCGACGTCGACATTCTGTTCACGATGGTCTCCACCGCGGCGGACGTGGAGCAGGTGCTCTTTGGTACGGACGGCGTGGTCGACGGCGCTGCGGCAAGCGTGCCGCGCATCGTGGTCGATTGCTCCAGCATCGGCGCCGACGAATCGGCGGACATCCGCGCGCGCATCGAAGAGCGCGGCGCGGCGTTCCTCGCTTCACCGGTCAGCGGCAACGGCAAGACCATCAAGGTCGGAAAGCTGAGCGCGGTCGTCTCCGGACCGCGCGACGCATTCGACATCGTGAAGCCCTATCTCGAAACGATTGCCGCGCACGGCGTCGCTTATGTGGGGGAGGGGGAGCTCGCGCGCTTCTGCAAGATCGCGCACAACGTTCTTCTCGGCGTCGTCTTCCAAAACCTCTGCGAGATCACGGTGCTTGCCGAGAAGGCGGGCGTTCCGCGCCACGCTTTCCTGGAGTTCATCAACAACAGCGTGCTCGGCTCGATCTTCTCCCGCTACAAGTCGCCGGCGCTGGTCAATCTCGATTTCACGACGACGTTTACGCCGGCGCTGCTCAGGAAGGATCTCGACCTCGGGCTGGCCGCGGCACGCGAGCTCGACGTCCCGATGCCCGTGACGGCGGCGACCCGCGAGGCGCTGCAGGCGCATTTCGGCGCCGCAACTCTGCAACCCGATCCCGCTGCCTATCTGGCGAAAGACTTCGCCGCCGTGATCGAGACGGTCGCGCTGGCGGCCGGGATGAAACTGAAGAGCGAGAACAAGCCCGTGAAAAGCGGCCTCGAAGCGACCGAATGAAGCTGCGGGCGGTCGGAGCCGCCCGAAGGAAAAGCAGGGAGGAATGAGCATGAAGAAGATGATCGGATTACTGGCGCTGGTCCCGGGATTGCTCGCCGGGTCCGCCCATTTCGCCGCGGCCGAAGTGGTCTTCGGCGCCTCGCTGCCTCTGACCGGCGGTCTCGCCACCAACGGCCAGAAGCACAAGGAGGGCTACGAGCTTTGCATGGACCTGATCAACCAGAGCGGCGGTCTGCTCGGCGAGCCGGCGCGCGTGATCATCTCCGACAACCAGTCGACCAACGAGACCGGCCAGGCGCAGATCGAACGTCTGATCAACCAGGACAAGGTGAACGTTCTGCTCGGCACCTTCTCCAGCCGCATCACCTTCGCGCAGACCTCCGTCGCCGAGCAGAACAAGATGGTCTATCCGGTGCCTTCCGGCGTGGCGCTGCAGATCTATGAGCGCGGCTACAAATACATCTTCAACTTCCAGCCCAACGCCGCGGAGTATCTCGGCAAGTCCTACGAAGGGCTGATGAAGGATCTGGTGAAGCCGGACGAGATGCCGAAGAAGGTGGCGGTCGTCTACGCCGACGACTTCTACGCCAACGCCGCCGTCGCCGGGCTTCTCGGTCAGAAGCGGACGATCGCCGGCACCGACAAGGAGATCGACTTGTCGCCGGGCGCGCTTGCCGATGCGGGCATCGAGGTGGTCTTCGAGCAGCAATGGCCGGAGGAGGGCTTCTCCGACTGGATCGGCCTTGCCAACTCGATGAAGTCGAGCGGTGCCGACATGGTCGTCGGCTTCACAGCTTCGCCCGACGAGGCGATCCAGCTCGTGCGCGCCTTCAACACTGTGGCCTATCAGCCCTCCACGGTGATCATGGGGCAGGGCACGCAGTCGGAGTTCCACGACCAACTCGGCGACGCGGCGAACGGCGTGCTGATCCATGCCGCCTGGCATCCGGCCGTGCAGTGGACGGGCGTGCTCGCCGGAAAGCCGTTCTCCAACCAGGACTTCATCGAAGCCTTCAAGGCGAAGTTCGGCAAGGAGCCCGACGAGGATAACGCCATCCCCTTCGCCACCTGCCAGGGCATGGCCGAGGCCGTCGCCGCGACCGGCTCCACTGACAACACCAAGCTCCGCGACTGGCTCGCGGCGCGCACGGCCGACGATCCCGTGAAGACCGTCCTCGGCGACTTCCATTGGGACGACAAAGGCCTGCCGGAGGGCAAGCCGTTCCTGATCACGCAGTGGCAGGATGGCGAGCTGAAATTCGTCTATCCGGTCGGGCAGTTCCCCGGCACATCGCCGCTCGTCTGGCCGAAGCCCTACTGATCGCATGAAAGCGGGGCCCGGCCGTCAGGCGGCCGGGCCCTTTCCGGTAAGACCGCAGCGCCGAGCCCGCCTTGTCTCTCCTCGAAATCCGCGATGTCAGGAAATCGTTCGGCGGCGTGAAGGCGGTGGACGGCTGCTCCTTCGCGGTGGAGACCGGCACGATCACCGCGCTGATCGGGCCGAACGGGGCGGGCAAGACGACCATGTTCAACATGGTCAACGGCCTGCACCGCGCCGATTCAGGCGCGATCCGCTTCGAGGACAAGAGCATCGAGCGGCTGCAGCCGCATCGTATCACCGCACGCGGCATCAGCCGCACGTTCCAGATCAGCCGGCAATTGAGCGACCTGACGGTGCTGGAAAACCTTGTGCTGCAAGCGCCGCGTACGGGGCTCGCCGATCTCTTCGGCCACGGTATCCCGCAACATGAGCGCAAGCGCGCGATGGAGCTGCTCGATTTCGTCGGCATTGCCGATCTTGCCAACGAGCCCGCCGCGAAGCTCTCGTACGGGCAGAAGAAGCTGATGGACATCGCCGCCGGGCTGATGGCGGAGCCGCGCCTCTTCCTGCTCGACGAGCCGGCGGGCGGCATCAATCCGGCGCTTCTCGACGTGATCGTCGATCGCGTCTTGCGGCTGCAGAAGGAGGGGGTCACCTTCCTCATCGTCGAGCACAACATGGACGTCGTCATGAACATCTGCGACCCGGTCGTGGTGATGGCTTACGGCAAGGTGCTCGCGACCGGCACGCCCTCGGAGATTCAGTCGAACGCCGACGTGCTCGAAGCCTATCTCGGGGGCGCGTGATGGCGCTGATCGCGATCGAGAACGTCGTCGCCGGCTACGGCATCGGCCCCGACATCCTGACCGGCCTGTCGCTCGATATCGAGCCTGATCGCTCCTACTGCATCATCGGGCCGAACGGCGCCGGCAAGTCGACGCTTCTGAAAGCCATCTGCGGATTGCTGCCGCCGCGGCGCGGCCGCGTCGTCTTCGAGGGGAACGACCTCGCGGGACTGAGGACCGACCAGGTGCTGCAGCGCGGCATCTGCTTCGTGCCTCAGGACCGCAGCCTGTTCCCCGATATGACGGTCACCGAGAACATGCGCATGGGCGGCTATATCCTGAAGGATCGCCACGCCGTCGAGGAACGCATCCACGAAGTCTTCGACATGTTCCCGATCCTGCGCGAGCGCCGCTCGCTGCCGGCGAAGACGCTCTCCGGCGGCCAGCAGCAGATGCTGCTTCTTGGCCGCGCGCTTGTGCTTCGCCCGCGCGTCATCATGCTCGACGAGCCCTCGCTCGGCCTCGCGCCGATCGTGTCGAAGCAGATCTTCGATTCCATGAACGCGCTGAAGCGCGCCGGGATCACGATCATCGTGGTGGAGCAGAACGCCCGCATCGGCCTGAAATTCGCCGATTGGGGATGCGTGCTCGATCTTGGCAAGCTTGAGTTCGAAGGACCGTCGGAAACGGTCCTGAACGACCCACGCATTGAAGAGCTCTATCTCGGCCGCCAGGGCGCGCGTACGGGGACCAGCGGATGAGAGAGAACGTCCAGATCCTCATTCTCGGGCTGACGCTCGGCGGCGTCTACGCGCTGATGGCCTCAGGCCTGACGCTGATCTTCGGCGTGATGGGGATCGTCAATCTGGCGCATGCGGCGTTCATGGTGCTCGCCGCCTTCATGGCTTTCTTCGCGTTCAAATATCTCGGCCTCGATCCGATTCTTTCGATCCCGTTCGTGATGCCGGCGATGTTCCTGGTCGGCGTCGTCGTCTACCGGCTGCTCTTCAGCCGCGCGCTCGCCGACCCGCACAAGCGCGGCGTGATGGTGCTTGTGACCTTCGCCCTGGCGCTGATCGTGGAAGGCGTGCTCGGCTTCCTGTTCTCCAACATCTATCGCTCGACCCGCCCCTCTTATGCGTCCGACGCCATCCTCGTCGGCCCTTTCTATCTGCCGGAGGCGCAGTTCTACGCGACGGTTCTCTCCATCGGTATTCTCGGCGGGCTATGGGCTTTCCTGCAATATACGCGCACCGGCTACGCCATCCGCGCCACGATGCACAACCGCACCGCCGCTGAGGTGGTCGGCGTCAATGTCGACCGCATCTCCATGATCGTCTTCGGCATCGGCATGGCGCTCGCCGGCGCATCGGGCTCGATGCTCTCCTTCCTCTTCTCCTTCTATCCGAGCAAGCACTGGGAGTGGGTCGCGATCCTGCTCGCGCTCGTCGTGCTCGGCGGCATGGGGAGCCTGCTCGGCGCGCTGATCGGGGCGCTGGCGCTCTCCGTCATCGCCGCCTTCGTCAGCGCCGAGTTCGGGCCGACCTGGTCGCCGGTCACGTTCTATCTGGCGCTTTTCGTGATCCTGCTCGTGAGGCCGCAGGGCCTGCTCGGCAAGAAGCCGGAATTTTAGAGATGGCTTCGACCGCAACGGAGACCGTCGCCGCGGCGACCCCGCCGACTGCCGGCAAGCGCGCACTGATCGCCGTGCTGATCCTTGCCGCGCTCGCCTTCCCGCTGCTGCAATTCGTCGTTGGGGGGATGAACTACTGGCTGCACATGCTGCTCTTCATCTTCATGAACATCGCGATCGCGTCGAGCTGGAACATCATCGGCGGCTTCGCCGGCTACATCTCGCTCGGCCACAACGTCTTCTTCGCGATCGGCGGCTATGCGGCGGCGATCCTCTTCGCCTATTTCGGCGTCTCGCCCTTCATCGGCTTTCCGCTCGCCGGCCTCGTCTCGATGGCGGCCGGTTTCGTGATCGGTCTGATAACGCTGAGGACCCGCGGGCCGACCTTCATCATCTCCACCATCGCTCTGGTGCTCCTCACCAAGATCCTGCTCGACAACTGGGACTATATCGGCGGCACCAACGGCATCAGCCTGCCGCTGCTCGACCTGCCGGTCGATCTGGTCAAGTTCCCCTTCTACTATCTGATGCTGCTGCTGGCCGTCGGCGCGACCTATCTTGCCTTCCGCATCCGCCGCTCGAAGTTCGGGCTGGGCCTGCGCGCCATCTCGCAGGACGAGACCAAGGCGGAGGTCGCCGGCGTGCCGACGCGTCTCTATAAGACGCTCGCCTTCGCGCTCTCCGGCCTTTTCATCGGCATGGCCGGCGCGCTCTGGGGCTATTACCTGACGTATCTCAGCCCGGTGATTTTCCTCTCCATCCTGGTCGGCGCGAAATTCGTGCTGATGACGATCCTCGGCGGCAGGGGGACGGTGTCGGGGCCGGTGGTCGGCGCGATCGTCTTCATCGCCGTCAACGAGTTCTTCGTCGCCAGGCTCGGGGCGACTGAGCTCAATATCGTCGCAACCGGCGTGCTCCTGATCGTCGTGCTCGTCTTCTTCCCCGAAGGGATCATCGGCACGCTGAAGAAGAGCGGCCGCCTGCCGCGCATGCTCGACTGGGACTAACGCTCCGCAAGCCCAAGGAACGGCGCGATCGTCTCGATAAGCAGATCGAGGGCATGGATATGCGGCGCATGCCCGATGCCGGGAAGCTCGACGAAGCGGGCATCCGGCAGGCGCTCGGCGAGATCGCGTCCGAGCGCCGGCGGCGTCGCGCCGTCCTTTTCGCCGGTGACGATCAGCACCGGGTTGCGGATGCGGCTAAGATCGGCGGATAGGTCGAGTGTAGCGAGGCCGCGAGCCGCGGCCGCGAAGACCGCCGGATCGATCTTGAGAAACACGGCCTTGCGCTCCGCGACAATGCCGGGATGGGCGGCGATGAAATCCTCCGGGAACATGCGCGCCATGGCGACGTCGGCGACCGGCGCCATCCCGTCGCGCTCCACCTTGTCGGCAAGCGCTGAGAAGGTCGCGCGGCCCTGCTCGGGAAAGGCGACCGCGCTTCCAAGCAAGACCAGCCGCCCGAGGGTCTCGCCGTGGCGGATTGCCATGGTGAGCGCGACGAAGCCGCCGAGCCCGTTTCCGACGATGTCCGGCTTCTCTCCGTCGAGCCCGGCGCAATAGGCGGCGATGCTGTCGGCATAGCCTGCGAAGGGCTCGGCGGGGGACGAATTGCCGAAGCCGGGGAGATTGACCAGCGAGACCCGCCGTCGATCAGCGAGCCGGCGGGCCAGGGGGATGAAGGAAGACCGGTCGGTCAGAAGCGAATGGAGAAGGACGACATCCGGGCCGCTGCCGCTCGTCTCAACGTCCAACTGGTCCTTCGTCATTGTCGATTGCCTCCCTGGGCCGCGCGGAAGAGGCGGCGCTTTGCCGCCACCCTAGAAGCCCGCGCGCGGCGGCTCAATCGACTGGGCGACGGGCCGCCGTATTGACGTCTCAGGGGGCCCCGCACGATGCCCCGGAAAGGGGCATTTCCCCGGCCGCGCCGCGTGTTTTCGGATTTTGGGCTTGGCGAGATGTCGTCCGCCGCGCCAGACTAGATGTTTGGGGCGCCGCGTATGCGCGCCATCTGGGAGGTTTTCCATGAGACGGACGGTTCACAGCGTCGTGGCCGCGGTGGCGGCGTTTTCGTTGCCGGCGACGAGCTTCGCGGCGGAGATGATGACGGAGGTCGGCCCCGGCGAGGGCGAAGTCGATATCGTCGCCTGGCCCGGCTATATCGAGCGCGGCGAGAGCGACCCGGCCTACGACTGGGTCACCAGCTTCGAGGAGGAGACCGGCTGCAAGGTCAACGTCAAGACCGCCGCGACCTCAGACGAAATGGTGACGCTCATGAACCAGGGCGGCTTCGACCTCGTCACCGCGTCGGGCGATGCCTCGCTTCGCCTCGTCGCCGGCGGCAAAGTGCAGCCCGTCAATGTCGACCTCGTCAAGAGCTGGTCGACGGTCGACGACCGCCTGAAGGAGGCACCTTGGTACAATGTCGACGGCAAGCGCTACGGTGTCCCCTATCAGTGGGGCCCGAACGTCCTCATGTACAACACCGAGGCGTTCGGCGATCAGCCGCCGACGAGCTGGTCGGTCGTGTTCGAGGAAGAGACGCTTCCCGACGGCAAGTCGAACAAGGGTCGCGTCCAGGCTTATGACGGGCCGATCTATGTCGCCGACGCCGCCACCTATCTGATGGCGAAGAAGCCTGAGCTCGGCATCAAGGACCCCTACGAGCTGAACGAAGAGCAGTATACGGCGGCGATGAACCTCCTGAAGGCTCAGCGCGAGCTCGTCGGCCGCTACTGGCACGACGCCATGGTGCAGGTTGACGACTTCACCAACGAGGGTGTCGTCGCGTCCTCGTCCTGGCCGTTCCAGGTGAATCTCCTGAAGGCGAACGGCGCGCCCGTCGAGTCCGTCGTGCCGGAGGAAGGCGCGACGGGCTGGGCCGACACCACGATGATGCACACCGACGCCGCGCATCCGAACTGCGCCTATATGTGGATTGAGCATTCGCTCGACCCGAAGGTGCAGGGCGATCTCGCGGCCTGGTTCGGCTCCGTGCCGGTTGTGCCGGCGGCCTGCAAGGGCAACGAACTCCTGACCGACGACGGCTGCGCCATCAACGGCTTCGAGAACTTCGACAAGATCCATTTCTGGAAGACGCCGATCGGCAAGTGCGAGACGCAGGAGAACTGTGTCCCCTACAGCCGCTGGGTCAGCGACTACATCGCCGTCATGGGCGGGCGCTAGAACGCCGGACCGCTGGCTACATGCGCGCGCGCATGCTCGGTAGCTCAACCTCCCCCTTGAGGGGAGGTCGAAGTTTGCCGAGCGCAGCGAAAGCAAGCTTCGGGAGGGGGGAGGACGCTGCGGGCTCGCTCCCCCCTCCCGAAACCGCCTGCGCTTCGCTTATCGGTTTCGACCTCCCCTCGAGGGGGAGGTTATGGTGGAAGTGCGACGCACTGCGCCCTTTTTGATTCGCCCATGGTCTCCGCCGTCACCTTCCAGAACGTCTCGCGCCATTTCGGCAACGTCCGCGCCGTCGACGACGTGTCGCTGGAGATCGCCGAAGGGGAGTTCTTCGCCATGCTCGGGCCGTCCGGCTCCGGCAAGACGACGTGCCTCAGATTGATTGCCGGCTTCGAGCAGCCGACGAGCGGGCATATCGAGATTTTCGGGGCGACCGCGGAAGGCGTTCCGCCCTATCGGCGGAACGTCAACACGGTGTTCCAGGATTACGCGCTCTTTCCCCACATGAACGTGGTGGAGAACGTCGGCTACGGGCTGATGGTGAAGGGCGTGGCGAAGCACGAATGGCTGGCGCGCGCGGAAGAGGCGCTGGCGCTGGTGAAGCTGGAGGGAATGGAGAAGCGCCGGCCGGCGCAGCTCTCCGGCGGCCAGCGGCAGCGCGTGGCGCTGGCGCGCGCGCTGGTCAACCAGCCGAAGGTGCTTCTATTGGATGAGCCGCTCGGTGCGCTCGACCTGAAGCTCCGCGAGGCGATGCAGGTGGAGCTGAAGTCGCTGCAGCAGCAGCTCGGCATCACCTTCGTCTTCGTCACCCACGACCAGACCGAGGCGCTGTCGATGGCCGATCGTCTGGCGATCTTCAGCGAAGGGCGCATCGTCCAGTTTGGCACGCCGCGCGAGGTCTACGAGGAGCCGCGGACGCGTTTTGTCGCCGACTTCGTCGGCTCGTCCAACGTCTTCGACCCCGCGTTCTCCAAGCGCCATTGCGGGATCGAGGCCTGGACAAGCGTCAGGCCGGAAGCGATCCGCATCGGTCCGCCGGGCATCTTCATGCCGGACGGCCGCCGCCTCGACGGCAGCAATCCGGAGGGCAAGGTCACGTCGATCCAGTACCACGGCTCGGTGAGCCGCATCATCGTCGACGTCGACGGCACCCCGGTCGGGGTCGTCGTTCCCGCCGATGAGCTTGGCGCGCAAACCGGCGAACGGGTCACGCTTTCGTGGCGCAAAGAAGCGCTGCAGCGATTGGCGCCCGAATGAGCGAGACGGCGATCACGGCGGGGGACCTGACCGGCGAGCGCAACGGCCTGCTGCGCCGCGCCTCCGACGTCTTGTTCCGTCACCCGCGCGTCTTCCTGGCGATGCTTCTCGCGCCCCCGCTCGCCTGGCTCGGGATCGTCTATATCGGCTCGCTCGTGGCGCTGCTGGCGCAGAGCTTCTTCCATCTCGACTATTTCTCCGGCCTCGTCGTCTACGAGCCGACGCTCGCGACCTACGCGGAGCTCCTGCAGCCGGCCAATCTCGACATCATCGTCAGGACGGTGACGATGGCAGCGCTGGTGACGCTCGCCGCGGCGACCGTCGCCTTCCCAATCGCCTATTACGCGGCGCGCTATGCCCGCGGGCGCTGGAAGGCGTTCTTCTACCTCGGGATCATGCTGCCGCTGTGGTCGAGCTATCTGGTGCGCGTCTATGCCTGGAAGCTGATCCTCGCCAAGGAGGGCATCGCCACCTGGCTCGCGAATGCGCTGCATCTCGGCTGGCTGCTCGACGCGCTGCTCGCGATCCCGATCATCGGCGGGCCGTCGCTCTCGATCAGCTATATCGGGACCTTCCTCGTCTTCCTCTATATCTGGCTGCCCTTCATGATCCTGCCGGTGCAGGCGGCCCTGGAGCGCGTTCCGGCGAGCCTGCTCGAAGCGTCGGCCGATCTCGGCGCAAGACCCGGCCAGACCTTCCGCACGGTGATCTTCCCGCTCGCGCTTCCCGGCATCGTCGCGGGCTCGATCTTCACCTTCTCGCTGACGCTCGGCGACTACATCATCCCGCAGATCGTCGGTAATTCGCGCCTCTTCATCGGACAGGCCGTCTACGCGCAGCAGGGAACGGCGGGCAACATCCCGCTCGCCGCCGCCTTCACCGTCGTCCCCATCGTCATCATGGGCTTCTATCTCTGGGGCGCGAAGCGGCTGGGAGCCTTCGATGCGCTTTGATCGCTGGGCCCCCAACCTTGTCGTCATTGCCGGGCTCGACTCGGCAATCCATTCCGTGACCGTCGCTTCCGCCGCGGGCGGACCGGAGTGGATGCCCGGATCAAGTCCGGGCATGACGACAGGTTTGAAATGGCCGAGACGCTTCCCCGGGCGCTGCCATGGCTGACGGCCCGCGCGCGCCCCGCACCTTGAAGATCGCCGCGGCGGCGGGGCTGCTCTTCCTGCATCTGCCGCTGGCGCTGATCCTGCTCTACGCCTTCACCACGGAGGACAAGAGCTACCAGTTCCCGCCGCCCGGCTACACGCTGCGCTGGTTCGCGATCGCCTGGGGGCGGCAGGACATCTGGGACGCGCTGCTCCTGAGCGTCCGCGTCGCCGCGATATCGACGCTTGTCGCGCTTTTTCTCGGCACGCTTGCCGCCGCCGCGGTCGCGCGCACGCGCTTTTTCGGCCGCGAGGCGATCTCGCTTCTTCTCATCCTGCCGATCGCGCTTCCCGGCATCATCACCGGCATTTCGTTGCGCTCCGCCTTCGCGCTCGCCGATATCCCCTTCTCGTTCTGGACGATCGTGCTCGGCCACGCGACCTTCTGCGTTGTTGTCGTCTATAACAACGCCGTCGCGCGCCTCCGCCGCACCTCCGGCTCGCTCGTGGAGGCGTCGATGGATCTCGGCGCCGATGGCTTCCAGACCTTTCGCTACGTGCTCCTGCCCAGTCTCGCGACCGCGCTCCTTGCCGGCGGGATGCTTGCCTTCGCGTTGTCCTTCGACGAGGTGATCGTCACAACCTTCACCGCCGGACAACAGACCACGCTGCCGATCTGGATGCTGAGCGAGCTCATCCGCCCGCGCCAGCGGCCCATCACCAATGTTGTCGCCGTCTTTGTGATCGCCGTGACATTCGTCCCGATTCTCGCCGCCTACTATCTGACGCGCGAGGGCGAGCACGTCGCCGGCACAGGCAAATAGGAGGAGCGGAAATGCACACCGAAATGCTGATCGGATCGAAATTCGCCAAGGGAAAGGGCGATGCCGAGCCGGTGATCAATCCGAAGACCGGCGCGAAGATCGTCAACCTCAAGGAGGCTTCGCCCGAGCAGGTGTACCAGGCCGTCGCCGCGGCGACGAAGGCCTTTGCCGGCTGGTCGCGGACGACGCCGGGTGAGCGCGCCGCGCTGATGTTCAAGCTCGCCGACCGGATCGAGGCGGAGGGCGACGACTTCGCCGCGCTTGAAGCGCAGAATTGCGGGAAGCCGGTGCACGCTGTGAAGGGCGACGAGATGCCGGCGATCGTCGATTGCCTGCGCTTCTTCGCCGGCGCCGGGCGCGTGATGCCGGGAAGTGCGGCAGCGGAATACATGCCGGGCTTCACCTCCATGATCCGCCGCGATCCGGTCGGCGTCGTCGGCTCCATCACGCCATGGAACTACCCGCTGATGATGGCGATGTGGAAGATCGGCCCGGCGCTGATGGCCGGCAACACGATGGTGCTGAAGCCCTCCGAAATGACGCCGCTCACGACGCTGAAGCTCGCCACATTGGTCGCCGATATCTATCCGGAAGGCGTCTTCAACGTCGTGGTCGGGCGTGGGGCAACGACCGGCGACGCGCTCATCAACCATCCGGGCGTCGCCATGCTCTCGCTGACCGGCTCGATCGCGACCGGGCAGAAGGTGCTCCAGGCCGCCTCGAAGTCGATCAAGCGCACGCATCTTGAGCTTGGCGGCAAGGCGCCCGTCATCGTCTTCGATGACGCCGATATCGATGCCGTCGTCTCCGGCCTGAAGGCGTTCTCTTTCTATAATGCCGGGCAGGATTGCACCGCTGCCTCGCGCGTCTATGCCGGCAAGAAGGTCTACGAGAAGCTCGTCGCCGGCCTCGCCTCCGCCGCCTCGTCGATCCGCTTTGCCAAGGCCGACGATTCGCAGAACGAGATCGGCCCGCTCATCTCCGCGCG
Organism: uncultured Alphaproteobacteria bacterium; assembly: GCA_963814905.1. Lineage (GTDB taxonomy): Bacteria > Pseudomonadota > Alphaproteobacteria > Rhizobiales > Afifellaceae > DASWJZ01. Next base: position 95,381 of record CAWFEM010000001.1, on the reverse strand, counting down.
CCAGCGCGAGCGCGTTTCCGGTTTCGTGGAACGTGCACAGAAGCTGAAGCACGTCGAGGTCGCGACCGGCGGCAAGGCGGGGAAGGGCAAGGGCTTCTTCTACGAGCCGACCGTCGTCGCCGGCGCCAGGCAGGCCGACGAGATCGTCCGCCGCGAAGTTTTTGGCCCGGTCGTCTCCGTCACGCCGTTCGACGATGTGGAGAAGGCGGTCCAATGGGCAAACGATTCCGACTACGGCCTCGCCTCGTCCGTCTGGACTAAGGACGTGGGCCGCGCGATGGCGGTCGCGGCGCGGCTCCAGTATGGCTGCACCTGGGTCAATTGCCATTTCAACCTGACCAGCGAGATGCCGCATGGCGGCTTCAAGCAGTCGGGATACGGTAAGGACCTCTCCGTCTATGCGCTGGAGGACTACACCGTCGCCCGGCACGTCATGGTGAAGCTGGCGTAAGTCCGGGTATCCCGCGCTTCGCGGATCGGCGGCGCCGCCAATTCGATTTACAATCTCCGCGCCAGCGCGAATAATTGCGCCGGGAGGAATTGGATGCCGATTTCGCACGAGCCTTGGCTCGTCACGCTGTCGGTCATCGTGGCGATACAGGGCGCCTATGTGGGCCTGAGCTTGGCGGTGCAGGTCGCCGAGGCGGCCGGCGTACGCAGGCGCATGCTCCTCGCCGCGGCGGCGCTGTCTCTCGCGGTTGCGATCTGGGCCATGCATTTCGTCGGCATGCTGGCCGTGCGCCTGCCGTTCCCGGTCGACTATCTGGTGCTGCCGACGCTTCTCTCGTTCCTCGTCTGCGTTATCGTCGTCGGCGCGGCAGTCTTTGCCGCGAGCGCCGGTCCGCTGACGCCGCCGCGCCTTGCCGCGTCGGCGGTTTTCATGGGCCTCGGCATCGTCTCGATGCACTACATCGGCATGTGGGCGCTGCACGCGAGCGCACATATGACGCACGCGCCGGCGCTTGTCGCGGCGAGCGTCGCGATCGCCATCGCCGCGTCGGGCCTGGCGCTCTACCTCGCCGGAGGCGGGCAGGGCACGCCGCCGCACGTCCTTTCCGCGGTCGTGCTCGGCTGCGCGATTTCCGGCATGCACTATACCGCCATGGCCGGTCTCACGATCACGCCGCACGCCGAGGTCCTGGTGGACGCGCCAGCGCTTTCCACCGATCTGCTGGCCATCGTCGTCGCCGTCGTCGCTTTCGCGGTCTCCGGCATCTTTTTGCTGACGCTCGTTCCGGAACGCCGCGCTCAAGCCTCGGCGCCGGTCGCCGCGCCGGCGCAGGCGCGCGCCGAGCCGGTGCCGGCGTCGAACGGCGCGAGCTACGACGAAATGCCGGCTGAAGCCGCCAACACGCATCCGTTGGCCGCGGCGCTTGCGAACGGCAATGGCGTTGCCGACCCTACGACCGCGTTGCAGACAACGCCGGCACGCCTCCTCCCCATCCTCAGGGACGGCGCGACGCATTTCCTCGCCGCGCGCGACATCGTCGCCATCCATGCCAACGCGCATTACACGACCGTCTTCGACGGCACATCGAAGCTCTTCTGCCCGCTCCCCATCGGCGAAGTGGAGGCGCGGCTCGATCACGCGCACTTCGTGCGCGTCCACCGCAGCCACATCGTGAATCTGGAGCGCGTCGTCGGATTGAAGCGCAGCGGCGACCACGGGCTGATCGAGCTTTCCGGACACGATCCTTACGTCGTGCCGGTCAGCCGCAGCCGGTTCGGCGGGCTGAAGACGCAGCTCGGGCTCGGCCCGCGGGCGGCGACGACGGCCTGAGTCACCACTTCTTCGCGACCGCAACAAGCGAGAGACGGCCGCCGCGCCGCGCTCACGATTCGCCCGGTTTCCCGGCCTTTGCGCTTTCTATGTCAGCGGTCCTGACGCAGTTCGTGCAGCGTCACCTGCATTTCGTGCCGAGGCGACACGGCTCGTGCATGCCCGATTGATGCTGCACCGCGAAACCACGCAATCCTAAAGGTCCGGACCATCAAGAAGATGCGCCGCACGCATGCCTCGGGCGGAGATCCGAGGCGGGCGCGCCGCCGCCGGAGGAAACCATGATCCCAGGCGCATTCGCCTACCATCGCCCGAAATCCGTCACCGAAGCCGTCGCCCTTCTCGCCGATCTCGGTGAGGATGCGCGGCCGCTCGGCGGCGGTCACAGCCTGATTCCGCTGATGAAGCTGAGACTTGCGGCGCCGTCGCATCTCGTCGATCTCGGCGGTATCGCCGATCTGAAGGCGATCCGCGCCGACGGCGGCGACGTCGTGATCGGCGCGGGCGTGACGCAGCACGAGGTGATCGTCTCCGAACTGCTCACGTCGAAGGTGCCGATCCTGGCGGAGGCGGCGCACCAGATCGCCGACCCGCAGGTGCGCTATCTCGGTACGCTCGGCGGCAATGTCGCCAACGGCGACCCCGGCAACGACATGCCGGCCGTGATGATGGCGCTCGACGCGACCTACGAGCTGACCGGGAAGTCCGGCGTGCGCAAAGTCGCGGCACGGAGCTTCTATGAAGGCACCTACGTGACCTTGCTGAAGCCCGGTGAGATCGTCTCGGCAATTCGCATTCCGGCTCCCCCCGCCAAGCACGGCTATTCCTATATGAAGCTGAAGCGGAAGGTCGGCGACTACGCCACCGCCGCCGCCGCGGTCGTGCTGACGTGGGAAGGCGGCAAGGTGGGCACGTGCGCGATCGGCCTCACCAACGTCGCCGACAGGCCGCTCTTCGCGGAGGAGGCGGGAAAGATCGTCGCCGGCTCGGCGCTTGACGCCGACACCGTGAAGAAAGCAGTCGCCGCTGCCGAGGCGATCACCGAGCCTGCCTCCGACCGCCGCGGCACGCCGCAATATCGCACCAAGATGGCCGGCGTGATGCTCGCCCGCGCGCTCGCAAGCGCCAAAGCCCGCGCAGCCTGAGGGAGAAGACCATGGCCAAGACGCAAATCGCGCTCACGCTGAACGGCAAGCCGATCGAAGCGCTGGTGGAGCCGCGCACGCTGCTGATCCACCTGCTGCGCGACGACTTGAAACTGACCGGCCCGCATATCGGCTGTGAAACCACGCATTGCGGCGCCTGCACCGTCGATCTCGACGGAAAGTCGGTGAAGTCGTGCACCGTCTTCGCGATACAGGCAGACGGCGCAGACGTGCTGACGATCGAAGGAATGGCGCAGGCCGACGGCACGCTGCACCCGCTGCAGAACGCCTTCCGTGAGCATCACGGCCTGCAATGCGGCTTCTGCACGCCGGGCATGATCACCCGCGCCTATCGGCTCCTGAAGGAGAACCCGAACCCGACGGAAGAGGAGATCCGGATGGGTATCAGCGGCAACCTCTGCCGCTGCACCGGATATCAGAACATCGTGAAGGCGATTTCAGCCGCCGCGGCCGAGATGGCCGGCGGCGAAATGAAGGAGGCGGCAGAATGAACGCCGTGACGGAAACCTCCGAAGCCCGCGCCGAGAAGCTGCAGGGCATTGGATGCAAGCGGAAGCGCGTCGAGGACGTCCGCTTCACGCAGGGCAAGGGCAATTATGTCGACGATTTGAACCTCCCCGGCATGCTCTACGGCGACCTCGTTCGCTCCCCCTATGCGCATGCGGTGGTGAAGAGCATCGACACGTCGAAGGCGGAGAAGGTGCCGGGCGTCGTCGCGGTGATTACCGCGGAGACGCTGAAGACCGTCAACCTCGCCTGGATGCCGACCTTAGCCGGCGACGTGCAGATGGTGCTCGCCGACGGCAAGGTGCTCTTCCAGAACCAGGAGGTCGCCTTCGTGATCGCGGAGAACCGCCAGGCGGCGGCCGACGCGGTGGAACTGGTCGAGGTCGACTATGACGCGCTTCCGGTGAACGTCGATCCGTTGAAAGCGATGGACGCGAACGCACCGGTGATCCGCGAGGACATCAAGGACAAGAAGGAGGGTGCGCACGGTCCTCGCAAGCATCCAAACCACATCTTCTCCTGGGAGGCCGGCGACAAGGCGGCGGCCGATGCGGCCTTCGACAAGGCCGAGGTCACGATCAAGGAGTTCATCCAATACCCGCGCGTGCATCCGTGCCCGCTGGAGACCTGCCAGTGCGTCGCCTCGTTCGACAAGATCACCGGCGATCTGACGCTGTGGGGGACGTTCCAGGCGCCGCACGTGATCCGCACCGTAGGCTCGCTGATCTCGACGATTCCGGAGCACAAGATCCACGTGATTGCGCCCGATATCGGCGGCGGCTTCGGCAACAAGGTCGGCGCCTATTCCGGCTATATCTGCGCCATCGTCGCCTCGATCGTCACCGGTCGTCCGGTGAAATGGGTGGAGGACAGGATCGAGAACCTGTCGTCCACGGCGTTCGCCCGCGACTTCCACATGACGGCGGAGCTTGCCGCCACCAAGGACGGCCGCATCACCGGCGCTTCGCTGCTACACGATCGCCGATCACGGCGCCTTCGATTCCTGCGCCAACGCGACCAAGTGGCCGGCCGGGCTCTTCTCGATCGTGTCGGGCTCGTACGACATTCCGGCGGCCTATTGCCTGGTCGACGGCGTCTACACCAACAAGGCGCCGGGCGGCGTCGCCTATCGCTGCTCGTTCCGCGTCACCGAGGCCGCCTATCTGATCGAGCGCGCCATCGACATCCTGGCGGCGAAGCTCGGCATGGATCCGGCCGAGCTCAGGATGAAGAATCTCATTAAAGCCGAGCAATTCCCCTACACCTCGGCGTTCGGCTGGGAATACGATTCCGGCGACTATCAGACCGCCTTCAAGAAAGCGATGGAGACGGTGGACTACAAGAAGCTCCGTGCCGAGCAGAAGGCCAAGCAGGAGGCCTTCAAGCGCGGCGACACGCGCGAGCTGATGGGGATCGGCGTTGCCTTCTTCACCGAGATCGTCGGCGCCGGCCCGTCGCGCGCCTGCGACATTCTCGGCATCGCCATGTTCGATTCTGCCGAGATCCGCATCCATCCGACCGGCACCGGCATCTGCCGGCTTGGCACCAAGAGCCAGGGGCAGGGGCACGAGACCACCTACGCGCAGATCATCGCGACGGAGCTTGGCATCGCCGCCGACGGCATCACCGTGGAGGAGGGCAACACCGACACAGCGCCTTACGGCCTCGGCACCTACGGTTCGCGCTCCACGCCCGTGTCGGGCGCGGCGACCGCCATGGCCTGCCGCAAGATCAAGGCGAAGGCGCAGATGATCGCCGCCTACATGCTCGAAGTGCATGACGACGATCTGGAATGGGACGTCGACCGCTTCCGCGTGAAGGGCAATCCGGAGCGCTTCAAGACCATGACGGAGCTTGCCTGGGCGGCCTATCACGAGGTGCCTGCTGGCATGGAGCCGGGGCTTGAGGCGGTGAACTATTACGATCCGCCGAACTTCACCTTCCCTTACGGCGCCTATATCTGCGTCGTCGATATCGACGTCGATACCGGCGTGACCAGCGTCCGGCGCTTCTACGCGCTCGACGATTGCGGCACGCGCATCAATCCGATGATCATCGAGGGGCAGATCCACGGCGGGCTGACCGAAGCCTTCGGCATCGCCATGGGGCAGGAGCTCTTCTACGACGAGATCGGCAACATCACCTCCGCCTCGCTTCAGGATTATTTTCTGCCGACGGCGGTGGAGACGCCGAAATGGGAGACCGACTGGACGTCGGTTCCCTCGCCGCATCATCCGATCGGCGCCAAGGGCGTGGGCGAGAGCCCGAATGTCGGTGGCGTGCCGTGTTTTTCCAACGCGGTGAACGATGCCTTCACGTTCCTCGGCTCGACCCATATCCAGATGCCGCACGATTCCTGGCGCACCTGGGAGGCGGCTGAGAGGCTCGGGCTGCACGCCTAACGATCGGCCGCGACGATGATGTGCTGCGGCGGACATGGCGAAGCGGCGTTGCTGCTCCTACCTAAGGGGGAGAAGGAGCGGCGACTTCGCCCCACTTTCCTGTGCTCGATCGAGCTTGCTCTGGAGCGGGCGAGGGAGGGTTGGAGGCGGCGGCTGAAAAAGGGAGCCGACTTCAATGATTGTCGTCATGCCCGGACGTGATCCGGGCATCCATTCCGTAACCGTTTTCAAGCGCACGGCCGTCACGGAATGGATTGCCGCGTCAAGCCCGGCAATGACGACAGTTCTGATGTGCGGAGCCTCTCGCTGGCGCAAAGAGAATCGATGCCCCTGACCCGCGAAGAGATCGCCGAGCGCCTCGCCGAAGCGGGCTACATCGCCGACCGCGATCTCTCGACCGCGCTGTGGCTGATGGATTTCCTCTCCCGCCCGCTTCTGATCGAGGGCGAGGCGGGGGTCGGCAAGACGGAGGTCGCGAAGGCGCTCGCCGCGGTCCACAAGACCGAGCTGATCCGCCTCCAGTGCTATGAAGGCCTCGACCAGAACGCCGCGCTCTACGAATGGAACTACCAGCGCCAGCTCCTCGCCATCAAGGCGCGCGAGGGCGCGGGCGAAGACCCGGAGCGCGTCGAGGAGCACATCTTCTCCGAACAATATCTGCTGGAGCGCCCGCTTCTTGCCGCGATACGCCGGACTACGCCGCCGGTCCTCCTGATCGACGAGGTCGACCGCGCCGACGAGGAGTTCGAGGCCTTTTTGCTCGAGCTGCTCTCGGACTTCCAGGTCTCGATCCCCGAGCTCGGCACGATTAAGGCGATCACCATCCCGCGTGTCGTGCTGACCTCGAACGCGACGCGCGAGCTTTCCGATGCGCTCCGCCGGCGCTGCCTCTACCACCATCTGGATTTCCCCGAGGTGGACCGCGAGGCGCGCATTCTCTTGACGCGGCTTCCGGGGATCGACGCGCGCCTCGCCGAGCAGATCGCGCGCATGGTCGCGGCGATCCGCAAGGAAGACCTGCGCAAGGTCCCCGGCATCGCCGAAACGCTCGACTGGGCGGCGACGCTCGTCGGCCTCGACGTGCACGACCTTCGCCAGGAGCCGGAGGCCGTGCACGAGACGATGATCTGTCTCCTGAAGACACAGGAGGACCGCGCCAACGTTACCCGCGAGGTGGCCGAGCGCCTCCTCGGCAAGGTGGCGTGATGCTATGCGCCAGAAGGTCGCCATGAGCCACCTTCCAACCTCCCCCTTGAGGGGAGGTCGAAATCTGGCGAGCGCAGCGAGCAGCAGATTTCGGGAGGGGGGATCAACCTTTGTGGCACCACCCCCCTCCCGAAGTTTGCTTCGGCTTCGCCTTGCAAACTTCGACCTCCCCTCAAGGGGGAGGTTATGCGCCCCCAACGGCGGAGCAGGTTGATGATCGCCGCGGTCCGGGCAGCCGGCCCCGTCGGGGTCGCCATGCGGGTGAAGCTCGCGGGCTTCGTCGCGACGCTGCGCGACAACGGCTTCACCGTCGGCCTTGCGGAAACGCGCGACGCGCTGGCGCTTCTCGCTTCGCCCGCGGCCCATCGTCCTGCCGCGCTGAAGCCGGCGTTCCGCGCGCTCCTCTCCGCCGACCGTTCCGACTGGCAGAAGTTCGACGAGATATTCGCGGCCTATTGGAGCGGGCAGCACATGCGCCGCATGGCGTCCGTCAGCGGCGTCCCGGGAGCCAACACGCGCAAGCCGCGGAGACTCCCGCAGGCCGGCACGCCGTCCGGTTCGCCCGGTGCGCCTGACCGGGCCGAGCGCGGCGGCGGGGAGGAGGGCGCCGCAGAGGGGCGCGGACGACCCGCCGGCGCATCGCGCACCGAAGCGCTCGCTTCGACCGACATCCGCCACATCGTCGATCCGGACGAGATCGAGCGCACGCATGCGCTCGCCGCCCGGCTTGCCAAGCGCATGCGGGCGCGTCTCGTCCGCCGCGAGCAGCTCCGCCGTGGCGGCCGCCGCATCGACATCCGCCGCACCATCCATCGCTCCGTGCCGCGCGGGGGCACGCCGCTTGAGCTTCTGTGGCGCCGCCGTAAGGAGAAGCCGCTTCGCCTCGTCGTGCTTCTCGATGCGTCGGGGTCGATGAGCCTCTACACCGCGTTCTTCGTGCGCTTCCTGCACGGTGTCGTCGACAATTTCCACGAAGCGGAAGCGTTCGTCTTCCATACGCGGCTCGCGCACGTCTCCCCCTCGCTCCGTGATCGCAACGTCACGCGCGCGGTTGAGAAGCTCGCCCTGATGGCGCAAGGGATCGGCGGCGGCACGCGCATCGGTGAGAGCCTTGCCGCCTTCAACCGCTGGCACGCGGAGCGAGTCATCAATTCCCGCACCGTCGTCATGATCGTGTCGGACGGCTACGACACCGGCGAGCCGGAGCGGCTGGCGATCGAGATGCGGCGCCTGCGCCGCCGCTGCCGCCGTATCGTATGGCTGAACCCGCTGATCGGTTGGCAGGACTATTCTCCGACCGCGCGCGGCATGAGCGCGGCGCTTCCCTACGTCGACCTCTTCGCGCCGGCGCACAATCTTGAAAGCCTCGCGGCGCTCGAGCCGTACCTGGCGAGGATTTGAGGATGGAGAGGGTGACCTGGACCAGCGTTCTGCGTGCTTCGAGGCACGCCTTCGGCGTGCACCTCTGCATGAAGAGATTAGGGTTGCCATCCACATACGCCCTCATCCTGGGGTGCCACCGCGAAGCGGTGGCCTCGAAGGACGCAGAAGCGAACTGCAGTGAGTAAGACCATGAACACCGCCACGGACATCCACGAACTTGTCACGGAAATGAAGGCGCGGAAGGAGCGCTTCGCGCTCGCAACCGTCGTCCGCACCGTCGCCGCCACCGCCGCCAAGGCCGGCGCCAAGGCGGTCATCCTCCCCGACGGCTCGGTCTCCGGCGGCTGGATCGGTGGCGGGTGCGCCCGCGCGGCAGTGGTGAAGGCGGCGCGCGAAGCGCTCGCCGACGGCAAGGCCCGGCTTATTTCGGTGGAGCCGCCCGACGTGCTGCAGGCGAAGGGCGTCGCCGCGGGCGAAGAGCGGGAAGGGGTGCGCTTCGCCAAGAACATGTGCCCGAGCAAGGGAACCATGGACATTTTTGTGGAGCCGGTCCTGCCGCGGCCGGAGATCGTCATCTGCGGATCGAGCCCGGTGGCGCAGGCGCTTGCCGATCTCGGTCGCCGGATGGGTTTTGCGATCACCGCCTGTGCCCCCGCCGACGAACAGGCGGCGTTCGGCGAGGCCGACCGGCGGATCGAAGGCTATACGCTCTCCGTGGAAGGCGACGGCGCGCGCTTCGTCGTGGTCGCGACGCAGGGGCGCGGCGACGAGGCGGCGCTGCGCGCCGCGCTCTCCGTCGAAGCCGACTATCTCGCGTTCGTCGGCAGCGGCAAGAAGGCGGAGAAGCTGCGCGCGAAGCTTGTCGGGGAGGGCGTCGATCCGGCGGCCCTGGCGAAGCTTAAGTCCCCCGCCGGACTCGATCTCGGCGCCATCACGCCGGAGGAGATCGCGCTTTCCATCCTCGCCGAGATCGTGGAGCGCCGGCGCAAGGAGCGGCCGCTGCGCAAGACGGAGTCCGCAACCGCCGCCTGATCCCCTCAGGCGCGGCGTCTCACGTCAGAAATGCGTGTCGAGCGAAAGACCGTGCATGTCGATCGCCGGACGTTTGTGCGCAACGATATCGGCGACGACCTGCCCCGAGCCGCACGACATCGTCCAGCCGAGATGGCCGTGTCCGCAGTTCAGGAAGAGATTCTTGATCGGCGTGGCGCCGAGATAGGGATTCCCGGACGGCGCCATCGGACGCAGACCCGACCATATCAGCGCATCCTTCTCGTCGTAGCAGCCTCGGAACTCGGGAAAGACGCTGATGACGTTCTCGACGATCGCCTTGCCGCGCTCGATGCTCGGGGTTGCATCCCAGCCCGCGAATTCCACCGAGCCCGAGCACCGGTAGCGGTCGCCGATCCGGATCAGGCCGAAGAGACGCGTATCGTCGATGATCGGCATTTTTGGCCCTTCCGGCCATGCGTCGGCTGGCACCGTGACGGTGACGCCCTTGGCCGGATAGATGCTGAGCTTGATACCGAGAGGCGCGAGCTTCTGCGGAGCGAAACTCGCCAAGGCCACGACATAGTTATCGGCCTTGACGGGCCCGCCGCGCGTATTGACCACGTCGACGCGGTCGCCCGACACGACGAACTTCCCGATTTCGTTGCCGAGGTCGAACTTGACCCCAAGCTTCTCCTCGCAATGACGCTGCAGACCGAGGGCGAATTTGCGGCAGTCACCATGCTCGTCAGGCGGAAAATAGAGTGCTCCGACGAGCGTGTTGCGGATCGGCGCCAAGGCCGGCTCCAGTTCCACGCAGCGATCCGGCTCGACGACCTCGAACTGCATCCCGTGCCGTTCGAGCAGCCTGCATTCCTCCGTGTTCTGCGCCAGCGCCTCGGCATTCGTGTAGATCTTCATCGAGCCGCGCTGCGCCATGTCGTAGTCGATATCCGCGTCTTCACGGATCGCGCGAATGCAGTCCAGCGAATGAAACGAGAGGCGCAGATTGATCGCCGCGCTTTGACGGTAGCGCTCCAGCGTGCAGTTGCGGATGAAATCGAGCCCCCATCGCCACATTGAGGGGATCGCGCTCGCATGCAGCAGCATGGGCGCGTCCTTCTTGCCCATCCAGGAGAGGACCTTGCGCGGCATTCCCGGCCGCGACCAGGGCTCCGCCTCGCTCGTGTGGAGGACGCCGCCATTGGCGAAGCTCGTCTCCATCGCGACGGCCGGCTGCCGGTCGATCACGTGCACCTCGTGACCGAGCTTTGCCAGGAAATAGGCGGTCGTGGTGCCGATGATGCCTGCGCCGAGCACGACTGTTTTCATGTTGGTTTGCCTCAATATCCGCGTGCCGCGATGGGCCAGATGTCGACAAGTGTCCGGCCCCTGACGACATGGAGCCGGTCATGCAGGTTTACCGTAGGGTCGCAGTGCGGCGCGACGAGGCGGACGAGATCGCCAAGCGCCGGCCGACCCGAAGAAGCTGCATAATAGAGCGCGCCGTGCTCGTCTCCCATGAAACGATAGGTCGCGAACTCCGCCGGCTTGTCCAGGAGCAGCGGCGGATCGGCGTCGGTCGCCTCGAAGCGGTCGAGATCGAGAAGCAGGGCGGGCGTTGCGAGATCGCCGGAAAGATCCTGGCCGATGAGTTCTTCGTTCGGACCAAGCGACATGATCTCAGCCTTCTATCATGCCAAGCGAGGCGCGCGGGCGCGACGTCATGCGGCGCCCGCCGTGATTGTCACCGCGCCGGCGAGTGCCCTGCCTGGCTCCAGCATCGCGACGGCGTGGCTCGGGACGCCGATCGCGGCGCGGTTGAAGCCGTCATTGGCGTTGGTGACGGGCTCGATGCAGATATAGGGGTAGTCCCAGGCGTCATAGATCTGCAGCTTCCCGAACACGGGGTCGGCTTCGATCCGCGTGGTGAAGCCGTCCGGCGCTGTCAGCGTCGCGACGCCGTCCCATCCTTCGAAACAGCGATCGAGCACCAGCGGCCCCACGTCCTGACCGTCGCGGAAATCGAGCCCCGGCTCGATCGGCGCGCAACCTTCCGCGACGGCTTCCGGCGCGTCCGGTGGCCACACGCCGGTATGGTCGAACGTCAGGATCGTGCCCGGCTCTTTGGGAAAATACGGGTGCAGCCCCATCCCGGCCGGCATCGGGCGATGGTCGCGGTTCTTAAGCGTCAGAGCGACGCTCATGCCTCCCTTCGAGACGGCGAACGTCATGGTCCCACGCCAAGCGAACGGGTAGGCGTCGGTCGCCGGGTGATAGTCGAGATCGACGGTAAGGCTTTGTTCCGAAGCCTCCGCGGTGCGCCAGGGCATGATCCAGCCTTCGCCGTGCGTCGTGGTGGGCTCCATCGACACGTTGCGCGCAAGCGGATGCCAGGTTTCGCCAAGACGGAAGCCGTCTCCGAAGATCGGGCCGGAATAGGGAAGGAGCGGAAACGCCGCGAAACCGTATGGCACGGCGGATTTGAGCGCCTCGGGAGAAGCCGCGCGCAGCACGTCGCGCCCGGCGACGCGAAAGGAAACGATGCGCGCACCGCATTCCGGCGCGACGACGAGTTCCGTCGTGTCGTCGCGAAGGGAAACGAGGCGTCCGACCGGCGGAAGATCGAACTTCATTGCGCCCCGCCTCGTCTCGCGCCGACGCGACTGTGACCGATTGACTGCGTTGCCGCTCTCGCCTTGACGCCGAACGGGACGGTGTTTCTTATCGATCGCGGTGTCTGTGCGTCGATACGCGTGCCTGCGTGAAAGGGAAGTGCATGGTCCGGCTCACCGCCTCGGCGGCGTTGATCCTCACGGCGATGGTTCCCGCCGTCGCGATCGCTGCTCCCCCGCTCCAGCTTCCGGCCGAGTTCCATGCGCGAAGCGCAATCGTGCTCGCCGCCGCCGACCGCCACGCCGATCCGGAGCTCGAGGCGCTTCTTCCGACCACGCTTGGCGGCGTGTCGTTGACCGTGGAAAGCCAGGCGGGAACCGATCTTTCGACCAACAGCGGTCCGTTCGACGCTTTCCTGGAAAGCCTCGGGAAGACGCGCGCCGACTTTTCGCTCGCCAGCGCCTATGCGCAGGGCGGGCTTAAGGCGGCGGTCGGCGCGTGGCGCGTGAAGGGAGCGGATAGTTCCAAGATGCTTCCCGGCTTCAAGAACGCGGTCCAGGCCTCCAGCACCACGCCGCTCACCAAGGCTGAGGAGGTTGTCGCCGGGCGCACGGTGACGCGGATCGGCGATCCCGGACAGCTCACGCAGGGGCCGCTCTACGTCTTCGTGCGCGGCGACACGCTCCTGTTCGTGCAGACGCCGGAACGCTCGCTCGCCGAGGAAGCAATGAGCAAGCTCCCAGACTAGCGGGACGCCCGCGTGCCGCGCGCCGACATGGCTGTCAAAGCTCTGCATTGACGATAAAGCCCGCATCCACGAGCAGCGTTGCGGATGTAACGTAGCTCGCGTCGTCGGAGAGCAGGAACGCCACCGTCGCCGCAAGCTCCGACGGATCGGCGATGCGATGCAGCGCGATGCGGTCCAGATAGTACTTCATGACGTCGGGCATATCGAGCATCGGTGCGCTCATTGGCGTTGCGACCGCGCCGGGCTCAACGACGTTGACGCGGATGCCGTGCCCGCCGAGAACGGATCCGAGCGCCTTGCCGAGCATGCTGATCGCGCCCTTCGTGCCGCAATAGGCGACCTGTTCGGGCGCTCCGACATGCGCGGAGATCGAGCTGATCATGACGATCGCGCCGCCGTGCCCTTCCGCCACCATCTGCTTCGCGCCTTCGGTGCAGACCACCCAGGCGCCGCGGACATTCGTCTCGAAGAGTTCGTCGAAGTCCGCAATCGAGGTCTTGTCCCAGGTCATGAATGGATTGATCGCGGCATTTGACACGACGTAGTCGAACCGCCCGCCGCGATCGGCGACCTCTTTCACCATCGCGGTCACCGCCGCCGGATCGCGCATGTCGGCGACGACCGGAAAGGCCTCGCCGCCCGCTTCCTTGACGCAGCTTCAGCGTCTCGGTCGGATCGAGGCCGGGCTTCTGATTGATGCCAACCAGCGCGCCTTCGGCGGCGAGCCGCACCGCCGTCGCTTGTCCTATGCCCGTCATCGCTCCAGTGACCAGCGCGACTTTCCCTTCGAAGCGGCGTTGCATCGTCTTCTCCTATCTGTACGGCACGAATTTGGAGGCGGGGCACGACCCGCTTCAGAAGATCGCGATCGGATTCCACGGGGTGCCGGTCGCGCCGGGCAGGCGCAGCGGCAATCCCACCACCATGAACTCCCAGCGCCCCTCTTCCTCGCAGGCTTTCGCGACGTCCTCCAGGTTGAGGCTGTCGGAGACGCACATGCCCATCGCGGTCAGCTGCAGCGGATGGATGGGATAGGGCATGTCCTCCACGTTGCTCGGGACGGTCTCTCCGTCGCCGTCGGGAAGGAAGGCGGCGATGCGCCGCTCGTGCATCCACGGGACCGTGTCGACGCTGAGCCCCGCTTTGCCTTCGCCGGCCGGCGGGTATTCGTTGTTCCAGGCCCCGAGCGCCAGCCGGCGGGCATGATGGCCGGTCCGGAAGACCAGGATGTCGCCCTCGCCAAGCCGAACGCCCTCGGCTTTTTCGATGGCCTCTAGCTCCGCGCGGTCGACGGCTTCGCCGGGTTCCAGCCAGTCCACCTTCCTGTAACGCGCCGCGTCGAGGAGAACGCCGCGGCCGACGATGCCGTTGGCGTAGGCGGTGATGCTTCCCCACTCCGAGCCGCGCGAGGTCAAGAGCTCCGCCGGCTTGTCGTTGTAGAGCTTGCCCTTGTAGGCGACGTGGTTCAGCGCATCGACATGCGTATGGCAATCGCCGTGACTGGCCATGCCGAGGAAGCACATCCCGAACGACAGCCCGCTCGCGCTGATCGGGATATCGTGCATCAGCGACATCAGGTGGACGGCGGGATTGGGATTGTCGGGGCCCGCTACCTTGTTGATCGGGATCGTCATGGAGACGGTCCGCCCGCTCTTCACCAGCCCGGCGGCCGCGGCGATCTTGTCCGGCGTGATGTAGTTCATCGTGCCGCGTTCGTCGTCCGGCCCCCACCGGCCCCAGTTCTTGACGGACTCGAACATCGCGTCGAAGTCCTTGAGGCTGACGGGGGAGGGCGGTGTCAGTGCTCGCGTCATGGTGCGGAATCTCCGTCAGGCGTTCGTGGAAGCGCCGCTATGCGCGCCCGCCCCGGGGCTCGTCGCTCCAGGGCGGATTTCAAGATGCCAATCTGGCCTATTGCGAGCTGGCCGTCGCCTCCAGGATCGTGTCGACATTCTCCCCGGTGACGAAGATCAGGCCGGAGTTGCCGATCGCCGGCAGCGGGTTCTGCAGCCAGTGGTCCATGCCCAGATTGCGGATGATGTCGTTGTGGAAGGTGTAGAGGTAGGCGACCCCGAAGAAGTCCATCGTCTCGTACTTCTCCATGTTGATCATCTTCACCGTGCCGTCCTTGATGGAGTTCAGGAAGTCACGGCCCGCCTCGTTGGAGGTGACGATGATCTTGCCGGCCTCGCCCGCCTCGGTGACGGCGCGCACGATGCCCGGCCCGGCCTCCGAATCGAAGCCCACCATGCCGGTCAGGTTCGGATGGCCCTGAATGATGGCCGCCGTGTTGGCAGCGACCTGCTCCACGTTGGTGCCGGACTCCTCGTCGGCGACCACCGTGACTCCAGGGCACTCCTTGGCGAGCGCATCGCGCAGGCCCTGCCGCGCCGCGATGAAGTTGCTGGCGGCGAGGAACGAGATGGTGCCGATCTCACCCGTCTCCAGGCCGGCATCCGCATGGTAGCGGCACTGATAGAGCCCGTGCTGGTAGCCGAGATTGTACCAGTCGGTGCCGAGATAGGTGAGCCGCTTCGACGTTGAGAGGTCGCCGTCGGTGACGATCGTGGGGACCTGCTTGTCGATGCACTTGTCGACCTCCGAGGCGAGTGCGTCGTCCCAGCCGCCGACGACGATCACGCCGGCGGGGTTCTGGGTGCATTCCGCGTCGACGGTGGTGATGAAGGCGGCAAGGTCGACGGAGGTCGGCCCGGCGATGCGCACTTTGACGTTGAGCGCCTTCCTCGCCGACTCAAGCCCCGGATAGACGCGCTCCACGAAGAGCGGCAGGTTCGAGGCATTGCTGATCCAGACATATTCCTGGTCGCTGCGGCTCGCGTCGCCCATTGGAACGTCAAGACCGGTGGGCGCCGACTTGGGGGAGGCCGGATCTGTCGCCGCGAGGATCGTGTCGACATTGTCCTCGGTGATGAAGATCAGGCCGGAGTCACCGATCGCCGGCAGCGGATTTTGTAGCCAGTGATCCATGCCCAGGTTGCGGATGATGTCGTTGTGGAACGTGTAGAGATACAGGACCCCGAAGAAGTCCATCGTCTCGTACTTCTCCATGTTGATCATCTTCACCGTGCCATCCTTGATGGAGTTCAGGAAGTCACGGCCCGCCTCGTTTGAGGTGACGATGATCTTGCCGGCCTCGCCCGCCTCGGTGACGGCGCGCACGATGCCCGGCCCGGCCTCCGAATCGAAGCCCACCATGCCGGTCAGGTTCGGATGGCCCTGAATGATGGCCGCCGTGTTGGCAGCGACCTGCTCCACGTTGGTGCCGGACTCCTCGTCGGCGACCACCGTCACTCCAGGGCACTCCTTGGCAAGCGCATCGCGCAGGCCCTGCCGCGCCGCGATGAAGTTGCTGGCGGCGAGGAACGAGATGGTTCCGATCTCACCCGTCTCCAGGCCGGCATCCGCATGGTAGCGGCACTGATAGAGCCCGTGCTGGTAGCCGAGATTGTACCAGTCGGTGCCGAGATAGGTGAGCCGCTTCGACGTCGACAGGTCGCCGTCGGTGACGATCGTGGGGACCTGCTTGTCGATGCACTTGTCGACCTCCGAGGCGAGTGCGTCGTCCCAGCCGCCCACGACGATCACGCCGGCGGGGTTCTGGGTGCATTCCGCGTCGACGGTGGTGATGAAGGCGGCAAGGTCGACGGAGGTCGGCCCGGCGATGCGCACTTTGACGTTGAGCGCCTTCCTCGCCGACTCAAGCCCCGGATAGACGCGCTCCACGAAGAGCGGCAGGTTCGAGGCATTGCTGATCCAGACATATTCCTGGTCGCTGCGGCTCGCGTCACCCATCGGAACGTCAAGACCGGTGGGATCGGCAGCCAGGGCCGGCGCACCGACAGTGGCCGCTGCGAGCGCGAGTGCGTAGAACGCCGTTCCTCTCATGATATCCCTCCTTGTGCTCTCTTACCCAGCGCCGCTCTGTGGATCGCTCGTCGCGATACCCGGCGCACTTCCGACAAGTCGTCTCGCCGCCGCCATCGTCAGGCGCGGATGCGAGCGCGCGCGAACTGATCGAGCCCCACGCTGATCAGAAGCACGATGCCAACCACGATCAGCTGCCAGAACGGATTGATCCCGGCGATGATCATGGCGTTCTGCAAGAGCGCCATCAGCAGCACGCCCAGGAACGCCCCGAAGATGGTGCCGACGCCGCCCGAAAGACTGGCGCCGCCCAGCACCACGGCGGTGATCACTTTCAGCTCGACGCCCTGGCCGGCAAGCACCACCGCCGTATTCAGCCGCGATGCCAGCAGAGCGCCGGCGAGACCGGCGAGCAGACCCATGATCACGAAGAAGCTGAACACGGTCCGATCGACGTTGATGCCCGACAGCTTCGCTGCCCGTGCGTTGCCGCCGATGTAATAGGCCTGGCGGAAGTAGCGGGTGCGGCCGACGAGGAACATGAAGAGCACGACGATGACGGCCATGAACCAGAACGGCGAATAGATGCCGAGGATCTTCGTCTGCCCGAAGATCGTGAAGTCATGGCCGATATTGGTGACGCCGGCGCCGGAGACGAGCTGCAGCCCGCCGCGATAGATCGACAGCGTCGCAAGGGTGGCGATCAGCGCATTGATCTTGAACCGGGTGACGAGCACGCCGTTGATGGCGCCGAGGAAAACGCCCCACCCGCATCCGCACAGGAACGCCAGGATCGGCGGCAGGCCGAGGTTCTTGGCGGCGAGGCCCGCCATGATGCCGGAGAAGGCGAGATTGCCGCCGATGGAAAGATCGAACATGCCGCTGATCATGAGCACCATCATCCCGCAGGCGAGGATGCCGGTCTGCGCGGTGTCGAGGAGCACGACGGCGGCGTTTGCCGGGCGCATGAAGGTGGTTGGCTCAAGAACCGTCATTAGCGCCAGGAGGGCCACGATCAGGCCGATCAGCAGGAGCTGCCGTTCCGTGGCGATCAGGACGAGCAGGTCCATGCCACGCGAGCTGCGCGTGGCGGGGCTCTCCGTCGGCTCGCTCTGAGAGACGGGCGTGCCGCTCTCGGGGGAGGGGGTTTCACGGTTCATGCGGCTCTTTCACGACGCTCCTTGGGGGCGGCAAGTTCGAGGATGCCAATCTCCGTGGCGCCCGCGGCGTCGAGCTCACCGGCGACGCGGCCGTCCGACATGACGACGATGCGGTGCGCAAGCGCGAGCACCTCCGGCAGGTCGGAGGAGACGACGAGAATCGCCATGCCGGCGGCGGCAAGGTCACGCAGGATGCGATAGATATCGGCCTTGGAGCCGACATCCACGCCGCGGGTCGGCTCGTCGACGATCAGGATGCGCGGGTGGCGCGCCAGCCACTTGGCGAGCAGCACCTTCTGCTGATTGCCGCCCGACAGGAAGCGCACTTCACGGTCGACGTTGGGCGTGGCGATCCGCAGATCGTCGGCGTATTTCTGGCTGACCTCGCGCATCTCGGCCTTCGAGAGCAGGCCCGAATGCGTATAGGCGGCGAGATTGGCCGCCACCACGTTGGTGATGATCGAGAAGTCAATGAAGAGCCCGCCTTCCTTGCGGTCTTCCGGGAGCATGGAGATGCCGGCGGCCATGGAATTGGCCGGGCTCTTCGGGAGCAGCTCGCGGCCATCCACGAGAACGCTCCCCGACTGGATCGGTCGGGCTCCGAAGATCGCCTCGCAGACTTCCGTTCGCCCGGCGCCAAGCAGGCCGGCAAGGCACAGAATCTCGCCATAACGCAGCGAGAAGGACGCCGACACCACCGGATCGGCGGCGAGGTCCTTGACCTCCAGCGCAACGGCCGCATCCGCCTTGGCGCGACGCGGATCGGGCTCGAACGAAAGCTCCCGTCCGACCATCAGCGAGATCAGCTCGTCGTGCGAGACCGACGCCGTCTCGCGCACGCCGGTGACGCGGCCGTCCTTCATCACGGTGACACGATCGGATATCTCGAAGATCTCGGCCATGCGGTGCGAGACGTAGATGACGGATACGCCCTGAGCCGCGAGGCGCTTGATGACGCGGAAGAGATGGCGGCCCTCGTTGATGGTCAGCGATGAGGTCGGCTCGTCGAGGATCAGGAGCTTCAGCTCGTGCGAGAGCCCTTTTGCGATCTCCACCATCTGCTGCTGTCCGGGCGAGAGCAGCGAGACGTGGGTGCGCGGGTCGATGTCGACCTCGAGATCGGCGAGGATGCGCCGCGTGCCGTCCTGCATCGGCGCCCGCCGGATGGCGCCGATCCAATTGACCGGCTGCCGACCCGCATAGACGTTCTCCGCTACGCTGAGCGCCGAGACCAGGCTGCGCTCCTGGTAGACCATGGCGATCCCGGCATCGGCCGCACCTTGCTCGTTCAGCCCGGCCATCGACACGCCGTCGAGCTCGATCGTGCCGCTGTCCGGTTCGTAGACGCCCGCCACGAGATGCATGAGCGTGGACTTGCCGGCGCCGTTCTCGCCGATCAGCGCATGCACTTCACCGCGCCGCACATCGAAGGACACGTCATCGACGGCGCGCACGCCGGGAAAGGTCTTCACGACGTTGCGGACGGAAAGTCGCGGCGCGCCATCGACGGCCGCGTTATCCGTTGCGGTCGCTTCGCTCGCCATCAAGACACGCCGAGTGCTTGTGTGTTGCCGTCGGCGCGTGCCCGAGCCGAAACGGCCTGAGGTGAGCGAGCCCATGGCGAGAGGCACGGAGCGTGTGTTTCTCCGATGCGCGACATTGCACCCCCTTCGCGTGGACCCGAGCCGCAGGATGCGGATCGTGGCCGACCGATGTCAACAGGTTTTTGAGAGTTGATCCTTTGATGCAATGCGACGCGGTTCGCGCTGCCGGACCCGGGCACATGGCTATGGGCGGTTCTACGCCTGCCGCGCAGTCATTCTGTCGCGGCTATTTGAGCGCCGTAGCGCGTCGACGCGAGGCTCGGCAGCCGTGATCGGACGGGAGGAAGACCGCTCGCGCGGAGCGATCAGCTGGCCGGCCGCTGCTTCTGCAGGACGCGCTTCGGCTTGTGGTCTCGCTTTTCCGGGCTCGGCGTGACGGGCGCCGGCCTGCCGACCGAGCCGGTCCACAGATTGTGCTTTTCGCGGTCCATCCGCTCCGCCACGTCGCGCGTGATGCCGCGCAGGATCTCCTCCGAAAGACGCTTCGATTCGTGATAGAGCTGCCTGATCAGACGCAGGTGGCTGCCCATCTCGTGGAAGGCCCGCATGGGGTCGTGCGCCGCGACCGCCTCATAGATGCTGGTATGATCGCGTATCGACAGGTGGTCGGCGTCCGGCATGTGGATCGTGGTCGTCCGCTGGTCGATGAGCCATTCCACGATGATCTCATGCATTGCCGCGAAAATCGGGTTGCGCGTGATCGCGTTGAGCTCGTAGTGGAACGCGACGTCGGTCCGGATGAATTCTGCGGCGTTCCCGACGGCGGCGATGTTGGCGTCAAGCGCCTTCCGGAGCCGCGCGATATCCTCATCGCTCGCCACCTGCGCGGCCTGCCACGCGACGCCGGCCTCGAAGAGCAGCCGCGTCTGCTCCATATGCGCCTGACCTTCCTCCGTCCCGGCAACACCTTTTACGAACCCGGCGAGCTGGCTGATCAGGAAGCTGCTCGTCGGCGCCGTCACGCGCGCGCGCGTGCCGGGAGTGACTTCGACAAGTCCTTGTTGCTGCAGCAGAAAGAGCGCCTCCCGCACTGACGGGCGGCCGACCTTGAAGCGTTCCGCAAGCGCCTTCTCGGAGGGCAGCTGACTGCCGACCTCAAACTCGCCGCTGGTAATCGCCTTCTCCAGCAGCTCGACAATCTCGTGAGAGCGTTTGCGTCTGCCAACCGACTGGACCGGGACGCCTCTCATTTCGCTTCTCGACTCATTTCAGGTTGCAAGCCCGATCCTCAACCATTGAACCCCGTCGTGGGGAAGAGAAAAATCCCCGTTCCCCGCAGGGCGTTGACGGAATGCGGGGAGTACAGAGGTGCATGCATCATATGTCAATAGGCTTGCATCCTATTGACCCAAACGTGTCCGCCTGCAATATGCGTCCTAGGCGGAAAGCGCCCGGAGGGGGAAGGTGTCGTTGCACAGCGGCTCGAAACTTCCGTCCGTCGGCCGGGCGAAAACAAGCTCGTGACCTGCGTGAGGAAAGTCGCCTCATTCGGCCGGCTCGCGCCTCAGGGCAAAGGAGGAAGCTGATGGCCAAAGAGGCCTTTCCGGCCCACCCCGAAGTGCCCATCAGCAAAGCCGTACGCGCCGGCGATTTCGTTTTCACGTCCGCCTATGGCCCGTGGATCTTCGATCCGCGCAAGGTGGTGTTCGATGCCGACGGCAACATCCTGGACGATGGCACCGGCCACAAGGACGTTCCCTTCGACGAACAGGTCCACCTGACTTTCGGGTTTGTCCGCGAGGCGCTTGCGGCCGCCGGCTGCGACCTCGACGACGTCGTCGATTGCCAGTGCTGGCTCGCGGATGCGCGCGACTTCGTCCGCTTCAACGAAATTTACAGCACCTATTTCAAGAACGACCCGCCGGTCCGCTCCGTCTTCCCGATCCGGTTCATGTTCGACGTGAAGATCGAGATCAAGGTGATTGCCTACAGGCCCTTGTCAGACGGCTGAACATGCGCGCCGGAATTCACCAGGTCGTGACCTTTAGCAGCGATCCTTTCGGCGGAAATCCAGCTTTTGTCGTGTCCCTGGAGGCGCCCGCTCCCGATCACGTCATGCGGGCGGTCGCGGCCCAGCTCAGCGAAACCGTGCTCGCGACGCTGACGCCGATCGATGCAGCGCGCACGCGCCTCGTCTTCCATACCCCGACCGGCCGCCATCAAGGGGCGGGGCACGCGATGATGGCGGCCGCGCACGTCGCGCTCGCCCGCGCGCCGGCCGGCGACCGCATGACTTTCGTGCTCGACGATGGAAGCGAGTGTGTCGTCGGGCGGGAAGGGGGCCTGATTTCCGTTCCCTGGCCGATCATGCAGGCGACGGCGATCGACATGGCAGGCCCGCTCGATGCGGCGCTTCGCAGGAAGGCGACGGAGACGCTCGATTCGGCTTTCGGCTTTATCGCCATCTACGACGACCCGGCCGACGTGGCGAAGATCGACCCTGACCAGGACGCGATCGCCCGCCTGGAGCGCGGCGCAGTCATCGCAACCGCGCCAGGCGAGGGCTCAGATTTCGTCCTCCGGGTCTTCGCGCCGAGGCTCGGCCTTCCCGAAGATCCCGTTTGCGGGACCGCGCACCGCATCCTCGTGCCGCTTTGGGCGGACCGGCTGAACCGCAGCACATTGCACAGCCGTCAGCTTTCGCCGCGCGGCGGCGATCTATGGTGCCGCGTGGAGGGAAGCGATGTCGTGCTTGCCGGCGAGTTCGTCACGTTTCTGAGCGGTTCGCTCGAATTGCCGGACTAGCGCTCCTCAGGAGAAGGCGCTTCCCGGTTATTGCATCACCATGCCGCCGTCGATCATGAGGAGCTGGCCGGTCATGTAGTCGGACTCCGGGCTCGCGAGGAAGCTGGCGGTGCCGACCACGTCCTGCGGATAGGAGTAGCGCTTCATCAGGATCATGTTCTGGGCGAGCGTGTCCATGGACTCGCCTTCCTTCTCGAACTTGCCGATGGCGACGAGGTCCTTGTCGAGCTGCTCCCAGAGCTCCGTGCGGACGACTCCGGGGCCGTAGCCGTTGACGGTGATGTTGTGCTCCACCAGCGCCTTCGCCCCGCCATTGATCATCGCGAGCACCGCGTGCTTCGAGCACGCATAGGGCACCACGTCGTCGAAGGCCTGGCGCGAGAGGATCGATCCGACATTGATGATCTTGTAGGGGTAGTCCTGCTTACCCTGCTTGATCATCTGCTTGGCGGCTTCCTGCATTCCGATCAGGACGCCGAGCGCGTTGACGTCCATGATCTTGTGCCAGTTGTCCTCCGTCACATCGAGGAACATCATCGGCTTGTTGATGCCGGCATTGTTGAGCATCACGTTGATCGACCCGAACGCATCCACCGCGGCCTTCACGGCGGCGGCCACGTCCGCGCGCTTCGTGACGTTGACCTCGGCCGCGATCGCCTCGCCGCCTTTGTCGCGGATGCGCTTCGCGACCGCGTTGCAGCCGTCAATATTGACGTCGGTGACACAGATCTTGGCGCCCTGCGCCGCAAAATGCTCGGCGATCGCCGCGCCCATGCCCTGCGCCGCGCCGGTGACGACGACGTTCTTACCCTTCAAACGTTCGGTGTCCACTTCCGCTCTCCCTAGACGCTTTCTCTGTCCCGACAGTCAAAAGCCCGCCGACGCCCCGGTGCCCGATGCGGGCCCTTTTGGTCGACGGTAGTCGGTCTCGCGGGGCGATGAACACGAGAGAAATCCAAATCGGTCGGAAAATATCCAAATCGGTCAGAATGGGTCTTCCGACCACCATGCAAGCGGCGAATGATGATCCAGCACGTCCGATCTGATCGAGAATCGCGCGTCGCTAAAAGAATCGAACCCGCTCCTAGGGAGGAACATGATGGGAATTTTCGCACGCGCCGCCGCGGCGATGGCCGCGATGGCATTCGCGATGGGCCTGGCGCTGACCGGCGCGTCGGCGCAGGACAAGCCGCTGATCATTTCGTTCAACGGCCCGGCCGGCGAGGCCTATATCGGCAAGTTCATCACCGGCCTTAAGGCGACGGCCGAGCTGAACGGCTACGACATCGAGGTCTACGAGAACCAGTTCAACCAGGCTGAGCAGGATCAGCAGGTGCAGCAGGTCCTGGCCGCCGGCAAGAAGCCGGACGTCTTCATCTGGTGGCCCTCCGACGCCGTGGCCGGGCTTGGGTCGCTGCGCGCTTTGCACAAGACCGGCGTGCCGGTCCTGAAGATCAACCAGCTCCCGAACGAGCAGGACAAGAAATACATCTTCGGCTACGCCGGGCCCGACGACCGTCTGCGTGCGCGCAATGCCGGCTACATGCTGCGCGAGGCCGCCGCGAAGAAGAAGGCGGCCGGCGGCGACAGCTTCAACGTGATCGTGCTGTCCTATCCGCACTCTTATGGCGGCTACGGCCTCTCCATCAACGCCTTCAAGGATGCGATCGCGGGCTCCGATCTGACCATTATCGGTGACGTCGACGAAGGCTTCGGTCAGTCGAACGGCTACAAGGGCGCCGCCAAGCTGATCGCCAAGGTCAAGGACCAGGGAATCGATTTCGTCTACGGCATGGACGACGCGATCCTGACCGGCGGCATCAAGGCGCTCGAAGAGGCCGGCTACAAGATGGGCGAGGACGTCGTTGCCGTCGGCACCGTGTGCAACGGCGATAAACAGCTCATCGAAGAAGGCAAGGAATACGGCACGACGCTGCAGTCGCCGCTGCATGAAGGCCAGCTCGCCATCAAGCTGGTCACGGAATACCTGAAGAACGGCAAGCTGGAGAACTACATCAACTTCACCCCCAATCCGATGGTCACGCTGGACAATCTGGAGACGGTTGCCATGCGCGGCTACGACGGCAAGCTCTACGGCATCGACGAGCTTTGCTCGGGCGCGTGGGGCGACTGAGCCTCAACCGGGTAGCGGGCTTGGGGGCGGTCCTTCATGGGCCGCCCCGGCGCTCGCTGAGGCCGATCCTCGGGGCGGGGCGGACGCGTCCACCCTCCGGAATTCGGGCAGAGACTGCGGTGGGGAGCATTTGCCGGACCCCGACGGCGGCTGGTAATCCGTTGCCATGGACACCATTCTCAAACTGACGGGCATTTCCCGATCTTTCGGCGCCATCGCGGCGCTGAACGGCGTCGATTTCGAAATCGGCCGTGGCGAAGTGATGGGGCTTGTCGGCGAGAACGGCGCCGGAAAGTCCACGCTGGTCAAAATCATCAGCGGTTTCGACGACGGCTATACCGGCACCTATGAATTCGAGGGCGAGCCGATCCGCTTTCACAGCCCCGGTGTCGCCGAGCAGGCGGGCATTGCGATCGCCCAACAGGAGCTCAGCCTGATCCCGGCCATGTCGGTCGCGGAGAACATCTTTCTTGCCGGCCACAACGTCCATGCATTCGCGACAAAACGGTCGCTGGCGGCACGCGCTCGCCGCTTTCTCGACGAGGTCGGGCTGACGGAGATCGATCCGACGGTCCGGGTCGATCGGTTGTCGGTCGGCGAGCAACACTTGGTCGAGGTTGCCCGCCTGATCGCCCACGACCCGAAGGTGCTGATCCTGGACGAGCCCACGGCGGCGCTCGGTGAATCGGATTCCATCCGCATCCTCAACATGGTCAAGAAGCTCGCCGCCGCGGGCAAGTCGATCATCTATGTCAGCCACCGGCTCGACGAGATCTTCAAGATCACCGACCGCATCACGGTGCTCCGCGACGGCGAGGGCCAGAGGCCGCGCAAGGCGGCGGAGCTGAACGTCAACTCGCTGGTCGAGCTGATGCTCGGCCGCAAGCTGGAGAACATGTTTCCCGAGCGCTCCGCCCGCGGCAGTCGCGAGCTGCTCCTCTCGGTCCGCGACCTCCTGCCCGACGGCATGCTCGAGCCCGTGAGCTTCGACGTCTATGGCGGGGAGATACTCGGCCTTGCCGGCCAGCTCGGCAGCGGGACCGGCGAGATCCTTGCCGCGATGGCAGGCTCTCACCTGACGCAGTCCGGTTTGATCGAGTTCGGCGGCGAGACCTTCCTCCCCGGCAATCCGGCCGCCGCGATCCGCCGCAAGATCGGATATTGCTCCGAAGACCGGAAGTATGACGGCCTGTTCCTGGGTCGTCCGATCCGCGAGAACCTGACCTCGCCCGCGCTTGAGACGGTATCGCGTCTCGGATGGAACTTCGGTGGCAGGGAACAGAAGGTCGCGCACGATCTCGCCGAGAAATTTACCGTCGATGTCACGCGGCTCAACGCCGAAGCCGGCGTGCTCTCCGGCGGCAACCAGCAGAAGGTGGCGCTCGGCAAGTGGCTGGCGATCACGCCCAAGGTGATCCTCGTCAATGAGCCGACGCGCGGCGTCGATGTCGGCGCGAAGGCGGAAATCTACAGGAAGATGCGCGACGTGGCCGACGAGGGCGCGGCGATCGTGTTCGCCTCCACCGACATGCAGGAGATCAGCTATTTGCCGGACCGCGTGATCACCTTCTATCGCGGCATGCGGATCGGCGGGTTCGACCTCGCCGACATCACCACCGCCGGCATCCTGAAAGAGATCACGGACCCGTTCAACGAGACCAATCTCTGAGGCGCGGAACATGGAGACGCTGGCACAATTCAGTCGCTCTTTCGTCCCCCCGAGGCTCGCCGCGTGGGTGGATCGGCAGGCCTCGCCGATCGTGCTGGCGCTCGTGGCGCTCTTTGTCCTCGTCTTCCTCTACGGAGCGGTGACGACCGACAACTTCCTGAACGTCTTCAATTTCAAGACGATCATCCGGGACGCCGCCCTGGTCGGCATTATGGGGATCGGCCTTACCTTCGTGACGCTTTCGGGAAACTTCTTCCTCCTCTCCATGAAGGAGACGGCGGCGCTGTGCATCATCGCCTTCGCAATGGGCATGGCGAATGGCTACGGGTTCGAGCTGTCGTTGCTGGCGACGCTGGCGATCGCCATCATCGCGGGCGCGGCGCAGGGCCTCCTGATCGGCCTCGGCGGAAATCCGATCGTCGTCACGCTCGGCGCCGGCGGGATGTTCTACGGCATCGCCTCCTGGTGGAGCGACAATCTGGTCATCTCCTTCCGTCGGCCGAACGACGCCGAATGGCTCGGGACCGGATCGTTTCTCGGCCTGCCGAACATAACGATTGCGTTCATCCTGATCGCGATCGTCGCCGAGATCGTGCTGCGCTACACAAACTTCGGCCGCAAGGTCTATCTGATCGGTGCCAATCGCGCCGCCGCCCGTGCAACGGGGCATGAGAATCTGGCGATGGCGATGATGGTGTGCACCATCGCCTCCGTCTGCGCCGGCTTCGTGGCCGTTGCGTTCGCAGCCCAGATATCGAGCGCGCAGGCGAACTATTTTTCCTCGGAGTTCGGTTCCAGCGGCGACATGACGATCCTCGTCATCGCCACCGTCATGGTCGGCGGCAACTCCATCATGGGCGGCTACGGTTCGTCTCTGCGCACCAGCCTCGGGGCGATCTTCATTTCCGTCGTCGACAACATGATGGTGCTGCGCGGCTTCAACAGCGGGCCGCGGGTCCTGGCCGTGGGCCTGATGATCGTCTTTTCGATCGTCGTCTTCTCCCTCGCCCGCAGGGGCTCCAGGGCGCAGGAATAGAGGCGGGGAGGAAGGAATGAGCGAGCGCACGTCTCTTGTCGATCGGCTGAAGAACCGGATCGTCGACGATCCGGACCTCTCCTTCGCGGTGCTGCTGGCGGTACTGGTCTACGGCTATTTCGCAGCGACCAACGATCTCTTCATGACCCACAACACGACCTTCGCGATCATGGAGAGGTTCGCCGTCCTCGGCCTCGTCGCGCTGGCGTTGACCTTGTGCATCATCGCCGGCGAGATCGATCTCTCGATCGGCTCCAACGCGGCTTTGACCGCGGTGATCGTGGTGCGCTTCAACGACCAGCTCGGCACCTTCACGGCGCTTGCGATCGGGCTCGCGATCTCCACCGCGATCGGCGTCATCCAGGGATATTTCGTCGCCTATCTCAGGGTGCGGGCGATCGTCCTGACCGTCGGCACGCTCATGCTGCTGCGCGGCGTCGCACTGTTCGCGGCGCAGGAGAAGACGGTGATGCTCACCGAGTTCGACGTTCCCGATTTCATCCAGACCAAGATGCTGGCCTATTTCTCCCCGGCGAGCTTTCTCGTCATCGCCGTCTTCGTGCTCGTCGGCATCTTCATGGCCTATACGAAATACGGGCGCGAGATCTACGCGGTCGGCGGCGCCCGTAAGGAGGCGCTCGCCGCGGGCGTCAATCTCAAGCGGCCGATGATCATCGTCTTCTCCATCTCCGGCTTTTGCGCCGGACTGGGTGGCGCCATCATCGGATTGCGCTCCGGGACCGCGCAGGCGCTCGGCCTGCAATATCTTCTGCTTGCCGGGACAGTTGCCGCGTTTATCGGCGGCGTGAGCATCCTCGGCGGCAAGGGTGGCGTCGTCGGCGCGGCGATCGGCACGCTGACCGTCAATTTCCTCAATACCGGCCTCGTCTTCAACGTGACGCCCGCCTATCAGGTGCAGCTCTATCTCGGGATTCTCCTGATCATCGTCATCATGTTCCAAACCGGCTCGCGGATGTTCGACGCCAGGCAGCGGAGGAGGGCCGTGCTCGCGGCGGTCGACGAGCGAAAAGTCGCTCTGCTCGCGAAGAAGCAGCAGGCGCTTGCCGCGTAAGCGGGGGAAAAAATTGTTCAGATTGGACAGTTTTGTCTTTTCAGCCGAGATTGGCAGGCAGGCGGAACAGGTCCGCAGAGATCGACAAACGGCATTGATGTGCCAGACGATTCAAACCGGACGACCAGCGGCGAAGCCCGCCTGAGACCTGCGCGCGGTCCAGGTGGTGGGGCGCCTGAGGGGCCCTATGAGACCCGGCACCTGCCGCCGGGGACCGGCATCTCAAACCCGCAAATGGTCCAGTTTCTCGATTTCATCGAGCAGTTGGAGAACGAAACGGAAGCGGCGCTCGACATCCGCACCGGCAGCCGCGAGGTGCGTCTGCTTGCCTGTCTGGTGCGCAATCACCTGAACGGCCGGATGACGACCAGCTCGTCGCTCGCCGCCGCGTCGGGCATGTCCTACGGCACCGCGCTTCGCGCGATCGCCGACTGTCAGGCGCGTGACCTGATCGTCAAGCGGCCGCGCACGCCGAGCGGCAAGTCCTTCTCGCTGCATCCTTCGGCGTTGCTTCTCAGTCGCTGGCAGGAATTCGTGCGTCGCACGCGCTCGCTCCTCGCGGCGAGCTTCGACGGCGGCAGCTTCGTGCTGACGCCCGCCGACTACTTCTTCGGCGCGTCCTACAGCGACAGCGGCGTCCTGCCGTTGCAGCCGGCCCTCGACAACAGGCTGCATCTCTCCGGCGATCTGCGCGTGCTCGTCCACGCCGATCCGACTTTCATGGCGATGCACGCCTTGAAGAAGCACTTCCAGAACATCTTCGGCACGGGCATCCAGAACCGCGCTCTATCGATCGACCGGCTGCGGCAGGAGATCATCGACAACGGCAGTCTCAAAGTATCCCGCTACGATATCGTCGCCTCCGATCTGCCGTGGTTCGGCGAGCTCGCCTCGACCGGCGCTCTGCAGCCGCTCGACGCGCTGATGAACGAGACCGGGTTCGACCGTTCCGACTTTCACCCCGCCGCGGTGGCGAGCACCCGCTATCGCGGCGTGCATTACGGCGTTCCGGTCCAGACCACGCCGGAGCTTCTCGTCTATCGCACCGACCTCCTCTCGGAAGCGGGGATAGCCGAGCCCGCAACCACCTCCGCCGTGATTGCCGCGGCGCGGCGGCTCCACGCGCCGATCAACGGACGTTACGGCATCGCCTGGAATGCGGCGCGCGGCACGCCGCTCGGCCATTCGTTCCTGATGATCATGGGATCGTCGTTCGGTCAGCCGGTGATCAATCTGCGCCACGCGCGCGAAGGCTTCGACGCGGAGAACCCGCACGGCGAAGACCTGCGGCCCATGCTCCTGTCCGACGCCGCCAGACAGACCGCCGAATATCTGATGGAGCTGCTCGATTATTCGCCGCCCTCGATCTTGAGCATGTCGTGGTACGAGCGCGCGGTCGCCTATGCCGGCGGCTCCGTGGCGCTCGCCTATTGCTACACGCTGTTGGCACCCCTCTTCGAATTGGATCAATCGTCGCCGGCGCACGGAAACACCGGCTACCTGCCGCATCCGGTCGGCCCCGGAGCGCGGCCGATCGCGCCGGTCGGCGGCTACGCGCTTGCCATGCCGTCCAACCTACCGCCCGACCGCGTCGCCGCCGCCTGGCTGGCGATCCGCTCGCTGACCTCTCCGGGCGCCGCCAAGCTCTATATCGCCAACGGCAGCGTCGTGAGCCCGCGCTTCAGCGTCAGCAGCGATCCCGACGTGCGCGCCGTCTCGCCGATCATCCCGGCCGTGGATGAGATGGCGCGGAAGGGTTATCTGCAGATATGGCCGCGGCCGCCGATCCCGGAGATATCCAGGATCATCGCCATCGTTGGCGAGGAAATCCACGAGATGTTGAGCTGGCACAAATCCGTCGACGACGCGCTGGCGGGCGCACAGAACCGCGTCGACGCGCTGATGCGCGAAAACGGCCACTACTGAGCCGGCCACGCTTCAGGCTTGCGCGACGAGGTTCCTCAGCCGCGCAAGATTTGACGGGTCCGGCTTCAGCGTGCCCTGCTCGATGCGGTGCGCCAGCTCGGCGATTGCCGCGTTGACGGGCGCCGTGCTTCCGGCGCGAACTGCCTCCTGCGCGACAAGCCCGTTCAGATCGTCGACCTCGCTGTGGCGGCCCTTCATCCAATCCTGCAGGACGGTCGTCTTGGTGTCAGGCAGCGTGAAGCCCGCAAGCAGCACATCGAGCAGCATCTCCACCAGGCGGTTAGACTGCCGCATGTCCTCCGGCTTAAGCCCGAAGATCGGCAGGACCGGGTGGCCGAGCGCGGCTCCGACGTCGAGCGCTTCCTGGCCCGACCGGATCATCAGCTCGCGCATGCCGGGGAGCGCCACCGCCTCGTGCATCGAGAGGCCGAGGATTGCCGTGGAAACAAGCGTCGTGGCGTTGCTGACGAGCTTCATCCACTTGGTGGCGAGGATGTTCTCCACGATATCGACAGAGCCCGAGTGTCGAAGGAGCTCGGCGATCTCTTCCTCCCGGCCCGCCGTTGACGGATGAATGCTTCCGACGGCGAACCATGAACGCGATGGCGGCGAGTGCCGCATGACGATACCGGGATCGAACATCATCGAGGATATCTCGATCACGCACCCCATGGTGCGCTCCGGCCCGACGACGTCGGCGATCGCGCCCGTCGTCATCCCGTTCTGCACGCCGGCGATCAGGCCGTCCGGCTTCAGATAGGGCTCGATGAGCTGACAGGCCCAACGCGTGTCGTAGGCCTTCATCAGCAGAAGCACGATGTCGAATTTCTCGGTGAACGTGCAGACGTCGCAGAGGTTGTACGCCCTGACGGGCTGCTCCAGGATGGAGTCCGGCATCTCGATCCGGACGCCGCGTCGGCGCATCTCCTGGACGTGCTCCGGCCACTGATCGATCAGCACGACGTCGACGCCGGCCTTGGCGAGGTCCGCCCCGATCGACGCGCCGTTCGCGCCGCTGCCGAGCACCGCAATCTTCTTCGACACTACGCTTTCTCCCTGTTTTTCCTTGTCCCGCATTAGGCGTCGGCTTGCACCGCTTCAGAATTCCGACTTCGCTTCCTCAGTGTAGGGCTTGACGTTCCACGATCCGTCGGTCGGCACGCCCGCCCGCTCAAACAGCGCGTCGCGCGTCGCGTCGACACGGCTGCGGAGCGCCGCGACATCGACGTCGACCAGCTTGCCGTTCCGCTTCCGCGCCTTGCCGGCGACGAAGATGCTGTCGATGTTGCCGGCGTGGGAGAACTCTACGACCGTCCCGACCGGGTTGTTCACCGGGATGAGATTGAGGCTGTCGGTGCTGATCAAGACGATATCGGCCTCCTTGCCGGGGGTGAGCGTTCCTGTCTTGTGATCGAGACCGCATGCCTTGGCGCCTTGCAGCGTCGCGAATTCCAGCACGTCGCGGCTCGTCAGCGGCAGCGGGTCGACGATCTCCTTCTTCTCCAGCGCCTCCTTGTTCACCATCAGGCGCGTGCCGGCGATGAGCGCCCGCATCGCGTTGAAGATGTCGCTCGGCACCGTGGTGACGACGTCGATAGAGATGCTTGGGCGCACGCCCGCCGCGAGAAGCTTCAGGGCAGGCGGGAGGCCGTGCCCCATATGCATCTCCAGCTCAGGCGCGATCGAAGCGCTGCCGCCGCTCGACCCGATCAGCTCGAACTCCTCGTCGGCGATCGTGTTGGTGTGGACATAGGTGACGTCGGGCCCGAGCATGTTGCGCTCGTTCATCTGGATGACCGGCTTGCTCATGCCCCAAAGGCCGTCGCCCACATGCACCGTTATGCGGAGGCCGAGCTCGCGCGCGACCTTGAAATCCTCTTCGGTGATGTCGAGCGTGGTGAATTGCGGGCCGCGCGCGGCGACGGCCATCGTGACGAGCCCGTCGTCTGAGGAAAAGTGCTCCTTCCGCACGCGCCGGATATCGTCGAAATTCGTCGGCATTTCGCTCGGGGGGAACCATTCGGCGTTCGAATTGCCATAGCCGAAGACGCCGCGGATGCCGGAATCCTTCAAGCCCTGGACGGCGGCGTCGGCATGCTCGGGCGAGTTGTTGTTGTGCGACCAGTCGTAAAGCGTGGTGAAGCCGCCCTCCAGCGCGTCGAGCGCGCCGAGAAGGTTGGCGACGTAATTATCCTCCGGCGTGTAGAGGCCGCCCATGACGACGCGGACACCGGTAAAGTACTGGGCGAGCGACCAGTCGGCGCCGGTCCCCCGCAGGAGCGATTCCCATGTGTGCCTGTGGGTGTCGACGAAACCCGGAACCGCGATGCAGTTGGTCGCGTCGACGATCTCGGCGTCCTCCGCATCGATGGACGGCGCGATCGATGCGATCTTCGTCCTGTCGATCAGGATGTCGCCGGTGTTGAGATCGCCGATCTTCGGATCGACCGAGATGATGGTTGCATTCTTGATGAGCGTCCGCGCCATTCTTCGTTTCCTCCCGCAGGTTTACAGGTTAGCTCTGCTTTTCCGACGCGACTTGATCTTATCGCCCGATTGGTCATCCATCCCGCAATCCGTAACGATCACAAAGCGCGGAATACCCATGCAGCAAGCGGACATCCTCATTGTAGGCGGCGGTTCGGCGGGGTCGGTGCTCGCGTCGCGGCTGAGCGAAGACCCGCAGCGGAAGGTGCTCCTGGTCGAAGCCGGCCCGGAATTCCCGCCCGACGACATTCCCGACGACATCGCCGACATCTTTCCGCGCTCTTACGCCAATGCCGACTATTTCTGGACCGGTCTGAAGGCGGTGATGCGCGCCGGCACCGAGCGCCGCCCCTATACGCAGGCGCGGCTCCTCGGCGGCGGCTCGCAGGTGATGGGGATGTGGGCCGTTCGCGGGCTTGCGGAGGACTACGACAACTGGCGCGCGGCGGGCGCCACCGGCTGGGGTTGGGACGACGTCCTCCCGTTCTTCAAGCAATTGGAGCGCGACCTCGACAGCGCATCCGAAGAGCATGGGCGCGAAGGCCCGACGACGATCCAGCGCATTCAGCCGGACGACTGGCCGGGCTTCAACAAGGCGCTCGCCACGGCAGCGCAAAAGCACCAGCTCCGTCTGTTGCCGGATATGAACGCCGCGGAGATCGACGGCGTCTATTCCATTCCCCTTTCGGTTGAGAACAACGCCCGCATGTCCGCGGCGCGCGCCTATCTCACGGCGGAGGTGCGGCGCCGGCCGAACCTCCAAATCCTGAGCCGCTGCGAGGTGAGCGCGATCCTCTTCGAAGGCCGCCGCGCGATCGGGGCGGAGGTCCGCAAGGCCGATGGCGGCACAGACCGGCTGTTGGCGCGCGAGGTGATCGTCTCCGCCGGCGGCCTCCATTCGCCAGCGCTTCTTCTGAGGTCCGGCATCGGCGAGGCTGAGGCGCTCAACCGCCTCGCGATCCCGGTGGTGCACGATCTGAAGGCGGTCGGGCAGAACCTGCAGAACCACCTCTACACGCATCTCGGCGCGGTCGTCCGCCCGCATGTGCGTCAATCGCCGGATTTCCGTTTCTATGCCATGGCCGGCGCGCGGCTCTCATCCGGCAAAGGCCCCGCCGGCGACATCTTCGTGAGCTTCATCGCGCGCACCAGCGGCTACCCGACCGGCAACCGCCTCGGCATGATCGGTCCGTCGCTCTACGCGCCGTTCTCGCGTGGGAGCGTCACGCTCGACTCCGCCAATCCGCGCGGCGAGCCAGCGGTCGATTTCAACCTGCTTTCCGATCCGAGGGACGTGGAAAGGATTGCCGACGCGGCGCGGTTTGCGCGCACCTTGCTGAACGATCCCGATGTCCGTGCGGCGACCTATGAGAGTTTCGTCCTGCCGCCCAATCCTCCGATCCGATTGCTGAACCGGCCCGGCCTGTCGTCCGCCGCTCTGAACCAGGCGATCGCCGCGCTGGTCGGATTGGGCGCGACCGCCAGGCGCGCGGCATTGCGGCGCATCATGGCGCCCGGAAAGCTCCTGATGGACATCCGCGACGAGCGCGAGTTCGAGGAGCTCGCTCTTGCCGGCGTGACGCCGATGTTCCACCCGACCAGCACCTGCGCGATCGGCGCCGTCGTCGATCCCGCCGCGCGCGTAAACGGTGTGGAGAATTTGCGCGTGATCGACGCCTCCATCATGCCGATCATCCCGCGCGCCAACACCAACATCCCGACCATCATGCTGGCGGAGAAATGCGCGGCGGCGATCAAGTGAGTCCTTGCGGGCTCAGGACCACTTCTCTCGCCTCCTAGTCCCTAGCGCACGGCCTCGTGCGCCTTAGATTGACATCGCGGGGCGATCGGTAGCTCCGCGCACCCGTCTTGTGCTGTGCGCTAGGTGTCCGAGGCGGGATTTCAGCCCTTCCGTAACCATCGCCGACGCGATAACCATCGGCGAGCGGCGCGTGCACGCCCGTGTGAGAGCTCACGACCATCGCGGCAAGGCCATGCCCCTCTTCCCAAAGATTCATGCGCCTCTCCAAGAATAAGGCGGCGCGCTCGTCCTTCGGCCGCAGGCTGGCTGCGCCCCTCCGGATGGTGGGCCGATTGTGGAAATCGGCCCGGAAGCGCCCGCTGCGCGAGAGCGCCAGGCGGATCTTTGAGCGGCGCCGGCGCCGTCGTTTGCTGAAACGGCACCCTCGAGCCATGTCCTATCTAGCCTGGATCGACCGCTACGACCGGCTGAGCGCGAAGCATCTCATGGCGATGTCGCGCGACATAAACAGCCTGCAACGCACGCCGCTCGTCTCGATCATCGTCCTCCCAAGCGGCCATGCCGACGAGAAGACCGTGGAGTCGCTCCGGCATCAGATCTACCGCAAGGTCGAGGTGCTTTTGGTCGCCTCCGGTGGCGTCGATGAAAGCAAATCCATGCCGGAGCGCTTCCGCCTCGTGTCGGTTTCGCCCACGGCCTCGGAGGCCGAGATGTTCAACGCTGCGTTGGCCGAGTTGCGCGGCGAATTCTGCATGGCCCTGGAAGCAGGCGACGCGCTCTCGCTCGACGCGCTCTATCAACTCGTCCGGGCCTTGAACGCCAATCCCGGCGCCGACCTTCTCTATGGCGACGAGGACGATTTCGGCGAAGTGGGTTTGCGTGTGTCTCCGTTCTTCAAGCCGAAGTGGAGCCCGCTGCTGGCGCTCTCGTTTGACTATGTCGGTCGGACGGGCCTCTTCCGGACTGAGCGGCTCCGCCGGCTGAACGGCGCGCAGGTCGATGCCGGGGCGGCTTGGCGATGGGACATCCTGCTGCGTTTGACGTCGGCCGACGCCCCCGCGTCAGCGTCGGTGGCGCATGTTCCCCACGTGATCCTGCATCGGCATCGCGGCTCCGCCGCGCCACGGCTTCCTGAGCTTCACGACGGAAAGGCGGTCGTGGAAAGAACCCTCGCCGCGCGCGGCCGGGCGTGCTCGGTAACGGTAGACGAGCGCGGATGGCTCGTCGTGTCCCCGCGGATGCCGGCGGCTTCCCCCGAGGTGGCGATCATCATTCCGACGCGCGACGGACATGCGATGCTGAGACGTTGCGTGGAGAGCATCCTCAGCCGTACGACCTACCGGCGGTTCACCATCTCCATCGTCGACAATGACAGCGTCGAAGCGGAAACGTTCCGCTATTTCGACGTTGCCCGGAAAGACCCTCGGGTAAGAGTCATCCGTCATCCCGGCGCATTCAACTACGCGGCGCTCCACAATTCCGTCGTCCCTCAAACGACGGGCGAGATCCTCGCATTGGTGAACAACGACATCGAAGTCGTGAACCCTGAGTGGCTGGAGACGATGCTGAGCTTTGCGCTGCAGCCGGAAACCGGCGTCGTCGGCGCCAAGCTCTATTTCCCCGACGACACCATCCAGCATGCCGGTGTCGTGCTGGGCGAGGGAAGTTCTCCGAGGCACGTGTTCCGCCGCCGCGACCGCCGCGAGGCGGGCCCGCGCGGCCTGCTTCAAATATCCCGCGACATGTCGGCGGTGACGGGCGCCTGCATGGTCATGCGCCGATCCGTATTCGAAGAGGTCGGCGGTTTGGACGAAGCGTATCGGCGAGACTTCAAC
Source organism: uncultured Alphaproteobacteria bacterium (assembly GCA_963814905.1). Lineage (GTDB taxonomy): Bacteria > Pseudomonadota > Alphaproteobacteria > Rhizobiales > Afifellaceae > DASWJZ01. The sequence goes on along the minus strand of CAWFEM010000001.1, from coordinate 59,268 downwards.
GATATCGATCTTTGTCTTCGTGTCCGGGAACATGGGTACAGAGTGGTCTGGGCCGCGAATGCGGAGCTCTACCACCTCGAATCCGCGACGCGCGGCACGCCGAAAGGCACGCTGGCCCAATTGATCGCGTCGTATGAATTGCAGACGTTCTGCGCGCGGTGGGGGCAAACCGAGGATCCGTTCTTCAGCCCCAACGTCACGGGCGACGACGTCCCGCCGGAGCTTGCCTTCCCCCCGCGCGTGCCGAGGTTCGGGCAAACGTGAAATCGGTAGGCGATCGCCGTCGAATCGTCGGTCGCGCCGCAAGGGCTCACTTGTCTGTCAGGATGGTGCGCAGGAAATCGCGCGTGCGTCGCTCCTGCGGATTGGTCATCAGCGCCTCCGGCGTGCCGGCCTCCACGACGCAGCCTTCGTCCATGAAGATCACGCGGTCGCCCACGTCGCGCGCGAAGCCGAGCTCGTGGGTGACGACGACCATCGTCATGCCCGAGCCGGCCAGGTCGCGCATGACGTTGAGAACTTCCCCGACGAGCTCGGGGTCGAGCGCCGAGGTGGGCTCGTCGAAGAGCATCAGCTTCGGCTGCATGGCGAGCGAGCGGGCGATGGCGATACGCTGCTGCTGGCCGCCGGAAAGCTCGGAGGGGTAGGCCTTCGCCTTGTGCGCCAGGCCGACACGGTCGAGGAGCGCCATCGCCGCCTCGCGCGCGACCTCCGGCTTCCTTTTCATGACCTGGATCGGTCCTTCGGTGACGTTCGCCAGCGCCGTCATGTGCGGGAACAGGTTGAAGCGCTGAAACACCATGCCGGTGATCCGCCGCTGCCGCGCGATCTCCTTCTCGCTCAGCGGGTGAAGCGCGCCTCCGGAAACACGGTAGCCGGTCAGCTCGCCGTCGAGCCAGATCGCCCCGGCGTCGATGCGCTCCAGCTGGTTGATGCAGCGCAGGAAGGTCGTCTTGCCGGACCCGGACGGGCCGATGATGCACACGACCTCGCCGGACGCCACGTCCAGCGTCACGTCCTGCAAGGCCTGCACGCCGTGGAAGTGCTTGCCGACTTTGACGGCGGAGACGAGGTGCGCTTCGCTCATCGCCTGGCGCTGGAGCTGAAGCCGCGGCCGAGACGGCGTTCGAGCACCGCCTGTCCGATCGACAGGAGCGAAACGACGACCAGATACCAGAACGCGGCCACCATCAGTAGCTCGATGACCTTGGCGTTGGTGTAATAGATATCCTGGGCGTTTCGCAGGACGTCGCTGAAGCCGATGATCGAGGCGAGCGACGTCGTCTTGAGCAGAGCGATAAACTCGTTGCCGAGCGGCGGAACGACGACGCGCATGGCCTGCGGCAGGATGATGCGCCTGAGCGACAGCAGGTAGGACATGCCGATCGATTTCGCGGCCTCGTACTGGCCGCGGTCCACCGCCAGCATGCCGGCGCGCATGATCTCGGACGTGTAGGCGCCCTCGTTCAGTCCGAGGCCGAGCAGCGTCGCCACGGCGGGCGTGATGACGTCGACGGTGCGGACGCTCCAGACGCCCGGAATCCCGAGATGGGGAAAGACGAGGGCGAGGTTGAACCAGATCAGAAGCTGAAGGATGACCGGGGTGCCGCGGAAGAACCAGGCATAGCCGACGGCGACCGCGCGCAGCACGGGGTTGGGAGAGCCGTGGGCGACGGCGCAGGCGATCCCGATGACGATCCCCATCGCCATGCACGCCATCGACATCCATATCGTATTGACCAGGCCCCACATGATGGTCGGCCAGGTCAGGTATTCGCGCGTCGTGGTCCAGTCGATCTGGCCGACCGCGAAGGCGCGGACAAGCAGCACGCCGACGACGACAATGATCACCACGGCCGTCAGCCGGCCGTAGTGCTTTGGCCTGATGTGAGGAAGCCGTGCGACGTCGACTTCCTCTGCATGTGTAAAGCGGTGCGTGCTGCTCACATCCGCAGTCATTATCAGGGCTGCGGACCCGCGTCGAACGAGACTTCCTTGTAGGTGCTGAGATCAAGTTTCCACTTTTTGATCAGCTCGTCGTAGGTGCCGTCGTCGATGACCGTCTTCAGCGCGTAGGCGAAGGCGTCGCGCAGCACGGTCTCGTCCGGCCGGAAGGCCATGCCCATCAGCGCGGCGGAGAACGGCTCGTCGAGCGGACGATAGAGGGTTGCATCCATCTCCACGATGGTAGGAACGGCTTCCAGTCCCTGCACCGCCGCGACCGCGCGGCCGGTCTTCAGGTTGGTCAGCTGTTGCCCGAGATCGGTGTCGACGATCACTTCGACCGGCTCCTTTCCGGCCTCGACACAGTTCTTGTCGGACCACGCCTTCACCGTTTCCGGATAGCTCGTGCCGCGGCTCGTGGTGATGGTCTTGCCGCACAGGTCCGTCATCGTCTTGATGTCGGGCAGGCTGGTGAGCGTGTAGAACTGCGCGCCCGCCTTCAGATAGTCGATGAAGGTGAACATCGGCCGCCGTTTTGGCGTGTCGTAGAAGCCGCTCATGATGATCTCGACGCGGCCCGATTGCAGCGCTGGCGTCATCGCCTCAAACGCGCCGTCCTGGTATTCGATCGTGACGCCGAGCACCTTCGCCATCGCGGCCATCAGGTCGATGTCGAAGCCGGTGAAGTCGCCGCTGTTCGGGTCCTTCATCTCCATGGGCGGATAGCCGGAGTTCAAGGCGACATGAACGACCTTGCTCTCGGCGATTTCCGGCGGAAGCGTTTGCGCCTGGGCGACGGTGCCTAATCCGACGAGACAGCAGACGGAGACGACCGCTCCGAGATGTTTCCTAAGCATGGCGAGTTCCCCTCTTCTGATGAACACGGGCGGTTGCGTCATGCGACCGACCAAATGACCGAGGGAGTGCATCTTCCTTCCGTCACCCTCACGTGCCGGGAAGCCGATTCCCGGATACAACCCCTCGAATGCAAAGACCGGGCCAAGCCAATGCGGCCTAGCGTGTCGGCCGCGCGATCTGCGGCACGGATTGTGGCCAGAACGGTATTCGCTCCACCTGCGGCATCCATTCGCCGCGTGCGATGAGCCCCGCGATATGGGCGCCGATTTCCTCCAGCGTGGCGAACCAGACGTCGCCCTTCGCCTGCATGTGCTCGATCAGCGTCACCATCGCCTCGGCGCGGGCGAGCCGGCCTGAAACGAAGGGATGCCAGATCGCCGCCCAGAGTCCGCCATGCGCCCAGGCCGCGTCGAAATCGGCGCGGAACACGTCCATGGCGCGCTGGGGCGACTGGATCGTCATCCCCATGTTGAACTCCTTCATGTTCACATATTGCGGCCAGTCGTCGAGCGAGTGATCGGAGGGAAGCTCGACCAGGCGGCCGGCCTTTCCTTCCACAAGATAAGGGACGTCGTCGCCGCCGAGCGACGCATCGTAGGTGAAGCCGTTCTCGATCAGGAGATCGAGCGTGTGCTCCGAATAAGCGCCGGAGGGACAGCGATAGCCGGAGGGCGGCTTGCCGGAGGCGGCCTTGATGGCATCCATCCCCTTCTTCAGGACAAGCTCTTCGTCGTCGCGGGAAAGCTGGTTCGGACGCTCGTGCAGCCAGCCGTGATGGCCGAGCTCGTGTCCGTCCTTCAAGAGAAGCTCGATCGCCTCCGGATAGGTCTCCACGCACCAGCCCGGCACGAACACCGTCTGGCGAATGCCGAAATGCTTCCAGATGCGGACAAGCCGGGGGATGGCGACGCGTGCGCCGTAGCGTAGGCTCGATGCGAGACTGATGCGCCTCGTCGCGTCGTCGGGATAGTAGAGATGAAGCAGGCTCTCGGCATCGAAATCGAAGGAAAAGCAGACGGCGCAACGCGCGCCGTTCGGCCAAGGCGGAGGATTTTCGATCAGCTTCAGCATGGGCCGTCCGAGCTTGTCATCGCATCTTCAGAGATGCATAGGCTTGGCGTCAACTCTATTTTTGGAGCCGAGTCCAAATCACGTGGATTCGTGAAATAACGCGAACGGAGGAACGTCAGGGCATGGCGGTAAACGGACTGAGACAGAAGCACCGGCGGCTTCGCGCCACCCAGGTCCTCGATGCGGCGGAGGCGCTTTTCGCGGAGCAGGGATACGACGCGACGCGGATCGAGGAGATCGCCGAGAGCGCGTCCGTGGCGCCCGCCACCATCTACAACTACTTCGCGACAAAGCCGAACCTTCTGATGGAGCTGGCGCTCCGGCACGTGCATGCGGCGCTTCCCGAGCGCCGCGCCTTTCTCGCAAATCTTCCCGAGGAGCCGGTGAAGGGCATCGAGGCTTTCGAAAGGCTCTTGGCGGAGCAGGCGCTGCGCCACCTTTCGAGGGAATGCTGGCGCGTCATCATGTCCGCACAGTTCATCGAGCCGCAGGGGCGGGCAAGCCGCACCGGCGCGCGCCTGAACAATCTCATCAAGCGGCACTACATCCACATCGTCCGCACTTATCAGGCACGCGGCCGTCTGTTGCCGGACATCGACCCCGTCGCGCTCTCCGAGCTGATCGTCGGAATCACGACGGCGAATTTCGGTCGCTTCATCGCTGGACGCGGCGGAACGATCGAGGACCTTCTGCAGATGGGCGTTCCGCACATCCATCTGATCCTCAAAGGATTGCTCATCGAGCCCGCGCCGGCGAAGCGCAAAAGAAGAAAGTAGAGTCGACTCCAAGTTTCTGTTGCGCAATTGGATAAGTGCTCCTAGGCTCACCGCCCGACACCCTCATGCGCAAGCCTGCCCGATCCGGGCCTGCCGATCCGGGAGAGACTGTTGGGCGCAATCACCGAAGGCGAGTGGCGGTACAATCAGCTCATCAAGCAGTTCCCGTCCGAGTCGGAACCGCCGTTTGAAGATTCCGATCAGCTCGAGCGCTGGTGGGGCCGCAAATGGGGCTGCACCAACGATGTGGGCCGGCTTCGCGTCATCCTGATGCATCGCCCGGGCGATGAGATGAACATCGTCGACACCTCCAAGCGGCTCGACAACAATGCCTTCGGCGACGTGCAGGTCGGGTGGTACTGGCGCGGAACGGAAGGTCCCGATCTCGCTGCGATGCAGGCGCAGCACGACGCCTATACCGATGTCCTGCGCGCCGAGGGGGTCGAGGTCGTCTATCTCGACGAGATTGGCGAGAGCCGCATGAAGACCTGCTACACGCGCGACTCCTGTGTCGCGGTCGGCGGCGGCGCCATCGTCACGCGGCTCGGGCCGCGGATGCGTCGTGGCGAGGAGCGCGGCGTCGCCCGCACGCTCGCGCGCCTCGGCTGCCCGATCCTTCGCACCATCTCCGGCGCCGGCGTCTTCGAGGGCGGCAGCTTCGCCTGGCTCAACAAGAAGACGGCTGTTGTCGGTCTCTCCTCGCGCGTCAACGAAGAGGGCGCCCGGCAGGTCGAGGAGGTGCTCCGCTCGCAGGGCGTGGAGCTTCTGAAAGTGACGCTGACCGGCTATCGGCTGCACATTGACGGGCTCTTCGTGATGATCGCCCCGGACCTTGCGCTCGCCAACATCACGCTGCTGCCCTTCTGGTTCCTGGAGAAGCTGAAGGAGCTCGGCATCGGCCTCATCGAGACCCACCACGAGGACGACATCTCGGTCATCAACTCGCTGGCGATCGCGCCCTTCCGGCTGATCATGCCGGAAGGCGTCTCCGGCTACACCCGCGACCGGCTCGACCTCCATGGCGTGGAGGTCATCACCGTGCCCTACGACAAGATGATCTCCGGCGGCGGCGGCCTGCATTGCTCGACCGCGCCGCTGATCCGTGACGAGGTCTGACGCGATGGCGGAGTCGGATGGCTGGCATCCCGCCCAGGCGAGCGCGCTCGCCTGGCTGAACGAGCACCGGTCGGCCTTGTCGGCCGATCACATGACGATCTGGGATTTCCACGAGCCGTCATGGCGCGAATATAAGTCTTCCGCCTGGTACATGGACCGCTTGGAGGGGGAGGGGTTCGAGGTCGAGCGCGGCACAGCCGGCATGCCCACGGCTTTTCGCGCCCGCTGGTCGAACGGCAAGGGCCCGACGCTCGCCGGCTACGCCGAATACGACGCCATTCCCGGCCAGAGCCAGGCGCCCGTGCCCTATCGCAAGCCGCGCGACGGCGTGAGCCCGCGCGCCGCCGGCCACACCGATCCGCACTCCGCCCTCGGCATGGGCTCGTTCTCGGGTTTCCTCGCCGCCAAGCATGCCATGCAGGCGCACGGCATCCCGGGCACGCTGGTGTTCTTCGGCGAGCCCGCCGAGAAGATGTGCGGCTCCAAGCCCGTGCATGCGGCGCACGGTTATTATGACGGGCTCGACGCGGCGTTCAGCTTCCACCCGCACTCGTTCCCGGCGCTCACCAACGGCTGCTTCTGGGACACGACCAGCGCGCCCTACTGGAGCCGCATCTACACCTTCGAGTGCGAGAACCCGGAGACCTGGCAGAACGAGGCGGCGGGCGGCACGGTGGCGCACGCCCATGCGACGGCGCGCGCGCCCGGCGCTATCGACGCGGTCTGCCTCATGTACACGAACTCCAAGATGATGAAGGAATCCATGCTGCCGCACAGCGGCAGCTGGTCCCTGAACGAGTTCATCCCGATCGCCGGGCAGGCGGCGGCCGACAACATCGCGCCGGGGATCGGTCAGATCCAATACGCCATGCGCGCGCCGACGCTCGCCATGTGCGAGGCGGCGTTCGCGGTCCTCGACCGCAACGCCGACCACATCGCCGCCATGACCCACTGCACGGTGGAGAAAGCCTGGATCACCCGCACCCGCGCCGGCCTGCCCAACCACGCCATGGCCGAGGTCACCTTCAAGAACTTCGAGCGCCTCGGCGCGCCGCAATGGTCGGAGGAGGCGAAGGCGTTCGCGCGTGACCTGCAAACCTCGCTCGGCCTCGATCCGATGCCCGAGCCCTTTTTCGAGGGCCTGATGAAGCTTACGCCGCCCTGGGAGGCGGAAAAAGCCTTCCGCGCCCAGCTTCCCGCCTGGCAGCTCAACTACGCCGCCGACGATTATGTCGACTACACCTGGCACGCGCCGACCGTGCGGCTCTATGTCGGACGGCCGACCTTGCAGGCGCCGAAACCCGGCTACCGCTATCCGGAATGGGTGCGCCACGCGATGGGCGGCGTGCCAGCCTGCATCGACCCGATGTGGACGAAGGCCGGCGAAGTGATCGCCACGACGCTGATCGAGCTCCTCCTCGACGGCGCGGCCTTGGAAAAGGCGCAAGCCGAGTTCCGCGAGCGCACCGGCGGCGGCGTCGGCGGCACGAAATGGGTGGCGCCGCTCTTGCCGCCCGACTTCCAGGCGCCGATCGGCTATCGCTGGCCGGAATATGTCGACACCCCGCGCGGGCGCGAGTGGACGGTGCCGTGACGCGAGCGGTCAGCGTGTCCGACGCTGTCGCGGCGCACAGGAGCGTGCGCGCCTTCCTCGACCGGCCGGTCGACGCGGACGAGATCCACGACATCCTGCGTCGTGCCGCGCGCGCTCCGTCAGGCGGCAATCTCCAGCCTTGGGCGGTGCACACGATCGCCGGCGAACGCCTTGCCGCGCTGAAGGCGCTGATGCGCCGCCGCTGCGCGGAGGCGCCGGAAGGCGAGCCGATGGACTACGACTTCTATCCGCCCGAGTTGAAGCCCGCTTATCTGCAACGGCGCATGCGCAATGGCGAGATTCTCTACGGCGCGCTCGGCATCGACCGTTCCGATAAGAACGCGCGTCTCGCCTGGATCCACGAGAACTTCCAGTTCTTCGGCGCGCCCTTCGGGGTATTCTGCTTCCTTGAGCGGAGCTTCGGCCCTTCGCAATGGCTCGACCTCGGTATCTATCTGCAGACCGTGCTCCTGCTTCTGACGGAGGCCGGCTACGGGAGCTGCGCGCAGGCCGACTGGGCGATGTTCGAGCGCACCGTCACGGCGTTTCTGAAGAGCCCACCCGACCTTATGCTCGTCTGCGGCATTGCGATCGGCTATCCCGATCCGGCGCGCCCGGAGAACCGCATCCGCAGCGAGCGCGACGATCCGCTCGCCTCCTACGAGATGTCCGCATGACACGCTCGCTGCTCCATTTTTCGTCCGGAGACGCATCATGACCGCTCCTTTTGCGATGCCGCAGCCTCCTTCGGCCGATCACGTGCCGAGCGAGCGCGAGCTGCGCGAGGACCTCGCCGCCGCCTATCGCCTGATCGCGCTGTTTAATATGACCGATCTCGTCTTCACGCATCTCTCCGTCCGCCTGCCGGGCGAGGGGCACCGGTTCCTCGTCAATCCCTACGGGCTCCTGTTCGAGGAGATCACAGCGAGCTCCCTGGTGGAGGTCGACGCGGACGGCGAAGCGGCGCAGCCGACCGCCTGGCCGGTCAATCCGGCCGGCTTCGTCATTCACTCGGCGGTGCACCTCTCGCGGCCCGACGCGGCCTGCGTGATGCACACCCATACGCTCGCGGGCATGGCCGTCGCCGCGCAGGCGGGCGGGCTCCTGCCGCTCAACCAGATCAGCATCGAGTTTCACGGCGATGTCGGCATCCACGACTACGAAGGCATCGCGGCGGACGATAATCTGTCGGAGCGTGACCGACTGATCCGCGACCTCGGCCTGAAGCACTGCCTGATCCTGCGCAATCACGGTCTCCTGACCGTCGGACAGACGGTCGCGGAGGCGTTCTACCTGATGTACTACCTGGAGCAGTCGTGCCGCATCCAGATTGCGGCGCAGTCGAGCGGCGCACCGCTCTCGATGCCTGCCGAGGCCGTCCTTGAAAGGACCTCCAACCAGTTCTCGTCGGGGGGGAACAAGGGCTGGCTCCCCTGGCAGGCGCTTCGCCGCAAGCTCGACCGCGAGCAGCCCGACTACCGCAACTGACCCCGAGACGCTGTGTGAGCCGCGTGGACCCGACGACGACGATGACAGGAGGGGAGGCCGTAGTCGCGGCACTCCGCAAGGCCGGCATCGGCACGCTGTTCGGGCTGCCCGGTGTGCAGCTCGACCACTTCTTCAACGCCGTCCATGGCGCGACGAACTGGCTCAGGGTCATCAATGCCCGGCACGAGCAGGGTGTCGCCTATATGGCGCTCGGCTACGCCCAGGCGACCGGGCGCATCGGCGTCTATGCCTGCGTTCCGGGTCCCGGTTTTCTGAACACGTCGGCCGCGCTTTCCACCGCCTATGCCGTGCACGCGCCGGTGCTCGCATTGATCGGGCAGATCACCTCCGACCAGATCGGGATGGGCGGCGGAGAGCTTCACGAACTGCCGGACCAGTCCGCGATCGTACGCGGCCTGACGCGCTGGAACGGCATCGCGCTTTCCGCCGACGCGGTGCCGGACATCATGCGTGAGGCCTTCGCGCACCTGAAGGCCGGACAGGTGCCGGCAGCCGTCGAGTTGCCGGCCGACGTGCTGCGGCTGACGACCGCGCGCATCGACGCGGTCGAGGCCACGGCCTTGCCGCTGCCGGAGCTCGACGTGGACGCGATCCGCGAAGCCGCTGCGCTTCTTGCAGATGCACGCACGCCGCTCGTCGTGGTCGGTATCGGGGCGGTGCGGGCAGGAGAGGCGCTGCGACAGATCGCGGAGCGCCTGCAGGCGCCGGTCCTGAGCCACCTGCAGGGACGCGGCATCCTCGATACGCGCCACCCTTTGTCGATCGGGAACGCTGAAGGCTTCCGCCTATGGCCGGATGCGGATGTCATCCTTGCCGTCGGGACGCGCTTACACGGGCCGCGCCAGCAATGGGGCCTGAGGGAGGGTCAGCGCGTCATCCGCATCGATCTCGATCGCGGCCAGTTCGAACGCGGCCAGCCGCCCCACGTCGCGATCCATGCGGATGCCGGCGAGGCGCTTGCCGTGCTTGCGGCGGAGCTTGAACGGAGCGGCTCGCCCCACGCGTCGCGAACCGACGAGATCGGAGCGCTGAAGACGCGCGTCGCGGAAGAGTTCGACCGCGCGCTCGCGCCGCAGATGAGCTACCTCCGCGCCATCCGCGAGGCGTTGCCGGAAGACGGCATCGTGGTCGCCGATTACACGCAGGTCGGCTACGTCGCGACCGCGGCGTTTCCCGTCTCCAAGCCGCGCCGGATCATCACGCCCGGCTATCAGGGAACGCTCGGCTTCGGCTACGCAACCTCGCTCGGCGCCAAGGTCGGCTGCCCCGACGCGCCTGTCGTGGCGCTCTGCGGCGACGGCGGGTTCCTGTTCACGGCGAATGAGATGGCGACGGCCGTCCAGCACGACATCCGTTCGGTGGCGATCGTCTTCTCCGACGGAGCCTATGGCAACGTGCGGCGAATGCAGGAGGATCTTTACGGCGGCAAGGTCGTGGGCTCCGACCTGAAGAACCCGGATTTCGTCCGCTTCGCGGAGAGCTTCGGCGTCGCCGCGCGGCGCGCGAACGGGCCGGAAGCGCTGGGCGACGCGCTTCGTTGGGCGCTCGATCAGCCGGGGCCGACGCTGATCGAGGTGCCAGTGCAGAAGATGCCGAGCCCCTGGGGCCTCATGGAGCAGGAGGACGACTGAAACGCGCTCGGCATGCGCGCCTCAGGCGGCGGCGGTATCGGTGATCTGGTGGTCGTAGGGATCGCCCCTCGTGACGAACGGCACGATCCTCACCGTCCCGTCGGCTTTCACGTCGAACCCGCGAACGCCGGCATAGCTGATGCCGTTTGCCTCCAGCAGCGCCTGCGCCGCCCCCTCCTGGCCGGCCGGGACATAGAGAAAGAAGTGCCTGACGCCGGTCGGCGTATCGGAATCGGCGGTCTCCGAGCCGGCCTTCAAGTAGGGGATGGCGGTTTCGTCGACCGACATTTCGATTTCGCCGATCTCGCGGACGCGCCCGGTGCCGTCGAGGATCACGATGTCGGGATAGTGCTCGCCGGAAGGCGTGGCGATCGCCTTCTTGCGTTCCGGGACATTGGTGAGTGTCTGATAGTCCGCCGCCCAGGTGGTCTGCTTGGGGAACGGAAAGCGGGTCTTGGCGATGTAGTTCACCACGAGATCGTGCGTTTTGTCGGCCATGTCATGCTCCAGGAAAGGCTTGAGGTTGGGATCGATGGGAAGCGGAAGGTCGCGCGCGAGCGGGGCGGCGGTCTGCAAGCGATTCTGCTCGACGGTCACAACCAGCACCCCGGAAATCAGGATCAGGATCGCGCCGATGCCGATCTGCAGCGTGGGCACTTCGCCGAACATCAGGTAGCCGAGGACGAATCCGCTCACGATGCAGGTGTATTCCAACGTCGACAGCACCGGCGCCGGCACGTGTCGCGCCGCCTCGTAAAGCGCAAACTGCCCAGTCCCTCCGACGACGCCGATGGCGACCATCCAGGCGACTGTCGCGGCCGATCCGCTGAAGCCGTAAAGGACGAGCGGGACGGCCGTCGCCACGACGAAGAATCCGTTGGCGAAGGCGACCTGCACCAGCGTCGCTTCTTCCTTCGACCTGCGCAGCATCAGGAGCGACGCGGCCCAAAAGCATGCCGACAGAAGGGCCAGGCCGACCCCGGAAGAAATCACGAAGCCGGTCAGACCGCCCGCGAGCGCGACGCCGGCGAAGCCGATCAGAATCGCGATCCACTGCCTGAACGAGGACGGCTCGCCCAGGAGCGGCTTCGCCGCAATCGCGACGATGATCGGCGACACGAAGTAGAGCGTGATGGTCTGCGCCAGCGGAAGGTGGCGCAGTGCCAGATAGAACGTGACCCAGCCTGCGAGCATGATCGCCGCGCGCGCCGCCATGAAGCCCTTCAAGGGCGTGCGCACCATGCGCGTCACGAGCGGCAGCCGGCCGATGGCGAGCGTCGCAACGAAGACCGTCGCGCTGCGCACCAAAAGAACCTCCCAGACGGCGACCTCCGCAATGGCCTGCTTGGTCATCGCGTCCTGCAGCGGCAGGAGCACGTTGGCCACGAGCGTGAGCCCGACGGCAAGAAGAAGCGACGCCTGTGCGTGATTGCGGAGGCGGGAGAGCATTCATGAGCCCGTCAAGACCGGCTGCCCACCGGCGATCCCAATGCGCGCGTCTCGGCCGGTGCCGGAGCGACCGCGGGTGAGCCTGTCTTCAGGATCGACTGTTGGAATCGGACTTGCACAGTCGCTCCTGGTCGCATGCGGTGCTTCGAAAGTAGATTTGGAGTCGGCTCTAAAAATGTAGTTTGATATGATTTCAGACGACGCGTCAATTCCGCGACGCGCGATCCGCCTGACTGGGAAAGACCGATGCCATCATTGATCGATCCGGCTCGCGTCGAGCAGCGCATCCTGGCGCTTGCGGCGCACGGCGCGCATGGCGACACCGGCGTTTGGCGCACCGTCTATTCGCCCGAATGGGTGGCGGCGACCGAGCTCTACGCCGGCTGGTGCGCTGAGGCGGGGTTGTCCGTCAGCCGCGATGCCGTCGGCAATGTCTGGGGCCGGCTCGACGGAAGCGAGGGCGGCAAGGCGATCGTCTCCGGCTCGCATATCGACTCGCAGCGGCCGGGCGGGCGCTACGACGGTGCGCTCGGCGCAATCGCCGGCCTGATGGCGATCGAGGCGCTCGGCAAGCGGTTCGGACAGCCGCGCCGCACACTTGAGGCGCTGGCGCTTTGCGAGGAGGAGGGGAGCCGTTTCCCCAGCGCGAACTTCTGGGGCTCGCGCGCGATCACCGGCGACATCGCGCCCTCGGCGCCAGATGAAACGGTCAGCTATGACGGCGAGACCATCGCCGACGTGATGCGGAGCCTTGGGCTTCCGCCCGAGCGGGTCGGCGAAGCGTCGCGCGACGACATCGACACCTTCATAGAGCTTCACATCGAGCAGGGTCCGCTGCTTGAGCAGGCGGACCTTCCCGTCGCCGCGGTGACGGGCATCACCGGCCTGCGGCACTACCATGTCGAGCTCGCCGGCACCGCCAACCATGCGGGCGCCTTCCCGATGGATCTGCGGCGCGATCCGATGGCCGGCTTCGCCGAGATTGTCTCTACCGTGATCGATACGGCGCATCGTTGGGGGCGGCCGGCGGTCACCACGGTCGGCCGCGCCTTCGTCGAGCCGAACGGAGCGGCCGTCATCCCCGGCCGCGTCCGCTTCACCATCGATGCGCGCCATCCCGACCCCGACGCCTATCATCGGCTCTGCGCCCTGCACGAGCAGACGATGCGGGCCGTGGCGGAGCGCAGGGGCCTCGATCTCGATTGGAGCGTCGGGGCCAATCACGAGCCGTCCCCGAGCGACCCGGCGCTCGTCGCGGCGATCGAGGATGCAGCGCGCCGCGCAGGCGTGCCAATCATGCGGATGGCGAGCGGCGCCGGTCACGACGCGCAGCAGATGGCGAAGATCGCCAGGGTCGCGATGATCTTCGTGCGCAGCAAGGACGGCCGCAGCCACACGCCGGAGGAGTTCTCGTCGATCCCCGACATCGTCGCCGGCATCGAGACGCTCGCCGGCGCGCTGCATGCGCTCGCTTATTGAGCGCCGGTGGCGGTCAGAGCGGATCGCGGGCGAGCGGCGAGGTGGAACAGTGAATGCCGCCGCCGCCGAGCTCCACGCAGTCGTATTCCACCGGCAGGACGGTGATGCCGTTCTTGTCGAGCCGCTCCGCCAGCCGCGGCGTCACGGAGGTGTGCATGACGACCCGCCCTGGCGCCACGGCCAGGCAATTCAGCGAGAAGGCGTTATCTTCCGGCGGCAGCTCGATCAGCTTCATCTTGCGGCTCTTCAGATAGTCGATGAAGACGAACGGAAGCTCGTTGACGTTGACGATGGCCGTATCGATGTCGATCATGACGAACGCGCCGTCGATATGGATGCGATAGCCGGGATTGGGCACCACGATGAGCTCGATCCCGAGGCTGCGCAGGATCGCCTCGACCTGCCGCACGCCTTCCTGATTGCAGGCGACGCTGAGCGAGCACACCGCCGTTTTCTCGTCGATGATGCCGAAGCCGCCGCCCTCGAAGACGGCGTTGCCGTGGATGGTGGCGAGGATCGGGCACCCGGCGTTCGCGAGCGCGCGCGTGACCGGCAGTTCTTCGCCGCGCCTGACCCGCCGCGCAAGCCGCGTGACGATGGCGCCGCCCCTGACCGCGATGACGCTGTCGCGCGTATAGATCTGCTTCATGCGCCCGGGCGCCGCGTCGCCGACATAGACGACCTCGGCCCCTTCCGCCTTCAGGATCGCGGCGAGCGCGTCGTGCGCCGCCTGCATCGCAGCAAGGTCGGGCATGGTCTTGCCCATCCAGTACCAGCCTTTGTCGGGATCGCCGAAGCCGCCGACCTCCGGCATCGGCTTGTTCTCCACGACCGAAAGCTCGTCGCCCGGCCGATGCATCAGCACGCAGGTGAGCTTGCCGATGTCGCTGGTGCAGCCCCACGGCCGTCCCCACACCCCCACTTGCTCCGACAGACTGTCGAAACCGGGCTCCGGAACCGAGCCGAAGATGCTGAAGAAGGTATTCTCCCGGTATTCCGCTTCGCTCATCGCTGGCGTGTGGTGGGTCATCGTCGCAAGTTCCTTCCTGGGAGGAGCGGCCTAGGCGGGCCGGAGAACTTGGAGTCAACTATAAGAAACCGGCGCTTGGCAAGCTCTCGCTGGCGCGAGGAGCATCCGCGTGGAAGTGTCGTCGGGACCATCTCGTGCGGAGCGAGGGTCGATGGCCTTCGAGCCGCCGCCATCGAACCGGTTGCGGCGATGTGCGCGCACGATTTTAACGGCACTGCAGTTGACCCAAACAGCCGCCGCGTGATTGCGTTGCGCCGCGATCCGCATCCCCGGTCGAATGATCGTTCGGGCTGTGATCCGCGGCACAGGAGAACGAGCCGATGAGCGCCAAGGCGAAGGGTAAGGGCAAGGTCAAAGTCGATCCGATTACCCTTTCGGTGGTCCGCGGAATCCTCGAAACCACGCAGCGCGAGATGACGCTGTCGCTTGAGAAGACGGCTCGCTCAAGCGTCTTCAACCTGGCCCACGACTATTCCACGGCGCTGTTCAACCACGTGCCGGAAATGGTGCTGCAGGGCCAGGACATTCCGATCCATCTCGGCTCGCTCATCCCGGCGATGAAGTCGGTCGCGCGGTTTTTCGGCGACGACATCCACGAGGGCGATCTGATCCTCCACAACGATCCGGCCTTCGGCGGCAGCCATGCCATCGACGTCTGCATGTACAAGCCGGTTTTCTACAAGGGCAAATTGCGGTTCTGGACCGTCTGCAAGGGACATCTGACCGATATCGGCGGCCCGGTGCCCGCGGGCTACAATCCAAACGCGACCGAGATCTATGCCGAGTGTCTGCGCATCCCGCCGATCAAGATCTGGGACCGCGGCAAGCCGCGCAATGACATCCTCAATCTCATCTTCACCAACATGCGCGCGCGGCGCGACCAGGAGGGCGATTTCAACGCCCTGATCGGCGCCTGCCAGGTGGGCGAGCGCAATCTCGTCGCGATGCTCGACAAATACGGCGTGGCACAGGCGGAGGCATGCATCGACGAGCTGCTCCACATGGCGGACCGCCACATGCGTACCCTGATCCGTGGCTTGCCGGACGGCACATACGAAGGAACCGCGACACTCGAGGACGCCGGGCACGGCTTCGGCGACTTCGACATCACCGCGACGGTGACGATCAAGAAGGATACGTGCCACATCGCCATCGAGAGCCCGCCGCAGATTCCCTATTTCATCAATTCCTACGAGGGCAATTCGCACTCCGGCGTCTAT
The DNA here is from genome assembly GCA_963814905.1 of uncultured Alphaproteobacteria bacterium. GTDB lineage: Bacteria > Pseudomonadota > Alphaproteobacteria > Rhizobiales > Afifellaceae > DASWJZ01. Next base: position 43,591 of record CAWFEM010000001.1, on the reverse strand, counting down.
CTCGGCCTGATGATGTTCGCGCAGCTCCCGCCGCCCTACAACGAGGGCCTATATCGCTGCGTTTCCGTGGATTTCGGCCCCAAGGGGACGTTGTGCAATGCGGTCGAGCCCGCGCCCCACATGAATTGCACGACCACGCCGATGGAGACGCTGACCGACGCGGTTCGGCTTGCCTTCGAACGGGCGATGCCATCGAAGGTCGCGGCGTCCTGGGGGCATGCCAACGGCCTGAACATCTCCGGTTGGGACACCCGCAACAACGAGGAATATGTGACGATGGTGCTCGCCACCATCATCTCCGGCGCCGGAGCGACGCCCGCCCAGGACGGGTGGCACGCCTGCGGCCCGGAATGCTGCTTCGGCGCGCTCACGTCGGGGGACATCGAGCTCCTCGAATACTCCTATCCGATCGTCATCCACCGCTATTCGCTGATCGAAGATTCCGGCGGGGCCGGCAAGTTCCGCGGCGGCTCGGGCACGGCCTGGGAGGTGGAGCCGCTCGACCGCGAGATGACGTTCATCACGTTCGGCGAGGGGCGGCGCATTCCCGCCATGGGCGCGGCCGGTGCGAGGTCGACTATGCTGGCCACGAAGGTCGGTCGCATCGAGGTCCGGAACGGTGCATCGGTCGAAACGATCCGCAAGAACGTGATCCAGACGATCAAACCCGGCGAGACGGTCACCAACCTCAATCCGGGCGGCGGCGGATACGGGAATCCCTTCGAGCGGCCGGTCGAGAAGGTGGTCTCGGACGTCAAGAACGGGCTGGTCTCGATCGAGGGCGCGCGCGACGATTACGGCGTCGTCATCAAGGGTGCGACGCTGGACGTCGACAAGGAAGCAACGGCTCGGCTGCGCGCCGGATCGTTGGAGGCCGCTGAGTAGACGACGCCGCAAAGCGGACGCGGGGCAAGGGGATAGAATTCAATGCAATCGAAGTATCGCCTGGGCGTTGACGCAGGCGGCACGTTCACCGATTTCGTGCTGGCCGACCAGAAGGGCCATGTGCGCCTTTATAAGGCGCTTTCCACGCCTGCCGATCCAACCAAGGCGATCTCCGACGGCTTACAGCAGATCGCCGAGGACCTTGGAGAGAGCCCGTCGGCGATCATTTCGAACTGCGATCTGTGCATCAACGGCACCACCGTCGGCCTCAATGCGCTGATCCAGCACAAAGGCGGGAAGACCGGCCTGATCTGCACCGCGGGCCATGAGGACTCGATCGAGATCCGGCTCGGGCACAAGGAAGACGGCTATCGCTACGATCCGGATTACCCGGCCGCCGTGATGCTGGTGCCGCGCTATCTCCGCAAGGGGGTGCGCGAGCGCGTGATTTCCGACGGGTCGGTCAAGGTCCCGATGAATGAGGACGACGTGCGCGCTGCCTGCGCCTTCTTTCTTAAGGAGGGGGTCGAGGCTGTGGCGGTATCGTTCGTCTGGTCGGTGCTGAACCCGGCGCACGAGCGGCGGGCCGCGGCGATTGTGCGCGAGATGATGCCGAACGTCGCGTTGACTGTGGGCGGCGAACTCTATCCCCAGGTGCGGGAATATACCCGCACCTCGACCGCGGTGCTGAATGCCTACCTGTCGCCCATCCTGACGCGTTACGTCGCCGCCATCGACTCCTATTTCCGTTCGCGCGGCGCCAAGTATCCTGTGCGCTACTTCCAATCGAACGGGGGCCTGGCGATCAGCAAGGCCATGACCGACCGGTCGGTCTACGCGATCAATTCCGGTCCGGCTTCCGCGCCGCAGGCCGGCATGTTCGTCGCCTCGCCGTTCAAGCAGAAGAACGTGATTACCGTCGACATGGGCGGCACGTCTTTCGACATCACGCTGACGTACCAGGGCCTGACCAATATCAGCAAGAACATCGACTTCCTGCGCTACCGCATCGGCATCCCGATGATCCAGGTCGAGACCCTGGGCGCGGGCGGCGGATCGATCGCTTGGATCGATCAGATGGGATTGCTGCAGGTCGGCCCGCAAAGCGCCGGCGCGGATCCGGGCCCCGCCTGTTACGGCCACGGCGGCGCCAGCCCGACCGTGACCGACGCCAACCTCGTCCTCGGCTATCTCAATCCCGAGGGGCTGCTCGGTGGTCGGCTGGCCCTCGATCTGGGCGCGGCGCGCGCGGCGATCAAGAGCGTCGCCGATCCGCTCGGCCTCACGGTCGAAGGCGCCGCCTATGGCATCTACACGATCGTCAACAACAACATGGTCAACGGCATCCGCCGCGTGTCGGTCGAACGCGGATACGATCCGCGGGACTTCACCCTGGTCGGCGCCGGCGGCGCTACCGCCGCCCATATCATTGCATTGGCGCGGGAGATGGGCATCGACACCGTCATCCTTCCAAAGCTCGCCTCCGGCCTTTGTGCGTTCGGCCAGATCATCTCCGACGTGAAGTACAATTACATGGCGACATGCCCGCTCCGGCTTGCCGGAGATGCGGCCGCGCGCAAGATCAACAACCTGTTCAAGTCCATCGAAAAGAAGGGCATGCAGCACCTTCGAGCCGATGGGTTCAAGTCGTCGCAGGTTCGCGTCAAGCGCAGCGTCGACATGCGCTATGTCGGCCAGGTGCACGAATGCACGGTTGAGATCGGCAATTTCGAGATCAACGCCCAGAGCATCTCCAAGCTGAAGAACGCGTTCCACGCGCGGCATAAGGAGCTCTATACCTATTCCGAGCCGCAAAACGCCGTGGAAGTTGTGAACGTCGAAAGCACGATCTACGGCCTGGTCGACAAGCCGAAGCCGCCGCGTGTCGGCAAGGGCGCGCCGGCTGCGAGCGCCATCAAGGGGCGGCGCAAGGCGGTCTTTTCCGTCAGCGGAAAGTCGGTCAGCACGCCTGTCTACGACGGCTCGCGGCTCGGCGCCGGTGCGACCATCAAAGGGCCGGCCATCATCGAAGAAACGACGACCACTCTCGTCATTGAGCCGCGCTGGAAAGCCCACCTTCATCCCAGCGGATCCTACCTGATTTCGCCGGCGTGACCCGGCGGGCGGCGCTCTTGGGGCACGATGCCGAAAAGCATGCCCGGCGCCTGATCCGGGGGTGACGGGAGGCGCAATCCAGGCGCTTAGCTCGCGGCGTCGCGCGGAGCGGACTCGGCTGCGTTTTCTAGTTGAATGCCCATTTCGTGGGCTCGGTCGGCGCAAAATCGGGCTCCGATATCACAAATATCAGATTGTGCGGATCACCGATTTCCTGCAAACTCAAATGCCGACACGCGGTAGCTTTGCGCGGGGCGAAGTGCCGGTCAAAACAGGAGTGGAGGGGGACAGATGAAGTTCGGTCTTCTTATCGCCGGCGCGGCCCTAGGCGTCGCGTCCTTGATGCAGAGTGGCGCGGCCAACGCCGAAGACAATTGGTGGCCGGCCAAATACTACAATCTCGATTCCGGGTCGCCGGAAGTCGCGGAGTACACGCCGCTCGAAAAGGCGGCGAAACCATGGAACATCTGCGTTCTGTTCCCGCACATGAAGGACACCTTCTGGGTCGCGGTGGACTACGGCGTGGTTGAAGAGGCCAAGCGCCTGGGCGTCAACATGACGCTCTACCAGGCTGGCGGCTACGAGAACCTGCCGAAGCAGCTGTCGCAGTTCGACGACTGCCTGGCGGGCGATTTCGATGCGATCGTGATCGGGCCTATCTCCGAGGCGGGCCTGACCAAAGAGTTCGCCAAGGGGATGGAGTCAGGCAAGCCCATCATCAGCACGGTCAATCCGGTTGCTACGGCTCCGGTGACTTCGAAGATGACCGTCGATTTCGACACGATGGGCGAGCAGACGGGCACCTACCTCCTTGATTTTCTCGCCGGCAAGCCGGCCACGGTCGGCACTTTCCCTGGTCCGTCGGGCTCCGGTTGGGCGGAGGCCTTTCTTGAGGGCTTCCAGAAGAAAGTCGAGGGCGAGAGCAACATCAGCATGCTCGATGCCAAGTTTGGCGACTCCGGCGTCGCCGTTCAGCTCGGCCTGATCCAGAACGCCCTGCAGGCCTCGCCTGACATGAACGTCATCTGGGGTTGCGCGCCCGCGGCCGAAGCTGCCATCGGCGCCGTCGCGCAGGCGGGCAAGAGCGACGTGCTCATCATGTCGTCCTACGAGAACCAGGCGATGCTCGATGCCCTGAACAAGGGCGAAATCCTCGGCTTCGCTACGCAGTACCCCGTCATGCAGGGGCGTATCGCCATCGACACGGCGGTGCGCGTCCTTGAGGGCAAGGACTACGTCAAGAGCGCGAAGGCGATCCCGGACATGATCGCCAAGAGCAATCTCGACTCGATCAACATGGGGCTGGTGCTCGCTCCGGCGGACTTCAAAGCGGAATACTCCGTCACGCAGTGATCGGCGGACTGACAACGACCGGTCGCCGGGGCGGCCTGTGACCGGTTCAGATAGCATAGATACGTCGCGGGCCACGCCGATGGCCCGCGACGGTGACGCTACGCTTCTCAAGCTAACGGGCATCTCCAAGCGATTTCCTGGGGTCGTTGCGCTCGACGGCGTCGACTTCGATGTCAAGAGCGGCGAGGTGCACGTTCTTTTCGGCGAGAACGGCGCCGGCAAGTCGACCTTGATCAATATCATTGCCGGCACGTACGCGCCCGACTCCGGAACCTTCGAATATCGCGGCCGGACGGTTTCGCATCTGATCCCGCATAACGCTCGCACCATCGGCATCAGCCCGGTGTTCCAGGAGTTCAGCCTGGTGCCTGAGCTTACCGTGGAGCAGAACCTGTTCCTCGGCCGCGAAATCATGACCGGCGGCTTTCTCAACGCCGCGGCGATGCGCGAGAAGGCGCGGTCCATCATCCATGAGCTCGGCTTCGATCTCGACCCGAACCGCAAGGTTCGGGAGCTGTCGCGCGCGCACCAGCAGATGGTCGAGATCGCCAAGGCTTTCCTCACCGAGGTGCGGCTGCTGATCCTCGACGAGCCGACCGCCTCGCTCACCGAATCGGAGACGACGAAGCTGTTCGAGATCGTCGCTCGGCTGAAGTCCTCAGGCGTCGGCATCATCTACGTCTCGCACCGTATGCGCGAGATCAAGCAGATCGCCGACCGCATTACCGTGCTGCGCGACGGCCGGAAGATCGCCACCGTCGCCGCCAGCGACGTCACCGAGGCGGAGCTCGTCGAGCTGATGACGGGCCGCAAGATCGGCGTTCTCTTCCCCAAGGTCGAACATAAGCCCGCCGATCGGCTGCTGGAGGTCGACAACATCACCCTGGTCGACGGATCCGTGCGCGACGCGAGCTTCTATGCGCGAGCCGGGGAGATCACGGGCATCGCCGGCCTGGTCGGCTGCGGCAAGTCGGAGATCGTTCGCGCGATCTTCGGGCTGGAGCCCATCGCCTCCGGCCGGATCGTGGTGCGCGGCGAGGAGGTTCATTCGCCCAGCCCCGGATCGATGATGAAGATGGGGCTGTGCTATTTTCCCTCCGACCGAGTCGCCGAAGGACTGGCGTTGGGCCGACCCGTGCGCGAGAATGCGTCGATGGCGGCGTTGGACCTGCCGGGCTTCTCGCGGGCACGGATTTTGCAGCGGGGGAGCGAACGACGGATCGTCCAGGATGTCGTCAACAAGCTCAGTCTGCGGCCGCCGTACATCGAGCGCCCCGTTGCCTCGTTTTCCGGCGGCAACCGACAGAAGGTCGTCCTGGCGCGCGGACTGACGCGCGAGATTGCGATCTATCTTTTCGACGAGCCCACGGTCGGCATCGACGTCGGGGCCAAGTACGAGGTCTACGAGCTGATGAAATCGTTGCTGGCGACCGGCGCAGCGATCGTTCTGGTCTCGTCGGAATTGCCGGAAGTCCTCAATATGTCGCACCGCCTTTACGTGATGCATCGGTCGCGGATGGTGGCGGAGCTCACCGGGGACGATATCAACGAGCCCGCGGTGCTGGCCCACTTCTTCCGCGACGAGCCGTCGCGCGCGACGGCAGCGCAGGCTTGAGAGAGCGGAGATGAGCGCGAGCGAGGGGACCGCGGCGTCGAGACCGCTGCTCGATCGGATCGGCCGATCCTACAGCGCGGCCGGCTTCCTCCCTGTGCTGCTTACACTGGTCCTTATCGTCTGCGCGCTGTTCGTGCCCAATTTTGTGGTGCTGCAGAACATTCTTAACGTGCTGCGCAGCTCCTCCTATCTCGTCATTCTCGCTTGCGGACAGATGCTGGTGCTGATCGTGGGCGGGTTCGACCTTTCGCAGGGCGCGGTGGTGGCCCTGACCAGCGTCGTCAGCGCGCTCGTCATGGCCGGCCTGCAGGGCACGATGAGTGACGGGTGGATCATTTTCATCGGCGTGCTCGCGGGGCTCGGCTGTGGCGTCGTCACCGGCCTGGTGAACGGCATGTGCGTGGCGCTTCTGCGCATCTCCCCCTTCATGGTCACCCTCGGCATGACGTCTATCGTCACCGGCTTGGCTTTGCTCCTGACCAGCGGCATTCCGGTCTACGGCATGCCCAAGTCCTATGTGGATGGATTCGGGCGCGGCCTGTGGCTCGATCTGCCCACCGCCTTCTACCTGGCCTTTGCGGTCGTGGCCGTCATATGGGTGATGCAGAACTACACCAGCGTCGGCCGTTACATCTTCGCGATCGGTGGAAATTTCCAGGCGGCGGTCGTCTCCGGCGTGCGCGCCAACACATACCTCATCCTGTCCTATGTGATCTGTTCCGTTCTGGCCTCGGTGTCGGGGCTGGCATTCACGGCCCAGCTCGGCTCGGGTCAGGCGGTCATCAACAGTCAGCTGACGCTCGAAAGCATCGCGGCCGCGGTGATTGCCGGGGTCAGCCTCAAGGGCGGCGTCGGCCGCGTCGAGATGGTGGCATTGGGGGCGATCCTGCTTCTCACGCTCACCAATGCCATGGATCTTTTGAAGATCGACCCGCGCATCCAGGCCATTTTCCTCGGCATCATCGTCGTGCTGGCGGTGGCGGTGGACGGGCTCGGCAGACGGAGGTCGAAGATTGTCTGACGCCGCCGGCTCCACCATCGCGACGCCGACAGCCGAGCCGCGCCGACAAATTGTCGTGCGGTGGATGTTCAGCCTGCTGCTGCCGCTCGTCATCGTCGTCATGGAGCTTGGGGTCTGGCTCGATGAGCCGCGCGTGCTGTCGCCGCGCAACATCGAGAATATCCTGATCCAGGCGAGCTATCTGCTGTTGTTCGCGTCCGCGCAGATGGTCGTCATCCTGACGCGTGGCTTCGATCTCTCGCTGGGGATGAACGTCTCGGTGATCAGCGTCGCCAGCGCGTTGGTGATGACCGGCATGGAGGCCGCCGGCTGGCCGGCATGGGCCTTTGTCATCGCCGGATTGGCGACCGGGCTCGCCATCGGGTCTCTGGTCGGCCTGTTCAACGGGGTCTGCGTCTCTTTGCTGCGCATCAACCCCTTCGTCGCCACGCTCGGCAGCTTGAACATCTGCTATGGGCTCGCCACCACGATCTCCGGTGGGCGGCCGGTCTTCGGCGTGCCCGACGCATTCAGCCACGTGCTCTATGACGGCGGGTACGTTCCGGGGGTCCCGGTGCCGGTCGCTCTGGCGGCGGCGGTCGCGCTGCTGCTCTATTTCCTGCTCGACCGTACCGTGGTCGGCCGGTCGCTCTACCTGATCGGCAACAATCCACGCGCGGCACATTTGGCCGGACTGCCGAGCCGGCGCTATCTGATCTTCGCCTACGTCATGTGCGGCATGCTCGCCGCCTTCGGCGCGCTGATGCTCACCGCACGCACCTCGTCCGGCGAGCCCAATCTTGGCGGCAGCCTGATGCTCGAGAGCATAGCCGCGGCGGTCATCGGCGGCGTCAGCCTGCAGGGCGGGATGGGCGGGATCGTTCAGGTGATCCTGGGCACCATCTTCGTCACCACGCTGTCGAACGCCATGGACCTCATGCAGGTCGGCGGTTACGTGCAGCAGATCCTGCTCGGCTGCGTGATTATAGCGGCGATCTTCCTGGATCGCATCCGCGTCACACGCTCGTAGCGCCCCTTAAGGCTCGTTCCGGAGGAGAGACAAATGAGTCAGCCGAAGGCCACGCCGACAGTGCAGATCGACAACAATCACGTGCGCGTCACAGCCTGGCATTTCGTCCCCGGCGCCGCGACGGGTTATCACCGTCACGAGCACGACTATGTCATCGTTCCCGCGCGCGACGGCGAGCTCAAGCTGATCGGGCCGGACGGCAAAGAGAGCCTCGCGGCGCTGAGCGCCGGCGTGTCCTACTTCCGGCTGGCGGGCGTGGAGCACGACGTCGTCAACAACGGTCCTGGCGAGATGGTCTTCGTCGAGGTCGAGATGAAAGACACCGCCATCGGCAAGACGATCTGAGGCGTCTTAGCCGTCGCCGATCACCAGGCCGACCAGCCTGCGTCGACCATGAGCGTCGCGCCATGGATTGCCGAGGCGTCGTCGGAGGCGAGGAACACCGCGGCGCCGGTCATCTCATCGACGGAGAGGAAATCGCGCCCGGTGGGCGTCATGGTGCGCATCAGCGCGATGTAGTCGTCATTGCCGGGCCCGCGCAGATGCGCGTTGAGCGGCGTCGCGACGTTCCCCGGCCCGAGCGAATTGACGTTGATATTGAGCCGTCCCAAGTTCCGCCGCCAGCGCCTTGGTCAGGATCTCGAGCCCGCCCTTTCGACGCGCAATAGGCCGGACAATTCGGGAATGCGCCGACGCCGGCGATCGAGGTGACGTTGATGACCTTGCCGCCGCCGTTCTTCCTGAAGATCGGAACGAGTGTCTTCACGCAGAAGAAGGCTCCGCGCAGGTTGAGGTCGAGCTGCTCGTCCCAGATTTCCTCCGTGGTCTCCTCGACGGGCACCGTGCGGAAGACGCCGGCATTGTTGACCAGGATGTCGACGGTTCCGAACTGGCTGAGCACCTCGCCGACCATGCGCTCGATGTCCGGGACCTTGGCGCAATCGGCTTTGATGGCGACCGCGGTGCCGCCGGCCGCGGCGATCCGGTCCACCACCGCCTGCGCCGTCGCGTCGTTACGATGGTAGACGATGGCGACGCGGGCGCCTTCCTTGGCGTAGCGCAGCGCGATCGCCTCGCCGATCCCCTGCGAGCCGCCGGTGACGATCGCTACTTTGCCTGCAAGCTTCATGTCACTCCCCGATGTGAGCCAAGTCGCGGGGCACCAATTGCGGTGGCTCGCCGTCTGCGCCCGCGACCCGCCCGCGACCCGGGCCGCCGCGAGAGGGCGGGCGGATCAGATCAGACCCCGCTTCTTCACGTCCATCTCGACCTCGTCCAAGGCGTGCGCCAGCCGGTCGAAAAGCTGATCGATCTCTTCTTCGGTGATGATGAGCGGCGGGCAGACGGCGACTCCGTCGCCGATCGCGCGCACGATCAGGCCGCCCTCCTGCGCCTTCTGCGCAAGCAGCGGCGCGACCCCGGCAACCGCCTCGAAGGACTTGCGCGACGCTTTGTCCTGCACCAGCTCCACCGCGCCGACCAGCCCCATCCCGCGCGCTTCGCCGACCAGCGGATGGTCGCCGAGCGCGCGAAGGCGCTCTTGGAAGCGCGGCGTCACGCGCTTGACGTTCTCCAGCGTGGCGCGCTCCTCGTAGATCTTGAGCGTCTCCGCCGCGACGGCCGCCGGAACCGGATGGCCGGTATAGGTGTAGCCGTGGGCGAAGATGCCGATCTTGTCGCTCTGGGCCAGCAGCGCCTGATAGATCTGCTCGCTGATCGCCGTGGCGGAGATCGGCTGATAGCCGGACGAGATCTGCTTGGCCATGGTGACGATGTCGGGCTTCATGTCGAAGGCCTCCATTCCGAACATCGTCCCGAGTCGACCGAAACCGCAGATCACCTCGTCGGCCACAAGCAGCACGTCGTACTTCTTCAGCACCTCCTGGATCTTGGCGAAGTAGGTCCGCGGCGGGACGATGACGCCGCCGGCGCCCATCACCGGCTCGGCGAAGAACGCCGCCACCGTGTCAGGCCCCTCGCGCACGATCAGGTCCTCCAGTTCCGCCGCCAGCCGTGTCGCGAAATCCTCCTCCGTCTCGCCCGGTTTGGCGAAGCGATAGTGGTGCGGGCAGGCGGTGTGGAGGATGTTGGCGATCGGCAGATCGAAGTCGCGGTGGTTGTTGGGAAGGCCGGTCAGGCTGGCGCTTGCTACGGTGACGCCGTGATAGCCCTTGATGCGCGCGATGATCTTTTTCTTCTGCGGGCGGTCGAGCGCGTTGTTGTAGTACCAGATCAGCTTCACCGCCGTGTCGTTGGCCTCCGAACCCGAGTTGTTGAAGAAGACCTTCGACATCGGCACCGGCAGCATCGCAAGGACGCGCTCGGAGAGATCGATCAGCGGCGCGTGCGACTTGTGCGCGAAGCTGTGATAGTAGGGCAGCGTCGCCATTTGCTCCCGCGCCACCTCGATCAGCCGGTCCTCGCTGAACCCGAGCGACACACACCAAAGGCCGGCCAGGCCTTCGATATATTCCTTCCCCTGATCGTCATAGACGTTGATGCCCCGGCCCCGGGTGATGACCATTGGGCCCTTCTCCCGGTGCACCCGCAAATTCGTATAGGGGTGCAGCACCGACTCGATGTCGCGGATGGCCGCGGAATTGCTGAGTGTCGTCACGATGGTTCTCGGTTTGGTGCCGCTTTGGCGGGCGCGGAGGGACTGCGAAAGGGGTGGTCGCCAATCCGCCACCTTTGCGACTCTGTTGAATGTGATATCATATTTCGAGAGCGGCAAGAACGCAATTCGGCGTTTCGTTCTGAGCCGCCAAGAATGGTGGAGAAGGGGACTTTTCTTGCAGGGTTTCTCCATCGCGCTGGCCGGAGCGGGCGCGACTCGTGATACGATATTTTTCGAGCCGAGAGCATGACGGCAGCCGCCGGAAGGGCGGCGGGTCATAACGGGCTCTACAGAGATTGGACGGGCTCCAGGGGGGAGGAAAGCATGGCACGCAGATCGGCAGGCGCACCTGACAAAGACGCCAGGCTGAAGCTGGCCGCTACCGGCGGGCCGCCGGCCGGAGGTGCGGACGCCATGGCGCTGTCGCCGCTCGTCCGTCACCCCCTGCAGGAACAGGCTTACAACAAGCTGCGTGAGGCGTTGATGAGCGGCCATTTCGTTCCGGGGCAGAGCATCACCCTTCGCGCGACCGCGGAGCTGATGGGGACCAGTCCGATGCCGGTGCGCGACGCGCTGCGCCGCCTGGAGATCGAGCACGCTCTGGTTGCACGCTCCAACCGAACACTCGGCGTGCCGGAGATGACCTATGCGTCGCTGATGGAGCTTCGCGAAGTGCGCGTGACGCTCGAAGGGCTCGCCGCGGAGAAGGCGGCGCAGATCATCAGCAGGGACGAGGTCAAGCAGGTCGAGCGCTTCTACGAAGAGATGGCCGCCGCCGCTTCGGCCGGAGACCTCGATGCCTACATGCGCGCGAACTGGGCCTTCCACACCGCGATCTACCGCGCCAGCGGCTCGCAGCTTCTCGTATCGCTGATCGAACCGACGTGGCTGCGGATTGGCCCCTATGTCCGGCTGATGCTGCCCGACCGCAAGAGCCTCATCGACTCGCTCGACAATCACCTCCAGGCGGTGCGCGCTCTCGCCCGACGCGATTCGGCGGCGGCGCGCCGGGCGATCTCGCAGGACATCGTCGAATCGTCCGAAGGGCTGGCGAAGCTGCTGCAGGCGCGTGACGAGGAGGCTGCAGCGTTGGAGGGCGAACAACAGCCCGCGACAAAACGGGCGCGCAGAGGACGCTAGGACGAGAGCAGAGTAAGGCGAATCGCGGCCCGATGATTTTTCACGCTCCCGAGTTTCGTCCCGGCGGCGACCGGTCGGTCTTGATGCTGCTCGGCGACGAGATGAGCTTCGACCTCAATTTCCTCGTCCACAGCGTGGCGCGGGCGATCCGGGACAGCGACACGCGCGGCCTCGTGGAGCTGATACCGGAACTGGCGTCGATCCTCGTCAGCTACGATCCCGACCGGATCTCCTACGACGACCTGATCGTCGAGCTCGCGGCCATCCGCGCGGCGATGACGCAAGGCGACGCGGGCGAGCTCGACAGCCGGATGTTCTACGTCCCGGTTCTCTATTTCGATCCTTGGACGCGGGCCTGCGTCGACGACTACCGGGCCAAGGTCAAGGACAAGGTGTGGGACGGCGAGCTGCTTTGCGAGCTCAACGGCCTGTCGGGGCTCGACGAGTTGAAGCGCGTGCACGCCGCGACCGAGTATTGGGTGGCGGCGCTGGGCTTTTGGCCGGGCCTCTGCTCGCTTCTTCCGCTCGACCCGCGCAGTCGTCTCACCGCGCCCAAATACAATCCTCCGCGCACCTGGACGCCCAAAGGGACGATCGGACTGGGCGGGGCTACGAACTGCATCTATCCGGAGCAGACGCCTGGCGGCTATCAGATCTTCGGCCGCTCGCCGATGCCGATCTGGGATCCGCTGCAGAAGCTTTCCGCATTCAAATCCAGCCTGGCTCTCTTCCGCCCCGGCGACCGGGTCAAGTTCGTGCCCATCGAACGCGACGAGTACGACTATATCGACCGCAAGGTCGAGGAGGGGACCTATCGGCATCCGGAGGTCGCGTATCAGAAATTCTCCCTGCCGCGCTATCGGGAATGGCTTGCCGGCATCGACCCGAGCGAGCGGGTATGAGGGTGAGCGTGGCGTTCGGCGGCACAATCGGCAGCAAGGCGAGGCCGGCGTGATCGAGGTGCTTGCATCCGGCCTGGAAACCTCCGTCCAGGATTTTCCGGGGCGCATTGGCTTCTGGGAGCAGGGGTTCCCGCCCTCCGGCCCGATGGATTCCTGGTCGTTCCGTCTCGCCAACCTTCTCGTCGGCAACGCGCCGGGGGAGGCCGCGCTCGAATGCCAGTTCCTCGGGCCGACACTGCGCTTCGAGAATGCGACCGTCATTGCCGTCGCGGGCTCCGACATGGGCGCCACGCTTGACGGCGCGCCGCTCCCGCTTTGGGAAAGCGTGTCGGTGGCGGCTGGCCAGGTCCTCGCCATGGGACCGGCCAACGGCGGCGCCCGCGCCTATATCGCCTTCGCCGGCGGCGTTGCGGTGCCGCCCGTGATGGGATCGCGCTCGACGTTTCATATGGCAAGCGTCGGTGGCGTCGAAGGGCATGCTCTCAAGACCGGCCAACGTATCCCGCTCGGCGACAAGACCGGCACACCCGGACGCCGCGTGAAAGAGGGACGCTATCCGGTGATCGGCTCGACGCGGTCCTGGCAGATCGAGGTCGTGCCCGGCCCGAACGACGACTGGATCGACGCGGCCGGACACGCGCGTTTCCTTGGCAGCGATTGGAAGCTTTCGGCGAAAAGCAGCCGCACCGGCTACCGCCTCCAGGGCCCGGAATGGACGTTCACCGAGAAGGCCACCAACAAGCTTCCCGAGCACGGCAGTGACCCTTCGAACGTGCTCGATCACGGCTACCCGATCGGCTCGGTCAATCTCGCCGGGCAGACCCCGATCATCCTCGTCAACGACTCGCCGAGCACCGGTGGGTTCATCAATCCCTACACCGTCGCGTCCGCCGCCTTCTGGAAGCTGGCGCATGCGTTCCCGGGCGATGTGCTGCGCTTCACCGCGGTTTCGGTCGCCGAGGCGCAGGAGATGCGCCGCGCACTCGACCGTCTGTGCACGGCAGAGAGTATCGAATGAACTGCGGGAAGGGCGTGACGCGTGTCCGTGGAGGATAGCCCACGCTTCTATCGCGCCAAGTCGCTGGACGACGCGGTGGCGGCGCTTTCCGAACGCGGGCGCGAGGGCGCTCCGCTGGCGGGCGCGACGTGGATCATGCGGGCGCCGATCCGAGATGAGAAGCTCGCCCCGTCCTACGTGGCGATCTCGCGCATCGAAGAGTTGCGGCAGGTCGCCGTTCTCGGCCATGAGATCAAGATCGGAGCCGCGGTGACCCATGCCGAGCTGGCGGCGGCGCTTGCATCCGTGCGCGATTGTCGGGCTCTTGCCATCGCGGCGGAGCGTTCCGCCAATCCCGCCATCCGCAATCAGGCGACGGTCGGTGGCAATCTGTGCACGCCGGCCTTCGCGGCGGCGGATCTCGTGCCGGCCCTCCTCTGCCTCGACGCGGAAGTCGAGCTCGCTCGCCGGAAGGATTCTGGGCGGATGCCGCTCGAACGGTTCCTGGCGATGCGAATGGAGATCGAGCCCGGCACGCTCCTGCGCTGCGTCATCGTCCCGCGCACACCGCGACGCTCGACCCATGTCCGGCTGCCGCTGCGCAAGGCCGGTGACTATCCGGTCGCGATCGTCAGTCTGGCCGCGACCGTGGGGTCAGACGGCCGCGCCTCCAAGCTTGCCATTGCGGTCGGTTCGGTTGAGCCCGTTGCGCGCCGCTGGACGCGGCTGGAGCACGAGCTGTTGGACAGGCCGCTCGATCCGCAATCGGCCGGCGAAAGGGCCGAGGCCGCGAGCGCCGATTTCGTCGGCCGCGACGGCGTCGAGGCGCCCGGATGGTATCGGGTCAAGGTCCTGCCGGCGCTCGTGCGCCGCGCCGTTGAGGCTTTAACCGATGCGCAATAGGCGGCAGGGATCGCGGAGGGATCGGTCATGGCGTTCCACCTGACGATCAACGGCGAAGCAAGGACGTCGAGCGCCGATCCTCTGTCGCCGCTCGTCGACGTGCTGCGCGACGAGTTCCATCTGACCGGCGCCAAGACCGTGTGTCGCGAGGGCTTCTGCGGCGCCTGCACGGTCATCCTCGATGGCCGCCCGGTGATGTCGTGCCTGGTGCCCGTGGAGGAGGCCGCCGGCTGTGCGGTGCGGACGGTCGAATCGCTCGCCCCCGATGGGATTCTCTCGCCTCTGCAGCAGGCGATGGAGGAGCAGGACGCCGTTCAGTGCGGAATGTGCTTTCCGGGCATGCTCATGACCCTCACCAGTTTGTTCGAGAAGAACCCGAGGCCGACGCGCGAAGAGATCAGGGCCGGCCTTGCCGGCAACATCTGCCGCTGCACCGGCTACGAACGCATCGTTGACGCCGCTCTGTCTCTCGTGCCGGCCGGTTGAGACCGAGGAGAAAAGCGGTGACCGATACGCTCAACGCCACGATGAACCATCCGAGACGGGACGCCCGCGACAAGCTTCGGGGCCGCACGCGCTACACGGTCGATCAGGCGCGCCCTGGCATGCTGCACGCAGCAATACTGCGAGCCACGGTGCCGTCGGCGCGCATCCTCGGCGTCGACACCGCGAAGGCGCGGAAAATGCCGGGGGTGCGCGCCGTCATCTCGGCCGAGGATGCGCCCGGGCGCCACGGGATCGGCATCGCCGATCATCCGCTCTTCGCCGTCGACCGCATCCGCTATGACGGCGAGCCGATCGTGGCGGTTGCCGCGGAGACTTTGGCCCAGGCGCAAGCGGCCGTCGAGGCGGTGGTCGTCGAGCTTGAGCCTTTGCCCGCGGTCCTCTCGATGGCGGAGGCATTGGCTCCGGGCGCGCCGTTGCTACACCCCGACTGGAACAGCCACGAGGTTCTGTTTGAGGGCGGCGCCCGCGCCGGCAACGTGGCCTGGGAGGCCACCGTGGTCCGCGGCGACACCGACGCGGCCTTCGCGCGGCCCGACGTCGAGATCGTTGAGAGCGTCTTCCGGGTAGGGCGGCAGAATCATCTCTCGCTCGAGCCGCGCGCGGTGGTTGCCTCCCACGAGGACGGGCGCTTCCACATCGAGACCTCGACCCAGGTTCCGTGGTCCGTCCGTGCCGCCACGGCGCGCTTGCTCGGCGTCCGCCGCTTCGCAGGTGCGGGTGACGGTTCCCGCCGTCGGCGGCGGCTTCGGGCTGAAGTTCGACTGGGCGCTCGAACCCTTCGCCGCGCTTCTCGCGCGCGCCGCCGGTCGGCCGGTGCGGCTGGTCAATTCGCGGCAGGAGGAGATGCTCACCTGCCTCTGCCGCGAGAATGCCGACATCCGTATCCGCTCCGCCGTCACGCGGGAGGGTGAGATCGTCGGCCGCGAGGCGGTGGTGCTGATGGATTGCGGCGCCTATGGCGGCGAGCAGATCTTCCTCACCACTATGACGGCACATACGCTCGGCGGCAATTACCGCCTCGGCTCGGTCAGGCTCGCGAGCCGCGCGGTCTATACCAACACCGCGCCGAACGGCGCTTTCCGCGCCTGCAACGGCGTCTACAACACCTTCGCGCTGGAACGGCACACCGACGAGATCTGCCAGGCGATCGGGATGGACCCGCTGGAATTTCGCCGCCGCAACGTGCTGGGCGACGGGGATATGGGGGCGACCGGCCAAGTCTTCGAGGGCGATGTCCTTGCTCCCATGCTTGATCGCATGAGTGAGCTTCGCGCGTCGAAACCGTCGCGCAAGCCGGCCGCCGGCACTCGGCTCTATGGACGGGCGACGACGGTAGGCACTTGGTTCGTCTTCGTCGGCCCGTCGGCGGCGACCGTCAACCTCAACGCCGACGGCAGCGCGACGCTCGTCACCGCCGGGGTGGAGATCGGGTCCGGCTCGATGGTCCAGGCCGTGCCGCAGATCGTCGCCGCTGCGTTGGGCCTAGACCGGAGGACGTCGTCGTGCGCGCGGCCGATACCGACGCCGCCGGCTATGATGTCGGCGTTGGCGGCGGACGCACCACCGTGTCGCTCGGTGCCGCCGGCCTCGCGGCCGCCGAGGACGTGCGCAAGAAGCTGCTGCGCATTGCGTCGGAAATGCTGGAGACGGCACCCGAGGACCTGATACTCGAAAACGGGCGCGTCGAGATCGCTGGCGCACCGGGCTCCGGAACCACTATCGCCAATGTCGTCGCGCGCGCCCATCAGACCGTCGGTCCGCTTGCCGGCAATGGCGCGTTCACCGGCGGAGGCCTCAAGGGCATGCCGGGCTGCGCCGCCGGTCACTTCATCGAGGGACTCGATATTCCCGTCTTCGCCGTCCACGACTGCGAGGTCGCGGTCGATCCCGACACCGGCCACGTCGAGGTGCTGAGCTACGCCGTCGTCCAGGATGTGGGGCGGGCGCTCAATCCCCGCGCAATCATGGGACAGATCCAGGGCGGCGTCGTGCAAGGGCTCGGCTACGCCCTGCACGAGGAGATCTCGATCGCCGACAACGGGCGCGTCAGCCAGGTCGGGCTTGAGACTTACAGGGTGCCGCTTGCCCAGGACGTCGTGCCGGTCGAGGTCAGCCTTTACGAGGGCGCGCCATCGATCGGGCCGCTCGGCGCCAAGGGGGCCGGCGAAGTTCCGATCCTGAATGTCGCCGCCACCGTCGCCTGCGCAGTCGCCAACGCCACCGGCAAGCGCGTACAGGCAATTCCGCTCACGCCGCCCCGCGTTCTCGGACTGCTTCTAGACCGCGACGGGCCGCTGGAGCTGCCGCATATCGGCCGCACCTGGACGGAGAATGTGCTCGCGAGACCGGCGGGCACGTGAGCGGAACGCGGCTCGCGAATGGTTGGGTATAGGCCCGCGCCAATCGGGGCGTATGAAATCAATAATTTGATATATCGCCCTTTACAAAGGTCGGCCGCGCCAAGTTAATGTGTGTGTGCGCTGCGGCAGACGGGTCGCGGCCATGAATGTTTTCAGGGTCAGGTCTTAGCTGCAGAATGCGCGGTCCAGGCACGTTGTCCGGAGACCGCCGCCGCCGGACCGATAGGTCCTGAACCTGGAGGTCGGTTCGTCGGAAGAGGGAGCGAGATGGCACTGATCAACTGCGACATGGGCGAGAGCTTCGGCCTCTACAAGATCGGCGACGACGAGGCGCTCATGCCGCTCATTGCGCTCGCCAACGTCGCCTGCGGCTTCCACGCTTCCGACTTCAACCACATGCGCACGACCGTGCAGATCGCCAAGAAGAACGGCGTGAAGGTCGGCGCGCATCCGTCCTTGCCCGACCTGCAGGGCTTCGGGCGGCGGGAAATGAAGATCAGCCGCGAGGAGCTCGCCAACTGCATCATCTACCAGGTCGGTGCGCTGAAGGGCTTCCTCGAGGCGGAGGGCGTGGAACTCTATCATATCAAGCCGCACGGCTCGCTCTACGGCATGGCGGCGCGGATGGAGCCCATGGCGCACGCGGTCGCCGATGCGGCCGATGTCTTCAAGGTGCCGATCATGGGCATGATCAACACCCTGCACGAGACCATCTACGCGGAGCGCGGCCATAAGATGTTGTCGGAGTTCTATGCCGATCTCGACTACAATGACGAAGGCGGCGTGATCATCACCCGCGAGCACGAGGCGAAGGATCCGCAAAAGGCGGCGGAGAATTGCGTCCGCGCCATCAAGGAAGGCAAGGTGACGAGTGTCGGGGGCAAGGAGATTGCCGTGCGCGCGGACACGATCTGCGTCCATTCCGATACACCCAACGCGGTCGACATCGCGCGCGCCGTTCGCAGCGCCGTGGAGCCGTATAACAATGCCGCGTGAACAACGCCGTTGATTCGATCGAGGGATTAGCAGACGTGGCCAGCAAACAGATCCTGTCGCCGCTCCCGGGAACCTTCTACCGGTCCCCGGCGCCGGACCAACCCCCCTACAAGTCGGACGGCGACAGCGTCGCCGTCGGCGACGTCGTCGGCCTCGTCGAGGTGATGAAATCGTTCCACGAGGTGAAGGCGACGGAGGCCGGCAAGATCGTGAAGTTCCTCGTCGAGAATGAAGATGCCGTGATGGCCGGGCAACCTGTCGCCGAGATGGCGGATTGAGTATCCGGTGCGTTTCAGTGGCTCGCAGGCCGTGACGAAATCGCGGCGCGAATGTCAGGCGGGAAGCGCGCTGTCCGCCATAACGCTCGCATGACCATTGAGACCCTCCTCATCGCCAACCGCGGCGAGATCGCGGTCCGCATCATCCGTGCGGCACGCGAGCTTGGCATCCGCACGGTGCAGGCGCACAGCACGGCGGATGCGGACTCCCTCGCCGTCAAGCTCGCCGATCATGCGGTCGCCATCGGGCCGCCCCAGGCGGCGAAGTCCTATCTCAACATCCCGGCCATCATCGACGCCGCGAAGAGGTCGGGCGCCGATGCGATCCATCCCGGCTACGGTTTCCTTGCCGAGAACGCGGAATTCGCCGATGCCTGCGCGGTCGCCGGCATCACCTTCGTCGGGCCGAGCGCCAATTCGATCCGCATGATGGGCGACAAGGTCGCCGCGCGTGCCGCCGCCGCAAAGGCCGGCGTGCCGACGGTCCCAGGAAGCGACGGCCGGGTCGATGACATCGAGGCCGCCCGCGCCGTCATCGCCGAGACCGGCTTCCCGGTCATGATCAAGGCTGCGGCCGGCGGCGGCGGCCGCGGCATCCGCATCGCCGCGACCGAGGAGGAGTTCGACCGCCTGGTTCCGCAGGCGCGGGCCGAAGCGCTCGCGGCCTTCGGCGACGGCGGGCTTTATCTCGAGAAGGTGATCGAGCGCGCCCGCCATATCGAGGTGCAGGTGCTCGGCGACGGCCATCAAGTTGTACATTGCTTCGAGCGCGAATGTTCGCTGCAACGCCGGCGGCAGAAGGTCTGGGAGGAGGCGCCCTCGATCAGCCTGCCGGCTGACATACGCGCGAAGCTCTGCGATTCCGCCGTCGCCCTGGCGCAGTCGGTGCATTATCGCGGCGCCGGCACGCTCGAATACCTCTATGACGACGAGAGCGGCGCGTTCTACTTCATCGAGATGAACACCCGCATCCAGGTCGAGCATCCGGTGACCGAGTTCATCACCGGCGTCGACCTGGTGCGCGAGATGCTGCGGATCGCCGGCGGCGAGCCGCTGCGGCTCAAGCAGAGCGACATCGCCATGCGCGGTCATGCCATCGAGGTGCGCATCAATGCCGAGGACCCGGCGAAGGACTTCATGCCTTCGCCGGGCACCGTCAGCAGCCTGCGCATTCCCGGCGGCAATGGCGTGCGGTTCGACACGATGCTCTATCCTGGCTACGCAATCCCGCCTTTCTATGATTCACTGCTCGGCAAGCTGATCGTCTGGGACGAGGATCGTCGGAGCGCGATTGCCCGCCTTACGCGTGCGCTGGAGGAACTGGAGATCGTCGGCGTCCCGACCACGCGGCCCCTGCATCTGGCGCTCGCAGCCGATCCGGAGGTCGACAAGGCCGAGGTTCACACGCGCTGGCTGGAAGGCTGGCTGGAGAAGAATGCGGCCGGATTGGAGGGCGCAGTCGAATCGGAAGGGGAGATGGCCCAAGCATGAAGACCCGATATTCCTTTGGCGGCGACGAGCACATCTTCGTCGAGGTCGACGAGGAGATGTCGCTCGAAGCCTTCTTCAAGAGCCTCTCGATGACGACGGCTGTGAAGGAAAGCCGGATCAAGGGCGTCACCGAGATCTGCCCGGCCAACGCTTCGTTCCAGATCAAGTTCGATCCGGACGTGATCAAGCCGGACGACATGCTGGCCGAGCTGAAGCGCCTGGAAGGCGCCGCCGACAAGATGGAGTCTACGCTTAAGACCCGCATCATCGAGATTCCGGTCTACTACAACGATCCCTGGACGCACGAGACGCTGATGCGCTTTCGCGAGCGGCACCAGGAGCCGACGAGCACCGACATCGAATACGCCGCGCGCATCAACAACCTCGACGGCATCGAGGGCTTCGTGAAGGCGCATTCCGGCGCACCCTGGTTCGTCTCCATGGTCGGCTTCGTGGCCGGCCTGCCGTTCCTCTATCAGATGACCGACCGCAAGCGGCAGATCGAGGTGCCGAAATATCTGCGCCCCCGCACCGACACGCCCAAGCTCACCGTCGGCCATGGCGGCTGCTTCGCCTGCATCTATTCGGTGCGCGGCGCCGGCGGCTACCAGATGTTCGGCATCACGCCGATGCCGATCTACGATCCGAAGCAGGAGATCGGATATCTGAAGGACTTCATGGCGTTCTTCCGCCCGGGCGACATCGTGAAATGGAAGCCGATCGACCGCGACGGCTACGACGCGGCGGTCGCCGACGTGGAAGCGGGAAAGTTCGCGCCGCTGATCCGCGACGTCACCTTCTCGCTCGATGATTTCCACAAGGACATCGACGGCTACAACCGCAAGCTCGACGAGGTGCTCCATGGCTGATGCGAGGGGCACCGTCAAAGTTCTGAACGCCGGGCTTTCCACCACGGTGCAGGATCTGGGCCGGCCCGGCTACTACCATGTCGGCATCCCGCTCTCCGGCGGCATGGACCGTTTCGCGCTGCGCGCCGCCAACATGCTGGTCGGCAATGACGAGGGCGCCGCGGTGCTCGAGGCGGTGTTCCTGGGACCTGAGCTGGAATTCACCGCCGATGTCATGGTGGCCGTCACCGGCGCCGAGCTGCCGCCGAAGGTGGATGGCAGCGTGCAGCCGACCTGGACCGCGTTCCCGGTGAAGGCCGGCCAGACGCTCGGCTTCGATTACCTGAAGGTTGGCGCCCGCGCCTATATCGCCGTCTCCGGCGGCATCGACGTGCCGGTCGTGCTCGGCAGCCGCTCCACCTACACGCTCGGTGCGCTCGGCGGCCATGAGGGGCGCAAGCTTGAGCCCGGCGACGAATTGAAGATCGGCAGTCCGGCGAAGGCTGCGAAGGCGGGGAAGTCGGTGCCGGCGGATCTCCGCCGCATGCCTGGCGCGACCGCGGAGCTGCGCGTTCTGCCCGGCCTCTATTGGCACCGCATCACCGATGCGTCCGGGGTAGCCTTCTTCGACGACACCTGGAAGGTGGCGCCGGAGGCGGACCGGATCGGCTATCGCTTCAGGGGCGGGCGGCCGCTCGACTTCGTACCGCGCAAGCAGCCCTTCGGAGCCGGTTCCGATCCTTCTAATATCGTCGACGCCTGCTATCCCTACGGATCGATCCAGGTGCCGGGAGGAACGGAACCGATCGTGCTGCATCGCGATGCGGTCTCCGGCGGCGGATACTTCATGCTCGGCACGGTGATCTCCGCCGACATGGACCTGATCGGCCAGCTGCAGCCGCACACGCCGACGAGGTTCGTGAAGGTCGACATGGACGCCGCCTTGAAAGGCCGCCACGACCGCCAGACGCTTCTGGCGAAGGTCCGCGACGCGGTGAAATAGAGCTTCAGAGGATCAGTAGCTCGATCGTGTGGCCGCCGCAGCCGTCGCCTTAACGATGGCGGCAACGGCGGGACGCTGCTCCAGGATAGTCTCCGTCAGCATGTCGATGAGCATGAGCTGCGTGATCTTTGAGCGGATGGCGCCGCCGGAGAGCGGCTCCTCCGGCATGGCGGCGCACAATGTGTGATCGGCGATCTTCGACAGCCGGCTGCGCGGCCGGTTGGTCAATGTAATGGCCGTCGCGCCGCGCGCCTTGGCGGCGTCGACCACGTTCACGACGTCGATCGTCGAGCCGGAGCTCGAAACGCCGATCATCACATCGCCACGCCGCAGAAGCGCACCGAGCATGAAGCCCATGTGCGTGTCGGACAGTGCGTGCGCCGGCAGACCGAAGCGGGCGAGCTTGTATTCGAGAAGGCCGGCGACGTAGGCCGATGCGCCGACCCCGAAGACGTGAATGCGGCGTGCACGCAGGATGCAGCCTGCCACCTTTCTCAGAGTCGCGTCGTTCACGAGATGCCGCGTTTCCGAGACCGCCTCCTGCGTCGCCTCGATCGTGCGCTCCACGATGCTGCGGCGTGACCCCGGCCTGCCGCTGGCGCCTTCGCGGCGGTCGACCTCCACGGCAAGCGTGAGCTTCAGGTCCTGGAAGCCGGCAAGGCCCAAATCCTTGCACAGGCGCATGACGGTGCCTTCGCTGCATCCCGCGGCGAGAGCGACGTCCTCCACCGTCTGGCGCGTCGCTTGGTTGGCATTGTCGTGGATATAGGTGGCAAGTTTCCGCAGGATCGGCGGCATGTTCGGCGTTTCCGCCGCCAGCCGCGTCAGCAGACCGGCCTTCATCTCCATCCGTTCCGCCTCAGATAACGATTGCCCGGCTGCACAGCTCGCCGATCCGGGGTGCATCGACGTCGAGCATAAATGAGCAATCCTCAATATTTCAATCCATATATTGAATAATCCGCCTTTTTGGCATTATGTAAATCGCAGCGAAGGGATGATCCATGCCTGATCCGTCTGAGGTCGAGCTGGTCCGCTTATCGAGCGCGGATGCCGCGCTTTTCCGCTCGCTCGACCGCTCCGAAGTGGTTGATGGGCGCTACCGCAGCATCGAGGGCGGGCTGCTCCTGCAGGATCATTCCGAAATCATCGATGGCTGGCCGCCCGGCCTCCTCGACAAATATCTGCCGAAATGGACGGCGGCCGCGGCCGCGGGATGTCCGCTGATCGGCGCGCGCCTCGGCGGCAAGGTCATCGGCCTCGCTCTCGTCAATCCTCAGCATCGCGGGACGATGGCGCAGCTCATGTCGCTCTACGTCGACCGCTCCGCGAGGCGGCTTGGGGCGGCGGCGCGGCTCTGCCGCTCGACGTTCGAGCTTTCCTCAGCCGCCGGCGCGACGGCGATCTACGTCTCTTCATCGCCGACCCGGGGAACGGTCGGCTTCTATTGGGCCGTCGGCTTCCGTCCTGCGGCGCCCGACGAGCTCGATCCGGATCTCCATGCGTTGGAGCCGAACGACATCCACATGATTCGGAAACTCTAGCGCGGACATTCGCAGGAAGGAGCGGGGCGGCAGCCATGCGCGACACATTTGGAATCGGCATCATCGGGCTCGGCGAAATGGGCCAGGCGCATGCTCGCGCGGTTGCCGGCTTGGAGCACGCGCGGCTCGTCGCCGTCGCCGAGCCGGATGCTGCCCGGCGCGAAATGGCGGCGGAGATCGGCGCGGCGCGCGCCTATGCCGACTACCGGGAGATGCTGCGTTCGGACGACATCCAGGGCGTCGTCGTGGCAACGCCCGACGCGCTGCACGTCGAGCCGTGCCTCGCTGCCGCCGCCGCCGGCAAGGCCGTGCTCGTGGAAAAGCCGATCGCCACCACCGAATTGGACTCGCAGGCGATCATCGACGCCTGCCGCGCCGCCGGCGTGCTTCTGATGGTCGGCCACGTCCTTCGCTTCTTTCCCGAATATGTCGAGGCGAAGAAGAGCGTCGAGGCTGGGCGTCTCGGGCGGCTCGTCAGCCTCTTCGCGCGGCGCACCAACGTCATCACCCAGCCGGAGCGGTTGAAGGGCCGGGTCGGCGTGCTCATGTTCCTCGGCGTGCACGATTTCGACATTCTGCGCTGGGTTGGAGGGTCGGAGCCGGTGCGCATCCATTGCGAATCGGCCACCAGCGTGCCCGGTCGGTTCCCGGTCGAAAACGAGACCTTCACCACGATCGCCTTCGCCGACGGCAGCATCGGATGCGTCCACGCCGGCTGGTATCTGCCGACGACGCACCCTGCCGGCTTCGACTTCAAGCTCGACGTCACCGGCGACAAGGGGATCATCAATCTCGATTTCGCGCGCCATATGGTGTCGCTCTACGACGCTACCGGTGGGCACTATCCGCTGATGACACCGGCAGTCAGCGAGCAGATTCGCGCCTTCATCAAGGCGGCCGAGGAGGGCGCCCCCTCGCCGGTGCCGGGCGAAGACGGCTTGGCGGCGCTCAGGATGGCGCTGGCGGCTGAGACCTCGCTCCGCAGCGGACTGCCGGCGACGCTTTGACGTGGACGGGATCGACTCCATTCTCGACGAGATGCGGGGCGGCCTCGTCGTTTCCTGCCAGCCGGAGGTGGGTGGTCCGCTCGACAGAGACGACATCGTCGTGGCACTGGCCGAGGCCGTGGTCGGCGCCGGAGCGCGGGGGCTGCGTATCGAGGGGGTCGAGCGCGTGCGGCAGGTGAGCCGCCTGGTCGGCGTCCCGATCATCGGCATCGTGAAGCGTGACCTGGACGCTTGGCCCATCCGGATCACGCCGTTCATCGGCGACATGCTCGCACTTCTCGACGCAGGCGCCGATATCGTTGCGATCGATGCGACAGATCGCGAGCGGCCGGTATCGACCGCCGACCTTATCGGCTACGGGCTCGCCGCCGATGCCATCCTGATGGCCGACTGCGCCACCACGGCGGAAGCGCTTTCGGCAAGCCGTGCCGGTTGCCATATCGTTGGCACGACCCTGTCCGGATATACGAGCGGGCCGACGCAGGAATTTCCTGACCTTGCGCTTGTCCAGGAGCTTTCGCGGCTGGGCCTCAGAGTGATGGCGGAGGGGCGTATCCGTTCGCCCGCCGACGCCCGCGCCGCAATCGGTGCCGGCGCCTGGGCGGTCACCGTCGGATCGGCGATCACGCGGCCGGAGCACATTACGCGCTGGTTCGCCAAAGCGCTCGGCACCGAATGCATGCCCGCGCATTCCGCGCCCGCGCCATGAGCGCCATCGCGCTCGATATCGGCGGCAGCAAGCTCGCCGCGGCGCGCTTCGAGGGCGGTCGGCTGACCGACCGCCGCGAGATTCCGACTCCCGCTTCCGATCCGATTGCGCTGGTCGATGCAGCAGCAACGCTGCTTCGTGGCTGGCCCTATGCGGGGCTCGCCGTCGCCACGACAGGCTATGTGGCGGACGGCAAGGTCCACTCCGTCAACCGGGTAATGATCTCCCAGTGGGAAGGCTTTCCGCTCGAACGGGCGCTGCGGGAACGGTTGAACCATGCCGGACCGATGCTCCTCTTGAACGACGCGGCGGCCGCAGCCTGGGCGGAGTTCACGACGCGCAGTCCGCGCCCGCGCCGCATGGCCTTCGTCACAGTATCGACCGGGGTTGGCGGCGGGCTTGTTACCGACGGCGCCTTGCTGCGATCTGAGGGCGGGCTCGCCGGGCATGTCGGGCATATGCAGATTGCCGAATCCGGCGCCTGCGGATGCGGACGCGTCGGCTGCGTCGAGGCGATAGCCAGCGGCACCGCCATCGCCGCGGCGACGGTCGAGGTCTTCGGAAAGCGGCTCGAGGCGGCGGAAGTTTTCCGGCGCGTCGGAACCGATCCCCGCGCCGCCGCCATCGTCGACAGGTCGGCATGGGCGATCGCCATGCTCGCGGCCAATCTCAGGATGCTGCTCGAAATCGATCTCGTGGTGATCGGCGGCGGTGTCGGATTGGCGGAGGGTTATCATCGAGCGGGTGGAGAGCCATGTGAAGCGCCTGCCGGTGCTCGCGCGGATAAGCGTCGAACGCGCGTGTCTCGGCGCCGATGCCGGGCTGACAGGCGCCGCTTTGCAGCTCGCGGAGGCTTTTCCCGAGTGCGCGTGATCCCGGGAGGCGGCTACGCGGCCGGTGCCGTGCCTTGCGTCTTCGCGACGGGCTCCGCTGGCTTCGGCGGCGGGAACGGTGTCGGCTCGATGAAGCGGCGCATCACGTTCCCGGTGATGCGCGAGACGTTGTTGCGGTAGTCGTCATGGGCAAGGCTCCCCGCCCACCCGATCGAGCCGGTGGAGAAGACCGCGCCGCCGCTTGGCGTCTCGAAGAACACCATGTCCGCCCGCACGAGCGGGCTCTCGATCCCGTCCATGCCGGGATAGTTCGCGCCGACCTCTCCCTGCACGACGACATAGACGTTGCTGTGGTCCTCCGAAGCGGCGAGGCGGAGCGCGTGGGGCGGCGTGCCGACGCCGAAGTCCATGATGTCGAGCTCTAACGCCGCGGCTCCGCCGAAGGCGCCGAAATCGCCAATGATCTCGTCCTCGATCCCAGCGAAGATGAAGGCGGCTCTCGGGTCGTTGCTATCCGGCAGCCGGCGATAATAGGAGCCGCTGTCGAAGCCCTCGGAGATGAAGCCGACGCCGACCAGCCGTTGCGGCGCAAAGCCGGAGTGGCGCCACATGCCGCTCAATTCGCCGCTGGTGGCGAGGTGTGTCTCGCCGGGGTCGGAGGTCCACATGCGTGTCCCAGCCTCGCCGCGCCGAATTTCCATAGCGCCGGGAAGTTCGTCGTGCCAGGCGACGCGCCAGTAGAAGCCGTTGCCGCCGAGATACATCAACCGCCCTCCGCCCTCGAGGTAGCCGCGCAATGCGCTGAGCATTTCGGTCGAGACATATTCGGGATGCGTGCCGGTGACGACGCAGGCATATTGCTGGAGCAGCGCGACCCCTTCACGGTGCAGTGTCTCGTCGTCGATGACGTCGTAGGCCTGTCCTGTCGCCTCGAGCCAATCCGTGATGTGCAGGTCGGCATTGAGGCTCCACAGTGCCCGCTTCGGGCGGATGCTCAGAATCGGCCGCAGACGTGAGCTCCAGCATGAGCCGCTGCCGTCGCGGTGATGGTCGTAGGCGGAGAGACCGAACTCGCGGCGCTGCATCAGGAAGAGGTCGGCCGCCGTCAGCACCGGCAGGCCGTGACAGCGCTCCGCCACCGGGTCCTCGTAATGGTCGTGGCTGTTCGCGTAGGCGAGGTAGGTGGCGGTGGAGGCGAGGAGCGCCACCGGCGCCGTGACTTCGCCGCGCCGCGGCAGGACGAAAAAGGGAATGTGGTCCTCGCCGTCGTCGCCGCAGCGAAGGCGGGCCGCGTAGACGCCGCTGCGCAGATCGGAGGGGATGGTCCAGGCGAAATCCGTCTCCCAGGCGCAATCGTAGAGGTCGTCCTCGTGAAAGTGGATTGCCGCGTATTCCTCCGGGCGAAAGCGCCAGTCCATCACCTCGCCGCTCCAGCGATGACCGGTCATGCCCCGTGTCGGAAGGTTGACGCATTGCCCGTCGAGGCGGTGGGGACCGATGTCACGGATGGTTGTGGTCGGGATATCCTTGGAGAAATCCCACGCCGCGAGAAGTTGCTCCGCAGCGGCGTCGTCGGACGGCGCCCGCAGGATGCGGCCAAGCTGCGCCGCCGGCATCGCCGCTCCGTAAAGCCGCGGCGCTTCGATCTTGCCGTTGAAGTGGCCGCCGCCGCTCACCGTGCCGTCGACCGTGGCGAGCGCATGCGCCGCGATCAGGAACGGCGTCTGCGTGGCGCCGGAGGGAAAGCGCTCTGGGACAAGCGGCGACACGGCCGAAACCGGGCGGAACTCCGGATCGCCCCAGGTGGGCGCAATCGGCTCGCAGAGAAGCGTTGCCTCGCGGCTCTTTGCATCGAAACTTGCCGCAAGCCGGTACCAGCGCCGGGCCGAGACGGCGACCGGAAAGACGAGCCGCCAGACGCCTGTGCCGTTCCCGAGCCGCAAGCACGGCCGGCCTTGCGGGTCGATCGTCAGTGAATAGCCGTTGCCGGCATCTGCCGTGCCCGACCAGTGGCCGAGCACCGTCTGCTCTCCGCTGCCCGGCAGGGTCGGCCAGATCAAGACCGCGAGGGTGAAGCTTTCCACGCCATCGATCGGCGGTCCGGCAGGAATGGCCGCGTAGGAGCCGCAATCGACCGGCTGGCGACGGCCCGGATAGCGGCCGTTGACGGCGGCATCGGCAATCAGCGTTTCCTTGAACCCGGGCCCGTCGGGCCGGTCGTCGCCGCATCGCAGGCGCACGATCTCCGCGAGATAGCTGTCGTCGCCACCCTCGCAGCTCACCTTGAAGGCGATGGCTTCGTCCGGACGCACCGCGAGGCGGTCGGCATAGCCCAGGATCTTGATCATCTCAGTCGATCTCCAAGGCCTGGCCGGTGTGGCTCTGCCATCGGAGCTTGAAAACCGCCCATTCCGCCTCCGCCAGCGAATGGAAGGACGGACCGAGGAGGTCTACCGGTTCGCGGCTCGTTTGGCGGAAGCGCGCAAGGGCCCAGGTGCGATGCGGTTCTGTGCAGACGAGACAATAATTTCCGGGGAGGGGATCGGAACGAAAGACGTTGAGGACGCGCTGCAATTCGCTGCTGTGGCGACCGAAGGGCTTCGCCTTGAATTCACGGGCGAGATCCGTGCGGCTTGGATCGACTTTGTACATCGCTGAGTTCGGCTACCAGACCGTATATCCGCCATCGATCAGGACGACGGCTCCGGTGATGTAGCTGGCGGCATCGGAGGCCAGGAACGCCGCGAGCGGCGCCACCTCCTGCGGCCTGCCGAAGCGGTTCATCGGGGTCATGCTCATCCAGAACTTGATCCACTCCGCCTGTCCCTTGCCGGCGTCCGTCAAGGCCGTGTCGATGTAGCCGGGCGCGATGGCGTTCACGCGGATGTTGTTTGGCGCCCATTCGGCGGCGAGCGACTTCGTCAGCTGGGCGACGCCGGCCTTCGAGGCATTGTAGGCCGGCTGCACCTGCGGACGGTCGACGATGATCGCGCTGTTGGAGGCCATGTTGACGATCACGCCACTATTTTGCGCGACCATCGGCCTGCCGAATTCCCGGCAGCAGCGGAAGACGCCGTTCAGGTTGACGTCGATGACTTCCAGCCAGTCGGCGTCGCTGGTATCGAGCGTCGGCGCGTTCTTGACGATGCCGGCATTGTTCACCGCGATGTCGATGCGGCTGTGCGTGCGGACGGCATAGTCGGCGACGGCCTTGACGGACTTGGTGTCGCGTACGTCCATCTCGCGAAACTCCGCCTTGCCGCCGGCGTCGCGGATCTCCGCGGCGGTCGCCTCGCCGGTTTTCGGCGAGAGCTCCGCCACGATCACGTGCGCGCCGAGCCCGGCGAGCGCCTTGGCGATCTCCTTGCCCATGCCCTGGCCGGCCCCCGTCACAATGGCGATGCGGCCGTCCATCTTGAGAAGTTCAAGCATCCGTTCCTCCGAGCATGCCTCGTTTGCACCGCCGTTCACGCCGGCGGAGATCAGCCTTTCACAGCGCCAAGCGTCAGTCCTTTGACGATGTGCTTCTGGGCGAAAAGAAAGAAGATGAATTGCGGCAGCAGCGACACGATCGAGGCGGCCGCCATGACCGGCCAGTCGAACGATCCGTATCCCTTGAAGTTGGCGATCGTGGTCGCCACCATCGGCGTCTGATTGTAGGTGAGGGCGAGCGGCAGCAGAAGGTTGGTCCATACCGCGATGAAGGAAAGGATCGCGGCCGCGACGATGCCCGGTCGGATGATCGGCACGATCACCCGCCAGAGGACCTGCCATATCGACGCGCCGTCGAGCAACGCCGCCTCGTCGAGCTCCACCGGAACGTCGGAAACGAATTGCCGGATCAGCCATGCCGCGTAGGGCATGTTGTATATCTGGAAGGCGAGGATGATGCCGAGCTGCGTGTCGAACAGGCCGACCTGCTGATAGATCGCGTAAAGCGGCAGCATCAGGAGGATCTCGGGGAGCATGCGGATGATCATGATCCCGATCTCGAAGCCGGATAGCCAACGACGCTGATAGCGGGCGAGGACGTAGCCGGCGGGTATTGCCAGCGCCATGGTCAGCGCGACGGACAATATGGAAACCGACGTCGTGATCAGAAACGAGCGCCCGAAGTCGTTCGATTCCCAGGCCGTCACGAAGTTGTGCCATTGCGGCGAAAACACCCATACGGGCGGCAGTGCGAGCGCCTCCCGCTGCGTCTTCAGCGCCGTCAGCGCGATCCAGACGATCGGGGCGAGGAAGACGACGGAGATGAGGGCGAGGGTGAGGAAGGACGCAAGCTGCCAGAGATTGCGGCGGGTCAAGAGCGCCGACATCCGCCTGCCGTTTTCCTCAACGCCGACGACGGCCATCAGACCTCAACCTTGCGCATGAATATGAGATAGAAGCCTGAGATCAGCCCGACGAAGATGCCGAACAATGTGGCCGCCGCGGAGGCGTAGCCCATGTTGAAAAACTGTCCGATCCCGAGCTTGAAGATATAGAGCTGCGAGACCTCGGTGGCGCGCAAGGGGCCGCCCTTGGTGATCGCCCAGGCCAGCGCGAAGACGCGCAGGGCGTCGATGCTGCGGAAGACAAGCGCCACCAGAATGAACGGCTTCAGGCCGGGCAGAATGATGTGGATCAGCATGCGCCAGCCGCTCGCCCCGTCGAGCGACGCCATGTCGAAGCGGTCCTGCGGGATGCTGGTCAGTCCGGCGAGCAGGATCAGCACGAAGTTGCCGGTCTGCCACCAGGTGTCGACCATCGCCAGCGTGAAGATCACCAGATGCGGGTTTCCCACCCAGTTCGGTCCCGCCACGCCGAACAGGCCGATAAAGTAGTTCAACGGCCCGAGCGTCGGATCGAGCAGCGTCGAAAAGATCATGGCCGCGACGATGTCGGAGACCATCAAGGGGAAGACGACGGCGGAGCGGAAGAACCAGGAACCGGCCATGTTGTGATGGAGGAGGAGGGCTATCCCAAGTCCGACGACCAGTTCGATGGAGACGGAGAGCACCGCGAAATAGACGGTGACGCCGATCGAGTGCCAGAACTCGTAGCTGTTGAGCAGTGTGAGGTAGTTGGCGAACCAGATGAACGTCCAATGATCGGCCTGGCCGATGGCCCAGTTCCACTGGTGAAGACTGGCCCAGATGCCGAACGCCACGGGATAGGCGGCGATGGCGGCGAGGATGATCGCCGAAGGAAGGAGAAAGAGAATCGGGACGCGAGGCTTCATCGCACAGGTCGTGTTCTCTCCCCGCCCGGCGGGATCGAAATCCTCGGCAAATCCCTACGAGCTGCGGGCCCGGGCGGCAGAGGACATCTTTATGATGCACAAAATATGATCCCGGCCGAGCGTCGAAAGATGAAGACGATGCTCGGCCGGGATCCGCGGATCAAAGGAGGTAGAAGTAGCAGGCTACTTCCGCCTGCGCACTAGGGCTTATAGAGACCCGCCTGCTTGACGACCTCCGTTGCCTTGTCCTGCAGCGTCTGCATGGCGGTGTCGACGTCGGTGCCCTGGTAGATACCCTGCACCGCATCGAGCATGTCCTGGATCACCTCGTCGGCGGCGGTCAGATACATGATCGAGGGCTGTGCGAAGGAGAGCGACTCGCCGACGGCTTTGCCGAAGCCTGCCGGAAGCTTCGCCTGGTAGTCGGCGCTCTTCCAGGTCGACTGCCGCGAGGACGCGAGCGTGTTCAAGCTGACCTGCTCGGTGACCCAGGGGCTTGTCGCCCATTCCACGAAGAGCCAGGCGGCATCCTTCTTGGTCGACTTTTCAGGGATGCTGAGACCCCACGACCACACTGCCGTGTGCGCGCCGTCCGGGGAGGCGGCGGGCAGCGCCTTGAAGCCCACTTTGTCCGCGACCGTCGACTGCTTCGGATCGATGAAGATCGAGGCGAAGAGGCTGGCATCAGGCCCGAAGGTCGCAGCCTTGCCCTGGGAGAACTGGGTGGTCGCCTCGTACCAGTCGAAAGAGGTCACGCCGGGCGCCGACAGCTTCATCAGGTCGGCCCAGGCCTTGAAGCCGGCCTTCACCTTGGGATCGGTGAAACGCGGCTTCCAGTTCTCGTCGAAATAGACGAAACGGTCCTTCTGGTAGGGCGCATTGCCCCAGTAGTCGGCGACCATGCCGTTCAGCTCGTCGAGAATGCCGAGACCGCCGCCGCGCAGGCTCGCGGGGTACACGCCATCCGGGAGCTTCAGCTTGTTCAGGGCGTCCATCCACTCCTGCATCGTGGTGATGCTGTCGGGATCGATGCCGCTCGCTTCGAAAATGTCCTTCCGGTAGAAGAACATGTAGACTTCGGTCGACATCGGGATGCCGTAGATCTTCGGGCTGCTCGGGTCCGGAAGATGAAAGGCCGTCGCCGCCGCATTCGAGAAATCGCTATACTGATACCAGTCGGAATCCGTCAGCTTCGGATTGTCCAGGGGCTCGTTGAGCTGCGCCAGCCAGTCATTGGAGTAGGCGGTGTAGCCGTTGATGCCCATCGAGAGAAAAAAGACGTCGAAGGGAGGTTTGTTCGACGTAAGTCCGAGGGAGGATTTGTTCCAGAAGGCGTCCTCCGCCGCAGTCGTCAGATTGAGGTGGATGCCGGTCAGCTTCTCGAACTCCGGAAGCAGCGGCTGGATCGCATCCGTCCACGGATGCTTCACGAAGAAAAGGTCGACAGTCTGACCCTTGAACTGCTGCCAGTCTATGTTGGCCTTTTCCGGTGGCTCGGCAGCGAATGCCGTACTGATCAGCAGCGTCGCGGCGGCAATCAGTCCGACCAGATACCCTTGAAGTTTTCCCATCGATTCCGTCTCCCTGTTGAAATGCATCAGCAGCCAGCATGCCGGGACGGACGTCAGCGGTCCGGAGCGCTCTTCAGCTGTCGGCGACGGTGCGGCGAGCCGGAGCAGAAATCACCCGGACCGACGAAACGGGCATCACCGACCAATCAACAGAAAAGCGGCTTCATTCAATATATGATTATAATGACTAGCCTGGAAATCTGTCAATGCGCCGACGCGAGGCGTCTAGCGGTTTAGCTCAACGGCGGAAAAGATGGAGGCGGGGGCGTTGCTTAATCTGAATGCGAAGCCTTGCGCATCGAACACCATGCGGAAGGCGTCTATCGGGATGTTGCTCGCCGAAAAGCTCATGCCGGATATCTCCACCACCCAGTCGCTCTTCGGGATATGCAACAGCTCCACATCGGCGCGCTTGGCGCGACGGCAGACGAGCGATTGTTCCTCGCGCACTTCGCGGAGGCCATAGACCTCCTCCAAGCTGGCGTAGAGCGGACGCTGCGGATTCTGCTCGTAGCAGGCGCCAAGATCGGGCGCCAGAATCACGGGGACGACCGACATCTCGTGGATCATCGGCCGCTCGTTCAGGAGACGAAGACGGCAGATCTCCCAAACCGATCCCTTGGGGGCGAGCTTTAGCCGGGTCGCCTCCTGGTCGGACGCATCGCGCCGGGTGAGACCGAGCAACCGGGTCTCCAATGCTGACGTGGCGTCGAGAGCGAGTCCGTTGCGCAGGCCGCCAAGCCGGGTCGTTTCGGCGTTGATGCGCGGCCGGTTCAGGAACGTTCCGCGCCCCTGCTCGCGTCGCACGATTCCCTGCGACGCCAATTCCGCCAACGCGCGACGGACCGTGACCATGCTGACGCCGGCCATGGAAGACAAAGTTGATTCGGTAGGTATTTTGTCGCCCTCCTCCAGTTCCTGTTCATCGACATATTGTAAAATGAACGACATAGTCCTTTCGTATAAGGGCATGATCTAACTCCATCCAGTATCGGGTCTGTGCCGATGTGACTGGAAAGCTGGCGTCTCCCTAGCAGCATATTTCAACAAGATCGACACAGGGTGTCATTCACTTAATTGACAGGCGCGGACCGCGCGCCGCACTCCGGCTGAAGGTCGCGGCTTGCGAGCACCGTCAGCCGCGGATGATCGAGAAGCGCGGTGACGGGCCATTCCGAGGTCGGGGCGTCCGCGGAGAAAAGCGCCAAAGGCTGTCCCTTTGCCTTGACCCGATACCAAAAGGAGAATCGCGCGGGCGGCGCGGATCTCGCGCAACCCCATGGTAAGCCCGCGTTGCGGCACTGCGTCCTTGTTCGCGTAGAGCCCCCTTTGCGCGCGCCGCGTCGCGTCCGAAAGCACCACCTCGCGGGTGGGCGAATCCCAGGCGCTGCCAGGCTCGTTGAAGGCGACATGGCCGTTGGTGCCCAGCCCAAGAATTGCGAGGTCGAGTCCGTGTGCCGCTGCGATCGCACGATCGAAGCTCCGGCACTCGGCGGCAGGATCCGGCGCGTCGCCGCGCAACAGCCGCACCTGCGTTGCCGAGATTCCGAGCGGATGGAAGACGTGCTTCCAGAGGAAGGCGCCGTAGCTGTCGGGATCGTCGGGCGCTTTGCCGACGAATTCGTCGAGATTGAAGAAGTGCGCCCGATCGCAGGACAGTCCTTCGGCACGCCGCAGGCGCCGATAGAGCCCGAGCGGGGTATTTCCAGTCGGCAGCGCGATTGCGGCGTCGGGCTTGTTCTTCAACACCGCCACGACGTGTTGGGCGGCGTGCTCAGCGAGCTCGGCGGAATCATCCATCCAGTTCAGTTGCACGCGCGTCACTCGCCTTCGGCCGCGCCGCCGCCGGGCGCTTCCGCGATGCGCGGAAAGAGATCCAGATAGCAGCGGTAGAGATAGTCGTACTGGGCAGACGCCGGGCCCGGTTCACAGGGAGCATGCGCATCGAACGCGGCATTGGCGGCGCCGTCGCTCTCGGTCAGCCTCGCGGCGCCTATGGCGGGGGGCGCATGGTGGAGAAATCGACGCACCGGGCGGTTCAACACGTCGGCGAGCATGGCCATGACCGCAGGACGCGCGGCAGCGTGTCCGGAAGCGGTTATCGTGGTGATCGGTGCGGATTCCTCGAGCACGTCCAGGCAGCGGCGGATTTCGAAGAACGTTCCCTCAAGGAAAGCGCGGGCGATCTCGGGGCGCCCGTGGCTGAGCGTCAGCCCGTGCAGGACGCCGCGCAGCGCCGGATTCCACAGCGCTCCCTGCTCGCCGCCCGCCAGATACGGGGAAAAGTAGAGACCGCGCGAGCCGGCCGGAACGGTAAGCGCCGCTTCCTCGAAGTTGTCGCCGGTCCACCCGAAGAGCCCGCACAGCCAACCGAAGCCGGAGCCGGTGGCCAGGAGATCCATCTCCCGCCCGTACCATCCGCCCCGCGCATGCGGCGTCACCAGATAGCGTCGATGCGGATCGAGGAGCGGCTCACGCCCCGCGGCGAGCACGATCGTGCTGGAGCCCATGATAAGGCTGACGGCGCCCTCCGAAAGGCCTGTCATCGCGAGCGCGCCGGCGACCGAATCCGCCGCTCCGACGCCGACCGGAATGCCGCTTGGCAGACCGAGGCGGCGAGCGGAAGAGGGAAGCAGCGCGCCGGCGACCTGATCGGCGGGCAGGACCGTCGGAAGCAGTTCCGGCGGAAGCTTCCAGAAGGCGCAGAGCGCTTCGTCCCAGCGTCCGTCGACGATCGAGTAGACGCCATAGCCCGCGGCGGTCGACGGATCGGTGACGGTCCGTCCGGTCAGAGCGAAGCAGAGAAAGTCCTTCGCCGACAGGACGTGTCGCACCTCCGCTTGCCGTTCCTGCCAATGAAACCGGAACATCGGCGCGAGATATCGCCCGTCGATCGGCATCCCGGTCTTTCGATAAAAGTCCTGCCGCCGCTCCGGCGTGAGCTGTCCGGCGGCCCAGCCGTCCGCACGGCTGTCGGTCCACGCGATAGCGCGGCCGAGGGGAGCGCTCGCCCCGAGACAGACAAGCGTCGGGAGCTGACCGGTAAGGCCGATCGAGATGAGGGCTTCCGACCAGTCTCCGCCGAGCTCGCCGGCGACCTTGCCGAGCGCCGCCGCGGCGGCGTTCAACCATTGCTCCGGCTCCTGCTCCGCCTGTCCGGCAATCTCGGTGTAGGTGGGATACGCGGCTTCACTGGTGGCGGCGACCACCCCGGCAGCATCGAGCACCACGACCTTGACAGCCGATGTGCCGAGATCGATGCCGAGACGCAGAGAAGCTCCGCTCAAGATCCGCTCCGCTTACCCGTTGAGGCCACGGCCGAGGCTATGCTCGGAGGGCCTGCACGGTTTCCTGCGCCCTGGCGAGGGTCCAGTCCACGTCCTCCTCGGTATGGGCGAAGGAGACGAAAAGGTTCTCGAAGGCGCCCGGGTGGAACAACACGCCTCGGTTGAGCATGCCCTCCCACCAGACACGGAACTTCGTGTGGTTGGCGTAGCGCGCCGCGTCACGGAAATTCGTGATGTCGTGGTCGGAGAACCACACTTGAAACACCGGACCGACACCAACCACCCTGGCGTTCACCTTCGTGTCGGCGAAGAGCTTTTTCAGACCGAGCCGCAGCCGGTCGGATACGCGGTGAAGCCCCTCGTAAGCCCCAGGCACGGCAAGCTGATCGAGCGCCGCATTGGCGGCGGCGACGGCGATCGCATTGGCTGCATAGGTGCCGGCCATCGAGACCGTGCCGTCGGCGACCAGGGCCATGATGTCTTTGCGCCCGCCCATCGCGGCGACCGGGAAGCCACCGCCCAGGCCCTTGGCGAATGTCGAGAGGTCAGGGGTGACGCCGTAGTGCGCCTGCGCGCCGCCATAGGCCAGCCGGAAACCTGTGATGACCTCGTCGAAGATCAGCACAATGCCATGCTGGCTCGTCATCTCCCGCATCGCTTCGAGATAACCGGGCTGCGGCAGGATGCAGCCGGTGTTGCACATGACCGGCTCGGTCAGCACGGCGGCGATCTCATGCCCGTGTCGCTCGATCACCTCGCGGAGCAGCGCCGTGTCATTCCACGGGAGGATGATCAGCGATTCGTCCAGACCGGCCGGCAGGCCTGGGCCCTGGGGAACGGCGAGCGGCGACTGGTCGGAGCCGGCGACCTCAAGGTCCGGGTGCTTGCTCCAGTACACACCGTCCGAGAAGCCGTGATACATGCCCTCGAAGCGGATGATCTTGTTGCGGCCGGTGAATGCGCGCGCCAGCCTTACTGCGTAAAGCACGGCCTCGGTGCCGGTGTTGCAGAGCCGTACCTGTTCGAGGCATGGCACGGCGGCGATCATTTTCCGCGCGACGTCGATCTCCGCCGCCGCCGGCAACGCGAAGACCGTGCCGCGTTCCTGGATTGCGCGCACCACGGCATCCGTAACCGCTTTCGGGCGGTGGCCCAGGATCATCGGGCCGAGGCCGAGCAGGTAATCGACGTACTCGTTTCCGTCGACATCGCGCAGCCGCGCGCCCGTGCCGCTATCGACGAAGAGCGGATAGGGGTCCCATCCCGACCACGTCGCCCGCGCCGTGCTGTTCACGCCTCCGGGTATGACTTCGCAGGCGGCATGAAACAGCTCTCTGCTCCGCGCGGTGCGTTCCTTATTCTGGTAGAACACGTGCGACTCCTCAGGCGTGCCGCTCTCACTCGACGATGCAAATTTTCTCGCGTGCATTTCAAAATCATAATATCATTATAATGACCTTGCAACTTATCGTGCAGGGGATGTGGAAGAGAGAGGTTGTCTCATTCGCGTTGCACCTGGCGCGGCAGCAAGAATTGGCGGCGTCGCACGGAATGAGCCAAGGTGGAGGATGCCGCAGTCGTTACGGTGCGAGGGCCGAAGGAAGCCGCGTGCCAGCACGTGCGACGCAGACGTGCTGCGCCTCTGCGACGAAGTGAAGCCAGCGATCGAACATCAT
Source organism: uncultured Alphaproteobacteria bacterium (assembly GCA_963814905.1). GTDB lineage: Bacteria > Pseudomonadota > Alphaproteobacteria > Rhizobiales > Afifellaceae > DASWJZ01. Next base: position 5,700 of record CAWFEM010000001.1, on the reverse strand, counting down.
CGTCAGATGGCAGTGTGAGGAACTCATGACGCAGGACGCCTTGTCGAATTCAGCCGCGCAGCGCGACGTCGCATTCCATCTCCATTCGCAGACCAACCCCAAGCAGTTCGAAGAGCAGGGGCCGCTCACGGTGGTGCGCGGCGAGGGCATCCACGTCTTCGACAGCGGCGGCAAGGAATATATCGATGCCATGGCGGGGTTGTGGTGCGCCTCGCTCGGCTTCTCCAACAAGCGCCTCGCCGAAGCCGCGGCCAACCAGTACGCGAAGCTCGGCTTCTACCACACCTTCTTTCAGCGGACGCATATCGGCGCCACCGACCTTGCCGAGAAGCTTGTCGAAATGACCGGCATGAAAGGCGGCAAGGCCTATTTCGCCAATTCCGGCTCGGAAGCCAACGAGACCATGGTGAAGCTTGCCTGGGTCTACCACACCGTCCGCGGCAAGCCGACGAAGCGCAAGGTGATCGCCCGTGATCGGGCATTTCACGGCTCAACCATCGTCGCCGCCTCCATGTGCGGGCTGGAATTCATGCACCGGGAGTTCGGCCTGCCGCTCCCCGGCTTCCTGCACACGCTTGCCCCTTATCCCTACCGCGGCATGCTCGACGGCGAGGACGAGGCGGCTTACGTGGAGCGGCTGGCGCGCGAGCTTGAGCGGCTGATCCTGCGCGAGGGTCCGGATACGATCGCCGCCTTCATCGCCGAGCCGATCTACGCCGGCGGCGGCATCATCGTTCCGCCGAAAGCCTACTTCGCGCGCATCCAGGAGGTTCTGCGGAAGTACGACATCCTCTGCCTCGACGATGAGATCGTCTGTGGATTCGGACGCACCGGCGAAATGTTCGGCGCGGAGACGGTCGGGATGCAGCCGCACATGATGGCGCTCGCCAAGGGCCTTTCATCCTCCTACTTCCCAATCTCCGCCGTGGTGATAGCGCCGGAAATCTACCAGGCCGTCTACGACTTCAACAAACAAGGCGGCGCCTTCGGGCACGGCTTCACCAACTCCGGCCATCCGGTCGGCGTCGCCGTCGCGCTGGAGGCGATCCGCATCTACGAGGAGATGGATGTGGTCGCGCACGTGCGTCGCATGGGGGCGCGGCTGCGGGCGCATTTCGAGACGATGGCGGACGAATTGCCGATCGTCGGCGAAGTGCGCGGCGCGGGGCTGATGCTCGGCATCGAGGTCGTCGCCGACAAGGAGACGCGGATCCCGTTTTCGCCCGAGCGCCAGGCCGGACCGACGTTCGACCGGCTCGCCTATGAGAACGGGCTCATCGCCCGCTGCATGGGCGATGTGCTCGGCTTCGCACCGCCGCTCATCGTCGACGAAGACGATGTCGACGAGATCGCTGCGCGTTGCCGGAAAAGCCTGAAGGAACTTGAAGCCCGCCTGGTTGGGAAGAGCTGAGTGCTTCTCGACCGTCAGCCGTCAGATTTTAGCTCCAGCGACGAAGGCCCCCGCGGCGCTGCATCAGCCTAATGACGTGAGCCCCGAGACTTCGGCCAAGAATGAGTAGAGTCCATCACCTCTGAGGGGATGGACATGAAGCCAAGTCGTTTCACGGAAGAACAGATCATCGGGATCCTGCGGGAGCAGGAGGCGGGTGCGAAGACGGCGGATGTTTGCCGCAAGCACGGGATCAGCGGCGCCACTTTCTACAAATGGAAGGCCAGGTACGGTGGCCTCGACGTGTCTGATGCCCGGCGGCTGAAGGCGCTGGAGGACGAGAACGCCAAGCTGAAGAAGCTGCTGGCCGAGGCGATGCTCGACAACGCCATGCTGAAGGACATCAATTCAAAAAAATGGTGACGCCCGTCGCAAGGCGCGAGGCCGTCGTGCATCTCAAGGTGACGTTCGAGGTGAGCGAACGACGGGCGTGTTGTGTGCTCGGCGCAGACCGAACCTCGGTTCGCTATCGGAGCACCAGACCTGATGATGCCGCCGTGCGTGCCCGGTTGCGCGAGCTGGCGGCAGTGCGCCGGCGCTTCGGCTATCGGCGCCTGCACATCCTGCTCGCCCGAGAGGGGATCACCATGAACCACAAGAAGCTCCGCCGGCTCTATCGTGAAGAGCGGCTTCAGGTCCGCCGCCGAGGCGGCCGCAAGCGGGCACTCGGAACTAGGGCGCCGATGGCAATCCCGCAGGGCGCCAATCAGCGCTGGAGCCTGGACTTCCTGTCGGACGCACTCGCCGACAGCCGCCGCTTCCGCATCCTCGCGATCGTCGACGACTTCACCCGCGAGTGCCTGGCGCTGGTCGCCGACACCTCGCTGTCTGGCCTTCGGGTCGCTCGTGAACTCGATGCCCTCATCGCTGTGCGCGGCAAGCCTGCCATGGTGGTCAGCGACAACGGGACCGAACTGACCAGCATGGCGATCCTGAGATGGTCACAGGAGACCCGGATCGATTGGCACTACATCGCACCGGGCAAGCCGCAGCAAAATGCCTTCGTGGAGAGCTTCAACGGCCGCCTGCGTGACGAACTCCTGAACGAGACATTGTTCATCTCGCTCGGCCATGTTCGAGAGGCTCTGGCCATCTGGCGGCTCGACTACAACACGGTTCGACCACACAGCCGCCTCGGCAACCTGCCGCCCGGCGAATACGCCAGGCTCTGCGTTGCACCACCGAGCCATACCGGCTCAAATGAAGCCCGGACTCTATCCATCGCTGGATGAGCCTCGGGGCTCACGTCAGCGCGGTTCAGTCTGCCCCATATTGGCGAGTCCCAGTAGCTCAACTGTACCACTCAGACCCGCTGCTTGACTGCTTGACTACAGTCTGCGCGGTGCTAGCCTGACTGGGGCCTGGGGCTTCTGAGGATGGCTCGTGAGGGCATCCCAAGGATCAAGGCGAACGCATTCAGCCGAAGCACCGGCTGCTGCAAGCTCCCATGCGTGTCGAGAACGAGCCGGCGGTCCTGTTTGGTGGCGTGGTCTTGTCTCAGGGCGTACCATCGCGGCTGCCTCACAGGGCCTGCGCAGATTGGGTTGCTATGCAGCCCTGCTGGCGACGACACCTCTTGTCGCTTGCCTGCCGCGCCTGCAACTCGACGTCGTCATTCTGGACGTTGGATTCAATGCGACCCCAGCGCTGGATCGCGGCGGTTCGAACGGTCGGCTTGGCGATGCTATGTTCGGTCCGTATTTCGATGGACTGCCCAACAACCGCGACGCGGAGTCAGAGACGGTTGCGCTTCTCTACCCAGCGCTTGAGGAGCAAGCACAAGAGGCGCTGCTGAAGTCGGACTGTTATTGGGCTGCTAGCAGAGAGTTGTTCACGGTCGCCTGGGAAGCGGTGATGCGGGTGTGCCGGCCGTCGTTAGCGCTGACGCCTGCCTCGCCCGGTCTTTTCGGCGCCTGCCGACTGACGCATCCGCAGACCGGAGTACCTATTCAAGTCAACACCAAGGACCGGCCGGACATTCGCGGCTGTCTGAGCGTGGGCTCCGCTATGGCGATTAGTTTCCCGCCGGGAGTGCCGGGCCCGTTTGAAACTTCTCTCAACCTGCCCAAATCGGCCGCGGCAAATGTTGTCCTTCCGAGAGATCTTTACGCATACGCCACGACCTTCTCGGTGAAGCCAGCTCCCTCCGATGACCGGTTCGGCCGCTGCCCGGGACCTGGCGGGTTCCCGACCACACCCGGGGCTGCGACTCTTACGGGCGCTTGTGCTCCTTCGGGGGGCTTTCATTCCGCTTGCGTGAGCGGTTGTCCGCTGTTGCCATCAGCGGATAGCACGTTTCAGCTCAGCCTCGGCTCCGCCAATCTGGTGCTTCGTCCAACTATCAGGCTCGTCGACAACACAGGACGGAAGATCGCGCGGCCGATGACGCGCGAAGGCAGCCATTATGAATGGCAGACAGGCATACAGGGCCGAGGGTGCGGAAGCGACGAAGCCAAGCGGTTCTATGAGTGCAGTTGGGAGGAAAATTTCAGTCCGCAGGTTCAGGTCGAAAACGTGCGCATATTTGCGCTTACGTCCGACGACGAGGAAGTGTCGATTCATCCCACCAGTTCCCTGCGGGTCGTGCAACCCGACCCCATCGCCACAACCGAAGAGACCTGGGCGTGTGCGTTTAGATCGGGATCGGCGGAGGCAAGCATCTCGGGTCAAGAGTCAGGCTGTGACGATGCGCTCGTGGCCACACCGACGTACAGCCTCAACGCCTTCGCTCTTGCCGTGGCCGACGCGACCCGCGTGGCCACGCCGATGACACTCCCGCTACACTGGAGCGTGGACCTCGATCCGGCAAGCGTTCCTTCGAATGCCGACGTGTTCATCGAGTTCACGCTGCGCGACAAGTCGGGGACAGGTGCGCTGACGGTGACGCCGTATGCTGACTTCGGGCGCCTGCGAACTGGTCGTGTTCGAGGAGAGCGCTTGCGTCTCCGCAGCGTCGGGTCTCAGCCCATCCAGATAAATCGAATCGGCCTGACCGGTCAGCACGCGTCGGACTTCAGCTTCCGCGTGCTTGAGAACGTGCAGCCGCCGCTCAGGATACCTCTCGACGTGACCATCGACGGAAACAATATCAGCGCGAAGGCAAAGGAAACTGGGACGTGGAATACTCTTGTAAGGGTCAGCGAGGGCCCCACGGGCCACACGTTCAGCCTCCTCACCCGCGATGACGTGAGCCTGTCGAACCTCAATGCCTTGGATGCCTCACCACGCAGCTCACGTCCCGTGACTTTGAGGGAGGGCGGCGGTCTGTCGCGGTCTCCGCCGGCCGTGAATGAGGCCGCACGGCCGCCTCGAAGCACGATCGATTCTCCGTTCGGGCCTACGATTGAAGCCGCTAACGCTCCGCTCGTGATCGCGAACACCGAGAACCTGATGGTCACGCGATTGCTTCCCTTCACGCTCGAGCCAGGTGAGGAGGCGGAGGTCTTCGTCGAAGTGACGCCCAGCGACTACGGGGACCGTCAGGCCTTCCTGACGATTGACGGTGAGCAGCTGACGCGGCCGGATCGGAAATGGCAGGTCAGCTCGTCTCTCCACGTCTTTGCGCTAGAGGGCCCACGCTTCGTCGTCTTTCCCGAAGGCACATTGGAATTCCCTGCTCCGGTGCGTCCACGCTCGCCCGAGCGGGTCGTCTTCTTGGACAATTACGGTGACCAGGAGGGGATACGCACCGACATCGCCATCGTCGGGCCTGACGCTTCGCAGTTTGAGCTGAGGAGCGAGCACGGACCCGCGCGCAACATCCCACCAGGCGACGGCGAGATGTTCTTACTGTCGCTGACGCATCCTTGCTCGCCGGTCACGCACTCCGCCGCTGCCGGCCTTTCGGCTCCATGGCGCGCCGAGCTGCGCGTCGGTACGTCCGAACAAACAATATCGATCCCGCTGGCCGGACGGCCATTGCAGTGCCTCCACAATCTCAACCCGTGACGCACAAATTCGACCGACTGCGGATCTTCGCTATCTTCGACCGGGCGCGCTAGTCTTTGATCCACCGCTCCGGATTGCGCGGAGAATGTTGGAACCCAGTTCCTCTACCTCCGGCGATTGCGACCCGGTGTCCGATATTGGCGCCAAACAGACCCGCAAAACGCCGGAGCGATGTCCAACGACGCGTTCGAGTTGCGCGCTGAAGGTGACGCCGAATGTGGCGCAAAAACGAGCGTGATGGATCGGGCTGCCGGCGCTCGGCGATCGACGGGCGCACGACATGTCGCGACGGTAGCTGACAT